>JACPPD010000009.1 GCA_016191145.1 Ignavibacteria bacterium
ATCGATCACATGACGCCCGCGGAAAGGTTGCTCTCGTTGCATGTTGAAGTTCCGAATCCTATGTATGCACGCATTGCAACACCACAGTTTTTTAACTCACATTCCAGTGGAATTCAGTCCTAACAATAGGGGTCTGGTACATCATTTCGAACCCAAAATCCACCCGGTAATTCCCTAAATGCATAAGTGTTTTCTTCACGATTTATGAATAATGGATTAACCTTACTTTTATCAATACACTTCCAATACCAGACCATAATGTCATAGATCCCACTGACAACATCTGCTCCTAGACTTCCACTCGTTCTATATGCAATCATCGAAATGAAGTTGGAGCTACCCAACACCTCATCCATCAATTCCCTTACATGGTGTACATTCTCATCACTAATCTGCACAAACACACTCCCCGTTTCGCTCAGCAATTCCCTTGCAAGCAGAAGTCTATCGCGTAGATATGTGAGGTAGGAATGGATTCCCAACTCCCACGTATCCCGAAACGCCTTAATCGTTTCAGGTTCTTGCGTCAGATCTTCATCCTTGCCATCTTTAACATCGCGTTTGTTTACAAACGGCTGGAAGTTGCTACCGTATTTAATGCCATACGGCGGATCGATGTAGATCATCTGCACCTGACCCGCCATGCTCTCTTTTTGCAGCAGGGAATTCATCACAAGCAATGAATCGCCCGCAATGAGTCTGTTGCTCCATCCTTTATCATGTTTGTAAAAGCTCACGGCATCGCGCAATGGAAGATTCTCGAATGGGGCATTGAACAACTCGCCCTGCACCCCATCTGAAAACGAGGCATCCTTTGCCCCTTTCACTTTTTTTTTGCAGTGCCGACAGAATACTTGCCGGATCGATGCGCTCGTGCACGTGAAGCGAAACGGTGTCTACCTCGAATGATGTGCGTTCTGCCTTTCCTGTCCAATTCAGGTAGGGGGCTTGCATGCGCCTGAGAGTTTCGAGCGCTTCGCGCATGGTGCTCTCGTCGCCCGACTCCAACGCATCGTCGATGATTCGTTCAATGTGTGCCCGCTGGACATCAAACTGCAGGGCCGGATCGATATGCGGATCGTAAGCCCACGCAGTCTTTGGTTGGTCCGGATCCGTTTCCGGATTTACCATGCCAACGTCGGGGTTGTTAACGCGCTTTGCATCGTGCCGGTACGACACGATCATTTGTTTCCAGTCTGAAGTCAGCGATTTGAATTTTTTGGCCATTAGCACCACTCTTTAAGAGTAGTTAAAAAAGTAAATCAATGAAAAATATGATGTTATGCAGCTAACCCCGGTATTGGTCACATTGCTATTTAAGACACTTCAACCAACGACGCACTGCGTCGGCATTCCGCGAATCATTATACTGCCAAAATATCTCGCGGTACATTCATGATACGCAGATTTTTTCTTCGAATTTCCTAAATCCCGCCCGCGATTGGTTTCGCCTACATCGCAGCAGCGCTTCGTTCAGCATCTGGTACTGCCGCGTGCATTTCTAACCGCTTGACGTTCCAAGATGTCCCAATTGCCGGCATTCAATTCGGCAAATTCTGCCGGATAGATCGGTTTGCACAGTTACACGTCGGACAGGAACTTGAGCTTGTTGGTGAGCGGGAGAACAAATACGACAATCGAGCCATCGCCATTCGAACCCGAGAAGGTAAAATGATTGGATATGTGTCGATGCTGTCCAACGAAATACTTGCGAACCTAATGGATCAGGGCCTCACGCTTTCGTGCACCAT
Source organism: Ignavibacteria bacterium (assembly GCA_016191145.1). Classification (GTDB taxonomy): domain Bacteria; phylum Bacteroidota; class Ignavibacteria; order Kapaibacteriales; family Kapaibacteriaceae; genus OLB6. Next base: position 1,752 of record JACPPD010000009.1, read on the forward strand.
CACATTGATCGAATACGCAGATAATCCATGGGACCCGGCAACGGTCAGCCTCGATCTTGTTAGTTCATCTTTTTAGATGTAATAACACTCACTGCACCACAGATGCCTTCGAGCCCCTTCCTCACATCCCAATACCATTCCCAATCCTTATGCGTCTCACTGTCGTAATACATTTCACCGCTGGCGAGCGTTGCGCCAAACGCATTTTGTGTGCGCCCCACTACCTTTGCAAATGCGACGATATACAAAGGTTGAATATCCGGCGATGCAGCAAGCTCTTGTGCATTGCCAGCACTGATAATCGCACTACTGTCCAATGAATGCTTTATCGAGATCTGCCAAACGCGCTTACTGTTGACGCCAGTCCAAATATCATGCATTTCTTCGGTTTCAGCCTGAACCAGGCCAACCAGCGTGTCGCTCAGCGTGATCCGGAAACCATTCTGGACGAGAATCGAAGTTGCCGATCGTATTACATCACTTTGTGTACGATGGTGACAAGGCAGATTGTGCTGCTTTACCGTAGTTGTTCTGCACCCGGTTGTAAACGATATAATTGTTAGCAGCGAAATAACCGCTATGAACCTGATACTTAACATGATACTCTCTTTAATTGTTGACAATTACAATTATCTGTTGTATTGCGACGTATTTTGTCGTTAATACGAAAGTTGAATTATGTCGCAACAGATCCTGCGCATTTTGAAAATCCTGCACCTGCTCTCGAGTGGACGTGCCATGACGACAAACGAGATTGCAGATGCAATTGCCTCCAATCCGGATAGGAAGGCTGTTTCGCAGCGACAGATACAGCGCGACCTTGCAGTGCTTGAAGAGGCTGGAGTTCCTCTTTTACGTGAATCAATGGGCCGTTCCCAGGTGTGGTCAATCCCATCCTCTTACAGGAATCTTGCGCCCCTTTCCATTGCAAAGAATGAAGTGCTCAGTATTTATCTGCTGAAGGGAGTGCTGCAAGCGTTTCGTGCAACACGTGTTGAACGCGATGTAGATACTCTTCTGAGAAAGCTGGATAGGGCTGCACCAGGTACGGTGTTTATGGAGACCGATCTTGTTGCAGATGTTTCGCCAGGACGCTTCATAAATACTGTTAGCGATGAAGCCTTCGAGAAAGTCGTTGATGCAATTGTAGACCCACATTGGGATAGAGTTACATATCGCTCGATAAATGCATCTGTATCAAAAACATTCGTCGTTAGTTTCAGCCGACTTATCAATCACGCCGGACGACTGTATGTTGCTGCATGGCATCCGAAATACCAACACTACATTACGTTAGCCGTCGATGCAATTGAACATGTAGAGCGCGCCGGCGACGTCACGGATACTCTGCATGTTTTTAGTGAGGGGGCATTCAGACGCGAGCGCTACGGCGTATACGATGGTAAACAGCACTCCATTGTTCTTCGAATTAACAAGGATGCTGCACCTTTTTTTAAATCGCGAGAGTGGCACAACTCACAGCAATTCCGAACCCTTCGAAACGGTACGATTGAGCTTTCAATGTTTGCACCACTTTCTCCAGAACTGATTTCCTGGGTAATGGCGTGGGCGCACGAACTAACAGTTCTGAAGCCGAAGTTACTGGCAGATGAATGCAGGAATCGTGCAAAACGCGTTTTGCGTTGGTGACTAACAGATAATTAAAGTAAACAGGCTTTTACTTTAATTAGCCTCATCCTTATTATTCTTGTGTTTAATAATACGTACAGTTATTAAACAAACTGGCACAAAACTTTAATAGCGTATATTGCTATTAAAGTTTTCTGTCTAAGAGAAAGTCAATGATCAGACAAAACTCCGGTACATACAAGACCACGACTGTGGCTGGGGAGCTGGTGCGTGCATTTGTTCCGAGCCCCTTGCCACCTGTCCCACCTATTGACATGACCTCTGAATTGAACCGTATAATGGAGAAGGCGCTTCTTGCATGTGGCCGCTTAGATGGGATTTCGGCATTGTTGCCTGACCCAACCATTTTTCTGTATGCGTATGTGAGGCGCGAAGCAGTACTCTCATCGCAAATCGAAGGTACCCAGTCTTCACTTTCCGACCTTCTCCTTTTCGAAATTAAAGAGGCGCCTGGAGTGCCGTTTGATGACGTAATAGAAGTTTCCAACTACGTTGCAGCGTTGAATCACGGCTTGGAACGATTAGCCAGTGGTTTTCCATTATCAAACAGACTCATCCGTGAGGTTCACTCAAAGTTGATGTCGAGAGGTCGCGGTGCAGATAAGTTGCCCGGAAAATTTCGTAAGAGTCAGAATTGGATCGGAGGTACTCGCCCGGGTAATGCTCACTTTGTTCCACCTCTACCCAACATGGTTCAACATTGCATGTCAGATTTGGAAATATACATCCATAACACCAACACTCCAACGCTCATAAAAGTGGCGCTTGCTCACGCACAGTTCGAAACAATACACCCATTTCTTGATGGCAATGGGCGAGTAGGCCGGTTGCTGATTGCACTCATGCTTTATAACGACGGAGTTCTAAATCAGCCACTACTGTATTTGAGCTTGTATCTTAAGCAGCATCGAGAAGAGTATTACAGACTCCTTGATGTTGTTCGCACCGATGGTAATTGGGAAGCATGGTTATCATTTGCGCTCGAGTGCATTGAACAAACAGCATCCGGCGCCGTTGACACCGCAGATCGTTTACTGAAACTATTTGCGTCTGATGAACAACGTATACGTTCTTCTGAATTGAATATCGGAAGCTCTCTTCGTGTTTTTTCGTTTCTTCGTGAGCGACCAATAGTTAATATCGATCGTTTAGTAAAAGATCTTGGTATCTCATTCCCGACAGCAAGTAAAGCAATAAGTGTTCTGAATACACTTGGCGTCACACGCGAACTCACAGGCAAACAACGCAATCGTGTGTATGTATACGATAAGTATCTGTCTATACTCAACGAGGAGACTCATCCTATGAAATGATAACGGCAACATCTCTTTGTTCCGTCATTACACCGATATGATGCGCCACAATGTTTAGGCTGCTAAGTGCTTCGGTGAATCGATCAACATGATTCTGATCTACACTGACAAGCAAGCCGCCGCTTGTTTGCGGATCGCAAAGTATGTGCCGCTGACGTTCACTAATTATCGATACTTTGTTGCCATACGAATCCCAATTTCGCTTTGTACCCCCGGGAATACAGTTGTTATCGAGATAATAATGAATGACGTCGCTATTGATAAGGGGCACAGAAGGGTATTCGAGTTCCGCGGAAAGATGAGCCCCCTCACATAGTTCTATGAGGTGACCGAGTAAACCAAAACCCGTAACGTCAGTCATCGAGTGAATGTAATCAAGTTTACCAAATGTTTCTCCGGCTGTATTGAGCTGCGCCATCACGTCGCGTGCTAGCGAGGAGTGTTCATCTTTCAGCAGCCCTTTCTTTTGTGCAGTAGTTAGGATTCCTATCCCGAGTGGTTTAGTTAGGAATAGCAGATCCCCTGTCTGCGACTGTGTATTTGTCTTTAAATGTTCAAGATTCACCCTGCCCGTTACCGCTAAACCAAAAATCGGCTCAGGGCTGTCTATGCTATGTCCTCCTGCAAGAACGATACCGGCATCTGCGCAGGCAATGCGAGCCCCTTCCAATACTAGTCTCGCAGCTTCGATTGGGACAGTGCTGATGGGCCAACCGAGAACTGCAATTGCCATTAGCGGAGTGCCACCCATGGCATATACGTCGCTGATTGCATTCGTTGATGCGATGCGGCCAAAGTCGACGGGATCATCAACGATTGGCATAAAGAAATCTGTTGTGCTGATGATGCCTGTGCCGTCGCCCATATCGTACACGGCGGCATCGTCTCTCGAAGTATTGCCGACTATCAACTGCGAGTCGGTAAGGGGCGCTAGAGCCGATACCAATATTTCATCAAGAAGTTTAGGAGAAATCTTGCATCCGCAACCTGCTCCGTGTGAGTACTGTGTGAGTTTATAGTCCATGAAGGTGTTTTGTGTTTATCAGGTTCATGACGCGATCCGCAAGCTCGTTGATTTTACCTTCGCCACTCGAAATTCTAGAGACAATTGTCGATGCATATTTTCTCAGCGTATAGTCGTACGTGGCATCGTAGTAATCGAGCGCTACCCTTGCGGCATCGTGAAAATTTCCTTTGTGCAGTTCGGACAATGCAACGGCCAATCTTGCTCCGCCAAGCTTTCGATGAATTTTTTTGAACCCTTCTTCGAGATGAATCGGATCAGCCGTTCCATATTCCATGCAAAGGTTCTGCAGCCGTACGTTCACCGGAACATCAAGTAAAATCCTGGGCGAAGTTCGGATGCGCTCCATCAAGCCGACATCAAGGGAGACTGTACCAATCGACTGACTCTCATCTTCGATGATAATCGTCTGCTTACTTGTAAAACGCATCAGCTCACTGTGAACAATGTTCATAGCGTGTTCACTGGTTGGCTGAAGGGGCATTCCAATGGAACCGAAAGCAGATCCGCGATGCCGCGCAATCTCTTCAAGATTAATTACAGCACAACCTCTCAACCGAAGTTCCTCCAGCAGACGTGTCTTGCCAATTCCGGTCTTGCCGCTGAGGACAATGAAGTTCCCATGCTGACCGATATCGGTAATGACCTTTTGCCTGTATGCTTTATAACCTCGCGGAATGACGGTAGCCTCGATCCCCTCCTTCCGCAGCAGCCAGGCAAATGCTGCCGAGCGCATCCCTCCTCTCCAGCAGTACAGAATAACGGAGCCACTGATGGCAGCGCCGCGCAAACTATCTGCCGATGATATAAGCGATGACATCTTCGGAAGCACATACTCCAATCCAATCTCGACTGCCCTATCGTGACCTTCCTGGACATAGGCTGTGCCCACTGCCGCTCTCTCATCATCGCTGAATAGAGCAATGCTGATGGCGTGCGGTATGTGGCCACGCTCGTATTCCGATGGAGATCGAACATCTATGACGACATTCGATGGATTGTAAATATCATTAAGCATTGGTTCGGCGCATGAGATCCGTCAGTTGCTGATCTAATTGTTTGAAATTGGTTGATGCAGCAACAAACGTGCGTGCCTGATCCTTTCTCTGGTGCAGCCAGGAAGTGATGATACGAAGTTCGTCGAGTTCTCTATCAGAAAACTTCTCCATCAATGGGGGCATTGCGTAAATATCTGCCAACTCTCTGACAATGCCCTCCAATGATTCACTAACTGCAATGATGCGCTGAAGCCTCAAACGTCCGCTGTGTAGTGCAAAAATTTCAACCGAGGTATTACGGTACTGCGTCGGTACTGCAATCACAACATTGATGTCGGTCACGGCCAGGCGCTGCTCGCCCCCTAACATCATCATTCGTTCAATCTCGCGGAGTCCATCGCGCATCATTGCGGCGTGTTCAAATTCGAGATTAGCTGCTGCCTCTTCCATTTTTTGTTTAAGAGCTGCCACTGCACCGCTTTCGAGATTCGTTAGGTGCCGCCTTGCTTCCGTAGCCGCGTTTAAATAATTAGCTTGGGTTTGAAGCATTGCACATGGTCCATAACATCGTTTAATATGGTAATCAAAGCAAGGCTTGTTGTTGGCAGCGGGATGCAATTCGCCATCGCATGAGCGCAGTTTGTAGGCACGCATGATTGAATCGCGTATGCGGGTTGCCATGTACTCGCTTCTGAACGGTCCAAAGTACTCTGAACCATCGGCATCTACATGATTCACGAGTTCCAGCCGAGGATACGCTTCATTGGTGAATCGCAAAAAGTTTGGCGCCCGATACTCGCGCGATGCAACGTTGTACGTTGGAAGAATTCGCTTGATTTCCGCTGATTCAAGCAGCATTGCTCCAAGTTCTGTTCCTGTTGTCTTCCATGTAATGTGCTTGATGTATCGGATCATCCTGCTTACACTTCTTCCATGCAGCGGCGCGTCGTGAAAATATGTCTTCACCCGTTGCGCAAGGTTCTTCGCCTTTCCCACATACAACACCCTGCGTTTAGCGCTAAGGAAATAATACACTCCGGGTTCTTCAGGAATCTCATTTAGGTAGGGGGCAAGTTCGGCTCTTGCCTTCGACTCCCTTCGCGGAACAATGCGCGGTGCATACTGCAGCGCAAGTAGATCTCCCAACGTGGCAGCATCGTACTCAGTTACTGCACGCTCAATCATCTTTAACAATGAGCTCGCTGTTGCTTCTGTGTCGCCAAGCGCCCGATGCCTGTGGTTATGCTCTATACCACAGAATTCGGCGACGGTTGCAAGATCGTGACGCTTTATTTCGTGGTTCAGCCTCCGTGAGAGTTTGCATGTACACAGCCGTGCAATCTCTGGAACAATTCCTCCGTTACGGACGATGCTCGCAGATATTAAACTCCAATCGAACCCAACATTATGAGCAACAAATACAGTGCGTTCTTTGCAAAGCTCAAAGAGCAGTGGAGTCACCGCTTCATCTTCATCCGGCGCATCTTCAACCATCGCATCTGTGATGCCAGTCATGACTGAGATAAATTCCGGGATTGGTGTGTGCGGATTGATGAGAGAAGAAAATGATGCATTTACACAGCCCCCTTCAATAACCAGGAATGCAACCTCAATAAGTTTATGATCGCCGCCTGTTCCTCCGGTTGTCTCTACATCGACAACTACAAAACGAATTTCAGGAAGTGCGAGGTCGAGATTAATCATTACTCAACGGTCAATGGGCATGGGTCGATAATTATTGTGCGACGATTTCAATAGGGAATTCAGCGCGTATGTCGGTTGTATCGCCCGGTGAGACGCCATCCTTTTTCATGAAATCCACCCAATGCGAAAGTAGTGCCGTGAATTTACCAACACCAGCGGTTTGAGCCGACAAGTCGAAGCTGAGCCCCACCGGTTTATACCGCGAGTCCAGGTCCAGTACCCCAACGGTTGCAAGCGAAGGAGGCTCGAGGCCATAAAAAAACTGATGGTTCTCTTCGGACTGCCTGATAGTAGTCGTAAGATCTTTGGCAGGTGTTACAGAAGTGTTGAACACTCGGACCCTGACGAAGTAAGATTTGGAGCTGTCTAATCTGATCGTGTCAGCTCTGTCGGGTACTACCTCACCAGAACCATCTGAATCCTGCCAAACAACTATTGTTGTATCTCGCGGCGGTTGATTGGCTACGAGTGTGAGCTCGACGGATGTTATTGCCTCGTGCTCTTTGAACACTGGCTGTGAAGGCTGACCCGAACATGCAACAAGTACGGCAAGAACCGGGAATGATGATGAAGCGAGTATTTTCATGATGTGCTAAACGGATGAATGAGTCTAAGCCTGACGATGCCACTCAGCATGCAGGCAATGTACTGATCCTTTTCCCAATCTTCACTTCCAAATAATCCGAATGACTCTGTACTCTGTATAATTGTGACAAGACCCATTTACGCAAGACTACTGCATATTCAATGAAAGCCTTTGTCCTCAGGCCCGACTCCTTTGCCCTCGAAAATATTCAGGAACCTGTTTGTCCGGATGGATTCAGTCGGCTGCGCGTTTTATGCACTTCAATCAACCATCGAGACCAATACATCCGCGAAGGGAAATACGCCCGGATTCGCTATCCCGCTGTATTGGGAAGCGACGTCTGTGGCGTGTTGGCGCCTGATGCAAATTCCAACCCCGCCGAATACAGCACCGTGCAGCGCGTAATCGTTGATCCATCGATGCAATGGGGCGCCGACTATCGGGCACAGGGACCTAATTACAATCCAATCGGTATGCCTTCGCAAGGTGCGCTTGCAGAATACATCTGTGTGCCATCTGCCAACATCTACCGTGCCCCTTCCCATCTTACCGAAGAGCAAGCGGCCACTGTGCCAATGGCTGGAGTAACGGCGTACCGCGCATTGTTTATCCGAGGCACACTTAAACCATACGAAACGATTTTAATTACAGGTGTGGGAGGGGGCGTTGCCACGTTTGTCTTGCAATTCGCAGTTGCAGCAGGCGCACATGTGGTTGTATCGAGCAGATCGCAGGAAAAACTTACACGCGCATTGGAACTGGGCGCACACGAGGCAATCCTGCTTGAACAACAAGATGACGCGTTTGTTATGTCCGCTGATGATAAGAAGAAATTAAAAGAATTGAGTATCGACATTATTGCTGACTCTGTTGGAGGCGATACAGTAAATGACCTCACCGATGTACTGAGGCCAGGAGGTCGGCTGGTACTTTATGGTACATCAAAGGGCGCCGTCCCCAACCTTAACCTTCATCGCATATACTGGAAACAGCTCAATCTGCTCGGCACCACCATGGGTACATCAAAAGATTTTGCCAACATGCTATCTTTTGTTAGCGCTCACCGGATTGTCCCCGTCGTCGACTCGGTATTTGATCTGGAGCATACCGTACGTGCGTTCGACAGAATGAGGGATGCAGAGCAGTTTGGGAAAATCGTTATTCGCGTTAGTAAATAACGATATGTTATTTTTCATTGACTGCTGCTTAAGAATCAATGACGCTAGACTCGTTACTTAGCCACACCAGCGAAATTGTTCGCATAATGCGCAAGGCTGCTCAGCCGGCAGATGTTGTTATGTCGGAATACCTGCGTGCAAAAAAATACATCGGCGCTTCGGACAGACGTTTTATCAGCAGTCTTGCATTCCATAATCTGCGGATATTGTCGATTGCGGAGGCGTGGGAGAAAAAAAATAATTGTGCAGATGTTGTGAGAGCCGCTTATGAAGTTTCAAATACTGCGATCCCAGAGCCGCTGAATTCAACCGAATCGCATTTCTCAGAGCGTCGTGATATACGTGCCTCCTCACTCTCCGAGCCACGTGATGTACGTGCCAACCCACTCCCCGAGCCCCTTTCCATAGGGAGCGCGTCGTTAGGATTTGAAGAATGGTTACAGGAGCTGCCGGTTGAGGTGCAGGTTTGTACACAGCGATGGTTATTGGAAGAGACTCGCAGACGATGGCAGGATGATGCGGAGAAGGTTTGGCAGGCAATGATGCAAGCAGCACCTGTGTGCTTGCGCGTTAATGCACGCAGAGCAACACGCGATGCAGTTATTGCACAACTGCGCTTAGAAGATATCGAATGCGAACCCGGATTACATGCCCCTTATGCAATCATTCTTAAGCGTCGTTCAAACATCGTCCAGCATGAACTCTACAAGAAAGGTGTGGTCGAAATTCAGGATGAGGGAAGCCAGCTTGTCTCGTTAGCATGCAACGTCGAGACCGGCATGCATGTTCTCGACGCATGTGCGGGCGCAGGGGGCAAGACACTGCATTTAGCAGACATCATGAAGGGAGAGGGCTCAATTGTTGCACGCGATATAGAGTGGATGCGTCTCAAAGAAATTTATCATCGTGCCCGCAGGGCGGGAATACAGAACATCAAGATTGAGACAACGTCTCGTCAGCCTATCCGCACCAATGCGCAAGGATTAAATGCAAAACGCGACGAAATGTTCGACGTAGTGCTTGTAGATGCTCCGTGCAGCGGAATGGGCACAGTGCGCCGCATGCCCATGCCCAAATGGCGTTTAACTCCATCGCAACTGCAAAAACTTATAAAGAATCAGATAAATATTCTTAGTGATAATGCAGAGTACGTCAGGGAAGGGGGCTCCCTAGTATATGCCACATGCAGCATTCTCCCAGCGGAGAACGAAGATGTTGTGCAGCAATTTCTTACAGTGTATCCATCTTTTACCGTAGAATATCAGCAGCAATTCGATCCATATCATCACGGTACAGACGGGCTCTATGTATGCAGAATGCGACGTTTTGCAAGATGAGGCAAAGCAAAGATCACCGCGTTTCGTCCAACAATTTTTTAATTCCCTAAATTTGAAGCTCGGTCCCGTAGTTCAGCTGGATAGAACGTCAGCCTCCGAAGCTGAAAGTCAGCGGTTCGAATCCGCTCGGGACTACAGGTAGTGATACTTCGGCTTTCCTCATATAGCTCTCGAATGGAGGCTGTTTTTGCAGATTCACCAGGTTCAATTGTACCTCCCGGAACCTGGATTCCAGCAACAAGAAAATCAGTGTGCAGATTAACCAATAGGTGTCCGTTGTTTACAATATAGACCAGTACCTTGGCTTTCTTAATTGTAGATGTCATTTAAATGGTGCCTCTACCAATTCCATTGTCAGCTAGCACAGTCCGTTAAATGTTGCCTTTCGTCTTTTTTAATTCAACCTTCGACATGAAATATAATGATGAATTCCTTCTCGTTCTGTTATCGAATTGATACCCACATTTGTAAACGATAAATCGTGCATTATGTCATGGCCAGGAACGGATACAACCTTAAATGAACACCCTGTGCCGGAAATACATTACCATTTTTAGTCGCCTTTTTTGCCGTAAATGATGACCATCCATTTGCATTGTCGTCCATGGATACCGATTCACTACTAATTAATCGACGACAAGATCAAATATTCCTCGCAGAATGGATTGACTGAAAGCTTTGTTGGAACATTTCCAGTAGAGGTTCTCAATAGCGCTTTGCAACTCACTCCGCCCCCACAACCCCCTCTCCTCACGGAGAGGGGGTTGTGGGGTGAGTTCCTGTTCACGAAGCCCCCTCTCCGTGAGGAGAGGGGGTTGGGGGTGAGGTCCTATACGAACAACGTCACTGGAACCATTCTTGATGTAAGTTTCTTCTCTCATGCTATGCAGCGAGTCGCCTTCTCACTCTCAATTTGAAGCGTAATTTTCACCGCTGATTGTGTCCAAGAAGGTATTGGCTGAGAGGGCTAATTTTCCCCTACTCAACCAAAACAGGGTAATCAATATATTTATCACCTCTCATCGCCCTCAGGAAATAAAGACCTCTGTCTAGTGATCTTGGTAATTCGGAGACGGGCCAAGTACTGAATGACTTGAAGGAAAGACAGATTCTGCCCGTTATGTCAAAAACCAGGACCTCATATTCTTGTTCTAACCGAACGTTTCGTAACTCCAAACCGCATCCGGTAAGCCGCAACTCACCTTCAACAAGTCGAAACGAGTTGCAATTGAGACTTGGATTTGTTACTTCTCCTGTTAAAACCATTGATCGTACGGCTGAAAGGTACGTTTGCCATAGTATATCGTTTGAACCAACGGCATTCAAAACCATCTCAATTGGAGTTCCATTCTGTCCGTTGGATATTATCGAACCGTCATCAATCTCTAAAGGAATCGCTGCTGGCCAGAGAGAATTGATGTGAATGGTTATTGGAAATGTAATCTCCTCGCCAGCATTGAGCGTGACCGTTGATTTAACAGTATTACCAGCCGGTGCAATTGCTGAACCAAACGTCAGACTTACATCTGTGCCTGGCAATACTTCAATCATAGCCGTATCGTTCGCTGCACACCCAAACTCTGTTTCAACTTCAGCAATGTATTTCGTTGAAATCACTGCATCAAAGTTGAAAGTCGGATCATTTCCAACGATGTTTCCGACAGAATCGTACCACGTAATTTTTTTAAAATTGCCAATTGCGTGCAAACTCACTGGACCCTGGCAACCTGTGTAATCGTTGATGCTGACTGTCGGTTTGGACACGTGAACAATAACGTTGCCTGTATCGGCACAGCCAAGCGAAGATTGAGAAACAACAACAATAGTCGTGTCTGATCTGGGCATGTACTCCACACCGCCAACTACGATGTTCGCACCAAAACATATCGTTGTATCCACATCGTCTTGCTGTTGGGGACGCTCAACGTTAACAGTCGTACCTGCTGAATTCTCGCAGCCAGCGTTGGTTCTAACAACAACTCGATACGTGGTTCCTGCCAGGGGGCTAACCGAAACTTGATTGGTGCGGCCAATTGTATCTCCTACGCTGGCAATCCATACAACGCTGAATTGCGATTCGGCAACAACATCGACTTTCAATATCGCCGTACTGCCATAACAAATAGTCGTATCACCACTGGTTTTAAGTGATGGCAGGGTTGAAACATACACCGTCACCGTTGCGGTGTCTACGCAGTCGTCTGAGCGTACCTCAGCATGATATATCGTCGTCCGGATAGGTCTGGCAACAACAATTCCGCTGTCCGTCCTCGAAAGACCAAGTGCTGGCCACCATGTAAACACCTTGCCACCCGTAGCCTGCAGCACAGTTGAATCACCTTCACAGATACTCACATCTTGGGAAGCTCTTGCAGTGAGCTCACTTTGTGTTACAATGACTGTGTCCCACGCAACGCAGCCATTTGCATCAGTGCCCTCAACCATGTACACTGTCCTTGGAGCGATCGGCGTTACCACCGTTGATCCTGAATTTGGATTTCGTAATCCGGTCGACGGTTTCCATCGATATGTTTTGGCTCCACTTACGGTGAGAAGACCCTGCTGACCAGGACAAACTGAAACATCAGGACCTGCATTAAGCTGAGGTGGATCGAATACAAAACTCTTGCGTTCAATTGTGTCGATCCCTATTGAATTCTGAACGATCAAACGCACACGATGCTCACCCGGAGTAGAATAGACGACGCATGGTGGGTTCTTTCCTATAAATGTCGAAGGCACGCCCCCTTCAAACTCCCATTTCCATTGATTCACATTTGCGTATGAGATGTCAGTGATACGAGAACAATCACCAAAACACACAGAGTCCGTATTGAAGTCCACTCTTGCCCAAAGGCAAGATGTGGAATCAGATCGGAGTGTTATCTGATTAATCAAATCTGGCATCCCACCGAATCCAGGTCGCCAGGAGTAAGGCCAACCACCATCAAACAACCATTGTTTGGTCAGCGTATCGACCTGTATTCCCCTTTCATCTGGATGGTCGACCCTAAACATTTGATACGACATCGAAAAGTAAAGTTTACAGTCAGGTGATAGCGTATGTGGTACGTACCCGTGTGGATTATACCAAGGCAAATTGCCGAGTGAAAGAGTGGCAATGGGAATCAAAGTATCCGCCTGTATGTTCAAGTCAAACTGATGAATCACGCTTTCTGAATCTGACTGGTTTGCAATTCGATAACCGGGTACCCACACATACCGTCCTGAAGCACTGAATGCCGGATTGTTAACCATATTTAGCTGAGACAATGTCTTGTATGAGCTAAATGTTCCGGTGTTTGGATCGAAAGCTAGTATCTGTCTTCCAATCGAAGCCAATCTGCCGTCGACGCTGAATTCCATTTTCCCTTTGACATTGGCTTGGCAGATCACTTCCGACCGTAATGGTTGAGACAAAATGCTGTTTTCAAATTTGTATGCATACAACACCACTGAACTTGAAGTGTAACCTGCCCCCTTAAGAAAAGGAAAGACAATCCAAATTGTATTCAACATGGGGAACGAAGCGATCCCTACCATTTCCGTCTGGTGTTCTATACTCGTGTCAATACGTTGTAATTCTTTGAACGCAGAATCAATGAGCGAAACTTCTCTTTGGTCAATATCAACCTCAGACAACGAGTAGTTTTGATATCCTCCAAGAGTATTTGATTCTGATTTATTAACAGGGGTAATGAAATACAGAAGGCGTGGATTCGACAAACTCGGCACAAGACCAATCTGACTTGTTGACGACGTGAACAATTCATTGTTTCTGAACGGTTCCGCTCGTCGTAACGACCCTTTCCAAAAGATTGTATCGATTCTGATATTTCCGTTGGCATCCTTGTAATCTGCAACGCTTCGCACACCGATTGCATCAACGATGAGTCCACTCGCTTCAAAGGGTCCGATCCACTGGCACGATAGTCCTTCTCTATACGCCAGGAGTGGATTTTCCCCACTCAGGCTATAATTCTGTTTCCCCATGGAATTAAATTTTAGCAGACTTCCGTCGCGATAAACCCACCACTGATTCCAACCTGGGTTTTGTGCACACACGCTACCTATTACCATAAAAATGGCAAGTGTAAGTACCTGACATTGGGTGCCGATTGACATACGTATCCAATGCTAAAACAAACGCGCCCGATGGTAATTACAGCACAAACACGATTTGTCGGTCATGGTTTCCAAATGAATCTATAAATGCCGTCGATGCATGGCATCAAGACATTGTTGGTGTTGAACTGCTTCAGATCAAGTAGGACGTCCACGAGTAAAAACTAAGCAATAGATTGATGCTGAATCGCAACCAAAGGAGCAGCGATGTCAGCAGAAAAACGTCGGAAGAATTTCACACCAGAGGAGAAGGTGAAAATTCTTCGAGAGCACTTAGAACGCAAGATTCCGGTTTCTGAGATTTGCCAGTCGGATGGTATAGACCCAAGCCAGCTGAGTCAGTGGAAGAAGGCCTTCTTCGAAGGAGGTGCTCAGGCATTTGCCTCACGTGGTCGTCCTCGGCGCGAAGCGACGGATTCCAGCGAGCGCGTACAGAAACTTGAGCAGGAGCTTAAGCGCATGCAGCTCGTTGTCTCCGAGATTGCAGCAGAAAATATTGAGCTAAAAAAAGGACTGGCAAATCATGAATGGCTTGCATTCACCCGAAGAAGTGCGCCGTGACGACCGCAGTGTGTGCACACGCATTGGCACACGGACATCAGTTATCTCTGGGAGTTCGGCTATCGTGCATACCTGGTTGCCGTTGTTGATGGATTCAGTCGAGCTGTCCTTCATCATCAGGTCATGAAAAGCATGACCACCGGTGATGTCGAGCTTGTTCTACAGGTGGCTCGGGAGAAGTACCCACAGGCACGGCCCCGTGTGATCACTGACAACGGGAGTCAGTTTGTCAGCAGTCAATTCAAGGGGTTCCTTGCCGATTGCGGATTCACTCATGCCAAAACATCCGTAGGCTATCCGCAATCGAACGGGAAAATGGAACGGCAGTTTCGTACGACGAAGGAAGGACTTCGTCAGCGTTCAATCATTGACTTCGACGACCTGGTCGATCATGTCTCCGATGTCATTACGTTTTACAACACCCTACGATACCACTCAGCACTTCGGTACGTCACTCCTCAAGACGTGCTTGAAGGTCGAGCTGACATGATTCACACAGCCAGGAGCTTGAAACTCGACGATGCACGCGAACGACGCAAACTTGTAAATTCACTTATATTCAACTGAGGAGGCATCAACTGGTGCTTAATTATTCTGCTTGTAGGTCCTAGTTCAGCTGAAGCGGTACAGGATAATGAAACATGAATTTACTATTCATACGTTACAGGAAGTAGTTACCGAGGGTGTATGTTCAAGAGTAAGACCCATAGTAATGACAGCATTAATGGCGGCTTTCGGGTTGTTGCATGCAGCTTTATCAAATGGTATAGGTTCTGAAACATCTAAGCCGCTGGCAATAATTGTAATAGGCGGTTTAATTACTGCAACGGTATTAACGCTGCTTGTGTTTCCTCAATTTTTTATGTTTCATACAGAAATGCAGAGACAATATAGGATGTTTTTTGGTGAACTGACGTAGTGATATTGTAAGATACTTTAGAATGTTATGAGGTTGGTGGTAACCACGTCCTGGTAACAATACGTAAATACGTAACCAGTGTTTACAATTTTACCACCCCAGTAAGTACATCTGTTATTCAACATTATGATGATATAATATCGCGTCACAAATACGATATCGGCACGATGACACAGTTGCAAAAAATAAATTAATTTTAATGCGTGGCTGTGTCATGAACCTTTAGAGCACAAACTGTATGTTACTCATCATCTATATTACGGCTCCGATACACGATCTTTAATTAGAGACTCACAGCTTCGACAAATTTTCTCATACCGTATCGGTAGGGTAGATGTGCTGGGGTGGTTGTGTATCTTTTTTGTCTTATCGATAGATAGAGCCTTGCAACTCACTCCGCCCCTACTAAGCCCGCTCTCCGTGAGGAGAGGGGGCTGTGGGGGGGGGGTGAGTTCCTGTACGCGAAGCCCCCTCTCCTAACGCAGATGGGGCTGGGGGTGAGTTCCTATGCGAACAACGTCACTGGAACCATTCTCGATGTAAGTTTCTTCTCTCATGCTATGCAGCGAGTCGCCTTCTCACTCTCAATTTGAAGCGTAATTTTCGCCGCTGATTGTGTCCAAGAAGTTATTGGCTGAGAGGGTTTTATCCGATCCGCAGCATGAACACCGTTCCCGTTATTCGATAATAAATTTGTGCTTGCAATAAATTAATAAATTCTGATAGTGTATTGATTTTTTGCTGTTGCCGTTTCTGCCACACGTACTTCAGACGATTGTGTGCAAAGAGCTTTGTCCGGGGAGATTGTTGGAAGAATATTGCAGGACACAATGAGGCTCTACTGCACTTGAATACGCATTCGCCCTCCCGTCTAACCGACAATGACGTAAGAAATGCGAATATTCTGTTACCCATGCTCTCTTAAGTGCTTGCTCTTAACAATCTGAGCGTCGGGAACCCGTTATCCTGCTGGCTTGTCTGAACAGGCGGGAGAATATTATGCAAATCACAGCTGCAAAGACCAGCCGCGGACGTAGCGGACAAATATCGAGTGAAAAACCCGCACGCTTTAATCAGCCTGTCCCTGATACCCTCTTTAAACATGTAGTGTTGATAGGGAATTATCCGCCTCGACGTTGCGGTATTGCCACGTTTACATCTGATGTCCGTGATTCAATTGCACTTGCATCCCCTCATACAAGAGTTGATGTGATTGTTATCGATGATGGAGATTCGTACGATTATGGATCCGATGTAATCGGTACAATACGACAGGATTGTCGACAGGACTACGTTGACTTGGCGCGCTTTCTGAATGAAGAGGACGTAGATGTTGTCTGCCTTCAGCACGAATTTGGTATTTATGGAGGCGTTGCCGGCGAATACATCCTAGACTTACTCAATACGTTAAAAATACCCGTCGTAACCACGCTGCATACTGTTCTAAAGAGCCCCCTGCCCGATCAGCAACGTGTGCTTGGCGCCTTGCTGCGTAGATCATCACATGCCGTTGTAATGGCGAATATTGGACGCGACATTCTTGTTAAATACCACAACGCAAATGCTGAAAGGATTGTTGTTATACCCCATGGTGCACCCGATAGGCCGCTTGCGCCAACGGTTGATTATAAAAGGAAGCTCGGCTTGGATGGCCGGGATGTTTTGTTGACGTTTGGCTTGCTTTCTCCCAGCAAGGGTCTAGAATCTGTGATACGTGCTCTGCCTTCGATTTGTAACCGACATCACAACGCTGTATATGTGATAGCCGGTGCTACTCATCCGAATCTTGTACGCCGAGAAGGACAAGCATATCGTGAACACTTGCATCAACTTGCAGATGAGCTGGGTATAGCATCACATGTAATATTCGTCAATGATTTTCTGAACAAAGATGATTTGCTTGATTATGTCGATGCCGCCGACGTGTATCTTACTCCATACCTGAATGAAGAACAGGTGTCCTCTGGAACTCTTGCCTATGCCGTTGCCATGGGCAAGCCTGTGGTGTCCACTCCCTACTGGCATGCAGTTGAACTGCTCGCGGATGATGTTGGTATAATAGTTGACTTTAATGATAGTTATACAATTGCTCATACAGTTTCGAGCCTTCTTTCGAACAAAGACGAATTGCAAGCATATCGTAAACGAGCTTATGAAAGGGGGAGAGAAACGACGTGGCCGCGTATCGGAAGACGGTATGTTAACGTACTCGAAAAGGCTGTTCAAGTACACCGTCAAGCCCAACCAATCATCGTATCTCACATCAGAGTCCACAAGCCAAATATCAAAGCACTTATTGCAATGACGGATGATGTTGGACTCTATCAACATGCCAACAAGATCGTCCCCGACAGAGCGCAAGGCTACTGTCTCGACGACAACGCCCGAGCCTTGTTGTTGATGCAAAAATTTCGTTCGCAAGGTTTTAGTCACCCTGCAATCGATGGTCTGGAACTGACGTATGCATCATTCGTCAATCACGCATGGAATGGCTCGACACTTCGTTTTAGAAACTTTATGGGATTCGACAGACATTGGCGCGACACGTTGGGTTCCGATGACTCAAACGGTAGAGCAATCTGGTGCCTTGGTGAAGTTGCAAATAGTATAAATAGTGAGCATCTGAGATCGTGGGCCATTGAAACCGCACACAATGCATTGCAAGTGTTCACATCCTCTTCACCCCGTACAACTGCATTCATTGTTCTTGGTGCAAGGGGTCTGATCGCAGCCGACCCAAAGAACCACATATTTCGGGAGGCATTGGAAAAAAATGCTCGGCGATTGTTTGAATGGTTTCAGTATGAGAAGAGGCTGGCGTGGCCTTGGTGTGAACCATACCTTGCGTACGACAATGCCCGTCTGCCACAAGCTTTAATCGAAGCAGGCATACATTTGTCGTACAAGACGATGATTGCAACCGGGCTCGATGCTCTTGAATGGTTGGTTTCTATGCAAACGTCGCCGGAAGGTTTATTCTGTCCGGTGGGAACAGAGAGCTTTGGTGCCAAATTCACTACACCCGCTTTGTTCGACCAACAACCTCTGGAAGCGGCAGCAACGGTTGATGCATGTCTGTCGGCGTTTAACGCAACGCAAGATCCTAAATGGGTTGATGAAATGTATCGTGCATATGCTTGGTTTTTTGGGAGCAACATCAGCCATGCATTAATGATAGCCGAAGATTCCGGAGGCTGTTTCGACGGCATTTGTAAAAGTGGAATCAATCATAACCAGGGTGCCGAGTCGATTCTCTCGTTTCAACTGGCAAACTTATCAATGTCAAGCCTGCATGATTGAAGTCCATAAATACGATCTGCGCCTCACGGCGGAGCCATCGCGTGTTGTGATGCGCCCCTTTCAGCTAGCTCAGGAGCCAAGAGGGATGAATCCGTTTCAAACACGGAGGGCACGGAGAATTATCGACGCTGTGTTGCAAATGGATCCAGACAAAGCGCATCAACTGCTCCAGGAAGTTGGTATGGACTTCTCCAAACGCCACTGGCAGGCAAGCGCTGTGCACGTAGAGAGGTACAATCACCTTTCGCATATGATTGGATTTTCAGACGACTTGACTCTTCAGCAGCGGGAATTAATTGGTGCATTCTTCTGCCACGAGTATTCCTACGCCGCCGCGGCTATCATGAATCCGTCGATAGTGCCTCATACAGATCAGTCGGGTCTGGGACCTCACGACCAGAGATTTGTGATGTCGCTAAGAACCGTTGGCGAAGGACATATTTCTTCGATCTCTTTTCGCGAAGGCATTCTTACAGCCGATAATGAACTGCGCTTACGCGATCAGCCGGCCCAAACTCTTGCAGCCGAGTCGGAAGAATTTGAAGAAGATGCTAAAGTCATCGCCCTTCGGCCAGACGCTGTTCCGATATCCGGCCTTGTGATTTTTCCCTTCACCAAGGCGCAGCGGAGCGGACTGGAGGATCTGCGTCTTGTTAAATTTGTTGACGATGATGGTGAAGCCACGTACTATGGAACCTACACGGCATTTTCGGGAGTAGGCATCCGTTCGGAGCTTCTGTCAACTAAAGACTTTACAACATTTTCTCTCGAGCCACTCTCTGGACACTCAGCACAAAACAAAGGTATGGCGCTGTTTCCAAGGCGCATAAATGGTAGGTATGCTATGCTGACGCGTCCGGATGGCGAAAGCATTTACTATCAGGAATCCGACGACATCATGCAGTGGGACGGTGGTGAACTCATCATGTCGCCTAAATTCCCATGGGAACTCATTCAAATCGGCAATTGCGGATCGCCCATAGAGCTTGACGAAGGATGGCTTTTGCTAACTCATGGCGTGGGCGCCATGCGCAAGTACTCCATTAGCGCAGCCTTGCTCGACAAAGACAATCCGCATAAAGTACTTGCTCGCCTCCCAGAACCCTTACTTTCTCCATCGGATGAAAACCGCGATGGATATGTCCCCAATGTTCTATACACATGCGGTGCATTGAAACACGGCGACCAACTCTTTCTACCCTATGGTATCGCCGACAGTTCTGTATCGTTTGCCATGGTTGATATCGGCAAACTTGTTGGGTCGATGGTATAAATCACAATTCGATTTCAGTCAGACATTCACGCTAAATCAGTACGCCTCACTGGGAAGCCAGTCGCTTCAGCCGCATCGAATCTGTTCTGAATCGGCTAAAGAATACTCCCAGCACATACACTCTAAGGATGTACCACCAAAAGCTGCGTTCTTTGAGCGATGAATCGATGTTCGACTCGATTTGTTTGTGGAGCTCGGGGGTTTTACTCCAGTGGACGCCGGCTTTTTCGTGATGAATGGTATGATAACCATTGTTAAAAAGCAGATAGTTCAGAAAGCCTGTAAAGTTGCGGGAATGGTTGTACCTGCTCTCTTCGTCGGCATGCACATGCTGCACATAGTTAAATACGAGCACTGCAAAGAGTCCTACCTGCTGAGGAATAATGATATACAAAATGGCTTTCTGCCAATCGATTAACAAGCCCCCTACGATCCAAATGGCGAGAGCAACATACTGCAGCAAGCTCAGGACAAATTTGCGTTTGTCTGTGTTTTGTAGTTTCATAAGATAATCGCGTATTGGCTTCTGCTGAAACCAGGAGCTGACGCTGGGGTAAATAAGTACGGTCCACCACGTATTCTGCTCGCTTACGCGATACGTAATGGTGTAATCCCCAGGCTTGTTGTTAAGTACGTGATGATTGAGGTTATGCGTCGGGATCCAGGCAAAGGCAGGGAATCCGTAAAACAAGGTTAGCCAATAATCAGTAAGAATGTTTAGCGTATTATTCCGCCAAATCGGGAGGTGGTTGTGATTGTGCGCTATAACGGTTACTGCAACCGATAGGAACAAATAAGGGAACCACATTAGAGGGCTCCATGAATCAGTTAACCACTGAGCAAGAAAAAGTCCGGTCGTGCATACCATATATGCCAGGGTCCGAACATCAGCAGCATATCGCAACATAGGCAATAGGGTTCCGGATGTGTAACAACTTCGGGTGTAAAAATTACCACTTTATTTCAAAAAGAATTAAAGCGATTCTGACCGTGAATCAAATTGACTCCGGGATTGAATAATGTTTTCTCGATGTGTAACTGCCCACAGGTTCAGCTCGAGGATGGGTTTTGTAAGAGTAATGCCGAGATCAGTCAGTTTGTACTCGACGCTTGGCGGTACCGTTGGGTAGACGGTTCGGGTTACTAAGCCATCGCGTTCAAGCCCCTTTAACGTCAGCGTAAGCATTCGCTGAGAGATCCCGTCAATCCTTCTGCGAAGTGCATTGAATCGCATGGGTCCGCTGTCCAACAAGGCAATTATGAAAATGCTCCACTTATCGCCGATCCGGTTTAGTACTTCGCGCACCGGACATTCATCCGGGTTGTGGGGAATTTGATCGGAGCAGTCATCGCTGCTCACCTTGGTGTTGTCTGGTAACATTGTTGTGCCTTCTTGTGCCGTATTACAAAAGTAAATAATTTGCGCCTAGTTACAAACAAATACCTAGTATTTGTTGTTTATCAAACAACTTTTTGTAAGGTACTCTGATGAGAATCCTCCTGATTATTGGACAGATTATCCTAGCCGGAATGTATGGAATGGCTGGATTTATGAAGTTCACAACCCCTTTCGACCAGCTAAGCGCAGCTATGCCATGGGCGCTCTCTGTTGGTGAGTTTATGACGCGTTTTATCGGCCTGGCTGAACTTCTTGGAGCCGTTGGTCTCGTCCTGCCCGGGCTCTTGCGCATTTCCCCGAAACTGGTGGGATATGCAGCCCTTGGTCTGATGGTAGTCCAGATACTGGCAATCCCCCTTCATCTTAGTCGCGGCGAATCTTCTGCGCTTATGTTGAATGTACCCCTGCTCTACATTTCAGTATTCGTGTTTTGGGGACGTACTTTCAGTGCTCCAATAGCTTCGAGATTCAGTGACATAAAAACGTCGAGTCTTGCCGAATCTCGCTAGCATCGGATTAACGACATGCTAAATAATCTTAACGTGCATTATATCCGGATCTCGCTGATGTTTCCCTTTACTGCATCGAGCATAGCATTGCGGAAAGTCTGCATCTCCCTGACTGTTGTATAGACGTTTGGTGTTACGCGTAGGCCATTGAATTCATCGTGTGCAATTCCTACCGTAAATATCTTATGTTTCTTTAGTAACCAGTCGGCTAGCTTTCCATGGTCTACGCCGTTGACATGCACATTAACGAGAGCGCATTGGTTAGGGGGCTTTGCCACGTCGGTAAGAAACCAGACGTTGGGAAGCCCCTTAACATCATCCATCCACACTGAATGCAGGTATCGGAATCGGGCAGCCTTGCGTGCGAGACCTACTGCAGTGTTGAACGCAATTGCGTCGGTTAAGGCATTGTGTACTGCAGCCGGATGTGTTCCAATTTCTTCATACTTGCGAATGTTAGCATCCATTTCTTTTGGTGCAGCCATGAGCGGCCATATGGATGGGATCAGATCTTTTTTAACGTAGAGCATACCGGTACCGATTGGTCCGCACAACCATTTGTGTAAGGACGTTGCGTAGACGTCGCAGCCAATGTCGGTCTGTTTGATCGGGAACTGCCCAAAGGCGTGGGCTCCGTCGATAATACTGACGATGTTGTTGTGTTTGGCAAGGTCGCAGATTTCCTTTACAGGCATGATCTGTCCTGTGAGAAAAACCACCTGCGAACAGTGGATGACCTTTGTTCTATCGGTGATTGCGTTCTGATATGCTTCGACAACTGCAGACGGATCGGTAATCGGTACTTTAATCTTAACTTTATTTATAACGATACCTTCGCGTCGTGCCCGCTGATCCCACGTTGCCAGCATACGCGGATAATCCTGAGTAGTGATTACCACTTCGTCTCCCGCCTTCAACGGAATCCCAAACTGAGCAGTCTGCAAAGATTCGCTTGCGTTTCGGGTGATGGCTATTTCTTCTTTATCGGCGCCGAACATTGCTGCAAGTCCCTCGCGCACGGATTCGATGCGGGGTTCCTGAATCTGCCACATTACGTATGCGGGGAGCTGATTGGCCTCTTCGGTGAGCCGACGCAATGCATCCTGAACCATACGCGGGCTTGGCGAAACGCCTCCGTTGTTTAAATTGATTGTTGTTCTATCCACATTGAAGGCCTGCTGTACAGTTAGCCAGTAGTCTTCATCGAAGGCATCGGCATCAGGGTTTCCCTGTCCCTCGATAGCTGAAAGGGTATCGATCGATTTGGTAAGACGATGGTTCCCAAAGGCAAGCGTCGAGAGGGCGCTTCCCGTCATAAGCGTGCTAAGAATTTTTCTTCTGTTCATCGTCTTCTTCCCTACTTCCTTCGGTGGAGTTCGATAAGAACGGACATCACTTCGTTTATCAGCAGATCTACTTTTTGCAATGTACGATTCAACTCCTTCTCTACACGAAGGATTTCAGCCTGTGCTATCAGCAACTTACATAATGAGGTTGCCCTGTTGCACCAATCTAACGAAGCTGTTATGTGTCCACCTTGAAGAAGCGTTCTGGCATGCGAAAGAGCGAACTCAATGAGTTCGACGTTACTTAACCAGAATGGATCTGTATCGGATTGCTTCGGAACTTTCTTAGACGAACCTTGATGCGAGGTTGTTTTGCGATCGGACTCTTCGGCAAGGGCTGTCGCTTTGCTGAATGCATCGTGTGCCTTTTCAAAATGTCCTTCAGCAAGAAGGATAATTCCAAGCCCGTTGAGGGCGTGCATCTCAAGAGAAGGATTACCAATCTGTTTCGAGGCAGCCTCGGCACGCTCAAATGCATCACGCGCGGAAACCAAATCACCGTTTGAATGTGCTAGGTTTCCCCGTGCCAATAGATCAACAATTTCATTGTGTGCGTTCAGACCCCCAGTCCTCCAGATAGCTGTGCAAAATAGGGAATGGCATTTTGTAGTATCTCAGTTTGACATCAAGACCTTGCCGGGAGGCATATGCTGCCGGGTAAGATGCCGGGAGGCTTATGCTGCCGGGTAAGATGCCGGGTAAGGTTCAACAAAAGATGTTTTAGTTGTTGTATTTCAATCCATTACCATTTCAGTCCCAGATGAGCATCGAACGGAGGCACTACCTGGTATTTGGATGTTGAGGTTTCAAAATTGGTTATTCGTAATTTTTGAGCTTATGCAATTACGGCAAGTATCAGACTTTCTTATTGTTAGCATCAGCGTCCTGCTAATTCAATTGGTCACTTTATCAGGAGCGTCCGCTAACGCTCAGACACCACAGCAAAGACCGTATGCGGGGATCGTCAATGGCGATACAATCTGGCTCGACGATTTTTCGAGAGAGGTTGGTAGAAAGGCGGAATTGTACGAGACAGTGGGCTCGATGAATCCAAGTGACATCATGGAGCAGACGTGGAACGAGATCGTAATGGCAGTTCTTCTGCGCCAGCGGGCACAAACTGCAGGACTCACTCCTACACCTGCTGAAATCGACTCAGTCTTGCTCAGTGCCACACCGGATTTTGTGATGCGTGGAGTTGTTGATGATAAGGGGCGATTTGACAAACCATTACTTCTTGCAATGGCATTGAATCCCGACTCACTTGTGGAAGCTCGCGGACAGAAATTAACGGCGCAGCAGCGCACAGAACAGGCAGGACAGCTCAAGGCATCGATGTCTGAATTACGCAGCAAGGTAGGCCACCAGTTGATGCTGAAACGTCTGAAAGATAAGGTCACTGATACGCTGGTTGTCGACACTACAGCGCTGCGAAAAAGATATCAAGAGACTTCAACCACAGCTCTTGTCGATTTGTTGTACTTCCCGTGTCCCAACATTACACAAGAACCAACGCGCCCAGAACTCGAAGCCTACTTCGAGTCACACTCACCCAACTACACAACAACCACTGAGATGCGCCGGATGGCCATGTTAACCTGGCCATTAGTTGCTGCACCCGTGGATTCGAATCTGTTTCTTGCTAATATAAAGGCCTGGATAGAATTGCTGAACAAGGCTAAATCTGCACACGAGACCGACTCCGTGTGGAATGAAGTCGCTTCGACAATTGCTTCGGGCTCAACAACTCTTCATCCCGATTCAGCAACTCATAAACAATTTTACGAAGCATGCCAGGGGAAGAAGAAAGGCACTGCCGTTGGTCCGTTTATCCTGTCATCTGGGGTTCATGTGTTGCTGGTTGACAGTGTTTTTTCAGAGAAGGGGAAGAAAGGAAAACGCATTGCCATTCGTGTTGCCATTACCGACATTCCACCGAGCAAGGAAACCGTCGACAGCACGCTACGCGAAGTGGAAGTGGCTGTAGATATGTACGATAGAGGTACAGTGTTGAACGAGCTTGCAACAAAGTTTCACAAACAGATAGTATTCACTCCGTTTTTCAATTCTGATACAAAAATTTATGATTCGTATCGCCTGGTCGACGTTGCATTTCAAGCGCATGTGAGAGCGGCTACAGAACCTGTCGATGCTTCGGCACTCGGAATTGTATTTGGAGTTGTTACCGACAGCATACCTCCCGGACCTCTGCCACTCGATGCCGCTGTTGCTAGTGTTAAGGCCGACATGCAGCGAGAATTAGCGTGCAAGTCCATTGAATCTGTTGTTAAAGGGTATGCCGGAATTGTAGCTGTTCTCGAAGACGGTCGCATGCTTGTCCCGGAGCCACCCAAAGGCGCTACTATTCTTCGCGATGTTACAATAACGATGGATGGACTGATCGGTGAATCAATTGTTGATCCGCTTGCAGCCAGCGTGATTTGCGGATCGGCAACTTCTGGTTTGATGAATGCATTCAGAGGAGATGTGGGCTGGTACGTTGTAAACGTAAAATCGGTTAGTAAAGCCAGAGATGAAGAATTTCCGATGTTCATGAAGGCAAACGGACAAGGCCTTGTCGATGAACAGCGATCTGCATATTGGGAAGTGTGGAAATCAACATTGATTAAACAGAGCGTTATTGAAGACCGACGCTGGATGTACTTCCGTTACTAATCGTTCGCTCTATCGAGGCAACTCAAGTCCTTTTGTTTCGCGCGCAAAAGCGAGTGTAATTAGGCCGACGAAATATGCCGAACCAAAAATCAGGATAGCTTGTCCGAAGCCCCCTATCCATGTTATCAGCAACCCGGCAAACAACACTGCTGCTGTGGTGGCAAGCCGCCCAACGTTGAAGCATACACCCGTTGCTACGCCGCGGATCAAGGTGGGAAACAGTTCCGGTACATAACCAACAAGAACGCCTTGATTTAAACCAATAAATAAACTTAGGATGAACGTAAGTGAAAACAAAACGGTGCCTACCGGAACTGTAAGTGCGAAGAGAATCGCCGTTAGAATGATGCAGCCCAGGTAACCTACAACTGCGGCGCCGCGCCTGCCCAGCCATTCTGCAAGCGGTCCGCTCAGAAAGCCCCCTGACACACTCCCCAACCCAAGCATGATGGTTGTAAGTGCTCGGTTTTTTTGTGCATCGGCTGGAATTCCTACCGATCCCACAAATGTTGGCATCCAAACGAAGACAGCCCACAATCCAACAAGCATTGATCCAAACAGAAGAATGCCTGTAATGAGATCGGGTCTGAACTGTTGTTCAAAAATCCTTTCACGAGCCAGATTGTGCTGCTTGTGTTGCTTCTCACTTAATGCCCACCACTCACTTTCGGGAACTAACGTCAGAACTCCCAGTGCAAGAATCACCGTCGATCCACCGATCAAGTATGCAGTTCTCCATTCCGGAATCATCGTTGCAATTAATCCGCTGACGATGAGACCAAAAGGGAATGAGTTTGCAATAATGCCAGTCATCCTGGCTCGGCCGCTGCGAGCCCATGCTTCGGCAACCATCACTGCCGAAATCAGAAGGATACTGCCAGCACCCGCTCCGGAGAGAAACCGGATGATGACAAGTGCGCCGACAGACGTGACCAGTGATGTTCCCACAATTCCAAGTGTGCATACCAGGACGCTCGTAAACAGTGCCATGCGTCGGCCAATTCTATCGCTAAGCGTCCCAATCACCACTGCGCCAACTGCCCAACCAAATAAAAACGATGCACCTGCTGCAGCCCCAACACCGGCAACGTCGGCCTGTGCATTGGATCCCGTAAGATCAAATACAACCGACGGGAGATAGGCGCTGAACAGCGAGGCAGCGATGCCTGCGCTAACCGTTGCCAGATAGCAGATTGTAAATAGTGTTGTTCGATTGTGCATGAACAAAAATAGACTAACGTATTTTTGATGAACCATGAACGTGGTGGCTGCATACGCAGCCCTAATAGGGAAGCAGGTGTGACTCCTGCACGGTTGCGCCGCCGTAGTGGCTGACAATTCATCCGAGCATACGCACCCACTGGTTGTACCGGGAAGGGGGATGGAACGAACGAAGCCTGAGTCGGAAGACCTGCCACGATTCGCATTTTCCACCATGCGGCATCATAAAGCCGCAGTGCCGCGCATAACGGCAACATACCGGAGTTTAGTGATGAGATTGTTTCTTGCTTTAGCAGTCCTTGTTGTGACTGCTTTGAACGGATTTGGTCAGCAAATCCTCCCAACCAAACCTCAGCCTGTAACAGTGTTTCTGTCAGGTGAGGAAGTACATGTGCTAACTGCGCAAACGGACAGGAATTTTGATGGTATTCAAAACGAAGCAGACGGAGATAGTCCGGCTTCGTGGGCAACGTATGACAGATCAACGCTTACGTTAAAGATAGAAACAGAATTCCCTTGGGCTTTTGTTGTTGCCGGGCGCATTGGATTTAGCACTGTTTCTTCAAGGATGTATATCGGTGTTGGCGATAGCGTATTGATTTTTTCGCTGGGCGATCACCAACAGTTGGGCATTCTCGACACTACTCGCGCTTATGCCGTTTCTGTTAGCGGAGACGGACAACGAACCTATCTCAGCAGACGCCCAACATTTAACGAGCCCGGATATGTTGATCAGGTTACTCCCGGCTCACCTTCGCCAATTAGGCTTGATGCCGGCATAAACCCGCAGATGACGAAGACGTACCGCACATCAGACAATGGTGTTGGACTCGCAATTGTATGCGAAGGGGTTTTCGGTCAGGCAAACGGTACCATTGAAATATGGGCACCTGGGGCAACTGGGTATGAACGCACAACAATTGGCGTAGGAGACACGCCTAATTACATCGTGGTTGACGGCGACGCAGCCTACGTTGTTGTTAATGGCTCACACACTATTGTTAAAATAAATCTTCTTACTAAGTCTGCTGTTGATACATTCCAAACGGAAACCACAGGTTACGAAGGTCCACGAGAAGCTGTAATTAGCGGTGATTACATCTATGTCACAACATTCGCGGGTGACGTTCGGATTTTCGACAAGAACACCGGGATGCGCCTGGTTTCAGTTGACGTGGACGCAAAGCCAGAAGGTCTGGCTCTTATTAACGAAAAACTCTTCGTTACAAGAACTTTTCAGGCTGATAATTATGATTCACACAGCGGCGTTCTTGTGTACACCCTGGACCAGGTGCTGTCTGTAGCAGAAACCGCAGCGAAGAGCGGAAGTTCTAGGGCAATCTTCGCCGTCGATGAAACAATCAGACTCCCGATGTTCCAGGGATCTGCGGCGCTCAGCGTTTACGACATCAGTGGAAATCGGGGCGAAATCGCACTCATTGATTTTGAGTCCATGAATGTGGATCTAAGCCATCTACCAAGCGGCACATACATCATCACCGATGGCAGGAAGAGCATCGTGGTTGGCAAATAGCCGACTGCGCAACCATATTGTTGTTTTGGCTTGCGGTACACTTGCGTGTATTGCAAGCATTGTTTGGATTGATGCTCCCTTAGCGTATTTCATAGAGCAGAACCAGACTTCCGTTTCACGGCAAATAGGTCACTGGCTGGAGGAAGCCGGTAAATCGCACTGGGTACTAATTTATTGCGCCATTGTAGTGGTTGCAGCATGGCGAAGCTGGCGCACCGTGGCTCATAATCATATCGTATTGTTTGCTGCAGTGGCTGCGTCTGGCATTATTGCAAATGTAATGAAAGTTATCATTTCACGTTCGCGCCCGCATCTTCTGATTACCGACGGGATTGCAGCCTTTGATTTCTTTGCATTCCGTTTCGATTACTTGTGGAATTCATTTCCAAGCGGGCATGCCACAACGGGAATTGCTATTGCTGTTGCAGGTTCAGTGGCTTACCCAAAGCTGCGTATCGTGATGTGGAGCATAGGCCTTGCCATTGCTTTCGGCCGAATTGTTTATAATGTTCACTATCTAAGCGATGTTATCGGAGGCATCATAATCGGTCTGATCATCTCGTGGCTGTGTATCGATCTGATGGTTCTTGCTCCGAGAGTCCGCCGATAGTCCGCTTTTATACTCAGTCAAAAGCTCACGAAGTTTATGATGTGCTACCGATAGGATTTCGACTGCAAGCAGGCCAGCATTTCTTCCGCCCCCTATCGCAACTGTTGCCACAGGAACACCCGATGGCATTTGTACAATGCTGAGAAGAGAGTCGAGGCCGTTCAGGTGATTCGACGGAATTGGAACACCGATTACGGGAAGGGGCGAGTAGGATGCAAGCATTCCGGGCAAGTGCGCGGCGCCGCCAGCCCCGGCAACGATTACACAAATGCCGTGCTGATGAGCAGTGGAGCCGTATTCAGCCATATCATGTGGAGTTCGGTGTGCGCTGATAATGCGCATTTCGTATGGTACGCCAAATTCCTGACACACTTTAGCGGCAGCTTGCATCACTGGTAAATCCGAATCGCTCCCCATCACGATGCCAACAAGCGGCACGGTTTGCGGAATATCTGAAGCGGCAGTCATGATAACGCCTTCTTAAATTCGTTTATTAATCGTTTCATCATCCCTAAAATTTCTGAACGGCCCATCGTGGAGTGTGCTGAACTCGGAATTACATCTACGTTGAATTTGCACAATTCTAACAATGTTCGGAATTGGTCTAAACGTTCCTGCAATTGTGCGGGTTTGAGCTTGTCGGATTTTGTGAGTATAACAGCATAGGTCCGTCCTTCAAACTCGAGGCGTTCGAGGAGCGATAGATCAGAGGTCATTGGATCGTGCCGGGCGTCGACGAGTACGCATACAAGAGCAAGATTCTCGCGGTGGAATAAGTATGCATCAATGATAGAGGCGAATTCTTCGCGTCGCGTCTTACTTACCTGAGCATATCCGTATCCGGGCAGATCTACAAGAACGAAGCCCCGATCGGTACTAAAAAAATTTATCTCCCGTGTTTTTCCAGGTGTGTTGGAAACACGCGCCAGGCCGCTTCGTCTGACGAGAACATTAATCAGAGACGACTTGCCCACATTTGACCGTCCAACCATTGCAACTTCGGGCAGATTAGACACAGGAAACTGTTCTGGAGCGACAGCACCTTTAATAAACGACGCTTCTATATGCTTGTCATCAGCCATAAATGAAAACGCCGAGCCAACATCGCTCGGCGCTTCTCAACCTTCAGGTTTCAGGCCTTGTCTTTCTCTTCACCAGCGTCGTCGGCATTGTCTTCCGTATCTGATGGCTGGACAATTGCCGACTCATCAACGAGTGCTTCTTCGTCTGCGGCTAACGCTTCATTAACGATAGCGGTTGGTTTATCAGTCTTGTGGAGCTTTACGTCGCCGACGGCGGGAGCGCTTTCAACGCGAGGTTTTGTTGTCTGTGGTTTTCGGCGTGTGCGCGAGGTTACTCTGCCATCCTGTGGATTAGACCAGTCAACAAGCTCAATGACGGCGCCTGCCGAACTATCGCCTCTGCGCAGTCCAATTTTTGTAATGCGTGTATAGCCCCCTGACCGTTCGAGCACAAGTGGCGCAATGGTATCGAACAATTCCTGAAGCACGGCTTTATTGCGAATGAACCGCCCAACCATCCGACGGTTGTGCACATCTGTTCCCGTTACCGTGCCGTTTTTTTCTGCAGCATAGGCATGCTTGGCACGAGTAATCAGGTTCTCAGCGAACGGGCGCAATTCCTTTGCCTTGGCAACTGTGGTAACCAGGCGTTTGTGTTCGAAGAGCGACGTAGCAAGGTTTGCAAGCAAGGCTCGCCTATGACTTGCTGTTCGCTTAAGTTTTCGTCCGGAATAATTATGTCTCATGATCCAGTCCTTTAGTCAGCACTCTTCGATTCTTCCTGCAAGTACGGAGCAACGTCCATTCCAAACGTCAACCCATTCTGATAAACAACGTCTGTGAGTTCGGCCAGCGACTTACGCCCAAAGTTCCGAAACTTCAGAAGATCCGATTCCTGCAGTGTTACAAGATTTGCAAGCGTTTTAATGCCAGCAGCTTTAAGGCAGTTATGTGCACGGACGCTGAGCTCCAACTCATCAACGGGCTGTACAAGAATTCTGCGCACGCGTATGCGTTCGCGTTCTGCTTCATTATCGCCATCGTCTGTTCCACCTTCTTCAATTGCCTTGGGTGAGGCGCCCAGGAACAGCGCAATGTGCTGGCGAAGAATATCGCCTGCATGCCGCGTAGCTTCCTGTGCGGTAATCGATCCATCTGTTGTAACATCAAGAAGCAGACGTTCATAGTCCGTCTTCTGACCAACACGGAACGGCTCGATGTTGAACACTACATTGCGGATGGGCGTGTAGATAGCATCAATTGGGAGCATGCCTACCGGAAAATCTGTTGTGACCTGATCTTCCGACGGCACATAACCTTTACCGCGGCCGATACGCAACTCAACATCAAAATCTGCATCCGATGCCAGCGTTGCAATTTTCTTTGTTGGGTCAAGCACTTCAACATCAGGTGCAGCATCGGCTATGGACTGTGCTGTCCACTCGCCTCCGCCCTTCACAGTAAAATTGATTCTGATGGGCGTCTTTCTATCATCAAGGCGCAGCCGTACTTCCTTCAGGTTGAGGATGATCTCGCACATATCCTCAACAACTCCAGGAATCGTCTGAAACTCGTGCTGCACATCGCTGATTTTCACACCGATGATCGACGCACCCTGAATCGACGAGAGCAATACACGGCGAAAAGCATTACCAATGGTAACACCATATCCTTCTTCCAAAGGATTTAAGATGAAACGTGCATGGAAGGGGCTTCCCAGCTCCTCCACGATAATCCCTTCGGGCATTTGCATTTGTATGTTCATAGGTTAATTCCTTAATGTGCCAGGTGCCAGGTATTCGTTGTGCCAGGTGCCAGGTGCCAAGAGCCAGGTATTCAATGTTAAATTTGTTTATTTGGCACGTGGCACATGGCACGCCGAATGCGTGCCATCAAACCCTTCTTCTCTTAGGCGGTCTGCATCCATTGTGCGGCAGTGGTGTTTTATCGGTGATAGAAAGCACTTCCAGCCCTGCTTGTGTAAGAGCGCGAATGGCTGCTTCGCGTCCTGATCCCGGACCGCGTACAACAACATCTACCTTACGCAAGCCCATTTCGAATGCATCGTGTGCAGCTTTTTCGGCCGACACCTGCGATGCGTAGGGCGTGTTCTTTTTTGAACCGCGAAATCCATTCTTGCCTGCCGACGACCATGTGAGCGTGTTGCCATAAGTATCAGTAATCGTTACAATAACATTATTGAACGTTGCCCGAACGAATGCCTTACCATGAATGTCGGTTACGATTTTGCGTTTAACGCGCTTTTTCGCTGCTGCCATTATTTACCTTTCAATGGGACAGGGAGTGCCTGCCCCTTTCAATTACTTCTTAGTTGCCTTCTTCTTGCCGGCTACCGTCTTGCGCTTGCCCTTGCGGGTTCGTGCATTTGTGCGTGTGCGCTGGCCGCGGACGGGAAGTCCCCGCCGATGGCGCAAACCGCGGTAGCAGCCAATGTCCATCAAACGTTTGATGTTTAACTGAACTTCCGAACGAAGCTGACCTTCGGTTTTATAATCGCCGAGAGCCTGACGAATGCGAGCTACTTCATCGTCGGTCCAATTAACCACACGTTTGCTGTGATCGATGCCGGCTTTATCCAGCACAATACTGCTAACAGTAGGTCCGATACCGAAGATGTATTGCAGCGCAATAACACCACGTTTGTTCTTTGGGAGATCTATCCCTGCGATACGTGCCACTGAATACTCCTCTTAGCCTTGACGCTGTTTGAATCGCGGATTTTTTTTGTTGATGACGTACACCTTTCCCTTCCGACGGACTATCTTGTCGTCGGGGTTTCGCTTCTTAACTGATGCTTGTACTTTCATGACGTTTCCATGTTCAATGTTCGCAACTCGTTACTTGTAACGGTACACGATTCTTCCTTTTGTCAAATCGTACGGCGACATTTCAACTGTTACCTTGTCGCCGCGAAATATTTTGATGAAATGCATCCGCATTTTACCCGACACATGAGCCAGAATTTTATGTCCGTTCTCCAGTTTCACAATAAACTGCGTGTTGGGCAATTTTTCTTCAATCGTACCATCAACGCGGATTACATCATCTTTTCCCATACATCCAACTGATTATTCCATCATGGTTAGGATTCGCGGTTTGTTCCCATCAACCACTACGGTATGCTCAAAATGTGCCGATGGCTTGCCATCAGCCGTGTAGACCGTCCATCCGTCTGCTGCGGTGTGCACCTGGAACAGTCCCATGTTTACCATTGGTTCTATTGCCAGCGCCATACCATTTTTCAACTTCACATTTGGATATCGCGATCTGTTCAGCAATCCAGGAACGAAATTGGGGATAGGGGGCTCTTCGTGCAGTTCACGGCCAATTCCATGCCCCACGAGCTCCCTGACCACTGAGAATCCTTGTTTTTCAATGCTAGTCTGAACAGCTCGTGCGACATCGTAAATACGATTACCATCTACTGCCTGCTCAATACCAAGTCGAAGAGCTTCCTTTGTTGCATCAAGCAATCGCTTCTTTTCCGAAGAAATGTTGCCCACAGCAAATGTGTACGCGCTGTCGCCAAAAAATCCGTCGAGCCTAACTCCGCAGTCCAGCGAAACAATCTGTCCTTCCTTCAACATCCTCGTTCCAGGCATTCCATGAACAACTTCTTCATCGATGCTCACGCATAGCGTGAATGGAAATTCCCTGTGATCGACAACGTATCCTTTAAATGCCGGCTCTCCGCCCTGCGTACGGATGTAGTCCTCAGCGATAGCATCGAGCTCACGGGTTGTAACGCCCGGATTCACGTATTGCCGAATGTGAGAGAGCGTATCTGCCACAACTCGACAAGCTTTTTCAATTTTTTTAATGTCGTCGGCTGTGTTGACGACCGATAAAGATTCAGTTTCAATCATGAGTTAGGACAAGGCTCCTGCACGTCCGCGAATTTTACCCGTCTTCATAAAGCCATCGTAGTGACGCATCAGGAGATGGGACTCAACCTGCTGCAAGGTGTCTAGTGCAACACCAACAATGATGAGAAGACTCGTGCCACCAAAGAACGATGCAAATACTGGCGGAACCTTCAGCACCTTCATGGCAAACGTTGGCAGTATTGCTACCAACGCCAGAAATATTGCTCCCGGCAGCGTGATACGAGTGAGAATGTTCTCAATGTATTCCGACGTTGCAGTGCCTGGCCTCACACCGGGTATGAAACCGCCATTCTTCTTCATGTTGTCTGCAACTTCTTTCGGGTTGAATGCAATCGCCGTGTAGAAGTATGTAAAAAAGAGGATCATCAGTCCATACGTAGCGGCATAGACAAAATTCCGTTCGCTAAACGTATTTGCCACACCTTGCCAGAATGTGCTGTCAGGGAAAAAACTTGCGATAGTTGCCGGCACAAACAAAATAGACTGCGCAAAGATGATGGGCATAACGCCAGCCGTGTTAACTCGCAGCGGGATATACTGGGTAGTACCGCCATATACCTTTCTGCCAACCTGACGTTTTGCATACTGGACAGGAATCCTGCGTGCACCTTGCGTTACCAGGATGACGGCAGCAATAATTCCTGCAAGGAACACAACCATAACAAGGTCAACAACGAGGTTTCTCGACCCTGCCTGAATCAGTTGTATTTCCTGCGAGACGGCCGTTGGAAATCTTGCAATGATTCCAATGAAAATGATCAAAGAAATTCCGTTCCCAAGCCCCCTATCAGTAATCTGCTCACCAATCCACATGAGTGCAATGGTTCCAGACGTCATGATGAAAATCGAACCCAGAATCCACAGCATGCCAGCATCGGGAACAACAGATGCACCGCCATTACCAACAGTTGTTCCAGCAACCTTTACCGCAACACCCCAGGCCTGGAGGGCGGCAATCGGCACTGTAAGAAGCCGCGTATACTGGTTGATTTTGCGTCGGCCATCTTCACCGCTGCGCTGAAGTTTCTGCAGCTCGGGAAGTACGACGCCGGCAATCTGCAAGATGATGCTTGCAGAGATATAGGGCATGATGCCAAGCGCGAAGATGGCTGCGTTCGAAAACGCTCCACCAACGAACATATCGTACAAACCAAAGATTGTCTTGCTGTCGCCTAGCGACCCGCCAGCTGCCTTCAGCATTTCGACGTCGACACCCGGTATGGTAATGAAAGCGCCAATACGAACAGCAATGAGGGCAATCAGGGTAAACAGCAGGCGCTTACGCAGCTCTTCTATCTTGCCGATATTCCTGATGGTCGATATAATGTTAGCCATTGGTGCTTACGGCTCCTCCAGCCAACTCAATTTTTTGTTTTGCCGATGCAGAAATCTTATCAACTGCAACATTCAGTTTTGCAGTGATCTCGCCATTGCCTAAAACCTTAACCGGACGCAGGCGTTTGCGGACAGCGCCGATTTTGTACAAAACTTCATTGTTAACCGTTCCATCTGGAAACATTTTGGCATCAGCGAGTTTCTGCAATACCGAAACATTGATTTCTTGATATTCAATACGGTTAATATTTGTAAATCCGAATTTCGGAAGACGGCGCTTAAGAGACATCTGGCCGCCCTCAAAGCCTGGGCTCTGGCTAAAGCCGCTCCGAGATTGGTGTCCCTTGTGTCCGCGTGTAGATGTGCCACCATGTCCGGATCCGGCGCCACGTCCAACACGCTTCTTTTTATGCCGCGAGCCGACTGCCGGAGAGAGATTTCCGATGTGTTTCATTGCCGTCCTCAGTCGTTCACTTCTTCGACGTTAACGAGATGCCGCACCGACTGCACCATCCCCTGAATCTGCGCGTTGTTGGGCTTGACCGTTGATTGATTCGGTCTGCCCAAACCCAGTGCCTGTATTGTTGCCTTATGTTTTTTAAGAGCACCGATGACACTCTTTTTTTGTGTGATCTTCAATTTCATGTTTATTCCTGCACACTTGTCATTTGCCGGTTTCCCTTAGCCGTGTATTACCTTGTCCATCGATACGCCACGTCGTCCAGCAACCGAAACTGCATCTTCCAACTGCATCAGCGCATTCATCGCCGCCTTTACGGTGTTGTGCGGATTGGACGAACCCATGGATTTTGTAAGAACATCCTTTACTCCTGCAAGCTCGAGGATTGCGCGAACACCTCCTGCTGCAATAACACCCGTGCCGGGAGTAGCTGGCCGTATTAAAACCTTTGCTGCTCCAAACCTACCCGTCACCTCGTGTGGAATTGTGCCGTCCTGGACACGTACCTTTAGGACGCTCTTCTTGGCTGCTTCTGTTGCCTTCGTAACTGCATCGGATACCTCACCGGCCTTTCCTAAACCATATCCAACGTGACCGTTTTCGTCGCCAACAATCACGATTGCAGAAAAATTGAAACGTCGGCCGCCTTTTACAACCTTCGCCGTCCGCCCAACATAAACGATCTTGTCTTTAAGGTTTAGATCTGAAACTTTTTGTTTTGCCACAAACGTTCTCCGGTAGCTCAGTTAATTAGAATTCCAGACCGTTCTCGCGCGCTGCTTCAGCCAATACGCGAACACGTCCGTGATACAGGAATCCGTTCCTGTCGAACGACACAGAGCTAACATTAGCTGCCTTTGCACGCTGTGCCAGTACGACTCCGACAATTTTGCTTTTATCAGACTTCGACATTCCATTTGTAATCTGCGATTTTACCTCTGGGTCTGTAGTCGATGCAGAGACTAATGTCCGTGCCTCGACATCGTTGATAATCTGGGCATAGATGTGTTCGGACGAGCGAAACACAGACAGCCGTGGCCGCTCGCCAGTTCCCGAAACATTCTTCCGTACGCGTCGCTTTCGGCGTGCATACCTCACCATTTTCGACTTGATTCTTTCCATAACCTGTCAGCTTTGATTCTTCATTTTCAATATTGCATTGTCACATAGCACCTGGCATGTGGCACTAAAGACCTGGCACTACGTTCATTTCCCTGCCGATTTACCAGTCTTCCGTCGTACATACTCTCCTTCGTATCGAATTCCCTTGCCTTTATATGGTTCTGGTGGACGCAGTCCACGAACCTTTGCGGCAACTTCGCCTACGAGTTGTTTGTTGATACCTTTCACGGAGAACGTTGTTGGCGTAGCCACAATAAATTCTACTCCTTCAGGGGGCATGAATAGAATTGAATGCGAGTATCCAAGAGCTAAAAGTAGATTTCTGCCTCGCAACTCCACCTTGAAACCAACTCCTTCTACGCGAAGGTCTTTTTGAAATCCTTTTACTACTCCATCAACCATCCATGCTATGTGAGCACGAGTAAGACCATGGAGCGCTTTAACTTTCTTTTCTTCATTGGCGCGTTCAAAAACGATACGATTACCATCCTGCGCGGCCGTAATACGCCGATCGACGGCGAACGAAAGCTCGCCTTTCGGGCCTTTTACAATGCACGAACCTCCGTCAAACGTCACGTTGACGTTTGCAGGAACTTCAATCGGTTTTTTTCCAACTCTCGACATTGCTTTCGTCTCCTACCAAATCGTGCAAAGAACTTCACCGCCAAGGTTTTGGATTCGGGCCTGCTTATCCGTCATCACTCCGCGAGGTGTACTGATGATTGCCACTCCTAATCCATTGCGAACTCTCGGAAGTGTATCGACTCCCGAATAAACGCGTCTGCCTGGCTTGCTAATACGTCGGATTTCACGAATCACGGGCTGACCAAAATGATACCGAAGTTTTAGCTGCAAAACGCCCTGATGTTCGTTCTTGATTGTCTCGAAACCCGAAATAAACCCATGATCCTTTAGGATCTCTGCGATTGCCACCTTGAGTGTGGAGCTCGGTACCTCAACGGATTTGTGCTTCGCCATTTGGGCGTTGCGTATCCGCGTAAGGAAATCGGCAATTGTGTCTGAAACTGGCATAATGTTCGTCGTGATGTCTGTGTATGGATTAGAAGCAGCTACTGTTACCAACTTGCCTTGCGAATGCCGGGAATCTTACCCTCGAGGGCAAGCTGACGGAACGTACCTCGTGCCAAACCATATTTACGGTAAACGCCACGGCCGCGTCCGGTAACCATACATCGCTGACGAATCCTCGTTGGCGAGCTATTGCGCGGCAGTTTCTGCAAACCGACCATATCTCCGGCAGCCTTGAGCTCGGCACGCTTAGCAGCGTACTTAGCTGCGAGACGCTTTCGCTTTTCATTTCGGGCAACTGTGCTCTTCTTTGCCATGTGTATCCTGTTCTGTTTTAATCTCTTTTACGGAATGGAAAGCCAAACTCTTCAAGAAGCGCATAAGCTTCTTCGTCTGTCTTGGCAGATGTAACGATTGTGATATCCATGCCGGTGATCTTACTCACTTTGTCCACGTCGATTTCAGGAAAAATGATTTGCTCCTTAACGCCGAGCGTGAAGTTGCCGCGTCCGTCGAAACTCTTGTCGGAAAATCCACGGAAGTCTCTAATACGCGGCGATGCAATGTTGATGAAACGGTCGAGGAATTCATACATGTGGGCCCGACGCAGGGTTACGCGAGTGCCAATGGGCATACCTTCGCGCAGCTTGAAATTGGCAATCGATTTCCTGGCTCTCGATACCGCAGGCCGCTGGCCTGTAATCAGTTCCAATTCATTAACAGCCGCCTGCAGGTGTTTGGCATCCTGCGTAGCCGTTCCAACTCCAATGTTAATCGAAATCTTCTCCAGTTTCGGAACCTGCAACACCGATGAATAACTAAATTTTTTCATCAATGATGGTACTACATTTTCTTTATAGAATTCCTGCAAACGCGGAATAACCGTATCTGTCTTAACGTCTTCGAGACGCGGACCATCGGGTTTGAAATCGATCTTTTTTTGTACAACCTTCGCCATGATTCAGTGATCCTTCGGATCCTCGTTAAATTTCTTCGTCTGTTGTTA
Source organism: Ignavibacteria bacterium (assembly GCA_016191145.1). Classification (GTDB taxonomy): domain Bacteria; phylum Bacteroidota; class Ignavibacteria; order Kapaibacteriales; family Kapaibacteriaceae; genus OLB6. The sequence goes on from JACPPD010000009.1 coordinate 40,897, forward strand.
GAGCAATACGTTTTATTACAACCCTTGCTCCGGAAGTATCGCGTACTCTGCGTACCCGTGTTGGACTTCCGTTTTTGTCCACAAGCATCACGTTGGAGTAATGGACTGGAGCTTCCTTTTTGATGATGCCGCCGTTCGGGTGTTTTTGCGATGGGCGAACCGCTTTTGAACGCAAATTCACACCTTCGACAAGAACCTTCATGGTTGATGGGATTACCTGCAACACACGGCCAACCTCGCCCTTGCTGTTTCCAGCAATTACCTTTACCGTGTCGCCTTTTTTGATGTTAAACTTCATTATAAAATCCTCAAAGCACCTCGGGAGCCAGCGAAACGATTTTCATGAAATTCTTTTCGCGTAATTCACGAGCAACCGGTCCAAAAATTCGGGTTCCGCGTGGGTCGTTATTGTTGTTGATTACAACGGCTGCGTTTTCGTCGAACCGAATGAATGAACCGTCTCTTCGGCGAACTTCTTTCTTTGTGCGTACGATTACAGCCTTCACAACCTCACCTTTCTTAACGGCGCCTTGCGGCAGTGCAGCCTTGACTGAACACACCACAATGTCGCCAACCGACGCATACCGCTTGCCATGTCCGCCGAGAACACGGATACAGCGCAGACGGCGAGCGCCGCTGTTATCTGCGACTACCAGATTCGATTCTTCCTGGATCATGATTCTTCTCCGTTACTGCGCTCGCTGAATGATTTCAACCAGACGCCAGCGTTTTCGAGCACTCAATGGTCTGCTTTCGACAACTCGCACGGTGTCGCCGATGTAGCACTCGTTCATCTCGTCGTGCGCCATGATCTTTTTCGTCTGTTTGAAATACCGTTTGTAAATGGGGTGTGCAACCTGACGTTCGATGGAGACCACGATGGTTTTATCAGCTTTGTTGCTGATAACCTTGCCGGTGCGCACCTTCTTTCGGCTTTTTGGTTCGTTAATATTTTCTTCCATGGTTTCCATCCGTATCAGTTATTCCTTGCCTGCTTGTTCCGTTCGGCAAGAAGTGTCTTCATTCTCGCAATGTCTTTTCGAAGTGTGCGGATACTCGACGTGTCGTGTAGTTGTCCGAGCGTCAACTGAAAACGCAGCTTCGTCACGTTTTCCTCACTCTCACTGAGGAATCCTTCGATTTCCTGCGTCGTCAGGCTTCGCAAATCTTTTGCCTTTCTTGCCTTCATCGTTTACCCTTCCAGATCCATACGTTGAACGAACTTGCACTTGACAGGAAGTTTATGCGATGCTAACCGTACAGCTTCCTGCGCACGTTCCTTTGTCACTCCGTCGATTTCGAACAGTACCCTGCCGGCTTTCACAACTGCCACCCATACTTCGGGATTTCCTTTTCCCGAACCCATTCTGGTTTCAGCAGGTTTCTTTGTAACCGGTTTGTCTGGGAAGATGCGTATCCAAACCTTACCATCGCGTTTCAAGTAACGGTTGATGGCAATACGGGCCGATTCGATTTGACGATTTGTAATCCAAGCCCCTTCCAAAGACTTTAGTCCGAAGGAACCAAATGCAACCAGGGAGCCGCGATATGCCTTGCCTCTGCGTCTGCCGCGCTGTGTCTTACGATGTTTGACTCTTTTGGGGATGAGCATTATTGCGCCCTACTCTGTCTCTTTTATTGTTCTTTGGATTGTTGCTTGCCAATCACGTCGCCACGGCAAATCCACACCTTTACGCCGATAGATCCATAAACTGTTTCTGCCCTACCATTTGCGAAGTCGATGTCGGCCCGCAGTGTGTGCAGTGGCACACGGCCTTCTTTGTACTGTTCGGTTCTCGACATATCTGCACCGCCCAAGCGTCCCGAACACATCACTCGCACACCTTCGGCGCCAACACGCATAGTGCTGCTGACTGCGTTCTTCATGGCACGCCGAAACGAGATGCGGCCTTCGAGCTGCGAAGCAATGTTGTCGGCAACAAGCTGGGCATCGAGTTCAGGACGCTTGATTTCACTAATGAGAATTTTAACATCCTTCTTAGTGATCTTGCGCAATTCCTCCTCCAATTGTGCGATATCCTTGCCCGAGCGCCCGATGATGACTCCCGGGCGCGACGTGTTAATGGTGATGCGCAACTGTTTTGCAGTTCGCTCCACAACCACGCGAGCAACACCAGCCTTCTTCAAACGGCTTTTGATGTAGCTGCGAACCATCAGGTCTTCCTGAAGCTTCTCAGCAACATTCTTTTCGTCGAACCAATTTGCGTCCCACTGGCGAATGATGCCGAGACGTAAACCTATCGGATTGGCCTTTTGACCCACTATCAGTTCTCCGCTTGCTGGTTAGTTGAAACAACAATTGTCAAATGATGCATACGCTTTCTAATTCGAAACGCCCTGCCCTGCGGCGCTGGTGAAATTCTCTTAACGGTTGGACCTGGATCGACGAAGCACTCTTTAACGATGATGGATTCGGGATCGATGCCGGCATCCTTCGACGTCAGGTTGCTAATCGCTGACTTCAGCGTTAATTCCGCAGCCTTTGCCGCCATCTTATCAGAAAACTTGAGCAAGCTCAGTGCTTCCTGTGCAGATTTTCCGCGGATAAGGTCAATCACCAACCGCATCTTGCGCGGAGATGACCGATTATATCTTTTTATAGCATGCGCTTCCATTATTTCTTCCCTGTCTTCAGGTCTTTCCTGTTGCCGGAATGTCCGCGGTACATCCGCGTAGGAGCAAATTCCCCGAGCTTGTGTCCAACCATGTTCTCGCTCACATAAACGGGGATAAACTTATTCCCGTTGTGAACTGCAAAGGTGTGTCCAACAAAATCGGGACTGATGGTTGATGACCGAGACCACGTCTTCACAACCGATTTTTTTCCCGACTCATTCATCACGGCAACCTTCTTCAGCAACTTGTAGCTGATGAATGGTTCCTTTTTTAATGAACGTGGCATTCGATAATTCTCCTTTTACCCATTCTTTCTGCGGATGATCATGTCGTTTGAAAGCTTCTTCTTCCTTCTGGTCTTGTAGCCTTTGGCAAGCTGGCCCCACGGTGAGCGTAAATGTTTTCGTCCACCACCCGACTTGGAACGTCCTTCACCACCGCCGTTGGGGTGGTCGATTGGATTCATTGCCATTCCGCGTGTTTGCGGACGAACGCCAAACCATCGGATTCGCCCTGCCTTGCCGTAGTCGATATTTTCATGCATTCCGTTGCTCACAACTCCAAGAGTTGCCATGCACTCGGCAGGCACCATGCGGATTTCTCCCGAAGGGAGCTTCAGTTGCGCCCTCTTTCCATCCAGACCAACAAACTGCGCCGACACACCGGCTGAACGCGCCATTTGTCCGCCCTTGCCCGGCTTCATTTCAATGTTGTGAACTACAAGTCCAACGGGGATATTGCGAAGGGGCAGGCAATTCCCATCACGGATTTCAGATCCCTCTCCACTCATCAGTACGTCGCCAACCTTAACCTTATCGGGAGCAAGAATGTATCTCTTTTCTCCATCGGCATATTCCAACAAAGCAATTCTGCATGTTCTGTTGGGATCGTATTCGATGGTGCGAACCGTTGCTTTAACACCAGGTTTGTTGCGCTTGAAATCGATGATGCGGTACAGGCGCTTGTGTCCGCCGCCGCGGTGGCGCGACGTGACGCGTCCTGTGTTGTTACGTCCACCGCTCTTCTTCAGCGGCTCGATCAAGGATTTCTCCGGTTTCGATGCCGTGATTTCATCGAACGTACTCACGCTGTAAAAGCGTGTGCCAGGTGTTATCGGTTTTAAACTTCGGATGCTCATAATATTTACCTTCAGCTTAGTCCTCAGCTCCTTCGCCAGCAACGATGTCGATCGATTGCCCTTCTTTCAGCGTGACGTAAGCCTTCTTCTTCAGATTGGTTTTACCAATCTGTACTCCTCTGCGTGTAGCACGCTTCTTTACTTTTCCTTTTATGCGAACGGTGCGAATGCTCACGGGATCTACGTCGAACATCTTCCGTATCGCATCACGAATCATGTATTTGTTAGCATTTGGAGCGACTTCGAAAACATATTGCCGGTTTGCGGCAAGCTTTGTTGCCTTTTCGGTGATAACAGGTTTTTTAAGAATAGTTATCACTGTTCCACTCCCGTTGCTTCTTCTCCAAACGATTTTTCAAGTGTGCTTAATGCGCTTTTGAAGATCACCAAGACGCCGTGGTTCAGAACATCGTATGCAGAGATCTTATCTGCAGGGAAAGTTGTAAGCCCTTCGATATTTCTTGCCGAAAGCACAATGCTCGTATCTGCCTGCGGCAGCAGCATAAGAACCTTACGGCCGCCAACGTTGAGTGCCGACAATACAGAGGCAACTTCCTTGGTACGAGGTTTATCCATCGAGAAGTCTTCAACTACCACTACACTGTTCTCGCGGGCGCGAAGAGAAAGCGCTGACTTCCGAGCAAGACGCTTAACCTTGATTGGCAGATCTGCATGATAGGGGTGCGGCTGCGGTCCAAAAATGATTCCACCACCAGGCATGAGAGGAGATCGGCTAGAGCCACGGCGCGCTCCGCCCGTTCCCTTCTGTTTGAACGGCTTCTTACCGCCGCCGCGCACTTCGGAACGAGTCTTGGTTTTATGTGTGCCCTGGCGCCTGTTAGTCAGATACGCTCTCACTGCCAAATACATGGCGTGCTCGTTAGGCTCGATACCGAAAACGGAACCTGGCAGCTCTACAGAGCCGACCTTTGATCCGTCTTTCGAATGAACATCCACAGTCATGGCGATTTTTCTAATTACATCTTCACAATTTCAACAACAGCATTGTGCGCACCTGGCACACTGCCCTTTACGATGATCAGGTTTTCGTCAGGAACAATCATCATCACCGTCAGGTTGCGGACAGTTGTCCGGGTTCCGCCCATCCGTCCGGCCATCTTCATCCCTTTGAATACTCGAGATGGATACGACGATGAACCGATAGAGCCTGGAGCACGCGGACGATCGCTCTGACCGTGTGTAGCCATTCCAACGCCACCGAAGTGATGCCGCCTGACTACTCCCTGGAATCCTTTTCCCTTGCTGCTGGCAGATACCTTGATTCTGTCTCCAACCTGGAAGGCTTCAACCGTAAGGATATCTCCGTTAGTAACCTGATCGACAAGCTGGCGGAATTCCTTAAGGTGCCGTACCGGCGCAACGGAATTCTTAGCAAAATGCCCCGATAAAGGACGTTTCACTTTCCGCTCTTCAATCGGCGAGAAACCTATTTGGACAGCCGCATAGCCATCATTTTCTTTTGTTTTTACCTGCACGACCGGACATGGACCAGCTTCTATCACAGTACAAGGCACGAACTGTCCGTCCTCTGTGTAGATGCTCGTCATTCCGAGCTTGCGTCCAAGAATTGCACTCATTGATCTCGACACTCCTAGACTTTCACTTCCACATCAACACCGGCTGGCAGCTCGAGGCGCATCAGGGCATCGATGGTTTTTTGAGTTGAACTGAAGATGTCTATCAAGCGCTTGTGTACCCGTGCTTCGAACTGTTCGCGTGATTTTTTATCGACGTGCGGCGAGCGCAGTACGGTATATACCGACCTCTCGGTAGGCAATGGAATTGGTCCCGAAATAACGGCACCTGTTTGCTTAACCGTTCTTACAATCCGTTCCGCAGACCGATCGATCAGATTATGATCGTACGAGCGAAGTTTTATCCGAATACGTTGTGTTGACACTCGAAAGATCTCCCTTTTGGAAGTACGTTTTTTCCTTATTCTACAACTGCTGTTACTACGCCTGCACCCACTGTTCTGCCCCCTTCACGAATTGCGAAACGGAGACCGTCTTCCATTGCTACCGGTGTGATGAGTTCTACTTCGAGATTGTCGACGTTATCGCCGGGCATGATCATCTCAACGCCTGACGGTAGGTTGAGAACGCCCGTAACATCGGTTGTGCGGAAGTAAAACTGCGGCCGATAACCGTTGAAGAATGGCGTGTGACGTCCACCTTCATCTTTTGTAAGCACGTATGCCTGCGCCTTGAACTTGTGGTGCGGCGTAATGGAGCCTGGTTTGGAAATAACCATTCCACGTTCCAGCTCTTCTTTGTCTACACCTCGAAGCAGCAATCCTACGTTGTCGCCTGCACGGCCTTCGTCGAGCAGCTTGCGGAACATTTCAATGCCCGTTACTGTGGACTTCTTTTGCAGGCCGAAGCCAACAATTTCCACTTCTTCGTTTACCTTAACGATACCGCGTTCAATTCTTCCAGTACCTACCGTGCCCCGACCGGTAATTGAGAATACATCTTCTACCGGCATGAGGAAGGGCTTGTCTACGTCGCGAATCGGCGTCGGGATATAGCTATCAACGGCATCCATCAGTTCGTAAATACATTGAAGATCTGCATGGTCCCCGCCGGCGCCTTCGGCAGCGGCATCGAGAGCTTTCAACGCCGAGCCCTTGATTATTGGGATTTCGTCGCCGGGAAATTCGTATTTGGTCAGCAGTTCGCGTATTTCGAGCTCAACGAGGTCTACCAGCTCAGGATCTGCGATATCGATTTTGTTCATGAACACAACGATTCGCGGCACGCCAACCTGACGGGCAAGGAGGATATGCTCTCGCGTTTGCGGCATCGGTCCGTCCGTTGCAGCCACAACGAGTATGGCTCCGTCCATCTGCGCAGCGCCAGTGATCATGTTTTTCACATAATCGGCGTGACCGGGGCAGTCTACGTGGGCGTAGTGACGGTTTGCCGTCTCATATTCCACGTGGGCCGTCGCAATCGTGATTCCACGCGCCTTTTCTTCAGGCGCATTGTCGATTGAATCAAATGTGCGCTTTTCTGCGAGGCCTTTGGCAGCCAACGACATCGTGATGGCAGCCGTAAGGGTGGTCTTGCCATGATCTACGTGACCGATTGTTCCTACGTTCACGTGTGGTTTATTGCGCTCAAATTTTTCTTTGGCCATAATGCAAACTCCTCGTTGCTTTAGGGGTTTGAAGGTTGATTATTACAAAACAAACGTCGTTTTCGGGACAGAAAATAAAGTTACGGAAACTTTACGACATGTACACAAAAACACACCTCGCCGATGCCGTATCCAGTGTGGATTCAGCCGGAGCAGTATTAATCGTTGCTGTCCGCCTATCGGCGTTGGACGGCGGGTTCGTATCGCTCAAATTGCATGGTATACGAACCACGTCCCTGCGTCAACGATCGCAACTGCGTCACGTAGCCGAACAGTTGTGACAGCGGCACCATTGCCGTCACCACTTGCAGGATATCACGGGTTTGAATCCCTTCTACCCTGCCCATCCGTGTGCTGAGGTCTGCAATGACCTCGCCCACGTATTCCTCGGGCGTAACGACCTCGACTTTAAACACGGGCTCCATGAGTATTGGAGCTGCATGCCTTGCGGCATCGCGCGCTGCAATCGAGGCGGAAACAGCATAGGCCGTCTCCGTTGCGTCTTCTTCGTGGTAGACTGCGTTTACAAGAACAACCCTAACGTCAATCATGGGGTATCCTGCAACCGGTCCAACCTTGAGGGCTTCGATAGCCCCCTTCTCTACACTCTGTACGTACGGTTCCGGAAGTGCATCTGGTGCGAGCTCATTGCTAAACTCGACGCCTTTTCCAGACTCGTTCGGACCTACTTCTAATGTTACCTGTCCGAATTGGTTCTTCCCTGCGTTGCTCCTGGTAAACTCACCCTGAGCCCGCGCCGTGGACGATACCGTTTCTCGATAGGCGACTTGTGGTTTGCCAACCTTGACGGGGACTCCAAATTCGCGTTTAAGCCTGTCTGCAAGTATCTCCAGATGGAGTTCGCCGACTCCGCTAATTATGGTTTGCCCTGTCTCGGCATCGGTATGAAATCGAAACGTCGGATCTTCTTCAGAGAGCCGATGTAAGGATTCCGTCAGCTTATCCTGATCTGCCAATGTTCGGGCTTCGATCGACTGATTAATGACTGGTTCTGCGAAATGAATATTCTCAAGCAAGATGGGCTGTCGAGCATCGCACAGTGTGTCTCCTGTACGCGTAAACCGTAACGCTGGTATTGCCACAATGTCGCCGGCAAATGCTTCTGCAAGTTCCTCCCGCTTATTAGCACTCATACGGAGGATTTTTCCAACGCGTTCTTTTTTATCGTTGCCAACGTTCAGTACCTGTTCACCAACACGCAGATGGCCTGAGTAGATTCTTATGAACGTTAGTCTGCCAACAAACGAATCGGTGATAACCTTGAATGCAAGTGCAGCAAACGGCGCTTCGTCCTTAGGTGGCCTGGTATCGTCGCGCTCAGGATTTTTAACATCGTGTCCGTGGACAAAGCCTGCGTCAAGGGGCGACGGAAGATAGTCAACCACACCGTCCAGCAGTTGTTGTACACCTTTATTCTTAAAGGCCGATCCGCAAAGAACTGGCGTCAGCTTCAGGTGAAGTGTAGCACTCCTAACAGCCTTTCTCAACATATCGGCGGGAATGTGCTCGCCTGCCAGGTAGTGTTCAAGCAATGCATCGTCATATTCTGCAACAGCCTCAATCAAGACCTGCCGTTTTGCTTCTGCCTCCTGCCTCATGCCCCCTTCCACCTGCTCCAGCTCTATTACCTTGTACTTCTCCGAATCTGGGCCATCGAACACGACAGCTTTCATTTCGAGCAGGTCGACGGCACCTTGAAAACGGTCTTCTGCGCCGATGGGAATTTGGACTGCCACTGGCCGCGCACCCAACCGATTTCGCATCATCTCCAACACGCGCCAGAAATTGGCTCCAATCCTATCCATCTTGTTCACAAACGCGATACGCGGAACGTGATACTGGTTAGCCTGGTGCCAAACCGTTTCCGATTGTGGCTCGACTCCGGCAACTGCACAAAAGAGAGCGATTGCTCCGTCGAGTACGCGCAACGATCGCTGGACTTCGGCAGTGAAATCGACGTGGCCCGGAGTATCGATGATGTTGATGGTGTATTCATGCCAATGGCATGTTACGGCAGCAGACGTGATGGTAATCCCACGCTCGCGTTCCTGCTCCATGTAATCTGTGTAAGCCGTTCCTTCGTGGACTTCGCCCATTTTATGAAGAACGCCGGTGTAGAACAGAATTCGTTCCGTTGTAGTCGTCTTACCGGCATCGATGTGGGCCATGATGCCAATGTTGCGAATGTGATCAATTTCGACGGTTCGCGGCATAGTCGTCGGTTTTATAACCCGGTAATCTGTCAAAGAACAACTGGATGGTTACCAGCGGAAGTGCGAGAACGCCCTGTTAGCGTCAGCCATGCGATGCATTTCGTCGCGACGTTTAATTGCGCCCCCTTCACCATTAGCTGCAGCCAGCAATTCAGCGGCAAGTTTCGAAGCCATGGTGTGGTCGCGCCGCTCCGAAGCATATTTTTTTATCCAGCGGATTGCGAGTGCAACGCGTCGTTCTTCACGGACCTCCATAGGAACCTGATAGGTAGCGCCACCGACACGGCGGGGGCGAATTTCGATAGACGGTGCAGCATTCTGAAGCGCCTTACGGAAGACTTCGATGGGATCTTGTTCAGTTTTTTTAGCAATGATCTCCAACGCACCGTACACGAGCGACCGTGCGATTGCTTTTTTACCCTGATCCATGATGTTATTCACGAACCTGGCAAGGATTACATCGTTAAACCGAGGGTCGGCTGCCACACGACGTTTATCTGTATTTTTCTTTCTCATGCAAAATCAACAATTCTCAATGATCAATTTTTTTACTTAGTGCAGATTTATCACTTCTTTGCAGGAGCGCCTGCTTTGGGCTTCTTAGCGCCATACTTTGAGCGAGCCTGTTTACGGTTTGCAACGCCCTGTGTATCGGCAGAGCCTCGCACAATGTGATAGCGAACGCCGGGCAGATCTTTTACCCGACCGCCGCGAATTAGAACAATGGAGTGTTCCTGAAGGTTATGTCCTTCACCGGGGATATATGCCGTCACTTCGATATGATTCGTCAGGCGCACGCGAGCCACCTTGCGCAGTGCAGAATTAGGTTTTTTTGGTGTGGTTGTATACACACGCGTACACACGCCGCGTTTCTGCGGGCACGCCTGCAGCGCAGGGGACTTACTTTTCACCTTAACTACGAGACGTCCTTTACGTACTAACTGACTAATCGTCGGCATGTATTCCAGCCTTTAAGTTCATTTGGATGATAATTAGACAATTCGTGCCGCCTGAGGAAACCTCGGCGGCGGTAGAGCCGACAAAAATAGTAAAAAAACGTCCGCGAATACGATGCCGGGTATCAAGAGATACCCGGCATGGCAAAAAATTAGATTGATGCCAGGTGTCCGTAATACCCGGCATGGTGGATCAAAACGCAATTACACGATTGCCCGGTTGACAATCTGAGCACACGTAATCGCAAGACAACTTTGGACTGAAGGATGACATCTGTGAATCTGCCGGGTAAGTTGCCGGGAGACATATGCTGCCGGGTAAGTTGCCGGGAGACATATGCTGCCGGGTAAGTTGCCGGGAGGCATATGCTGCCGGGTAAGTTGTACAAGTTGTACGGAAATATCTGCCGTTAGACAAATACCGCAAATGAGATGTAGCCAGATATCGGTAGGCGTATTCCTCAGCGAGTGGACAACAGAAAGATCTCTGCTATCCATGCCCCTTGACAACTACCGCTAAAAAATGACTTTCGCAGCACCCCTGACTACTCGACAATTGTAAAAATCTCTCTTCTTCCCGACTCAATCAGGGGCACCAATGTTTTGTGATACCACTCACCCCATTTCGGGTCACTGATGTTCGACATTGCTGTTTCATAGGCAGTGAGATTATCGTATGTGCTTTCCATCACAAATGTGTAGGCGTCGCCGACCAGATCTGCAAGCACTCGCATCTCCGACATACCTGCGGCTGCCTCCATCATTTTCTTTCCCTCAGCCATAGCTTCTTTAAAGGGGCGAGCCATACCGTATTTCAGGTGGAAAATGTCGCGGACAAGAATCATAAACTCTCCGAATGTGTTGGTAGGAAGAATGTCACCTTCAGCTTCGATCCCGAATTTCGGAAGACTTGGGATAAATCACAACATCAGACCCTAGGGCTGGAACTGGACAGAGTCGACAACGTGGCAGGTTTGAATTCAGGTAAGATGACAAATGACCACGATGCCGGGTATCAAGAGATACCCGGCATCGTGGTAAATCTCAAAAATCCGCATGTCCATGCCGGGTATCAAGAGATACCCGGCATCGTGATAAAAATTGTATTTTGAAATGTCCGGGGGGGGGGGTAAATTCAGTGAGGTAAAATTAAAACTCGAGGAATCGCCCGCAAAAGGTAAGGCCATTGTGTGTTCTAATCTCAGGTTAACACTTATAGGAGGAAAGTAATGGCATACTCATTTCTAAAGTGCATGATTTCTATTTGCGCGGTCGCTCTCTGTCTTGTTCATACCGCGTCTTCACAGGGATGTGATTGCCAAAACTACTTCCCACCATGCCCACCCCCTGAAGCAGCATGCAGTAGCCCATACAACCAGGGTACCTGGCAGAGCGGTACGATGGATGTTCCTTTAGATTACGATGGTATTCAATGCAATGTTAAAGTGTATTTCTGTGGCAGGAATCTAACTGCAACATCATGCGAAAAGGCTCCATATGATGTAAGTTGTGAATATAAACTGACGAAGGTATGTTTCCCTCAGGAATGTGGCATAGTTGACTGTTTTGATGTTGAATGGAATGGTGTTTTTCAGAATTTGCTGATAACCATTGCTAAAGCCAATCCACTAAATCATTTTGTAGGGAGGTCTGGTAATTGGCCAGGGTATAAGACTGCGTGGAAACTGAGTTTCCCCGAGTGTATTCGCTGTACCATCGATCCCGTTTCTGGTTGTACAACCGTTGAAAAATGTAATCCACGCTTTGAAAGTTCATGTTGGAGTTGGTACGAGGCCTATAAATGTGATGCTTGCCCTACCTCAATTCCCTCATGCACCATTCCCTGCCCAGACCCCACCACTATCCAACTATCGTATATTCCCGCATCCTCTGATGAGGACGGTTTTACATGTCCACAGCAAACACCTCCATGCATTCACTGCGGGTTTTAAATAGGGCTTTTTACCTGTGGCTTTGTTTGTCGGTTGCTATCGTTGTTATTACACCGAGGGCACACGGTAAACAATTGGATTTCACAGAAGTGGTTTATCCGGAAGCACCATATTTACTGACCAACCTTGTCAAATCTTCTCAGAATATCTGGTGTCATTATTCCGGACAGGGTGCTTCTGTATATGATCCACAATCTGCCACGTGGAAGCAGGTCGCACAGTATAGCGAGCGCGATCGTTTAATTAATTCTTGTGCCTTTGGAAATGGAAATCTGGCAACAATCAGATCGTCCGGCAAGATTGAGATTGCCACTCCCGATGGTACAACCTTATTTAATTCACTTCCGGACGTTAAACAATCTTATAGTTTAGTTTCACTAAACGACACTTCATTGCTTGTAGCTTGTGTTGTATCCGCAAGAAATGAAGCTCAGACTTTTATTGTAAGTAAGAGCGCCGTAATACAAATGGAATCGATTAACGTAGATAGTGCCATCGGCTATCTGATTTTTTCAAATGTTGCAAATTGTTCAGCGCCTGTATTAACCGTGGTCTTAAGTTGGACTTTTGGTGGAGATACGTTGTCGTTTGTACCCGATCTCGAAACACTGTCTTGGCGGAAATTGCCTAAATCCTATAAAAATTACGACGTATTAAATTTCGATAATTATTCCGTTTGGTTGAATCCCCGAAGTGGGAACGTCTATCGTCGCGACTCTTGCAATGGCGAAGACAGTTTACTAACAACAGTGCCAAGAATCAACCGCTTAGAACGTTTGAGTTCCGGCCAAATCATTGGATGGGTTCAAAGTTCTGAGGATACCAACAGCCCGTTGTTTTATGTATCTAATGATTCTGGAAAGACGTTTACTGAAGATGTCAGGTTCTCACAGTTAACAGGTAGAATATCCAACATCGTCGACGCGGATGACGGCAGTATTCTGATTTCAATTAAATCGAAAATATTCCTCTACCGGCAGGGAGAAATTAATGTAATACCAAATCCTACCGGTATTTTATGGGATTTCAGGTCTTCGTTATCAAGATACCTGGACGATGACATCGTATTAACTGTCCCTCGCGTTCCAAGGTCATATCCGATCCTTGATGTGAATACATTAGAGTGGAAGGCAGCAAAATATCGCAATGGTGATGAGTTCCAAATTCAAAGACACAGGGTTTTAGGAAAGAATGCAGTGGTTAGCGATGGAGTTTACAATGCTCTTGTTTCGACAGAATATGATACTGTAAGACCCATTCTCGATGAAAAGGGATTGCCCGTTTATAGTGTTTTGTCTGATGCAATTCCCATCAGTGACACAGAATCCTATGTTTCGATTAATGAAAAATGGTACTCGGTGAACTTGAACACTGGTATGGCCACAAAGCTGGTAATTGATTGGCCAAAGAATGTCCTTGGCAATTATGCCATTCCCACAGTTACGTGTGTGTTTGATGGGGTGCAGAGAAGGATTCTTACAGCGACTTCGATGACGTGGAGTCTTTATGATGATGAAAATGATTCTTTGATCACATTTTATGACAGATATGGATTCCTCGCTTCCACTGACAATGGGCGCACCTGGGAAATGTCGAATAATGGAATCGGTAAGAATATTTACAGTTGGGATATGAAACAGCGGGGTGATACAGTATATGCACTTACAAGCTATGCAATGGATAAATTAGTAACTTTAACAAGAGCTGCTGTTTATAAAAGCTTTGACCAGGGTCGAACATGGACATTATGCTGGGTGTTACCAAATGGGTTAACAAACCCTATGACACTGGAAATCGATCCCAGAGGTTTTGTTTATGTTGCCGGAGGCGCCCTTGCCTATTCATCCGACAAAGGTGAGACGTGGGAACTGATTAACGGACCGTGGGCCGACAGCGAAAGAGTTTACAGTTGTTTGGTTACCGATGAGGGCAAGATGTTTGTTGCAACCGGATATCAACTGTTTCAGACACAATTAGTCTCCTCGGTTACAGACGACAAAAGTGAGCATGCATTGAAGCCTGATCTTTACTGGGACGGTAATTACCTGAAGATTGCTCCATCGGGCGCTACTGATTGTAGGGATATCGCAATGTTCGACTTATATGGCAGAATTATTCAGTTGACGCACACGTCCAACGATACCTTTGTGCCCGAGAACAAGTTGATCCAGGGTTTGTACTTCGTAAGAATCTGCAGTAATTCTTATCATATATTTATTGAGTAACGGCTGCTCACAATACCTTTATTTAGGGCAACTTTTTTGCCTCTGGCTACCCCTACCGCCCCTCTGCTCTCTTCTTCTGGTGCTCCTGCACCATCTCTTCCTGAATGTTCTTGGGAATGGGTGTGTACTTTTTGAACTCCATCGAAAATTCACCCTTGCCCTGCGTAATAGATCGTAAATCTGTTGAATATCCGAACATTTCAGAAAGAGGAACTTCCGCCTCTACGGTAACATAGTTCATGTCGTTTTCAGTGCCGATGATGAGTCCGCGACGCTGATTGATCTGCCCAATCACAGTGCCCTGGAATTCCTCGGGGGCGCTTACTTCGAGCTTCATGATTGGTTCGAGAATAATTGGCTTGGCCTTTTCGTACGACTCACGAAATGCCATAATGGAGGCCGTCTTGAATGCCTGCTCCGAAGAATCCACGGGATGCGTTGCACCGTCGTTAATCGTTACCCGCACTCCAACAACTTTTTGTCCGATGAGTGAACCTTCCTGAATGGCTTCCTTAAACCCTTTGTCGCAAGCCGGGATGAATTCGCGCGGAATTACGCCCCCTACAATGTCATCCACGAATTCATACGTCTCCACCGCATCAGAGGGAAGAGGCTCGATGAAGCCACCAACACGGCCAAACTGACCCGAACCGCCTGTCTGCTTTTTGTGTGTGTAGTTGAATTCAGCTCGACGTGAAATGGTTTCGCGAAAGGCAACCTTCGGACGACCCACGACTATTTCTGTATTGTATTCGCGTTTGATCCGTTCGATGTATATATCAAGGTGTAGTTCACCCATGCCTTTGATGATTGTCTCGTTCGACTCTTCATCGCGGGTAACTCGAAACGTTGGATCTTCTTTAGTAAATCTATTTAACGCTTTGGAAAAATTCGAGAGGCCAGCTTTGTCCTTTGGCGCAACAGCAAGTTCGATAACTGGCTCGGGAACAAACATCGAAGTCATAGACAAATTCACGGTACCATCCGTAAACGTGTCTCCAGTTGCACAGTCTACACCGAACATTGCAACGATGTCGCCAGCCGAAGCAGATTCAATCTCGTGCATTTCCGCTGCATGCATCCGCACCAGCCGGGGAACTTTGATCTTCTTCCCTGTGGCTATGTTTACGATGCTGTCGCCCTTGCTCGCAGTCCCCTGGTAAACGCGCATGTACGTGAGTTGTCCGTACCGACCTTCCTCAAGTTTAAAGGCTAGCATGACAAGGGGCTTATCAGTGGCGCTTTCCAGAATAACCTTTTCTTCGTTATTATCAATATCCAGAGCTTCGTTTGTAATGTCGTAAGGGGCAGGTAAAAATTTACCAATGCCATCGAGCAACAACTGCACACCCTTGTTCTTGAATGCAGATCCGCAGAAAACTGGAGTCATTTGCATCGACAGTGTTCCCTTACGAATGGCTGCAACCAGTTCATCGTTGTCTACGGCTTCATCCATCAGGAATTTTTCCATGAGGGCATCGTCGTAATCGGCTGCAACTTCTATGAGGCGGTGCCGCAACTGGTTGGCTCTTTCAACGAGATGCGCCGGAATCGGTTCGCGTTCAACATCCTCGCCAGCTTCGCCACGGAAGTAGACTGCTTCCATCGCAATCAAATCAATAACACCTTCGAGCTTGTCTTCCAAACCGATTGGATACGTTACGAACGCAGGGTTGTGTCCGAGTTTTTCTTTGAGCTGCTCCGCAACACGGTCTGGGTTCGCCCCCTGCCGATCGACCTTGTTTATGAAGGCTAGGCGAGGGACGCCATAGCGGCGCATCTGACGGTCCACAGTTATCGACTGCGACTGAACGCCCGATACCGAACACAGAACAAGTACAGCGCCATCTAGTACACGCAGGGATCGCTCCACTTCGACTGTAAAATCTACGTGTCCCGGCGTATCAATAAGGTTGATGTTATAGTTGCCCCACGTGGTGTAGGTGGCCGCCGACTGAATGGTAATTCCTTTTTCGCGCTCAAGGTCCATAGAGTCCATCTTGGCGCCAACTCCATCCTTGCCCCTTACCTCGTGTATGGCGTGAATTTTCCCTGTATAAAAAAGAATGCGCTCGGATAACGTTGTCTTACCCGAGTCGATGTGTGCAGAGATTCCGATGTTTCGTATGCGAGAGAGGTCAGACATTGCTACGTTCGTTGAAATAAAGACAACAAAGATAAGGGTTTTGTTTGGTTTTAAGTGCCGGTTGCCATGGCATGTAGTGGATCAATTTGAGATTCATCTGAAACTGAAACCACCAATGGTTTGTGTTGCAATAAGATAAGAGGTTGTTGATAAAGCTTACCCGGCAGCATACGTCTCCCGGCATCTTACCCGGCAGCATATGTCTCCCGGCATCTTACCCGGCAGCATATGTCTCCCGGCAACATCTATTCGTTAAAATGCAGGGATCTCAGTTTCGGAGCCTTGACGGCAATGCCAATAACGACTGCAAGAACCATTACCCCACCGAAAACAACACTTGGTACAGCACCGAGGAAACGTGCAGCAACGCCACTCTCGAAAGAACCGACCTCATTAGACGAAGCAATGAACATCGTATTCGCTGCAGCTACACGGCCGCGCATTTCTTCAGGTGTATGAAGCTGCAGAATAGTATGTCGGACTACAACACTGAGTCCATCAAACGCGCCAACAAGAACGAGCAACCCAACGCTGAGCCAAAACGTTTCGCTAAGGGCAAAACCGATGGTAGCAATTCCAAAAGCAGTTACAGCCAGCAGAAGCTTCTTACCGGTATTACGGGATGGCGGGTGCACACTTAAAAAGGCCATC
Source organism: Ignavibacteria bacterium (assembly GCA_016191145.1). GTDB lineage: Bacteria > Bacteroidota > Ignavibacteria > Kapaibacteriales > Kapaibacteriaceae > OLB6. The sequence goes on from JACPPD010000009.1 coordinate 57,998, forward strand.
ATGATAACGGATCCGATGGAGGGGGCTGCCCGCAACACACCAAGACCGGATGCATCGGTATGCAAAATCTGATCGGCAAACACTGGTAGTATTGCTACCGCTCCACCGAACAATACAGCTAACATGTCCAACGATAAAGCTCCAAGAATCACCTGGTTGCGAATGATGAAACGCAAACCTTGCGTAACATCGGCAAGAAGATTGCCTTTCGTTCCATCCCCAACCGCCTGAACAATTGGAAGACCAATGACTCCAAATGCACCGACGATCATAAATGCAACAACCAGAATCGAGGCTACCAATACTCCCAATTGTCCGTAGATAATTCCCGCAAGCATCGGACCCACAACCATCGCCCCCTGCCAGAATCCACTCGACACGGCTGTAGCGCTGGGTAGGAGGTCGCGCGGAGTGATGGCTGCAAGCATTGAAAACATTGCGGGCGAATAGATACTGCGCGCAAAACCATTGATAATAATCATTGCAAGTATCAGGCCTACGGTTGCGGTAATGCCGAAGTAGCCGACGCTAATTGGCTGAACGAGCAAACCCGTGATGCACGCCGATACAAATACAAGCGCCGTTGCTACGACTATGGCACGTCGCTTTTCAATTTTATCTACTAAATACCCCATCGGCAGCGCCGCTCCGATTGCCGGCAAAGCTTCGGCCAGTCCAACCATGCCCAGAATGAGCGGATCCTTTGTCAGCTCATACAGTCGCCACGCAACCACAATTGCCTGCATGTGCCATCCGGTTGCGATAAAAAAACGGACGATGAGAAAGGAACGAAAGGCAGGTAACTGAATGATGTTCACGTTAGTTATGATAGTTCTTACAAATATCTTAACGTCCCGTTTCCGACAGGAGAGGGGCTAGAGACTGGCGCACAGAACAAAATTATTGACTGACGATAAATGTTGCCCGCGAATTCGAGCTCCTTACCACATACATACCAGATGCCCACTGCGAAGTGTTAATGGTGAATGACGTGCCGATTGGAAGCGCCAGAACCACGTGGCCATTAACGTCAACGATCTGAAATGTTTCAGGGACTTCAGCGCTGATATGTAGAACATCTGAGGCGGGTTGAGGATGTGCAACGATTCCGTGGACAGTTTCATCAAAACTCTCACCATCAGTAACGCTGGTTGAAATTTCCGGGAATCGAACATGATAACGCTCCCAAGTATCGGAACTCCACTGACCAATCACTTCAAAAGTGTCTGTAAGGGGGCGGATAAACAAGCAATCGCCTTCCATGAGCTCAGCAGAAGTGAGAACTCTGCCATCACCGTCGGCATCAAGCGTAGCAATTGCCACAGCTTCGTGCGATGAAATGATCCTGGTGCCACCAATTGGGATTGTCTTCAACACGGAATCGCGCGTGCGTTGAGTCTGCTCCCCACCACCCGAACCCCAGTATGAAACAACATTATATCTGCCCGTCATAAGCTCGGCTGTTTCCCAACATCTGCACACGGGGCTGGATTCAACATCTCCGATGGGAACGTTCAGCAAACGCTGACTGGCGCCTATTGTCCGCGATTGCTCACGACCTTCATAAATAAGATTACGACCTGGAAAGCACTCCGGTGAAGGGCCGGGATCTTTTTGAGACCAATCGGTTTTAGCATGACGGAAAAACAGAGTGAGTTCTCCCTTTAGTAATTCATCAAGCAACTCTGGCGGGCTTAGGCGTCCTCTACGCTGACGCTCATAAACACCAAGATCAATTTTACGGTCAACCAACCTTGGATTACCAATTGCATCGGTTTGACGAGTATTCACGAATGCATCTATCACACCCGCATCGGCTACCGTTGAAAACGAAGACAACCGCAAGCCATCATCGTCCGTGCCATAGAATCCATCAGCTCCCGCTGGATTATCAATGTCTTCGAACTGTGGATCGTTCTGGTAGAATCCAAGATCGAAATCTTTCTCAATAAGGTTAGCAGTCGATGTAAGTGTATTTGTATCGTTGGCAAAATCTACATCGACGTCAGCTACATGCTTCGCAGAATCTCCGATGTCTCCATTCCAGAAAATGCTATTCTGAATAGACCCTCCATGGAGATACGCAGAGAGTGAGTGTGCCGCTTCGGATTTCAGCGAATTTTTGGCGAACGTACAATTGGTTATGTATACGTATGCACGCTGAGTTGCAACAGCGCCGCCAAATCTCCCCACATTACCATAAAAAACACAGCTTGTAAACTGAGGAATTGCTGCTTGATTTTCGAGGCAAATAGCGCCTCCTAAACTGCCTGAGTTGTTAACAAAGAAGCACTGTCCAAACAACATACCAAACCCATAACCTCCTGGATCTGCCTGACCTACAACATAAACTGCGCCGCCATTGTAAATACTTTGATTATTTATAAACACACAGTACTCGACTCGCATTCGTCCCACTGCATCTATTATCATTGCGGCTCCTGAGCCTGTCGATGTATTATCACGAAATGTACAATTTCTGAAATGGGGCGCTCCACCGCTGACAGAAACCGCGATGTTGTTAGCATTTTCGAATATCAATCCGTCAATACGCGTAAGCGAGTCGCAGCCAGCCACTGTTAGTATTCCAAATCGTGTACCCGTAGCTCTCAGAATCGTTGGGTTGCGATACCAATCCCGTCCCTCACGCTTGGTTTCGCCCCCTGTAAATCCACCATACATGCGAATACCAGACTTAGTTGAATCAAGTTTGATTCCTGTACTCTGAACTTCGATAGTTCCTCGTGCAATCCATATTTCATCACCCGACTGCCATGCATCAATTGCACTTTGGAGATTGCGGTAGGGGGCGTTCCAGCTCTGTCCATCGCCGCCTGATTCGGCAATTGGGCTGACAAAAAGTGTGTCGGCTGCCAAGACATCGTTAAACAGCAAACCAATCGAGAATAGGAATATCGAAATGAATCGTTGCATGGGATTGTACATTACAAACTTTTAAGACCATAATATATACTTTCAAACGATACCTAGCGAAATATAATAGCTAAATCCTAATCCCCTGTGGAACACATGGTTCGTCCTTTGTGTGAGAAAACACCTCGACATTCGGCGAGGGAGTGAGTGTGAGGTCAAAAAAAAACAAAAACAAAAACAAAAAGCCCCCTCTCCTTTCGGAGAGGGGGCTGGAGGTGACGTTTCGAATGTGTTAGTTTACGCCAAGGCTTTTCGTCTGGGCGCCTTTCGTGCCGGCTGCTCTTCTTCCTCTTCGATAACCGTCGGAAGAATTGCATCGGCGCCGAAGATGTTGCCTACATCGGATGATACAAACATGTCCTGATACGAGCGCAATCCGGTACCTGCGGGAATGAGCTGACCAAGGATGATGTTTTCCTTCAGACCAAGTAAATGGTCGATCTTTGCAGCCGCAGACGCATCGGAAAGAACACGCGTTGTTTCCTGGAACGAAGCTGCCGAGAGCCACGATTCTGTGGTAAGGGATGCCTGCGTAATACCGAGCAGAAGAGGCTCTCCAATTGCCGGTTCAGCCTTCTTGCTTTTTGCCGGTTCCTTTTCGCGCTTCTTCACTTCGTCGTTAACTTCTTTTAGTTTCCGCCGATCGATAATCTGACCAAGCTTGAGCTTGGAGTCTCCCTTATCTGTAACAACAACGCACGTCTTCAGGTGCTCATTTTCATCGTTGAATCTCAGACGGTCGATTTGATCCCCTTCAAGGAATCGTGAATCGCCGCTTTCTGTGATCCTAACTTTTTGTAGCATCTGACGAACGATGACTTCGATATGCTTGTCGTTGATCTTCACACCCTGCATTCTGTATACTTCCTGAATTTCATTCACCAGGTACGATTGAACTTCGTTGATACCCTTGATGTGAAGGATGTCGTGAGGATTAATAGCACCTTCGGCAAGACGGTCGCCGGCGCGTACGAGGTCGCCTTCCTGGACGAGGACGTGACGTCCAATCGGCACCGAGTATTCGCGCTTCAGCTCGCCGTCGAGAGATGTAACGGTAATCACACGGGAACCGCGCTTCGGCTTGTCGATGGAAACTATTCCATCGATTTCAGTGACTGCCGCGGGATTGGTGGGCGACCGCGCTTCAAACAATTCGGTTACGCGTGGCAAGCCCCCTGTAATATCTCGAAGTCTGCCAAGATCGCGAGGCATTTTAACGAGTTTAGCGCCAATTGCAACAGTATCGGAATCATCCACTACAATTTGTGCCCGTGTTGGGATGATGTATGATTGGATTAGCACTCCATCTTCGTCGACGATTTCAATTGCCGGACTCTTTGTCCTGTCGCGTGAATCTATAACGATTTTTGTGGTGTGTCCAGTCTGTTCGTCGATCGCTTCCTTAAATGTAAGATTTGAAATGAGGTCGCGATATCGGACACGCCCTGCTTTCTCTGTGATAATGACTGAGTTGTATGGATCCCATTCATACAGTGTGTCGCCTTTGGAAACCTTCTGGCCGTCGGTAACCTTCAGCTCTGCTCCATAAACAACGTCGTATTTGGTAACCACGCGGTTGGAGCCCGGTTCTACGATGTTGATTACTCCTGCGCGAGAAACAACAACTTCTACATCTTCCTCGTCGCCAACAGTGATAACGGCGCGGATATTCTCAAACTGTACTAAGCCATCAAACTTTGCATGTGCAGTGCTTTGCGATAGCGACAGCGAAGCTGTACCACCGGTGTGGAACGTCCGAAGAGTAAGCTGTGTGCCCGGCTCGCCAATAGACTGCGAAGCAATAGTTCCAACAGCTTCTCCGGTGTCTACAATATGCCCGGTGGCCATGTTTCTGCCGTAGCAGCGTGCGCACACACCTCTTCTGGATTCGCAGGTTAGCACAGACCGAATGGTAATTGCTTCAAGCGGCGATGCTTCTATGCGCTCTGCAACTTCTTCATCGATGATCTCACCTGCCTTGGCATAAACTTCGTTCGTAATTGGATCGATGATGTCGGTAAGCGAAGTACGGCCAAGGATGCGCTCCTTCAATGGCTCCTTAACATCCTCGCCATCTTTAAGTGCGCGCATTTCCACGCCGCGGATTGTACCGCAATCGAAATCGGAAATCACCACGTCTTGAGCAACGTCGTGAAGCCGTCGCGTCAGGTACCCTGCATCTGCAGTTTTTAGAGCAGTGTCTGCAAGACCTTTTCGTGCGCCGTGAGTGGAGATGAAGTACTCAAGATTACTGAGTCCTTCTTTAAAGTTTGATATAATCGGATTTTCAATCAGCTCTGCGCTCGATGCAGCAGCAGTCTTCTGTGGCTTTGCCATGAGACCGCGCATACCTGCAAGCTGACGTATCTGTTCTTTCGAACCTCGGGCCTGCGAGTCCATCATCATAAAGAATGTGTTGAAGCCCTGTTTGTGCGAAGCAAGTTCGCTGTAAAGCTTGTCTGCAACACGGTTCGTAGCCGTCGACCATGTGTCGATGATTTTGTTATATCTCTCACCTTCGGTGATAACACCGGAGTGATAGTAGTCTTCAATCTTGTCGACTTCCGCCTGCGCCTTTTCAATGATGGCAATTTTTTCGATGGGCACAACAACGTCGGCAATCGAAACAGACAATCCGCCGCGGGTAGCGGTTGCAAACCCGGCATCCTTCAGCTTGTCCAGGAATTCAACTGTCTTTGCCAGTCCGGCTTTGCGGAAACAGTCCGAAATAACCTGGCGCAGGCGCTTCTTGCCGAGCATCTCATTCATGTAGCCGAGTTCAGAAGGTACAATCTGATTAAAGAGAACACGGCCTGTTGATGTTTCTACGTATTCTCCGTTAACACGAAGCTTGATTTTTGCATGCAGGTCTATATGACCTGTGTTGTATGCAACAATAACTTCATTAGACGATGCGAAAATTTTTCCTTCGCCCTTAGCTCCGCTGCGTGCCTTGGTGAGATAGTACACACCAAGAACCATGTCCTGCGAGGGTACTGCAATAGGCTCACCATTTTGCGTGTGCATGATGTTGTGACTCGAAAGCATCAGCAGTAATGATTCGAGCTGAGCTTCATGGCTCAACGGAACGTGCACGGCCATCTGGTCGCCATCGAAGTCGGCGTTAAAGGCAGTTGTTACAAGCGGGTGCAACTGAATAGCCTTGCCTTCGATAAGACGCGGCTGGAATGCCTGAATACCAAGGCGGTGAAGTGTTGGAGCGCGATTGAGAAGCACAGGATGACCATCGATGACCGTATCAAGAATGTCCCATACTTCAGTTGTTTTCTTCTCGACCTGCTTCTTTGCACTCTTAACAGTTTTGCACAAGCCTCTTTCAATCAATTTTCTTATGATAAGGGGCTTGAACAGCTCAACCGCCATGTCCTTTGGTAAGCCGCATTCGTGGAGCTTTAGCTCTGGTCCTACAACGATTACAGAGCGGCCGGAATAATCAACACGTTTACCAAGTAGGTTCTGACGGAACCGTCCGGTCTTGCCCTTCAGCGTATCCGCTAGAGACTTAAGCGCACGCTGCGATTCACTGCGCACCGAACGACGCGAATTGTCAAACAACGCATCAACTGCTTCCTGAAGCATTCGCTTTTCGTTGCGGAGAATAACTTCGGGCGCCTTAATGTCGATTAGTCTTTTGAGACGGTTGTTGCGAATGATTACCCGACGATAAAGATCGTTAAGATCTGACGTAGCGAACCTGCCCCCTTCCAATGGAACAAGAGGGCGCAGATCCGGAGGAATAACAGGGATAATGTCGAGCACCATCCACTCCGGACGATTAGATTCTTTGTTATCGGCAGTGCGGAATGCATCGAGGATTCGCAGACGCTTGAGAATGTCGGCGCGCTTCTGCTGCGACATGTCATCTCTAAGCAGTTCCCGCAACCTATAATAATCTTCATCGGCATCAACGCGGCTCAGCAATTCCTTGATTGCTTCGCCCCCAATCAATGCGATGAATTTGCGCGGATCTTCATCATCGATGTTGCGTTCCTCGGGCCGCAAACTTGCAAGCACTTCGAGGTACTGGTCTTCCGTTAACAAGTCCTTCGGCTGCAGACCCGTCGAGCCTGGCTGAATTACCACGTACGATTCGTAGTAGACAATGCGTTCGATATCTTTTGTGGGCATACCGATAACGCCAGAAATTTTGCTGGGCAGCGATCTGAGAAACCAGATGTGTACTACAGGAACGGCAAGCATGATATGCCCCATGCGTTCGCGGCGTACACTTTTCTGAGTTACTTCGACACCACATCTGTCGCACACGATTCCCTTGTAGCGAATACGTTTGTATTTGCCACATGCGCATTCCCAGTCACGGATAGGACCGAAGATCTTTTCGCAGAACAAGCCATCCTTCTCTGGACGGAATGAGCGGTAATTGATCGTCTCCGGTTTCGTTACTTCTCCATGAGACCTGTTAAGGATGTCGTCGGGAGAAGAAATGCGGATAGTGATACTGGTAAACCCGCGTTTTGGGATGTTTTGAAATTGCATCATTACTCCAATTATTCAATCTTAACATCAAGACACAAACCTTGAAGCTCGCGAACCAGTACGTTGAACGACTCCGGAATATTAGGCGTCGGGAGGTTCTCACCTTTAACAAGCGCCTCGTACATTTTTGCCCGACCCTGCACATCGTCGGACTTCACGGTAATCATCTCTTGCAGTGTATGTGCAGCGCCATAAGCTTCCAGCGCCCACACTTCCATTTCTCCCAATCGCTGTCCGCCGAACTGTGCCTTACCACCCAGCGGCTGCTGAGTAATCAGGGAGTACGGTCCAATCGATCGCGCGTGAATCTTGTCGTCGACGAGGTGCGAGAGCTTCATCATGTAAATGATACCAACCGTTACTTCATTTTCGAAGGGTAGGCCCGAACGACCGTCGTACAACAATGTCTTTCCTGTTCTGGGTAATCCGGCTTGCTCTAAGTATCCTCCAACCTCGTCCCACGATGCGCCATCAAATATTGGCGTTGCAAAGTGCACACCGATCTTGCGCGCAGCCCAACCAAGCGCTGTTTCGTAAAGCTGACCCAGGTTCATTCTCGACGGAACGCCGAGAGGATTAAGCACAAGGTCTACAGGCGAACCATCGGGGAGGTATGGCATGTCTTCGATGGGAACGATCTTCGAGACGATACCCTTGTTTCCGTGACGTCCCGCCATTTTGTCTCCAACCTGAAGCTTGCGTTTTTTAGCAACGTAAACCTTGGCCATTTGCAGAATGCCAGGCTGCAGTTCATCGCCGGCTGCAATTTTGTTGCGTTCGATTCTGCCGTCGAGCATAATTTCCTGCCGACGAGTTTCGTAATTAGTAATGAGCGTCTTGAGAAGCTTCATCACCTTTTTATCGGCAACCCAATCCTGTTCCAGGTTCATTGCCGAAGGAACAAATGTGCCGCCTTCGAACTTGGAGATTATTTCTTTTTGCGAAAGTTTCGATCCGGAACGGAAGACAACGGTATCGTTTGCCGAACGAATGCCAAGCGATGTTTCACCATCTATCAACTGGCCGATGCGTTCAACACAATCAATGTCGAGTGAGCGTAATGCCTGATGCTCACGTTTTGTAATAAAGTCCTGACGCTTCTTTTCTTCCTGACGGAATTCACTGTCGCTCGTCAGCACCCTACGCGCAAACAGCTTCGTGTTAATCACAGTTCCTTTTAGTCCGGGCGGAGCCTTCAGCGAAACATCTTTCACGTCGCCTGCTTTGTCGCCGAAAATTGCACGCAACAATTTCTCTTCTGGTGTAGGATCTGTTTCTCCCTTGGGAGTAATCTTTCCAATAAGAATATCGCCTTCGCGAACCTTTGCGCCAATTCTTACAATACCTCGCTCATCAAGATCCTTGGTTGCCTCTTCGCTCACATTTGGAATTTCGCGCGTGAACTCTTCCTCACCACGTTTAGTATCCCTAACCTGCAGTGTGAATTCTTCGATGTGAACGGAAGTGAAGATGTCTTCGGCTACCATGCGTTCGCTGATAACAATGGCATCTTCGAAGTTGTATCCGCGCCATGGCATGAAGGCAACCATGACGTTACGTCCCAATGCGAGCTCGCCCTGCTCTGTGGATGCTCCATCGATAAGGGGTTGACCACGCTTAACAACCTGACCGGCTTTCACAATCGGTCGCTGATTTACTGCCGTATCCTGGTTAGTTCTATAAAACTTCAGCAGTTCGTACCGGTGTACGCGATCGTTATCGAACGAAACGAGTTTCTCATCGACAGAACGTTTGTCGTCGTACCGAACCTGTACAAAATCGGCACACACATACTCAACTACGCCATCATCTTCGGCAAGGACAAGCGCCCGCGAGTCTCTTGCAACCCGGGCTTCCATGCCAGTTCCCACAATAGGCGCTTCTGGGCGCAGCAGAGGCACTCCCTGGCGCTGCATGTTCGAGCCCATCAACGCACGGTTAGCATCGTCGTGTTCGAGAAATGGAATCAGCGATGCGGCAGGAGAGGTGATTTGGTCCGTGCTGACCTCCATGTAGTTCACTTCACCAGGAACAACCACTCGGTAGTCGCCACTCACGCGAACTTTTACCGTCTCACCAACGATCCGTCCCTTGCTATCCGTTTCCGTGGATGCTGGAATGATAATCATTCCTTCTTCCTTATCCGCAGGCAGAAATTCTAACTCCTCCGTAACCACACCATTAACAACTTTTACATAGGGAGTTTCGATAAAACCGAACTTGTTCACTCTTGCGTGAATAGCAAGAGATGAAATAAGTCCAATGTTCGGACCTTCGGGTGTTTCAATGGGGCAGAGGCGTCCGTAATGCGTGTAATGCACGTCGCGAACTTCGAAACCTGCCCGCTCTCTCGTTAGACCACCTGGTCCGAGCGCAGATGTCCGACGTTTATGCGTGATCTCGCTAAGAGGATTTGTCTGATCCATGAACTGCGAGAGCTGATTAGTTCCGAAGAACTGATTAATAACGCTAGTTATAGTCCTGGCATTTACTAATTCGGAAGGCGTAATATTTTCACTGTCGCGTACGCTAAGTCGTTCCTTGATTGTTCGCGCCATCCGCGTTAGTCCTAGGTTGAACGTCGATTCAAGCTGCTCACCAACGGTTCGAACCCGACGGTTAGCAAGGTGATCGATATCATCTACCGGCATTTTTGAATCGCGTACATCGATGAGGTACTTAACAATAGAAACGATATCGTCTACGGTAAGTGTAGTAACATCGAGTGGGACATTCATGCCCAACTTTTCATTGATGCGATACCGTCCTACAACTCCCAAATCATAACGCTTTGGATTGAAGAACAGTTTTTCAAGCAAGCCCCACGCTGTGTCGAGATCGGGCGGGTCTGAGGAGCGCAGCTGCCGATAGATTGTTTCGAGCGCATCTTCGCGTGTTCGCGCTGTGTCCTTGGCAAGAGTTTTTGCAATTATCGGTTCATCATTCGGATTGTCGTACCGATACACCCGTACCGACTCAACTTCTGCCTGTCCGATTTGCTTTAGGATTTCCGGTGAAACGATATGATCGCGCTGTGCAATGATTTCACCGGTGGCAAAATCAACCACGTCGGACGCAATACGCCGGCCGAGATGATCTTCGGTCAGCTCACCAGAAGGAATATCTTCTGTAAGCTCAAACAAGTTGAGCAAATCTTCATCACTTGAATACCCAAGAGCGCGCAGCAGTGTAGTTACCGGGAATTTCTTTTTACGATCGATGTATGCATACATCACGTCATGGATATCGGTTGTAAACTCAATCCATGATCCTTTAAACGGAATGATGCGTGCAGAAAAAATCTTTGTACCATTCGGATGCAGGGCTTCGTCAAAGAAGCATCCCGGCGAACGGTGAAGCTGCGCCACAACAACACGCTCGGCTCCGTTGATAATGAACGTGCCTCGCGGAGTCATAGCAGGAATCTGACCCAGGTATACTTCCTGGTCGATTGCCTCGATATAGTCCTCCGAACTTGGATCGGCTTTCGATGATAGCCGCAGCCTCGCCTTCAAAGTTTTGGCGTGCGTCAGTTCACGTTCCCGGCACTCCTCTTCTGTGTATTTCGGCTTTTCGACGAAATATTCAAGAAAGCTGAGTTCGTACACTCCGGAGTTATCCTCGATTGGGAAATTCGATTGGAATGCACGTTGCAAGCCGATGGTGCGCCGCTCATCTGGCAACACATCTTCCTGAATAAATTCCTTGAACGAATCAATCTGGATGCCCAGCAGGTCGGGGTAGGTAGAGTGTTTGGCAACGTTGCCAAACGTCACCCGTTCACGCAATCTCTGCAGAGGCAACTGATACAGGGGGGAATCCTGAAGGGTCATAAGAGCACTTAAAAACGTTAGAACTCGGGGAATCGAACCAATGAAATAGAAAAGACAAATACTCCGGAACGGCGTACAACGCCGTTCCGTGTTGTTCCAGCCTAATTACTTGAGTGTAACCTTGGCACCAGCTTCTTCAAGCTTCTTCTTGATGGCCTCAGCTTCATCTTTAGGTGCTGCTTCCTTGAGAACCTTAGGTGCACCTTCGACAGCATCCTTGGCTTCCTTCAGTCCGAGACCGGTAATCTCTCGCACAACCTTGATGACGTTAAGCTTTTGCGATCCTGCGTCAGTAAGCTCAACGTCGAATTCAGTCTTCTCTTCTTCCGGAGCAGCCGCCGCGGCCACAGGTCCAGCGCTCATCATCATTGGCGCTGCTGCCGTTACTCCAAACTTCTCCTCAAGAGCTTTCTTGAGATCGGATGCTTCGAGAAGTGTAAGACTACCAATCTTCTCTACAAGTTCTTCAACAATTGCCGACATTCTGTTCTCCAAATTTTTGTTTGTAATTCTGTTGCTTCTTTACTCGTCACCTGGCACACGGCACCTGGCACGCGGAATGCAGTCCTCCGTCATGCCGCCTTCTTCGCCACTTCTTCAATAAGCATAACAACATCTCGCATTACTGCATTGATGCTGCCGTGAATACCAGAAATGGGTGCATGTATGCTTCCAATAATGGCTGAAATCATGTCTTCGCGTGTTGGGAGCTCCGAAACGGCTTTCAGTTGTGAGCCATCGAAAACCTGTCCTTCCACAACTGCCAGTTTGAGTTTGGGTTTTTCTCCTTTATCAAAAAACTGACGGATGATCTTGGCAGGCGCGATTGCATCTTGTGCTCCAAAAACCATCGCTGTTTGCCCGAAGAGTTTCTTCTCCTCTATTTCGTAGCCGCCAACTTCTGCCAGCGCACGTAGGATCAGGGTGTTTTTTGCAACCTTGATGCCAACGCCCTTTTCCCGCAGTACCTGGCGGAATGCTTGGTCTTCCGCCACGGACATGCCGACAAAGTCTACAAAGTACAGGCTCGATGCTCTGCGGATTCTACCCACGAGATCTGTAATGACTTCCTGTTTCTTATCCTTCGTTACCATACGGCTCCGATATTGAAATGATGTAGTTCCCTATTCAATCGCACGAATGCGGATAGAAGCTGAACGAGGAACGTGCGTAATAGTCAGTTGTCACCCGCGAACGTTCACGGGTCGGTTGTTAGTGATCGGCTCCGATGGAGTGTTCATCCACACGGACGCTTGGACCCATTGTGCTTGTAAAGTAAAGGCTCTTAACATACAAGCCCTTTGCTGAAGCCGGTTTCGCCCTCATTACCGTTGCAATAAAAGCCTGAGCGTTTTCGGCAAGGTATTCCTTCGAAAAAGAACACTTGCCCACTGCAGCGTGGATATTGCCTGCCTTATCGACGCGAAATTCGATTTTACCTGCTTTGACTTCCGCAACAGCTTTGGCAACATCGAAGGTAACAGTACCGGACTTTGGATTAGGCATGAGACCTCGCGGACCAAGCACACGGCCGAGTTTACCAACGTCGCCCATAACATCGGGCGTAGCAATGATGATATCCACTTCTGCCCAGCCCCCTTGCAATTTTTCGATGTATTCCGAAAAACCTGCAAAGTCGGCGCCAGCTTCGAGTGCCTCCTTGTCTTTCGGACTCTTTGCAACCACGAGGACTCGTACACTCTTACCAGTGCCGTGCGGGAGGGCAACGGTGCCGCGGACGAGTTGATCTGCCTTGCGAGGATCGACGCCGAGATTCATTGCAATCTCGAACGACTCATCGAACTTCGCCGTGGCATTGTTCTTCACCAATTCAATCGCCTGCCGATACTCGAACGTCGTCTTTTTATCGTACGACTTCACTGCTTTTGCATATCGTTTATGCGATGCCATGATTTAGCCCTCCACCGTAATACCCATCGAGCGGGCTGTTCCTGCAATCATGCTTACGGCATGATCGAGATCGTTTGCATTTAGATCGGCCATTTTGATTTTGGCAATTTCCTCGAGCTGCGCTCTGCTAACAGTTCCAACTTTGTTCCGGTTGGGTTCTGCAGATCCTTTGGCAATGCCTGTAAGCTTTAACAAGAGGACTGGGGCAGGGGGCGATTTAACTTCAAAGACAAAGCTCTTGTCGCTAAAAAATGTTACAACAACAGGAAGAATCATTCCCTGCTGTTTCGATGTTTTAGCATTGAATTGTTTAACGAATTCCATGCCTGCAAGACCTCGCTGTCCAAATGCTGGACCGACGGGCGGAGCCATTGTTGCTTCACCGGCCTTGATCTGGAGTTTGAAACTCCCCATGACCTTTTTTGCCATGTGTTCCTTTCGTGGTCAACGGCGGAGTATTCCGCCTCCCACACTAATGATGTTTAATGATTCTCGAGTTCAACCTGGTGAAAGTCCAGTTCTATCGGAGTTTTGCGTCCGAGAATACCGACCTCAACCTTGAGTTTTTGTTTTTCGACGTTAATTTCTTTTACAGTTCCGGAGAAATTCGAAAATGGTCCGTCGACAACCTTCACCGGATCGCCCTCGCGGAATGCAGTTTCAACTGTTGTGATGTCCTTGCGCTCTTCCACGCGACCCAATATTCTGTCTACCTCATCTTTTTGCAAGGCCTGCGGCTCCGTTTTAGTGCCAACAAAGCTCACAATAGACGGAAGTGAAAGAATGACTTCTTTGAGTCGCTTGTCCAGTGTGCATTCAATAAGAATATATCCTGGTAGAAAATTTTTCACCTTTGTCCGACGTTTTCCATTCCGAACTTCGTAAACCGTTTCTTGTGGTATCACGATGCTAATAACGCGGTTCTCCATTCCAAGCCTGGTCATTTCAAGCTCGATCGCCGTTTTAACTTTTGCTTCATGTCCAGTAAAAGTTCGAACAGCATACCACTTGGGCTCTAAAACAATGGTGTGTCGCGGATCTGCAATCATGAAGTGGATTGGATGTTCTTAGAAAATAAAATTCATTGCCGCTGTCGTGCCCTGGTCAATCACAAACACGATAACGGTAATAATCAAACACGTCACAATAACAACGATGGTACTCTCGCGCAGTTGGTCTCGTGTGGGCCACGATACTTTGCGCATCTCTTTGTTGACGTCGATAAAAAACTGCTTCGTCTTGTTCAGCATTTCAGTCCTCTTTTCAAGTGCTACGTGCTACGTGCCACGTATTCATTTTACCTTGCCTCTGCAGGGGCGGCAGGGATCGAACCCGCGGCCTACGGTTTTGGAGACCGTCGCTCTACCAGCTGAGCTACACCCCTAGGGGAGCTGATGACCGGGATTGAACCGGTGACCTCCACCTTACCAAGGTGGTGCTCTACCAACTGAGCTACATCAGCAGCTTCGTTTCAAGAGCGGGAGACGGGACTCGAACCCGCGACCAACAGCTTGGAAGGCTGTGACTCTACCAACTGAGTTACTCCCGCGCTTTTGGTCGCATACCTGCCACGTGGGCAGGGAAGGATTTGAACCTCCGTAGGCATTCGCCAGCAGATTTACAGTCTGCCCTCGTTGACCGCTTGAGTACCTGCCCAAAAACGTCAGAGCCGACAAACTTACTGGAAGTTTGGGGAATATTCAAGAAATCGCGGCATAATCAAATTTTGGCCTGAGCCGAGACTTACAATTGTTCACCTTTACCCCCGATTCACCTCTTAGGCATCATTTCTACAAAGTCCCTGAACAAATAATCTGAATCGTGTGGACCGGGACTAGCTTCAGGGTGATATTGCACGGCAAATGCAGGAGCGTCCGTAAGCGCGATGCCTGCACATGTATTGTCGTTGAGGTTCACATGGGTCATCTCAACATTTCCGGGAAGCGTTGTGTGGTCGACAGAGAACCCGTGATTCTGCGAAGTAATCTCAATCTTACGCGTCTTCAAATTCATAACAGGATGATTTGCACCCCTGTGTCCAAATTTCAGCTTGTACGTTGCGGCCCCAAGGGCAAGCGCCATAATCTGATGCCCAAGACATATTCCAAACACGGGCTTCTTTCCGAGCAAGGCTTTTACGGTCTGTATTCCACTTAGAACAGCAGCAGGATCGCCCGGACCGTTGCTAAGGAAAACACCGTCGGGATTATAGTTCAGTATCTCTTCGGCACTTGTGCTTGCAGGAACTACTGTTACATCGCAGCCATAGGCCGTAAGCCTTCGCATAATGTTTCTCTTAATACCAAAGTCTACGGCTACAACATTATACCGATGTTCAACAGTGTACTTCGCATACCGAAAATCTTCCGCAGACACTTCGTTCCATTGATATGGCTGCGGAGCCGTAACCAGATTTGTTAGGTCCGTGCCTGCCATCGGAGAAACCCGGCGCGCACGCTCAACTAATTCATTGCCATCAAGGTTCTCCCCATGCGCTATCACACAGCGCATGGCTCCTTCCTGCCTGAGTATCCGAACGATGTGCCGTGTATCAACACCCTCAATACCAGCAATTCCATGCATTTCAAGATATTCCTGAAGGGGGCGATTGGCACGGTAGTTCGAGACGACGCGGGATAACTCGTGAACGACAATTCCTGCAGCCTGTATATGCGATGATTCAACATCATCGTCGTTAACGCCGTAGTTGCCAATATGAGGATAGGTAAATGTAACAACCTGCGAACAGTACGAGGGATCGGTCAGGATTTCCTGATACCCCGTCATCGCGGTATTAAAGACGAGCTCTCCCGAGCATTCCGCGCCGATTGCACCTATGGCATCACCCGCGATGATCATTCCATTTTCAAGTGCAAGGAGAGCCGGAACTCTGGTCATGTAGTGATGTTAGTAAATGCGAAAAATGTTTGTGCAAAAATACCGTTTTGATGAGTTATGTTTAAGTTGTGGTAAGGAGTATTAGCCTTCAGTAGTAACGTTGCTCATCTTCGCGTTGATTATACCCGCCCAGCGGCGGAAGTACCAGCGTCTCTCAATTCCAAGGTTCTTGTTCTAAATCAGAGTTACGAACCAATCAGCGTTTGCAGCGCAAAAAAGGCACTCCTTCTCCTGTTCCTCACAAAAGCCGAAATGGTTGAGCACCGCGCTTCGCTTGTAGTTAGAACTATTCGCGAAGTCTATGCCTATCCAAGTGTGATCCGCCTGAGCGCATACCTAAGAGTGCCTTTTAAAAAAGTTGAATTGTCGCGGAAGAATATTCTTCGTCGCGATGGATTCCATTGCATGTATTGCGGCGATCATCACCCGCCCCTTACCGTAGATCACATCATACCTCGTTCACGCGGAGGTGGAGATGTGTGGGAGAATCTTGTTTGTGCCTGCGTTAAATGCAACAACAGAAAGGGTAGCCGCACACCCGAAGAAGCGGGAATGCGGCTGCTGACAACACCTCGCAAACCACACCATGTGCTCTTCCTGAAGCACTATGCGGGCAGGGTCGACGATACGTGGCGCCCGTATTTGTTTATGGACTAGACGTTATCTGACAACGATTAGGGGCTTAAGAATACGTCCAGTGTTGGTTGTTACCTCTACGGTATAGGAACCCGATGGCAGCCGATCTGTTGGAATTGTTATATCATTCAGATAATCAACTTGTTTAGCAAGTACTGCAGTCCCATACAGATCTAAAATTTTAACACTGCGAAGTGCCTCAGATTTAACATGCACGTAATCAGCGGCAGGGTTCGGAGAAATCTCGACTGCCGATGCCTCTGTTTCGGCAACGCCCGTACCCAGCCTTGTAAACAGAATCTTATACCAGGGAGTCTCATCGCTCCGCGTATCAATTTCAATCGAAAACCTGCCCGTTGGACTGCGGGGTACATTCCGCCTTATGCCCTTATGGCGAGCATCGTTACCTAATGGGACAACGAAGCATGAATCGAATGCGGGAGCAGTAATTGTAATCCTCACCGTCCGTGCCTCGAGCTGCATGGGACCGGAACCCCACGATTCAAGGTCAAGTGAATCCGGAGCGAACACTGTTCCCCGATTCAATCCTCTGGCTCCGATGACAAGAAGATTCCTTTCACTTTCTGCTATTGGATTATCGGTAAGAGACGAGAACACGACGCTCGTGTACCTACCTGCAGATGTCTGCTCAACAATGATACCCGGCTCGTTAATTATTTGCCCCTCTAAGATTCCTGCTATTGCGATGTAGCGTGGTGTAATTACACGTAAAACGCCAATGGCTGCATTTAAAAATATCTGACCGTTCTCGGCATCCAGAGTAGTGGGATCGACAACATTTCCGGACAGGGCCGAAATTTCTCTGTGTGGCAGGAAGGACTCCTGCGCTGCAAGATCTGGCATCATTTCGACTCGGCGGAACAAAGGCATACGCGAGTCGGTTGGCATGCTTAACGAATACGCATAAACAATGTGTAATGGCGGATACGACAGTGTCTCGGTGCTGTTCGTGATTTGAACGACTTTTTGAGATGGCAATACATCGAACGAACGAAGTGCATTGCTAACAGACGGCAGCATTGTGAGAACAAATGGTTTGTCGAATATCTCCCAAGATGATCCTGAGTCGACCCGTACGTTCCCAGTTCTCGGAGTGCTTGTAAATACTGAAAAGAACACTCCGTCCCAATCCTGCAGTCCCGCATACGCCGGCATTACAACGGTCATTTCCGATTGGTACGGTCGTGGATATACAATTCCTCCGGTTGCAAGAATGAATGGCTTGTCCGCTAAATCGTACTGAGTATGATTATACACCGTGCCGCCGCCTGGCTCCAACAACATTGAAGTTGCCGATGTTCTCCAATCTGTAGAAACAAACAAATCATAATCAGCAATTGAATGCAACTCGACATCGGTGTACGTTCTCATTGATGGGCACAGTAATACCTTGCTCTGCAGAGTGTCGCGTACCAGTGAATACACTCCCTTCAACATCGACGTAAACTGGTCCATGTAGAAATTGAACTCTTCTTTAATCCTCTTAGGGGATACGCTTGCATCCCAGATGTCGCTCCTAGTGAGAGAATTATTTGATATTGACTCACCTGGACGCAGCCCGTCAAAACCTATCTCTTTAAGGCTCACTGCATCAATAAACACACTGCCAGGGTCAAGCCCAAATTGAATCTGGATTATAGCTGATATTTCGTCGGTCGCAGACGAAACAAACGTGTACGTGTATTGAGCCCACTGATTCGAAATTGTATCGACCCGTGAAAAACCATAAGAGTTGAATGGATACGAAGGGGCATGAATCAGAAAAACAACCCTGTGTGTAGGCGTCGCGTTATCAGCCTTCATCCAAAGCGATAACGTATAACGACGCAGACGTTTTAGATTCGACAGCGTTTGGTAAAGATAAATACCTTGACTATTACGGTTTCTGTCAAGTGAACCAATAAGAATTTTCCCGCTCTGATTACCTTCCCGCTTCTCTGTTTCGGAGTATTGCATCAATGCTTGTGCGCCATCACCTGAATTGACTCCCAGTGTCCAGGAAGGGTTGAATGGATCTTCAAACCCGCCATTGCGAATCTTTTCAGCCGGATCGTCTGGAGTTGTCTTCCATGCGGCATTCAGCTTTGCATCGGTATTGAGCCCCTTACCCCTTAATCGCGCATAAAACAACGAATCGATGTAGGCGTGATGTTGAAGTCCAAGGTTAAAACTGGCGCCGTAATTATTCAATCGGATGATATCTTTTGTGTACATCCAGTACACCATTACCGATGCGTCTTCGCCTGCTATGATGAAGGCCAGTGCTGGATCTTCTTTATAGGCAAGGCCGGTATGCGGATTTACATGTTCAAGGAGCAGCCGAATAATGCCTCGATGGATTTGTTGAACATTTGATTCAAAGAACAATGGCACACGCGCTCCAAATCCTGTTGAATCATTCACGCCGTCGCCCGGCCGCGGATTCCACACACCATGAAATGTGAATACATAGTAGATTCCATTCGAACGCAATTGGTGCATGAACCAGTCAAAGCGCGCCATCTGCTCCGGATCAAGTCCATTCTCCAACGTGCTGTTGCCATTGGCAAGTATGCTGATGTTTCGTGAGTATGTGTAGTCAAAGTATGCCAGCCTAACACATGTAATCCCGAGCGCACGCAATCTCTTTGCAAGACGAATAGCCTGCAAGCTGTCCGGAAATATGGCGCCTAGCTGTAGTGTTGTTCCAACTGGCCTGAAGCGCGTGCTGTCCTCGAACGCTAAGTGACCATTCAGAGATATTACCCTTCCATGAGAACCTGCCGAATCTATTGGTCCAACAACAAGCGCTGTGTCGAGATCAACAGAGTCGGGAATCGAAAAATCGTACGGGTTGGTAAGGGGCTGTGCATTTAAACATGCTGAGCACAACACAACAGCCAGGGCGAAACGAACTGACGTCATCAATGTTGAACCTGCAGTAACGTATGAGCGATAAATCTACCGGAACGAAGCGTTAGGACGTAGGTGCCGGAAGGCATATCGGAAACATTGAACGATGCCGACCCGCTGAAAGAATCTACTGTATGTGAACGGATCATGCGCCCCTGCACGTTCGATATGTCGATGCCTGCATCTTCGAATGCGTCAATGTAAACATTTATACTAACGTCACCCGATGCTGGATTAGGACTCACAGAGCGAAAGCCAAACGTCTGCCCTCGTCTTGTTTCGGCAACACTCACAGTACTATCAAAAATGGGAACTGCAGTTGAGCTAAAATCACGATACAGAACATTTTGAGCCAGCGACGAAGGCTCGGCAAACCACTGCAGCAACATAGCTGCATAGACGTCGCGATAATCATTCTGCATGAGCATGTCGCCGCGCTCATCGAGATTAACCAAATCCGGATCTGAACCAAAAATTGCACTATTCACTCTCGATCCGAAAACATACAAAGGAGCAGCCGTACCATGATCGGTTCCGATGGATCCGTTTTCGGCAACCCGACGTCCAAATTCACTAAACGTCATTCCAGCAACGCGGTCTTGCAGTCCCTTGTTCTTCAGGTCTGTCATGAATGAGTTAACGGCGTCACCCAGCTCTCTGAGCAGCGCTGCATGAGCACCCTGTGTTGGATCGTCTGTGAGCACTTGTCCGGCATGGGTATCGAAACTCCCGCTCGTCATCGACACCAGATATACCCTGCTTTGCAGTCCGCCACTTATGAGCTGCGAAACTACTTTTAGTTTTCCTGCAAGATCTGTATTCGGATAAGTAATCGTTGATGCTATGGCCGCATCGGCAGCCTGTTTAACAACTGCAGCATACGTGTCTGCAGACCGTGCAATGTTGCGCATATACTCAACTTCGCGTCCGGCAGGAGTATCACCAAGATCTGTTGCCGGGATCTCTTCTATAGCACCGCCGCTGTTTACAAGGCGGTAGAATTCGTCGGGGTCGCGGAACGTAACACCCATAGCGCCTCGCGGTCCCAGTAATCCTAAAGAAAGTGATGTTCCGATTTGCACGGCAAGTGGGTGAGGAGGAAGAACATCTGGGAAGGCCGGTGCAAACGTATCAACGTATCTGCCAACCCATCCGGATGTGCCGAATACCTCGGCATCTGTAGCTGTAAGCCAGATGTCTGTTCCTCTGAAATGCGACCTGTTGGGGTTTGGGTACGTCACTCCCTGTACAATCGCCAGGCGACCGGAGTCGTAGAGATCGCGAAATCCAGCAAGCGCCGGATGCCAGCCCAATGTATCGGTGAGAGGCAGTGTGGCATTCTTTTTAATCGACAGACGCGGTCGATTCTCATAGTAAATAGAGTTAGATACCGGTATGATGTTGTTCAGGCCATCGTTCCCACCCTGCAACTGGATGAGAACCAAAACACGATCGGATGTGCCGAGTAAGCGTTCCAGATTTGTGCCGCCCCCGGCGAGTGCTTTAACGGCAAATGAATCGACGATTGTTGGCAATGTTGCAACAGCCACTCCGGTTGCGCCTACGGATCGAATGAATTTTCTGCGGTTCATCAATGTTCTCCGTTACGTCAGTTGAAATTCCGGCATGCGGGTAATAGCCTGCATCAGCAATTTGATTCTGCTGGGTGCAGTGCCGCTATTGATATCCCACGAATATGTTGGCGCTCCGGCCATCATGATGTCGAGTAATATCTCACGCTGCTGTGCACTCGTCTGAATTGGAAGCAAAAGCCTGGCAACATTTTCCACAACTTTCTCGGCTGTATTATAGTTGGGCATCTGCTTCACAAGCTCAACAAAATCGATGGTAAGGGGCGTATCATTCGCATCTCTAAGCCTCATAGAGGAACCCGCTTCGCGTCCGTCCAAGAATGCCTCCGCTATGCGCTGCCTGGATGGGAACAACGTTGAATTGATCCACAACCTGTGCCCCTTCCAGCCCTCTACAGACGGCGGATAGAAGGGGACTTGGGAGAGAGACGACATGATGCCAACAACGTATGCAGGCGAGAGATTTGTTAGTCCAAATATTGACGAAAGCCCAATCGAAAAATCCATGGGCCCCTTAATCAGAGCACCACGAAGTGATTCGGAATAAAAGTATTCACTGGAGAGGAGCGATGCCATCACGGGACGTATGTTATAGTCGTTTGTGCGAATTAACTCGGCAACCTGTTCGATGGTCTCTGCTTCAGGGAAATACTCTACAAACATTTTTATAATCTTCTGTGCTATCCACCGAGCACAGGCTGGCTGTTCAAGCGTAATGCGAACAACATCGTCGTACGCCCACTCTCCTGTTTGGTTCAGGATGGTTTTTTCGCCGAGATCGGCAAGCTGAGGATTGTATACGCCTGTCAGCCCGTTGATTCTCCATCCTGTGAATGCGCGGGCAGCTTCGATGATGTCGCGTTCTACATAATTCCCAACACCAAGCGTAAACAGCTCAAACCATTCGCGACCAAAATTTTCGTTCGGATTTCCCTTAATACTCTGTTCGCCGTTCAGGTAACGCAGCATTGCAGGATCGCCGATGATACCGAGAGCCATATCTCGGAAGTTGTAAACCTTCGATCTCAACATTGCACTCTGCGTTGTCATCCACATCGCTGCATACACGGTTACATAATCACTTGTAAAATGATTGTGCCACATCGCCATCATACGTTCGCGCATGGACACGTTAGCAATGCAATGCCCAATCCACCATCTTTGCAATTCGGGCCACAGTTTGGCAGCAGCGGCGAAGTCGGAAAATTCAGGCGGATCGTCTGCCCAATCTGGCATTGGGATTGGTGGCGAGAGCGCCATCAATGTTTCAACGGCCATGCCTGGAGTCTGCCCCGCAAGGCTCGAAGCCAACTGCCAAGTTGGATGAAATGTTGCGCGACGTATCAGATGCAATGCGTCGTCGATTGTTAAGGCCGCACTGCGCGGCGAAAGATTGACCATGAGTCCTCCGCGGGAAAACAAATCTGCGGCTAGCGAAAACTACATACTATTTTGCGCACTTCATACTCTTGAGAATGTGAAATGACATCTAAACGGCAACATCCATCAGCCAGTACTAAACCTTTATCAAAACTTGATCCGGCGCGCAGAGAATTCGTCTTGGATCTTCTTTCATGGGGAACCATCCTTGCAGCGGTGCTCTTATTTTTTTCTGACGCAATTTTTTCCGGAAAAAACTTCTTAAGCCAGGGCGATAACGTAGCCTTTTATTCTTTTATCCCATATCTCAAGGCTGCAAAGGCTGCTGGTGAGTTTCCATTGTGGGTGCCGTACATTTTTTCCGGGATGCCGTCTCTTGCGTCGTTCCTTGCAGCAGGTGAACGAACGTGGGACATTGTGGGAATGATTTTGTTTTCCATTCCCAAATTTTTTGGCGAGCTAACTGCAAACGACACAACTCGACTGGCGCTGTGGTACGCCATTTACGGTTGGGGCGTTTATAGTCTGATGAGGGTAAAACGTCACGACAGACTTGTTGCAATATTTAGTTCTGTTGCTGCAATCTTTTCGACATTCGTTATCGTGTGGGTCATGATCGGCCACAGCACAAAACCGGTTTCCCTGGCAACACTACCGTGGATCCTTCTTTCACTTGAACGCATGCGGGAACGATTTTCTCTCACCAACCTCTTCATCGTCATCCTGGCAATGATTGCTCTGGTAACGGCAACGCACCCACAGATGATGTTCTATATGGGCTGCGCTGCAGCAATCTATTTGCTAATAGAACTTATTATCCGACTCATAACCAAACAGGGCGCGCTTTCCGTACTCAAGGCCGGAGCCGGACTTGCTGTTGCCACGCTGATTGCCCTGGGGACACATGCCGACATGTTTTTAGCCACGAGAGACTATACTCCACACTCAACGCGTGGTTCGGCGCCGATAGTTCAAATGCAGGACAAGACTACAGACCAAGCTGGAGGCAATGATTACGAGTATGCTACTAATTGGTCGTTCTCTCCCGGAGAGATGGCAACCTTTCTTATTCCCAACTACTATGGGTTTGGGAACCTCTCTGCCAAGATGTCTGGGTCTGCGCGCGAGCAGCAAACAAACCTGTATTGGGGGCAGATGCCTTTTACCGACGCCGCAAACTATATGGGTATTGGCGTGTTGTTGTTGGCTGTGATAGGAATATTTTTCAACCGCCGCGATCCGTTTGTAATTTTTCTTACAGTCTTGGGCTTGTTCTCTCTGCTTCTTTCCTTTGGAAAGAATTTTCCCCTATTGTATGATGTGTTTTATAACATGGTGCCCTCCTTCAACAAATTCCGCGCTCCGTCGATGGCACTGTGCCTTCTGCAGTTCGCTACGCCAGTGCTGGCGGGGTACGGCTTGTCGGCAGTGTTGCGGTGGCATAAGAACAAAGAAATGAGAAGGACTGCCAAATGGATTGCCGCACTCACGTCTGCCTTTCTTGTTATTGGATTTGCCTATACAACCATTTCGGAAGCGACTTATAAGAGGACAGTAGCTGAAGCACTCGCGGAAAAAGAACCAAAGCAGTTCAGATCTCCCGACGATGTATCGCCTCAGTACACACAGGTTGTGTTCGACAACATGAGGTCTGACTGGATTGCATCCGGCTTCATCGCTGCTGGTTTTGGGTTGATGATACTGCTCGTGGTTAGCGGTTCAATGTCTCCCAAGTTTGTACCGCCGGTGGCAATTCTACTTGTACTCATAGACCTGTGGCGTGTTGATGCTCGCCCTTATGAACCACGTGAAGGAACACCTGAGAAGAATGTATTTCGGAAGTACGACGTGGTGGACTTCATTAAGTCCGATCCCGGAGTGTTTCGTATCGCCGATGTTTCTGGTTCGTTGCCAGCAAATTGGTGGGCATATTTCCTGATCGAAAATGTGCACGGATATTCGTCAGCCAAGCTGCGCCTGTATCAGGATATGCTCGATGTAGCAGCGCGCGGAAGCGGGCAGCAACCTGTTCCCGGAAATTCTGTTATCACTAGTCCTTTCATGTGGAACTTGCTAAATGTAAAGTATGTTGTTTCGCGACAGCAGCTCAGTGGCATCGCCGCAGCGTTTCAGTCTCCGACGACAGGCATGTTTGTTTATAAAAACGATAACTATCTTCCACGCGCCTGGTTTGTCGACTCGGTAAAGATTGAACGGAGCGCGGCAAATGTGTTAAATAAACTTCGAGACGGATCATTTGATGCGCGAAAAACAGCATGGGTAGAGAATGATGTTAGGGGGCAGATAACAGCGCCTGATTCGGCTGCAACTGCAAGAATTACGCATAGGGGTAACCAAACTATGGCGATTGAGACGAACAACACAAATGCGTCATTCTTGGTTGTTAGTGAAATTTATTATCCTGAATGGCATTGTTATCTCGACGGAAAGGAAGTTACAATTCACAAAGCAGATTTTCTTCTGCGAGGCATTGCTGTGCCAGAGGGAAAGCATACAGTTGAGTTTAGATTCGATAGTCCGGCATTTGAACGTGGTCGAATGATAAGCATGGCATCGAACGGCTTTGCTCTGCTAATAGGATTCGCGGGAATATTCATTGATCGACGTCGTAAAAAGTCAGAAACCATTCCTGCGTGACCCTCAACGAAATCATATCGCATTGCAACGAGTCGATTGGAGATTGTGATTATATCATATTTACCGACGACCAGCTCCGGTTGATGACTGCGAAACAGGCTCAGGTACTGAAGGCTACCTTTGGCGACAGGTATCTGATGCAATTACCTAAGAATGAAATCAAGTTTTTTGAATGGTTGAAAATTGCTGATGAGCCTGTATGGAACGATCTATGGAAGGAATCCACCGATCCGCCTTACACAGTAAGCCTGGCGTTTCTCCAGGATTTATGCGGAGCAAATTTTGGCGGTGCGTTTCTCATTTGTGAGCTTCGAAATACAGATAATTATTACTTCGCCCCCTCCATGTTCATCGATAAAGAATCTTCCGATTTTATGGCTGCTGTAAAGGATCGGTTTGTTAGCAGACAAAAGCTTTCTCCGGCACAGGCTCTGGCGCTCGAAGCAAGCATTGCACCCATTGATATTTGGCATTTTGCTTACAAGTACGGATTCCATATCGGAGCTGCAAAGAATGCAGTTCGCGAACTGGTTGAAGACAGAATATTACTTCATGTGACAGATGCCGACCACCTGACGCAATATTTCGACGTGCATTAGCCATGATAGTAATGAAATTTGGCGGCACATCGGTTGCCGATTCAGCGGCGCTGACGTCCGTATTAACAATCGTTACAAAAACTATAGACCGATCTACGAAATTGCTCGTTGTTGTGTCGGCAGCCAGCGGAACAACAAACCAATTGCTGGAACTGGCACGTATGGCCGTCACCGATGGCGATGAGGCTATCAGCTTGTGCAAGGCAATCATTATGCGTCACATACGCATCTGCAATGAGCTGATTCCTGCTCCCGACGCTGCCTGCCTCGATGTATCGGAGATCGGTAACGAGTTAACGCGCTATGTCGAAGGAATTCATTTCCTCAATGAGTGTACAAATCAATCTCTGGATAAAATTGCCTCGTTCGGTGAGCGGTTCACAAGCTGCATTCTTGTCCACGCACTTCGGTCAGTAAACGTGCGTTGCAGGCTGTTCGATGCAACATCTGTGATGCGAACAGACGACCAGTACCACAAAGCCAATGTTGATTTCAACGAAACACGTAGACTCTGCACTCGCGCTCTGATTCCTGAATTCGATGCACACGATGTTGTAGTAACCCAAGGCTACATAGGTGCAACACCGGACGGATTCGTTACAACACTTGGTCGTGGTGGGTCTGACTATTCCGCAGCTATTCTTGGTTCTGCTGTAGGCGCCGAGCTGATTCAAATCTGGACAGACGTCAGCGGAGTTTTTAGTGCCGATCCGCGGTTGGTAGCAACTGCGCGTCCGATACCATCGCTATCGTTTAGCGAAGTTCGCGAACTGGCCTTGTATGGGGCAAGGGTGCTTCATCCCGACACAATAAAGCCGGCTATCGACGCCGGAATTGCTGTTGCTGTGCTCAACACCTTCAGACCTGATGATGAAGGTACGATGATAACCCATGTGGACGTGACGCACTCAAGACTTCATGCTGTTTCGATAGTTCGTGATTGCACATTCATCAGCGGACAGACTGCAGAGCTTAAGAACGTGCTAGGCCACGCCAATATCAAATCAAAGATTCTCCTCGAATCACATTCAATCGAAAGATCTTCGGCAGTTTTAATATCACAGACGGAAGAATCGAGGACTGAGATCGATGTGAGTTTAGTTGGAACAGGACTCGAAGCAAAGAGTGCATCGATAATTATTGCAACAGGTCCCGGTGCAACCGAGGCGTCGGTGTTGTCTGCAATAGCCACTGCCTGCACTGAACACGAAATACATGAGCTTTGCAATGGTATGAGCCGTCTATCAGTGTTTATCGTATGCAGGTCTGAATCGGGCGCCGATATTCTGAACAAAATCCACGGGATAGTGGTCAACTAACATATCGACAACTGTAAATATATTTACATCTCATCGCTTCGAGCTTCAGCGGCAATTAGTTCACGAAGAGGCTGCAGAAGACGGAAGAATATTGGAATCAAGACGGCAAATGCAAACAACCGAGCTTGTATGGCTTCGTAGCAGACCACCAGCATCGTTTCGAGAACAACACGCTCCGGAAAACTGAAAACCAACAATGCAGTTGCAATAACTGCAGTCATAGAGCCCACATGTTCGTTACGTCGGATAACATAGTAACCCACCACGAACATTAAACCCCACGTAACAACGAATAGCGGATTTATTACCAATCCAACACCTAATGCAGTTGCAAGCCCCCTTCCACCCTTAAACCGAAGGAAGACGTTGTAGTTGTGTCCGAGAATTGCGCCGGTTGCCGCCCATGCTTTGGCTGCGAACCAATCGTGGTGTATTGCTGTTGCGGCAACAATGGCTGCAACACCTTTGAGAGCATCGATTACACCTGTAAGGATTCCCAGCCAAACATTATTGGAAACCTCTGCAAGATTTCGAGCGCCAACATTACCGGTTCCCTCGGTGCGAATATCCTTGCCTGATGTGAGCCGACGCACAATGTATGCTGTTGGAAGTGTACCAATCAGATAACCGATAAGTCCAATTAAGATCAATCCTGGATTCATGTTCTGGCCTTTAGCAACATCATTTGGATGAATGATAGTCCAAGTAGAATTGCAAATATCACGTATGCCAGAGCCGAAGCATAACCCATCATATCGGTTTGCTCAAATGCGTTGTGATACACCAGATAGACAAGTGTTGTGGTTGCTCCCAACGGTCCGCCCTTCGTCATAACATAAACTTCAATAAATATTTGGAAGCTCTTAATTGAATTAATCACTACAACGAATGTCAATGTCGGCCGAAGTAATGGCAGTGTAATTTTCCAGAACTGCTGCCACTTGGATGCTCCTGCAAGTGCAGCACTTTCGTAAAGATCCTTAGGTATTGCTTCCATACCCGCCATAAACAGCACCATATAATACCCGGTGCTTATCCAAATGTCCATGGCCATAATCGCAGGCAATGCAGTGGCTTCGGTTAACAGCCAGCCATTTTCAGGAAACGGCAGTCCCGTCATTGAACAAAGTGCATTTACATAACCGTCGCGAGCATATAGATTTGTAAAAATCAATGCAATCACAACCAGTGACGTTACACTTGGAAGAAAGTAGGATGCACGCATTGCAGCGCCAAGTTTCACACTACGGTGTTGCAATGCCGCTGCAAGCAGCACTGCAAACGTTGTTGTAATCGGTACTGTTCCAAGGGTGAATATGAGTGTGTTTGAAAGCGCCTTCCAGAACAGTGCGTCCGAAACAACATTGGAATAGTTCGAAAAACCAATCCACGTCATCTCGTTGGTTAGAGTCTGATATTTGGTCAGACTCATAAAGAATGCGTATACCAACGGGTATATCCAAAAAACACAAAGCGTAATCAGCCACGGGGCAACGAGTACTGCCGTGAAACGCTTCACAGTAATTCCTGCCTTACAAAATCCCGAAGCGTTGTGTAGAGAAGTTCAACGGGAAGGCCGACGATTGTGTAGTAGCAGCCTTCGACGTGGGAAACAAATACTGCTCCAAAGTCATCCTGAATTCCGTAAGCGCCTGCCTTATCCATTGGCGAACCGGAATCGACATAGGCATCGATCTCTTCCTGCGACAACGAACGAAAGGTAACACGCGTCGAGCGTGACGCGGTGACTTCGCGCTCCCGCGTTGTTGTAAGCGCAATGCCTGTAAAAACGGTATGCGTGTTACCCGAGAGTATCGAAAGAATGCGCTTGGCATCCTGCCGGTCGGTTGGTTTGTTAAGAATCTGACCATCAAGGACAACGGTGGTATCGGAGCCAAGGACGATGCATTCCCCTGTGGCCATTTCCAAACCTCGACGCGCCTTTAACAGAGCGATATGCTCAACATATTTATCATAGAGATCGGAATGAGGAACGCTGTCTTCATCGATATCAGGATTTACAATCGTAAAATCAAATCCGATATGACGCAGAAGGCTTTGCCTCCGCGGCGACTGCGAGGCTAGGACGAGGGGAAAAGGCAGCCTCAATAAATCATTCAATCGCACCATGATCGGATCAACTTTCGAACAAATACTTTGCCGTCTCTATTGTTTCGCGCCAGGGTCATGTTATCAAATTACTGGTTAAGCGCCTTCTCCACATCGGCAATAAACGCCTCACTCGTGGGTTCTATATCGCGTTTATAGCGCGCAAGCACCTTCCCAGATTTGTCGATTAAAAATTTTTCAAAATTCCATTTAATCTCACCGGATAGCGAGCTGTTGCCCCCGCCAGATGTAAGCCACTCATACAGTGGATGCTTAGAATTGCCTTTCACAGTGATTTTCGAAAACATGGGAAATGTAATATTGTAATTTTTATTACAGAACTCCTTGATCTCTGCATCTGTGCCTGGCTCTTGTGCGCCGAAGTCATTAGAAGGGAAAGCTAGTATTACCAGCCCCCTGTCCTTGTATTTGCTATACAACCTTTCGAGCATGCTGTATTGATAGGTGAATCCGCAGTAGGAAGCAACGTTTACAACAACGACAACCTTCCCCTTATACTCAGAAAGAGACTGTTCATCGCCGTCGATAGTTTTCATCGTCAGATCGAACAAGGTTGTTTGAGACGTGAGCATCATAGCCGTAAAAAGAAGATGTAGCATAATCACCGAACGATGGTGTTGGTGAGTTCATTTGAACGTGATGAAACAACAAAGACAATTGGAGGATTGCCGCGCTGATTGACAAACGACACTTCGACAACCGTGTATTTTTCCTGCGTCCACAAAGACAACAACTCTCTTACTACTGCAAGCTCGCGTTCACCTTCGGAGTGTCGATAGCAAACCACTGTAATTATTCCGTTCGGTGACAATAGAGTACGCGCATCATTCAATCCGCGCCGAGTAGTATCTACGTGCGTCGAAATTTCTTTGTCACCTCCCGGAAGGTAGCCGAGATTAAACGTAATGGCTTTCACCTTTTCTACATGCTCCGGATCAATGCACTCAGTCATTGATTCATGTCCGTGAAGAAACAGCCGCACAGTAGCTGGGCATCCTGATGTTCTCGATCGGGTAACATCTATTGCTACAGACTGGACATCGAAACCATATACAACACCTTCGGCGCCAACAAGGTCTGCCATCAATGCAGTATCCCAACCGTTACCAACAGTTGCATCTATGGCCACATCGCCTTCATGCAGAGTGGAACCAAGCATTGAGTGAACATAGCCAACTGCGTTTTCGTAATTCATTGATTATTGATTCCACCATCTAACAATGTTGGTTTCGGCGTTAAGAGGAGTTCCATCAAGGATGTGGTCTGCAAGCTGCTGTGCAGCCCATGGTGCCCACAGTGCCCCTTTTGCACCAAAGCCATTCAAAATTGCATGTTTTTTATGAGTTGGATGAATACCCAGATATGGCCGCTTGGAACGCGCCGCAGGTCTTACAGCAGCTCTGTGCCCCGTAATTACAACCGGTCTGCCGAGAATAGTTTCAGCCATCGACACTAGCGAGGTGCGCGCGTGTTCAGTTGGCACGTCGCTCAAATCATCCCAATCGTAAGTAGATCCGATTCTGATGCTCTGCTTTCCTACCACGCGTTCTTCGTCGCTTACGGGAACAATCCAAATACTTCTTGTAATGATTGTTGTAAGGGGCTGTCCATCAATAATTGCATCGAGAATTTCGCCCTTTACTGGTTGGAACGGAAGCCACCGCCACAGTTCATTACGGCTCGCTTCCCAGCCTTCGCACCAAATGGTGAAATCGACGTCTTCTTGAGGCACGTCAACTTCTACAACATGCTTTCGAACACACTCAATCACGCCAGCCGTGTTAACAATAGCACCACCATACTCCACGCCGCCATAGTCATAGCTGATTCCTTCCAACATGCCGGATGTCAGGGTCTCCCACATCACATTAAAGCCGGCAAAGTCATTTCCATACCATTGCCGTGTGGAGGCGTGATCCCAAAGCCTCACATCTTCCTCGGTTATGAAAACCCGACGAACTTTACACTGTGTGAGCAATGGTTGATTGACTTCACTCGACATCTCGTGGTATGCGCTGTATGCAAACGGCAAGAGAACATCAGCCAGCCATGTTGGTCTGGGACGCGTGCCATTGATTGGATTTATCAGACCCGCAGCAATACGCGACGATGAATTCGGATTATAACGATCGGTAATAACTACGTCGATGCCTCTCTTAATCAGCTCCCACGCCATCCATGAACCAGCCAGGCCAAAGCCGATAATCTGGATTTTCATACACAGATTGCAGAGTTAGGTAAATGTCTGGTGACACTCGAATTATAATTACTGTTTGTTGAATACACTGTTAAAATTTCGAACAAGTATATCACAAAGCGCCTGCGTACCGATACCTCTCAGGTTGGCCACTCGTTCCGTTATTTCCTCGATACCTACACTTGAGTTAGAGCCGGTTTCCAAATGGATTCGATCGTCGGGACAAAACTTTACCACCTCAATCAGTGTCTGCGTCTCCTTCATTATTGTCGAATCGAATGAGAGGTGCATTCCTGCATCGAGGTATTGCCGTGCGAGTTCCTGCCCCTTAACAAAACCATGAAGAACCCACGTCTGAACAGCATCGACATCTTTTTGCACTTGAAACAATTCGTCGTACGCTTTCACGCACCGCACCACCATCGGCTTCGACACGCGTTCAGCCAAATCGGCGAGAGCGTTAAAGGCATCGAGTTGTAACAGCCAGGGGGCGTCGCAGGCGCGGTCGAGTCCGCACGCACCAATTCCCACCACAAGCTCGTCTGATGCGAGCTCTTCAACAATGTCGAATGCATCGCGCCAATCATCGTCGACATCGGACGGGTGCAGACCTACGGTACAGAGGCCGTCTTCGACGAACTCTTCTGTATCCTTTGTAATTCTAATGCTTGCCAGCGAAATAACGTCCGGCCTATGCGTGTGTTTTGTTGAGTGAACGTCTACGTACTGCATCAATGGCAAAGATGCAACAAGCATGGTGATAGGAAAAATTTTACTAAGCTAATTCAAACAAAAAGCTCCGATCATTTTCACAACCGGAGCCTTTATTCATCTATCGGACTGCCTTCTGCCGACAGTCAGAGGCGGCTGATGCCTTCCGAATTAATACATATCCATTCCACCGCCATGCGGCATTGCGGAAGCCTTTTCCTTTTCTGGTTTTTCAACGATTGTTGCTTCCGTGGTAATCAGCAGGGATGCTACTGACGCTGCATTTTCCAGCGCTACTCGC
Source organism: Ignavibacteria bacterium (assembly GCA_016191145.1). Classification (GTDB taxonomy): domain Bacteria; phylum Bacteroidota; class Ignavibacteria; order Kapaibacteriales; family Kapaibacteriaceae; genus OLB6. The sequence continues at coordinate 90,528 of JACPPD010000009.1, forward strand.
GCAACCTTTGTGGGGTCGATAACACCGGCTTCGAACAGGTCCTCGAATACTTCCGTGTAAGCATTGAATCCGAATGATCCAGAGCCTTCCTTGATTTTATTAACGATTACCGATGGTTCGATACCGGCATTGGCAAGGATCTGGCGAATTGGTTCTTCGATTGCACGGCGGATTATGTTTATTCCGGTGCGCTGATCTTCATTCTCAGGTTTCAGACCGTCCAGCCGACCGATCGATCGCAGATATGCTACACCACCGCCAGGCACAATGCCTTCTTCGACGGCTGCGCGTGTTGCATGAAGTGCATCTTCGACGCGAGCCTTCTTCTCCTTCATTTCGACTTCGGTGGCAGCACCGATCTTGAGAACTGCAACGCCGCCGCTAAGTTTTGCAAGGCGCTCCTGAAGTTTTTCGCGGTCGTAGTCGCTTGTTGTTTTTTCAATCTGTGCTTTGATCTCATTGATACGCTTCTTGATATCGTCTGAATTTCCGGCGCCTTCTACGATGGTTGTGTTGTCTTTGTCAATCGTCAGACGCTTTGCAGTACCAAGATGCTGAAGTGCCGTACTCTCGAGTTTGAAACCCTTTTCTTCGGAAATCACCATACCGCCAGTGAGAACTGCAATGTCTTCGAGCATTGCCTTTCGTCGATCGCCAAAGCCGGGAGCCTTGACGGCAGCAACTTTAAGTGTCCCGCGCAAGCGGTTCACCACCAATGTTGCAAGAGCTTCGCCTTCAATGTCTTCTGCAATAATGAGCAGCGACCTTCCGGCTTGCGCTGTTTTTTCAAGGATTGGAAGAAGATCCTTTATGGCGCCAATTTTTTTATCGTGGATAAGGATATATGGATTCTCAAGAACACATTCCATTGTGTCCGGATCTGTTACGAAGTATGGAGAAAGGTAGCCCCGATCGAACTGCATACCTTCAACCACATCAACGCTGGTGTCTGTACCCTTAGCTTCTTCAACGGTAATCACTCCATCCTTACCAACCTTATCCATTGCGTCTGCAATCAGATTGCCAATGGTGGAATCATTATTGGCGGAAATAGTACCAACCTGAGCAATTTCCTTCTTGCCGGTAACCGTACGGCTGAGCTCACGGAGTCCTTCGTGAACGGAAGCAACAGCCAAATCGATTCCACGCTTTAAGTCCATTGGATTCGCGCCGGCAGTTACGTTTTTCAAGCCTTCGCGGACAATGGCCTGCGCAAGAACCGTAGCCGTTGTGGTGCCGTCGCCGGCAATGTCGCTTGTCTTTGAGGCAACTTCGCGCACCATGGCAGCGCCAAGGTTTTCCATCGGATCTTCGAGCTCAATTTCCTTAGCGACGGTAACGCCGTCCTTGGTAATCGTGGGAGCACCAAACTTTTTATCAATTACAACATTGCGACCCTTTGGTCCCAATGTAACCTTTACAGCGTCCGCAAGCTGATCAACACCGCGCTTCAACGAAGCGCGAGCATCAACATCGAACGAAATCATTTTGCTTGCCATTTTTATCTTTTAAGTTAGTGTGAATATTTTGTTTTGTTACTTTTTAACAACAGCAAAGATGTCACCCTCACGCATGATGAGGAGTTCATCGCCATCAACAGTAATCTCTGTACCGGCATACTTACCGTAGAGAACCTTATCACCAATCTTAACCGACAGCGGAGTAATCTTTCCGTCGTCATTAACTTTTCCATTACCGACAGCAATTACTTCACCCTGCATGGGTTTTTCCTTTGCTGTGTCGGGAATAATGATTCCACCTTTTGTTGTTTCTTCCGGTGTAGCCGGCTTGATGATCACGCGATCATGAAGCGGAGTGAGATTCATACATTTCCTCCAGATAAGTTCCAGGTTCTATTTTCATCAATTCAGCGGAGTAGTCGCTCTCGCTGAACCTAGATTCAGTTTCGGATTCACGGAACTCTGAATTCCGAAACTGGCACTCTCCACTTGAGAGTGCTAAGACATTTGATTGGGCGCAAAATTAGCCCCTTACCATCGTCGCGTCAAGTGAAAAGATGGCAATAGAAGAGCCATCTTGTCCAGCGTCTGCCATTTTGTCTTAGAACAAGATGCCAAATATTGCATCAATAACGAGAATACTCGCAGCAGAAATGGTAAAGGCACGAACGGTTGAGGCACCAACGCCTTCGGCTCCTCCAGAGGTGCGGAATCCTACGTGACAGCCTATGAGAGCAGTAAAGCCACCAAATACAAATGATTTTGTGATACCTGTGGTGACTTCGGAGACTTTGAAAAACGATTCAATGGAATTGAAGAATGTTGCCGATGTAAAATCAAATTTAAATGACGTTAGAATATATGCTCCGATTAAGGCTACTGCATTGGAAAACACAGCAAGGATGGGCATCATTGTTAGGGCAGCCAGCATCCTGGGCATGGCCAAATAGCGGTTCTTGTCTATTGCCATTAATTCGAGTGCATCGATTTGTTCCGACACCTTCATGGTGCCTATTTGCGCAGCAATGGCACCACCGACACGCCCTGCAATAACTAATGCTGTGAGCACAGGTGTTAACTCGGTAAACACAACTGTTGCGATAGACCCGCCAATGAAAGGTCTTGCAATTGAAATCAAGTTGAACTTTGCAAAGAGATTCGTTGCCTGTAGTGCAGCGATAGCACCGGTAAAGGATCCAACAAGGATGACAAGGGGCAGGGAATCTGATCCGACAATTTTCATCTGATCAACAACGAGCGCTCTGTCTTTAAACGCTCGCGGCAGGTACCGAATGGTATTGACCAGTAGAAGTGATATCTGTCCAAATTCGGCTAAAAAATTCCGAACAAACCGTCCTGAGCGGGCAAAGAAATCCAATAGCATAATTATAGCAATCTAGCGAACGGCTGACAACAATTGTTAACAAACGATAAGACCCGTTAAGTTTTCACCTAACGGGTCTTTAGGATGCTCAATCAGGTATTAACCTGAATTTTTTATTATCCTCTGGTACCAGTGGAACGATTGGCCAAATACCTTTCCAGAATCGCAAGTTGTTCTTCAGTGAGAATGCCCTTCAGAGAGGCCAGGAATTCGTCGTCACAGGCTTTCATTGCTTCGCGAGCTTGATTACGGGCATCGGAATTCTTAAGAGCTGCACGTGCATCTGCGTTAATGGCACGGATTTTTTCACGTGCTTGTTCGCGAGTTATATCGCCAGCTTGCAACGCAGCCAAAACTTCTGCACGAGCTGCCTTGGCTCGGGCAATAATGCCGCGCATTGATGCTTTAAAGTCGCCCATTGCAGCGCGTACACACGTATCATGATCTGCCAAAAACCCGCGGACCTGTGATACCTGATCGTCAGTGAGGTTCAGCGCTTTGAGGAGTCGGCCAAAAGGATGACTAAGCATCTTTCCACTTGGGTCCATCATCTTGTCCATGCCCTGATCCATACCCTGACCCATGCCTTCACCCATGCCCTGACCCATGCCTTCACCCATGCCCTGACCCATGTCTTCACCCATGCCCTGGCCCATGCCTTCACCCATGCCTTCACCCATGCCCTGACCCATATTGTCATGGATCATCATTTCCTGTTCAATTGTGGCGTCTGTGACCTCTATCGGCGCTACAAGGAGTTCGTAGCTCGAAGTTATGTTTTCGTTGTTCACAGCAGATGCAGGATTAACGGTGCCGTCGCTGCATGCTACTAAACCAAAGGCAGTTAAAAATGCCGCTGCTATCAATCCAACCCACGTGCTGTTTTTCATCTCCGAAACCTCAGTTGTGTAATGTAAATGTATCGTTTTGTTTTCTTTTCTGTTGTTCACGTGCAAGAATCCGAGTCCTTTGTATAGGTTACATCATGAGTCGTTTAAAATCTGACCTTGAAGCCGTCACTTTCCTTGTTACTGCGTTCTGCCTATTTGTCTTTAATTCTCTTGCAGCAATAGCACAAACAACTAAGCAGGCTGCGGTGAATTTGACGGCACGGTATCAGGATTCGTCTACTCAAAACATACGGGCGTGGTGGACGCCAGCTTCAACGCCAACATCGGCTACAATTTATACAAAGCCAGCTTCAAACAGGACATGGGCCTTCAAGGATTCGATACCTGCACCTCGAGATCAATGGGAAACGGAGCTGCTCTCCTATGAGTCAGAAGTCGCTGTTGAACAATTCTGGAATGTCAGGGGCTTGGATATTTTCGCTACCGGATACATGTCTTCGCGTTACGACATGCCCCCTGATGCGCTTTCAACAAATCGAAAAGTTTTGATTATAACCGACATCGAAACACGTTCCAAATTAATCGCATCGTTTAATCGGCTGATTGATGACTTACAACGAGAAGGTTGGGTTGTTGATTTTAAGGGGGCATCCTCTGCAAGTACGCCGAAAGAATTAAAAAAATTGATATACGCCTCGCGTTACGATACAGTAAGAGGGATGCTGACACATGTTCTAATTGTGGGAGATCTTCCGTATGCAATGTCTGGAGGTTTTAGCGCATTTGGTGCTATCCACCCTCCAGACGGCCACACAGAGCATGGCGGCGCATGGGCTTCCGATGCATACTACGCAGACGTTGAAACATCTCCGGGCATAAATGCTGAGTATCAGTGGACTGATGACCTTGTTGATATGCCATTGTCGGAACTTGTAGCTCGACCGGATAATGTAAACATTCCGGGTGACGGCAAGTTCGATCAGTCGCTCATTCCCACGGATCTCGAGCTGTGCGTTGGACGTGTTGACATGCGTAGGCTGCAAACTTTTGGCGTTGTTGGTGGAGATAGAAAGCGCGAACTCGAGCTCATTGGGCAATACCTTGATCGGAACCACTCATATCGCACAAGGGAGTTCGAACCTCCGAGTCGTGCGTTGATCGACGACAACTTTGGAATGTTTGTGTACGTTCAGCAGGGACTGACAATTACCGAAGCCTTTGCTGCTTCGGGATGGCGCTCGTTCTCTCCAATCGTCGGCGCCGAAAATGTATTTGTTGGCGATTGGATTAGTGATTCGCTTTCACAAACACTTCCATCTCTGCAGACACATCCATCGTTGTTTGCATACGCCTGCGGAGGTGGACAATACGATGCATCCGTGGGAGTGGGAACGGTTAGCGACTTTGCAAGAGACTCACTGAAAGCCTCGTTTACATTGTTGTTCGGTTCATATTTCGGAGACGTCTGGAGCGATGACAACTTTATGCGTTCAGCTCTTGCGGCAGATGGATGGGTATTAACATGTGGCTGGTCTGGCCGTCCGCATTGGTTCCTTCATACCATGGCATCGGGAGAAACGATTGGCGAATGCCAACGTTTATCGGCAAATAATGCGGGTGAATATATTGGAGCAACACAATACGATCCGAGCTCGATGACGTGGGCTCCATACACAGAGGGCTTCCGCTCAATAAATAATCTTCTGCTAGGCGACCCAACGCTGACGCTACAGGGTCCGGTACTCGAAGGTGATTTATCAATCACTCAAAGCACTACCTCAAACCGTATTGAGCTTCTCTGGAGCAAATCGCCGCAACACGTGGAATCCGATCCGAATGCACAGGTCGCCTACATTGTTGAAAGCACATCTACATTAAGCGAACCGTTCACGTACCTTAAATACATCGCACCTGCAGACAATCCTATTATTTCAACCGAAATTGAACTGCCGAAATTTCATGCATTCGTTAGAGTCAGACCACTCTTTACAACCGTCGGCAGACTCTCTCCCCTTGTTGGCAGGGGGCTGATCAGGCAATGGATAGCAACTAGTGTCGATGAATCCACAGAGGCGTTTCAATTGGTTGGGCTTCGTGGAATTACCCACATCTACGATATTCTTGGAATGCATATCGGTACTATTAATGTTGTTGACCATAATCCACGCAGATTTCTGGAATCATTAAGGCTTAACACAGGGCTATATTTGCTGGTTGACGAAGGTGGAAATACCGACACTATTTATCTGACGCGATGAACAACACTTTTAGATTTCTCGTTGCATTCTTGAATGCATTTGTCTTGTTACTTCTCTCTTACGGCAGTGCTTCCGGTCAAAATCGTCTTGACGGAATTAATATCTATCAGGCGCCCCGACAATTTCCCAACGGTTATAGTACACTGCCGCGCTCAGTGTTCATTGAGCGTCCGAACGTGGGGACGTACCTCACTGGTGTTGTTCGCGTTAAAACACGCGTTACACACGGAGTTCACAAAGGCGATAATGTTATAAACGGCAGCGCCTCGAACACCCTGCTGTCTCAATTTGGTATGAATTCCGTTACGTCAGCGTTTACAAGTACATCACCTTCGCGAGTGGCTGACGCTGAAATTGAGCGCATAGCAGGTCTTGATCGGATTTACGACGTGAAGTATTCCGACGGTATAGATCCATTCGACCTATGCATGAAGCTGATGGAATCGCCCGACGTTGAGTATGCAGTACCGATTCAAATTCATAAGCCCGACTTCATACCAAACGATGTCCGCTATGCCGAGCAAACATGGCTAAAGAACATGCAGCTCGAAAAGGCATGGGATATTTCAAAAGGTGGAAAATCAATTCTTATAGCAATTGTGGATACGGGTACAGATTACACTCATGATGATTTAAGCGGTCAGATTTTTACTAACCCAAATGAAATTGCAAATAACAGCATCGACGACGACGGGAACGGCTATGTTGATGATATACGGGGCTGGGACTTTGTCGGCAACATTACATTAGCCCAAGCACAGGTAGGACAGTACCTGCCCGACAACGATCCAAAGGTCAATTGGGTGCAGATCAACATGATTAATGGGCACGGCACGGTAACTGCCGGATGCGCATCTGCCACAACAAATAACACCACAGGAATAGCCAGCCCAGGATTTAATTGTACAATCATACCGATAAAGGTTGCTGCGGACGACCCCGGTATCGGAGCAATTCTTGGAGGATACAGCGGTATTAAATATGCTGCCGATCTTGGTGCTCATATCATCAATTGTTCCTGGGGCGGCCCGGGAGTCGATCCAACGCAGCAAGATATCATCGACTATGCCACTGCGAAGGGTTCTTTAGTTGTTGCATCTTCCGGTAACTCAGGTCTTAACACCGATAAATCGCCGTCAAATCCAAGCAGCCTCGACGGTGTATTATCGGTTGGTTCTTCTTCTTCTACAGACAGACCGAGCTATAATTTCTCCAACTATGGATGGGGTGTTGATGTTTTCGCTCCAGGTGAGAATATTTTGTCGACGTTTCCGGGTAACAAATATTCACCGGTAGGCTCAACAATTGGTACATCATTTTCGAGCCCCTTTACTGCTGGTATTGCTGCGCTGATCAAGTCTATCCACGGTGATTGGACACCCGAAATGATTAGACAGCAAATTCGGTCAACGTCCGATGCAATGGTTGGCGTTACCGGCACCGACCGTCCGTTATACTATGGCAGGGTTAACGCCGAAAAGGCTCTGAGATATAATCAATCATTCTCGTCGGGCGACAGGATACCAGGCATCATTGTAACAAACGTTACTATCAGTGGCGGACGCATTCGTAATTACGACCCTACAAGCATCAAGATTTCTTTGAAGAACGTACTGGGCGATGCTGAACAAGTGATGCTGACGATTGAAGCACAGCCCTCGACTATTATCATGTTACCTGCTGGAGTACGGCAGCTTGGGACCATGCTGAATGCAGCCACGAGGGATATTGACTTAACAATTCAATTAACTGAGAACTTCCCTTGGTTCGATACCAATCTGGAATTGGGGCTTATCATTCAGAGCGGGTCGTACACCGACTATGAATTAGTTAATGTACCAGTTTCACTTCCAACTTCAAATACGTTCACCGCCATAGGCGTACCTTCATCGACATTCCAGCACATTGATTATACACCTGTTGGCAAGGCAGCATGGTCTACAGGAATATTATTTGGTGCCTACACTGGTTTCGTTACTGGTGATGTGTCTGGAAATGCAATATGGGGAGTGACTCCATTTCTTGCCGATGCTCTGGAAGCATTAAGTGCCCAATCGGCAATTATTGGTGGCAAGCTTCAGGGCAATCCGACGATTTCGGTAACAGCTAATTCCGGCAGCAACTGGTCTGCTGTTAATGTGAGTTCCGCCCTGAAATCAGTTGTTGGAATTGTAATGTTTGATAATACTACAGGATTAGCAATTGGGAATCCTGTGACGAACAGGATTGGGATTGTAAAAACTACTGACGGAGGGTCAACGTGGACAGCACTGCCGAACGCTCCAGTAGTGAGCGGTAGTGGGGAAACAGTCTTACCAGGAGCAGTCTTCAATGTTGGCAAATCAATGTGGTTTGCAACATCAAGCAACAGGATTCTGTATACAACTAATACTGGAGCTACGTGGAGCAGTGGGATGCTCAATGCTCCTGGTGCTGTGATTGTGTCTTTGGCATTCCGAGACGCATTGAATGGTATCCTTTTATATAAAACTTCAGCGTCTCCAACTGCGCCATATAAAATTGCTTCGTCGCTAGATGGAGGTCGCACGTGGACTGTGAATGTTCTTGATCCCGCGACGCTTGGTATCACTGCTGCACTCGTTGCCAGTCCGGGAGGCCATCACCTTCTCGTTGGCCAGGAAGGAGAGGTGTTCGGCAGCGGTGATAATGGCGCAAGCTGGCAAGTGATTCTCTCCAAACCACCACAGACTGTTGCAGCTGGTGTTGCTGTATCGGATGGTGGGACCATGTTGTTTATGGCCGGTACGATGATATCAACGCTTGAGTATAAATTCAACAACCCGTTCGGCACAAAGATTCTCGGCATGAGGAGCGATACTGTTGACTTTGGCTCGATTGGTATTGGCCAGAACAGGCAACGATTTGTTGTTGTTGAAAGTAGTGGTGAATCCGACGTAAACGTCGACTCCGTTGTAATTACCTCCGATGCTGGCACACCTGCAGATGCTTTCAGAATAGCTATTGCGCTGGACGATGTAGTTGAAGCCGGGACTACGGATCAAATTGCAGTGCGAGTTTATGGGACAGACACCGGAACCTATAGTGCAACACTAACCGTTTACTCGAATTCGACACCGCCAACAACATCAACGAAGCTGAAAGCACGTGTTCAATTTGCTACGTCGGTAGATGAACTAAATGAGTTTAATATCTCAATTTCACCTAACCCTGCTTTCGATGCAGTAACTGTTATCAGTGAAGCCGACGGTACACTGGGAATTTCAGATCTAACCGGGCGTCTGTTGAATGAGTGGGAGATCAAGAGTGGATTGCCCCTTACCATCTCAGTTGCGGATAAATCGTCAGGAACCTATCTGTTAGTAGTGACGAGCAGAGACAAACGTGCGGCTTATCCGCTACACATTATCAAATGACGATCGGCTCATGTCAAGTGCTCCGGCACGAGCCCTTCGCCGTTTACCGCGTAGCCATACATACAGAATGTAACCTCCTCCTCCAACGAGGATGAGCATAAAGAAAACCGTTCCCCACTGGAACGTACCCGGGTATACACTTGTGGTACCATCTGGATTAACTGCTGTATAGGGTCTGGAATAGTAGTATGCCGGATGGAAGGGCATGCTGTAGTACCATGGGACTGAACCCATCAGGTACCCCATCATGAAGCCGTCGGAAATACCGCCATAGCGGTTAACCGTATAGTTGGCAGTACCATTTGGTGTTGCCATACGTTGCTGTTCACTTTTTCGGGGTATGCCATACCGCGAGGTATAGTCGGCAGACGAATTCATCCTTGTGCCACCAAATGTATTTCGTGATGATCCATATAAGGGGCTGGCACCAGGTCTTGTTGAAGGCCTGGATCCGTATGGTTGTGACTGCCGCGTGGAGTATGGCTGCCGAGATCCGCCAAATGAACCTCCAGGCCTCGGAGTCGAATACGAACGGCCAAACGACCTACTTCCTCCAAAGCTTCCGCCGCCTCTGCGCTGCGATAAAACATCTGCTGGCGTAATTGATACCAGTACTGCCGCCAGCATTGCAATAACCGAAAGTTTTTGCACCAGTTTCATTAGAATATTCCTTCTGTTGTCATTGTGCCGTCGTTTTCTCGATAGGTAATTTCTGCCTTGATCGTTGATTCGGGAGGAGCGACGATATGTAGGTACAGGCTCACAATTCCAAATTGCTCATTACCGTCGATCGAGACAATTGTTGATTCAAGATCACCCTCGCTCGCTATCGTAAGCAGCCGCATCGATTGAGCTTCCTCCTCTGAAAACGACGGCTCGCGTGTCTGCAACCCTTCGAGCATATCTTTCATCACATTCTTTGTGAACTGTCTGCCATTTTCGCCTGTGTAGGACAAAATTGTATCAAAGGTTCCGTTCTCTTCGATACTCAACATCAATTCCTTAATTCCGCGGAGCTGCTCGCCGTTATAGTACACGGCCGTGTTTTCGATGCGACCATTACTTTCGATGCTAAGTTCGGGCATAGACGAAACTACGACGAACAATAAACGCGTAGGTTGTATATCTTACGAATTAGCTTCCATCACATTTTTCCTTTTGCGCCATGCCTTCAGAAGATGCCGGAGTAATGTTTAATGTGGGCAATCCGTATGAGCGCCCAACATTCACGCTGGGAATAGAGGAAGAGTACATGGTACTCGATCCTCAGTCATTCGATCTCCGATCGCACGTTAAGCTTGAATTAATTTCAAAGGGACGTGTGTTGCTTCATGAACACATCAAGCCTGAAATGCACGGTTCGATGCTGGAAATCGGGACCGGTGTCTGTAAGAATGTGTTGGAAGCAAGATTCGAGCTGACAAAAATTCGGTCTATTGTCAATCATTTGGCTAAGCAGAACGGTTTGTTAATAGGGGCTGCAAGCGCTCATCCGTTCGCCCGCTGGCAAGAGCAGGAAATATATCCCGACGATCGTTACCAAATTATCGTCGAAGACATGCAACTGCTTGCACGCTCTCTATTGATCTTTGGAATGCACATTCACATTGGCATAGAAAACAGAGAAGTTCAAATTCAACTGATGAATGAAATGCGCTATTTCCTCCCGCATATTCTTGCCATTAGTACAAATTCACCCTTTTGGGAAGGTGTCGATACTGGTCTTAAAAGCTTCCGCTCAAAGATTTTCGAACGGTTCCCACGAACCTCATTACCAGACTTGTTCTCTGATTGGGATGACTATGAGAATTACGTCAATCTCCTAATTAAAACACGATCGATCGATGATGCTAAAAAAATCTGGTGGGACATTAGGCCGCATCCGTTCTTTCCAACACTTGAAATCCGAATCTGCGATCTGCCGATGCGAATTGAAGAGACAATTGCGATTGCTGCATTATGTCAGGCAGTGGCCGCCAAACTCTATTCCCTTTATGAAAGAAATTTATCGTTCCGACATTACCGCAGATCACTCCTCATGGAGAACAAATGGCGTGCCGTCAGGTACGGTCTCGATGGCAAGTTGATTGATTGGGGTAGACAGCGCGAATTGCCGGCGCGAGATCTAATTCGTGAACTTCTTCATTTTGTTGACGATGTAGTAGATGATCTCGGATCGCGTCGCGAAGTGGAGTATATTAATACTATCCTCGAAAACGGAAGCGGTGCAGACAGGCAACTAAAAGTCTTCCGCGAAACAAATAGTTTGGAAGCTGTGACGAGATATATCAACTCTGAAACAACAATTGGACTGTTCGATGACGTTTCACCCTTCGTTGAGAGCATACGTCCACAACCCCCCGGTATCGTCATCTAGAACTCGTATAAATTGATGAACTTCTAATCAGGAAATTCAACCGTGCACAACATCGTTGTATGCTTTTGGCTACTTGCACTAATGGTGCCGCCAACGTTCTCACTGCTAGCCGACACGACTGCAGTTAAAGCATCTGTCCCAATTTTTCAGGAACCGGTAACAACAAAACATAGTGTAACCATCGATGGTCAAAAAATTGGCTATGATGCTACGGCTGGTCACCTGACGCTTGTCAGCGAAGATGGAACGGTTAAAGCAAAAGTATTTTTCGTTTCGTATGTGCGCACGGGAGACAAGGGCGCTACTGCCGGAGGATCGGCAGCAATGCGGCCAATAACATTCTCCTTCAATGGAGGGCCAGGATCTTCGAGCGTGTGGCTTCACTTGGGAGTGTTGGGACCGCGCAGAGTACTGATGAACGACGATGGCACTGCAAAGCCCCCTCCCAATCAACTTGTTGATAACGAAATGTCGTGGCTTGATCTTACAGACATGGTGTTTATCGACCCCGTCAGCACAGGCTACTCGCGCACTCCGGTTGAAAAGGACGCAAAGGAATATCACGGCTACCAGCAGGATATCGAATCCGTTGGAGAATTTATTCGACGCTGGATTACCGACAATAAGCGATGGGCGTCGGCCAAATATTTAATAGGCGAATCGTATGGCACAACGCGCGCATCTGGTCTGAGCGAGTATCTTCAGCAGCGTTATGGAATGTATTTGAACGGAGTGATTTTGGTTAGCGCCGTTTTGAATTTTCAAACAATTGATTTTGCAGAAGGAAATGACCTCCCGTATGTCATGTTTCTTCCAACCTATGCCGCTACTGCATGGTATCACAAAAAACTTTCGAAGGAAATGCTGGCAAAACCGGTTGATGACGTGGTACAGGAAGCGCGCCAGTATGCATCTACAGAGTACACGCTGGCACTTATGAAGGGGGCTTCCCTATCGAAGCAGGAGCGTACCGACGTAGTAAATAAACTTAGGATGTATACCGGACTTTCTGAGGTTTATATTAACAAAGCTGAGCTACGTCCGGTTATCTATCGATTTTGTCAGGAGCTCCTGCGCGACAGCGGCGAAGTTGTTGGACGTTTTGACAGCCGGTACAAAGGAGCCGTGGCAGATAAACTCAGTGAATCCATGGAGCGGGATCCAAGCCATCACCCAACCATTGGGGGATCCTTTGCCACATGCATAAACGATTACCTCACACGCGAATTAAATGTTAGCACTACTCTGCCCTATGAAGTGCTTACAGGCCGCGTTCATCCGTGGGATTTTTCTGTTGCACAAAACGAGTACCTGAACGTTGCACCTAAGCTTCGCGAAGCAATTCTAATGAATCCAAATCTGCGTATATGGGTCGCAAACGGTTATTACGATCTTGCGACTCCTGTCTATGCTACAGAGTACACATTTGACCACATGTTCCTGCCCGAGCGGCACAGGAAGAACATCAGAATGACGTACTATCATGCCGGTCACATGATGTATCTATTAAACAGCGAGTTAATCAAGATGAAAGGCGATGCTAAAAGTTTTTACAGCAAATAGAATGTCTATAGTAAACTAATGATTACTACTGTATCGCATATATCCATCTCTGCTCTGAAAACGTACAATTTGTATCTACCAGGGTGGATAGTTCACAACTATTTAATAATAAATAACATAATAAAATTTAGCTATTGAACCAGCTTATCATACTCCATTGTACAGATCAGAAAATCCACATAGCCGGAACAGTGGGACACAACCCTAACCACGTATCCACATCATTCTAGAGTATCTCCCAGTTGACGTATATCCCGAATTCCGGAAAATCGGAGCCAGACGGCCAGTTAGATCCGCCGCCTCCCCCACCCAGATTCTCGCAGTCGGAAATTTCATCGCAAAAATATGTTCCTCGGTGGCTCGCGCACCATCTATATTGTTGTTGGTCCACCTAACACAAACCAGCAAGAACAATAATATGGGCCAGGACTGGGTCCCGGACATACATCCTTGGGAGTAGGAATGTCACCAAACCATGCGCATTTCGCCGCAATTGGAAGGGATATCGTTATGATGATGATTATTGTGGCTATTCTCCAAAGTATGAGGTTTAGTCCTTTATGGAATTAACAACTTCTTAGTACATGATGGTCCTTGAGTGCCTTCCCCTACTATTATGTACAGTCCGGAGTTTAAAGCAATAAATGTTGGAGTTGCCTGCAAAGGCACGGAATGCGACCAGAAAAGCGTCCCGTAAACATTGAAAATCAGCAATTGAGTTAACTCGCTTGATTGCGGCACTGACACTTCTATGCCCGTTGGAGAATTTTTTACGGCGTACGTGACATCGCACGACAGAAAGTCGGTGCATAATATGTTTGTTGATACACTATCGTTATACGCGGTCCAAATGGACGACGAAAGCTGTGTTTGAGACTGCATAAAATCAAATCTGTCGATACGCACGAACGGATTTGGTGCTGTCCCCTTATCATAAAAATTAATTCTTATAAATACCCATACTGAGTCGGAAATGATTGATGGGATATAGGCATTTACACGACTTAAAGCCGGGTACCAAGATTGAATACACGGAGCGGTTAGGTATTCCGAGGATTTAAACTCAGCAGTATCCAGTAATAGCAGCCGATTTTGAGTTGAAGATTCCACTAACTCAACAGAGAAGCTTACTGTGGATGGAAGAAATATGCGATTATATGAAACATCATTCAACAGTCTGTCAATCCACCAATAGACGCGGTAAAATTGAATTGTATCGCCTGCAATTACTCTAAAGGGTCTGGTTTTAGACCTGTCTCTAAGTTGTTGGGCTGACCATTCTTCATACGGCACGTTGAGAGAATCGTCCCAATTAATTACTCTATCCATGCACCAAAAGTCCAAAAACAACTTTCTTCTGTTAACTAGAAATTCAGAGAATTCAAATCTAATTTTTGAAGAATCGGATGCATAATAAAAGGCATAGCTCGGCGTTAAAAACGCAACAGAAACTGAATTGGCAGAGTCAATATGTCCTTCGGCGTCAGCCGGGGCTAGAAATGCATTTGAATCTGTGATTGCTTGTGATAATGAGTCACATTGACATTGCACGCCGACAGAAAACAGAACAAAGCATAAACAACATATTGAGAAAGATTTCATTATTGAACTCCCTTCCGCTTGGCGGAACTTGTCTGAAATCGCCTTGCGTAGCGGTATGATCAATCAATTGCAGGCGATCAAAACGATCGAACACGTTTTGATGCGGCTCACGTCTTAACACCTAACTTGAAGGTAACTTAAAAAAAATGTGTAATCCAAATTATTTTTCAAAAATTTACTGTGGTGCTTATAGCCTGGCACACTCCGTATACCGAAAACACGACATCAAATGGTCGTTCACCATACCAGTTGCCTGCATGTGGGCATAGACGATAGTTGAACCCACGAACCCAAAGCCTCTTTGTTTGAGGTCCTTGCTAAGTATGTCGGACTGTTTTGATGTTGCTGGTATTTCAGATATCTTCTTCCATTTATTTATTATCGGCGCCCCGTCCGTAAACCGCCATATATAGGCATCAAAGCTTCCAAATTCTTCTTGTGCCGTAAGGAAGCCTCTAGCATTCCGGATTGATGCCGCGATTTTTAATCGGTTGCGAATTATACCAGCGTCATTCATCAGGCGCTGCACGTCTCTATCGTTGAAACGAGCAACTTTTTCAGCGTCAAACATTTTGTATGCGGAACGAAATGAATCACGTCTTTTCAGAATCGTGTGCCAACTCAATCCTGCCTGCATAGTTTCCAGAATCAGGAACTCGAACAACAACCTGTCGTCATGCTGCGGCACACCCCATTCCTCATCGTGATATTTAGTGTAAATATCATCCTTCAGACACCATTCGCATCTAGTCATGAGTATCATCTCACAAAATGAAATCAAAATATCGCAAATCTTCCCCGGCAGCATATGCCTCCCGGCATGTTCCCCGGCAGCATATCTCTCCCGGCATGTTCCCCGGCAGCATACCGCTCCCGGCATGTTCCCCGGCATCGTTTAGGTGTACGATTTAAGTGATTGCCATTACATCGAACTATAAAAACTGCCCAGGATCACTGGTTCAATCTGAAACCACCGGTTATAGAAATATCGAGAGAAGAAATGGCAGCAGTCCGAGTACTACCGAGAGTGTTGCTAGCCCGATGAGCTTGAGCGCCTTGTCTCTTCCTGACGGAACCTTTGAGTAATTGATGGCCATCGCGCTCAAGAAACCACCTCCCGCAACACCATACATTGCAGCAAGGATGATGAGTGACGTTAGGGTCATTACGGCACCGCCGAATTCGCTAACTGTTGACTTGAATGTTAAAACAAACACCAAGCCCCACGCACTGAGAATCCACGCCGGTACCTGAAGGAATAATGCAGCGAGATGCCCGCGTCGCTCTGGAAAATACTTTCTGATAACAGCAGATACTACTTCTGTTACAACCATAAGACTGATTGCAGATAAAACTATCGTTGTCTTGTCGATCATACCCCTAAGTCCTCTCCGGAATGTAAAGTCTCAACCTTAATAGAAGCGTGAATTATACGGAACCGGTCCTTGAGGTGTTCCTGTTCATCATTCGTCACCTTGCAGTTCAGTCTGTCTCAGAAAACATGCAGGGAGGCATTCTTGCTGTTCTGCCCAAGCTGCCAACATGCACGGTGCTACCATCACTAATCCTCGGAAGCAAAAGAGCCACCGACGCGTTCAGGTAAGCATGCGAACAACTGAGAGATAGATAAACAGTAGGGGGCTAGCGAATAGCATGCTGTCGAATCGGTCGAGAACTCCACCATGACCCGGAAGAATGCGCGAGCTGTCCTTAATCGTTGCATCTCTCTTCAGCAGTGATTCGGCAAGATCTCCAATCTGACCAAGTGAACCGATTATTGCGCCACCGGCAATTGCATGTTCAATTGGGAACGATTTCATGAGCCATGCCGACATCGCAATAAATGCTATGACGGATGCGATGCCTCCGGCGATGGCACCTTCCCATGATTTCTTCGGACTCACACGCGGAAACAGCTTGTGCTTACCAAATCGAACGCCAATGAAGTACGCCGCGATATCGCACATCCACACGCTCACAAACAGTGTAAGCACGAGTGCTCCGCCCCCTTCCGCGAAAGAACTCGATACTATAGGGCTGTCGATTTCGCGAAGAAAAATTAACGTAGTCATACAAACGGTAACGTACGATACTCCGGCAATGGTGAGTCCAGTATTCACCAATGCATTTCTTCGTCCACGCCAAAGCTCTGCCATGAGTGTTAGAACGACTCCCGAAACAAAGATTAAAATCGCAACACCGAACCACACCAATCCATCGAAAAATTTAGAAATGGTTGCCATCACAACGGAGCCCTGAAAGATCACACTCCAAATAATTCCAACCGTTTGATTTGCGCTGGCATCCTTGCTCTCAGCCAACCTGTAAAATTCCCACAGGGCGACTGATGTAACAACGATCACGGCAAGGCCAAATACCACACCGCCATACCACAGAACTACGATTGTTATCGGAATCCCGATGATTGCAACAAGAAATCTCTTAAAAAGGTTATTCATAGCAGTACAACAAATCTACTCCCGTACATTCGCATTCCACGATTTCAATCTCATTTGCTGCCATGCACGTTTACACTCTTCCCGGCTCATCAAAGTATAACGTCCTCTTAACCGGTGAAAGCGATTTCGTGATGGAGTTCGCCTCTATCCTGGAATCAAAGGGCATCACGTTTTCTATTCTGCCTCCCATGGATGAGCTCGATGAACTCGATATGGAGCTCGATATCGTTGAACAGGCAATGGGCGAAGCGTCGTTCGATGCCGATGAGTATGGCAAGTTTGCCGACAAAGTTATCGGCGACATAAGAGATAATGCCGGAACGTTTACGCATTTAATCGACCTTTCGATTGAGATGCTGATGGATAGAAAGACAACGCTGGAAGTCGCAGGCGTTGTTAACCCACTGGCAACGGTTATCGTAACAAGTCTTGCAAATACTGCCACAGAAATTGGCGTAATGACTGGGACGGCATCGCGCATCGTCGGGATAGGTCTTGCACCATCGGTGATGTCTTCCTCGACACGAATTGATCTTGCTGGAGGTTTGAATACGAGACCTGAACACGTTGAAATGGCGCGCGCGTTTTTTGAATCACTCGGTTACGGCGTCGACGTTGTGGAAGACCGCGTGGGCCTGGTGCAAATGCGTATCCTGGCAACACTCGTGAACGAAGCTGCATTTGCCGTGATGGAAGGAGTGGCTTCGCCTGCAGACATCGACAATGCGATGAAGCTCGGTGTGAATTATCCAAAGGGGCTTCTCGAATGGACAGATGAAATCGGCATTTCAGTCATCACCGTTATTCTCGATGGATTGTACCGCGAATATGGACAGGAACGCTACCGTCCGTGCGTTTTGCTCAAGCAGTATGTTCGGGCAGGATGGGAAGGCAGGGCAAGCGGCAAAGGGTTTTATACATACGAGAAGCGTAAGTGATCAGGTTGTATCTGGATTTCGACGGAACAATAACGCTCAGAGATGTCGGCGATGAATTGTTTATGGAGTTTGGCGATTTCCATGTGCACTCTGCCGCATTGATGTCGGGGGAGACCGATGTACGGTCGTATTACAAGGGTGTGGTGCAGTCACTTCGTAAGGAGTGTACACCAGAAGCGTTAAAATCATTTGTCGAACATCAAGAGGTTGACTCTGGTCTACTCGACCTACTTGAATTTTGTAAAAAACGAGATATTGAGGTTTTGATAGTTAGCGACGGTTTCGATAGTTATATCAATCCGATACTGAGCAAGCATGTACTCAGCAATTCAGAGATTGGAATCGGCGATCTGAAAGTAATGAGCAATACGCTCGAATACCGAGGATTGCATTGGGTGCCAGCGTTCCCCGGCGCTACTGAGTCGTGCTCATGCTTCTGCGCTTCGTGCAAGCGAAATGCTGTTATCGGAACCAGCACTGAGTCCGACGTAACAATTTACGTGGGAGACGGAATGTCGGACGAGTGTGCTATTCAATACTGCGACGTTGTGTTCGCAAAACACTCTCTCGCTGCATATTGCAACTCGCATCGAATTCCTCATCATCCATTTAAAAATCTCAGCGATGTTCAGCGAATCCTTGCATCCAAATTGGCCACTGGAGAACTGCGGCACCGACGGCAGGCTGCCGTTGCCAGAGCAATTGCACTGAGAAGCGAATAGCCAATTACAAATCAAAACCAATCGCTTTCCGTATTTCTCCGCCGACAACAAGCTTGCGTACATCTTCCATGTCTTTGTAGAGAATGCGATCCGATTCGGCAAAGGGCACATGCTTTCTTATCGAAGCAATCACCTTTTCCAGAGCGATGCTCGATGTGAGCGGACGCAATAAGTCAATACCCTGAGCAGCACAAAGCAGCTCAATTGCAAGCACCGATTCAGCATTACCGACAATCTCCCACAACTTTCTTGCAGCAATGCTTCCCATAGAATTGTGGTCTTCCTGATTTGCACTGGTTGGTATGCTATCAACGCTTGCCGGGTGTGCGAGCACTTTGTTTTCGCTTACCATGGATGCAGCAGTGTATTGCGCAATCATCATTCCCGAGTTTAAGCCACCCCCTACCGCTAAAAATCTCGGTAGTCCTCCAAGAGCAGAATTGACGAGACGTTCCGTGCGGCGCTCGGAAATACTTGCAATTTCAGATACAGCAATGGCAAGAAAATCGAGTGTGATGGCAAGGGGCTGACCATGAAAGTTCCCGCCCTCGAGAGCAGTGTCGGCATCAGCAAAAACCAGCGGATTATCTGTAACGCTGTTTGCTTCAAGCTGAAATACCTGCACAGCATATTCAAAAGCGTCGCGGCTGGCCCCGTGCACCTGTGGCATGCATCGCAACGAATATGCATCCTGCACCTTAAAATCGCCCACACGATGCGATTCGCGAATTTCACTTCCTTTAATAAGTGCTCTGAGGTTCCGGGCACAGTGCAACTGACCAGGGTGAGGGCGTGCAAGATGTAAACGTTCGTCGAATGCATTGTCGGTACCGCGCAGAGCATCTGTCGACAATGCTCCTGCAATATCAGCTACATCAAGCAGGTTGCCTATACGGCGAAGAGCCAAAGCCCCGTATGCACACATCATTTGCGTGCCGTTAATAAGCGCAAGTCCCTCCTTTGAATCCAGCACAACAGGCTCGATGCCATGAGCAAGCAAAACGTCTGCCGCAGGCTTACCGCCTATTTCGCCTTTGCCTATTAGCGCCAACGCCAGATGAGCTAACGGCGCAAGGTCGCCACTGGACCCAACAGAACCCTTGCCCGGGATATCAGGCACAAGGTTGTTATTAAACATTGTTATCAACGTTTGGAGTGTCTGCACACGAATGCCCGACAGCCCCTTTGCAAGCGCGTTGATACGCAAAATCATCATTGCACGAACGATTTCCGGAGCAAGGAGTGGACCCATCGCAGCGCTGTGCGACATGATTAGATTCTCCTGCAGCTTTCTCGTGTTTTCGGGTGAAATAACTACGTTGGAGAACTCTCCAAATCCAGTTGTTAGCCCGTATACAACGCGACCTTCCAACGTCCAGCGTTCAACAGCATCTCTGGATGCCTGCATTCGCCGGATTGCAGAATCGGTAAGTTCAATTTGAGTTTGAGCGTCATAGGCTGCTTGTGCTACGTCGGAAATCGTTAGCGACTCACCATCAATGTGCAGCGTATGCATAAGCCCCTTACTTGATGAAGGTGCTCCAGGAGTATTCCCTTGGAGTTGTGCGGCCCTTCTTGGCAAGTTCTATCAGAAAGGTTGCAGCAGTTTTTAGGATCCACTCGAAATTCTCTTCTTGAATAGACGACCGTTCTGCATCGGGAGCAGGATTCATGTAATCTATTGCATACGGAATTCCGTCGCGCACTGCAAATTCAACAGTGTTAAAATCGTACCCCAGCATGGTGCAGATTTTAATGCAGAGGTTGGTTAACATGCTCGTCATTTCTTCGGTAGGTGCAAACGATGCCTTGTATCTTAGGTGGTGTGGGTTGCGCGGATCGTAGGGCATGATGTGCACATGTTCTTTTCCGATGCAATAACACCGGTAGTATTCAGTGAATTCGATGCCTTCCTGAAGCGTCATCACTATATCGGCGGTCTCGCTATAGCGTTCAAAGAATTCATCGATAGAGTGAATTTTGTATACGTGTTTCCAGCCCCCTCCATCATGAGGTTTCAGGTATGCCGGGAAACCGACGTAATCAAAAATTTCTTTCCAATTCAGAGGATAGGCAAGATTTCTGAATGATTCCGACGTAGTATCGTGCGGATGATTCTTTGTTGGCAGCAGTACCGTTTTGGGAACTGGGATGCCAATTTTGTTAGCAATGGCATAGTTGAAAAATTTATCATCTGCCTCCCACCAGAACGGATTGTTCACTACCCGAACTCCCTGCATAGCTGCAATCTTGAGCATTGACCGATAAAAGGGAACGTCTTGCGAAATGCGGTCAAGAATTACATCAAACTCAAACACCTGATCGAGCCGTATTCCTCCAACCTTCAGGAACTCGGCTGAAACGCCATCGTCGCGACCGTTTATCTCAGCAACAAGTGCGGGCGGAAAGGTTTGTTCCATGCCGAACAACAAACCAACTTTCTTCATGTTAATCTCTCGCTGGGGCTAGTGGGATGCAAAGATAAGTTGCATGCCTTCGCGCGGAGTGAATCGGCCAAGCATCGGCGAAGATCCGAGCCAGTCGCCAAGGTTTACGTACAGGCCGTGGTTGATGTGTTCGTAGGCAGCTTGGTGACGATGCCCCATAACAACAACATCGTAACCCTCGCTCAGCTTGGACAGCGCAAAGTCTCTCAATCCATCGGTTGTGCCGTAATCCTTCGACGCTGTAAAGTCCCGACTACTCTTTGATGTATGCGATGCCAATCGGATGCCGAGATCGGGATGAAGAAATCGAAACACAGACTGTGACACACGGCTTCGTAAAATGCTTCGCAGCAATAGATATCCCTTGTCGTTGATTGCCTTGCCGTCGCCATGGCTAATGTAAAATCGTTTGTCCCCTATCAACGCATCAACGTCTCCAACTTCAACCTTGATACCAATCTCTTCCTGGAAGTATTTCCAGTGCCCGAAATCGTGATTGCCCATAAGGTAGGTAATCGGGATTCCTGCATCAATGAAATCGTGCAGGATGGCAAGCGTTCGAACATGCCCCTTGGGAATTGTTGTTTTGTAGTCGAACCAGAAATCAAATAAGTCGCCAACGATAAAGAGATGGCAAGTTGTGTTCCTAATGCCAGACAAGGTTTGAATGAGAGTTCTTTCTCGTCTGCGATCCGTGTCCCTATCGCCAAAACCAAGGTGTACGTCGGATATAAAGGTAACGTCTTTTCCTTCAGGCACTTCTAAGATCAGGTTCTTTATGGAGACGACGGGAGAAAGCATAACGGAAAAATAACGACACGAAGTGCCGCGACGGCTATCTTTGCGCCTTGTTTAAAGTTTGCTATGGCTCAAAATCCGACCACTCGTAAGCGAGTAACAACGTTACGCCTCGCACAGATGAAGGAAACGCAGACACCGATTACGTGTCTAACGGCCTACGATGCGCTGACTGCCGAGATCTTTGATCAGGCTGGTATCGATCTGCTGCTTGTAGGTGATTCGCTAGGGAATGTTGTTCAGGGTCACGACACAACAATTCCCGTTACGCTTGAGCACATGATTTATCACACGCAGGCAGTGGTGCGTTCTGTACATCATTCAATGGTTGTTACGGACATGCCCTTTATGTCGTATCAAGCCTCTCCCCGCGAAGCATTTCGAAATGCCGGCAGACTCATGAAGGAAGCCGGGTCGGGAGCAGTTAAATTGGAAGGGGGCTTGCGAGTAATCGAGGCAGTGCGGCTGATGACGGAGAACGGAATACCAGTAATGGGACACTTGGGTCTCACGCCTCAAAGCATTCATCAGTTTGGTTCATACCGAGAGCGTGGCGCTTCGGAAGAAGAAGCCGATCAAATCAAAACCGATGCTCTCGCTCTTGAGCAGGCAGGTGTTTTTGCAATCGTCCTGGAAAAAATCCCTGCGTCTCTTGCCGCTGAAATTACAAATGCATCGCGAGTACCTACTATTGGTATTGGCGCAGGACAGCATTGCGACGGACAAATACTCGTGTGGACAGACATGATGGGAATGTCTACTCAGTTCAGGCCACGTTTCGTTCGCCGGTATGCAGAGCTCAACGAAGAAATAACGAAGGGTGTAAAGCAATACATTGCAGATATTCATGCACACAAATTCCCATCCGATGAGGAAAGCTATTGATGAGCGGAAGGATAATTGCGGCGGCAGTATCGATAGTTATCACAAGTTTGTACGGGTGTTCGCAGTCGCCAGTTACTAACTCCAACGACATCGTATTCCCAGATTCTCTTGTCAGCTACCAAAAACACGTCAAGCCATTTCTCAATCTTAGATGCGGACAATGTCATAGCGACTCGTATGCAGCCGGCGGCATTCGGTTAACACAGTATTCATATTTACTTTTTGACAAGCCGAATCTCATTGTGCCTGGCAAGCCCGACGAATCGTTAGTAAATCAGGTGTTAGAGAGGATAATAGCTCACCAGGCAGGCCGAATGGAAACGATTCCCTCGAATCAAATCAATGGCATGCGAACATGGGTTACTGAAGGAGCGCTGAACAATTGAAAATTCACCGATCACAAATCAATCAAGGATGTCAATCATGCCACTGACACGCTTGTCGCTTGCAATATTGCTAATCAGTTCTGCTGTCTTTGGGTGTACCCGTAAGGCTACACCAACACCCATCGAAGAATTGAAACTGATCAAGGATGATGTAAGAAAATTTGAAATTAAAGTTCCTGCAAACTGGTACATTCAAACAGTGAGTGGCGAACTAGTACTTGCAACATCGCACAAGGGAGTTTCGCGGCGTTTCTTCGATTTCAGTAGAGGCGAAGGTGGAGCCAAGGTAGAGTTCAGAGCAATACAACTGGACAGTACACGATCAATGGACTCCCTGATCAAGAACAGTAAGCTCGAATTCGAAGATCATCTCGATCGGTACACAGTTACAGATGTATCTGTTGGCGGAAAGAAAGGAAAGCTTCTTGCAGTTCACTTCGATCAGGAAGATGGAGAGTATAGATCTGAAGCGTATTTCGCTGAAAACGATTCCGTTGTATCTATTCTTACGCTTGCGGCCTTTGGAAAAACATTCGAAGATTACAAAGAGCCCTTCGATGAAATTGTAAAGTCGGTAAAACTCGCGCGGCGTCCAGATGTCATCAGCAACATTCCCGACACGATAGCGCCCACAGGTCCAGAGCCCCCTTCAGACACATTGCGTCCGTATAGCTCCAGTGAATTTACCATTCAGATTCCGCAGAACTTCGAAGGTAAGAATGCTAACACTGCCGGACTTTCCGCGATAAACTTCGTGGGATCTCGTCTGGACTGCAACATCCAGATAGATGTATTTGATGCGACAAAACAGAACAAGCTTGACAAGATCATCGAGCAGAACAAACCGAACTATGGTGGGGGCGATGCGAGGAGTACTTCGCTCGGAGGAACGAAAGCGTATTATTTTTCCTACACGCCAACAAAGACTGTATCGAGCAGAGCATACTTTGTAATCAAGGACAAAAAGCTGTTCCGCATTACAGTGAACTGGTATAAGGCTCAGGAAAAGTTGTATTTGCCAATATTTGAGAAATCGCTGGCGACTGTAACTTTTAAATAAACTAAAGATCGACCGACGCAACGGCGATCGTTATGGTCGCCGTTTTTGTTTCTCACCCCGCATGCGTGTTCACATGAAATGGATTCGCGGTCTTGTTGCATCAATTGTTTTTTCAGGCATTTGTTCAGCAACACCGCAATTGTCTTTGTTAACGGGCAACCGTTGTTCAAACTGTCATGTCGCATTTTCCGGCGGAGCAACCCGTAACCAGCTTGGTTGGTACTCCATGTATGATGTGAGCATCATCCCACGGGATTCAGACATTCTATCGTGGCTTTATCCATCTGATTCGACAAACGACATCTCAAAAAAGCAATTCATCTATGGGTGGGATTTCCGTATTCAGAGCACTAAATCTTTTACAGATGAAAATGCCAGCAGGGTAATTTTTCCCATGCAAGCTGCAGTGTACGCAGCATATCAACCAGTAAAAGCGTTTACTATCGAGGGGTCGTACAACATTGCATCTCTCCGCCAGGCCCCCAACTCCGATCAGCAGATACGCTTTCCAGGGCAGCGGGCCGGATGGCTGAGTACCATCATTCAGCCAGGACGCATGCTTCCTGCATTGAGAGCAGGACTGTTCCGCCCGTCGATCGGCATTAGGTACGATGACCACACCATATACACATACAACTACGTTCTGCCTCTTTCCCGCCAAGTGATTATTGCTCCCAACTGGGCAGAATATGGTGCTGAAGTTTCATACGAAGGGCTGACGTGGCTTACCGCTGAAATGGGCATATTCGGCTCAGGAGGTTTGTCTCAAGTTCCGCTGTGGGACGGCGTTGCATTTCGCAGTGCAATTACAGGAAATGCTCCAACAGTGACTGCACGCCTTGTTGCATGGCCAAAAATTTCGGAGGGGTTGTCTGCAGGGTATGTAGGGGGCTCGTATCTGTTTAACAATGATTTCTCGATGCTCAATGCGTTTGTTGGTATTGGACTCACAGATTATCTCTCGCTGATAGCAGAGACTGTGTTTACGTCTAAAACCGACGTAATGAAATCGACGACATTCATGACTGAGTTGCTGTGGCAATTGTGGTCTCCGGTACTCGCCTATGTGAGGTACGAAACAGGCACTACCAATTTCGTTAATACTGCCAATAGCTCAACCATCAATAGCCTCATATTCGGATCGCAGCTATTTGTGCTGCCATTTGTTGAATTCAGACCCGAGTATCGGATCCAAGACACCTATCTTGACGGTTATTCGTCTCGATGGAACTTTCAACTCCACATCTTTTATTAATGAATATTATCATTTTGCAATGATCTGGAAGTTCATCATCGTATTGGCAACATTCGCAATCGTTCTTGGCGGCATTGTATGGTATGCCCACGGACGCCACGTCTACACAAAGACCCGCGAAGAGGTAGTGACAATTGTAAATGACGATTTGTTTGGCTCTCGTGAAGAGCGGACGTGGATTGATACATTCAAACTTGGGATGCTACCCGATGATGCATCGGTAACCGTTCTGTACAGATCGTATGCATTCATTATCGGTGTTAGTGTTACCACAATCGTTTTCAGTTCAATAATGTTGAGAAGGAGAAAACGCAAATGAAGCTCGACCGACGAGCATTCCTCACGGCATCATTAAAGTCCGTTGGGCTTACACTTAGTGCATCTGCAATTACCGCATTACTAGCGTCGTGCGAAAAATCGGAAACGTCTCCAACCAAGTCCGGCGGAAAATTTAAGATAGACACTACAAGTTATCCCGAGTTAGGATACGTTGGCGGAATAACGTCGGTGTCCATTAACGGACTGAACAATGATCGGCCCATATTTGTCTCGCGAATTGCACAGAAAACGTTTGCTGTTTTTACAACAGTCTGTACACACCAGGGGTGCATTGTAGATCTTCCGGGATACGCGGGCAACAATTGTATATGCCCATGCCATTTCGCCGAATTTTCACCAACCAATGGTAGAGTTGTCAAACAACCCAATATCGGATCGGCCACCGATCTTCCTACGTTTGCTTCGTCTTTCGATATCACAACACAGATTCTTACAGTAACAGGTTAACATGGGTACTTTCACAAACGAGGAGCGCACCACATTATATCGGGCGTTTCTCGATGTGACGAAGCGCGGACATTACCTTTCCTCTGAAATCGATCTTGTCTTTAAGCTGCTGTCTCCAACGGCCGATAAAGCAACATACTATCGTTCGATACTATTCCAGGCAATCCGCTACAACGATTTCGATGGCGCGGTAAAGGGTGTGTATGACGAAGTCTGCAACCCTGAAAAGATGTATATGACGGAATGGATGCGCGAGGCTCTCGTTCGTTCGTTGGGAGAGAATTTTGATGGGTTCATTTCACACTCACTGACCAATGCTCCCGTATTCATTCGTGTAAACATATTAAAGACTACTGCCAGTGTTCTTGTTTCACAGCTTTCGTCGTTTAATGCCAGCGTTGTTAATAAGGAATGCATACTCATTGGTTCGCCGTATGGTTTGTTTCGAAGCGATGCATTTGCGCATGGATACTTTGAGCAGCAGGACATTAACAGTCAGCGTGTTACAGAAAGTCTCAATGTAGGTATAGGCATGCGCGTAGTTGATGCCTGTGCAGGCAGCGGAGGTAAGACGCTACACATTGCCGCAAGGATGAAGAATCGGGGGACGTTGGTTGCACTTGACATTGATCCACACAGACTCGAAGTATTGCACGAAAGAGCCATTAGAGCTGGCATTGATAATATCGATAAACGTCAGGTTTCGTCGACTAAGGTTATTAAACGAATTGAGGGAACGGCCGATCGAGTTCTCATCGACGCTCCATGCACAGGGACAGGCGTGCTGAGAAGAAATCCTGACATCTTATACCACCTTTCGGAAAGATCATTAGACACATTGCTGACGCTACAAAAGGATATTCTGCGCCGCAATGCGCTAATTGCAAAACCTGGTGGTCGAATTGTTTATGCTGTTTGCAGTGTCTTAGCCGAAGAGGGCGAACAGCAAGTGCACGGATTTCTCGAAAACAACGGTGAGTTTGTTCTCGCGGAGGAATGGAAAACCTTACCCGGAGACAATGGTGGTGACGGATTCTACTGTGCCGTGATTACGAGATCAGTACGCGCATGAGCTTGCGTTTTGCAACCGGTAGTATTGTTTCGTCGAATGGGAAATCAAGATCTGTGTCAACGATATATGTTGCAGGATTAGGCATGTCCTGATGTTCTTTTATCAATTCCAATTTAACAGACTCGGGAGCCTCATGTACAATCCTCATGTCCCGCGTTTGCAGCTCAATGGTCTTCATCGCTCGGTATTTGTCGTTATCGTCGTGGTACAACGACATTTCATATCGTATCACATGCGACAATCCTGCCTTCGGATCGGGAATAAACGCATATCCTTCATCGCGGTATAGCGGCATGATGCCAACAATATCGATGGATAGATTATGCGTTACAAAGTCAAACATTGCAACACCTTCTTCGGTTAGCTGTTTGATGCTGGGCAATGCCCATGCAATAAGTTCAAACATGCGCTCCACGGCTACTTCATCGGCTGGGATTGCGTCGAACAAAAGAGTCTTTTTCTCGATATCCACACCCTTCAGACGTCGCGGCAAAACCGTCCGATACTGATCTCTGTTTGCCTGGATTGTTTCCAGTACAGAAACCAACTCGATAAAATCACCGAGCCTCGGATAAAGCATGTTGTGACGAAATTCCTTTTCCGCCTGCTGTACAGAGGCGAGGATCTTGTACTGAGTAGTTTCGATATCTGTTGAACTACTCGTGAACATCTCCAGATCAAGTGCTGCCATCTCGATCTCCTTTGCGTCCACCCTACCAATTGGGCGTATTACTTTATAACAAACATTGCGCCAATTTTGTTACAAAATCGTCTGCGCCCATCAACACAACCGATTAGCCGGAACCCGACTCTTTGAATAATCCCATCGTCATATTCGACGGAGTATGCAACCTCTGCAATGCAACCGTTGATTTCCTTATCACGCACGATCGGACATCAACTCTCAGGTTCACATCGTTTCAGGGGAAGGGGGCTGAATTACTTGTCGACTTTGGAATAATCGAGATGCCCGTCACCATTTATGTAATCGATAACAACACACTGTACTCTGAATCCACGGCAATTCTTTACCTCACGCAGTTTCTGCCATTCCCCTATCGCATGCTGTGGTATTTATGGTCACTAGGTTTTCTAAGCCCCTTACCACCCTTCCTTCGTAACGCCCTATACCGTCTCGTAGCGCGGAACCGATATCGTTGGTTTGGTGAACGTGTTAGCTGCCGTACGCCAACCACCGAAGAACAACACCGTTTTCTGAATTAATCGACCTTACCCGGCAGCATATGTCTCCCGGCATGTTACCCGGCAGCATATGCCTCCCGGCATGTTACCCGGCAGCATATGCCTCCCGGCATGTTACCCGGCAGCATATGCCTCCCGAAAGATATTCCAGCAACCCACCAAACAGCCATACCGGGTATCAAGAGATACCCGGCATCAGATGCCTCCCGGTAAGTAATTGCTGTATTGCCCTCATGTCCCAGTTTCACCTTATCTTTGAAGTCGCGTAAAATTGACCCACTTCGGAGCATTATGAGTACCTATATCGTAAATCCTGTTGTTGTGCGTGCTGAAGAATCGAGCAAGGGTTCGATCTATAAGTCAATCGTCGCAATGGGAATGCGTGCACGTCAGGTCAACGATCAAATCAAGACTCAGATTTCGGAGCGAATGGCCGACGTAATCATCGATACCGATGAGAACGAAGGACCTAATGCCGATCAGATTGCGATTAGTAAGGAGTTTGACAAACTTGCAAAGCCAACCTTTATTGCCATGAAGGAAATGATTGATGGGCAGATTCACTTCAGAATTGATGGCATTACTCCAGACAGCGAGTAAGAACAGCGGCTAATGATCCGAGAGCCATCCGGCATTGCCGCGGTGGCTCTTTTCGTTTGATGGAACCGATGAAGTACATGGTGAAAAGAGTATCGAGTGCATGAATCTCATTCTAGGAATAACCGGAAGCGTTTCGGCATATAAGATGCCGTGGCTCGTGCGCGACCTGCGGCGTGTCGGTCATGACGTCGCCGTGATCATGACGCCATCGGCACGAGCATTCGTGGCACCACTGGCATTAGAAGCTGTATCAACGAGGCGAGTGATTGTTGACCCCTTTCAGCCAGAAATTCAGGAAGGGGGCTCGTGGCACGTCCACCTTGCCCGTTGGGCCGATGCAATGCTGATAGCTCCATGCACAGCTACAACACTTTCGCGCCTAGCGGCAGGTATGGCTGATACGGCACTTACGATGGTAGCATTATCTCTTCCGAGCGAAACTCCACTGATTATTGCTCCGGCAATGGATGATGATATGTGGAGCCACGCTGCTACGCAGCGTAATCTTCAGCGTGTTCGTAAGGATGGCGTCATCGTCATCCCTCCGGAAACAGGTGAACTTGCCAGTGGTCTTTCGGGTACGGGACGTCTTACTGATTTATCTAATATTATTGACATTGTCAATTCTTATGAAGTGACTCAAGAGCATGTGTCTTTGCCAGCACATGTCCGGGATGGTTCAGCATTGGCGGGTCGAAGTATTGTAATTACTGCAGGACCTACGCACGAACCGATAGATGCTGTGAGATCGGTAGTTAACCATAGCTCTGGAACTATGGGATTCTCTTTGGCGGAAGCGGCGCGTGACAGAGGCATGCTCGTGACGCTCATCACCGGACCAGTATCACTACAAACACCGCATGGTGTAGAACGCATAGATGTTACTACTGCCGAAGAAATGATGAACGCTGTCCGGCAGAATACCCACGCAGACATTGCAATAATGGCTGCTGCGGTGGCTGACTATACTCCAACAACGAAATGGGATGGTAAGATCAAGAAGAAGAATGCAGGCAATTCAATTTCAATTGATTTCAGACAAACCGAAGATATTCTAGCCTACCTCGGAGCACATAAAACCCGCAATCAGATTGTTGTTGGTTTTGCATTGGAATATGATAACATTGTTGAATATGCGCTCGAAAAATTACATCGTAAAAATGCCGATATGATTGTTGCTAACCAGGGTGGTTTGGCTAACTCCGGCTTTGGCAATGCCAACAACACTATTTCCATTTTTTCGCGGAGCGCAGAAGATCTTTCTACTGCCCTACCGCCGACAAACTATCCGCCAATGAGCAAGCGTGCGTGCGCCGAAGTAATCCTCGATCATATCGCGGCATTGATAAGGGCGCGATCGGAGCGTGCTTAATGTTATCCTTACAGAGTGTTGAAGTTGATTTCGGAACCCGACTGTTGTTTAAGAATGTGTCGTTCCTCGTTCAGCAAGGCGATCGCGTTGGTCTCGTTGGAAGAAACGGAGCGGGCAAGTCTACACTTCTGCACATTATGAATGGCGAACGACAGCCAACGTCGGGTGAAGTACATAGGGCAAACGACACAAGCGTCGGCATGCTGTCTCAGGACATTACCATCGACCTCAGCCACACGCTTCGTGCAACTGCTATGCAAGCGTTTATCCAAGTTCTTGCACTTCAGGATACTATCGACGATCTGCAGCATGAGGTGTCGCGCAGAACAGACTACGAGAGCGACGACTACATGAAGATTGTGCAGAAGCTAACCGATGCACACGAAATGTTTGAACGTCGGGGCGGACTAACAATGCATGCAGACTTAGAGAGGGTTCTCACTGGCCTTGGCTTCGAGCAGAACGAGCTTGATATGCCCCTTACCGCGTTCTCAGGCGGCTGGCAGATGCGCGCTGAATTGGGAAGGCTATTGCTGTCGGGACCACGAGTGCTTCTTCTCGATGAACCTACAAACCATCTCGATATTGAATCTGTTCAGTGGCTCGAGGAATTTTTAAGCAATTATGATGGCGCTGTGATCCTGGTTTCGCACGATAGAACATTTCTTGATAACGTTACGAACAGAACGATTGAAATAACACAGTCCCGAATACACGACGCCCCGGTTGCTTACTCCGACTACGAAATTCTTCGCGACGAGAGATTGGAACAGCAGCGAACCGCTGCAATTAAGCAGGCGCGGGAACGTGCCAGGATTCAAAAATTCGTCGACCGGTTCCGATACAAGGCAACGCTTGCAACACGCGTTCAAAGCCGCATCAAGCATCTTCAAAAAATGGATATTGTTGAAGTCGAAGACGTCGACACTTCTGCAATGCATTTTACCTTTCCTTCTGCACCGCGTGCAGGTCGGGTTGTTGCTGAATGTATTAACCTGTCGAAGTCGTACGGCTCAAAGGACGTACTCGATAACGTCAACTTTCATTTGGAGCGCGGTGAAAAGGTAGCATTCATCGGCAAGAACGGCGAGGGAAAAACAACGCTCAGTAAAATCATCGCTGGAACAGAAGCTGCATCTTCGGGCGAGGTTCGCATAGGGTACGGTGTTAACATTGGTTACTATGCGCAACATCAGGCAGACATGCTGGGAGGCCACCAAACTCTTCTGGAAGTCTTGGAACAGGCTGCACCTGCAGCGATGCGTCCGCGCGTCCGTACATTGCTGGGAGCTTTTCTATTCAGTGGCGATGAGGTTAACAAACGCGTAAGCGTTCTCAGCGGCGGAGAGAAATCAAGGCTGGCACTCGCCCGCATGTTGCTGCAGCCCACAAACCTCCTCATCCTGGACGAGCCAACAAATCACTTGGACATGCTTTCGAAAGAAGTGCTAAAGCAGGCACTCCTAGAGTTTGACGGTGCGATGATTGTTGTCTCGCACGATCGGGACTTTTTAGATGGCCTTACCGACCGCGTAATCGCCTTCCGCAAAGGACATGTGTTTGAATATGAAGGCGATATAGACGACTACGTGAACGTTACAAGGGGGCAGGCGAACAAGGCGGCGAATACCAATGGAAGCACTGCCATAGGTGGAAAAGCTCCGGCTGTGGCTGCCAGCACAGGCTCGGATTCGAAACGGCATGCCGAGGTAAAGCACGAGGAAAGAAAAAAAGAGAAGGAACTGGCAAAGGAACGGATTAAACTGGAGAAGAGAATTGCCGATATTGAACGTCAGGTTGAAGTGCAGGAAAAGACTATCGCCGAATGTGAAGTGGAATTGGCGGATCCGGAACTGTACAAGGACTCTGTACGACAACACAAAATCACTTCTAAATATGAGACTGCCAGGAAGCTGGTAGTCACCCTCACAGATGAATGGACACAATGTCAGCAACAATTACAAGAGGCACAATCATGAAAACCGTTATTCTAATAATATTTAGTATCGTTGTATCTGCAATGATCGTAATGGCACAAGGTCCGCCAGACCTGAGACGAGCAATCGTTATCGAAGGCGAGGCGGAAGCAATTGTAATTCCCGATCGAGCATCGGTGATGATTGGCGTCGAAACGGAAGGCTCTGACGTTTTGACGATCAAGCGGGACAACGATAAGCGCGTCAAGACGCTGTACAGTGCTCTTAAGGAGCTTGGTATCCCTGAAAGGGATATTCAGACAAGCGATTTGCAGATACATCCACAGTATGATTTCAGCATGGGCAAGAGAACGCTGCTCAAGTATATGATGCGCAATGTTGTTTACGTAACTGTTAGAGACCTTTCAAAAATCGACAAGGTCATTAACACAGCCGTTTCCGGTGGTGTTAACATTCTCGATAATGTTAGCTTTTCGTTAAGCACTGCAAAACAGATCCGCGACTCTTTGCGTATCGAAGCCGTCAAAGACGCCATGGTAAAGGCTTCTGCACTTGCTTCAGCGGCAGGCGCAAAGGCCGGACGTGTGATGAGCATCGAAGAAGAGGACAGCAATCCTGCCCCCTACCCAATGAATCGATCAAATGCAACGGTTCAGGAATCAGGTAGCGCTTCTGGAACCGACGTTTCTGCAGGACACCTAACAATTCAAGTCAAGGTCAATGTAAGAGTTGGGATTGAATAGGGAGTGGTTAACGGGAACAAAGTTGTTGTTGTTCTGCCCGCATTCAATGCCGGTAAGACACTGGAAATGACGTATCGTGAGATACCGTCAGATATTGTGGACGATGTTGTACTCGTTGATGACCATTCAAACGACCGTACTGCCGACCTTGCTGCAGCGCTTGGCATACGCCATGTTATACGCCACGATGAGAACCGTGGATATGGCGCGAATCAAAAGACGTGCTATGCAAAAGCCCTTGAACTCGACGCAGATATCGTAATCATGCTTCACCCCGATTATCAGTACACACCGAAGCTGATTCCCGTAATGGCGTCGCTGATTGCAAGTGGCTTATACTCCGTTGTCCTCGCATCTCGCATTTTAGGGAAGGGGGCTCTAAGCGGGGGAATGCCGCGTTACAAATATGTTGCAAACAGAATACTAACTCTTGTACAAAACGTTCTCGTTGGCCAGAAGCTCTCCGAATATCACACTGGTTACCGTGCGTTTTCCCGTTCTGTTCTTACTTCTATTAACCTTAATGATAATTCTGATGATTTTGTCTTTGACAACCAAATGCTGTCGCAGATTATTATGAAAGGATTCGAAATTGCAGAAGTATCGTGTCCTACAAAATATTTTCCCGAGGCATCAAGCATTAACTTCATGCGAAGTTCATTGTATGGCTTAGGGGTTCTTGCAACCTCGGTGCAGCACCTGATGCACAAGATGCGAGTAATTAAAAATAAAAGGTATTAGCAAACTAATTCATTCTCCTAAAAAGAACGTCGTAGTAACTTCTGAAAATGAACTGCTAACGATGCGGATGCTTGCGTTTGGAAACTGCTTCGAGCTTCCACGTTCAACCGAAAGCACGTAGCGCCTATTTGGTTTCAGACCTTCCAGTATTGCCGGCGTTAGATCAATTCTGCCATTATCGCTCTGATCAAACATCGCATGGCTATCATCTCCGTTACTGCGTTCACCTGTTGATTGGTCAAGCATGATTAAACAATAAACACGTTTATCACTTGTTGCGTTGGTTGCCGACGTGCTGGCATACACTATGCTTGCACCAGTGCGTTTCGGAACGGTATCGGTTGAACCCGTCGGAGAAAGCAGCATCGGAGAGTCTACCGTATCGGCAAGTCTCACCGTACTATCGCCATATCCCGCAATGGTCCAGTTCAGTACATACGGTTTTTCAAGAATAGCGGCCTCGTTCAACAAGTACGATCCCTCACCTGCCTCCTGAAGATCCTTACCGTTCAAATCAAACGATGCCGTCACGGCCACCTTCGGTCTGTACTTACTCTTTGTGTAGATGTGTGCCCTTGCAATTGCACCTTGTTCGGGTCGTTTTGATTTAGAGGTGTACGACGATTTAATCCGATACTGCAACTGAATGACTGCATCTTCCTCATCAGGGGCTGTACTGCAGGCAAACAGGAAGCCCTGCAACGCCATGGCAGTTAACAATATTGATTTCGGAGTTTTCATATTATTTATGTACGGTCAAATAAAACAATATTGTTCCAATTTCACAGTTTCTCGTGCCTGGTGCATACCTCCTCCGTTCCCCAACTCCTCACTAGCTATCTTCGTACATGATCCTCACCGACCACGAAATCCTGGAAGGAATGCAACGAGGCACGATTGTTATCGAGCCGTTTGACCCGATCTGCCTTGGCTCCAATTCGTACGATGTGCATCTGGGAAGCACGCTTGCCACGTATGAATCCAGCGAGCTGGATGCTCGAAAACATAACTCCATACAAACGTTCGACATTCCCCCGGAAGGATTTGTCTTGCAGCCAAATACGCTCTACCTCGGAGTCACTAAGGAGTATACAGAAACACATCAACATGTGCCATTCCTCGAAGGAAAGTCGAGCGTTGGACGTCTGGGAATAGACATTCACGCTACAGCAGGGAAGGGCGACATTGGGTTCTGCAATTACTGGACACTTGAAATCAGCGTAAAGCTGCCAGTGCGCATTTATGCAGGCATGCCTATCGGCCAACTGATTTACTTTGAGGTTAAGGGGCGGGTATTAAACCCATACAACAGAAAAACGTCGGCTAAATACACTGAGCGCACGCACCTGCCCGTCGAGTCGAAAATGTACAAGAATAAATTCTAGGTTCGATGCTCAAGGGCACTCCGTTCAAGTCCATCGCATTCCATATTTCCTTTAGCAGCTTCCTGGTGCCGGCGCTAATTCTCGCAGTAGCTGCATCATGTTCAGGTGACCGACCTGCAGGCGCTAAAGTATTTAGCGCCACAAGAATTTTAGAACAGCGAAAGATGAAAGACGACGCATTCAGCGACGCAAAACGGAGCCCCCTTTCATCTGTTGAAATCGCCCGCTTTCACGGCCTGCATTACTATGAGCCAAATGCAGACTATGCTGTGCGAGCCGTACTGAAACGCAGCGAGGAACTCGATACCTTAACCATGCAAACAACTACGTCCGAGCTTAGGCAGGTTGTCCGCATCGGTGTTTTCGAATTTTTGTTAGGGGGCAAGCGGCACCGTCTTACTGCGTTTGCCTACATTGAAGCCAGAAACAACTACGAATTATTCGTGCCGTTCAAGGATGCTACAAATGGAATTGACACCTATGAAGTTGGCCGATACATGAACATCGAGCCGCTCGAAGACGATTCGGCATATCTGATCGATTTTAACGAAGCTTATAATCCGTTTTGCGCATACAACGAGGTGTATTCTTGTCCGCTGATTCCAGTGGAAAACGTCCTGTCCACAGCCATTGCTGCCGGAGAGAAGAAGTGGAAATGAAGAATCCGCATTGCAAAATCCGTGTGCCCATTTCCGAGTGCCCGTTTCCGAGTTACAGTCTCGGCACTTTCTTGCTCATTGCAATCAGCTTAGCGTTGTCGAGCTGCTTGTTTGTTAAAGCACCAGAACAAAAACTTGTTGGTGAAACGCAGCAGTTAAGCCCCCTACCAGAAATTGAAATGAGCGACGAACTGATTCGCACTCGCGAGGGAGACATGATTGCGCTGGTGCCGCGCGGATGGCTGCTTATCGATCCCAAAGATGAAGTGAGCGACGACATCATAACCGTTGCCGTTAACCCTGAGTATACACTTAGTGCCGTGTTTTCCAGCATTCCGTCTACTGCATCATCGCAAGAGCAGCTCGACAGGGAAGGGCTGCTTGGTTTGGCGCGCATAGCTTACACAAAGCATTCGCGTAAAACAGCAGGCTCGGTGAGCTTGGCAGGAACGTATTCAATTGCTGAGCTTGGCACCCGGCGTTTTGGTTTATATGACTTTAGTTCTCAGAGCGGCATCGTTCGCTCACGGTGTGCTGTTTTCACCTCTACCACGGGAAATCACTATCAATTTGCCCTCGTTCCCATTAACGTCTCTCCTTCCAGCGAGATAGTTTCAGACTCTGTGCAGCAAAAAATATTCAGATCTATTCTTGCAACGATTCAATATTAGGATCGGTGAATAATACTATTTTCCCTTATGGATTTACGCAGCGACACACGGGCAGTATTGGAACACCTGGAAGCAACTGTCGAAGGGGGCTTGCGAAAGCTGGATGATGTTGGCGTTATGCTGGAATTATGTGCACAGCAAGATAATGCCGAGTTGTTCAACGATACCACAAGGGTAGGGACGGGGCTTTGGAAAGTTTATAAGACCATACGCCGGATACAACCCGGGACGGAGGGTTACGCTGAACTTGAACGTGAATTTGGCAGTTTAATAAATGAATTTAGGGAGTATCTTGCCAGTATCATGGAGTTCTCGGATGATGAATCCCTAAAACGCTTTGATACTATCTACTTTGGAATGACTCAGGGTGTTATGCGCAACTTAGTTGATTTGGCACACGATCTTTCATGTATTAAGGATTTGCAGAGAGACCATCTTTAGTATCTGTAGCCTCACGTCACTATAAACATATTTAACGTTCAACAAAATACTTCTTTGCCCATTTCAACGCGCGTTCATGCCGTTTCCGTAAGCATTCAGGCGTTACTCCAAGTTCGTCTGCAGCGTCTTCGAAAGACATGCCTTCTAAATAGTGAATTCGAAGGACTTCGGCATATTTCTCTGGAGCCGATTCGAGGATTTCCTGCGCATCTATTACATCCGATGGATCCGCAGAGATTGTTAGCATGCTTTGTTCGCGCTGAATCTCGTCCCAATCTGTTGGGACTTCTTCGCGGTCAGGATACACCATCCGTTTTTTTCTTCTGACAGCTCTGCCCAATACCCGCTTAGCCACGCATGTGCAAAACGCCTCGGCATTCCTTACTGCAGTGCCCGACTCTCTGGCCTGCCATATAACGGTGTCGGCAACTGCCAGTGCATCGTTGATATCATCGTAATCGGCTGCTTCGTAGCGCCTGGCCAAAGCCCGGTAGATCACCGAATGGTTTTCCATGGTGTTCCATGTAATTGAGATGGGGGAACTCGCGCAGATCAAGCAGGGAATGAAAAAAGAGACCTGCATTGATTCTGTTCTGCAGATATAAATATTTACAAGTGGTGCATCAACCGGTATTGTATGAAAGGGGCAGGAATACTTGTGAACAAGACGTTATTCTTCACGAAGCAAGGTCCACATGTCGCCCTGTGTAATTATCCCCCAGCGTCCCGGCCATCTCCCTATCTTTGTATATGTTTTTCAGCCAAATCTATGAGCCTGGCCTTGCCCACGCGTCCTACATTGTTGGGTGTCAGGCCACCGGACATTGTGCCGTCATTGATGCAAAGAGAGATGTTGATACCTACATCGAAATAGCACGTAAAGAGCGCCTAACAATATCTCATTTACTTGAAACACACATTCACGCAGATTTTCTTTCGGGAACGCGTGAGCTGGCCGAGCTGACTGGAGCTCAAATGTATCTGTCCGATGAAGGTGGGAATGAATGGCAGTATGAGTTCCCACATAGTGGACTTAGGCACAACGATGTGCTTATGGTCGGCAACATCAAATTTCAGGTACTTCACACTCCCGGCCATACTCCAGAACATATTTCGTTTCTTGTTACGGATACACCAGCCAACGCTGATGTACCCATCATGATATTTACCGGTGACTTTGTTTTTGTTGGAGATGTCGGCAGACCCGACCTGCTGGAAAAAGCTGCCGGGTATAAGGGGACGATGGAGCCAGGCGCCAGACAGTTGTGGGAATCCCTAAAAATATTTAAGGCATTGCCCGACTTCGTGCAGGTTCATCCTGCGCACGGTGCCGGTTCGGCATGCGGTAAGGCATTGGGTTCGATACCATCTTCGACAGTTGGATATGAGAAGCTTGTTAACTGGGCTTTGAAGCATACAAATGAAGAAGAATTTGTACAGGACTTGCTTTCCGGTCAGCCCGAACCACCAAAGTATTTTGCTCAAATGAAGCGGCTGAACAAGGTGCCGCGCGGACTGCTTACGTCTGTGCCCAAGGTTCGGCTACTGACGATTAATGATGTCGAAGTTGCTCTAAGAAACAGTCAGTGTGTTGTAGATGCACGGCCCAAAGCTGAGTTTGCCAACGGTCACATTCCGGGTACCATAAGCATACCCAACAATAAAGCATTTTCTACATGGGCTGGCTGGCTAGTTAGTTACGACAAACCGTTTATCGTTATCATCTCCGGAGACAAGGTTGCCGACGTAATGCGAAGACTGATGCGCATTGGCCTCGATCATATACAAGGTTATTATCCAAACGTTACAGACTTGGAAGCCTCCCTTGGCCCCCTTCAGAAATTCAAGCAGGTTGAATTGGACGACCTTGCCCAGAGGTTGGGTAATGACGATGTTGTTGTAATCGATGTTCGGTCTGTTGTTGACTATGAGAGGGGGCATATCCCAGGTTCCTGGAACATTCATACAGGGTATCTTACGGATCGCCTCGGAGAGATCCCTCATGATAAGACAGTCGTTGTTTCGTGCGAAAGTGGCGATCGGTCGAGCATTGGCACTAGCTTATTGGAGCGTGAAGGATTTACGAATGTTGAAAATTTTCCGAATGGTTTTTCGGGATGGTACAATGCCAGGAAACCTGTTGAGCTGAATGGAACTTCACGTTAGACAGCATACTGTCAATATTTTTATATTCTCTTATTACTCGAAGCAAAATTGAACGATGGAAGAACTAACACCCGAACAATTAAAAGCCAAGCTCGACGCTGGTGAAGAAGTGATTATCCTTGACGTTCGCCGTGCCGACGAGCGCGATTACCAACATATTCCCAATTCACTGCATATTCCCTTGCAGGAGCTGGAACAACGTGTCGGCGAGCTTGAGCCGTTCAAGGACAAAGAAATCGTCGTGTATTGCAGAAGCGGAAACCGATCTGCACACGCATGCATGTATCTGACAATGATGGGTTTCAAGAATCCGAAAAATTTGCGAGGTGGATTAATTGCTTGGTAACGGTATGCAGCAGCGCACTGCCAAACCATTGAATTGGTTTCTCTGACCGATGACGTTCCTTCTCTACGCAATTGCGCTGTTAATTGGCATTTCCCTGGGATTGCTTGGCGCTGGCGGAGCAATTGTTGCAGTTCCATCACTCGTCTATCTAGGCGGCATCCCGCCGCCTATCGCCAGTGGCTACGCGTTATTTGTTGTTGCAGTAGCAACCTCCATTGCATCGGTACAGGCATTTCGGCGTCAAAACATTGACTGGCGTGCGTTTTGGAGTTTTGGCAGCACAACGATGCTAACGATTTATAGTATCAGAATGTTTGTCCTGCCTACTATTCCGCACCAGATCTCCATTGCTTCGTATACAGTACACCGCGACTGGCTCCTTATGATGTCGTTTGCAGCAGTTCTATTTGCTGCCGGTTATGGCATGCTGCGCAGAAAACCACAGCCAGAAAAAGATTCCCCACCGCATCCTCTACGTCTTGCAGCAATGGGTATTGGAGTTGGCATCGTAGCGGGGTTTTTGGGAGTGGGGGGGGGCTTTCTTATGACGCCTGCGCTCGTATTGTGGGCACGGTTGGGTATGCGCACAGCCGTTGGAACGTCCATAGCGCTGATCTGCGTTAACAGCTTTGCTGGAGTTGCGGGCGATGTGGCGTCGGGAATCAGGTACGACTGGCCGTTTATATCATTATTTACCATCCTCACAACAATCGGCATCGTAATCGGGATGCAGATCGCACGCAAAATCAATGCCGATCACTTACGGACATTATTTGGATGGCTTGTAGTTGCTCTGGGAATTGTTGTATTATTTATAGAAGTCTTCTAATTGCTTCATGTCTGCCGGATAGGTCGAAAACAACAACCAAGGACAAACATTTACTCCCGCTGTTTGCTCTTTTTCCTAAACACAAAACTTACCGGCACACCTTCAAGATTGTATAAGCCCCTTAACTGTCTCTCTATGTATCGCTTATAACTGTCGGGCAGAAATTCAGGGAAATTCAGGAAGAATGCAAAGACGGGAGGATTGGCTCTTACCTGCGTCACATAATTGATTCGCAAGTCTCTCGACTTGATGCTTGGAGGGGGTGTTTTTTCCAGAATTTCGATGAGCCGCTCATTGAGTTCATGTGTCTGAATTCGGAAGCTTCTGCGTTCACGGATAGCCTTGGCCATCTCGATGATTTTTATAATTCGCTGTCGGGTAAGCGCGCTCACATACACGATAGGCACATAGTCGATAGTAGGCATTTCATCACGGATTTTCCTTGTGAATGCTTCCGCTGTTTTCTCGTCCTTCTCAACCAAATCCCACTTATTAACTGCAATTATCATCCCCTTTCGTGCTTCAGCAACCTCAGCAAGGATGCGTTTATCCTGATGTTCGATACCCTGCACAGCATCGATAAGCACTACTGCAACATCGCATCGCTCTATGGCGCGTGATGTGCGTAGCGTCGAGTACATTTCAATACTTTCCTTAATGTGGCTTCGACGTCGCAGACCTGCTGTATCGATCAGCACAATTTCTTCGCCATGATATTTCATCACGCTGTCGATTGCATCCCTTGTTGTGCCGGCAACAGAAGTAACCACCATACGTTCAGTACCGAGCAGCGAATTCGTCAGTGACGATTTACCCACGTTAGGACGGCCCACGATTGCAATTTTCAGCCGTTCATCATCAGTTTCTTTTTCGTCTGCAAGCCCCTTAACAACTTCATCTAAAAAATCACCCGTAGAACGTCCGCTTATTGCAGATATAGGAAGGGGCTCGCCCAATCCGAGTTCAAAAAATTCCGATGCGGATAGATCTTGTTGGGCATTATCACATTTGTTAACAACTAAGGTAATGGGTTTTTCCGAGCGGCGCAGAATGGACGCAATGTCTCTGTCGATAGGTGTGGGGCCGTCTCTCCCATCGACGACGAAGACGATGGCATCCGCTTCGTCGATTGCAATGAGAGCCTGCTCGCGGATTGCTTTGTTGAACACTTCGTCGCTCTCCGGCACAATGCCGCCGGTATCAACAATATGAAAGTGCTTCCCTGCCCACTCCCCTTTTGCGTACAGCCTGTCGCGCGTAACCCCGGGCTCACTTTCTACAATTGCGTGCCTTTCTTCGATAATCCGGTTAAACAATGTTGATTTACCGACGTTTGGCCTACCTACAATTGCGATGAGCGACATCTTGCAAAGTTAACGTCTGGCCGTCCCCCCCTCCCCCGTTTGACTGACTTCCCCGGCAGCATATCTCTCCCGGCATGTTACCCGGCAGCATATCTCTCCCGGCATGTTACCCGGCAGCATATGCCTCCCGGCAAGTGTCCCGGTCATTGTCCCGGTCATTGTCCCGGTCATTGTCCCGGCATCAGTCTGCGGTCAGCCAAAACGTTTTCACCATGCCCTTGCCTTTCAGCTCTGTTTCGCCTCGGAGCTCTACGCGAATACTTCGAGTTCCTGGTTCACCGTGAGGCAATTCAGTCTGCTTGCTCACTGCACTGTGCGGAAGACGCATTGCCGTGACTTCCTGCAACGCCTGCGCGAAGTTCTCACTCACGTGGATGCGGTTTGGTTCACTGCTGCCTTCCATTCTGGAGGCAACGTTGACGGTGTCGCCCCAGATGTCGTACTGTAACCGCTCCTTGCCAAGGACGCCTGCCGTCACCGGACCAACATGCAGCCCTATTCTAA
>JACPPD010000006.1 GCA_016191145.1 Ignavibacteria bacterium
TCGCCATGTACCGATCGTTCTTCGCCACGTGTCATCGTAATTCTATCAATCCGTACAATTGGCTGCGATACGTTCTTACGCAGATTAATACCACTGCTCCCGTCAACTATCAAACGTTATTACCGCATCGCATAGATACGTTGCTGCTCAGCTAACTTGTAAGATGTACTTGCTGGAGCGGATACATTGCAATTGAAAATCGTTAAAATCGAAGTTTCCAGCGGGTACTGATCAAGCTACACCATTAATTAGTGCGGAACGTCAACTAGGATTCTTTCAAGAGAAAAATGCCGTTGGCACGAGCCAACGGCATTAAAAATAATGAGAGTTGTGCTTCAGCTCTGATGGTCAAACTACCACGAGCACTCACCTTCAAGACACACACCGGGACACTGGTCCTGTCCGTATGGTGGGCACCCATTCAATCGTGGATACAATTCGGCCGGTGGAGGCGTAATAGTGTTCTTAACTAACCATTCGTAACCACCGGGGCTGGTATAGCAGTATACAAGCTTAACTTCACAATAGCAATTGCTGGCGCAGGGAATAATACATGTTGAAGGATAATTCACCTCAATTGTATAACACATTGGAAACCGAATGATCACTTCATTGTTGCATGGCCATTCTCCCGGTGGGTAATTATTATTCCATTGATCACTATTTGGATCACAGATACCGAATGCATTCGTGAGGAGCAATTCTTTAGCAGCCAACTTGAAGAGTTCCCCAGGCTGCGATCCAATGGAAGCAGTAGTACACACTGTATCCATTTTAACAATATAGTGGTTCGAGTCTATGGTTGTGACACGTGCCACTGCAGAACCGAACGACACGTCATATTGATTGGGACCCTGCGCCTGCAAATTCTGTAAACCGAAAAAACCCAGCGCGGCAAACGCGGTGACGATAATGGAAACAAACTTTGTCGACATCTCTACTCCTCATATTTGTAATAAAAAAGAAAACAGGATTGACATTAAGATTTTCTTACATAAACAAATTCCAAAGTTAATATGGTCGGACCAAGCAACTCTTTATTCTATCCAAAGAGGATAATCAATATATTGACTACCCGTCATCACCCTCAGCACATAGAAACCTCTGTCCAGCAGTGATGATATTTCTGAAGCCGGCCATGAACTGTCTGTCTTGAAGGAAACGCACTGTCGACCCGTCAAATCAAAAACCACCACCTCATACGCCTGGTCCCAAAGAATATTTCGCAATTTCAAACCGCATCCGGTAAGCCACAACTCACCTTCAACAAGGTGCAGCGAATCACAGGCCTGTTTCGGATTTTTTACTTCCCCGGTAACTACTACTGACTGTATCGCTGAAAGGTACGTTTGCCATAATATCTCCGTTGAACCAACGGCATTCAATTTCATTTCAATGGGAGTGCCGTTCTGTCCGTTGGATAGTATCGAACCGTTATCAATCTCCAAAGGAATGGCTGCCGGCCACAGGGACTTGACCTGAATGGTTATTGGAAATGCAATCTCATCACTGGCACTGAGAGAGACGGTTGATCTGACAGTATTACCAGCCTGCGCAATTGCTGAACCAAACGTCAGACTTACTTCTGATCCTGGTAATACTTCAATCACAGCGGTATCGAGCGCAACACACCCAAATTCTGTTTGAACTTCAGAAATGTACTTCGTTGATCTTACCGCTTCAAAATTGAACGTCGGATCAGTTCCGACAACATTCCCTGCAGAATCGTACCACACAATCTTCTCAAAGCTGCCAACAGCGTTCAGACTCGCTGGACCCTTACAACCACTGTAATCGTTAACAACGACACTTGGTTTGGATACGTGAATACGAACAGTCCCCGTGTCAGCACAGCCGAATGAAGTTTGAGACATCACAACAATACTGGTGTCTGCTTCGGGCATGTATGTAACTCCTGCGACCACTAATGTCGTACCAAAACATATCGTAGTATCAGCATCATCTACCTGTCGAGGGCGCTCCACCTCAACGGTTATACTTGCTGAATTCTCGCAGCCAGCATCTGTTGTTGCAACGACCCGGTATGTGGTTCGTGTAAGGGGACTAACCAACACTTCGTTGGTGTAGCTGATTGTATCTCGTACACCGGCAATCCATACAACGTTGTACTGGGAATCAGCCACAACATCTGCCGTCAACAATGTCGTGCTGCCAAAACATAGTGATGTATCACCACGCGTTCTCACTGAAGGCAGGGCTGATACAGACACGGTCACGGTTGCAGTATCCAGGCAATCTCCGGAACGTACTTCGACATTGTAGGTCGTT
The DNA here is from genome assembly GCA_016191145.1 of Ignavibacteria bacterium. Taxonomy (GTDB): domain Bacteria; phylum Bacteroidota; class Ignavibacteria; order Kapaibacteriales; family Kapaibacteriaceae; genus OLB6. The sequence continues at coordinate 2,290 of JACPPD010000006.1, forward strand.
GTCTGTACAGGTCTGGCAACAACGATTCCGCTGTCGGTCCTCGAAAGACCGAGCGCAGGCCACCAGGTGAACACCGTGCCACCAGTAGCCTGTAGAATTGTAGATTCACCTTCGCAAATACGCACGTCTCGGGAAGCTTGTGCAATTAACTTATCTTGTGTTACTATTACTGTATCCCACGTAACGCAGCCATTGCTGTCAGTACCCTCCACTGCATACACTGTTTTTGCGGCACTCGGTGATACCAACGTTGTTCCTGAATTTGGATTTTGTAATCCTGCCGATGGTTTCCATCGATACGACTTGGCTCCGCTTGCTGTAAGAATGCCCTTCTGACCAGGGCAAACCGTAATATCAGGACCTGCATCAACATTAGGGGGTTCGAGGACAAAACACTTGCGTTCTATAGTATCGATTCCGATTGAATTCTGAACGATCAAACGCACACGATGCTCACCAGGGGTGGAATAGACGATGCATGGTGGGTTCTTTCCTTCAAATGTTGACGGCATACCTCCTTCAAACTCCCAATTCCATTGATACACGTTCGCGTATGAGAGGTCGGTGATATGAGAGCAATTAAGAATGCATACAGTGTCTGTTTTAAAATCCGCTCTGGCCCATAAGCAGGATGTGGAATCAGCGCGGAGTGTTAACTGATTAACCAGGTCGGGCATGCCGCCGAAATCCGGTTGCCAGCTATAGGGCCAACCACCGTCAAACATCCATTGCTTGGTTAAGGTGTCGACCTGCTCTCCTTTCTCATCAGGATGGTCGACCCGAAACACCTGATTAAACATTGAAAAGTAAATCTTGCAATCCGGTGACAACGTATGTGGCACGTATCCATGCGGATTGTACCAAGCCAGCGTACCGAGCGAAAGAGTAGTAACCGGAACTAACGTGTCTGCCTGTATACTTAAGTCAAACTGATGGATCACATTCTCTGTATCCGACTGTTTTGTTATGCGATACCCGGGGACCCACGCGTATCGTCCGGAAGCACTGAATGCAGGGTTGTTAGCCATGTTGGGCTGAGACAACGTCTTGTGTGTGCGAAATGTGCCGGAGTTTGGATCGAAAGCAAGAATCTGTCTTCCAATCGAAGCCAGTCTGCCATCAACACTGAATTCCATTTTCCCTTTGACATTGGCTTGGCATATAACCTCCGTCCTTACTGGTCGAGACAAAATGCTGTCTTCGAATTTGAAGGCATACAATACAACTGAGCTTGAAGTGAACCCCGCCCCCTTGAGAAACGGAAAGACAATCCAAATTCTATTCAAAGTTGCGAACGAAGCAATACCTACCATTTCTGTCTGATGCTCCACACTTGTATCAATGCTTTGTAATGCGTTGAATGCAGAGTCAACCAATGAAACTTCTCTTCGGTCCAGATCAATTACAGACAAGGAGTAATCCTGATACCCACCCAGAGTAATCGGTTCTGATTTATTTATTGGTGTGATGAAATACAGAGTACGTGGGTTCGACAAACTCGGCACAAGACCAATCTGACTTGTCGACGACGTGAACATATCGTCGTTTCGGAAAGGTTCCGCTCTCTTTAATGACCCCTTCCAAAAAATTGTATCCATTCTGATATTGCCCCTCGCATCCTTGTAATCTGCAACACTTCGAACACCTGTTGCATCAACGAACAGGCCACTTGGTTCAAACGGTCCAATCCACTGGCATGAGAGACCCTCTCTGTATGTCATGTGTGGACCTTGACCAGGAAAGACATATTGCTTAGTTCCGGCTGAATTCCATTTCCTGATACTTCCGTCGCGATACACCCACCATCGATTCCAACCCGGATCTTGTGCATACAAGCTACCCATTGCCATAAAAACGGCAACTATGTGTAATAGCCTTTGGATGACCAATGACATACGAGATTCCAATTCCAGAACAACTATCCCTGTCTGTCGTTACTGTACCAACACAATTCGTCTTTCCTGGTTTCCCGATGAATCGGTGAGTACCAAGGCGATAATTCCAGATAATTCGACCGTTGAAATCACGTTTTCGAATCCCATACGAGACATCTTCAGACTGACAGCATTACCAAGGAGGTCGTAAGCCAAAATCGAAACTGCTTCAGATTCTCGATTGCCACGAATTCTAATCTCATTTCCTTTGGTAATAACCTGAAACGCATCACCATCTGCCACACCATCGCTGAAAACATCAGTGATGCCCACGGATACTACCTGCGAGAACACATCGCAGCCATTGTTGTTTCGTCCCTTAACCATGTAGCGACCGGGCTTAGGCATCTGGATGACAGAATCACCATAAACTGTACCGACGTAAGCACCGGGAAGCTGCCATGGAATGCCGTCCTTGTACCACATGTACGGACCGTCCTTATAACTGCACGTGATCTTGTACGGTATGTCATTGTCATCCCACAGTCTGACGTCGGGTGTTCCTGAGATTGGAATCACAGAATCGACAAACCGCTGTTGTCCGAGTATAGGATCTTGTACAATGAAAGAGAAACGCATTGGCAATGACGAGTCGACAGCATTCACTTCGACCGTTGCCAGCATGTTGTTTTGTGTGGTCGTGTAGGTGAGCGCCGCATTACTTGTCGTTGCATCTTCAAGCCAAATTGCTTCCAGTTGGCGGCCACCGATGACGAACTCGACGCCTCCGCAAACGTACATGCGATCAATGCGCGAGATAGGACGACTATCACCTGTAGAGATAACAACATCAGATCCGTTGGGGTGAACATTACCGGCAAGATCGTAGAACATTCCTTCCACCATTGCCTTCATCAGAGGCAACAGGCTGTCAGCAGGCTTTAAAGGTCGCGTTGAATCAGAGGCCCTCACAATTCGAACACAAGTGGAGTCACCTGATTTCAGTCGATAAAATCCATCTTCTTCCCAACCGTACCAGCTGTCAGCACTGTCTACCATCGCATCGAAAGTCCAGCATTCGCCTCGATACAGACCTTTTTGCCACTTCAGTTCACCACTGTTCCAGTACTCGGTATAGAACCGTGCTCTGCCCGGGCGCCATTTATACAAAAATTGACCCGCAACCACCGTATCTCGCACGATTGCCAAACCCGTTATGTCGAGACTGGAATCATAATTCGAATACTCACGCCTCGCAACGAACCATGTTTTGCCATGATTCAGACTCATTTGAATCTCAGAAGGGTCTGTTCCGGCTTCAATCATCGTTGTAACCATCAGACCATTGGGAGGCAAGACATAGTAATTTTCACGTGTAAAGGCTCCCATTATCGCCGCCCTGGATGCGCCGTTGTCTAAACTGTAGTACAGAATGCCCCCACCTAACCAAAACAGAATTCCTCTGTAGTCTCTGAATAGTTGGAAGGTTTCACCGCCAACATCATAGGCTGAGTTGAATATGGTGGAATCGAAGGTTGGTGTCCAGGATCTGCCAGCATCGGTACTTGTGATAAAACCACCAAACCATCGATTGTGAGGAGACAACAGATTCCCACCCCTGAGTCTCACCATTTTGGAATACGAAAAATCCGGTGCGTCGACATTTTCTATTGCCCACGTTACGCCTCCGTCCCAAGACCGACTTACAACTGGCTGTGAGCACTCATAAATGCCACGCCCGGGGGTCAAATTCCCGCAATTGATGTATGCTCCAATCAGTGAGCCATCCGTGCACGGCAGCCATCCGCGAGCACCCGTGACGTGAAGTAATGAATCCCGTACATGGAAAGGATTGTCGCTGGCGCAAAGCTGCGCCGGCAGCAAAATGCCGAAGAGTAGAACACTCATTCTGATAAGAGTCCAGATCATTTCATCATAGTAATGATACTGGCCTGCCTGCCAGTAAGACTTGTTAACTCAACTACATAAGTTCCATCTACTGAATGCAGATCCGGGAGAATAATTTCATCGTCAGTAGACAAACTGGCGAGCATCAAACTATATACAGTTGTCCCCAATAAGTCATAAACGGAGATTTTCACATCCTTCTGAGCTGTTCCGGAATAGCGTATCGTGAAAGACCCAGTGGATGGATTCGGATAAGAGACAAAAGTTGTGGATACCTCTGTTCTTTCACTCAATTGATCGTTCTGAAATGGCTGCTTTGAGAAGCCGTCCGGCCGTTTGGCGTGTTCTACTTCTAACGTCTTAAGGCTATTCAGCGTATCGCGCCTCTCAACAAAACCGATTGCAGTATCGCCCATTACGCCAAGCCAATCGGAAAGCAAATTCACGTCGATGGAATCAAACCCGCCAAACACCGTAATTCTAGCTGTGTCCAACCAACCCTTTGCATTTATGTAGTCTTCGTTAAAGACTAACAAATCGACTCTACCCAGAATGCCTTTCTCGCGCAGGCTCTTCGGTTGAGTAGTGTCCAGCCCAATAGACTTTAATGTGTCAGCTAGTTCGTCAACAACTGAGTCTGCCTGTGGATGACCTTCGGCTGCAACAATTGCCACTGAAATAGAAGCTGAACGGCTGGCAACACTGATTCCACGATTACTCAATATGTAGAGTGCCGCCGGATATGCTCGTTTTGCAAACGCCGTGTCACCCTCCAATATATCTCCGGCAACGAATGACAATACGTCAAAGTTGGCTGGATTTATCGTGCTCAAGGCTCTGTTCGGATCAAAAGGGTTTCCATCTTCCACCGGAAGAGCAACGCACTCGAATTCAACTTCGAGTTCACGTGTCAACTCGGAACATTGTTCAGTACCGTACGGGTGTTGACCATCGCGAAGATCCACCACGTCTGGTGGTATGACGACAAGAGCATTCCTTCGAATAAGCTGAACCTGATCGTACGTCCACTCATTAGTTGACACATCAATTGTGACGGGAGGCGTTTGATCCTCTTTTTGAAGCTGGAATCGCTGTAAGCTATTCCCTGCACTAAATACATTCTTACCACACTTTACATTCACCAATCCGGTAGGGCCCATGAACATGTCAGCATCCTCATTCCCTTTTCGATAAGGATTTGAAAGTCGGTTGGACCCCACGAACAGATTCCTACCGTTAACATAGGCATCACCCTGATTGGTTTGCATTGACGTCCGAAAAGCAAATTTATCACGAGCGTCGATGGTACCAGAATGTGCGTGCAAGCCGGTTCCATAGTACGACAGCTCGTTATTCCTACAAAATGCTAACACTTCTCCGTTAATGAACAATCCTGACCCAACCCACTTCACCTCGTTGCCTGAAGAAATGAGAGAGTTAACTGACGAACCCATCTCAGCACCAATTCGATTGTCAAACACAAAGGAATAAGCATTGAATCTGCTGGTAATGGCATTAACACAGCCACTCAAGTCGTTATCACAAACTTTGGCACTCCTGACAATAATGCCATCGGCGAGCCCGCCCAATTTGTTTCCGCTCACAACAGAAGGTGGACCTTCAATATTCACACCATAGAACAAAAAGGCGAACTTGTTCTCGATAACTTTATACGTACCTATTCCCGTGATACTCAGCCCGGCTACGGGATAATCATTGACTTCCCTCGTTAGAGATCGATAATTTAAAGAAGTAATAATCTTACCAGCAACGTCAGTGAATGAACAATTTGAAACCGTGAGATCTCGCACAAGACGCATCCCACTCAAGTAATTGAATAACGAGACTCCTCCAAATTCATCTCGTTGTTTACGAAATGGTTGTTTTAACCATTTTGACGAGAAAAATGTACCTTTTCTATAATCTTCTTTAATCTCATTTCCTGTGAAGACGTCCCGATTGGTTCTGAACTCACAGTTTGCAAGTTTACCTGCTACCAGCGTTGAGCCTTCGAGCGACAAGATCGGTGTGTTAAGAGTTGTTACGAACACATTCTCAAACTTGGTGTACTGAGCATACAGATAGAAATTCAGGCGCTGATCCAAAGGATCGGTTGTCGGTGCCCCGTTTGGGTATATCCACGCTTCGGGCAAAATGTTGAGGTTGGCAAAATCGACGTGATTAAGTGTCGAACAGTTTGCGTTTGGCTCAACAGCACTCTTCACCGTTACTTTCATCGCCTCAGAAGAGCTCGTTCCGGCAATCACGAGTTTCCCATGAACGTTGTTCTCGCGGTCCAGAAACTGGAGTGTCGAACCGGGTGAAACTGTTAAGAGGCCATTAGCTCTTACGTTGAGTGCGCCAACTTTCAGTGTAGAAAACTGATCAACCATGACAGAACCACCGGCCTTTATCTCAACGGGCACATTCAGTTTGCAGGTTGTATTGGTAGGGATGCGTATTCCCTCACTTGCCTCGATGACCAACCCGGGAGCATTGCCGTCGAGTTTCTCAATAAAACTCTTATCGACTGTAGAAATTTTGCCACCAGACTTAACAATGACTTTATACACTTTTACATTTGGGAATATTTCTGTCATCGCATCACCGACTTCGAGTTTTGCACCATCATTAATGACCAGTTCTGCATCGATCACAACTTCTTCGGCTTTTGCATCAATAACCAATTTGCCGCCATTGACTGCACCTTGTTTCACATCCAATACAATACAGTCGTTCGCATTATTCGTTCTCATGTCAAGGATGCGTGATCCATGCATCATTCTCAAGGTAGCACCACGCTTGACAACAACTTTGGCACCGTCATATAAATACATTGTTGATCCGGGCATCATGGTGACTGTCCCTGATTCGATGACGATAGTACTGTTACCACGTACCCACATCGCATCATGCAGCTCGCCATTCGTTTGTGATCCGCTTAAGGCTTTGTATACAATAACGTCGGCCTGTGATTCAGTTCGATTAACATATAAATCGAAGGTTTTTATGCAACCTTCCATCTTAACGTTATGGAGATACCCTGTTGAAAGTATCTTACCGGTCTGTGCAGTAGATATTTTCTTATCCGACGTTGTGGAGGTTAAAATTCCATCAATGACAAGCACCTGAGCGTTACCCACAGAAAGATCATTGTCGACAATGGTTTTACCATTATTATTTTTATAATCGGGTTCATTATTATACTTAATGCCACCCTTTTCAAGAACTAACTCTGTGGCATTTTTATATTTTCCAAGATGTAAATATGTTTTCCCATTCAGAGAATGACCTTTCAGCCAGTCCAGATTATCACTTGATGTGTATTGGTATTTTGTATTTGTCAGACCGAGTAAGTTTGAACCTGGAATTGAATGGGCAAGACATCTGAATGCATTAACACGACCAAACCCAACTCTAATAGCCCAGTAGCGCTTAAGTGGATCATTTGACATCTCTCGATAGTCGGTGTTAAGTAGCGTTTGATTGGCATTCAACAAATCAGGCTGGAGGTCAGCTGTGAGCGGATTTGGTGGGTAAAACTTCCGAGTCGCTGTCCTTTGACTACATATGAGATCAGCTAATTCTGAAGCTTCAGGAACTGGGTCTTCAGCGGTAGTATGAGCAACTTCATAAGGAACACCAGGATCTGCGATCTTGTCGGCTGTGAAGGTTACGATGTCATAAACTCTGCGGTGTACATTCTTACCGGTTAAGCCAAACTTATCTTGAACTGACATCATGAGTCCAATGATCCCGCTCACTTGCGGTACAGCGTATGAATTACCGGATTCACTCGAGCTTGATTGACGATAATATCGTGATTTGATGTCGGCGTCATAATATCTCGCATATAATCGTGGATATGGCGCCACAACATCAATTGTGGCTCTGAACTTGTCGCCCGCTCTTTCTTGCTGAGAGGATGAAATCGAGAATTTATTCGCTCCAAAAGAGAAGTTTGTGGAATTTCTAAGAAATAGTACACCCCTGTCAGCGGTCTTGCAATCTGGTAATATCACATCTGAGTTGCTCCCAATGTCATACCCCTTGACACACAGTACTTTTATATCATCGTTTGGATCGCTTGAATACGTGTATACATTACCTGCCGGAAGAGTTATGCTCGGAAAACCCATTTCTGCAGATACATTGATTGGGTTGTCGCTTTCTGAACACTGCGCAATATTTTCGGGGCGTGGTTCCTGATATTCATTTCCTAGTTCATCGTACGCAGAATATGAGAGCGAATTTGTCAAAGCCGCGGCTACAACAACACCGTTTTCAATTGCCGCCTTATATATATCAGGATCAGGAATTCCTCCTTCGTATGAAATAGACATCACATGAGGTGTCTGAATTCCCGGATTCGGTGAAACATCAACCTTAGAATAATCTGTGCCTCTGGCAGTCCCAAACACTCTGACCTGGGGAGCAACGCCGATCAGCCCCTTGCCATTTTCCTGTGATGCTATGATATTTAAAATTATGAAACCATGTCCGCTTGTACCGTCTGATTGCTTATAATCCTGTAGCTTAACAATCTGATTTGGAGGTGTCGGATAAAAATAATTTCCGGCCGGGTTTGATGTAGTAAGGGAAAGATCTTGGTGCTCCTGATGCGGTCCTGTATAGCCCGCATCGAAATTATCATCGACACCTACATATACGTTCTGACTTCCCTTCGTTATTTCCCATGCCATTGGTAAATGAAGATCATACAGTGACTTCTGCATTCCCAACTCATTGTACCTTTCTTCTCCGTCATAATCATAAGTATAACTTATACCCATTGGCGCTGCAACTTCACTCAATTTCTTTAATGGCAACATACCAGGTTCAGTCGGTTCACCGAGCAGTTTCATCTGTCGATTAACATATCTAATGCCTGCGCTGTCGACGATAGGAAATAGCGTACTTTTAATACTATCGATATTTACATAATTATTGAAGCTAACATAATACATTTTTATATACAGACTTGATGAATCCGTACATGTTGGGCATGCCTTTGTCAATTTCAAACCACCATTAGCCGTATTCAGGCTATCCCAAATATCATAATAATTAACTGTTGTATCAAAGTCATCAATTGTATAAACACCATTTGAGTCAGCGACAGCTCCAGATGATAAAATACCATAGGATACAATTATTTCAAATCTTCCCTTAGCATACCAGCTACCGGGAGAATTACATGTATCAATCATGATACTGTCGGGATTAAACTGAGAGGTCTGAGGATTATGTGGATACTTCAAATACAAACATTGCGCCGATGTTCTCACTTCTTGTGAAAGAAATAATGCAACAGAAACACCGAGCATAGCGAAAAAAAACGGATTTGTCTTCACCTTCTCACCTCTAGAAAATTAGTGACGTCGCCAAGAATAATCTTACCGCATATTTCAGGTCAATTCAAATTACGAATTCGTACTTGTCTGATTAACCCTCTCACTCCTGATTGGAATCACCTTCACAATTCTTGCATACCAGCACCGAATTACTAACAAGAAATCTGTGATCAAGTTACAATAATTAACGCCCACATGGCATCAAAAGATTCAAGCTGTCGACCATGCAAATCCACAACATTTGAAAATATCTCATGTTTGTGCGAGTGAAAAGAGATTACGTGCCTCATTTGCTTCAGTTCATGGTGCAAAGAACCTCCTTAAAAGACTATTTGGAAAGCAGGGCAAAAGGGGTGACAATGAAGAACCTCAACTCAGAAATTCTGGAAGAAATGCCCGTCACTTTGCCAGCCTCCGACCTCCAGGAAAAATTCGTTCCCGTAATCAAATAAGTTGAATTTATAAAGAGCAGCCCGCGTATAGTATCGATGAGTTGAAGACTCTCTATTATGCAATGAGCCAGAAGACGTTCAGTGACGAGATGCATCTCTTGCAGGTTACTATGCCTGAAGTGAACACTGAGAAAGTGATTGTTGATGTAGAGTATGAGGAGGGCATAGAGTACTAGATAGTATCATTAGATATGAATTGTCCAGATACCACACTATGATCAACGATTGTCACTTCATGTCGAGATAGCGAGCAACGCTGTCGCGTGTAACCCTCACTGACGAACCAACATGCCGTACTTCTAACGCTCCTGTTTTCCGAAGTTCGAACAGGGCAGATCGTGAAATCTTCATGTAGCTCATTACTTCGCTCAGCGTCATGAGATCTGGGAGCTGTGCATCATTAGTGGCCCTTTTGTTTGCTTCAACTGCTTTCGACTTTGCAGTGTGTGCGCCGTCATTTTCCATGATCGCGGCAGGGGAAGCGGCTACAACCTCAAGTTCAGCTAAACGCTCGTTCACCAACGCAATCATCACATTCGAGTAAATCTCGACTTGTGACTCACGAGTTGAGGATAGAAACTGTACAAGGACACTCGGACCAAGTCGACTAATAAGTATCATGAGCATGTCGGCAATCTCAACGTCCAACATGCGACCTCTCAGATATGCAACATCTCGCACATTCAATTCGCTGTAGTCGAGTTGTGAAACGTCGAACCTCTGCAACGCATTCGTAATCATCCCGACCGCTTGACGTTCCTTTTCAGACCTCAGCATGCGTTGATCGCCGAGTTTGACAAGCTCTGTTTGTACCGATGCGATTTCTTCTGAATCAAGTAAGGTCTCTAGAAACGGAAGGAAAACTCGCTTTAGCGTTTCTATAAATGCTTCGTCATACTCCAGTACTGCAATCGCACACTGGACTGAAACTGCATCCAATCCATTGTTTTCTACTCCCATTGCCCGTTGGTGATTGCGAAGGCTGCGCAGTGTACCAGCAAAACCATACGATTGGAATCTGTCATGCATTTCGTCCAACCCGTGAATTACGTCGTTGCGACTCAGTTCAGCAAAGACTGCATTCATCGAATCAACAAGCGTGATTTCTGATTGTCGAATGAGACGCGAGCTTTCCTCTCGAAGGAATTCGATTCGTTGATCTTTGGATGCTCCTTGTTTGAGCATTTCGATTTCCTGATTGAGAATCGCTTGCGCATGCATCCAAGCCAAGGGGTGCATGTTGAAGAGGTTGGTTTGCTTCATAGTCGCCCCCATGCATTGCAAACTAATTCGCAGATGGATTGTTCGTCCAAGCGGATGTAGTGTGATTGGAGGATTCCCTTTGGTGAATGTCCGGTAACGGCTGCAACAACAGCTTCCGGAACGCCAAAACGGATTGAAAGCGATGCAAACGTTCGACGTGCTACGTGTGTGGTAAGCAATTCACCACGGGACTTTACTTCCTCCACTCGCTTACCTGCACTGAACCGAATAATTGTGATTTGTTGTTTCATGTTAGCACGTTGTGCTAACTCCTTGAGATAGAGATTCTGCTTTACACTGGACGAAAATTCAAATAGTAGGGAAGGATACTTCTCAATGATCTCTTTCATTGGACGAGTAATCGGAACAATGCAACACGTATCGTTCTTCTGTGTTGAATAGCGAATCACTCCCGATTGTAAATCAAAGTGATGTGGTTGCAGCAAAATCAAATCACCGTAACGCATGCCTGTATAGACCTGCAGCAGAAAATGATCGCGTGTGCGAGATAGCCGTGGTGAACCAGTTAGATCTAACTTCCCGATCGTTTTTAGCTCATCAAGTGTCAGTGCAATGGATTCACTGTTTCTGTTGTCGCGGTAGAACTCCTCGTATGCAGTTGTTTGATGATAGCCTTTGCGACGCGCCCACTTCATAAAAGTTTTTATCGTCTTGATATAATTTGCAACCGTAGCGTCGAATAAGTTTCTCGTTGTGCGTAGCCAATCGCAATAACTCTGATAGAAATGTTCTTCGATAACTGCGTAGTCGAGCACAACGCGGTTCACTTTCGACCATGCACGCAAAGACTCAAGCGTTGCTCGATACCGAACAAGCGTCACATCGCTCGGACGTTTTGTTGTAACGAGACCCTTCGGCGATCGAATAGTGTACGTGTCGATAAACTCCTGGAACTGGTCAGCAAAAGTGGAAGCATTGAGTTTCGGCTTATCTGCGGAAAGAAACGACTCAATGCGAGCGCGGAACGCTTCGACGTCAGATTGACTGATCAACTTTGCTTTGTCCGAAAAACTTAGATCGTGGTAAGCTCGGTCTATCGCGTCGCGTATAGAATTGAGACGACGACGGTTCGTGTTCTGGTGTGGATCGGTTGATTTTGGTTCCTGCCTCTCGTCATTCCACTGTTTAGGGTCAGTGGAAATTCCTGTCGAGAATCTGAAGCGTTTGCTTCGGAACGAAACGTTGAGCATAACGATGCTCTGGAGTGCGGATGGACGGTCGAGATAAAATGAAACACGCATAGCAAATTCGGTCAGTAGGGTTGCTGTCCAAAGGGGACTCGTAACTATTTGCTGACCAAATTACTGACGAAAATTCGAAATATCCAAAAACATATGCGAACAGGACGGTCAGCAACTATCGCACTAAGTCTATGTAAATCAGGTAAATAATGTTCGCTGATGTTCGTACGTGTTCGCAGCTGTTCGGCTATCTGTGGCCTCGAGAAGACAAGGACGATCTCGAGTTCCGCATTGGGACCGAATTCAAGCTCAAACTAAATCTTGATGAGAATCAATCACTTGAAGAAAAGTTACGCGACATAGCGTTCGCTATCATCGTTTGTGGCGAGATAAACTATCGGGACAGATTGATCGCTCAACATTGATGGTTTGCTAAAAAGAGGAAGCAAGAGATCGTAACAGCTGAATTGAAACGGATTGCAGACGAAGAAAATAGAGTGAGGGAAGACAGGATTCGGAGAAATCAGGAGGTACTGGACGATTTGATCAATCAGTCGAATAACCATAAGCAGGCCGCGGAAATTCGCAGCTGGGTCAAGACTGTGAGTGAATCGCCTGAGGTTGACACTGCTTCCGATACGTTTCGGAATTGGAGAGATTGGGCTCTACGGCCGGCGGATAGTCTGGATCCTCTAACAACAACCGTCACCATGACCTATCCTGAATGAGCCTGATTGCAGATATAGATTGGGGTTCGGATGTAAATTCCAGCGAGACTGAGCAATCAATTGAAAAATCCATTCAAAGTGAGCAACCTGAGCAACAAATTCAACAGCATGGTGAACAGACAATTTGTAAAGGGTCTGTTTTATACAGTTGATGTTCCCCCAATTCAGTTGTCAGTTAGGTCGATCAATTGATTGTGTTTGAAGTTGAGGTTCGAATTCAACGGGCGTCATGTAGTTAATTCCTGAGTGTAGTCGTTGATGGTTGTAGAAGAGATGAAACCACCTGTAGATGACTGAACGTGCTTGACGAAGATCGTCAAAGAGTTGGTGATTTTGAAGTTCTGCCTTCATTCGTGACCAGAACGATTCCATTGGAGCATTGTCGTAACAGTTTCCAAGTATCCGCCCCAGCAAGTACATCTGTTTTTCAATAAAATGATGAAATATCTTCGTGCCACCATAAACGAAATTGGTATGATGACAAAACAGGAAGAGAAATTCAAAATAATTGAAGCATGGAAACAGAGTGGTATCGGGATGCAGAAATATGCCGAACAGCATGGCATACCCTATGGTACGATGCAGTACTGGTATAAGCGATATCGGTTGGAGCAGCAGAGACCTGCAAAGCAAGCGAGTTTCGTTGCACTTGCTCTTCCACCGGTAGTGCGAGATGAAGAACCGACCGCATCCGGCCTTGTGATCGTGCTTCCGAGTGGCGTGCATATCGAAGTGCATTGATGCTGGGGTGGCCACAGCAGATCCGCTACTTCTTCTACACGGCACCGACGGACATGCGCAAAGGCTTCGATAGTTTGAGCGGGCTGGTGCGCACCACGTTATTGCGTGATCCGCTGACGGGTGACGTCTTCGTGTTCGTCAGCCGCATGCGCATGCCCATAAAACTACTCTACTGGGATGGCGACGGCTTTGTGCTGTATTACAAGCGTCTGGAGAAGGGCCGGTTTGATGTTCCGATTCATGACACAGCCGTGCGTGAGCTACAACGCGACGAGCTCGTGATGCTCCTGGAAGGTGTGCGCCTGTCAACGATGACACGCAAGACGAGGTATCGATTGCCGCAGTAATATCGGGTATGCAAGATACGCAGATAATAAATAAGCATAGAGAAAAAGAACGTGCGATCGTTGTCCTGTGACAACGGCGCTGCACCATCTTTCTCAGAGTGCTCTCTTCGAGCTTGTTCTTGTGCAGCAACAAGAACTCATCGTAAAAGATGATAGCATTCGGCACCACGAAGCCCGCATCTTCGATCTTGAGTTTCAGATTAAAGAGCTGCAGAGACTTGTCTTCGGTGCCAAGCGCGAGCGCTTCATCTCGGAGATGAACGACACACAGCTTGCGCTGCACTTCGAACCTCACGACACCGAAGTTGCGGCAGCCGTTGCAGCAGAACTTGAGACCATCACGTACGAACGCAGGAAACCACAGCAGAGGAAGCATGCTGGCCGCATGGCACTGCCCCAAGCATCTGCCTGTTGTTGAAACGGTGATCGAACCTCAGGAAGACACCACCGGCATGACGTGCCTCGGCGAAGAAGGATCAGAAGAACTCGACATCACGCCGGCACGCATGCACATCAACAGAACGAAACGACCACAGTATGCCACACCACTCATGGTAGACGGCTCCCAGCGCATCGTGATCGCACCGATGCCACAGCGGCCTATTGATAAATGCCTTGCCAGTGTGGACCTGCTGACGACGATCACCATCGACAAACACGTTCACCACCTACCGGTCGACCGTCAGTTGAAACGCTTTTCTATGCTGGGTGTCGACATTCCGACATCAACGGTTGAATCCTGGCAGCGCTTGACGGCAGAACTCTTTCGCCCTCTGCATGCAGCGCTTCGCTCGGAAGTCCTGCAGTCGTGTTCTCTGCAGGTCGACGCAACGGGGCTGGCCGTGCAGGACAGAACCAAACAGGGCACCACACACAAAGGATTTCTCTGGGGTTATCATGCGCCGTGGCAGAAGCTCGTCTTCTTCGATGATCAGAAAGGACGCGGTCAGATCTACTGCCGCGAGGTGTTGGATAACTACAGAGGGTATCTGCAGACCGATGACTATCAGGCCTACCACCAACACAAGGCACGCGATGGTGTGATTGGTCTTGCCTGTTGGGCACATACACGACGAAACTTCGAAAAGGCTCTCGACTACGACCGGGATCGTGCAGGCATCGCCATGAAACTCATACAGAAACTCTACGACGTGGAGCGCGAAGCTCGTGATGGTACCCTCACACATGAGCAGCGTAAAGAACTGCGGCTGGAGAAGTCACTGCCTACAATCAACACAATAAGCGCATGGATGGTCAATCAATTACCGGATGTGCTTCCGAAGAGTCCTCTCGGAAAAGCGTTGCGGTATGCCATACGATTGTGGGACGAGCTTATGAACTATCTCTGCGACGGTCGACTGGAGATCGATAACAATCTCATGGAGAATGCGATTCGCCCAATGGCATTGGGCAGAAAATACTGGCTCTTTGCCGGTGCACACGAAGCAGCGCAGAACATTGCGATGTACCGCTCGTTCTTTGCAACATGCCACCTCAATCAAGTCAATCCGTACAACTGGATACGATACGTACTCAATACCATTAATACCACCGCGCCGATCAACTATCAAAAGTTACTACCGCATCGAATAGATACATCTTTGCTCAGCTAAAGAGTAAGATGTACTTGCTGGGGCGGATACGTTTCAACGTCGAAGTTTGTCAAATGTCTCTTAACTTATTGTACCTCGAAACAGGGTGGGTTCAGACCACCTAACACAGACTGGATCGAAAAACTCACCCTACTCACTATTCTGTCTAGATTATATTCGTCCATTTTAATTTATTTTGTCGGGATCAAACTATTTGACATATTGGGTTTAGTGAAATTGATGAGGAATATACTGCCAAAACATGTGAGTTTTGGGTATAGAAGGTTTGAAAGGAGAATTCTACCTTGTTACTTCACGATTGGGATAGGTTTTTTTATCGCCCCTTGATTAACATATAGGAGGCTTATTTGATGTTCCTTATCCAACCGTGTTGTCTTTTTGTTAAATCAACTTTTATACAATGGAGGTGTTTGTGAGTATAGGTAGACATTTCTACATCTTCACAATAGGGGCGTTTTTTCTGATCTTGAGCTTATTGTTCATTGGTGGGTGGTCTTCGCCGCCTAAACAGAACTATCAGTATTTCAGGTTTTCCTCTATGTGTACCTCAGGATTGACCATTGACATTTTTCAGTATACCGCCAATTATTATTGGCAAAGTTGGCCTAGTGGCATTAATCTTATTGGTCGTTCTCCTACAGATCAAGACATTAAACTGGTTCCTACCTCGTCAAGTGCTCGGCAGGCCATGAGAAAGTATAATCTGCTTGCTTACTATATAGTAGTGAAAAGGAATGGCCAGGTTTGCTACACGTTGAAATTGACACAGAGAGATTTGGATCTTTTAAATGCAGAATTTGAGCGTCAGCAACCGAACAACCCGGATTATATCGCAATAATCCAAATAAAGGGCGGCTGTTGTACCTGATGAGGTCTATAATTCATGTTAAGCTTCCGTTTTAGGAGCTTTGAACGTGTAAAATGAAACAAACACAAAACATTGGAGCAATCATGAAAAATCTAATTTTGCTGGGGATATGCCTGTTCGTGCTAAGTTCATGCTCAGAACAAGGAAGCAGTCCTGATCAGAGCCAACTCGGAAAGGGATGGCTTGGTTCGATATTGGTTGTAAGCGACATGGATGAATTGATTGATGACGTGGATACAACTAACGTTAGGGGTCTGGTGATACTCGAACAGGAGTATGCTGAAATTAGGGATTGGGATAGTTCGCGTAATGTCCCGGTTTGGACTGGTCACGAAGCGAGAGCATATTTCCATCCATCTATTGATTCATCAGTTTCAATTGGCGACATTGAAGTTAATGGAGTGTCGCTTGACATTGGTGGATTTGGCTTCGCCTATGGATTAGACGGCATTGGTCTGCAATCGTATTTCGATTTGGGGTCTTCAACGAATTCAATTAAAAAGGGAACTCCGGACGCAGCTTTAGGTATTCTGGACACGAGCGTATCATTTCAACAGAAGGTTCGGTTTGTTGGGCTCAGCAGGGGAGACCAGATTGACATATCCGCTGGCAAAACTTTTAGCTTTGTTGGTTATGGCGGATATATGCAACTCCTTATTACAATTTCTAAACCAGATGACCCAAATGAATCTGGTGGTCACTCAATTTCTAAAATTTTTGATGGAGCTGGCAGCATTTCTCTGAATTCAGGAGACTTATCGAACATAGTCTCAGGCAAAGGAGATGTTACGGTTACAAAGTGGGAACCTAAGATTCTGAATACGACAAATGGGAAAAAGATTGCCTTTGTTGCAAAGACTATGCACACCATTTCTGTAGAAATCGTCGATTAGCTCAGGGGTGTTGTAGCAAGAATTGAAACAGCGAGCGATTGCTCGCTGTTTTTTTTTGACAGAATACGACCTTCCTGCTTTGCATTCAATTTGTAAGATGGTATCCACCCCAGCAAGTACATCTGTTTTTCAATAAAATGATGAAATATCTTCGCGCCACAACATACGGAAGTGGTGCGATGACAAAACAGTGTACCGGACCCCTATTGTTAGGACTGATTTCTACCCGAATGTGAGTTAAAAAACTGTGGTGTAACGATGCGTTCATATGTTGGCTTGGGCACCTCAACGTGCAATGATTGAAGTTTTTCCACCGGTGTCATGTGACCGATCCCCGAATGCAAATGTGAACCAGACCCCTAAATAGTTGGACTGAGATTCTACCTTTGAAGTAAGACGAAAGGAGAAATCTCAGATGAAGAAGCGACCACGGATTACAGATGAGCAGCGACTGGCGATTTTGAAGGAAGTCGAAGAGCATGGCCTTGCCGTCACGTTGCGCAAGCATGGTCTTTACGCCAAGTCGATTTACACATGGAGAGAGAAGCTGCAAGGTGTTGACCACACACCTGCTACCCGCAAGAGATCTGTTGACGAGCAAGAGCTCCGTCGACTGCGGCAGGAGAATCAGCAGCTCAAAGAACTACTGGCTGAGAAGGAACTGGCACTCCGTGTCAAGGACTCGCTGTTAAAAAAAACGACATCACGCGAGAGGACAGATTGATGGTGGCGCACGAGTTCATTGATCAAGGAGTTCCCGTCACTGTGGTGTTGCGTAACGTTGGTCTGAGCAAGAGTACATTCTACTATCGTGTACGTGATGGTAAGCGTGGCAGAAAAGCGAGTACACACACGTGGATAGTTACCGGCATGCTCGTTGACAACGCAGACGTGATCATCGCTATCATCTGGCTGCTCAGTCAAGAGTTCGTCGACTACGGCTATGTGAAGGTAACAATGTGGCTGCGACGTCAAGGGTTGATCATCAACAAGAAGAAGGTGCTCAACCTTATGCGCACTCATAGGTTGGTGCTACCGAAGCAGAAGCGCATCGTCTCCGGCAAGACGTGGGTGAAGGATCTGCTGCCAAAGACAGAGCTTCCTTTTGATTATCTGGAATTCGATATCAAGTACATTCGCATTGACGGTGAACGCCGCAACGCCATGCTGCTGACTGTGATCGATGTACAGAGTCGGTACAACATGGGACATCTCTTGCAGTACTCGATCAAGAAGCAGGATGTGATCGAACTCTTCGATGATATCTTCAGAAGCGTTGCATTCCCGCAGCGAATCACCGTGCGGTTCACAAGCGGTTTATCAGTGTAACGATCTACAACAAACACAGTTATCACAGTAAGGCACATGTACCGACAGCTGAGCTTGCCGCCTACATTCAAGGACTGCAACAGAAGCATGCTGACTGTACGATTCTAGCAGCATATGAAGCCGGCTTCTGTGGCGTTAGTTTACACCGACATCTTCAAGAACTCCGAGTTCCGACAGTGGTGGTTAACCCGGCCGATATCCCCATAACAGACAAACAGCGCACTACAAAGAATGACCGTTCGGATAGTGCCAGGATCGCACAGGCACTCAGCGCCGATGCCCTACGAGGCATCTGGATCCCGAACGAAGAAGTTGAAGGTGATCGTGAATTGGTACGCTACCGGTTGAAGATGCTGCGGGAACTCGGTGCTATCAAGAACGCACTCAAGATGCGTTTGCTCAAACATGGGATCGTGCTGCCAAAGCAATACGACAACTCGTCGTGGTCATCTGGTTTTCGGCAGTGGCTCAGAGAACAACGCTTACCGACACCATCATCACAAAGAGCATTCGAATTATTTCTTGATGAGTACGATCACCGCAAGCAGCGTTATGCGGATCATCTTGTGGTTCTCAGTGAGCTGGCGGCAACTCCCCGTTACGCCTACAAGATGGTTCTGTTAACGAGTATCCCGGGCATCGGCCGCTTAACAGCATTGAGTCTTCTGACCGAGCTCGGGCCGGTTGAACGCTTCAGCTCTGCCGATCAGTTGGCGAGCTACGTTGGTCTTGTGCCGATGCAACACCAAAGTGGATCATCTGATCGCGCAATGCCGATGCAGCGTCGCGCTCAAACAGAGTTGCGTTCGATGTTGATCCAGTGCGCGTGGACGGCTATCCGCTGTGAGCAACACTTCACTGACCTCTACGAACGCAAACGCGCAAACAAACCAGGACAGAAGGCAATTGTGACTGTCGCTCGTCGGCTCCTCAACACAGTCCACGCAGTTCTTAAGAATCAAATTCAGTATCAACGGGCAACATAAACATGAATCACACTGTCATCACGCTGTCTTAGGTGGGGATTTGCATCGGACCCCTTGCGGCCTGCTCGCAGTGATCGCTGACAACAGAGTGCGTCCCCACCTTCTAATGTGGACTTGCGGCTGACTTCGCGTCGGACCGCTCATAGAAGGATGAACAGCGCCACGACAAGAAGCAGACCATGAAAACCTACACTCTCAAATTCGAGGCTTGCCTTTTTACATAGAAGGGGTCCGGTACAATGCACCGGCCCGGAATTGCAAGAGTTCAGGGTGATCGTATCGTATTGAATGGCACCACAATGGAAGAAGTTAAGATGTGCCATCGAAACACACTTATCCTTTGTGTAAAAGAAGTAAATCGATTAGTCGAGGAACACGGAAAGAGAGAACGAATTGCCGAACTTGAGTTGCAACGTCGAAGAGAAGAGCATGAAGCCAATGTATGCAACGTTACAAACCGGATTAATTTCGATGGTGAGGAAGCCACGTAGGCATTGTTATAGTCTGAAGGTTGAATTACCGCTTTAGCACCAAGTCTGCTTCTCTCTTGCCTCAGCAATCATCTTTCTTGCAATGGGTAGTGCAGTTTCGAGCACTTCTTCTCCAAGGAAGAACCCTAAACTGTGCACATACCTAAGCGGAATTGGGAGATCCAGTCTCCAACACAGCCTGCTTATGTAAGCTTCGGAACGACCAGTGTACCGAGCGAAGGCGGCTTTACTGTATCCGCACACTTTTAGGATGACTCTGAGTTCGTATTTCGTTATGACGTGCATGTTTGATGTCGGTTTTTGTTCGAAAATGTCGTCGGTGCAACAGGGTGATAGTGAATTCTACACTGAAGTAGGTGTTTTTCACTCGTTTGCAGATGCGTTTCACTCGCACGGTTAAGCTTTGTGAAGCTTTGTTGATGCTTACATTCTATATTGAGGTGCAAGTGAAGATTTTGTAGGTGAGAAAAATGTCGACCCCGTAGGATTGCCTTGTTTTGAACAGGATATTTCCATTCAGGACAAGTTCGGCGGCGCTGCACCGGTGTCGAAGTGGCGAACTGTCAGGTTGCCAGTTCGCCACGGGCACGTTTGGAGTACTGACCGACCGTGGTTCGTTCGAACAATCCCGACTTCGATAGTAAGCGGTCGATGGTTCTTCCCGACATGCCGTATTCTTCACCGATTGAAACAGCTTCACTACGTTCAAAGCGCGACGGTAGGGCTTCGTACCACTGAAGAGTATTAGGGTGCTCTCGTCCCGACAATTGCGGTGAGTCTCGTGGTAGGTAAGACTGAAGGTGCTGCGCTGTGTCCAGTGAATATTTGGCAATAGCGGCAGCTGTTTCGCAATCACGGTCATCGACAATCAGGCTGCAACCGACCATACCGCCCAGACTGTCACGCTTAGGGTTGCAAGCGAGATCCGCTGTGTTGTGCGCAACCGAACGCATGACCGTTAGTATTGAAGCGATCCTCGCAATGAGTACGCTACTTCGTCGCATCGTAGCAGTCATGTAGTCACCTTCGTCTTCAAGCAATAGATCTACTGACTGGAGGTCACTGTACAAGCGTTCGCGTTGCGCTTCGGTGAAGAGTATCTCAATGCCATCCATCATTGCTGACTGTACTTCGTTTACGCGTCGAGTAACTGATGCAAAACGCAATCCAACGGTTGCGCTTTTCCATTGGCTGTTGTCCCACGGATTTCGGAAGGATGAGCGAGACGTTAGAACATGAAAGGTGAAGCGCGAGACAAGACCGTTTTCACTTTGACGAAAAAAGGGTACTACCTGACCTGGCGTGCCACTTAAGCACATAGACAACTTGGGTGTTCGAATATCAATGTTGTTGTCGAGCTTAACACGTGCGTATGACACATGCTCGTGACTCCAACATTGTCGAATCACTCCACTAAGGTCGAAGTAGTCTGAGCGCAATAGTGTTGCCGATACATCCGCTTCGCTCTCGTGAATAAGCAAAGACTTGTTCGATGCAAGTAGGTCAAGAATGACGGGCCCAGTGCTGTTACCTGCGGCAAATAAAGCAAGGGTAGGGGGCTTGGGTGGCAACAGAATATTCTTTTGTTTCCTGTTAGACAGAGCGGCCACTTCTGCTTCATACAACGCGAACAATTGTTTGGACTCGTCTACGCGCGAACGGTGTACGTCACGAACGAGATCCCTTCCAACATTGGCAAGCCCCTTGCCAGTTGCAGGTGGACCAACGATCATCAAGTTGAAGTTTGGATAGAATCTGCGACCTCCTACCACAGTAAATATGTTATCGAGAACGGAACCAAGTGCAACGAGACAACTCAACAAGACTGTCAGTTGGTCTTGAGGTTCAATCTCTTCTGCAACAATTTCTGCGATTGGAAAGGGAAGCTGGTTTAAATCAATAGCGGGATACACCAGTTTACGTTCAGCGCCCGTGTTCCACTCAGTTGCGGCTTCGACAGCAGCAAGCAATGAATCAATGGATCCACCAAGTTCTAAGAAGTCTGTGATGTCGCCCTTGAGTGGAAGGGTAGGCATCAGAACGCATAGATCGATGACCTTGAGTGACTTCGGATTCGCGAACTCCGCTAATGACCGCGCAACCTGTTTGATGTGATCGCGGCCGGGTTTGTCGTTGTCGCCAACCAAAACGAACGTACCACCGTACAGCATTTCGCTGTACACGTCTTTCCACTTCGTTGCACCGCCTGTGTTTGTCGTGGCGGTGCAACCATGTCTAACAAGAGATTCGACGTCTTTCTCACCTTCAACGACAAACAATGGTCTGCTCTCTTCAACCGATTGCAGTGCTTCGCGTAGTCGATAGGGGATTAGATGCACACCGTCCATGTTGTATATCCAGCCATCGTTTTTGCATTGTGCTTGCAACACACGTTTTTCCTTCGGATCGGATCGATCAACAATCACTTTGTAGGAAGGATCTCCGTTTGTATCGCGGTAGATATACTCGCTTGTAGTTGAAGTAGTCATCGCGTCTCCTCCTGTTCCCCAAATGGTGTGCTGTCACATTGCTGTGGCTTGCTTTCCTTCCGTGATCCCGGTTGAAAGAAACGTTGTTTGCAATACGTATCGTGGCATTTTCCACCTGAGTTGTATTCAGCGAGACGACAAAAGTTTTTACTGTGTCCACAAGGGCATATTGTTTTCTTGGTTTCAAAGACATAGCCGCACTTGATCTTCTTCATTTCGCACTCCCTTGGGAGTTGCCGTTGCATATGCCAATCCAAGCCTCAAGTGCTTGATGCGTGAACAACACGCGCCTTCCAACGTAGTTGGGCACGAGTTGACCGGATTTGACGGCTCGGTGTAGCGTTGCAATTGAAATGCGAAGGAGGGACGCTGCCTCCGCACGAGTTAAAAGTTCAGGGGACCTACTTTGCGGGGTTGATTTATGATCAAGTAGTTCAATGATCAATTCTTCAACGGCAGCAGCAACTATGTAGCGTAGGTCTTCTGGTGTGACCTCGTGGACAAGAACTTGAGTATGCATGACGCACCTTGATAGTGAATGAGAATGGTGCGATGCTATTGAGTTGTCAATTACAGAAAACGCCAGCAATTGACAGTAAAGTCATATCGATATATGAATGGAATACAAAGGGTTATTGGTGAAAATGTATGCTGCTGTCATTTGCTGTTAACAACTGCACACGAAATATTGAGAGTGAGTCTCATGTGTATGCAAGTTCAATGGCAGAGATCATGCTCAGGAGTGTCTCCATCTGAACATTTCCAGATACCGTACCTCGTTTAAGAGATCTCTTTCTGGACTCGTCGTTCACTTTCTTGCCGTGATTGATGAGCTTGATTTGAAAAGGGTCCACGCCGAGTTTGAACGCAATCGCCTCTGCGATCTTTGATGCCCAGTAATTTCCGCTTGGTGCCTTAAGGCTAAGCCTGAGTTCGGTTTTACTGCAAAGTTTGATCAAATCGATTTTTGAGTTTGCACCTACTCGACCATGCGTGTGCAATGCTTCATACAACCATTCTCCGAATTCGTCTACAGTTCGGAGATTCGATTCGGTGGTAGCAAAGTCAGGCTGTTCAATTTTGTTCGCACGAAAGGCGGCTTGTTGTAATGTGAGCAATCTGACGAAGTGTTGCGATACGATCTGGTAGAAACCAAATTTCTCTAAGATTGAACCTACAATTGCAGAAGGTACGTTGCGCATGAATGTCAGGTCGCCCAATGTTAATTTCTCCAACACTATATCGCGGTTTTCTTTCCATTTGATTGGGTCGAAGCACGTCGAAATCTTCGAAGGATCCGTAGACATATCAAACAGCACATAAATCAGTGAGGGTGCAAAGTATTTGTGACGTGCATGTTGCCTCGGCCAATTTTCTATCAAAGAGTTTTCGCTTCCGACTTGGTTGATAGCGTATTCGTTAATCGTCGGCAATAGAGCTCGCAATTTTTCATTCGACTCTACGTATCCTGCTACTCTGTCTAAAATCTCATTTCTTACACTGTCCTCGATCCATGTCTCGAATATTTGACAAAACAGAACTACGTCGGAGTATGTTTTCGCTGACGCTTGGTTTTGGGTAACAAGAGTGGAAACAAAGTCTTTGAGTGGACTATCAAGTTCAACGTAACCTCGCTTGTCGTTAAGGAGCACAAACAAATTGTTCCGCTCAGATAGCCAGTAGGATATGGGCTTACCATAATGCATCTCTCTTGATAGCTCGCCTTTGAGTGAACAATCATCCATATCCGCTGTCAGGTTTGCTTGCGCGTCGAGCACTTCAACACTCAATTTGTAAGCAGCTTCTTCGCGTGAACTTGCCTGGCGCAACTCCCTGAGAACGCGCCAGGCCATGTTGTGCGTAATTGATTTAGCAGTTAGTGTAACTATGTCCTGTATCATTACAGCTTCCCCCATGCTTTATATACCATTTCTCCCACCATTTCAGGTGTGATCTTTACATAGTGATTGTCCATCACGTCACTTGTTTTGTGTCCAGTCACTTTGCGAATGATGCTCTCGCTCAATCCAAACTCAAGGCTTATTGTAACAAACGAGCGACGAGCAACGTGAGTCGTTAACTGGGTGTACTTCGGAACTGTTTGATCGAACCTCTTGCCACCACGATACTCGCTAATCGTTACGGGCGACTTCAATCCGACACGCTTACCCAGCTCCTTGAGATACTTGTTTGCTTTCACGCCACTGTTGAATTCAAACATGAGCGACGGATATCGCTTCAAAACCTCGAGCAACGGCCGTATAATCGGAATAACTGTTCGGACCTCAGTCTTCTTCGCCGGTAAAACAATGAATCCATTTTCGAAGTCAAAGTGTTTAGGTTCAAGCGTAATAAGGTCGCCATATCTAAGCGCCGTGAACGTTTGAATCAGGAAGTGATCGCGTACGCGTGAAAGTTTGGAGCTGTCGGTTAAATCAGCATCTCGCAGCAATCGCAATTCTTTTGCGGATAGTGCTATGGTGTCTGCAACTGGATTGGGCTTATGGAAGATCTCGTATGTTCTGTTGTTATGCATCTTCCGATCTTTTGCCCACTTCATAAAAGTCTTTAGCACCTTGATGTAGTTGCCAACGGCGGCGTCAGTAATGCCGCGATCTGAAGTGAGCCAACCCACAAATCGTCTGTAAAACTCTTCGTCGATTGAATCGAATGTCAGTTGCGTGCGGAACTTGTTAGCGTATTCTTCGAGCGTGTTCTTTACAAGGCGATAACGCTTCAACGAATATTCGGAAGGACGCTCGTTGGTGATCTGTCCTCTGCCATGAGAAAGCGTATACTTGTCGATGAACTTTGCAAAGGCAGGTAGCACCATTCCCTTCGCGTCTGCACCGTCTTCAAGGAATTGTCTGATCCGCTCATCGAACTTCTTGAGTTCCGCCGCGCTGACAACGTTGCCGTCAGCACCAAAGGAAAGTCCGTGATACGCTTGGTTAAGCTCAGAACGAATTGCACCGAGCCTTTTCATTATTGCAAGATGGGTTGGTTCGGAGTTGCGCACCTCCTGAACGTAGTGGTTCCAGTCTTTGGGAACCAAGCTTACACCAGAACTATAGCGGTAGCGCTTGCCAGCTACAGCCACATTGATCATGAGCGAGGAGATCGGAGCTTGCTTCCGATCGATGTAAAAGGTGACCCTCATAAACCGTCAGCAGTTGGGTGATGTTGAATCCGTCAAGCATTGCTGCTGACGGTACTGCTGACGAAATTAGTGCAAACTGCTGCAAACTCGTGAATTGCTCTGAGGGCTAATATCTGTCTAAGTCTATGAAAAATATAGCGTAAGTAAGTTATACACAGACCAGGAAATTGCAGGGCTAATCAGCCGAGTGGCCTCGAGAGGACTCGAACCTCCGACCCACGCTTTAGGAAAGCGTCGCTCTTTCCAGCTGAGCTACGAGGCCATGTGATGCGGCACGGATCTTTTTTGCTATGCAATGTAAGCCCCCTTCCCAAAAAAAGGGGAATATCCAGCGCTAAGGGTTAATTGATTGAGTCGGTGCCGCTGAGCAGGCTGCGGCTGCCGCTGAGTGGCAGGGGACCGCGGTGCATGACGTATACGGCAACGAGGGTGCGGACTTCTGGAACGTCGACGATTGTTTCGTTCGCCATCATCATGGCGCGCTCGATGATTTGCTCGACGTCGTCGTTGGTGAGGAAACCGAGGTTGACGTAGGAAAGCAGCAGCCCCCATCCTTCGGGTGTGATGGTTTCGGCTTCGATGCCGTGCAGGATGCGAAACGAACCGATATTTCCCTGTCCCTGTGTCCCTCGCTCATTCTTGCCCGAAGAATCCTGAGCTTTCTCAAGGATCCACGATAACGCGGCGCTGATTTCGCTGTCGGTATAGCCCAAACGGTGCAGCTCGCCCATGTCGACCTTTGTCAGTGGCGTCCCTTTACTCCCTACGCCAATAACGTAGGCGATAATTTCCATGATGCGTTCAACGGTGTAACGATCGCTCATTCAAATTCCAATTATCAACTTCCAATTAAATATAGCGGTTTTCAAGTTCATGCATGCGATGCTTTTCCTCGGCTGTGGCATCGGTGAAACCGGCCAGGTGCAGGGCACCGTGGATGGCCAGACGGCAGAGTTCGTTGCGAACAGACACCTTATAAATTCCTGCCTGATACCTTGCTCGATGCAGGCTGATATAGATCTCGGCAAGGATTGGTTCCTGCTCTTCGATTGGGAACGTAATCACGTCGGTCGCAGCGCCATCGTTAAACCACCGCTTGTGTAGTTTCTTGATATCGGCATCGGTTACGAGAATGATGTCGACCCTTCCATGACGCAGTTTATTTGACTTCAGTGCACGTTCAACGCCGTCGAGAACTGCCTTGCGTCCGGTGTAGCGGTGAGGAGTGGTGTTTGTTAATGTAACTTTTAAAGCCATCCTGAAATATGATGCCAGGTATCTCTTGATACCCGGCATGGTGTTTGGTGTGTTGTGTTTTTAAGGCAGCGATTCGAGCAGCATCTCCGCCAACGACAACTGCATTGCCGCCATCAGCAACGTTGGATCTATCGCCGTCAGGTCTGCTTTAATAATCGATGGGTTAATGTTCGAGAACTGGGAACATGTGCCGGACTGTCCAACTACCAGCGATGAAAATCTGTCGTCACGTTTGGCGATAAACATCACTTCGTCGGGTTCGATGCATAAGTAGGCCGTGACGTCGTGTAACTCCAGATATCCCTGCGATGTTTGCGCAGAGACCACTGTAAAAGACCGATCGGATGGTGCACTGCTGGCCCCATCTCCATCTGACAATTCAATTCCCCACGTTAGAGTAATTGCCAGTGTAATGTTGGCTTGAGAATCCCGAATCGTCCACAACAGTGTCCTACCGTCGGTGTGGGTAGCATCGCCAAGGACAGAAGAGATAACCTTGACGTCGTTGTCGGTTACAATCATGTCACAAAATACGAATGAGGCTCATGCGTAGATTGCCGAACCCCCAGGAAGAAGAGAGTTTCAAGGAAGGAACGATGTTTCATAAATGTCTCGTTGTTGGAGTGGCGCTCGCGATGCTGACGCTAGCTGGTATCCAGTCGGCAGTGGCGCAGAAAATGCTTATCCCGATGGATCTCACGCAGACCAACCACCTCAAGGCGTATGGCATTGCCTTTATGGTGCTGACAAAGGATATGCCGGTAGACTGGCTGCTTAATTATCGTGGTGGGTCGTTTATGATGGACTACATAAAAGACATTGCCACTGAATGTAGGGTAAGGGGCGTGTTGTTCGAAGAAGTCGATGGCGCAACTGCGGCAACAATCTATTCGCAGGTTCAGGCAGAGGGTAGCAACACCGAAGTTGTCCGGTTGGAAAAAGCTCCGCGTATTGCCGTATACGCCCCGCCGGGGTTCAGACCATGGGACGATGCAGTGACGCTCGCAATGGAATATGCCGAAGTAAAGTACGACAAACTCTGGGATGAAGAAGTTTTACAAGGTAAACTTGCTGAATATGATTGGCTGCACCTTCATCACGAAGATTTTACGGGTCAGTACGGGAAATTTTATGCCTCGGCAGCCGGACAAACCTGGTATGTGCAACAGGTGGCATTATTGGAAAGCACGGCAAAAAAACTTGGCTATAAAAAAGTATCGGATCTTAAACACGCAGTAGTACAAAAAATTAGAGAATACGTTATCAATGGCGGCTTCATGTTTGCAATGTGCAGCGCAACCGATACATACGACATTGCCCTTGCAACGGAGAACACGGACATTTGCGATGTTGTATATGATTACGATCCGGCAGATCAGGACGCCAATTCAAAACTCGATTTCTCCCAGACATTTGCGTTCGAGAATTTCACCGTGTCGCTTAATCCATTCGAATATGAATACAGCGATATCGATATCGATGCAAACCTGCTTCTGGCTAACGAAAAAAGTGATTTCTTCACCCTCTTTGATTTCTCCGCCAAATATGATCCGGTACCAACTATGCTTACTCAGTGCCACGTAAATGTTCTGCGCGGCTTCCTGGGGCAGACCACTGCCTTCAAAAAAAATCTCATCAAAAAGTCTGTCACAATATTGGCAGAACGCGACGGCACAGATCAGGTCAGGTACATCCATGGTAATGTGGGAAGGGGCACGTTTACGTGGTATGGAGGCCACGATCCCGAAGATTACCGTCATGCCGTAGGCGATCCCCCCACCGACCTCACCCTACACCCCAATTCACCTGGATACCGCCTTATCCTCAACAATATTCTGTTCCCTGCTGCAAAAAAAAAGAAGCAGAAAACGTAATCGTAGTGCCGGGGTATTAGTTCATAGTTCATAGTTCATAGTTCATAGTTCATAGTTCATAGTTCATAGTTCATAGTTCAGGGTTCAGGGTTCAGGGTTCAGGGTTCAGGGTTCATAGTTCAGAGTTCAGGGTTCGGGGTTCAGGGTTCAGAGTTCAGAGTTCAGAGTTCAGAGTTCATAGTTCAGAGTTCAGAGTTCATAGTTCATAGTTCATAGTTCATAGTTCATAGTTCATAGTTCATAGTTCATAGTTCATAGTTCATAGTTCATAGTTCATAGTTCAGGGTTCAGGGTTCGGGGTTCAGAGTTCAGGGTTCGGGGTTCGGGGTTCGGGGTTCAGAGTTCAGGGTTCAGGGTTCATAGTTCCAAGTAATCTAGATTTTATATTTTTTTGAAATTGATAATCCATATTTAACGATCATGGGTAAAAGTTCGGAGACTTCGCTCTTCAGGCTCTCATATTCATCGTCGGTAAGCAATTTTCGGTGAAAGGCTAGGTCGAGGTGAGTAGATACCTCCATTAGCGAAGCTCTAGCATACATGACAAATTTTCGATTTTCCGCACCTGAATATCTTCCATATCCTTCCGCTAAGTTCGCTGGTACAGCATCCGCAGCCCTGATCAGTTGCTTGCCTAACGTATCAAGATCAAAAAATGACCAAGTTCGGATTATCGCATAAATCCTTGTGGCGAATGC
The DNA here is from genome assembly GCA_016191145.1 of Ignavibacteria bacterium. Taxonomy (GTDB): domain Bacteria; phylum Bacteroidota; class Ignavibacteria; order Kapaibacteriales; family Kapaibacteriaceae; genus OLB6. The sequence continues at coordinate 31,817 of JACPPD010000006.1, forward strand.
GATTGATAGTTGATGAATAGTAAGATCTTCTAGCCTCATGAACTTATCCCCATCTACTCAATGCATGTGGCTCCTCCCTCCTCAATCGTGACATCTGTAGGCGAACCCTGAACCCTGAACCCTGAACTATGAACCCTGAACCCTGAACTATGAACCCTGAACCCTGAACCCTGAACCCTGAACCCCGAACCCTGAACCCTGAACCCCGAACCCTGAACCCTGAACTATGAACCCTGAACCTTGAACCCTGAACCCCGAACTATGAACCCCGAACTATGAACTATGGACCCCGAACCCTGAACCCCCAAACTGTGAATAATAAATAATTGCCCAGCTCTATTCTTTTACCGACATTTGCCGCCAATTACTGCCGATGTCGAACATGGCGAATGTCAATCGACGGTGTTCTTTGACAATTGCAGCGTTCTTACTTTTCTCGTGTCATGGCCAAAAGCCAGCGACACACGATAACTTAAACACGTTCACGTACAACGAGCCGGACGGGCTTCTGAGCCTGGACCCGGCAGTGGCTACCTATCAGGCAGCTACGTGGACAACCCTGCACCTGTTTAATGGACTTGTCGAACTCGACTCTGCGCTTGGCATAGCCCCCTCCATAGCAAAATCCTGGAGTGTTGATGATAAGGGGCTTATATGGACCTTCCATCTGAGGCGCGACGTTTGGTTCCACGAGGACGATTGTTTCGGTTCAAAGCGTACGCGCCGTGTAACGGCAAACGATGTGCGCTTCAGTATCGAGCGGATTTGCGATGCCAGGACGAAATCGACCGGACTATGGGCATTTCGTACGCGTATCGACGGCGCCGATGAATTCCATCAAAACACACGCAAGGGTATCAGCGGACATATTCGGGGAATCACTGTTGATGATGATTCCACTATAAGGATACGGCTGACAAAACCTTTTGCTCCCTTTCTGGCAGTTCTCACAATGCCATACGGTTCGATCATTCCAGTGGAAGCGATCCAAACGTATGAAGCCGACTTTGGACGACATCCCGTGGGTACGGGCCCGTTCGCCTTCGGATACTGGAAGCCAGATGTTGAGCTTCGTTTGTCCCGAAATCCCATGTATTGGAAAACGGATGACAGTGGTGGTTCTCTTCCTTATTTAAAGGAAATTAGGATCACGTTTCTCCGCGATTCTAAAAACGAATTCCTTGAATTTACCCGCAAGCGGTACGATATGGTGGCGTCGGTCGACGTAACCCTGTCATCTGCCGTTTTCAACCCCGATGGTACACTAAAAGCCCCCTACGATAAATTTATTTCGTATCGGGCAGCATCGCACTCTGTGGAGTATTACGGCATTCTCATGTCGGGTATGGCAGAGTCGGTGCTCACTAAAGACAAGCGGATACGTCAGGCACTTAACTATGCCATCGATCGGCATCGGATTGTAGCCTACGTCCTCAATGGTAGAGGCATTCCAGCAACACACGGAGTGCTTCCGCCAACCCTTCCCGGTTTTTCGGAGTCTGTGCAAGGCTATCGGTTCGACTCCGATGAAGCGCGGCGTTTGCTGGCACAGGCAGGCTACCCGAATGGGAAGGGGCTTCCTACACTGATTTTACAAATGGGGAATAGTCCGCGCACGGCTAGTGTAGCCGAAGCCGTGCAGCAGATGTGGCGAGAGATAGGCGTTAGCGTTGAACTCCGTCAGGTTGATTTTCCCCAGCACCTTGCAATGGTTCGAGCCGGAGAACTGCCGATGTGGAGAACTTCGTGGATAGGCGATTATCCGGATCCAGAGAACTTCCTTGCATTGTTTATAACAGAAAATGTTTCGCCTCGGGGTCCGAACACCACACGGATCAGTAGGGCAGACCTCGACTCTTTGTACGAGAAGGCGCTGGATCCGCGCCTTCCATTTGCCGACAGAGCTTCCTTGTACAATGCTATGGAGCGCATCATACTCGACGAAGCTCCGTGGATTTTCCTCTACCACGATGTACTGGTCAGACTCGTTCAGCCAAATGTAAAAGGATTTACTATCGATGGATCGGGGAGACTGATGCTGGAACGCGTGTGGAAAGAGTGAAATCCACAAATCCACAAATCCAGAAAACAGGAAATCCAGAAGTCAGGAAATCCAGAAATACAGAAGCACCATAACATCCATCGAAACTCAGCACAATCACTCAGCACAATCACTCAGCACAAGCACTCAACACAAGCACTTAGCACAATCACTCAACACATTTTGAAAGGTTTGTATTGATTACTTCCTCAATTCTGCGAGTGATCGGCGCAGCTCTGATTTTCTTTTTCGCACTCTCGACGTTCACGCCTACCGATGCCTCTGGCGCTGTAAGCAAGAACACAGTGAGCAAGACAACCACGGTAAAAAGTGGTGTCAAGAAAAAGAACAGACACCACCGTAGCTCCCACAACACCCAGGCATCCCGCGCACAGGGTAAACTTCAGGCATTAACCCTGGTGAGAACACAAAGTCAGGACCTATGCAAACTGACGGGACTCGAATATGTGAATACGTCCGAAGCGCTGGCTGAAACGCGTCAGCAAATCGAATCGGATGGAGAAGAAGGCACTGCCGTAGACCAAGGTACGGCTGCATTTCACAGCGAAGATGAAGGTGAAGACTTAGTTGAACTCGAAGCTGAAGACGACGTTCCGATCGACATTGATACGTTCCGGTCGCTCTGGCTGAGCTACGTCGACGGTGGTACATCCAATGCTACCGATGCCGGGATTGATTATCAGGCAATGGTAGACGTCATCATGGATTGGCTGGGGACGCGCTATCACTTTGGAGGCACAACGCGCAGCGGCATAGACTGCTCTGCCTTTACCGGAATGGTGTTTAGGACGGCAGGCAACATCGAATTGCCGCGAACGGCAACCGGGCAAAGCGGTGTGGGCACACGCATTCGTAAGCGTGAAGATCTCAAGTTCGGCGATTTGATTTTCTTCCATACACGTCGGCATGCGCGTGTTTCGCACGTTGGCATCTACCTTGGCGACAACTTATTTGCCCACAGTTCGAGCCGTTACGGTGTAACGATTTCATCGCTCGAGAGCACGTATTATAGCAAGCGGTTTATAGGGGCCAGTAGAATCGACGAATCTGTTCTTGCTTCGAGCGCATCGTCTGGGATGACGTCGGTCGACTAACTAAAGCGTTTTGTTGGACTTCGTTTTGTTGGCGAACCTGCTTCCACGCCTTCGCCGCACTGAACATTATTTCCTGCTTGGGCACGGCATCTATTCGCATGTTGTGGAGCGAAGTTATTTCATCATTTTATTGAAAAACAGATTTACTGGCTGGGGCGGATACAATCTATTGCTTAGTTTTTACTCGTGTAAGTCCTACTTGATCTGAAGCAGTTCAATACATATGGATCATAAATATAGAGATTTCAGTCAGATCTGTATATATTTAGATGAGGTTTGCACGCAATTTCAGATTTTCTTCATAAACTGAAATGGAGCAAGCGATCGTGATATTTCAACTAAGAATTGTGCACTGCCTTATAAAATGAGGACAGGTATGATTAGATTCATTTGCATTTCGTTTCTGGTTGTATTTTCAACAGTTTTCTTTTCAACTAACCATCTGAATGCACAGGAAGAATGCGAATGCATGGACGTATGTCCAAATGGAGTGGAGTATACGGCGTGTTTTGAAGAATTTAATGGCCACCATGCAGAAACTTTTGATATTTGGATTCCTCTCTTATTTAAGAGCTGTTCGATTGAAATTCATTGGTGTTGTAGAATACGACGAGTTGGTGATCCGTCTTGCCAGCAATTTGTGACTGGGGCACTTGGTGCATCATGTGAAACTGCTATAACGTGCATTAAGATTCCAAAGCCTTGCGTTGCAGATTATGTTGGATTCGGTCAACCAATCAATGATGCTAATCTTAGAAAATCCATCTATCAAGCAGTTTTGAAATACATAATTTGTCGTAATCCTTGTCAACATGGGCTGCCAATTGGCACCGAAGCCCCTTACGAATGGGTGTTTTCAATGCCAGCGTGCTTGGAGTATGTAAAAACTGGTGATCCTTTATCTGCTTTTTGTTTGGAATCGTGTGGAACAAAGACATGTGTCTACGCTTTTAAGATGGCTCGCACTCAATATGACAACCCCAGGGTGCTTGAAAAGGTTATTACAGAGTGGTCACCTGTTGATCCCCCCACTTGTGATGCCAATCCCAATTGTAAATATAATGCATGTGATGAAGAATTCGATCCATCGTGTGCTGAATGGGGAATTTAAACATAATGATCTTATTTAAATTCATCTGGATTACTTCTTCTGTCTGTTTTGGACTTCAATCTGCGCTTGCATCAGAAATTAACGTTGATCTACCCTCATCGTTTCGACTGTATTCAACGGGAGGCGGAACTAGGGTTTTTGCTGGTCTTCGTTCAATACATGCATCATGGCAGCCTGAAGAGCAATTCAAATCCATTCCGCTTCCAATCAGTTTGCAAGTTACCTTTGGCGATGTAAAGATTGGAGCCATTGCAGTATCACCCGATGGTAATTCAATTGTTATTGGAGTAAATGGTGCTGGAGGATTGTACCGATATACAAAAACGACTTCTTCGTGGGACATTATTCTTCCACTGGATGCTTCACGTGCAGTAAGTGCAATTACGTTCAGTCCATCCGGTGATCTATATATTGGCTGTGGTGGGTACTTTGAAAGTACTCTCAATGAAGCAAGAGGTATTTTTAAATCGATGGATAATGGGAATTCGTGGAGTCGTCTGGATTTCAATGGCCCCGGTCCGAATGTTGTTCCTGGTATCATCGATATTAGTATGAGTGATGATGGTACCATTGCAGTAGCTGCCAAAGAAGTGCCGGGTTCGTCTCAATCGGGTGTCTATGTAAAAATAGCGTCTTCGAAGTGGAGGCTATTAGCTCGAGTTCTTGCATCGCGGGTTTTGGTTGGAACGTCTTCAATATATTTTCTAACACTAGGAATCGTTGAAGTATTTAACAAAGACAAGTTTCAAGACAGTCTTTCACGGCCAACACCTATTCCGAATTCTTATGGATGCATTAATATCGACCTATTGAATGGCGATTCAATTCTCGTTCAAACAAGAACTGCTAAAGAGTTCGATAATATCATACAAATATTGAAGGACACTGTTATTGATCCGTGGCCTGTTACATTACCCATAGGCGACAGCTATGAACCATCTGTGGTAAAATGTTCTACAAAGGGATCAATGGACCTAATCGTGTTTGGAGGTGGAGCAAACTTTATAATTAAGAATGGTTCAAGCGAACGTAAAGATCTACGTGTTGATCGTGAGCTTCCGTTTGTGACCTCGCAGATATGGTGCCGTAAGTTCTCACTTTTATATGTATACAGACATGGGTGGTTTAAAATTGATACATTTGGGAATGTGGATTTACTCTCGCTTGAAAAACAGAAGACAATAGTTAAAGTTAATCAAGATGTTTATTCGATTCACGATGATTATATATTAAGCAATATTGGATCAATAATCATCAAAATTACGGATCGTGATATTGACACACTCTTCACTACCGAGCCTTCGGCGTATATTGTTCAATCTTGTTCGATTGGAGACAGTGAGTATCTCGTTGCCACTTTATCTAATATAAAAAGATACGATAATAGCGGTCAAGCGTTGGATACATTAACATTGATCGGGTGGCCTAAATATGATTATAACTCCGATTCAGTCAGTCTTAATATTGGTGGAGTTTTTAGAAGAAACAATATTATTTATGCATGGGCAGACGGGAATAATTCACCACGGGATTATTTCACAAAAGGAGGCCTATTTAAATATGAGAACGGTGAATGGATTCGGGCCGACGGCAATTTATTTGGCAGGAATTCAGCGCTCAGAGGGGCACAATCTGATGGCAACAGATGTTTGTTTAAGGGGTATGAGGTTATTGGTGGCGGGCAATCACCACCACCGGTGATAGGTGGTTCGATGAATCCACTGGAAAATATAGTTAAACTTAATGATGATCTGTCGACAATTCCCGATATTATCAGTATAGCACTATACAATGATCGTTGGTTATGGTGCACATCATTTGGAGTATTGTGGAATGTTGATACAGCATTATATAGAAGTAGCAGTACCACATATGGTCGTATTTATCAAATGAGCTGGCTAGGACAGAAGTTACTGATAGCAACAGAAACGATGGGGGTAAAATTAATTGATCTTAGTGATTTGGCGACTCACGTGGAAAGTGATGACCAATTGCCTGCATTGGATGCATTGTATGTTATACCAAATCCGTCTGCAGCGGGTTCAGAAGTATCATTGCTTATTAAAGAGTGCGACAATCTTCATGCTTATGTATCCACGTATGATGTTCTGGGGAATATAGTGAGTCGAGAGCAATTGAACTTCTCTGGGAATGTGACAAAATACGTAATATCAAAAAATAGGGGAATGTATTTAGTTACAGTTTCCGGGCATGGGAAATGTTTTCATTCAGTAATAGTCATAGTCGAGTAATTTAGAACAGTGTATGATAATAAATGTTATTCCGATTGTATCATTTTATTGTGTTGGACAATGCTATGTACTAATGTCTTTTTGTGGTTACCGAATTGGATATGAATACCAGCTATGTGTGAATATCTAAACATTGCATCATCATTTCTTTTAGATTCATTAGCTGCATTCTGTATTACTGTAAATCCTCATGTCCAGGGTCAGATATGGTGGTCGAATTGGAACGCGGTAATTCAAGTCACGAATATTGAAAACACTACAAACCGAAAGGTAATTACTGTTGACTCAAACGCTAAAGGCGGTAGGATTACCAATATTGTTTTTCATCCGGCCGAGGCAGCAATTATTTTCGTTGCTGGTTTAAATATGCAAGGAATTTATCGAAGCATAAACGGCGGTAGGACATGGAAAGTTATTTTGCAAAAGAAGAATAGATTGTTATGGTATTCTGGAGAATCCCTAATTATACGTGAAGTTTATGGGCAACACGTACTCATAGCGTCGGATATTACAACCGGATCCGTGGAATGGTCCTATGACAATGGGGATACATGGAGATCATACGAAACAAAGGTAACATCGTCGATTTGTGCCATCGAGTTGATGAATAAGGCACCTTTGGAAATCCTTGCATCCAGTCGGTCTGGGATGATCATGAAAATTAATTTAGAAGAGCAAAGAAGCAGAATTGTGTGGAAAGCAAACGACGAAATCTATGTTGAGATTCCCCGTATTAATCGATCGATTGCGAATTCATCGGATGTGTTTTGTATCACGGCAGGATTTGATTCGACAAAAACAGTGAGTGGACTTATGATATCGAATGACGGTGGTCAAAAATGGAGTTCTGGGTTCCTACCAGGCATTAGTATTTGGGCTATGGAACAGTGTGGTTGTGGTCATCATATCATTCTCGGGGGATTTTCTGAGTTCAGTTTTGTAAAGGGTGCCGGTTTCCTCGCAGTTCTATGTTTAGATAATTTGGCAACGCTTAATATTAATAGTATTTTGAAGAGTGGAAGAATCGTATCGTCAATTTGGGATATTTCGAATATTCATGATAGCAAAGGAAATATTGTAGCAGTGGCATTATCAGGTGAAGGTGGCGTTTATTTACTGAAATGAGTATGAAAGTTATGTAAAGGTATGATAAGTATTCGCTTCGGCTAGCATGTTATATGTACATCAATATTATAAATATTATTTACGTAACGACGTTTGAACAGTATCGCCCCCGGAAAGCACATCTGTTGTACATCAGTTAGTTGAATAACAGGTGTACTTGCCGGCATTGCTACTCGGCGGGCTTCATCCTAAAAACTATTACTAAATGGTTGCAATGCGCCTCATTCGACGTTTAGCGCCAGATCGATCATCCTCCGCTCAACATTGGCTTTCACAATCTGTGCCTTAATGCGCGTGCCGAATTGGATGATTCGTTTCTTTCGCTTTCCGATGAGACGATACGTGCGCTCATCAAAGATGTAGTAATCGTCGGCCAGATCGCGGATGTGCAGCAGTCCCTCGCACATAACGGAATCCAGCAGGAGGAACACACCAAATGCAGTAACACCGGTCACGGTGCCTTCGAACGTCTCGCCCATGTGCTCGCGTGCAAGTATTACCTGGGCAAGTTTCGACGATGCACGCTCAGCATCAATGGCCTGCCGCTCCATGAGCGATGAATGATCGGCGACTTCCGAAGCTCTCGACAACATATCCTTCCATCGGCTTTCTCTGGGTTGCCCCTTAGCATATTCTTTCAAAGCACGATGCACGAACAGATCGGGATACCGACGAATTGGCGAGGTGAAGTGCGTATATGCGTGAAAGCCAAGTCCGTAGTGCCCAACGTTGTGCTCTGCATATGCAGCCTTTGCCATACTGCGCAACAGCATTTGATGCACCATAGGTTTCTGCGGCAGATTACTTGCCTGCTTTAGAATGTTGTTGATTTGCGCGGGATTGAGTTTGCCCGACGGAGCATCGATACCTATTGCACGAATTACCGAAAGTGCATCGGTAAGCTTGCTTTGATCCGGGTCCTCGTGGATTCGATAGACTATTGGAGGGGGCTCTTTAACGCGCCATAATTTTTTGAGCGCTTCGAAATGTTCTGCAACAGCGCGATTAGCTGCCAACATACACTCTTCTACAAGCGATGTTGCCAATGTTGCAGCCTTTACAAGCGCCTGAACTGGCATCTTGTTTTCATCCAGAATAAACTTGATCTCTTGCGTTTCAAAACTGATTCCGCCGTGACGCATGCGCTCTGCCTGCAGTGCGCGCGCAAGCGTATGCAGGTTTAGAATTAGTTCTGCATGATCGCCCTTGTTGGTGTCGATAATGGTTTGAACTTCGTCGTAGGTAAACCTCCGCTTGCTTCTGATAACGGTCTCTTCGATGCGATACGATTTTCTGCCCCCGCGCTTTGTGAACTCCATAAATACAGAAAACGTGAGACGAATTTCGTTTGGTACGAGAGAACAAATGTTGTTGGAAAGCCGCTCAGGTAACATAGGCACAACTCCATCAACGAGATATGTGCTGTTTGCCCGCTTCAGAGCCTCCTTGTCTAATGCGCTTCCTTCGGTGACGTAGTGAGAAACATCGGCAATGTGTACACCAAGTTCCCAATTGCCATTGCTAAGTAATTTTAATGAAAGCGCATCGTCAAAATCTTTAGCATCGTCTGGGTCGATAGTAACAACTACGTCGTCAACAAGAGACACTCTTCCAGGCTCCATGGCACCTGGCACCTGGCACATGGTACTTTCATCAACAACTTCCTGCGGAAACGCCTTCGGCAATCTGAATTCTTTGTAGATGGCGGCAAATTCAACTACAGGCCGCCCGCTGCGTCCCAGCACCTCTTCGATTACGGCTTCCGGCGACGCATTTGCCTGTTCCCACCGCAGAAGGCGACCTATAACTTTATCGCTGTGTTTAGCCCCCTTCAGGTTTTTGCTGTTTACCAGAAAATCGACGTAATACTTTGGATCGTCCGGTATCAGGAAGAAAAAGCTGCCGTCGAAATGAAGAGTTCCCGTGACGATGTGCGTTGTGCGTTCCACAACCTTTACAACTTCGCCACGAAGTTTATGTCCTGCACGTACTGCATGCGGCTGTACGAGAACAGTATCGCCATCAAATGCAGTATGCAAGTGCTCCCGACGTATGTGAATGATAGTTGCACTGGCGTCGGCACTGCGCACTGTGGCAGAATCGTGGTACATTTTCAGAATACCAACATGACCGCTAAACTGATTTTCTGCCAGCGCAAATCTTCTTCGCGGCAGTTTGACCAGCAACCCTTCGTTGGTCAGTTTATCCAGTATCTGCCTAAGATGCTCGTATTCATCGGAGTCAGACCGTATACCTAAACGTTTTGATATATCCAGGATGAGCAGTGATAAGGGGCTGGCACGAAAAATTTCAAGTACTTCTTCGCGTAGGTTTCGTATGTGATGTATTCTTGGCATTAAGATCGTTGAATAAAAATGTTTTCGCACCAACTGAATTTTAGTTCAATTGGTGCACGCCCAACTTTGACAGTAAGAATTTTTTCGTTCTCATTACGCAGCACTACTTTCATTTGAGTCCCCAGAGTTATGCCTTGTTCGGAAAGCCGACGCAACAGCTCACTATCGTGAGAGGCAACTCTGCGAACGATTACAGTGTCGTTAACGTCGGCGTCGGAGAGGCGGTCAGATACATCGGGAGGCATTTTTCCTTCTTTCGACGGAATAGGATCGCCATGAGGATCGTACATCGGGTCTCCCAGGACCTTTGCAATTCTATCTTCAAAGTCTTCACTGATGTGATGTTCAAGGCGTTCTGCTTCTTCGTGAACCTGGTCCCATCCATAACCAAGCGCCTCTGCAAGATAGGTTTCAATGAGACGGTGATGTCGAATGATTTCCAATGCCACCTTCCTGCCTGCATGTGTGAGCGTAACGCCCTTGTACGATTCGTAACGGACGAGGCCGGCGTCATCGAGCTTCTTAAGCATTCCGGTTACGGAAGCAGGGCTGACGTCGAGCTGTGAAGCGATGTCGCTTGTCGATGCAGCCTCTGCACGCGTCAGCAAATAAATTGCTTTTAAGTAATCCTCAATATTGTGAGAAAGTGCTTTCATACTAGGAATTCCACCGTGCCGCAGAGAGAGCCATAGAGTTGAATGTATTACTCACGTGCCTGGTGGAATGATAAGGACGGGAATCGAAACATTATGCCTGACGCGGTCAATCGTAGCACCGCGAATAAGATCGCCTATCACGCGGTGTCCGTGAGAAGCCATTACCAGCATGTCGATGTTAAGCTCCTTAACCGCATCAACAATGGCTTTGTTAGGAGTGCCGGGACGCAGGTGCGCTTCGCACATAACACCTTGCGAAGAGATCTGTGAAACGTAGGTATCGAGTCGTGTACTGTCGGTAAGCGTTTCCGCATCATCAACCGACCTGCCAAAAATGCGTGCCGTTGTTGTTTCGATTACGTGAATGATAACGAGTGTTGCGCCGCTTCTGGCAATATTCATCGCAGTTGAAATTGCTCTGCTATCTGCCCTGGAGAAATCCACAGTCACTCCAATTCGCTGCGTTTGCAATGCTGAACCAATTTCGATTACAGATGGTGCTGCATGCGTATCGGCCTCTGCCTCTGTGCCGCCGCGGATCGGGGCAAACGTGATGTATAAGAGCGTACCGCCCAGGATAAAGACAAGTGAAGAAACAGCTGCAACTATGATAGACGGTGCACTCCCCGACGATGCCCACGACGTAAGTTCTTCGTAAATAAGGTTAACGTTTAAACCAACAATGATCATCGCAACGGTCCACGCTAAAATCTTTAGCCACAGATTAATTGCAAAAACACCCATTCGACGTTTGTCGCTTACAAATCGTATGAGCGGGACAATGGCAAATCCAAGTTGTAAGCTTAAAATCACCTGGGACAGCACCAGCAGCTTGCCAACGGCTCCATCGCCGACAAGGACGATAACAACAACTGCAGGGATTATGGCCAGTGCACGGGTAATGATTCTTCGCACCCAGGGACGCAACCGCAGACCCAGGTATCCTTCCATTACCACCTGGCCTGCCAGCGTACCGGTAACGGTAGAGCTTTGTCCGGCGGCGATCAACGCAATTGCAAATAAAATTGGCGCCAATGCAGATCCAAGTAAGGGGGCAAGTAATCTGTGCGCATCGGTGATGTCGGTTACTTCCCGAAAGCCGTGGACATTAAATGTAGATGCTGCGAGAATGAGAATGGCTGCATTGACAAATAAAGCAAGATTAAGCGCAATTGAACTATCAATAACATTAAACTTTATTGCATCACGTATTCCATGTTCGGTACGCGACGTCGATCGGGTTTGCACGAGTGCGCTGTGCAAATAGAGATTGTGCGGCATAACTGTAGCGCCAATGATTCCAATAGCAATGTACAGTGCGCCTGAGTCGGGGAGGTGTGGAAACAAGCCACCTGCAATTCCAACAACATCGGGTTTAGCAAGAATGATTTGCACAAGGAAGGCAACTCCGATGATGCTAATTAATGTTAGTATCACTGCTTCCATCCTGCGAACTCCTTTGCCGAGCAGCCAGAATAATAGGATGGTGTCGAAGAACGTAATCAGCACGCCCCATAACAGCGGAAGATCGAAAAGCAGATACAATCCCACAGCCATGCCAAGTATTTCTGCCAGGTCGGTAGCAGTGATGGCAATTTCTGCCAAACTATACAGCACAAGGTTAACTGCTCGCGGGTACTCGATGCGCGATGCCTGAGCAAGGTCGAGGCGCCGCACAATTCCGAGCCGCGCACACAGACTCTGCAGAAGGATTGCCGAGAGGTTCGACAGTACAAGAACCCAGATAAGTGTGTAGCCATATTTGCTCCCACCCGCTAAGTCGGTAGCCCAGTTGCCCGGATCCATGTAGCCGACGCTAATCAGATATGCCGGACCCATAAAGCTGAACAAACGCTTCCACCACGTTGTGTGCACGGTAGTGTCGATGGTTCCGTGGATTTCGTCGAGCGACTTTTGTGTTGGCGCAGTCTTATACATTAGAAATACGTTGTTATTCCGAACTGGACTGCTGCCTGTCGGATTGGTATGTTTCCAAGGACATCCGTAATCCACGTAGTTCGATAATTAGCCCTGACAATTGTACCCGCTGAGGGATGAAAGGCAAGCCCCAGTGTCCCCGACCAAGTTTCATCGCCTGATGCGCTTTCATCGGTGCTGGAGGGATCAACGTGAAAGTCAGCGTACTCTAGCCGCAGGGCAACAAACACGGACGATTTCGCAAAGCCAAACGCTGCGCCGCGCCAAACGTTATAATTGAAGTCTGCATACCCTCCAACCTGCAGCTTTCCGTACACTGGTTCGATGGAAGTAGGGAGATCAACGCTTGCGAGGTTCAATTCAGCGCGAGAATAAAAAGTTTTATCAAACGAACCAATGGAATAGTCCGCCGCAACGGCATGCATCCAGAGAGCAGGACCCGTGTTGAGACCATCGACAGACGTCTGCGAATACACGCCCCCTGCATAAGAAAGCCCCAGTTCGCCAAGCACGGGAGTACTAACGGCAGTACGCGCGCTTATCATCATGCGTCCGTTGAACGAATTTCCAAACCTGCCTGGATCGGATTTTGCTGAAGGCAGCGATGTACGGCGCAGTTCATTGGAAATAATTGACTCGTTGAGGCCATTTGTTAAATATGTTTCGTAACTGATGGCAATACCCTTCAGAAAGATTTTTCCGAGAACCCCAATTCCGGGGGCGCTCCACGTGGACGGCAGAATTTGCGTTGCGCTTATGGGCCGATCGATAAAATTCCATCGCGGTCCATCGTGATTTTGATTGAATGCTCCAATCGGTATCAGAACGATGCCTCCGCGGATGGTAAAGGCACGTGAAAATGCAAGATCGAGTGAAGCGAATTCAATATTGATTTCTTCAGTACCGTTTTCGAATTCAATTTCAGTAAGGAATTTAAGGCGATTGGCCGGAGTAGCGGAGAGGAATAAGGTCAGTCTTCGCGCTTGAAAAGAAATTCCCTCGTTTACGCCGTTGTCATTTAGGCTTTGCATGTTGGCCTCGAGATAACCTCCGATACCTACGTCGGAATCAACTCCCATTAGAAACGGACGGGAGTATATGGCATCGACGTTCATCTTAGCCGTATCGGCAGGTTCAGTCGAGCCTACGGGAGAGACATGGCCTTGTGTTGAATCATTCGCAGGCCCTGTCTTCACTGAGTCGGCTGTTTGAGATTGTAAGCACGATGAGGGAATACCGACAACTGAAACACATGTAAATATTGTTAGCGATAATCGGATAGATTTCATTATTGTAACGTCGTGGTTAAAATTCATTTGTCGGCATTACATGACAGAGAGCGGAATCAAATAATCCGGTCCTCTCGAATCCACGGCTATGGGAGTCAGGTTCTCTACGGCCGGTCCGGTGACAACGCGACCATTAACATTGAACGAGCTTCCATGACATGGGCATGAAAATCCATTTGGTTCGGCTTCGAGTGTACATCCTTTGTGGGTACATCGCATAACAAAACATTGGACGCCTCCGTTGCCATCGGACACAAGTGCTAGGGGCCGGCTTTTACCAGGTATCGTTATGATAACGATATTTATAGAATCATCGTCGGCGTCGAATACACTCTTTGGAACTGCTGCTACCAATCCCGAAACTGCGGCCGTATACTGTGGAATAGTACTGCATCCGCTGAGAATTGCAGTTAGACCGGCAGCTGAGAACGCACCGATAGCAAGAGTCCGCGAAGATTCTAAAAACGACCGTCTGTCCATTACAGACTCTCAAGGAATTTGAGCAATGCCTGTTTTTCTGAATCGGACAAAGCGCGATAGCCTGCGCGTGATGTCGCCCCCTCACCACCATGAAAATCAATGGCAGCCTGTATGGAACGCGCTCGTCCGTCGTGGAGCAAGAACATGTTACCACCCTGAGAGCGTGCCGACAAGCCTAGTCCCCACAACGGTGTTGTGCGCCATTCACTGCTCAATGCGCTTCCTTCGGTATAGCCATCGTCGAGCTCCTGACCCATGTCGTGCAGAAGCAAGTCCGAATACGGATGAATTGTCTTGTTGGACAGATACGGAAGGACTGACTCGCCTGTTTGAATTTCTGCGATGTGGCACGAAGCGCATCCGATAGTGTTGAACAATTGTTCACCTTGTTTAACAACTGGATCGCTGGCATTTCTCCGTTCCGGCACTCGCAGTGTTCGAAGGTAGAACACAACATCGCGCACAGTTGTTGCCAAAATTTCAGGATCAATTTCTCGCTGCACATACACATCAATGGGTTCAAACACCGATGCGATTCCAATATCCTGGTTGTATGCATTTGCAGTTTGATGGATAAGGCTCACGGCTCCAGCTTTTCTTCCAAACCGACCTAGCTGGGGGCTCAGGCGTGCTTGCAGCGGCAGGTCACCAATTGCATAACCTGGTGCATTGACTCTGCTTGTAACGCCGCTGACGCCGTCACCATTTGCATCGGCTCTGTCTTCCAGCGCAACAATTGTTGATTCTGCGATTGCTTCGATAAAACCAAGACCAGTTACAGCAGGCGCAAGCAAGGTTGAATGCACAGCGTCTGACGGCAGTTGTTCAGGCATATATCCAACAATTGCACGCTGCTGCAATTGCGGTCCTCCTCTGCCAATCCATGGATTACCACCGGGATCGGTTTGACCGAACCGTATCAATGCTGTAGATGGATGCCCCCTTCCATCACCAGCGTGACAAGATCCGCATGAACTTGCAACGAATACAGGTCCAAGTCCGGTTGATGGTGTAAACACAACGTCGTTGAACGCAGCGTCGCCGGCAAGATGGCGCCTATGGTCCTGGCTTGAAAGACCAGGTATTGGACCATCGAGAATGTCCGAAGAAGCCGGCAGGTCGGGCACGATGGGGGAGCATCCGCAAATGAAAATCTGTGCCGACGCAAATATTAGGAGACACAAATAGTATTTAGTCATTCCTAAATTTACGACATAGGTATTGTTCTTCGCAAGTTCCGGAAGTAATGCCCGGTCAATCACCCGGTCAATCACCCGGTCATTCACCCGGTCATTCACCCGGTCAATCACCCGGTCATTCACCGGGTGATTGACCGGGTGAAGTTAGAAGGAATGCACATACTTAGTTTTGCAAAATGATTTTTGGAGTTGTTGCAGAAACACGCAGGGGCGAGCGCCGCGTAGCACTCGTCCCTTCTGCTGTTAAAACCCTTATTGAAAAGGGTCACAGCGTCTTGATTGAGGAAGGGGCTGGCATTCGTTCGGGTTTCGACGATGCAGCGTACAGCAGTGCTGGCGCAAGAGTGGCGTCGCGAAGCGAAGTCATCTCGGCTGCCGAATCGGTGCTCCGCGTTGGTGTGCCAATGCCCGAAGAGATTTCGGAAATGCGTAAGGGACAGACGTTTGTTGGATATGTCTATCCCAAACGTCACCCCGAACTTCTTACATCGATTGCATCGCGTGGACTGAATGCATTTGCAATGGATGCAATGCCGCGGTCTACGCGTGCGCAGTCCATGGATGTACTGAGTTCGCAAAACAATCTTGCCGGATACAAGGCAGTGATTGTTGGAGCCAATGCGCTGAATAAAATCTTCCCGTTAATGATGACTGCCGGCGGCACGGTAAGGCCTACGCGTGTGCTCATCTACGGAGCTGGCGTTGCAGGCTTGCAGGCAATTGCTACAGCCCGACGTTTGGGCGCAATTGTGGAAGTGAGCGATATACGGCCCGAGACGAAGGAAGAGGTGCAATCCCTCGGCGCTAAGTTTATTTCCGTCGAAGGCCTCGAATCTGTGAACGTGCAGGGTGGGTATGTGGCTGCCGTGACAGACGAAGTGCTTGCCAAACAGAAGGAAGCTGTAGAAAAGTCCCTGTTTTCCGCAGACTTAGTGATTACAACTGCATTGGTGGCAGGGGGCAGGGCACCACGCCTGATCACTGCAGAACAGGTGTGGAAAATGAAGCGGGGATCGGTAATCGTAGACCTTGCAACGGAAGCTGGCGGTAATTGCGAACTGTCGCAATCCGATCAGACGGTAGAAGTAAACGGAGTTACAATCATCGGCTGCGACAATCTTGCCGCAACAGTACCTGCTCATGCAAGTGAGCTGTATGCAAAGAATATGGTAACGTTTCTAAACCATGCCGCAAAGATTGAGGGATTCGCGTTTGATATGGCGGATGAGATTACGTCGGCAACATTAGTAGTTCACAACGGAGAGGTGCGCGTTTAATGGATACCACGACAATTCAGCTATTGTACCTTGTAATTTTAATGATTTTTCTTGGCGTGGAGCTGATACATCACGTACCGTCGGTTCTGCATACGCCTCTGATGAGCGGAGCAAATGCAATACACGGAGTGGTAATCATTGGTTCAATCATCGTAATGGGAATGGCCGATGATACACTATCAATGATCCTTGGCTTTCTTGCAGTCCTCCTTGGCACACTGAACGTAGTTGGCGGCTTCGTAGTCACCAACCGCATGCTCGAAATGTTCAGGAGAAAATCGTGATGGATGCAACTCTGCCAATTTTATATCTCGTCGCCTCGGTAACCTTCATTATTGGTCTCAAGATGCTTGGCTCGCCCAAGACGGCGCGGCCCGGAAACCTCATTGCAGCCGTAGGCATGGGTATTGCAATTGCTGGTACGATTTTTTTGTACAAGGGTCATACGGGCGAGCATCTTCACAACCTGGGATGGATTTTTGGAGCATTAGTAATTGGGTCTGTTATAGGCTGGCTGATGGCGATGCGGGTGAAGATGACTGCAATGCCACAGATGGTAAGTTTTTTTAATGGCATGGGCGGGGCATGTGCCGCGCTGATATCGCTACTCGAATACAAAGCAGTTGGCGGCGAGGCATTGGGTATTGGAAATGGATTAGCCACGGTTGCCGGCTTGCTCATTGGCAGCGTAAGCTTCAGCGGGTCGATGATTGCCTTTGGAAAGCTTGAAGAAAAAATTGGCGACATTCGTTTTAGCGGACAGCAAATCGTCAACAATGCAATCTTGTTGGCGGCCATCGTTCTGGCAGGGTTAATAGCTACCGGAAACATTACCGATTTCAGCGCCATCATCCTTCTTGCAGGTGTAGCTCTTGTATTCGGAGTGCTGTTTGTATTTCCAATCGGCGGCGCCGATATGCCTGTTGTTATCTCGTTATTAAATTCATTTACTGGTGTTGCGGCTGCGTGTGGCGGTTTTATTTACCACAACATGGTAATGCTGATAGGGGGCATCCTTGTGGGGAGCGCAGGTTCCATTCTCACCATTGTGATGTGTAGAAGCATGAACCGCTCTTTGACCAACGTGCTGTTCTCGAATTTCGGAGGCACTACTGCTGTTGCTGCAACAGGCGAGAAATCCCAGGGGTCGGTTAGAGAAGTAACATGCAGCGATGCTGCCGTTATGATGTCGTATGCCAAGCAAGTTGTAATTGTACCCGGATATGGGCTTGCCGTTGCACAGGCGCAGCATGCATGCCATCAGTTGGAAATGGAGCTCGAGGCAAAGGGCGTTACCGTTAAGTATGCCGTTCACCCGGTTGCAGGCCGCATGCCCGGCCACATGAATGTGCTGCTTGCAGAGGCAGATGTGGACTACGATAAACTTGTAGAAATGGACGAAATCAATCCGGAGTTTCCACAGACGGATGTAGCGCTGGTAGTGGGCGCCAACGATGTAGTGAATCCGGCTGCAAAAACGGATCCGTCGTCGCCGATATATGGAATGCCGATACTCGACGTCGAAAACGCCCGACAGGTAATTGTAATGAAGCGTTCAATGCGTGCAGGGTATGCAGGTATCGAAAACGAACTGTTCTTCCGTCCAAACACGGCAATGTTGTTCGGCGATGCAAAGAGCAGCATGACGAACCTCGTTACTGAAGTCAAGGCATTGTAATCTGCCTTCGGGCATCTTTTCTTTGGCAAATTCTCCTCGGTTAGTCATACGGCGTGAGTCGGGAGAAACTATTAACAATATTTAGTATGCATCGAGACTCTGAAACAAAGGTCGTCCGCACACAGATGGGGCGGACGGGTGAGAAGGAACACACGTCGCCTGTATTCCTGACGTCGAGCTTTATCTTCGACGATGCCGAACACATGCGCGCATCGTTTGCCGATGAAATCGAAGGCAATATTTATACACGTTTTACAAATCCTAACAATAGTGAATTTGTAAGAAAAATGTGTGTTCTCGAGGGAGCCGAAGCAGGTGTTGCAACATCGTCGGGCATGGCAGCGGGATTCGCATCCGTCATGGGATTGCTCAGAAGCGGCGACCACATTGTTTCGTCGCGCGCACTGTTTGGCGGAACTCACGGTATGCTAACAAATTTTCTTCCACGCTGGGGCATCACGAGTACACTCGTTGATATCGCCGATGAAGATCAGTGGATTGGCGCTATTACGCCATCAACACGGATGTTGTTGGTGGAAACTCCATCGAACCCGGGCTTAGACCTTGCTGACCTGGAATTTCTCGGCGCTCTGGCGCGAGAGCGAAATCTTATTCTCAACGTCGACAACACGTTTGGCACGCCCCTTATCCAACAACCAATAATGTACGGTGCAGACCTTGTTTGGCACTCGGCAACAAAATGGATAGATGGGCAGGGTAGGGGCTTGGGAGGCGTAGTTCTTGGTCGGGCAGATTTGATCGGCGATATCGGCGCATTTTGCAGGAATACCGGTCCATCGATGTCGCCCATGCATTCATGGCTGTTCAGTAAAAGTTTGGAGACGCTTCCTGTGCGGATGGATAGGCATAGTGCAAATGCTTTGTTGGTTGCCGAATTTCTTGAAGGGCATCAGCAGATAGAACGCGTAAAGTATCCATGGTTACAATCGCATCCTCAGTATAAACTGGCGCGCAAACAAATGACGTCGGGCGGAGGCGTTGTTGCATTCTGCATCAAACATGACGGAAGCAATGAGAGTGCTCTCAGACGAGCCACGAAGTTTATTGATAGTGTTCGTATGTGTTCAATCACAGCCAACCTTGGCGATACGAGAACGATAGTTGTGCATCCCACAACGTCGACGCATTCAAAACTTACCGAAGAGGCTCGTCGGGAAGTTGGAATAACACCGAATATGATTCGCATCAGCGTTGGTTTGGAGAGTATTGCCGACATCATAGAAGATCTGGATCAGGCGCTGAACGGCGGTTAACTGTCAATACACTCGTTTGTCCACTCGCCCCCTTACTGTTTATATTTGCATCAATGTTTCAATCTGTCAGCCATACTCCGATAATGTGCACCATGCAAATGCAGGCTTTGCCCATGGCCATGCCTACAGCACGTGTACAGAGACCGGTTGACTAAACTCACCATAAGAGCCAATAACGGCGCCGTTCTCTGCAAAAGGGGACGGCGCTTTTTGCATTTGGGCACAAGGAACCATGCATCGTGAATTTTTTTAGATACAAGCATCAACTCGAACTCGAATTCGGCAGCGTTCTCAGCAACGTTACTGTTGCCTATCAGGTATGGGGCGAGCTAAACAAACAGCGCAATAATGTTGTGTGGGTACTGCATGCAATTACTGGTAGCAGCGACGTTGTGCAATGGTGGCCGGAAGTTGTTGGTAATGGGAAGCTGTTCGATCCCAACAAACACTTCATCATTTGTGCGAACATGATTGGATCGTGCTACGGAAGTACATTCGATACACCACAACCTTCCGGACGTGATAGCTCAACGGATTATGCAGCGTCTGATGTGCTGATTACAACGCGCGACGTAGTGAAAGTCTTTTCACTGCTGGCAGATGAACTTGGGATTGATACAATTCATGCAGTCATCGGTGGGTCGATGGGCGGACAGCAAGCTCTCGAATGGGCAGTACAACAGCCTGAACGCATCCGCGCCACAATATCTATTGCCGCAAACGCAAAGCACTCGGCGTGGGGCATTGCATTCAATGCAGCGCAGCGCATGGCAATCGAGGCAGATGCAACGTTCGATTCACAACAAACCAATGGCGGCGCCGCTGGCTTGGCGGCGGCAAGAGCCATAGGCATGTTATCGTACAGAACGCCTCTTGATTACCATCATAAACGAAATGATGATGCAGAAAAGCTGGAGGGATTTGCCGCTGAATCGTATCAACGGTATCAGGGCATGAAACTCGTCAAGCGTTTTAATGCCCGATCGTACCATAGGCTAACGCGGACTATGGACAGTCACGACGTGGGCCGCGGCCGGGGCGGTCTGGTGCGAGCCTTGAATTCGATTCGCTCACAGACAATTGTGGTTGGTATCGACTCCGACATCCTCTTTCCGACATTCGAGCAAAAATTCATTGTACAGCATGTGCCAGGAGCACAATACGTTGAATTATCAAGCATCGTTGGCCACGACGCCTTTCTTGCTGATCAGCGTGCTCTGGCAGAGCTTCTCCGAACTGTGCTTAATCAATGAAGCAATTGGTTCAGATTCACCCGGTGAATGACCGGGTGAATGACCGGGTGATTGACCGGGTGATTGTAGCTCCTACGTTCAAAACTTGGGGAAACCTGCCGGGAGGCATATGCTGACGGGGAAGGTTAAACGCAAGCCGTTAAACTCTTTACATATCAATACGTTGGCTTTTCTCTTACAGCATACTCTAAAACAAGGTATTAATTAATGCTTACTATCGGACTCTTCGGCTTCGGATGTGTTGGACAAGGTCTTTGGGACGTAATTCACAGAACACATGGATTGCGTTCGCAGATTGCGCGTATCTGCGTTAAAGACAAACACAAGTCGCGCCCCCTGCCTCGAAATGCATTTACGTTTGACCGTGACGACATTCTAAACGACGATACAATAAACGTTGTTGTAGAACTCATCGACGATGCCGAAGCTGCATTTGAAATCGTCAGTGCGGCTATGAGAAAGGGTAAGGCAGTTGTTACTGCAAACAAGAAGATGGTGGCTACTCGGTTCCGCGAGTTGCTTGAGATCCAGCAAGAAACGCAGCAGCCACTCCTCTACGAGGCATCTACGGGCGGCAGTATTCCAATTATTCGGAACCTGGAAGAATACTACGATAACGATCTGTTAAGCGGCGTAGAAGGAATCGTTAACGGAACCACAAATTACATTCTGTCTAAACTCTCAGCGAACATCGAAGCCAGATATCACGATGTGCTGCGTGAAGCACAGCAACTTGGCTTTGCTGAATCCGATCCGTCGCTCGATGTGGACGCATGGGACGCTGCGTACAAGACCGTTGTGATTTCGGCACACGCTTTTGGTGCAGTGATACATCCGGATAGTGTTATACGAAGGGGAATTGCAACCATTACGCCGTTCGATGTAGCTGCTGCACGCAGCCATGGCTGCGATATCAAGCTATTGAGCAGGTCTTCGTTGCACAACAACCAACTGATTGCGTGGGCTCTTCCAACATTCGTGCCCCTCACGGATATGCTGTCGCGCGTCGTAAATGAAACAAACGCCATTCGACTGCATGGAGCCTTTTCTGACGATCAATTATTGATTGGCAAGGGGGCTGGGGCACATCCAACGGCATCGGCAGTGCTTTCCGATATCGCGGCATTGAAGTACAGCTACCGCTATGAATACAAAAAATTGCTCTTGAATGATATTCCACAGTTTAGCACCGACATATCCACACGTGTGTATATCAGAGGCAATGACAATCAACTGAATTCCATCGAGTTTTCGGATGTTGAAATCGACCACAAGGCCAATAACAATAGGTATCTCATAGGTGAAACATCTATTCGTGCATTAGTGGAATCCGAACCTTTCAATTCGTCGGAATGCTTCATTGCAATTGCCTGATATAACGAAACACGCATTTAACATCTGGTTAACCTGCGGATGAAGGGAACACAATATGTTGGTATGAGTCGAACCCGCTGAAATGTATTCAGGAACATCTATGGCTTGTCCGTACGTCGTAGGGTTGACAACCTTCGGCAGAGGCACACAGTAATCACTAACCATATTTATTATGGAGGTCAGATGTCAATCCAACCTGAGATGCTGGAAAGAGCGCAAAGCGATGCTTCCGGCTTATTCGATATTGTTCTCACCTTCACCGGCGATTCCGTGCCGTCGTCTCTCGAATCCAAACTCACGGAAATTCTTGGTTTCACGAACATGTACTCTGGCAGACTTTCGGGCAAGGAAGTAGTAGATCTTTCGGAGAATCCTCTCGTCGGCAGTATCCAAGAAGACACGGAGCAATTTCTAATGGACGATGAATGATAGGTTGAATAGTATGAGGGAGGGGGCGACCACCACCGCCCCCTTTGTTATTTCTGCACTACCGAAATAACATGTTCCAATGTTGCCGCATCTAACGGTTGTCCATCAGTAACATAATTTACTATTTTCACACTGGTAAAAGATATTCCACTCTTTCTTCGAGGTGCCGGTTTTGCTCCACGAACAGCTACATCGAATACAAATCTTGGTTCAATGGTGCGAACAGGTCCGCTGCTGGCTATGGTGGAGTGCCTGACGTGTTCTGCAATCTCTTTGAGCACATCGGGATTTGAAGGCGGAATAACGTGGACGAGTGGAATCAGCACACCGTCGGACCACACGCCCATGGTCAATTTTTCAAATCCACGGCGTCCGCCTGTACGCAAATGAACATGCATGACAACTGTTCTGAATGTATGAGCAACATCGGTTACTGGTGCGGCGCGCTCGTGCACAATTTGTCGGACGGGTTCCAGATCGGGTGTTTTGTACTTCAGGATTTTTTTAATCATGTTCTTTCCCAAGTGAGCAGGGAGAGCAGTTGCGTCGGGCACAAGCAGAGCAACAGTTTCCGCAATGCTACCAACGTGACGCACACACTCTTCTATGAGCCGCTGATCGAAACCCGTATGCTCTTCAAGGAATGTATGAAGCTTGCCCACGGGATTCTCTTCAGTCGAGCCAATGGCATCGGAATGCTGGTGTTCCATCACTTCCGCCTGAAGGCCGTTGCCTGAAAGGTGATGGGCCAATTGTCGAGAAAATCCATGATTGACGAAGACGCGTTCGCATTCCGTTTCTCGAACAGTGTCTACTAAGGCATGCCAATCAGCGTGGTCACTCAGAATGAATCCCGTTTCGGATGGCTCTCGTCTGCCTGCCGTCCGCACAGCCAGCCACCCCGATGCACGCCCCCTTGCAACTGCTCCATCTTCCTGCATCCAGTCGGGTCCAATGCCAATTGACGGAGTAATAATCAATGATCGCTCAGCTTCCTCCTTTGTAGTAAAATTAGTTAGTAATGCAGTGTTGGGTATGTTGTGTCCGGCTGCCGACATTGCGTTATTCATGGTCATCACAGAAGGGTGGACATATACAGGTCCAATCGATAAGTCAATCGATCCAAGAATGTGTTGAGCCTTCCCAAGGGAATATGCGTTAATTACACTTGGAAGATGGGCATCTGCATTAGACCTCCACCACGAATTAATTTTTTGAATCGTTGCATTCTGTTGCGGCCAACGATATACCGGTAACCCAAACGTAGACTCAGTAATAAACGTATGGCAACGCACAGGTTCAAACGCTTGGGCATAAGGATCGGCATCGCGTTTGTAATCGCCCGAAGCAACCCAAACCTCGCCCTTGTATTCCACACGCACCTGAGCAGAACCGGCTATGTGTCCTGCGGGATGAAGCGAAACACGCACACCGTTGATCGTCACAGGTTCGTTATACCCAACATCGCTAATGTGAAGGTTGCCACCCAAACGTGCGTGCAAAAGCGGCGTTGTTTCACGATGACATAAGTAAGCCTCCATGCCCCTTCTTGCATGATCGCTGTGTGCATGTGTGATGATTGCTCTCGATACAGAACGGAGAGGATCGATATAAAAATCTCCCTCCGGACAATACAATCCACAATTGGTGTTGATGAGCATTAGTAGTTTTGAAGAACGCCAACAGTTAGCAATATGTTTTTTTCGTTATGCCTTTTCGTTTCAAGTCTGTTCATATCAGTAACAGCATTTGCTCAAATTCATGCCCTCGTGCGACTCAATCAGCCTGTTGCAGACATGATACTGCTCGACGCGGGAACAGTGCGAATGTTTACACAGGATCTCGATGTTTGGGAAGCAGTTCCTACAACAAAGCTTTGGAAGCATGTGCCTCCAAAAATTAATGTTGCGCCCGGTTCTTATGCGGTTCGCAGAGTTTCCCAGTTTACACAAGTCGGCCCAGTACTGCTTGGGTCTGGCCACATTGTCCTTGACGTTGGTTCAGCCGAAATCTCATCCATTCTCAGATCAACAGATTACGGCAAGTCGTTTGACTTGATTGCAGTTGGTACCGACACACTGGCATCGGCCGACATCATTCGAAAAACAGATGACGGCGTGGTGTACTTTCTCGACCGTGTTGGACGCGTGTGGAAATCTGCTGATACCGGAAGAACGTGGACAAATATCAGGCTGCCAAATCAGATTCCTATCGGTGGTGCCCGCGAGCTTGACATGGTAACAAGCTCCATGGGTGTCTGCATTGATCTTCAGCGAAATATTCACTTTACTACAAATGGCTGGAGCTCAGTTCTTACGCCAATGACGTCTAAGCGTCAGATTCTGCGAACGCAGCCAACATTTCTTGAGTACTTCAATTGGAACAGACACCTCGTTATGACGAATTCAATGCTGTATCTCATTGAAGGTCCAGACATCTATAGGACAGCAACTAACGATTTGCTCTGGGAGCGGTGGGATACGGTAAATACGTTCAATGCATCGGACGACAGAAAAACATTAGCATGGTCTGACGTTAAAGGACGGCTGTGGATGACAAGTTCCGCAGCCGTCAACCCAATTCTTTTGGACGAGCATGTGCTTCCTCCATCATTAATCCGCGTTTATGCATCGGCAGTGGTTACCTATCGTGAGGACACCGGACCAGTTGTCTATTCTCATGGGTCAGCCACGGCTATCTATCCGCGGAATGCCGATCAGGACTACGTCCGTCCGTACATTACGGCGGTCGGTAAATCGGGTGAATGGGGCATCGATGCTATCGACCATCGATCCATCCATTTCGAACTGCTGCATCGCGACGGTAAATCTGGCCGCTGGATTACCGATACCACTCTCACCATTGGTCCTGTGCACGAATTAAAGCTCCTTTCATCGGATTCAGTGGTCTTTGGAACTGCGTATAATAGATATGTTTACAATGCAAAATCCCGTCTGTGCTCTGGTTATTCTGTTCGCAATCCATTGTCGGCATTTTTATCTTCACCCGTGTCCAGATTCCGTGCATTAGTTGCCGCCGATGAACTTGATTCGACGCATGTGAAATGGTGTGAGTACAGACTTCAGGGAGATGTGTTCGTTTGTGGTGAAGTAGTAGACAGTTCACGATTCGGCGTCGAATCCCAGCCTGCAAACATTTCGATCCCCGCCGCAGAAATTGCAGCGCTGCTAAGGCGCGTCAATGCTCGCGGCGACGAGCTTCTTACCGTCGGTGAGATCGGGATAACCTCCGCTGATGTGAAATCGTTCGAAGCTATGCTGGATACTATATTTATTTACGATTCATATTTCGACATACTCGATCTATATCGGCCGCCCCCTGCCCCGGAAGTACAGATTGAAAACAGCCATACGAGGTTCAGAGAGATTTCTTCATCCATCTCCGATGTGTCGCCTGAGATGATCACACAGGCAATTCTTGCATGGAGGAACATACCAATGGATGACTTCAGCCGATACCAAATAGAATTTGAAAACAGGTCGGGAAATTTTGCGCGGTTCAATGTTGAGCGATCCGATAATGCGCACCCGCCCTTGCTGCTGCCGTGGACAGGGCATTTCGGTGGCTGGCGTTGGCATTCGTGGGATAGGGGGCTGACGGAGCTGTTCATCAGGGCTATGCCTGAACAATCGGTCCCAAAGCAGTTCCTGGATATGTCCCGGACACCCTGGCTGCTTGCTGCTGTCGCGTCTTATGTAGATGGCAGGGAATATGGGCGACGGCATGTCTGGTCTGCCGGACAGATAACACCAAGCGCCCGAAAGTAATGTTAGATTTGACGTTTCTATTCTCCTCGGGGTGAGGACTAAATGAATTATGTAGTATTCCTATGTCTGTTGTTGATAACAACAGAGGCAAGGGCGCAGGATGCAAGCGGCGTAAGCGATTATGTTACTCTGGCTTCACAACCTGCAGATGTTGTGGTCGATGGTCGGTTTGTTGTACGTTACTATGCAACACTGATTGGCTCTCCTCCATCTCAGCGTGCTGAGGCAACGACGAGGCGAATCGACTATGCGCTGGAACACATGTCGGATGGCAAGATCGGTGTGTCGAAGTCCGACGTTGGTTACGCAATCATGCTCGATGAAAGCCCGACGGTATTTGTCACAGCATTGGATAAGGATCCTCTATCTCCCGAACCGATAGAAAAGGTTGTCGAGCAGTCGCGTAGAGCCATTGAATCGGTTTCGAAAGAATATCGGGAAGCGAGATCGTTGCCCGATATCATGCGCGGCATAGCGGTAACAATTATCGCCACGGCTCTGCTTTACGTCTTGCTGCGATTGCTGTTATATGGCCGCAGGAAAATTCTGAATGTAGTTGTTAAATATGTTGAGAATTTTATTCAGCAGACAAAACTGAGAAGCCTCGCAATTAGTTCCCGCCTTATCAATGTTATTCTGTTTAGGACGATATCAATTATCGCGATTACATGTATCGCCATAGCATGCTTTTTCTATCTTTCAGTTGTCTTTGAACAATTTCCCATAACAAGAAGTTATGGCGAACATATGCTGAGTATTGTAAGCGACAGCGCCTACGTTGTTATGAGATCGGTTATACAATCAGTACCCGGATTGTTAATGGTGGCGATAATTCTCGTCGTTGCCATGTACGTTAATCGGGGCATAAACGCAATCCTTGATCGGATAGAAACCGGTGCTGTTCGCGTTGCTGTACTCGACCAGGATGTAGCGGCTCCAACTCGGCGGATTGCATCAATCCTCGTTTGGGTTTTTGCATTAGCACTCGCATATCCATTCATTCCCGGTTCATCAACCGATGCGTTCAAGGGAGTGAGCGTTGTAGTTGGACTTATGCTCTCACTCGGTGCTGCGGGCGCCGTTGGACAGGTAGCCTCTGGTCTCATGATAATGTATTCAAGGAAGATCAAGGTTGGCGATTGGGTCACCATTGGCGAACATACAGGGAAGATTGAAAGCATTGGATTTGCAGCCACTCGCCTGGCGACGTCGTTTATGGAAGAAATTCTAATTCCAAACGGAACAGTAATGACGACTACCGTTGTCAACCATACCCGTCTTGCAGAGTCCGGCACAATGTACAGCACTAGCGTCACCATCGGGTACGATGCTCCCTGGAGACTCATAAGAAAAATGATGATTGCGGCTGCCGCTAAGACAAAAGGAATATCAGTAGAGCCTGCCCCGTACGTTACTCAGGTAACTCTCAGTGACTTTTTTGTTGAATATCGTCTGACGGTTAACATGGTGGATCCCAATCTGCATCGGGAAGTAGTTGACGAATTGCATGCAACAATTCAAGATATGTTTAATGAAAATGGCGTGCAGATCATGAGCCCGCATTACCACATCGACTCCGAAAAACCAAAAATTATTGATAAAAAAATGTGGGATCCGCCCCTTATATCGGATCAGCCTTTAATCGGGCATCAGAGCCATCCCCGCAGGCTTGAGCGTGTGCAGAGAGTGAGAAAAGATGAGAAGACCGAGGAAGCAGGAAATGGTATATCTGCTCCAAGTACGTAGAAATACGTAATTTTTCTTGCTAATGTGATTTTCATGTATTAGATTGTCTCCGCAATTGAGGGGTTAGCACACATATTCCCTAAAGGGGGAGGCAAAGCTATGATTTACAAGGTACTTGCGACGATTCTTTCCGTCGCCGCAATTCTCGTTGGGTGTTCCAGCTCCACGAATTCGATAGAACCAAACCAGTCACAAGTGAGTTCCGGGAAGGATGGTTCTGTTCAGGGTGGCAACGGAGCCGTCAAAACCGAAAAGGTTCTGACAACAAACGTCAAAAACCGATGTACCAATCAGTCTGTGAGGATGACTCTCGAGTTTAAGATAATTGAGACTTCCAATGATCAGAACGACAGAGTGCACGACGGCCGACATGTTGTGATGAGCGGCTACGGAGTGATGCTCGATGGCACTGAATGGTACATTCACACAACTTCGAACACAATCGTGAATTCTGACGGAGACGGATATCCGTATACAGAGAATATGATTACAAACTCGCGGCTTAAAATTAAAAATGGTGAAGGTGTTGAGTATAAGTTGAGTGTGAAATACCACATCACTTACAACGCCAACGGTGACGTGACCATCGAGATCGACGAAACAGATCTCGACTGCGACGCTTGACCTCAGAGTACGTTTTCGTACTCACATCCCAGACCCTTGTCACCCCCTCGGCAAGGGTCTATTGTTTTTTATGGCTCCGAAGAGTGCATTTCCAAAGCGCACCCAGGAAGTCTTTGTATTGCTTGTAGATTGAACGTCATATTTTTAACGACCGACGTGGATAATGACGTAACCAAATCTCTGCAGGATCTCGCGCTGTTTCCAGAGATGAATCCTGGCCCAGTGTGCAGGATGGATCTCGCTGGAAAAATTTTGCTTGCAAATAGAGCAGCGCGCGAACTGTTTAACGCTGAAGACATTGTCGGTAAATCATGGCTGGATATCTGTCCTGGTATGACGTTGTCGCTCTGGAAAGGTATCGTCCGTGGTGGAGAACGAGTTTTGCACGAGGCAGAGCTAACCCAACGTCACGTCCTTTTCACACATCTCTTTCCCGAATCACATCAAACAATTTTTGTTTATGGGGCTGATGTAACTGAATTGCGTAAAGCGGAACGTCAGCTTTCAGAAATCGCACGTTTCCCGGAGATGAACCCTGGTCCGGTATTGCGATTAGACCACGAAGGTTCTGTTCTGTTAGCAAACCAATCTGCCCGGAAAATATTTGGAGACGATGTTATTGGCAAGGCATGGTTTGATCTTTGTATCGATGTTGATAAAATATTTTGGAATTCCGTACTTGCCACTGAAAGCCCCCTACGTATTGAGTCTGAAGTTGATGGCTGCGTGTACAGTTTTTCGCACCGGTACGATCCGAATTCGAATCTGGTTTTTGTCTTTGGCGCCGACATCACTCAACACAAGCTCACAGAGAAAGCGCTACGCCAAAGCGAAAAAATGGCGACGCTTGGCACGCTGGCTGCAGGCGTAGCACATGAGCTGAACAATCCTGCCGGAGCTGCGAAGCGCGCAGCCGAGCAGCTTGTTGAAGCCATGGAGAAACATGAACGAGCATTGCTAAATTTTGATACATCTACGCTGAACGAACATCAGCGTCAGGTGATATTCCATCTCGACTCTCGGTTGAAACAATCAGCACGGGAACTGATTGCCATGAAGCCGCTCGAACGATCGGACCTGGAAGCGCAAATGGAAGAATGGCTTGAAGAAAATGGTGCAGACGATGCGTGGAGCCTAGCGCCGGGTTTGGTAGCCCAGGGCATTACAGTTGCAGAGCTCCACCGACTCATGGATTTATTTCCGGGCAAACTATTGGAGAACGTTATCCAATGGGCTGCACATACCTATCCCGTATACAAGCTGCTGCACGAAATAAGCCAGGGTTCATCGCGGATATCCGAAATCGTTTCAGCCATGAAGGGGTATTCGTATGTAGGACTAGCACCAGTACGGATGATTGACGTCCATGAGGGAATCGACAATACTTTGGTAATCCTCCAGCACAAACTCAAGGGCAACATCGCTGTGATACGCGACTATGACGATGCACTGCCGAATATTTGTGCCTATGGGGGAGAGTTGAATCAGGTGTGGACGAATTTGATTGATAACGCGGCCGACTCAATTGCTGCAAGCGATTCAGGAAGCGGTGAAATAACAATTACTACGCGGCTGCAGGGTGTTTGGGCGCTCGTTGTAATCAGCGATAACGGCCCGGGCATTCCTAAAAAAATATTGAATCACGTTTTTGATCCGTTCTTTACTACAAAGGAGCCCGGCAAGGGTACGGGCTTGGGATTGTCGACAACCTATTCGATAGTCACCGACACTCATGGGGGCGAAATTGATGTTGAGTCAGAACCCGGAAAGACGACGTTCAGAGTCAGACTGCCGATTGAAAATGAACGACTTTTACTCGAACGAGCGAAGACGTAAAGGAGAGTTGATTAATGGCAAAGCCTGTTATTATGAGTGTTGACGACGATCCTGAAGTGCTGGGAGCAATTGAGCGCGACTTACGAAGCCACTACAAAAACGATTACAGGATTGTTAAAGCCGCATCGCCAACGGAAGCGCTGAGTGCGGCGGTGCAATTGAAACAACGGGGAACTATAATTGCAATGTTCCTTGTAGATCAGCGCATGCAGGAAATGAATGGCACGGAATTACTAAAAATAGTTAAAAAGATACATCCCGATTCCATTAAGGTGCTGCTCACGGCATACGCCGACACCGATGCGGCAATACAGAGCATTAACGAAATTGATCTCGATCACTACCTGCTGAAGCCATGGGATCCGCCCGTAGAGCGCTTGTACCCTGTGCTCGACGATCTGCTGTCGAAATGGTCGACGCGCGTTCGTCTTCCCTTCGACGGAATTCGTGTTGTTGGCGCTCGATGGTCGGCTGCGAGTTTCACTGTTAAAGAATTTTTGTCGAGAAATCAGGTGCCGTATCTGTGGATCGACATCGACGCAGACCCCGCGATGTTCGAACTAGTGCGGCAAATCACAGGCGATATTCACTCATTGCCGATTGTGCTTTTCCCAGATGGCTCCTACCTTACTGCGCCCGATAACACGCTGCTTGCCGAGAAAGTTGGTCTTCACGTTCGAGCACAATCTCCGTTCTATGACTTGATTGTAGTAGGGGGCGGTCCAGCTGGCCTTGCTGTAGCTCTTTACGGCGGTTCGGAAGGCCTAAAGGTTCTGCTTATTGAACAGCAGGCGCCGGGAGGTCAGGCTGGCACAAGTTCAAGAATTGAAAATTATTTAGGATTCCCTTCCGGCATAACCGGAGAAGATCTGGCGCAGCGTGCAGTAGCGCAGGCAAAGAGGTTTGGAGTGGAAATTTTAACGGCGTCGGAAGTTGTAGCGTTGGAACGGCGAGATCCATACAGAATCATCAAACTGCACGATGGAACAGAGATCTCTGGCTATTCAGTGATTTTTACAACAGGCATGAAGGTTAGAAAGCTCGACGTCCCTGGTGTCGATGGTCTGCAGGGTATTGGTGTTTACTATGGTGCTGCAATGACGGAGGGGGCAACGTATCGCGGCCGCGATGTGTGTATCATCGGAGGTGCTAATTCAGCTGGCCAAGGCGCATTGTTTTTTTCGCGATATGCGCGCTCAGTAACGATGCTTATACACGCCAACGATTTGAGTCCTTCGATGTCTCAGTATCTCGTCGATCGTATTCGTGCAACCGCCAACATCTCAGTTATCACATCGTGCGAAGTTGTCGAGGTAGTAGGTGAAGATCATTTAAGATCAATTCGAATAAAGCATCTTGCCCCCAACCAAATCGTGGCAGACGAAGCGTTGTTCGCCGATGGTGAACAACCCATTACCGACTTTGAGTGTGCAGCAATGTTCATCTTTATCGGCGCAACTACGCGGACTGAAATGTTAAGGGGCACGTTAGACCTCGACGAGAAAGGATTTATTTATACTGGCGCCGATCTTCCACGCATACACGGGAAGCCGCGTGGGTGGCCCCTTGAAAGAGAACCATTTATGTTCGAGACAAATATTCCCGGAGTATTTGCAGCAGGAGATGCTCGATACGGAGCTAACCGACGCGTGGCTGCAGCAGTAGGCGAAGGTTCTGCGAGCATCTTCACAATTCATAAGTATCTCAATACAGTTTAAGTGACGATGAGGATGTTGGGTTAGAATTGCAGATTAGAGGCACCTTACCCGGCAGCATATGCCTCCCGGCATTTTACCCGGCAGCATATGTCTCCCGGCATTTTACCCGGCAACTTACCCGGCAGCATATGCCTCCCGGCAGAATTGTTTCTGAAATGTTTATATCACGAAATTTCAACCACAGGTTACCCTGCTGTTATTTTCTACCAAGGCATCGTTTCTGGCTTATCCACAACATTCAGATGTGTCTCATTTAGGACCTCGCACGCGCAGGCCATGTGCGTATGCTCTTAGTCTCGGATTATTTCTGACTGGCCTTTTTTAAATTTATCTGTTGATGAGGAGGTAGAACTACAGATTAGATCGAGCAATATATTTTTTACATTTAGTCTTCTTCGACCACAGGGGATTAGTGGTCGAATGGTGGGATGACATTATCTATTCCGTGAGGTTTACATGACCCATTCAAAATTTATTTTGACGGCGGCTGGCATTATTGTCGCGACGTTAGGCCTGTCTGCACAATCGTCGACTTCCGCTTCCGGAGGTGAAGCGAAGGGAATCGGGGGAAGTGCCAGCTACACCGTGGGGCAGACTGCAGTAGGCGTTGCGTCCAACAATCAGCGCTCGGTTACCCAAGGAGTACAGCAGCCATACACCTACAGCGTTATCGCCGGAAAGAATGTTAAAGAAATTGATGTTTTCATTGCTGCATATCCGAATCCGGCAAGCACAACGCTGACGCTACGCATCGATGGTATGGATTTAACCCAGGTTA
The DNA here is from genome assembly GCA_016191145.1 of Ignavibacteria bacterium. Classification (GTDB taxonomy): domain Bacteria; phylum Bacteroidota; class Ignavibacteria; order Kapaibacteriales; family Kapaibacteriaceae; genus OLB6. The sequence goes on from JACPPD010000006.1 coordinate 65,155, forward strand.
CGTACCAGTTAACCGACCTTGTTGGAAAGGTGCTACTCGAACAAGACATTACCGGAGAGCTGACATCGATACCAATGGACGAAAAAGCTAATGGCGCCTATATTCTGCAGGTGTTAAAGGGCACTTCTGTAGTTAAGAGTTTTCAAATCGTCAAAAAACAATAATCATCATTAACAACATTTTTAATACAATGAAGCACATATACTTTTTACCAGTTGTCTTGCTTTGTGTGATTGGTGTTGCACAAGCTCAGGTGCCGCAGACGATGAATTACCAGGCGGTAATTCGCAATGCAAGCAACGAACTCGTTGCGAATCAAAATGTGAGCGTGCGGATTTCCATTGTCCAGGGCGCGCTCAGCAGTGTTCCGGTATACACTGAAGTACACCAGGCTCAATCAAACCTTAACGGTCTGGTGACGCTCGAAATCGGCGCAGGTGTCCCGGTTTACGGGACATTCTCAGCCATTAACTGGGCGAACGGACCATACTACATCCGCACAGAGACTGATGTTAATGGAGGTGACGCATACTCGATATCGGGTTCAAGCCCCTTACTAAGTGTTCCGTTCGCATTGCGTGCAGAGACAGCGGAGAATGCAATCAGCATGGACTATAACATGCTGTCTAACAAACCATTGAATGTGTCAGCGTTTTTCAATGATGTAGGTTACCTGACGCTTAAGGACTTCGAACAGGGGAAAGCAGGAGATGTTTTGCTTTCAGGCAGCAACGGAGTGCCGGCAAACGTTTGGTCCTTAAAGGGGAATTCCAAGACCGACCCCGACAAAGATGCGATTGGAACCACAGACGATGCCGATCTTGTGTTTATCACAAATGGTGAAGAACGTTTTCGAATTACCAGCGATGGCAATGTTTCAATTTCGAATGGATTGTCTGTTGGCGACGTTGTAGAGGTAGGCACGGATCTCTACGTGAAGAAGAATGTGTATCTCAATACCGAGGAGGGCGCCACAACTAACTATGGCAACTTTACTGTTGAGAACATGAGTTCAACCTACCTTACTGGTACGCTGGTTGTAGATAAGGCTGCATCGCTGAACAGCACTCTCGATGTAGATGGTGCAACAACGATGAACAGCACACTCGACGTAGACGGTGCAACAACTCTGAACAACACACTCGATGTAGACGGTGCATCGCAGATCAACAACACCCTGCTTGTAACGAGCAACCAGGCGAACCATGTTGTGACAATCGTAAATACCAACGGCGACCAGGGAGATGGTTTACTAATTAGAATTGGACGTACACATGGTGCATGGAATGGCAGTGCCTATCTGCAGATTGCAAATCCTTCAACGATTCTTGCAGGTTCGACACTAAATACTGTTAAGGGATGGCTGAATGGCGCATCGTTTAGTGTTAAAGACCTTTGGACAATTTTCCCAGGTGCGGCAATAGCAGGAGCTCTTGCACAGGTAACAAACACTATTATCGATGAAATCAATGATGGATTGAATCTGCCGTATACGCTAGTACCCAACGTTCAGGTGTTCCCGGGCTTCAACCTTGGCCTACCCGATATCCCATCGATTGTTGTGCCTGAGTTTTGTGTAAGCTTTGGTGAGCTTGGAAGTTTTTGCAGGGGACCGTGGACGTTATTTGGCGGTGTTACCATTCCAGATATTTCCATCCCTTCCTACAGCATCGGACCTTACACGTTTCCAGCTATTCCAAATATTCCTGCAAATGGCTTGCCTACAATTGAGATTCCAAACTTTCAGGGATCGAGTGTAACAAACTCGTTAACACGCGACAACCACTACATAACTTTCCAGGATAAGGACGGGCGTCAGACTGGCGCCATTAAAGCAGAATCCGTAAGCGATTGGCGAGACAACACTGTTCTCGATGATGTGTATCTCACCAACCTCGCTGCTTCGTTCATCGGCATAGACTTACTCGGCGCCGCTGTTACAGGATTCTCTGAGATAATCAACACAATTGCACTTTACAATACCATCGGAGTTGCTTATGAATCAGGAAATGGCGACTACGCTGAGTGGCTGGAACGTGCAGACCACACTGAATATATTTCTGCTGGCGATGTGGTTGGTGTTCACGGTGGGAAGATCAGCAAGAATCTCGATGGAGCTGAACAAGTGATGGTAGTCTCGCATAAGCCGATTGTTTTGGGAAACATGCCAGAAGCAAATCAGCGTCCTTATGGTAACGACGTTGCATTTATGGGTCAGGTACCTGTGAAGGTGATGGGTCGAGTTTCTTCGGGCGACTACATCGTGGCATCGGGCACTGTTAAGGGATATGGCATCGCCGTTTCGCCGTCAAAGATTAAAACCGAAGAATTCACAAAAGTAGTTGGCCGCTCGTGGGAAAACATTCCAACAGACGGACCTAAGATGGTTAATACCGTCATCGGTGTTCACAACGGAGATTGGGTAAAGATTGTTAAGAAAATCGAAGCACGTCAGTCCGAAACCGACCGCCGTCTGCAGAGATTAGAATTAAAACTCAAACAAACGTTAGGTTTGGAAGTTTCTGCTGAACCTTTGAAGGATACACCCTGATTTCGAAATTATTTCTTGCTGGAATTATTGTCATCCTGCTCGGTATACCGCTAACATCGGCGTCCGGGCAGGATGATCGTTTTGTAATTGACTCTACAAGGTACTACCAACTAAAGAGCGCAGATACAGCCGTCCAGCGTTGGCTTGATGAGCAGATGACTCCCGGCATGCAGTCCGATAGCACAACCATTCGCATGAGTACGGAGGTGCGGCGCATTGTTGGCGATAATGCGTATCGCGATTCAGTTTACCGACAACCATATACGTTCAAAGATGTTGGCATTTCATTGAGCAAGACCAATCTGCAATTGGCCTTCTGGCAGATGCTCAATCTATACAAGCAGGATAAGGACAGAGTGCTTAAATACATGTTGGCATACGATAGGCTGATTGCTGCTGATAAACTTGTATCGAGCGCTTTCTACACATACGCGTTGCTCGATCCCAGAATTACTCGTTTGGAAGGGGGCAAACCAGTGGTGGAGCACCCCGATGTGATGGATGAGATCTTCCACACGATGAATGAAATCATCGATAGAATTCACAAACACCGCGCAAGTCAGCCGTTGAAATAAGTAACGATAGTTAGTAAGGACCGAATTTTATTTGGAGCATTCCAAATGTCCCCCTTACTGAACTGTTATTATAGTATTGGTTTCCTGCATTGTAATTGTTGCCTGTAACAAATCGATATCCGATGCCAAGAGCTAGCCTCAGCCACGGCAAAATATTTAGCTCGGCATTTGCTGCCGGCTCAAAAACGAAATTTGCGGAAGAAAAGCCTGACCTATTATTGTAATAGCCTCCGTAATAGTAATCATCGTAACCATAAAAACTACCAACACCAAAGTGTGTTATCACAGATCCGTGAACGAGTTTCGTTGCACCAATCAGGTATTCTAATTCAAGACCACCGTATCCAAAGGAAGAATTCCCATACATGCCGCCCGACATGGAATGCGTAACCAGATTCGAAGTCCCATATATGCCTCCTCCGATGACAAAGGTCTTGTTAATAACCCAGCCACCGCGAACACCAAGGAAAACCGGAGTACTGCCATTAAACGGACCGGCCTTGAGTACTGCTGCGCCAAATCCACCCGTTGAATAATTCTTTGACGAAACGAGTGTTTCCGTGCTGTCGTCGTCGTCACTCGACATCGTCGCACCGCCATGGTGCTGGGCCATAGACGCCGTCAGTGGGGCACAAATAAACAGGATAATGAGGATCCATCGCATACTGCCAGCTCCAATCCGTAAGTAAATCAAGAACGTTAACGATACAATACAACGGAATATTTCACTAGTGTTTGATGACATTTGTCAGGAAGATTGGCATTCCCTACCATACCCAAAACAGATTTTGGGCTTAACCTCTGGAATTGCAGTGAAGCAATGCAACCATAGCAGCAAACAGCTGCTTATCTTAGGGTATCTGGCGTGAATGATTAACCAGACGCAGAGAGACAGCGGCTGAGCAATAGTAATGTAATTTAAAAAGTATGTTTGGAGGTATTGCGTGAAGCATGTATTTGTTCTCTCAGGAGGATCTATTCGCGGCGCATGGCAGACTGGCGCCCTGATATCAACGCTCACAAAGCTGAATTCTGCAGATACAGTAGCGGCTACGTTTGGCGTCAGCGTTGGCTCGCTCAACACTGCCTTTCTTGCCAGCGCCGTTCAGAATGATGGTGCCACCGACGTCACGATAGCTTCACTTACAAGGGCATCCGTGAACCTCGAACAATTCTGGCGCACCAAAGTCAAGGGACCAGGCTCACTTGTTAATGAACGATCTCCCTCAGACCTTGTGCAGTCTATACCAACACAGGGTCCAGGTCCAGTAATCACTGCAACAGGCTGGAGGGGGCTTGTAGACCATAAACCTCTATGGGATATTTACGACAAAGCTGCCGATCCATCGAAAATTATTGCTTCCAAATACCCCGTATTTGTTGGGTACACGGACTACGTGACGGGTAAATATTTTACAAAGGACCTGAGTACACTTGGCTCCAGTCCGTCTAAAATTAAGTTTTTTGTTTTTGCCAGCGCAGTCACTCCTCTTATTATGGATTACCTGGCAGCTTCTGCAAATCAGGACGCAAATAACCAGGGAGTGCACAGACTTTCAGATGGCGGGCTTCGGCACGTGATTCCGGCACGCGAGGTAGTAAACTATGTTACGAAGATGATAACCCAAAACGAACCGGCTAACAACATACACGTGCACGTCATTGTTTGCAGTCCGAAAGATATAGGCACATGGATGGTCGATAAGGAAGAAGTGCTATCGATGGGGAAACGTCCAGGTCTGATCGACGTTATTGAGCGCGCATTTTCGATGATGGCTCAGGCTGTTGTAGAAGCCGACATCTACAAACTCCAATCGGAACTAGGTAAACTACAGGTTGGCGTCTCCGTTGTACAGAGCGAAAAGGAATACCTGCAAAATTCCATCACAGATTTTACATCGGCAGATATTGATGCCATGATAAATGCAGGAAAACAGCAGAATGCAGATATTGTTTGATTTGAGATTTGGCATCTGTAATCACATTTATCCAGGGAGTCCAGGATGAGCGTAAGACTCTGCCTCTTGATCCTCGTTAGTCTAGCGAGTGTGAATGACGTGATTTGCGATGAACCGCAAGGACAATATTGGTGGGGTGATACTGGCGGTGCACCGATCACGTATCCCATTGTATTGTCGTGCCGCGGTGAGAACGACGCAAATATGTATATGATAGGGTTTAATCAGCGTTTAATAGTAAAAGTATTGAATATAGATTCGTTGATGAAGATGGTTGACAGCGAGTCGGACATCATCCTTGTATTGGACAACGTGCGCCTTAACGGCATCCGTGCATACAACGTAAACACCTGGACAGGCGAAGTGTATTTTCGGCTATCGATGAACGACTATTCGGGAGTAAATCAGCAGGCCTGGTCCATGGTACTCGGCAGTCCAGGTTCATTCTCCAAAATGGTATCTGTGTCTGTTGCCAGTGCGCTGTCTGGCAGAAGTTTACCAACGGTAGTAAACAAGCGTCATAATATCAACAGCGGCGTCATCCTCGAAGCCAAAAAGCAGCAGGGATACGCCCTCATGCTGATGCTGGTAAGTCCGGCACGTCTGAGCGTTGCCCTTGGCATAACATTGTTGCTATGTTTATTGTTTTGGTGGGCTATTTCGAAAACGGACATGCTTCGGGTTTCCACAATGCAAAAGTTTAATACACCCGATGAAAAGCCCCCTTACAGCCTTGCATTAGCTCAAATGGCGTTTTGGTATGTACTGATTGTTGCATCTTCTATTTACCTATGGGTGTTTACAGACATCTTTGTACCGTTTTCCAATTCTGTGCTTGGAATCCTTGGAATATCAACAGTGACGGGCATTACAGGTATGACGATAGACAGCCGGTGTGAAAAACAGAGCATGGAAAAGGGTAGTCAGCCATACCAGCCAAGCAAGAATCTGCTTCGTGATATTACGAACGATGCAACCGGTTCACCAGCCGTACAGCGTGTGATGATTCTCGTTTGGACGATGCTTTTTGGAGCTTACTACTTGTTTGATGTATACAGATCCGTTTCGATCCCTGAGATTGATGAATCGATGCTGATACTCATGGGGCTAACATCGTCGGCATATCTCGGCGGCAAGGTAATCGATCCGGGCACGGCACGGTAGATTGGACGTGCAGGACGAGGGATTTGAATACTCCATCAGTAGTTGGTAACACTCGAGGCAGATGTCATCCCGAGCCCTCCTCGTATAGTCGGGGAATAACTCAGTGGGAGGTATACTGGATGCTCCACCCACAGCATTAACGGGTGTTATACTGTAGCTTATATTGGGAAAGAGATTATCAACATGATTGCTGCGTGACAGTATCAATATGATAGAAACCAAACCCGGATCGGCAAGCGAATTCTGACCATTCGTGAAAATCCGTTTCACGATATCGGGTTCATCACTGCTGATTGTTGCAATGTGCGCGACAGGTTTTAATGCCGCCGCATATCAACAATCCAGTAGAACGGTATATGGAATAGTAACAGAAGAGGTCACTGGCGAAGTCGTGATTGGTGCGACGGTCTCCCTTTATAGGGATTCGATAATTCCAGGTAAGCCAGCCGAACGAGGTGCTTATACAAATCGATATGGTCATTATTCGGTAAGGGAGCTAAAACCCGGTAACTACACAATGGTAGTTAGTAACGTTGGTTACAAACCGTATGCGCATGTTATCCACCAAAGCCAAATGCCCCTTACCGTTAATACCGGTAAACGAAGTGAGGACACAATTGATATCAGGGTTGATGTACGGTTGGAGCTTTCAGATATTAATTCCAATGAAGTTGTTGTAACAGCTGAACGCGATCGACCAGCTATCGAACGTATAAGCTCGGTAACTCTAACTCCTGAGTTCATTAAGGACATGCCATCACTAGGTGGTGAAGCCGATGTTTTCCGTGTGTTACAATTGTTACCAGGTGTGCAATCGGCATCAGAGATTTCGAGCGGATTATACATTCGAGGTGGCTCGCCCGATCAGAATCTCGTTCTTCTCGATGGTGTTGTGGTGTACAATCCATCACATTTAGGTGGTTTCTTAAGTTCATTTCATGCAGATGCCATTCGCGATGTGAAACTCATTAAAGGGGCATTGCCAGCTGAATATGGTGGACGTCTGGCCGCAGTAGTTGATATTTCAATGAAGGAAGGGAACAAGGAAGCAGTACACGGTGCGGGGCACATCAGCATGATATCTGCCGGGATTGCCGCCGACGGCCCAGTTGATAGTACAATGACGTTTATGGTCTCGGGGCGTAGATTTTATGGAGATCTCCTGGCATCGGCTTTCGTGCCCCCTGACGAAATGCCCACCTATTATTTCTATGATTTGAACCTCAAGCTGAACAAAAAATTTGGTAATAATGATCGAGTGTTTATCAGTGGATATTTTGGACGTGATGTACTTGGGTCACCTGCATCAGATTATGACAATTTCGATTTAGCCTGGGGTAATTCAACTGCAAATATTCGGTGGACACACATATTGAAACCGGAACTTTTTATTTCGACTTCTGCCATCTACACGGATTATAATTTTGGTTTTGACGCAAGGGAAACCAATTATGTTGATGCAACAACAACTAACACCACACGATTTGCTTCCAGTTCACAGATACGAGACGTCACCGTGAAAAGTGATGTCGAGTGGTTCCTTCCAAATGACCACTTCCTAAAATCTGGCATCGATGTTACATTCCATCGCTTCGGCAGTGGAGTGACGGGTGAGATCGATGATGATATTGACAAATATATCAATAAAGCAACAATAAATGCTCTCGACGTTTCATTCTTTGCACAGGATGAATGGAAGATCAGTGATAATCTTAGAACAAATATTGGTGGCAGGCTGTACTATTTCAATCAGGGCAACTGGATTCGACTCGAACCACGGGTATCAATTGCCTACGAGTTAATTCCCAACCACACAATCACAACATCGTTCGCAGTAGCCCATCAGTTTCTGCACTTAGTATCAAGAAATGATCTTGCTTTGCCGACCGACGTTTGGTTCCCCTCAACATCTAACGTTCCTCCAAGCCGAAGTGAACAAGCTGTTATTGGATATCAAACAACTTTCAACGAGGGCATGTGGTTGTTCTCGATCGAATCATATTATAAAAGCATGTCAAACCTGATTGAATACAAAGTAGATGCTGAATTCACTCTGGGTGTGCCCCTTGAAAATCAATTCACTTCTGGTAGAGGTGCAGCTTACGGCATTGAGTTCTTTCTGAACAAACGTATTGGCGATTTCACAGGGTGGATAGGGTATACGCTTGCCTGGTCTACGAGAACGTTTCCCGAATTGAACAATGGAAAGACTTTTTTCCCGCGGTATGATCGGCGGCACGACGTTGCCATAACGTTTCAGTATCGATTATTCGAGGATCTTCGATTCTCTGCAACGTGGGTATATGCTACAGGTCAGGCTTACACTGTTCCATCTGGTCTGTATGTATACGATCCGTCATGGTCTGGTGGTACCCGAGAACTCTTTACTGAGCGTAACGCGTGGCGCTTGGCACCATTTCACAAACTTGACGTGAGCCTTACTCATGAATTGACAATATTCAGCATTCAGAGCGAATTAATACTAAATATATATAATGTATACAACCGCTTAAACCCTTTTTCTATATACACTGATTATTCATACAATTTCGAATCTGATTCCAGTAAAAGGGTTATTAAGCAACTAACACTGTTCCCAATAATTCCCTCAATAGGTCTGAGGTTTAAATTTTGATTATGAAAACTCATCCACATCATTATGAATTTACGCGCAGATATGGATTTTATCGGCCTTTTGTATCTGTACTTACAAGTGGCCGTATACTCGTTATCTTTTTCATTCTAACGGCATGCGAGCAGGTTATTGATGTCGAGTTGCCATACAATAAAAAAATTGTCGTTAATGCATTTGTCGGCGACGAGTTCGGCGTGGCATGGATATCGCGGACAGTTCCAATTGGTACTGATGCAAGTAGCCAATCGTCTGCGATCATGGATGCTGAAGTCAAAATGAAATGGCAGGATTCAATTTATATCCTCGGTAAGAACTACTCCAGCAATACCTTTTTATTTCCCACCGTTGATAGCCGATGGCAGGGCGATTCACTGACGCTGATGATTGACTGGAGTGGTATGCATGCTGCGTCTACTGCAAGAATGCCGAAACCATCGAAAATTAAAAAGGTATATCTAAAGCCTGGAGAAGACCCTTACGATGTTAGCTATCTTTATGCAGTGATCGAAGTGGATGCGGGAGTCGTAGTATGGACCGATTACAGTATTTGGCGACAACCCGAAGCTCCTATGGGATTCGGTAGGATTCCTTTCTTTTTTGAAGGCGACCCCGACGGTGTCATGAGAGAGATCGAAATATACATTATGTCAAATTATAATGATGTTCAGCCTGGTTCAGAGATTGAATTGTCGGTTTATACGGCTGACAGAGTATATAATCAATATCTAAAAAACAGATATCATAATAATAATGAACCATTCACTTTTGGCGGTACGAATCCACAGTTTAACGTTACGGGAGATGGAATAGGTTTGTTTATTCCAGTATCAGTTCAAACGCAGAGACTGGTAGTGGAATAGGGTATGTTATTAGAAGTACTATATCTGCTTCGTCATTTTCACTGAAGGGGCACATACCAGAACCAGACGAGAAGGTTGTGTGATGTTTCCGCGGATATATTCAGGCATGCACTATTGCGTTGTCAGCGCACAAGAAGATTTTGACGTCATAGAGACACAAATTCTTCCCCGTTAGACAAAGGCAGACTCGCTCCGGCATTAACCCCACTCGACAACAGTTCCCCGAACAAGCTGGCGTGCCCACACCACGAATGCCTCTCGGCAAGTTACCCGGCAGCATATGCCTCCCGGCAAGTTACCCGGCAGCATATGTCTCCCGGCAAGATGCCCGGCAGCATATGTCTCCCGGCAAGATCAACATTCTTGTGGAACGTGTGTAAGAACGAAATTTCAACTACAGACAACGCGTTTTTTATTTGTTTACTAAAGTGTCGTTACCAGCTCATCCACAGCATTCTAAAGTATTTCTACAGAAAACTCTTGGCTGCCTTGGGATTTATGTATATTGATTTGATGAAGACTATTATAATTGATTTAATTATTTCAATGCGTATGAGTTGTGCAAAACACTAGTAACGGAGAGGCTTTCCATGACGAGATCATTGATACTTGTTCTTGCATGTGTGTTTATTTGCCGTCAGATGTTTGCACAAGAATGGACACTGCAGAACCGCTATCCAACGGCTGACAATATCTACTCTGTTTCCTGGATTAGTGCAACTACTGGTACTGCTGTAGGCGAGCTAGGCATGATTCTGCGAACAACTGATGGTGGGTCGATGTGGACACGGCAGGTAAGCAACGTTACGGGCAACCTTTTTGGAGTTGCATTTACCGATGTATACACAGGTACGGCAGTTGGCGATAGCGGTATTATTCTGCGAACAACTGATGGAGGAGACGGCTGGGTTAGGCAGAACAGTGGGTCGAAAAACGAACTGTCTGCCATTACGTTCATAGATGCGAACACCGCTACTGTGGTCGGACATGGAGGAATAATTTTGCGAACAGCAGATGGGGGAGATACGTGGAGTAGTCAGTCGTATGGTGGGACCGACAATCTACTAAATGTACACTTTGTGAATAACAACGTCGGCACGATCGTTGGCTACGATACATTGGCCACCAATGGAATAATCCTTCGAACCGAGAACGGTGGAAAAACATGGACACCTTATGCGGGATCTCTTCCAGAAATATTGATTGGTGTATTCATGACGAGCGAATCATCAGCTTTTGCAGTAGGAGCTTACAGTAACATCCTGAAAACAACGGATGGTGGTCAGACCTGGAAGAGCGTTAAACATGGATTGACAGGAGATTATTACGATGTGTATTTTCCCAGCACGCTGACAGGTTTTATTGTCGGTAGTACCGGACTAATTCAGACAGTAGATGGCGGTGCAAAGTGGACGCAGGTTCCCAGTGAATTTCCATGGTATTTTTATGATGTTTCGTTTGCCGATGCTAGTAATGGCATGGCAGTTGGTAATCACGGAACATTTGTCCGTACAACAGATGGAGGTGCCACATGGAATGTTGTTTCGAAAGGGGCTAGTGGTGATTTATATGATATTGCGTTTTCAGGTGCCGACAAAGGCATAGCGGTAGGGGCTGATGGGTTGGTCCTTACAACATCTAACGGCGGTACTGATTGGATTGTTCAAAACAGTGGAACAACCAACTGGTTGTGGGGAGTTTCGTTCATCGACGAAAATTATGCCACGGCAGTCGGAAATCAAGGCGTAATTCTTCGGTCTACTGATGGTGGAATTGATTGGTTCGCGTTGAATAGTGGAGTCGATATCTCTCTGCGAGATGTTTATTTCATTGATGTAAATATCGGCATTGCCGTTGGTGAATTAGGCACCATCCTGTACACAACGGATGGTGGCCAGAATTGGGTTGCTCAGAATAGTGGACAATCAGTTTTCCTCTTAGATGTATTACTCATCGATGTGAGTACTGGAGTTATTGTTGGTGATTATGGGATGATACTTCGTACCACTAATGGTGGCATAGAGTGGCAACCCATGGCGAGTGGGACGACGGAACGAATTCGGAGCGTCACTTTCCCAAACGCTATCGATGGCATAGCCGTGGGATTCGGAGGTACTATACTACGCACCTCAGACGCTGGCATAACATGGGAACCGCAAACCTCCCCAGTGCAAAGCTTATATGCGGTTTTGGCGCTAGAAGATAGCAGAGCAACAGCAGTAGGTGATGCAGGAAGCATCATATCCACCGAAGATGCAGGCACGATGTGGGTGAAGCAAAACAGTGGAACTAGTAATTGGCTCTATGGCGCATGCTCTGCAGGTAGCAACAATCAGTATGCCGTTGGCGCTGGTGGGATAATACTCCATGCAGTTTCTAGTCCAACATCGGTTAAAGAGAATGCAGTAAGCAAAGAGCTAAATTTATCTCACAATTATCCCAATCCATCAACAAGCGAAACAACATTTCAATTCAGCGTCGTGGAGTCATCCCCAACCGTGATCGACGTCGTCGATGCACTTGGCACCACGATGAACACCGTTGTGAATGAATACCTTCCAGTCGGGAATTACGAACGCATACTCGACACCCGAACGCTCACCAGTGGAGTGTATTTCTTCAGATTGAACAACGGAAACGTACACGCAGTGAGTCGGTTTATGGTGGTGCGCTGAGATCGGTTTCCGAAACGCCGGGAGAAACGCCGGGAGAAACGCCGGGAGAATCACCGGGAGAATCACCGGGTCAATAACAACGCCGGGAGAAACACCGGGTCAATAACAACGCCGGGGGAATCACCAGGTCAATCACCTGGAGAAACGCCGGGATAAACGCCGGGAGAAGTGGTAGACTCCCGGCAAGTTACACCGGCAACATTATACACTGCGGGTGTAGCTCTTTGGATCTATTTTAAGAGTACTACCTGCCCCCTACCAAGAAGATTGCTGTCTTGCATTACGAGTATCATGTAGGTACCGTTCGCAAGCGATGATGCATCGATTTGAATTTGCCCGTTGCTGTTGTAAAATCGCTCGTTCCTAACAATATTTCCTAACGTATTCAGGACGGTGACTGTCAGTGGCATTGCATCTTCATGGAGTCCACTAATAGTGAATGTACTTGAAAATGGATTCGGATAGAACGACAACGTTCCTGGAATATTCGATTCGTTAACTCCCAACGCAGGATCGAGATAATACATTTCGATACCTGTTTGGTAACAATCGATAATAAACCATCGATCGTTTTTATCGACAAGAACTTGAAGAGGCATACACCGAATTGGGATGGACCACTCTATCGTCTTGCTGTCAACATTGACAGCATGGAGCTTTGAATCGGCATAACCCAGGACTGTGTTCGACGTATTCATTGAGGTAAGGGGCAGGAATCTTTGTCCCAAATCGATTACAGTACTCAATGCAGAGTCAGCAGCATCCTGATCAATCAAACCTGCACTGTCGTCCATAATAACTTTCTCACTGAGTGGAAGTATCACAGCCGCAGTACGCCCAGGAAAAACAACAGTCTTTCGTGATTTGCAGTCGACACCATCTAAACAATTGAACATCCATACTTCGCTTGTTGTGTAATAATTCACCGGGGCCAGTATAAGATTCCCACCTGTGTTAACAGCAAGTTTACGTGGACCATTCCTGGTATATATGCCTTCGACAATTCCATGCAGTAGTGGATTTTCAAAATTTCGGTTGTCTGAGCACGGAGACGTCGTGGTAAAGTAATCGACACCTTTAAAATCAGTATATTGGATAGTCATCTCCCAATTGTAGCTCATAATAAACTGATTGCCGTCACTTGATATCCATTCTGCACCAATCAGACTAGTCCCATATTGCGTTGGGTGAATGTTATTCTCACCCGTCAGCCGACAAAATGTGTCGCCATTAATAGTTGAAATCTGAAGAATCTGGTTATAATAATTCACCACAACATTCTTCATGGTGGGCGACACCAGAAAATTGGCGACACCTTCAGTAGAAACATTTGGCCATATCTTGAAACCAGTTTCACCTGTCCGTCTGTCAATCTCTACAATACCCAAACGGCTGACTAATGCTGCAATCCGTCCGTCGGAGAGTTGACCAATATCAACGATGGGAGTCCGAGAAGGAAGTATTGAAATACTTGAGAACGAAGACTCGTCGATTTGCAAGTATTCAAGGGTTGAGCTGACATAAATGAATGGACTTTGTCGCAAATTTGTGGTGTAACTATCTTTAGAATCTGGACCCGGAATCTTGGCTACAATTTGAAGTGGAGACAGGCTCAACATTATTGTAGTATCTCGATTTGTGCGTATCAGTGCCCGGTATCCATCGCGTAACACAGCATGCTGATTAGTAATATAACTATCAGCTGTATTATAATATGTCCCAATATCAAGTGAATCTGTGAATTCTTTCAACTGAGGATCGTAGATACGGACATATTGAAGCGGTCTGGGTTCCAACTGGTACTGGTATAACAACAGGCGCCCATCATCAAGAACGTCGAGGGAGAAAAAACGTGAGTTTTTGTCGTTGAAGAACGCTAGTGTATCGACGCTGCTATCAGCCTGCACTCTCAGCAACTCATACAATCCAATGCCATAAAGAATATTTCGCACCTTGTCGTATGCCTCACCATTGAATTGTGGGTGAGCCCATGTAAACCTGAATCGCCGTTCCAGCGTCAATGGATCAATGACTTCAATAGTATCGTCCTGTGGGCTGGCCGCGATTCTCCGTACTATCGCATTTCCATATCTGTCGATCCAGGTCAGCGCAGAATTCCATTGATGGGATTGGATCTGTTCACCAGTAATAAAATTGAAAATCCCGCACCATCCACTATCAAGTTCGGCATACAAGAGTGAATCGTTAAGAACGCCGAAAAAAGTAATGCGTGTTGGTGTGAGTGGGGTACTTTTTACCAAGGTGTCTGCCTTTGTATCCCACGTATCAACGAAATTGCCTCCATAAGTATAAAGCAAATTTCGTTTATCATCGAACCTTAGGCTTTCCACTTTCCAATGCTGATCTCTCTTCCACGCCCGGAAAGGCTGCGCCTGCACACTTTCGGTTATAAGTAACAGCGCTATGACGAGGAGAAGACACATACTTAATACGTAAAATAGGTGGTTTTAGGCGATAACGTCACTCCAGAAATAGAACCTTCGCCGGGAGAAACGCCGGGAGAAACGCCGGGAGATTCGTCAGCATATGCCTCCCGTAAAGTGGTAAATGGTTACCGGCTAATCCGTTACGAGCACAACAAAAACCTTCGAGTGTTGTATTACAAGGTATAACCCTCTTGGTACTTCCGGTAAGGATTGTCTGTCATAGACACTGCCCATAATGAATTCCCCCATTCCTGTATACACGAACCACGCGCCGTTGTCCGATACTTCGTGGTTTAATGCGGAAAGATTCCTCGTAATAAGCTTTTTTGATCTAGCAAGGTCGGGTATTCGAGACTGTTTAAGAAGGGGCTCATCAACACTGACGGCAGGATCATATTTCCAAAGGTTTGGTGGATAGATGTTGTATGTAAGCAAAAAATAGTTATCAAAAGCGATATACATGTTTGAAAGTGAATCACCGTAAATATTTTTAACATTGTACGAATTAGGGATGCTGTATACCGACCATGAATTATCAGTTGTTGGCTTAATGTAAATCCGGGCATTCATCGTCCCTCTATATCGTCCATCCCACTCCGCGATTACATCGTAGCCATCGGTAGTGTGATGGTACATATAATGTAGTGAGTCGTCGTACCAATCCAGCGAATCCGAGACTGTCCATGTTTGACCGTCGTCAGTACTCCAACAGCCCTGTTTGCCCGTCCACCCTACAAGCAAATCCGGAGTATTGAAATGAACCGTAGATGTAATTGCAGGTGTAGATAAACTGACACTTGATTCGACATCACAGCCATTCATCAACCATAATCCATTTGAGAAAAGTACCTTGTTAAACGTCCAGTCCAAGGGAAAACCGATGTTGCACTTATCGGTATCAGAAGAATTCTTTGATCTCCACTTTACGCATTGTCCATTCCAGATGACTTCAATTACAATTGAATCGGAACATTGCACATGTGGAATGCCATCTTGCGACGTTGAGACAGGTACTTCGAGAAGATAATTCTGAATAGAATCATGTGTGTCGGCAAGGCGCCAGAAATTCAGAGACTCCCGACCCACATCAGAGGTGTTGTAATATCCAAAAAACAATCCCGATGAAGTTTCTGATAAGCTGTGAGGTTCGATACCCCAGCTAGCATAGCGATCGAAGACGGCCAGCCATCGGACAGCAGTGTCAACATTTCCCCCTCTAATTAAACCAACAAAAACACCGGTCACATCTCCACTGTCTGACCCACCCAAGGAATACCCCTTTTCATAGATTGAGCTAAGTGTCACTGCATGATCTTGATACGCAACAACATCGACGATGCGCCCACTAACACCGTACGGACGGAACTGCCCACGTACCTGCATGCATGGCATCAATGCAAATACCGTTACCAACGAATAGACCAACCATCTGCATTGCATATAACCACATGAAGAATAAGGAACGGGTACAACATAAAGGTTTCAGGGACATGTTCCATCCCGGTATCCTCCCACTGATGCGGTTAATTCACGTAATACATTCGGATCAACCCTTTGTGCTTGACCTCGATTTCGCCTCTGGGGTCGCATTGGAATTCGTTTTTTATTAATGAATATGTGTCGTGCGAGACGTTAACCCTTCCTGGTTCGCAATGCTGCTCCATTCGTGCTGCCACGTTTACGGTGTCGCCCCAGATGTCGTAAGCATATTTCTTCACGCCGACGATTCCGGCCACAACGGGACCGGAATGCAGGCCAACACGAATGAGAAACCGAGATGAGTTTGCGGGATCTGTTTGCCAACGAATAATGTCAAGTGCTGCCAGTACTGCATTGAATGCATGTCGTGGATCTTCTGCTGGTAATCCTGCTGCTGCTAAATAAGCATCGCCGATTGTCTTGATTTTTTCGAGACCTCTGTTTTCAATAATATGATCGAATGCACTGATGCTTCTGTTGAGCTCAGCTACGAGTTCCTCTGGCGTCATTGTCTCGGCAAGACCGGTGAAGTTTACAAAGTCGGTAAACAGCACAGTCACATGACCGTACAATCTTGCTTCTGCATGCCCCTTAACCTTTAATTCCTCTGCAACTTCGGCCGGAAGGATGTTAAGGAGAAGTTCTTCCGATACTTTTTTCTCGCGCTCAACGAGACTCAGTGTTTCCTCTAACTGTGCATTGGCACTGCGTAACTCTATTGTTCGCTCATCGACCTTTATTGCAAGCAGTTCGTTTTGTCTGGCAATGAGGTCTGCCTTGCTTTCGAGTTCTTTCAATAACCTCAGTTGTGCCTCCTCGCGTTGACGTTTATAAATATTAATACGATCGGCAAGGGCAAACGAAAGCAGTGTTGCTTCGAATGCCGAGCCAATTTGTCCCGGGTTAATAAACGGAAGCACAGGCGTGATGTTCAGAGACTCGAGAATCATGAATACAAGGGCAATAATGAGAAAGCTCCATGCAAGCAGGTAGAAGCGTGCAGGGTGGTAGCCGCGTCGGTAAATAACTACACCAGTCGAGGCAAGAAATACCGACATGCCCATAATTCCGGCTTGAGCCACTTGCAATCCAAGAATCTTCAACGGAGAAAACACCAGCACAATATCTACTGCTGCGATAACGATAAACACATACGAGAGTTTATGTAAAAGGGGCGCTTGTTTACGCGTTTGAAGAAAAGCCTGGGTAAAGAGAACCGACGCGAACATCGTGAGTGCAGCACTCGCAACAGCGTATTTGTTTATTATCGGATATGTAGGCCAGAAAAATTCGAAGGCATACATTGAAATCAGCGACATGAAGAGTGTAATGCAGAGCAAATAGGCGATGTAGAACAAATACACAACATCGCGTGTACCAAGGAACAGAAAGAAATTATATAAGCCGATTAACAGCATGACTCCGAAGTAAAGTCCCTGCACAAAGTCCAGCAGGTGATTGTTTACGATGAAATGATCGAGAGTACCTACCTGCAACGGAAAGAATAGAGGTTGAAGCGAACGTACTCGAAGAAGATATGTATATGTACTGTCTCGCGGAATCCTTAAGGAGAAAAGGAAGGTGCTTATATCAATCTCGCGCTGAGCAAACTGGTAATCGTCGCCGGAGAATTGTACAGGCTCTGCTTCCGACCAATTAAACTGCGAGCCCCTTACCCTGTGCAGCTCAATGTGATCCATGAAGGCTGACCCAACATGAAGGTAGAGCTTTTCTGATGATCTATTACAAATGGAGAACATCATCCAAACATTGTTTGGAGTGCTTGCAAAATTTGGGATTGGTCTGGTGTACGGTGTAAAACGAGTAAGGATGTTCGCATCGATGATTTGCGTGGCACTAAGATTCCCATCGTCCAGATATGCCAACGAAAGTGTACCAATGTTAACGACACCTTGCGAAGGTTCGTAATTTATAACACTGAGTTTACTTTGAGCATAACCCTGTACAGAGGAGCTCAGTAACAGAGTCATAACCAGGAGCATAGATTCGTATAGAGCCAGTTTCAAATCGCCTCCGTAATCATATATTCCACTTCCCAGGAAGATCTAAACTAGGTTTTTTTTATAATGAATAGTGTGAATAATCTTCAAAAGCTCGAGCAGGAAGTGTGGGCATACTGTCTGACTATGGCTAACGATCCACAGAAGCGGTATGAATCGAGGTGCGATTTTTACAGACAGTTTGGGCTTACGCAAGAGGGGCAGTTCGGATATGGTAACTCCGAGCTGGCGTTTATGACGTGGGAAATGCGTGGACGTCTGGTAGCCAACGGGGGGAGCCCGTGGTGGAGCGCTGTGAATCTTAGATTTATTTACTATTCAGAGCTTGGCGCCAGGGCATTGGAAGCGGGAATTCCAATTCCGGAGATGCCACAGCCATCACAGTTGTGGGCGTTATATATCCAGAATCGAACAGAATCACAGTGGTATAGAGCCCATAACGGAAGCATTCTGGCGGGTTTTGAAGAATACAAAACGCTTTGTGTTCACGAGGTTGCTTCTGAACAGTCATTTATCAATATTGTCTTGTATCGGTTGCTGTATGCTCAGTCGATGGCCGATGGCTGGTCGGATCTCGATGCGCTTGGAAAGATATTGGCTGATCCGCGTGGTGATGCAGTGTATTTCATGACGCACCTTTCAGATTATTATCCCCCAGATTACCCGATGACGTCGGCAGAATACAAGGCAATGTTTGGTGCAGTGCATAACCTGGAAGAGTTTTCGGAAGAGTTTTTTGACGATGTAGTTGTGGGCACTGAATTCAAACGTCTTTATTCTCGTGCAGGCAATGAAAACCTTGCCCCCTACCTTCCCGATTATTTAACAGATGGTAAACCATCCTATCCATCGGGCGTTCCGGTATACATAGGCAAGATGTTTTGGTTGATACGCATTTTCAGAATTTTTTGGAAGTGGTTGTTCCCATGAAAAAAATTGCAATTCTTGGCGGAGGAATGTCGGCACTTGCCGCGGCACATTCATTGTCGTCGGGTCCAAATTGGAAAAGCGCATACGACATCACTGTATATCAGTTGGGATGGCGTCTGGGTGGTAAAACTGCAACGGGGCGCGGACCCAACAACAGAATAGAGGAACATGGCATTCACATTCTGCAAGGATGGTATGAAACAACGTTCAAACTTCTGCGCTCAGTATATGCGGAACGAAAGGCAAAAGGACTCGACCCCAACAGCCCGTTGCAGGATTTGTTTGCTGATGGGTTACAGAGAAACAACACAACATTGCTAACAAGTTTTGATCAGGTGGAAGGCAAGTGGGTAAACTGGCCGATGATTTTTCCTTCTCTGACTGAATTGCCCGGAGAAGGTACACCACTTACGGTTGAAGAAGAGATAACAAAGGGAATTGAATTACTGATAGAGGTGTTAACGGGGCACCTGCCAAAACTTCCGTTTGGACCAATCATTCAAGCCCTCATAGACGAGCTCGCAAAAATAGTTGGCACTGGAGGCTCTGGCATAACGTGGTTGGAGCATCATCAGGCTGTGACGAGGCTGCTGGAGAAACTCTTTAACATTGTCGTCGTGGAACTTGAAAAAATAGGCAGACCAGATCCAACCGTCCATCATTTTACACTTATCCTGGCTTTCAGTTACTATACTCTATTAGGAATCCTTAACGATGTTTACGATTCAAAAACTGATAAACTGGATTTCACGCGTATTGATCACCTCGATTTTCGTGAATGGATTGCCAGTCAGGGGGCGCCCGAGCTGGTTACGAAATCCGTCATGGTCCAATTTTTCTACACCGGTACATTCAGTAATCTTTACAACGATACAGGCGGAGCAATATCGGCTGGTGTTGCACTGTTGTTTCTGCTTGCGTCGGTCGGTTATAAGGGCTCGTTTGTATTTCAGTTTGTGTATGGTACTGGCGACACAATGGTAATGCCCCTTTATCAAGTCTTGAAAGCACGCGGCATCAAATTCAAGTTTTTCCAAGATGTTCAGCGCCTCTATCAAATTGAGTCGGGCGACGTTGAGCGCATCGACGTCATGGAGCAAGTAAAGCTCACTGTTAGTGACTACGACCCGACCATCACCGTTAACAACTTAATGTGTTGGCCATCCGTTCCGAACTACAACCAGATCGATCCATCACAGGCGGCACAATTGAAGGCAGGGGACATCGATCTTGAGGATCCGTGGACATCGTGGCCGGGATACAAACCGATTACGCTACAGAAAGGCGTAGACTTCGACGACATCATTCTTGGAATCCCACTAGGGATGTTGCCAACTGTCTGTAGTGAAATAATTCAAGCTAGAAAGCCGTGGCAGGATATGATAAATAATGTTAAAACAACGCCAACACTTTCAGCTCAGTTATGGTATTTGAAAACCAGTGAGGAGATGGGTTTCGACAAAGCATTGTGGGGTCTACCCCCAACCGACAGTGCTCCGAACGTCGTCACCTATCAAAACCCATGGTACTCATGGCTGGACAGCTCCCTTGCGCTCAAAAGTGAAACATGGTTGCCGAATCAGTTGCCTAAATTCCTTGCCTACTATACAGGTGTACTCACAATCAACAAGCCCCTTCCCCCATTTTCAGATCACGATTATCCCAAGGAGCAATTGAAACGTGTAAAGGAAATATTTTTACAATGGTTAAATGATAACTCCGGATGGTTTTGGCCAAAGGCAACATCGCTACCGTATCCCACGGGATTGGATTTGAATATCCTTGCATTCGACGCCGCAGCAAATTCCGGATACGAGCGATTTGACAATCAGTTTTTTAGAGCTAACGTGAGACCTTCAGATCATTACACACTTAACATCCCAGGCTCAAACCGTCACCGTCTAAAGGCTAATGAAAGCGGCCTAAACAACCTGTGGCTCTGTGGCGATTGGATCGACTTCGGCATCAACATCGGATACATTGATGGTGCGATTATGTCGGGACAGCAGGCAGCAATAGCAATCGCGAATAGCGAGCAACAGCAGTAACGCGAGCAGCCGAACGCCGGGAGAAACGCCGGGTCAATCACCCGGTCAATCACCGGGACAATCACCCGGTCAATCACCAGGACAATCACCCGGTCAATCACCCGGTCAATCACCCGGTCAATCACCGGGACAATCACCCGGTCAATCACCGGGTCAAGGCATGGTTAAATGTTGGTGAATCGTCACGCAATCGTTTTGACGAGGCACGTGTGTTCGTTCCAATCTTGAACGAGTACTATATCATGCCACGAAGAATACCAATTATTGCCGAGGGAGAGTATTATCACGTTTATAATCGAGGTGCTCTTCGATTACCGCTCTTCCTTAATGATTCTCTCTACGACCTGTTGCTATATCTCGTCACCATTTACTCAAAATGCCACAAGATTACGGTGATTGCAATTTGTTTGATGCCAAATCATTTCCACCTGATTCTTAGAATTGAAGAGCATGGCCAATTGCCAAAGTTTATGAAGTCTGTTTGTGGGACGTATTCTCGTAGAGTAAACACATTGCACGGACGCACTGGTACTATCTATGAAGGGCGGTATCATGCAAAACATGTCCCGGATGATTCGTACTTCAAGCAGCTTTGCCGATACATTCACCTAAATCCTGTGCGTGCAAAATTGGTTGAACATCCAGCTGATTGGAGATATTCGAATTATGCAGAAAGCGTTGGCTCTCGTTTTCATATACATGCTGCGCATGGTTTAGTAACCGATGCATTCGGAGGGCGACGTCAATACGCTGAGTTTGTGTTAACCGATAAGGGGCACGGGACTATTGAGAATGTACTTCTATTGAACGACCTTGCGGAAATGAAGTTAAAGTAATGAAGTTGCCGGGAGAAACGCCGGGAG
Organism: Ignavibacteria bacterium; assembly: GCA_016191145.1. GTDB lineage: Bacteria > Bacteroidota > Ignavibacteria > Kapaibacteriales > Kapaibacteriaceae > OLB6. The sequence continues at coordinate 87,361 of JACPPD010000006.1, forward strand.
AAACGCCGGGAATCTCGTAGTGCAGTTTCTGCCCCAACATCGGTTAAAGAGAATCCAATAAATAAAGAGCTAAATTTATCTCACAATTATCCCAATCCATCATCAAGCGAGACGACATTTCAATTCAGCGTCGCGGAGCCTTCCCCAACCGTGATCGACGTCGTCGATGCACTTGGCACCACGATGAACACCGTTGTGAATGAATATCTTCCGATCGGGAATTACGAACGCATAGTCGACACACGAACGCTTACAAGCGGAGTATATTTCTTCAGATTAAACAACGGGAACGTACACGCAGTGAGTCGGTTTATGGTAGTTCGCTGAGATCGGTTTCCGAAACGCCGGGAGAAACGCCGGGTCATTGACCGGGACAATCACCGGGACAATCACCGGGTCAAGGGATATTTCAACATTTATCATCCGCAAATGCCTATTTTATCATGGTTAATGGTGAATTTGGTGCTTCAATGTTCGAATGCTAAACAATGATAGTAGAACAATTGCCATGAAGACGTCGTTCACGCTAATTCTTGCCTACATTCTTGTTGTCAGCACAATGTATTCACAGGGGACGTGGGTTTTACAGAACCGCTATCCAACGGCTGACGATATCTATGCAATTGACTGGGTTACTGCAACAAATGGGACTGCTGTCGGTGCGAGTGGTTTGATTCTTCGAACAAGTGATGGTGGGTTTACATGGACACGTCAGGTAAGCACTGTAAGCGGTGACCTGTATGGAGTCGATTTTACTAACAGTAACACAGGCACTGTGGTTGGTGCTGATGGAATTATTCTGCGAACGGTTGATGGAGGAGAGAAATGGATTCAACAGATCAGTAGATCAACTGCGTATCTGTCTTCCGTTTCATTTTCAGACACTAACACCGGCACAGTGGTAGGTAACAAGGGAACGATCTTGAGAACATCGGACGGGGGCGAAACATGGAATGATCAATCTGTGGGTGGGATAGACCTATTTAACAGCGTACACTTTGTGAATAACAATGTTGGCACGATCGTGGGCAGCTCGAACAACGCGGGAATAATTCTTCGCACTGACAATGGTGGCGAAACATGGACCTCATATTCTGACTCTCTAGATAACTTGGAAGATGTTTTTATGACGAGCCAATCATCCGCCATCGCAATTGGTATGAGAGGTACTATCCTCCGTACGAGTGATGCTGGCCAGTCGTGGAATAATGTTCCGTCTAATTCGTACGGATTTTTGAGAGACGTGCAATTTTTCGGTATACTAACAGGGGTAGTTGTTGGTGAATCCGGACTACTTCAGACGGTGGACGGTGGTGCAAGCTGGAGGCAAGTGCCGGTTGATTTTCAAGAATCTTTTTACAGTGTGTCTTTTGTCGATGTTAATAATGGAATAGCAGTTGGTTCTAACGGAATAATCATAAAAACAACTGATGGAGGCCATACGTGGAACAAAATGTCAAAAGGGGTAAATGGTAATTTAAATGATATTGGGTTTGCGGACGCTGACAATGGCATTGCAGTAGGCGAAGGAGGTTTTATTCTTACAACTACGAATGGCGGTGGTACATGGAGCGTCCAAAATAGTGGCACCACTGTAAATTTGTCTGGGATCTCATTCATTGACAAAAATTTTGCCACGATGGTCGGAAGTCGTGGCTTAATTCTTCGATCAACTGATGGTGGAATAGAATGGTCTTCTTTAACCAGTGGAGTGATTTACAATCTGTCTGATGTTTATTTCATCAATGTAAATATTGGAATCGCAGTTGGTGAACAAGGGGCTGTCTTGTACACAACGAATGGCGGACAAAATTGGGTGCCGCAAGCGAGTGAAGTATTGTCTAATCTCAATGATGTAGTTTTATTTGATGCAGATTCAGGAATAATCGTTGGTGGAAGTGGCGTGATACTTCGTACCACCAATGGTGGAGCAGTATGGCAACGTATTTCGATTGGGACTAAGAATTGGATTGGAGGCGTCTCTTTTTCAAATGCTAGCGTTGGCACAGCCGTGGGACTCCTTGTTATTTTACGCACAACAGATGCTGGCGTGACTTGGGAACCACAAACCCCGCTCTCACCATTTGGAGATTATTTTGCTGTGTCAGATCTAGATCCCGGCAGAACGACGGTTGTAGGAGGATCGGGAATTATCGTACACACGGAAGATTCAGGTACAACGTGGGAAGAACAAATCAGCGGAACGAGTCAGCAGCTCCGTGGGATATGTTCTGCAGGCAGCAACAATCTATATGCAGTTGGCACGAGAGGGACAATCCTCCATGCAGTTTCTGCCCCAACATCGGTTAAAGAGAATCCAATAAATAAAGAGCTAAATTTATCTCACAATTATCCCAATCCATCATCAAGCGAGACGACATTTCAGTTCAGCGTCGTAGAGCCTTTCCCAACCGTGATCGACGTCGTCGATGCACTTGGCACCACGATGAACACTGTTGTGAATGAATATCTTCCGATCGGGAATTACGAACGCATAGTCGACACACGAACGCTTACCAGTGGAGTGTATTTCTTCAGATTGAACAACGGAAACGTACACGCAGTGAGTCGGTTTATGGTCGTTCGCTGAGACCCACGTCTGTAAGCTGCAAAGACCTGCACACAAAGCGCTCGGCGTTCAAACTGTTGTAAATTAAGGACTAACAGTTAATGACCTGAAACGCAGCTTAAATGTCATTTTCTATTTATCGATCGTCGCTCGGAACCTTCTGCTTCACGTGATGGTATCAAATCGTGTGTTGACGGTTATTAAAGAATGTTAAATTAATATGAACGGAGGTTGCACGATGAAAACTCGCATGACAATCGTAAGCATTATGCTTCTTGCAGGTTCATTCGTAATCGCTCAGGCACAAGGCAAGGAGAAAATCCAGAATTACTTTAATGAAACAGCAATCCAAGTAAGGGCCACCTCGGACCCGGCACAAAAACGTGAGATTCTGAATAAATCAGTTGTGAAGATGACGAATGCTCTCGAAGTTGTAGAACGAATGAATTCAGTTCCTGATAACGATCGGGCCGGTATCTTAAAACTGAAAACTTCGCTGATAGAAAAACAGCACGCACTTGCTGGCACCAATGGGCTGAAGCGTGTTGCCGACGAGAAGCTGAATGACTTTGCGAATTACATCGTTCAGGATATCGAGCAGGCAAACGTGATCACGATTAGTGTAGTAACATTACTCTTGATCATCATTATCATCATTCTTCTAGTGTAGTGTGACGAATCATCAGAAATTGATAAATCTGCTGGTTCAAATCGAAATTCCTCTGTACGCGGTGCTGTCTGCATGGCTCGTATCATGCTCGACAGCACCGCACATTTATACAAGCGCAGTTCACTCTCAACAACCTCGGTATTCACTGATCTTTATGATTCATGGTGATGCCAACTACGTATTTCACGATACAGCCGGTGCTGTCCATTATGCCAACGAAGATGTATTGGCACGGGCGAAGGAAGTTGCACTAGCAAATCCACAAGCTGAAGTGTTCATCTTCCATGATATGCCCCTTAACAAAACATTGTTCTTCTTTAAACAGCACGATGGAGAGTTTTACTACTACCGCAATGGTGAGCTTGAGGCAACGCAACAATATTGGCGCGACGAAGGGACATCGCGATTTTCAGTTCAGGGGGCATTGTATAACGCGTTTAGATCGAAGTCAGATGCAAACGAAGCTCACTCTCAAACGAAGATGTTCCTATACTATGGTCACGAGATACCAGAAGAGGATGGTCAACACTACGATGACTCTTACCCGGATTCAACCCTAACAATAAGGAAGTTTAGTAACGAGTTGATCTCGTTCACGAGCCAGGAACAAATAACAGAAAATATGGGAACCGGGATTGACTCGAAATTCTTCGACTTGATTGTAATGTCGACGTGCTACAACGGATCTCCGCGCTCCGTTGCGGCACTTGCACCGTATACGCGCTACATTATAGCCTCGCCCACGAATCTTCATTTATCGTACTTCGATCTGGAGCCATTCATGCATCTTGAGTATGCTGATAAATTCAATTCGATCGATGCGTTTGCAGACCATGCTGCCGAGAGTGCCTACACTAAATTATCTGCTTCTGTGCAGACAGTTGTTGCAGTATCGGTTTATAATGTATTGTTGGTGGGACCATATTTAGATAGTATTGAAACAACATATTCACAAATATTAGCAACGGTAAACACAGACCCAAGACAAATAGATGCTCACTGCGATTGCGCCGACCTAGCCCCTTTCAACAAGCCTCTCATGCACAATGGAGTGAAGGTGTTTTATCGCCCGCCGATATTCGGTCGGGACGCACATAAAATTCACCACTCCGGGTGGTCGTGCTGGACAAGAGGCGGCGGACGATAGGCAGTGCTCTGTGGATTGAATCTACCGCCCACGCATACCGTGAGTGCATGCTGCCTAGCCACCTTGAACTGATAGGAATCAAATGAAATCATTTCAGATAGAAGTTAGGACAGATAACTTCATTATGTGATTGCTGAGCGTGTTTAGCCTACCTACAGTAAATTACAGCTATGTCAACATGAACATTCAGGAGTCTTTCGATGAGTGAATCCAAAAAGCAAACCGAGGCAAAATGTCCGCACATGATTGGCATCGGGCCAACGAATCGCGATTGGTGGCCAAATCAGTTGAATCTGAACATTTTGCATCAGAATTCTTCGCTTGGCAATCCGATGGGCGAAGAGTTTAACTATACCGAAGAATTTAAGAAACTTGATCTTGATTCATTGAAACAGGATCTGTATGCGTTGATGACCGAATCGCAGGATTGGTGGCCTGCAGATTTTGGACATTACGGCCCACTCTTCATTCGTATGGCGTGGCATAGCGCAGGTACTTATCGTACGAGTGATGGACGCGGTGGTGCAGGTAGCGGTACACAAAGATTCGCGCCCCTTAACAGTTGGCCTGATAATACAAATCTTGATAAAGCGCGAAGATTGTTGTGGCCAATAAAGCAAAAGTATGGGCGCAAAATATCGTGGGCCGATCTGATGATTCTTGCCGGTAATTGTGCACTGGAGTCGATGGGTTTTGAAACGTTTGGGTTCGGTGGAGGACGTGCCGATGTTTGGGAGCCTGAGCAAGATATTTATTGGGGCAGGGAAGCTGAGTGGCTTGCCGACAGACGATACACCGGAACGAGAGATTTAGAAAACCCACTTGCTGCAGTGCAAATGGGTTTGATCTACGTCAACCCCGAAGGACCCAATGGTAATCCCGATCCGCTTGCGGCGGCAAAAGATATTCGCGAAACGTTTGCACGGATGGCGATGAATGATGAAGAAACAGTGGCGCTGATTGCTGGCGGTCACACCTTCGGAAAAACACATGGTGCTGGTTTGGTTTCGCACGTTGGTCCTGAACCGGAAGCTGCACCAATCGAAGAACAAGGACTTGGGTGGAAGAGCTCATTTGGTTCGGGCATGGGTGGTGATGCCATTACAAGTGGTTTGGAGGTTACATGGACTGGATCGCCAACAACGTGGAATAATAACTTTTTTGAGAATCTGTTCGGACACGAATGGGAGTTAACGAAGAGTCCGGCAGGTGCAAATCAGTGGAAGCCTAAAGATGGATTAAACATCACAACCGTGCCCGATGCACACGATCTTTTAAAGCGACATCAGCCGTCGATGCTTACAACAGATCTTTCGTTACGGATCGATCCTGTGTACGAAAAAATATCACGACGGTTTTTTGAAAACCCCGATCAATTCAAGGACGCGTTTGCACGAGCATGGTTCAAGCTTACGCATCGCGATATGGGTCCTCGTTCGCGTTACCTTGGCCCTGAAGTACCAGCAGAAGACCTCATCTGGCAAGACCCTGTTCCGGCAGTAGATCATAAACTAATTGATGAAACCGATATCGACGTCATTAAATCATTCATCTTATCTTCCGGTTTATCTGTTGCTGAGCTAGTTACTACTGCATGGGCATCAGCATCAACATATCGTGGTTCCGACAAACGTGGTGGTGGAAATGGGGCACGTATTCGTTTAGCGCCACAAAGTGATTGGGAAGTCAATCAGCCGGAGCAATTGTCGAAAGTGTTGCACGCTCTCGAAGCAATTCAGAAACAATTCAACGCATCAGCTAGTGATGGGAAAAAAGTCTCGCTTTCAGATTTGATTATACTAGGTGGTTGTGCGGCAGTCGAAGCTGCAGCAAAGAGTGCAGGACATAGCATCAGCGTGCCGTTCACACCCGGCCGTACTGATGCCTCGCAAGAACAAACCGATGTCGAATCCTTTGCAGTTCTCGAACCATTCGCAGATGGTTTTCGCAATTATCTAAAGGCACGTTACACGGTTTCTTCAGAAGAATTACTACTCGATCGCGCTCAACTTTTAACTCTTACAGCCCCAGAGATGACCGTCCTGATTGGCGGCATGCGTGTGTTAAACACCAATGTAGGGCAGTCGGCTCACGGTGTATTCACCCGCCGTTCAGGTTTACTAACAAACGATTTCTTCGTCAACCTCTTGGACATGAGCACAGTATGGAAACCTGTTTCTGCAAGGGGCGATGTATTCGAAGGTCGGGATCGCAAAACGGGTGAACTTCGGTGGACGGCAACGCGTGTTGATCTTATATTCGGTTATCATTCACAATTGCGTGCCATAGCCGAAGTGTACGGTAGTGAAGATTCGCATTTGAAATTTGTGACCGACTTTGTTGCTGCGTGGAACAAGGTGATGGATCTGGATCGGTTCGACGTAGTTCGCTGAACGTTGCCGGGAGAAACGCCGGGAGAAACGCCGGGAGAATCGGTTCAGCGTCACGCAAATGTTTTGACACGGCACATGTATTCGTTCCACTATTGAGCGAGCACCATATGCCGCGCAGAAATCCAATTCCTGTAGAGGGAGAGTATTATCACGTTTACAATCGAGGTGCTCTTCGGCTGCCCCTCTTCCTTGATGATTCTCTTTACGACATGTTCCTGGATCTCGTCTCCTATTATTCTGAGCTTTACAAGATCACGGTGACTGCAATTTGTTTGATGCCAAATCATTTCCACTTGATGCTCAGAATTGAAGAGAGGGGTGAATTGCCATTGTTTATGCAGTCTGTTTGCTGTACTTTTTCGCGCAGGGTAAACACCTTAAATGGGCGCACCGGTACGATCTACGAAGGACGCTATCACGCAAAGCATGTCCTCGATGATTCGTACTTCAAACAGCTTAGCCGATACATCCACTTAAATCCAGTGCGTGCTCAATTAGTTGAGCATCCAGCGGATTGGAAATATTCGAATTTTGCTGAAAGCGTTGGCTATCGTTTTCGCATACAAGCGGCGCATAGTTTGGTAACGGATGTATTCGGGGGTCAACGTCAATACGCTGAGTTCGTGTTGACTGATAAGGGGTACGGGACTATTGAGAATGTGCATTCATTGAACGATCTTGCGGAAATGAAGTTAAAGTAGCGAGGTTGCCGGGAGAAACGCCGGGAGAAACGCCGGGAGAAACGCCGGGCGATTTTTTTAAGCGGTACCGTATTTATGTAAATGCACGACAACGACTACATCCTTGGCACGCATGCCGAAGAACTCAGGCGTTTAGGTCTACAACATACCGTCTGGAGGGAACACGCCCGGGACGCTTGGACGAGCGCGGGGTTCAGAAAAGGGCAGACGATTGCAGATATCTGCTGCGGACCCGGCTACGCTTCTTTAGATTTGGCTGAAATAGTTGGACCTCTGGGTAGTGTTGTTGCTATCGACAGATCAGAAAGTTTCCTGTCCGCGCTAAACACCCGTGCACACGCAGACGGCTTGCAGAATATTCAAACAGTCAATTGTGATTTCAACGTGCAGCAAATGCCGAACATCATGCTGGACAACGCATGGGCACGATGGGCCTTTGCTTTCATGCAACATCCACGCGACGTTCTTGAGCAAGTAGTAAATCGATTGAGGATAGGGGGCAAACTCGTCGTACACGAATACTTCTGTTGGGAGACATGGCGAACGGTTCCACGGTGTCGGCCAGTTGAAGAGTTTGGATACAGGTTTATTGCTAACTGGCGACTGGATGGAGGCGAACCAAACATAGCGCTTGACATTTTAGAATGGTTGCCTTCTTTAGGATGTACAGTAGTGTCGATGCGTCAGTTTGTTCGATTTGCTCAACCACACATCGAACTATGGCAGTGGCCTAAAACATTTGTCTTTGTTGGCGTCGATCGGCTGACAGACCTGGGCAAGATGTCGGCAGATGAAGCAGAAATTGTGAAAGAAGCCTGGTTGAAGCTCGAAGCAAATCCGAATGCCTATATCGTAACGCCGGGGCTGCTGGAGATTATTGCGGAGAAGCAAGCGCCCTAAGCCAGGGTTCCAGCGGACGAATGTGAATTCCTTCAACTACTAGTTCCTCAGACCCACGATAGAGTAGAGTACATGTGCATTGTGTCCTGTGAGTACAAACTGATTTTGCGCCCCCAGTATTGATCAGAAGGTGTTACAACTCCATTAGCGAGAGCAGCATCGATAAAAAAAGTGAGCGGTTGTTATTGGTGCTGTATGATGAGAAGGGGCTCTCACCGTTCACTCAAAGGAGGATTGTATCCCTCAATGTCTAGGCATGTTTTGCTGCGTTGATATTAACCAACCACTGAATTCCGAACTTATCTACAAGCATTCCAAAACGGTCTCCCCAGGGAGCTTGTTCCAGAGGCTGCAAAATGTTGGCATCGGAACCAAGCTTATTCCAATATCCTGTCAACTCGTTTTCATCGCTTCCACTCAACGAGCAATGAATAGCTGTACCGGGACTGTAAGGCCACGAAGATGGCGTATCTGCTGCCATGATTGTAATGCCATTTGGAGCAACAAGCTGTGCATGCATGATCTTGTGCGCCTCGGCTTCTGCGTGTGGCATGCCTCCTTCAGCAAACGTACTTAAGTGGAGATTACCACCGAACACACCATGATAAAACTCAATTGCTTCCTTAGCGTTGCCATTGAAATTGAAATATGGATTCAGGATACTACCCATAACCAGCTCACGAGATTAGTGTTGAAAAAGTTAGGGGGCAAATATACTTGCAGATTCCATCGAGACTGAGCAACTAATTCTGCAACAGAACTCAACAATAAAACAGGTTACCTTCTGTGTTGTAACAATCAACTAGCGGAGTTGCCGGGACAATCTCCTGGCGTTTCTCCCGGCGTTTCTCCCGGCGTTTCTCCCGCGGGTGATGCGGCACGGGTCCTATAGGTTTCAGGATCCAACAGATCCAACCTAAAAGCATCGCCAAATACCTCACCCGTCCACACCGTTTTTCCAGTTCCCCGTGGTCCTAATAGGAAAAAACTGGATGAAGGGGGCTTTAAAAGCCGTTTTTAGGGCGTCATTGTTGAAAATATGGCGACGGAATTGCCAAAATGCATCACTTTATGGCGAAACCCCTGCCAAAATGAAATGAGGAGTTGGCAGGTTCCACCTTTGTATATTGAGGCGCAGAGATATTTCATCATTATGATGAAGAACGAATGTGCTTATGTCGGATACTCATTTACTATACTTTGGAATTTTCATGAAAACATTCATCGTTGTACTGGCTATGAGCTTCTCATTCGCTTCCGTGTCTTTTGCCGGTGTGAACAGGGTGGTGTCTGGTTCATGCTCCAATGGTAGAACTTGGTGGGCTAACAACGAGTTCGATGATGATGGTAGGTTGACCTGTACCACTGGACAGGATAGTAGTGGCTCTACATATAATAACTGCCCATCGGGCTCAAGCGGAGGTCCTACGGTAACTGCAGTCGTCAGTACTCGTGCAGGCACCCTTGATATCAGCGTCAGCGGACTGGCATGGGTGACTGTTCACAGCACTGCGAACGGGACAGAGACAAATTTGGTCTACAATTTTGGAATAGTAACATCGGCATCATCAGTTCCACTGAGCTCGATTGGTACGGGAAACTTTACGGTTGTCGCTCAAACAGCGTCTGAGTATGGAACCGTGAGTGATGCCACGATGATTATAATCTAACGTGTATTATAACTGGCGTTATCTTAAAGCGTGGCCTTTCAAGCCGCATACTTATGCAAGCATGTCTCACTCTAACGAGATGCAGACCCTAGCTGCCGGGCGAAACGCCGGGAGATTGTTGAGTACGCTAGATCAGGTATCCTTCAAACGCGACACATCGCGTCGCTCAATCATCGAAATTTGTTGTGTATGCCTGATGAATCACGGTTTTCGGTCGAAACGTCGCCTGCCTGTATTCGCTGTAGATACAGGGTCTGGGCTGTTGGCATTGGCCAGGGATTTTGGTGCAGCAATGCAAAGAAACATGACGCTGAGGGCATAGCACCAACTCCAAACGGTTTCCGGCGGTTCAACATTCCCGGTGTAAACTATCGAACCTATTATTGCGAGTTCTTCGAGATCAACTGGAACAAGGTTCGGATAAGCGATGCGCATAGAAGGCACTTGTATGAGCAATCGGTTCGGGGAGGGTTGACGGGTGACGATGTAAATCTGTGGGACGCTGTCAATCCCGCATTGAAGTGTTTCTTTGAGCGTGAGCAAGTGATCCAAAAGGAATATCGGTCACTCATCTACAAACGTGGCTCGACGCTTGCTGCAAACGAACGTCGGATCAGGGAGCAGATGTCTGCGTCACGTTTGTCGTTCAGACGAGGCGAGATCACAGGTGCGGAGCATTCACGAGCGATGAAGAAATGTCGTGTAGAGATCAAGAAACTTCAAACGAAGTACCATGCACACATCGTTGAACTCGTCGGGTCATACGTACCCCCGAAGTGAAGGTCTATGGGTTTGAAGGTATCCTCGATGCACTTGAGCAGGGATACAAGGAGAGTAGAGAAACAAGCGAGTAGGGTCTAAGACCGGGTCAATCTCCCGGTCAATCACCCGGTCAATGACCGGGACAATGACCGGGAGATTGTTGACGGGATTCTTAGACGATTTCGATGTTCGATGATCACCAAGTTTACTGTATTCTGCTAAACCAAGAAATAGCACTAAGCGTAATTGATGACGTCTCACTGCACGTTATAGACATTTAGTAAAACATTGCAGTTCATTGAGTGCCGATACAGTTGGAAAGGATTTGACTTATGTTCGGAAAATAAAACGGTGAGAATTCTCAAGTGTGGAAATTCAGAAACAACGATATGTATTACCACGTGTCTAAATTTGAGAGAAGGAGCATATCTCAATGAAATACTGGATCGGTAATACAAATAATACTTGGTTTAACAACCTATCGAATCTGAAACCTCTGCCTCCGGAAGTCAATTTCTGGGTTCCAAGTGGAAGAGGATTTAAAGCTCTCAGTCCAGGCTGCCCCTTTTTATTCAGACTTCTTTCACCAGTTGATAAAATCGCCGGTGTTGGATTCTTCTTAGGATTTCAACGATTACCCATGCGACTTGCTTGGGAAACTTTTGAAATGGAGAATGGACTTTCAAGTTTTCAAGAACTTTCCGATGCTATCAACAGAAGCCGAACAATCAAGGCTGGTTCTCTTGATGAAATTGGTTGTATAATTCTTGAAAACCCAGTGTTTTTTCCAAGAGAGCAGTGGGTTTCTGTGCCTTCAAGCTTTTCACGAAATATACAGAATGGTAAAACATTTGATACAGAGATTACTGAACATCAACCAACGTGGAACAGGGTATGGGCTATTTTACAACAGGATATTGGCCACACTTCAGTCGGAAAGACCTCACTTGTGACCCCGACTTTTTTTGGTAAAGAGTATTTGAGAAAATCAAGACCCGGTCAAGGAGCTTTTCGCATTGCCGTACAGAATGCATATCAAAGTAAGTGTGCCATTACCGGTGAAAGCACCTTGTCGGTGTTGCAAGCAGCTCACATACAGCCTGTTGAGTATGATGGTCCAAATGACGTAATGAATGGCTTGTTGCTACGGTCTGATATACACATATTATATGATGATGGCCTTGTTGGTATCACACCAGATTATAGGATTCAAATAAATAAGAAAATACGAGATCTTTACATAAATGGTAAAGTATATTATTATTGGCATGGTAAGGAGTTGACAGTTTTACCCAATGACGTAGATTTTCAGCCTAAGAAAGATCGACTTGAATGGCATATGGACACAATATTTAATAAGGCTTGAATAATGCGACTCTATTCAGGAATATGGTCTTCATTCCATATTGAAACGACAAGAAATCAGATTGCCGAGATGTTACGTGCCGCATACAGAACATACTATGGACACGAGCCGTCTGTGTCGGAGTCAACATCGTGGAGAAATTCTCTTTCGATGCTTGATAATGTAGGTACCATGGCATCGCTAAATGATCATGGGATTCTACTCGAGTATCAGTTGCCCCTTTCGTCGAAAAGATTGGATGCAATGATCACTGGCTATGACCGGGAAAGTAGTCGGAGAGCGGTTGTTATTGAGCTCAAACAATGGGAGAGATGCCGCCATGCAGTGGGAGCTAATCAGGTAATCACATTTGTTGGGGGGAGAGAAAGGGAGGTTAATCATCCGTCTGCTCAGGTTCAAGGTTATGTTCAGTATCTGACAGATGTTCACACAGCTTTCCAAGGAGATAGAGCGATAGCTCTTGACGGTTGTGGATTTCTTCATAACTATGATCTTCAAAATGATGATGTATTGCAAGACGAAAAATTCACTGGACTGATAAAGTCATATCCTTTATTTGGCAATGGTGGCTTTGAGGAACTTGCCTCGTTCCTCGGAAAAAAGGTTGGGAGTGGTGGTGGCTCAGATATTCTAAATCAGGTAGAGCAAAGTAAGTATAGGCCATCTAAGAAACTCATGATGCACGTTGCAGAGACGATCGATGGTCAGCAGACCTATGTGTTGCTTGATGAACAACGTGTGATTTACGACAAAGTATTTGCACTCGTCAAACATTCTTTACATCGAGCGAAAAAGCAGGTAGTTGTTGTAAAAGGGGGACCAGGTACTGGTAAAAGCGTTATTGCCCTCAATCTGATGGCTCAACTTTCCCGCGAAAATTTTATTGCCCATTATGCTACAGGATCAAAGTCGTTTACGGAGACTCTCAGGGCAATTGTAGGTACTCGCGCTGGTGCTCAGTTCAAGTATTTTAATAGTTATATGAATGAAATTGCAAATACTGTTGATGTGTTGATTTGTGATGAAGCACATCGAATTCGATCCACCAGTAATAATAGATTTACACGGAAGGAAAACAAATCAATTAAGCCGCAGCTAGCCGAGCTGATTAATGTTTCTAAAGTTCTTGTTTTGTTCATTGACGACTACCAAATGGTTCGCCCCGACGAGATTGGCTCAATCCAATATGTTCTAGATCACGTCTCGCGTGAAGGGGGAATCGAATTACATGAGTATGAACTCACAACTCAGTTTCGTTGTGGTGGTTCGGAGGCATTCATAGATTGGGTGAATGATACACTTGGCATTGTTAAAACAACTTCTCCAATGTTAGAAGTGTCGTCGGATTTTGAATTTAAAATTTGTTCAAGTCCGAAGGAGCTCGACGATTTGATTAGAGAGAAATTAAACAAAGGGTTCACAGCAAGAATGATGGCTGGTTATTGTTGGCCTTGGTCGAATCCCAAAGCTGATGGCACCCTTGTCGACGACATTGTCATCGGTGACTGGGAACGCCCGTGGAATGCAAAACCAAATAGCGGACGTTTGGCGACAGAAATCCCGCCTGCATCACTGTGGGCATACCAAGATGGAGGACAGGAGCAGGTTGGTTGTATTTATACAGCACAAGGCTTTGAATTCGATTTTGCTGGTGTTATCATCGGTCCGGATTTGACCTACGATTTGGATAAGGGGCAATGGCAAGCACATCCGAATAGATCAAGCGATGGAACTCTCAAGCGGGCTAAGGACGGCTACTTGGATTATGCTAAAAATCTTTATCGAGTTCTTCTGACGAGAGGAATGAAAGGTTGCTACGTGCATTTTGTTGACAAAGAGACCGAGAGGTTTGTGAGGAGTAGGATGAGATGACTATTCTACATTGGTAAAAATAGACGACACTTAGGACGAATCGGTTTGCTCAATAAGCCTTTCAGCAGCATTTTTCTCCGGAAACTGACAACTTTTTCTGTTCTTTTCATCACACCACTTTCGTACGTCGTGGCGCGAAGATGTTTCATCATTTTATTGAAATACAGATGTACTTGCTGGGGCGTATACGTTTCACAGTGGTCTTCATGAGGGACACAAACGCGGATATGCTGAGGCACGTGTCACCATTCCAGAAAGACATGAATACATAAAGTGGCATGCAGAACAACGTGCACGTAACAATGAACTCTTACAGCTATTAGCATCTCGTGCGGCACACCACGAAGAGAACGATGCACTTCGTTAACAAGTTGAGATTCTTATGAAGGTTGCTGATAGCCTGAGAAAGAAATTCGATGTGGTGAGAGAGATTAGATCGTAAACATAGTGAATATGTAGCTCACTGTAAAGTTTAGTGCTTATTGCTATAAGATTTGTTAAATACTTTGAAGCAATGTTGTGAGGATTCCAATTAAATGAGATCAACTATAAATAGAAAAGACGTGATAGTGGCACTATGGTGCGAATTCTTCAAGATTCAATATTGAAATTTTACCCTTATCGACAAAGAATCCATGAATGATCCCATCAATCATTCGTATTGGTGAAAACCCTATTGGTAATTGCGCAACTTTAAGCTGTTTCAAGTTTGCCAAGTCGATGAAAATGGCAATACACTGATACTCGCCGTGAGCTGAACCAGATGGCGGATTTTTAAATGACTCAATCTTAAAGGCTAGTGTCAAACAACCAAAGGGTATGTCCAAATCTGTGTTGAAAATTTAAGAGGCTCAAGTCTAAATGGTAGATTGAATTACAACAACAAAACACCATTTGAAGAGAGCCCCTATGAGTACCAAACATACGCTGAAGAATATCGAACTGGAAGCAGCATTTTCATCGATGGCCGGAACAACAGGTGATGACACAGCGGCATTAGTACTGAACCATCTTGAGCTGAGTCGACATGCCATTGAAGGTCAGATTGCGCAAAGCAGTCACAGAAGTGTTTGGTTCGTATGCTGTGGTGCAGCGATGCCAGGTACACAAAATCAGAAACGTCCTGAGCCATCTGAGCGAATCCGACCGCAAGACATGGGATCGAAAGCTTAAGGTAGTATTCAACTGTGAAGACTACAACGAG
>JACPPD010000008.1 GCA_016191145.1 Ignavibacteria bacterium
GCTGCATGTTGGTCCGGTGACGGCAGGCGTCCTTGGCAAGGAGCGGTTACAGTACGACATCTGGGGCGACACCGTCAACGTTGCCTCCAGAATGGAAGGCAGCAGTGAACCAAACCGCATCCACGTGAGTGAGAACTTTGCGCAGGCGTTGCAGGAAGTCACGGCAATGAGTCTTCCGCACAGTGCAGTGAGCAAGCAGACTGAATTGCCTCACGGTGAACCAGGAACTCGAAGTTTTCGCGTAGAGCTCCGAGGCGAAACAGAGCTGAAAGGCAAGGGCATGGTGAAAACGTTTTGGCTGACCGCAGACTGATGCCGGGACAATGACCGGGACAATGACCGGGTCACCTGCCGGGAGGCATATGCTGCCGGGTAACATGCCGGGAGAGATATGCTGCCGGGTAACATGCCGGGAGAGATATGCTGCCGGGTAACATGCCGGGAGAGATATGCTGCCGGGTAACTTGCCGGGAGGCAGTTATTCCCATTTCATTTTTTATGCGCGCCTAAGGGTCTCAACATCGATTTTTTTCATTCCAAGAAAAGCTTTCATACCGGCTTCCGATTTTATCAACTCTGCCAAATTATCCGGCAATATTTGCCAGGAAACCCCAAATTTATCTTTTACCCAACCGCATTGCTCCGATTCCGGGACTGCTGATAATTTCGCCCAATAATAGTCTATCTCTTCCTGGTCTCTGCATAAAATCTGAAAGGAAACAGCTTCATTTATTTTAAAAAATGGTCCACCGTTTAAAGCAGTGAATGGCTGCGCATTAATTTCAAAATTAACCAGCATCACCGAACCCCTGGGCTTGCTCGAAGGGGTATCGGAAAGGTACGGAACTGTGTTTAAAATTTTGCAATCTGGAAATACGGAAAGGTAAAAATTTGCTGCTTCCTCAGCTTCATTATCAAACCAAAGACATGGCGTAATTTTTTTCATGTAATCAATTTATTAAATCCTTTTTTGTGTACAACACCTTTCTTGCTCTCTCACTCTGATATTGAAGGAGGAAGGCACCAGGGTGTACGCCAACAATGAACGAAATATGAATATATCATGATGCCGGGTATCTCTTGATACCCGGCATCATGATTTTTGCGTGAAAATATTTGGAGAAACCAACTGTTGACTGCGGATGATTACATCGAAGCCTTCCCGCCCCACATAAAGAATATCCTTGTTGAGATGAGGCGTGTAATTCACCTAAAGGTACCAACGGCTGTAGATACGATTCGCTACGGTATTCCAACGTTTCAACTGAATCAGGAAAACCTCGTGCATTTCGCCACAATAAAAAATTACATCGGATTATATCCGACATCGTCGGGTGTTAAAGCGTTTGCGAAGGAACTTGCCCCCTATAAAACCTCAAAGGGTGCAATACAGTTTCCCTTACAAAAACCAATCCCGTACGATTTGGTGACTAGAATTGTCGAATTTCAAGTGAGGGAAGTTCTAAGCAAATAGTCGATTACTTCTCAACACCTGCATGCTAGATTTTTTGAATTCTTACTGCATTTGAAATAGCCAGAAGAGCTACTCCTACGTCTGCGAAGACTGCCTCCCACATGGTGGCTATTCCTCCAGCGCCAAGCGCAAGTACAATAAGTTTAACTCCAAAGGCCAATGATATGTTCTGCCACACGATTCGTTTTGTATTTTTACTGATATTAATAGCCGTTATAATCTTAGATATCTGATCGGTTTGGATTACTACATCGGCTGTTTCAATGGCGGCATCGCTTCCAAGGGCACCCATTGCAATGCCGACGTCGCTGACGGCAAGAACAGGGGCGTCGTTGATTCCGTCACCTACAAAAACTGTAGGGTCCTTCTTTCCCGACATAATCTCCACGACCTTCGCTGCCTTTTGCTCAGGCAGAAGGTCGCCATATGCCTCGTCGATAATTAAATCCTGTGCGATCCTGTTAACAACTCCCTGGTGGTCGCCACTGAGGATTATCGTTTTCAGATTGAGTGAATGCATGCGCTGAATGGTTTCCTTGCTGTCTTCCTTGAGTTCATCGGCGATGGTGATACTTCCGACAAACTTGTTGTTCACTGCAACAACAACGATGGTGTCTGACTCACTGTGAACGCTTTCACTCGCGTCGATTCCGAATTTGTCTAACAACGCAAGGTTACCTGCTAATACGTTGTGTCCATCTACTATTCCTTTAAGACCATGACCTTTAATCTCTTCTACCGACGTTACCTGAACAGTCTCAAATACATTACCTGCATATTCAACAACTGCTTTTGCTATTGGATGCGTTGAGTGTGATTCCAAAGCCGCTACCAACGGAATCCATTCGCTTTCATCCGATGTTGCCTCTACGCTCTGAACTTTAAACACTCCTTTAGTAAGGGTTCCGGTTTTATCCATAACAATTGTATCGACTTTTGACATCAGGTCGAGATAGTTGGAACCTTTAAATAGAATTCCATGGTGCGAGGCTGCACCAATGCCACCAAAATATCCGAGCGGAATTGCAATTACCAGCGCACATGGACATGAAATAACGAGAAAGATCAACGCCCGGTATAACCAAGTGCTGAATTCGTAATCATTAACAAAGAAATAGGGAAGCATGGTTAAGGCCGCTGCCAGAAAGACTACGATAGGTGTGTACACTCGCGCAAACTTGCGAATGAATAATTCCGTTGGAGCCTTACGAAAAGTAGCATCCTGTACAAGTGTAAGTATTCTTGACAGTGAACTGTCGTTAAAGAGTTTTGTTGTTCTAACTTCGACAACTTTCTGCTCGTTTATCATACCTGCAAGTACTGCCTCACCTTTGTCAATCGTTCTTGGTTTGCTTTCCCCGGTGAGTGCAGCAGTATTGAAAGAACTTTCTTCAGATATCAGTTCTCCATCTAATGATACGCGCTCGCCAACTTTTATCTGGATGGTTTCACCTACGCCCACTTCGGAAGAAGCGACCGTTACATATCTTCCGTCTCGCAGCACATTCGTACTGTCTGGCCGAACATCCAATAATGCTTTTATACTTCGCCTTGCCCTGCCGACGGCTGCATCCTGAAATATTTCACCCACCGAGTAAAACAGCATTACAGCCACACCTTCCGGATACTCTCCTATGAAGAAGGCCCCAAGTGTTGCAATGCTCATTAACATGAATTCTGTAAAAACATCTCCTCTGAATGCAATGCGAATTCCCTTCCATAAAACAGGTATGCCAACTGGTATGTAGGCAGCAGCATACCAAATAAATCGGGTAACGTTGATAAACCAATGTGGTTGAATAATGTATTCCAACACAATTCCTGCGCTCAATAACGAAAGACTGATTAAGACTACCAGCCAACCTTTTCCTATACGTTGAAGAAGCTTCATGTTTTACTAATTGTAGTTAGTGTCTCATTTATTGAATAAACAACGAAATGATACCCGTCAGCACAAGTGTTGCGCCAGTAATAATTCCTGCATTGTGTTCGATAGCATGCCAATTAAATCTGATCAAACCAGTGAATGTTAATCGCACCCACAAGACCATTCCCGTAATTGTTACTACGGTGTAGAGCAATGCGAGCATCATCAGCATCTGCCAACCCTGAGCCCCTGCCAGCAGGAAGTATGCTTCAATTTCAAGGCATGGTGAAAAGAACATTGCTATCACCAAACCTGCAATTACTTTACTGTTGGTTGATATTTCTCGATGAACGTGAAAGTGTTTATGTCTGTGGTGCTGGTAGATGTAATACAAGCCTAATGTAACGAGCACTGCAGGTGCAATATATCGCGTGAAGGACTCCACGTTTTCAGCTAGCTCGATTCCGGCAATGCCAATAACGAAGCCAATCAGCACAGTACTCAGCGCGTGAGAGAGCCCAGTAATAAGGGTTATTCGCGTTGTTTGTGCCATCGACCATTGTTCTTTTTTGGCAATGGCTATTACCGGCAGCCAATGATTGGGTATGAGTGCGTGCAGAGTGCTCAATACAAGGCTTCCTGCAATCAGCGTAATTATCTGTTGTTGCTGCATTGTTAGTATTTCAAGTCAAGAACCAGAATTTTAGGTGCAATCGAGATTTCTCCGGTAAAGATTTTCAATGTAAGGGGCTTGTTCAATAGTCAATTTTAACTTAGAAAAATGATTTGGCTTTATGCAACTTCTTTCTTATTTCTCTGCTTCGATGTTCATGATCTTAGACAAAATGGAGTATGCTCCTATTGATACAACACGCGTATCCATCGTCCAATCCTCTGGCAAGACAACTTCTGTAAATCCCAATTCACTTTTGCCTGTGCGTATTTCAATCATTTTGAATTGCTGGCCCCCTGACGCATCTGTCTTGTTAGCTGATTTCTTCTCGTGAATATTTTCGATTGGTACGAATATGTACTTCTTTCCCTGGTAGTCAACTATCGCATCATTTGGCAGGGCATTCACGGAGTCTCCGCCTGTCTCGATAATTGCTTTGAGGTACATGCCCGGAAGGAGGTCTCTATCTTCACGGTCTAAATGAGAATGGATGCGTATAGTTCTCTCGGCCCCGATTTCACGACCAATGAGATGAACCGTTGCAATTCTCTCCAATGTTTCGTTTGCTAATGTGAATCGAACCTTTTGACCAATCTTGATGAAGGGAACATCCTTTTCAAAGACTGTCAATTCGGCATGAAGATGTTCCGTATCAACGATTTGAAAAATTACATCGGTTGGACGGACGTACATTCCAATGTTTACATTCACCTGCGTTACAAATCCATTGATGCTCGAATACACGTTCGCAGTGCTTGAAATATTTCCAGCTTCAAGGTTAGTGATGTTTACGTTGATCAATTTCAATTTTGCCAGCAATCCATTTCTTTTAGCAAGCCAGTTTTGATAGGTTGTCCGTGCCAGTTGAAAGGTTTTTTGAGCCGTAAAATTTTCTTTAGCAAGCTCCTGCTGTCTCTCATAATCAGCCTGAGCATATTCAAGTTGATTTTTCGCCTCGAGGTAATCCTGCTGCAACTGAATGAAGTCGGGGTGTTCAATCACTGCTAATAGCTGGCCCTTTTTTACCCTTGAACCTTGCAGCATTGTTGTGCTCTTCAAGAATCCGCCGAGTGGAACAGAGACGGATATTTTCTGTTGTGGAGGAACATCGAGAATCCCGTTGACTTTTAGAGAGCCGCCAATTATTCTTTGTTCAATTTGAGAAAATTGAATGTCAGCCGATTGCATTTGCTCAGGCGTAAATTCAACAGTGTCTCGAACCTTCTCAACAGGATGGCTCGGAGTTCCTTGGGGGGCCTTGGAATCACATGACGTCAACAATGACAAAGCAGATACAATCGGCACAATGATGAAAAATTTATAAATGATGTTCATGTTGGTTTCTTTACTTAGTGCCTGATAAAAATTCAATAAATACCACAGACTGGTTGTAATCGCTGAGCGTTTGCAAGTGACCTTCCCTGATGGCAATTGCCTTTTGCAATGCGATAAGGTATTCAGCATAGCCGATGTCACCGTTTCGGAAAGCCGCTTCAGCCTGTTTAAGTAGTAAGTCGGCGTTCGGCAGAGCTGAGGTCTTATAGTAGTCCAGGCTGTTTTTATTCTTTGTGTATGACTGAAAAGCTTGTTGGAACACACCCCGCAGAGTCTGACTGTAATATTCATAGCTACTTTGCGCGGCCTGTCGAGTGAGTTCCGCAGCCTGAATTCTGCCCTGATGAGGAACAAACCAAAGTGGGACAGCCAGACCAACCTGAAAGCCGACGAAGCGGTCGCCAGTTTTTGCCAACCTACCGGAAGATCTGTCTATGGTTCCGATCAGCGTTTGGTTAAAGTAGCCCAACGAAATATCGGGACCGGTCTTCGCAATCTCCAATGCTTTTCGATTTGATTCAACTTCGGTTTGCTTCTGCATAAATGCTATGGCTGGATTGGATTGCAAGGCCGCAGAATCTGAAATGATGGTGAACGACAGCTCCTTCCATTCAGATTGATCAGCGCTGGGAAGCACGTTACTGTTCAGCAGCACCTGAAGCTGAGCGCGAACAGCGGCTAGGTCTGCCTGGTTGGATGCGAGTTGATTCCTCACTTCGTTTAGCTGCGTTGCTGCAGTAGTACGCTCCAGCAAGTTGGATTCTCCAGTAGTGTACCGCAGGGAGGCAGATTTACGAAAGCCTTCATAGATGCTGTCCTGCTGCATTAATAAATTTTGCTTAGCCTGTAGAAAGGCAAGCTGGAAGTACACTCTTTTTACGTTGAAGGCTAATTCATTCTCGATCGCCTTTTTTTTCAACTCACTCGATTCCAAAAGTGAACTGTTAAGCGTGCCTTGACTACCAAATGCAGTGAAAGGAATCGTCTGCGAAATTGTGAGGTTATTGTCCTCCCTTACGAAACTGTTGTACTGGCCATACACCAGAGAGACAAACGTTTTCGGTAAATCAACTGCAGTTTTTAATAATGCCCGTTGTGCTTCAGTTTCGTAAAAAGATGCTTTTAACCCGCTGTTACTCTTCAGTGCTGTCTCTATTGCCTGTTTGAGCGAGAATACCTGTTGCGATGAGCAGGGAAGTGCAGACGCCAAGATTGTCACTATCAAACAATACCTCTTCATGACGTAGATACGTGAGTAGTTGTTATCTTTATTGAAAGTTTTCATTCAGCGGGCACCTTTACTCGTTTCGATTCGAAATACAGATAGAGGCAGGGCAGAACAACCAGGGTCAGTAAGGTTGAACTGATCAATCCTCCAATGACGACGGTGGCAAGGGGCTTCTGTACTTCGGCGCCAGCACTCGTGGCCATGGCCATGGGCAGAAAGCCAAGCGAAGCAACGGACGCCGTCATCAGCACAGGCCGAAGGCGAATGAACGTTCCCTTCATAACAATTTCCGTTAAGTCTGTTAAGCCGGTTTTTTTGAGTCTGTTAAATTCTGCAATGAGCACGATTCCGTTGAGTACGGCAACGCCGAAAAGCGCGATGAATCCAATCCCGGCAGAGATACTGAATGGCATTCCTCGTATTAGCAATGCAAAAACACCACCAATGGCCGCCATTGGGATAGCCATGAATATGAGAATAGCCTGTTTGACGGATCCGAACGTAAAGAACAACAGCAGGAGGATTAGAAGAAGGGCACCTGGTACGGCAATGGCGAGTCGTTCCTTAGCCGCTTTAAGGTTTTCAAATTGCCCACCATACGTTGCATAATAACCACTTGGAAAATCAACTTGTTGATTAATTTTATTTTTGAGTTCTTCGACTACACTGGCAACATCCCGACTCCGAACGTTGAACCCTACGATGATCCTTCGTTTGGTGTCTTCTCTTTGAATTTGATTTGGACCAACACTGTATTCTACTTTGGCGATTTGCTTAAGAGGTATTTGTGCTCCGTGTGACGATGCGATGAAGAGATTGCGCACATCGTCGATATTTTGCCGACTCTGCAAACCCAGGCGCACAACAAGATCAAATCTTCGCTCGCCTTCGTAGACCAGCCCAGCCGACTGACCAGCAAACGCAGTAGTAATAGCCTGGTTGATGTCTGCAACATTCAGCCCGTACTTGGCTACTTCGTCGCGATTGACATGAGCGACGATTTGAGACAGGCCAGTGACCTGCTCCACATAGATATCCCTTGCTCCTACCACTGTTCTAACGAGCTTGGCCACATGCCGAGCCAAGCTGGTAAGTTCATTCAAATCTTCACCAAAAATCTTTACAGCCACATCCTGCCGTACACCTGTCATCAACTCATTGAAGCGCATCTGGATGGGTTGCTGAAATCCAAAGGTTATACCAGGAAGGACTTTCAGAGCCTCACCCATTTTTTCCGCAAGCTCTTCGCGGCCGGATGCCCTCTTCCAAACATTCTTTGGCGTGAGGACTACTATGAGATCGCATGCTTCAATTGGCATAGGGTCTGTTGGAATTTCCGATGATCCAATTTTGCTAACAACTTCTCTCACTTCATTCGGAAACTCACGAAGCAGTATCCTTGCAGCTTTTTGCGCAGTCTCGACGGTATACGATAGACTGCTACCAGTAAGTACCCTCGTTTCCACAGCAAAGTCTCCTTCTTCGAGAGTAGGTAAAAATTCACCACCGATCTGCAGGAATAAAATGAGACTGATTGCAAACAGTGCAAATGCTGACAACACAACAAAAAGTTTGTGATGCAAAGCCCCCTTAATAGTTGGTTTATATAAGCGGTGAAAGAAATCCATCATTGCGTCGGAGAAATTGCGTTTGTGCACTGTGCTCTTACTAAGAAAGAGTGCTGAAACCATGGGGACATAGGTGAGGGAGAGAATAAATGCACCCAGAATCGCAAAGCTTACTGTCTGTGCCATGGGCTTAAACATTTTTCCCTCGATTCCAATCAAGGCCAGGATTGGCAGATACACGATCAGAATTATGATTTCGCCAAAAGCTGCAGACGACATGATTTTAGATGCTGATTTATTGACCTCTTCATCCATCTGTTTTTGGGATAGTCGGGCTGATCCCATCCGTGCATGAATGGGCTTCCCCGTGATGTGGTGAAGAGTTGCTTCAACAATGATCACTGCTCCGTCTACGATCAATCCAAAGTCGATAGCGCCAAGGCTCATCAGGTTGCCCGAGACGCCAAATACATGCATCAACGATACTGCAAATAGCATGGAGAGCGGAATGACTGAAGCTACAATCAGGCCGCCCCTAAGATTGCCAAGGAAGAGAACTAAGACGAAGATGACGATGAGAGCCCCTTCAATCAAGTTTCTCTCAACAGTCCCGATAGCGCGTTCAACTAATAGACTTCTGTCGAGAAAAGGCTCTATTGTTACTCCTACGGGAAGTGTTTTCTTAATGTCCTCAATCCTATCCTTAACACGGTTGACTACTGCGTTGGAATTTTCACCCTTGAGCATGAGGACGATTGCCCCTACACGTTCACCCTCATCATTGTAGGTAATGGCTCCATAGCGGTTTGCGTAGCCAAACCTTACGTGAGCCACGTCGCGAACGAGAACGGGCATTCCACCTTCAATATTTTTAATTACTATTTTTTGAATATCATCAATTGTAGTAACAAGACCCTCGCTGCGGATAAACCACGCATTTGGCGTCTTGTCGATGTATGCACCTCCGGTATTTTGGTTATTCCTTTCCAGAGCTTTAAAGATGTCGACAATCCCCAGGTTATAGCTTCGAAGCTTGTCGGGGTCGAGAGACACTTCATACTGCTTCAGGTATCCTCCGAAGCTGGCAACATCGGCAACTCCGGGAGTCCCCAGCAGCCGTCTGCGCACAATCCAGTCCTGTATGCTGCGAAGTTCCATGGCATCGTACTTGCCCTCGTAACCTTTCAACGGTCGAACGATGTACTGATAGATTTCCCCAAGCCCCGTGCTTATTGGCGCCATTTCTGGCGAGCCAACGCCGGGCGGAATTTGTTTTGCTGCCACGATGAGCCGCTCATTCACTTGTTGGCGTGCCCAGTACACGTCTGCGTCGTCGTGAAACACTATCGTAACCACAGAGAGACCAAAGCGAGAAAAACTTCGTATCTCTTCAATGTTGGGTATCGTCGCCATTGTTTGTTCAACGGGAAATGTTACAAGGCGTTCTATATCAAGGGCAGACTGGGAGGGGGCTACGGTGAGAATCTGCACCTGGTTGTTGGTGATGTCGGGCACAGCATCGATGGGAAGTTGCATCAGAGAATAGCTTCCCCAACCAATTAGGAATACCGTAAACAAACCGATAATCAATTTGTTTTGAATTGAAAATTGGATGATCCTGTTTAGCATGTAATCCTTATTAACAATGAAGCACGTTTCATTAGAACCGTCAAATATTCTGAAAAGCGAAGGTGTGATTTCCTCGCGCTTCGACGCAACATTCGGTGAGTGGGTTTACTAGCCTTTAGCGCCGGTGCAGCTTACAAAAAACTGCTCAGGAGAACTTCGGAGGTTTCCAGACAGAATTGCCATTGCCGATCAATGGCTTATCAAGGCAGGTGGGCGCTGCAAGCCTAACGTGAATGGCTACAGCGAATGAAATGTCGGCTACTTGATTGAGTTGTATATGTGTGGAGCAACAGGCGCATATACAGAACGGTGTGCACAAATCATCGGTGGCATTTGTGCTGTATTGTTCTGCGTTAACATTCGTGGCGATATTTGTAGAGCCTACGTCAATGTATGTCGAGCTGTCACTGCATGGATTTAATGCCAGAAACAGCACGTACAAAGCAAATATGATGCGCACTACATTCATTCAGAAAACAAAATTAAGCGAAAAATACATTTTTTAAAGTGGCGGTTTAAGCAATGCGATTAATAGTCGGGGCCTCAGACGTGTATGCAGGCAAAGCATTTGTTCTGGTAGGGGTGTAATGAACGGAAGACGATTTCTTCATACAACGCAGCAACAATCAACTTGCCCGGCAGCATATGCCTCCCGGCATCTTACCCGGCAGCATATGTCTCCCGGCAACTTACCCGGCAACTTACCCGGCAGCATATATCTCCCGGCAACTTGAAAAAATGTAAACTCCTTTATAACAAGTGCATTTCTGCCAAATCATTTACGAACTGTAAATGTTTGATTAAAGCCACATCATCTTCATTTTGAACAAATCGCGAATAATTATGGGACCCACCAAACAGATCATTAATTACCGTGTGTGCAGTCTGGATTTTGTTTCTTTTTCCAACACACTCTGCAAATGTTGAATAGGGCCAATCGGCCGGATCCGTTACTAGTGCAGCCTTCACCGGATTGAGGTGTATGTAACGGCATAGCTGCTTAAAGTACGCGTCATCGTGGACATGTTTGCAATGGTATCTGCCTTCGAAAATCGTTCCTGTGCGTCTATGATATTTATTTACCTTTCTTGAAAAGACTCCGCATAACATTCGCATGAAATGCGGGAGATTACCATCTTGATCTATAGATACTATCAGGTGGAAGTGATTCGGCATAAGGCAAATAGCCACCAATTTGATTTTATAGATCTGAGCATAATAAGTCGCAAGTTGTAAAAACAGGTCATATAGTGCTGGGCCTAGAAATAGTGAAAATCGCAGCGCACCTCGATTAAACACATGATAGTAGTGTCCAGTGACGAGAGATGTTTTTCTAAAGGGCATGGTAATGTCTCAGCTATTATGTGCGATGTGTCCCTTGCAAGGCAGCTTGTGACACCTTGCCGGGAGGCATATGCCTCCCGGCATCTTACCCGGCAGCATATCTCTCCCGGCATCTTACCCGGCAGCATATCTCTCCCGGCATCTTACCCGGCAGCATATGCCTCCCGGCAACATCACCGTGCTACATGTTATCTGCTAAATTTGAACAACCATTCAGCATCTACCCTGGTTTCGTCGAACTCTATTAAGGTCTTGCTGCCGTTCCCGTCTGTAGCACTCAATACATGATTCATTGTTTAACATTCACGAGGAACTGATGAACCCTGTCGTTCATTTCGAAATGCCTGCAGAAGATGGAGAACGTGTTAAGGCGTTCTATGCAAAAGCGTTTGGTTGGCAAATGCAGACTATGGGACCGGAAATGGGTAATTATATTCTGGCGTCGACGACGGAAACCGACGGAGCCGGACGCCCTAAGATGCCCGGAGCTATTAATGGTGGATTTTTCCCAAAAACTGATCAGCATAACGTACCGTCGCTTGTAATATCTGTGGATGATATTAACGAAGCGATGCAAAATGTTGCACAAGCAGGCGGTACGGTTCTAGGCGGTCAAAATGGGAGCGAACCGGATGTAATACCTGGTGTTGGATTGTTTGTGTCGATTGTCGACACTGAAGGCAACCTCGTAGGCTTAATGCAGCCGGTGGGAATGCCTTAATTCATAGCGCTTGGCATAGACTTTGAGATCGATCTGTTTTGAATTCTTCTGGTACTGAATTATCGATTTATTACTCTTCCCCTATGCGTTGAAGTATCGCAATATTTCGTACACAAGTACTGCCGGCCAGAATATGGCTTTGAGAATACCCAGAATGCCCAACCAAAAGCTTGACGCCGTCATGATAAAATAGATAGCAGCTCCGATAAGCCCCATACCATAGATAGGGTTTTCTGTTGTGTTTACCTGCACAAATCGTTTCACTGGAGAGCCCCTTATAAGATTATTAAGGCGCAAATATGTGGAATAAGCAACTAGCGGAATCCTGCGTCTACCGCTGGCGAATAGTTCGATGGAAATACCCGATATTGTACGACTTTGGCAAGCATACTGTTCAGCCTGTTCTTCAACATTGCAGATATTTGAAGCTTGGCTGATACAATGCGTAAGGGCGAGTGCTGAAATTGGCAGACAGGCGGGTCTCAGAAGCCCGTGTCGGTTGCGACGTGTGGGTTCAAGTCCCACCTCGCCCACATGTTCGATGGTAGACTTTGCGTGGGAAGCCCGCATTGGACAATAACAAGTATTCATGAAAGCAATCCCTGAACTGATCGCATACTGCGTGCTTCTGATGGGTGCACTCGTTTCAGGCGTTGCACAGCAGGACATTCGAACCACGGCAACATTAACAGATAGACGCTCGGCGTACGATCGGGCAATTGATATGCTGAAGCGCGGCGCCGACACAGCACAGGCAATTCATTTACTCGAGTTGTGGATGGCCGCTGTACCATTCGACACAAATGCAGCTCGGATTCTATCAACTGCTTATGCAAGCAGGGGAATGATGGCAGAAGCCTCGATAGCCCGATCCATTCCCCCAGATGTTGTGCGTATAGATGATAGCCGAGTCGAAACACATTATACTCCGCAGGTTCGGCTCGGGACGTATAGAGTGTTATTACCAAAAAATTATTCACCAAAAAAACGCTATCCTGCAGTCCTTCTCCTGCATGGCAATGGACAGGGACCCAACGTGATGATTGACTTTGCCAGAGCGCTGAGCATGGATTCCGTCCTGTTTATATGTCCATTTGCTCCGTATGTGAGAATGCAGGAAACTAAACAGTCGCAGCGAAACCGCTTTAGCGCCTCCGGCGAGGGCATTGATATGCCGGACTCGTTGATGAGCGAGATTGTTGACGAAAGCGCTTCGTGGTATCGAGATGCATACACTGATGCATCAACAAAATATTCCATTGCCCGAATCAAACCTATCATCGTTGGTTTCAGCCAGGGTGGTTTCTATGCCCATATTGTTGCCAGCCGATTTCCCAGCACGTTTCAGTCTGTTGTTTCTATTGGCGCAAGTATGTTCAGTTATGGACGATTTCAGGAATATGTAAATAATCTTAACATATACGGAATCGACGCGCTGGTATTGCAAGGAACGCACGACAACGTTGTCCCACTACAAACAGCTGAATTGATTGTTGCAACCCTGAAAAATTCTGGTGTGAATGCCGAGTTAGTAACCTTCGAAGGTGAGCACTGGCCAACAAACGAAGCGATTCAAATTATACGAATGTGGCTGCAGCGTCGACTTCGATAAGATGCCCAATGATACCTGCCATACCTCAGTTGTTAGGTCAAAAGTACAATGACTTGTCAGTCAAACTGTGAAGCCTTTTGCAACGGCTGACGACCCGCTAACATTTTTTAGAAGTCAAAGAAAAAACCAAAACTAATGCGATGAGCAGGTCGAGATTTTGCGAGCGCAGGTACAACTCCTTCCGGTGAAGATATGTTGCCTTCGTAAGACGCGTTCTTATATCCTAAGTTATACTCTAATCCAAAAACCATATTTGGAATCGGATCATACATCAGATTCGCGGTTCCATACAGCATGTTGAGGCTGATCTTCCCATCAGTAACAATATATTCTGTTCGTGGAATAGTGTAGCGGTTTACTGTGTCTGTTCTAAAGAGTGTAAAGCCCCCTACCAAATTGAAATGCCATTGCTTTGACAGATAATGCTCGTATGCTGCCCATCCACTAATCGTGGTTGCTGATTCCATTTCACCGGATCCGGTTGGTAGTACATCGTAATTATAATTTGCAAATGATGATACGTACCTCGCGATGCCGGCACCAGCAACAACTTGAAATTGAATCGCGCTTGGAAGAACATCACTTGTTCTAATTAATCCTGAGAATGTTGCTCCGTATCCGGGTACACTTTTTTCAACGGTGTCGGCTTTGTAGGAAAGGTTGCGGAAAACTGCTGTAACCCTAAGGTGTCCGAAAGGTGCAGTGAGCTTATATGCTGCGATGACGTCAGGCAGTTTCTGTAGTGACCAATTGAACACTGGAGTAAAGTCAGTACTTGCATAATTACCCGATTTGGGCGCTCCAAGTCCAATATCTACTCTATCATCACCAGCGACAGGGAAGTAAAAGATTAGCTCGGTTGTACGATTCCAAACCCCTGGCGTCGGAGATTCCCAGTCGAGGGTATTGGGCCAAATGTCCTTGTCGCCAAAGAAACTCCAGTCCTGTCCAAAGTGAATGAATTCAAAATCAACCCATGCATGGCGAAGACGCAAGGCATAATACCCGAAATCACCTTCTAAATACCCAATCAGGGTACCCAAAGTAGTTTCGCTCTGCCCCCTCAAGCGTATCTGGGTTTGCCTCATAGTCATACTAAACCGATTCGCGTTGTTGGTGCCCCAAACATCAATCAGATCAACTGGAAAGGACTCCAAGCCTTGCAGACCTCCGCTAATGTCATAGAACCCGCTTAGTTTTACTTTGGAGAGAAGGAAATAGTCAAACTTAGGTTTCCCATTTACGGAATCAGAAGAGACAATTCTTAAATGAGGAGGAGAAACAAACGTCACCTCGTTGCCAAAAGTTTTTCCTGTTGTTTGGGCAAACGAATCAGTCTGTATCAGCCCAACACACATCAATACAAGGCAGAATTGAATCAGATTGTATTTCATAAAATCAAATATATTCAACACATCTTTTTATCACAATGGTATTTGTCAGTCGATTACTGAACAGAATATTTGGGTAGCCTTGTTTGCCAGACACTTTGCATAGTCAATTGCTGTTGATGCATGTAAGCTGGTTCGATCTGAACTGACGTCATGTAATCGAGTGTTCAGCGTCGAAGGACGCGATTTCCTCCATGGCTACTGAGGTTGCTGCTTTACCTGTCTCAACCATGGGCAAGGCATGTCTCTTGAATTTTTTATCAAAGATTCGACGTGCCATTTTCATCCTGTTCCCACTTCAATGATGTTGATTTTCTGACATGCAAGGGTGCCGATTTTTTCAGTGTCTTCGCCATGTTAAGGGTCCATACTACTTGTTGTGCATTGAAACTTTCTAGCTCTTTCATTGTTGTTGTTCGCTGAGCGGCGTTATTTGCCCAGTACCTTAAAAACGTTACTGCGCCACTGCAATAACATTTTAAACTTTCATCTCCCTGGGTATGGTACGCATTAGTCTTGTTCTTATGGCCTTGCTGTTTCATGGAACAGTGCTAATGTCGCAACAGATTACGGTTGGATTGATTACCACGGATAGTTTGGCGTACGATGGATATACACTGTTAGCGCCCATACAGAATGCGAATACATACCTCATCGATAAATGCGGGTATCTGGTTCATCAATGGACGAGTAATATTCCGCTTGGCTTTAATGCACGACTCCTTCGGAACGGTAATCTCCTAAGAGCGACGAGACTTAACAAATCCAACGTACTAAATGGAGCGGGAGGCGGAATTGAGATTTGGAGTTGGGACAACGAGTTGCTTTGGTCTTTTGAAATTTCTGATAGTGTTCAAATTTCGCATCATGATGCAGAGGTGATGCCAAATGGCAATCTGCTCGTTATGATTGCAGTGGAGATCAGAAAGAAAAATGTCTTTGAAGCAGGGAGGGATTCTTCAACATTACTCAACGATATGTGGGTAGACAAAATCGTCGAAATCAAACCAATTGGCACTGATAGCGCAGAAATAATCTGGGAATGGAATACGTGGGATCATCTCGTTCAGGATAGAAATCCCCAGGCGGCCAATTATGGAGTTATCTCAGAGCACTCGGAACGAGTTGACATTAACTATTATTCAACAATCAACCGTAACCTCTTCCGAGATTTTACACATTTCAATTCGATCGACTATAATCCAGAGCTCGACCAGATACTAATATCCGCACGGAACTTCGATGAAATCTGGATCATTGATCACAGTACGTCAACCATCGAAGCAAAAGGTTCTGTTGGAGGGAGGTATAACAAAGGCGGTGACCTGTTGTACCGATGGGGGAATCCTCTGGCATACAAAATGGGCTTGGATCAAGACAGAGTATTCTATGCACAACACGATGCATACTGGATAGAAGAGCCACTGCCTGATGTAGGAAAAGTTGCTTTATTTAATAATGGTGCAGGTCGTGTGTCTGAGAATTTTTCTTCCGTAGATGTTATTGAGCCGCCAATTGACGAGGCCGGTAATTATGTACGCTCTCGTGACTCTGCCTTCGGTCCTGCTCAACTTTCATTGCGCATCACAGCTAAGCAGCCATCTGACATATACAGTGGAATCTTCGCAGGCTCTCAATTCTTAAATAATGGAAATGTTTTAGTAGCCGAGGGTGTGTCTGGTGAAATCCAGGAGCTTGACCGCGAAGGAAATGTTCATTGGAAGTATGTTTCTCCCGTTGGCAAGAATGGACCAGTTGCTCAAGGGAGTCTGCCTGGCGACAATTCTATCTTTAGAGCAAATCACTATTCATACGAATATGAAGCGTTTCAGGGAAAGCATTTATTTTCTTCGAATGTTCCCATAGAATTAAATCCGATCAGTTACAACTGCACGTCAAAGCCGATTCCAACCTCGACGTCAGAAGCTCTGCAAGACTTGCAATCGATACAGGCAGGACCAAATCCATTTACCGATATGCTTATTATCAGATCCGCTGTCCAATGTGAATATGCGTTGTACAATGTTTCAGGCGTACTTGTTATGAAGGGGGCGATAGAAACGCCAGTCTATTATGTTGATACCAGACCTCTTACACACGGAGTATATATCCTTCGGACATCGGCGGGTACACACGTCGAGACGGGGTTATATTTGAAATGATCTGAATTACCATCAACCGATCGTCGAATTATTCAGCCATGAGCCTCTCGCTAACGCCGACATCAACGCTCGACAGAGTTGAGCGTATTCGCCAAACAAAAATTCTACGTGAGATTCAGGATAAGGACACCGTAGCAATGTTCGAGGACCCACTCGAAAATGATATGGTGCTTAACATGGGCCCACAACATCCGGCTACTCACGGAGTGCTGCGCGTTTTGCTCCGGTTAGACGGCGAGTCTGTTGTTAAGTGCGTGCCCGAGCTGGGATACTTGCATCGTGGGTATGAAAAGCTCGCAGAAAATTGCACATACTATGAATTTATTCCGCATACCGACAGACTCGACTACATCTCGCCTATGGCAAACAATGTGGCAGTCTGCATGGCTATCGAAAAAGCAGCACTGATTGCAGTGCCAGAGCGTGCTGTGTGGATTCGCATGTTGGTTACAGAAATGGCTCGTATTTCATCGCATCTTCTCGCAGTGGGTTCAACTGCAATGGACGTAGGTGCCATGACAGTTTTTCTGTGGACATTTACAGAACGAGAAAAGCAGTACGATTTGTTTGAACGTATCTGCGGTGCGCGGTTCACTACAAGCTATGCACGCATCGGCGGCGTTGCCAACGATATTGCCGACGACGTGCTGCGCGATATTCGTTCCTGGCTTAATCAATTGCCAGAAAGAATGCGTGAGGTAGAGAATCTCGTCAACCGTAATAGAATTTTCGTCGATCGTATGGCTGGTGTGGGTTACATGCCCCCTGACAAAGCAATCTCGCTGGGTTTGTCTGGTCCAACGTTAAGGGGCTCTGGAATCGCCAGAGATCTGCGTCGAGACCAGCCCTACATGTACTACAACCAGGTTGATTTCGACGTTATCACACGCAGCGATGGCGACTGTTATTCTCGGTATATGGTTCGCAATACAGAGATATGGGAATCGATGAAAATCTGTCATCAATGCCTCGATAAACTCAACCTCATGCCCAGGTCGGAAACCGTTGCCAATAATCCCCACAGTGTATTGCCGAGAAAGAATATCATCTATACCGGGATGGAAGAATTGATCAACGATTTTATGATTGTAAATTTTGGTACTATACCGCCAAAAGGGGAGACGTACACTGCAGTGGAAAATCCGAAAGGCGAGCTTGGATTCTTTATTGTTAGCGACGGAACCGGACAGCCATGGAAGATGAAGATTCGCTCGCCATCATCGGCGAATCTGCAGGCACTGAAGTTTATGGCTGAGGGCGGCATGGTCTCCGACGTTGTTGCAATCATCGGAAGTATCGATCCCGTAATGGGCGAAGCCGATAAATGACGGATGACAGAGGACAGAACTAAGAAGCTTGAACTTGTTCTTAGGCGACGGCAGAAGTCGCTGACAGTGGTGTTCGAGAACGTGCACGATCCGCACAATGTGAGTGCAGTTATCCGCTCGTGTGATGCAGTTGGTGTTCTGGAAGTTCATGGCATTTACTACGGTCGAACTGAATTTCCGTCATTAGGCGAGAAAAGTTCAGGAAGTGCTCGCAAATGGATTGGTGTAAATCTTTATAATAGTGTTGATGAATGCTACGGAGTCTTACGAAGCCGTGGCTTTCGCATTTACACCACACACATGTCCGAAAAGTCACTTTCGCTTTACGATCTTGATCTGTCCCTTCCAACAGCGCTCGTATTTGGCAATGAGCATGATGGAGTGAGCCTGGAAGCCTGCAATAAGGCTGATGCGAATTTTGTTGTGCCTCAGGTTGGAGTTGTTCAGTCGCTGAATATCAGCGTTGCCTGCGCCGTTTCGTTATATGAAGCATTCCGACAGCGAATGCAAAAAGGCATGTACGATGCCTCTTCGCTTACAGATCAAGAATTCAGGGAGTTGCGGGATTCCTGGGTAATCAAATAGACTTCTGTACGATTAAGCTAACATTCGTTAGTTAATCTTCCCGTAAAATACACGGTTTCGGAGCATCAACTGGTCTGCAGTTGCATTGGCATCAAAACCGATCTGGTGACGCTTCGTTGCGGTTTTCTTCACAGGCTTTGCCGTGAGTTCGATTTCATCTTCGCCTCGCCTGATCTGTAGTGTAACGGGTGCGTCGGTTTCGGGTCTGAACAATGCTTTGGTTTCAGCGAACGATTTTACGGTGACCTTAACATTGTTTACCTCCAGCAGAAGGTCTCCACGGTGAACACCCAGCGGGTTCAGAGAGTCGGGATAAATGATGAATGCAGAATCATTCGATTTACGGTCGACGCCGATGCCGAAGGTCAACTGCCCAACGTCGACGCTGTCAGTATACGTCAAACCAATCCGAGCAAGAATTTCTTTCACTGGTAACCGTCCGTCGCTGTTGATAAACTGCTCGCAATATGCTTGTGCTTCCGGAGTTGACGCACGGCCGATTTCTGCAAACAAATCTTCGTCTTTAAAAGGTTTAGACTGACCGTATTGCTTCATAAGAAGTCGAACGAGTTCGAGCAGTCCAAGCTTGCCTTTCGAAGAATCTCTAAGCACAACGTCGAGAAGCAAGGCATTCAGCGGGCCATAATAATAAATCAAAGGGTAGACCTCCTGATTTTTCGGTGTTAATACATCTCTGGAAAATTTGATGAGATTGAACGTAGGCGGAAGATATCTGAAAGATGAAGCCCATTGCTCAACAACTTTAATAAAGTCTTTGTCCGACGTAATGCTATCGCGAAGTAACGTCTGTTCTGCAAAATATTCTGTAACGCCTTCGTATAGCCAGATATGGTCACTCATAGCAGGTGTTCGGAAATTGAACCGATCAATTTCTTCGCTATGAAGATTGAGCGGTACAAGGATGTGCAGAAATTCGTGGCCTGCAACATCATTTAATCCTAATGCTCGCTTTGAATAACGCCAGAAGTACATCGAACTAAAATTATGTTCTAAAGCTCCCTGCGCGTAACGGAGATAGCGGACGTTTACAGTATCTCCATTGTAGAGATAGATCAGGAAGGCATATTTGTTTACCGGTAGAGCACCGAGATATTTATGTATCGCCGAGGTTACTTTCGACAACACATTCGCATACTCCGTAGCTAATTTGCTTGTGTTATGATGTGCAAGAGCAACGAGCACTCTTGTGCTATTCACCATTATCGTAGCTGTGTCGGGAACAGAATAAAGAACAGGTCCATCAACGAGTGCATCGTACGATGGCGCAACATATTCGTCGGATGAGTCGGTGCGCGCAGTTACATCGAGAGCGGTGGCACAGTACAGATACGTTGGCCGCTTAACGTTCACTACGTATGGTCTGCCCTGCATGCCATCGATATATCCCACGATACCTGTATGATTGAGCACAACAATCGAGTCCTCGAAATCGGTACCGGCAGGATGAAACACTTGCACGGATGAGTCTGCAACATCAAATGAGTCGTCGACACGATACGTTACATAGCTGGTCCGCTGTGCGTCCATGAGCACGAACTGAGAATCGGCAGACCTGGTAACCCCCAGCACCAAGCCCCCTTCATCGTAGGCTGTAAAATCATGGACAAGCCGATGCCAGGCATTGAATTCGTAAGTGCCCGGCGCAATAACCGGAAATACAAACGTTGCAGTCGGCTGATCGAGCTTTGGAAGCGCAACGGTGACCGTTAAACGGTCGTCGGTAATGCGGTTCAAATCAAAGTCGACACGATAGCCCGCCTCGCTTCCAAACAGGCGAGTAGCGCCAACCAACAGGCAGAACACAAAAAAGTACAAGTGCTTCATAAGCTCCAATATAAACTCCATTCATGGTGGCAGTAAATTGCGGGATCGTCCCGCATATTTATTGATTCATGACTTCGCGACAAATCCGACAATCTTTTCTCGACTTTTTTGCAGAGAGGGGGCATAGAGTCCTTCCCTCTGCGCCGGTGGTTCCACATGCCGATCCGACTCTGCTGTTTACAAACGCCGGTATGAATCAGTTCAAGGATGTTTTTCTGGGAACTGGAAAACGCGATTACAAACGTGCTGCGGATACGCAGAAATGTATTCGAGTTTCGGGCAAGCATAACGATCTCGAAGAAGTTGGTTACGATACCTACCATCACACATTTTTTGAGATGCTCGGAAACTGGAGCTTTGGTGATTACTTTAAAGAAGAAGCAATTGGATGGTCGTGGGAATTGCTGACGAAGGTGTGGAAGCTCGACGCCACTCGTTTGCATGCAACTGTCTTTACGTCCGATGCAGAAGCATACAACATTTGGAAAGCATTTCTTCCTGAATCTCACATTCACCGATTCGGCGAGAAGGATAATTTTTGGGAGATGGGAGACACCGGTCCATGCGGTCCGTGCTCGGAAATTCATTACGATAGAACGCCGGACAAATCGGGCGCAAAGCTTGTAAACGCAGGCGTACAGGACGTAATTGAAATCTGGAACAATGTGTTTATCCAGTACAATCGGCGCACTGATGGTACACTCGAAGATTTGCCCGCAAGGCACGTTGATACCGGCATGGGCTTTGAGCGCATAACAGCAGTGCTGCAAGGAAAAAATTCTAACTACGATACGGATATCTTTCAGCCAATCATTGCATTCACCGAAGACCTCTCGGGTAAAGTTTATCGGCCCGATATCAATCATCCCGATGGCATAGCAATGCGCGTCATCGCCGATCATGTTCGCACACTCACGTTTGCAATTGCCGACGGAGCGATTCCCGGTAATGAGGGAAGGGGCTATGTATTGCGCAGAATACTTCGTCGGGCTGCACGCTACGCACGCAAGCTGGACCTCACCGAACCAATGCTGTACAAACACGTCGACGTTGTTTGCAGCCTCATGGGTGACGTGTTCCCTGAAATCGTTACAAATAAGACGGTAGTTCAACGAGTGATCAAAGCAGAGGAAGAACAGTTTCTGCAGACGCTCGATCATGGCAGGGCAGAGCTGCACAATGCATGGAAAAAAATCAGTGGGGTTGAAGGCAGTGAAAACGCCGAAACACATGTGCTTTCAGGCGATGTTGCTTTTAAGTTGTACGATACCTATGGTTTCCCGCTCGACCTTACAGACCTTATTGCACGCGAGGAATACGGTCTGTACGTAGACCATGCCGCCTTCAACGTCCTGCTTGCCGAACAGCGTCAGCGTTCACGTGCCGCACATAAATTGCATGTTCAACACGTTGAAATTGCCCCCTTACACATCGTAACAAAATTTACAGGTTATACATCTACCGAAACATCTTCGGAAGTGCTGCATGTTGATGGCACCAGTGTAGTGCTTGCTGAAACACCGTTTTATGTGGAGATGGGCGGTCAGGTATCCGATACAGGCACCCTTGTGGTAGGGGGCTCGGAATACGTGGTGGACGACGTCCGAAAAGTTGGCGATGCCATCATACACATCTGTGAGACCGATGTTGATGGAACCATCGGCGACACAGCAATTGCGCGAATAGATGCTCCTCGAAGAGGAAACATTCAGCGTGAACACTCAGCAACGCACTTAGTTCACGAAGCTCTACGTAGAGTTCTGGGAAGACATGTACAGCAAGCCGGATCCCTTGTAGCGCCAAATCACCTGCGATTCGATTTTTCTCACTTTGAAAAAGTGCCTGCTGATGAATTGCAGGCAATCGAAGATATCGTTAACGAAAAAATATTTCAGAGCATCGACGTGGTTACCGAAGAACTACCCACGGAGAAGGCGCGGACAATTCCGGGTGTGAAAATGTTTTTTGGTGATAAGTACGGCGACAATGTTCGTGTTGTGTTTATCGACGAACACTTTTCCGTAGAGTTTTGCGGTGGAACGCATGTGCGCAACACATCGGAAATCGGATTATTTAAAATTATTGATGAAACCAGTGTTGCATCGGGCGTCAGACGCATTGAAGCAGTGTCCGGTCGCAACATCCTGCAGTTCATCTCCGGGCTTCTTCAACAGCACGAGAGCAATCGGTGGCGGCAGGAGCAGCTTCAGGAGCGTGTCAGGGATCTGGAAAGCGTGTTGGCGGCACAACGCACGGGAGAATTAAAGAAGACCATTCCAGATATTGTGAAAACAGCGTCAGTGGTCGATGGAATTCGCGTCGTGTCCAAACGAGTCGACGTCGGCGCCCTCGAACAGCTCAAAGATTTGGGAGACGAATTGCGCAATGAGCTAAAAACCAATGGTGTCGGCCTTCTCGCCTCAGTCATTGACGGGAAGGTTCAGTTGGTGTGCGTGGTTACCGACGACCTCACCGCAACGAAGCCTGCAGGAGTACTCATTGGCAGGATTGCAAAAGAACTGGGTGGAGGCGGAGGCGGCAAGGCGCACATGGCAACTGCCGGCGCCCGTGATGTCACAAAACTCGATGCAGTGCTTACGAGGTTTCCGGAAATGGTTTTCTTGTAACGCCACTTCGTGGCGAGTGCCAGGTGCCACGGGTTTAAATTCAAATTTTATCGATTACTAACATTTTCAGATTGGAAAGACAATGGCAAACTCATTCGAAACAAATGGAAGCATCATCGTCATCATGGACACGCAGCAAATCACGGACACCTTTAAGAAACGTGAGTTTGTTGTGGAGATCGCCGATGGCAATTATCCTCAGCAGGTAAAGTTCCAGATGATACAGGACAAGACAGCTCTGCTCGATAATTACAAGGTGGGTCAGCAAGTAAAAATCTTTTTCAACCTTAAGGGTCGGTCATACACCCGAAAAGACAACACAACGGACTACTTCACCAATCTCGATTGCTGGAGAATTGAATCTGCCGAGGGGACTGCATCGGCATCCAACACAGATTATTCTCAGATTCAGCCAGCGTCGGCAAGTGCAAAAGATGACTTTGATGATGTGCCATTCTAGTGCCAGGTTCAGGGTTCCAGGTTCAGGGTTCAAAGTTCAGGGTTCCAGGTTCAAAGTTCAGGGTTCCAGGTTCAGGGTTCAAAGTTCAAGGTTCAGGGTTCCAGGTTCAAAGTTCAGGGTTCCAGGTTCAGGGTTCAGGGTTCCAGGTTCAGGGTTCAGGGTTCAAAGTTCCAAGTTCAAAGTTCAGGGTTCAAGGTTCAGGGTTCAAAGTTCCAAGTTCAAAGTTCAGGGTTCAAAGTTCAGGGTTCAAAGTTCCATGTTCAAAGTTCAGGGTTCCAAGGTAGTGCCACGTGCCACAATAGAGCCCTGTGGTCAGCAATGCGCGGATCGGGGGAATGCAAACAGCCTCCAAATGATAAATGAAATGAAATGACATGCCAGGACCGTGCACCCATACATGGAATACCACGAACCTGGATCGTTGAACCGTAGACACACGGCTCATGATAACGGACTAATGCTACCATTACAGGAAGATCGCGGATAAACAACTATCGCGCAACTCAACGAATACTCAACAGCAATTTGAGGCCATCCATACTCGTGATACTGCCGACAGCCATTTATAGGGGTTTAGAGGAGTATAAATAAATATATTTAGTATTAAGTCCCTGAACTTGGAACCCTGAACTTTGAACTTGGAACTTTGAACCCTGAACTTTGAACCCTGAACCCTGAACCCTGAACCTGGAACCCTGAACCCTGAACCCTGAACCCTGAACTTGGAACTTTGAACTTTGAACCCTGAACCCTGAACCCTGAACCTGGAACCCTGAACCCTGAACCCTGAACTTGGAACTTTGAACCCTGAACTTGGAACTTTGAACCCTGAACTTGGAACTTTGAACCCTGAACCCTGAACCTGGAACCCTGAACCCTGAACCCTTCACCTGGCACCGGGCACAATGCCTACATTTGCCTGATGCCCGAACGCATTTTACTAATTGGCTCCGGTGGGAGGGAGCATGCATTGGCGCACAGTCTTAGAAATTCAGCTTCATGCGATTGGCTCTGGTGTGCTCCCGGAAATCCGGGGATTGCGAGAGTTGCAGAGATCGTCGACGTCGACGTGAACGATTCCGATGCAGTAGCACTGTGGTGTAAGAGTCACGATGTTTCGTTCGTGGTTATTGGACCTGAGCAGCCACTGGCGCTGGGCGTTGCCGATAGCCTGAGGAGTAAGGGTATAGATGTGTTCGGACCTTCAAAGAGGGCGGCAGCATTGGAGACGTCGAAGGGTTTCGCAAAAGATTTTATGCTTCGTCACAACATTCCTACAGCCCCCTTCAAAAAATTTGCAATTACCGGCATTGGCTCACTCCACGGCAACCTCTCTAGTGAGGAATGGTTAAACGATGTTTCATCAGAGGCTCTGAATTATCTCGAAAATCACGATCTGCCCGTCGTCATTAAATACGATGGCCTTGCCGCAGGCAAGGGAGTGGTGGTTGCCGAGACACACGATGATGCCAAGCGAGCACTGAAGGACATGGCTCGCGGCACGTTTGGCGACGCAGGAATTGTTATTGAAAGTTTTCTTAGGGGGCGAGAGGCAAGTGTCTTTGCCGTGTGCGACGGAGCCGACTACGTAGTGCTTGCCCCCTCCCAGGATCATAAGCGCATCGGCGAAGGCAATACCGGCAAGAACACCGGCGGGATGGGAGCATACGCCCCGGTTGGGTGGTTCGACGATTCGATGTTAAGAAAAGTTATAAATAACGTAATTGAACCAACTGTTGCGGGAATGGCGTCCGAAGGCAATCCATTTGTTGGCTGCCTGTACTGCGGACTAATGATTGATGACAGCGGGAATCCATTCGTTGTTGAATACAATGCGCGCTTTGGCGATCCCGAAACGCAGGCAGTCCTGGCGGTTCTCGATGCCGATTTTGCTGCCCTGCTTGCATCTGCAGCGAGAGGCGCCGTCGATACGTCGGCTGTTAAGAGCACAGCACGAGGAGTTGCCGTTAACGTTGTTTTGGCTTCTGCCGGCTATCCCGACGCCTATGAAAAAGGGCATGTAATTACCGGTATCGAAGAAGCGGAGCAGGACCCGTGCATCCGTGTGTTTCAGGCAGGAACAAAGCGCAGAGGAGGTGAGACGGTTACCGACGGCGGAAGAGTGCTGGGAGTGACTGCCGTTGCCGATACACTGGATGAAGCGCGGAGAAATGCTTATTCGGCATGTAAAATAATTGACTTTAAAGGAAAATATTACAGATCTGACATTGGGGCTGTTGTTTAAATTTATTCAACCACTTTAGACTGCCGACAACTAACGCATGAAGATTCTCATTACCGGCGGAGCCGGATTTATTGGGTCGCACATTGCAGATGCCTACGTGAGTGCAGGGCACGATGTTGTGATTGTAGACGACCTAACCACCGGGCGCGAAGAGTTTGTACCAAAGGGCGCGCGATTCATCAAGATGGACATTACATCTCCGGAAATCGATGATCTGTTTGAGCAGGAAAAATTCCAGGTTGTGAATCATCACGCGGCACACATGGAGCTGCGTGTAAGTGTGGACAAACCCCTTCACGATGCAGAGGTGAATATTCTTGGATCGGTTCGGTTGCTGGAAGCGGCTCGCAGAACGCATGTTCACCATTGCGTGTTGGCATCGAGTGTTGCAGTGTTAGGTAATTTTCTTACGATACCGGCAGACGAGACACATCCAACCAGGCCTATATCACCATACGGAGTGTCAAAGCTTGCCATGGAGCATTATGCAGAGTATTTCAGGACGTCTCATGGAATGCGCATTACCGTATTCAGGTATACCAACATTTACGGTCCGCGGCAGAACCCCTTTGGCGAAAGTGGTGTTGTGGGAATTTTTCTCAACAAGTTCCTGAATGGCTCGGTTGCCACAATACATGGCGACGGTGAGCAGTTGCGCGATTATCTTTACGTCAGCGATGTTGTTCGAGCCAACCTGATTGCAACTGAACGTTCCTTAAACGGAACGTTTATGTTGTGTGCAAACTCGGAAACCAGCGTGAATGAAGTGGTGAGGCTGTTGCACGAGCATATTCACGCTAAGGATGCATCGTTTCCATGTGAGGTAGAAAACGGCCCGTCGAAGGTTGGTGACCCGCCAATAACACGCGGTTCCTTTGCGCGGTTCAGTGCGCTGTCTGGATGGAAACCTGCCACTGGAATCGATCATGGGATAGCCGAGACAACTGCCTGGTTTCTTAATCGCAGGTAATTGCGTAGTGATATTTTGTGAAAGAATGTATTTTCGGACGCTTTTCAACCAAGGTCGTATCCATTCTGAGATCAGTGCATGTTCTTAGTATCGCGTTTTTTTATACGTGCAGTAGGATTTGTGTTTTTTGCTGCTGCATTGAGTAGTTGTAACCTCGATGGTTTTTTTACCAAGTATGGTGACGATCCGGTTTGGGTCGACCCAAACACTCACAGTGCAGCGGCTGCCTCCGCTGATGCAGGTGGTCCGGGTAAGGACGTTTACAGCCACATCTGCGCCGCATGCCACCTTGGCAGCGGCAAAGGAGTTCCAGGCAATAACATCCCGCCATTGGCTGGGTCTGCTTTTGCTCAGGGAGATCCGTCGGTTCCTATACGGATTGTTTTGCACGGATTCCGCGGACCCATTGAGCGTGTAGGAACGCGCATCAACGGTCAGATGGCGTCATGGAAGGATCAGCTCAGCGACCAGCAGATTGCAGACGTGCTCACGTACGTCCGCTCTTCTTTTGGCAACAACGCGCCTGCCGTAAAACCAGACGAAGTGGCGGCCATCCGTGAGGCAACCGCTTCGAGATTTGTACCGTTCACAGAGAGTGAGTTGCAATGAAGAGTGTATTCGATTTCCTGGGTTGGTTTCCCGAAAACATTTCAACGTTTGGTGGTGAACTCGATGCTTTGTTTGCCATCATCTGGTGGGTGTGTGTTGGGATTTTCTTTCTCACCTTTGGCTTGATGGCAATCTTCATGATTGTGTATCGAAATCGGGATGGTCACCGCGGATACAATTATCATGGAAACAACATTCTGGAAATTGCGTGGACAATTCTGCCAACAATTCTCTTTGCCGGGATCGGGTTGTATTCAAATGAAATTTGGGAAGTAACGAAATACTCAAACCGCAATCCGAAGCCGGACGTTGAAATCCTGATGCTCGGTAAACAATTCACCTGGATGTTTTTGTATCCGGGCGCCGATGGAAAATTTGGTCGTAATGCATACACGGACAGAACGGCGCGCGCAGATATGTCGGCAACAAATCCGTTTGGCCGCGATTCGTTAGACCCCGCAGGCGCC
This sequence comes from Ignavibacteria bacterium, assembly GCA_016191145.1. Lineage (GTDB taxonomy): Bacteria > Bacteroidota > Ignavibacteria > Kapaibacteriales > Kapaibacteriaceae > OLB6. The sequence continues at coordinate 28,141 of JACPPD010000008.1, forward strand.
GATGATTTCATGGTTGAAAATCAGTTCAGAGTTCCCGTCAACGCCAATGTAGTAGTGCGCGGCTCAACAATCGACGTCCTGCACTCATTCTTTCTACCCCATGCCCGTGTAAAACAGGACGTGATCCCTGGAACATGGATGAACATCTGGTTCAACATTTTCAAAACAGGCAAATACGAACTTGCGTGCGCAGAACTCTGCGGCAGCGGACACTACGCGATGCGTGCTGAATATCAAGTGCTTTCTAACGCCGATTACGATGCCTGGCTGAATCAGAAATCAGCGGAAATAAAGGGGATGAATGCAGGCGTCGCCGAAGAACCTGCCGCTGCAGATACAACTGCGCCAAAGTCAATGTAAACAACGATAACAACTGAGCAATTAAGGTAATGTCATGAGTACCGAAGCCATCGCCCATTCACCATCGCACGAACATGTGCACGAAGAGGCACATCATCATGTTCTTCCGTGGTACCGGCGGTACCTCTTTTCAACAGATCATAAGGTGATTGCTAAGCAGTTCATGCTTACGTCGTTCATCTTCCTGTTCATCGGTGGTGCGTTTGCACTAATAATCAGATGGCAGCTCGCCTATCCTGGAAAACCAATACCTGTTATTGGAGCACTGTTTCCCAGCACATGGGTAACAGAACCGGGAAGCGGAATCATCACTCCGGAGTTTTTTGCGCAGTTGCTAACAATGCACGGTTCAATCATGATCTTCTTCGTGATTATTCCATTAGCTGTAGGCATGTTCGGGAATTTCTGCATCCCACTCATGATTGGCACCAACGACATGGCGCTGCCTCGCCTGAACATGTGGTCGTTCTGGCTGCTGCCGCCCGCAGGACTCATCATTCTCACAGGATTTTTTACACCATCGGGTTATGCTGCTGCCGGGTGGACGAGTTACCCGCCCCTTGCTGCGCAGACAGGATATCCCACATTCACGTTTACCGGACAGACACTTTGGCTGATAGCAGTATTCCTCATTGGATTTTCTTCTATCATGGGAGGTGTGAACTACATCACTACCGTTCTAAACAAGCGTGCCAAAGGGATGAGATTGTTTGATATGCCCCTTACAATTTGGGCAATCTTTATTACGGCAATTCTTGCCGTGTTGGGTACTCCGGTGCTGGCAGCCGGACTGGCGATGTTATTCTTTGATAATTTCCTGCATACCAGTTTCTTCCTCCCGGACAATCTCGTTACGTCTTCGAAATATTTTGGAGGGGGCCAGCCAGTGTTGTTCCAACATGTGTTCTGGTTCTACTCACACCCGGCAGTGTATATCATGCTGGTGCCGCTAATGGGTGTTGTGAGCGATGTTATCTCGACGTTCTCGCGTAAACCGATCTTCGGTTATAAGGCTATGATTTTTGCCATTGCAAGTATCGCGGGTCTGGGATTTATTGTTTGGGGACACCACATGTTTCAGTCCGGCATGAACCCCTTGCTTGGAACAACCTTCATGCTCTCGACAATTGTGATTGCCGTTCCGTCGGCAATCAAGGTTTTTAACTGGCTCGGGACGTTATGGAGGGGCAACATTCATTATTCCGCGGCCATGTTGAGTGCTCTTGCCTTTGTAAGCATGTTTATTATCGGCGGATTGTCCGGTGTGTTTATGGCCTCGGCGCCAGTTGATATATACATTCACGATACTTACTTCATTGTTGCCCACATTCACTACGTGCTATTTGGCGGATCCCTCTTTGGCATCTTCGCAGGCTTGTATTACTGGTTCCCAAAGATGTTTGGAAAGATGCTGAGCGAAACCTGGGGTCGGCGTCACTTATTCTGGACATTTATCGGTTTCAACGTTTGCTTTTTCCCAATGCACGTGCTGGGCCTTGGCGGCCACATGCGCCGCATTTACGATCCCAATGTTTACGACTTCCTAAAGGGATTGCATCCCATGAACCAAATCATCACGTACGGCGCATTCTTATTAGGATTTGCGCAACTGATACTTATCGGTAACATTCTCTACTCGCTGTTTTTTGGCAAAAAGGCTTCTCGAAATCCGTGGCATGCAAACTCGCTGGAATGGGCAGCTCCGCCGCACCCGGGACACGGCAATTTTGATTCTGACATCACAGTCTATCGTGGACCTTACGAGTATAGTGTGGCCGACCGCGAACTGGACTACTGGCCGCAATGGGAACCTGGCAAGGCGATATCTATTCACCACCATACTATTGCTGTCGATTGATGACTCATCTGCATCGTGTGGGCATTCTGCTGACCGTGTTAACATTTACGCTCATCGTGTGGGGTGGCCATGTTAATTCGACAAACAGTGGAATGGCGTTTTCAGATTGGCCGACGTCCAACACGTCTGCAATGATTACCTACACACCATCTGAGTGGCTGTGGCAGGGAGACCGTTTTTGGGAACATGGACATCGGTTGTTGGCAACGATTGTTGGTATAGTTACTACCATCATGCTCGTTATTGCCTATCGTGCCACACCGCGAGAGCGCCGGCCAAACGGAATCATTATCGCGTTCGCGGCATTCGTGTTTGCTACGGTGGCATCAGCGCTCGTAGGAGTCAATCCTATGTCCGGTGGATTCATGGAGTCGTTCATGATTACGCTGGCAATTGCGTTTGCTTACTTTTTATATCGCAGCGCAAAAACTTTAGGGCAGGTTCGCATTTTATGGTTATCCCTAGCAGCTTTTACCTCTGTATGCCTGCAGGGAGCGTTCGGAGGCTACACGGTTAGGAATAACCTGCCGTGGTGGACGTCGACAGTTCACGGAGTCCTGGCTGAAGTCTTCTTCATGATTGTGATAGGAATCACGTTTCTCACAGTACGGAGACAAGGTGCGAGAAATACGGATAACGAAAGGCTGAAGCCAACACCGACGCTGAAAGTAATTATATTTACTACATGGGGTTTCAGTTTTATTCAGTTCATCCTTGGGGCGTTAACACGTCACAACCATGCCTGGAGCGCAAGCCTATCATGGCCTCAATGGAACAGTGAGGGATTTTTTCCCAGTTCCGATTTGCTGCAGCATCCGCAAGTACTGATACACTTTTTTCACAGAACGTTTGCCTACGCCGTAGCGCTCATGATGGCAGTGCAATGGGCTGCAATGAGAAGGGCGGTCAAGAGCGGTAAAACCCTGCCAAAGAACGCAGAAAGAATATCATTTGTTGGATGCGTTCTGGTAATTGCTCAGATAGCTCTTGGTGTTCTGGTTCTGCAAACTTTACGCAACGAAGTCGTCACCACACTCCATGTGATGATCGGCGTGGCGTTGCTGGCAATGAACACTGTTCTGATGTATACAGTTGGCGGCAAACACCAGCCTGAAGCTGAAGCCGTTCACCAGGCAATGCTTGTTGGAGGGGGCAGACGATGAACCCTACGCAATCATCCGTCCAAGCACTTCCGAAATCAGTAGAACAAACAGCGTCGTCTGTTCTCGGTGATTATTACGAACTCACAAAGCCAGGCATAACGCAAATGGTTGCGCTGACGACGCTGACTGGCTACTACGTTGCGATTCCAGTATCGTTTGTTGATTATGCCGGCAACAGCAGCAATTGGATACATTTTTTTCTCACGATGATTGGCACAATAGCTATCAGCGCCGGAAGCTGCGTGTTTAATCACATTGCAGAGCGTAAAGAAGATGCCATGATGAAGCGGACGGCTACACGCCCCCTTCCATCGGGGTCAGTTTCGGTTTCACAAGCTGCTCTATTTGGATCTATGCTGACGGCGATTGGTGCAGCTATGCTGTGGAACGTAAATATAGTTACTTTCCTTCTGGCTGTTATCACATGGATTGTATACGTTGTTGTCTACACGCCTCTGAAGAAACGAAGCACGCTCTCGCTGCTGATTGGCGGAATACCAGGCGCGCTGCCGTTTGCGGGAGGGTGGACAGCCGTTAGAGGAACGCCGGATGTTGAAGCATGGTCGTTTTTTGCCATATTATTTTTTTGGCAGCTCCCGCATTTTTTGGCGCTCTCGTGGATGTATCGTCACGATTACCGCGAAGGCGGATTTGTGATGCATGCCATTAGCGACAGAACAGGAAGGTCGGTTGCCCTTCAATCGGTGATGTACTCACTGCTCACGCTTGCTACGTTCATGGTGCCGTTTTTACTTGGCTTAGCTGGAATGGTGTATGTGTTGGGAGCTTTTGGATTAGGGCTTTGGCTATGCGTAGAATCAATTCAATTCTTGCGCCGGCGTCAGCACCGATCTGCCCGAAGGCTTTTGCTTACATCGTATGCAGCATTGATGGGAGTGCTGGTTTTGTTGATTATCGACAAAGTTTAACAACGTGAACAATCAATTCCAATGGTGACAATATGTCGGCTGGTTTAAGTCTTGCCCACGAACCGGTAACGCGGATCCCGCACGGTAAGCTTCTGATGTGGATTTTTCTCGCATCGGAGCTCATGTTTTTCTCCGGTTTTTTTGGTGCATTCATTGTTTTGCGGAACACGAATTACGACGTGTTTGGTCAGGGTTCGGCACACCTTAGCTGGCCCCTTGCATTATTGAACACATTCATCCTTATTGCCAGTTCACTCACGATGGCGTTATCGATATACCACCTTGAGCGCAACAACAGAGGATTATTCAGGTTGTTTCTTGGTTTGACGATTTGCGGAGGCTTTGGCTTTCTCATTGTAAAGTGGTTCGAATACAGCGCAAAATTTTCCGATGGATTATTTCCAGGACAGCAGCACCACACTATTTTCTATTCGTTCTATTTTTTGATGACGGGATTTCACGCACTGCACGTTATGGCAGGGATGATTCCGATGGGATTCATGTGGATGCGTTCGTTCTCAGAAAAAGGGTATCCCTTCCCGCGCAAGGTTGAAACTCTTGGATTGTACTGGCACTTTGTAGACCTCATGTGGATTTTCATCTTCCCGGCTTTGTACCTGATGATTCCATATCACGCTGCAATTCCTCATCACTGATCTGCAACGGAGTTTTCTATGTCGACCGATCATACCAATGTTGTCCCTTCGTACATGAAGGTATTTTATACGCTCTCTGTGTTAACCGTTTTAACTGTAGTTGCAGCGAAGGCGCTCGAGTTTCCGCATACATGGGGCATGATAGGAGACATCCTGCATGTTACCATCGGTGTAGTAATCGCAATCATCAAGGTGATGTGCGTTATGTACATTTTCATGCATTTGAAGTTCGACAATCCCCTGATCCGCATCGCCGTATTTGTTCCAGTATTCCTGTTCAGCGTTATGGTGTTTGCGCTCAATTTCCTTGAAACATGGCACTATACGTACTAGGACGAGGACTGACTCTAAACGTGGCGGCAGCTTGCCTTTTTTTATTCCTTGCTGTTGCATGTTCAAACGATGATGCAGCAAGGATTGAACAGCAGGGCATGGCGGCGAAGCCCGCTCCGGTGTTTTCGGGTACCGATCAGCGGGGCAATGAGTTCAGGAGTGGAGATTTGAAAGGTCACGCATGGATTGCCTCATTCTTTTTTACCAGCTGCCAGGGTGTTTGTCCAAAGCTGAATAATGTGCTGGCTGGTTTGCAAAAAGAATATGGCGATAAATTGAAATTTGTATCTATATCAACCGATCCGGATACCGACTCAGTATCGGCGCTCAGCGACTACTCACTGCGCTTTAGCGCGAAGTATGGAACATGGTGGATGATTCGGATGCCCTTAGATTCGGTGCGAAGTGTTTCTGCAAAAGGTTTTGCACTCATGGATCCCCGCGAGCCTGCCATGCATAGTACGCGATTTGCAGCCGTAGATAAACAGATGAACATCGTTGGGTATTTCGATAGCGAGGATTCGACCGACGTGAAACGATTGAAATCATGGATCAGCTCCCAGCAATAAATGCCACATTGAACGCAGCCAGCACCATCTTGCTCCTTACGGGTTTCGGTTTCATCAGACGAAAGCGAATCAAACAACATCGCTTTTGTATGATTTCAGCCTTCATACTCTCGATGTTGTTTCTTGTGGGTTACCTTGCACATAAGTGGCATCTGTATTCAACAACAGGCTCGTACAACACTGCATTTCATGGTCAGGGGGCTTTCAAAGGCTTGTATTTTTCAATACTCATTACTCATGTTGCTCTTGCGGCGACTGTTCCTGTGTTGGCTTCGATAACGCTTTTCCGCGGATTGAAGATGAGTGTGGTAAAGCATAAGCGTCTTGCCAGGGTAACATTACCTATCTGGCTCTACGTGTCTGTTACCGGAGTTATCGTGTATTTCATGTTGTATCAATGGAGTCCGCAGTCATGATGGATTCGCCCAACAACGCAAGAAAACTGCATCTTGCACCATCGATGTCTCTTGTTCGCAGCACAAGGGGTTACCTCGTGTACATATTTGTTGTGGTTAGTATGTTCCTCGTTCCAATGGCGTTGTATGCCTGTCCGGGTTGCAAGCAAGGGTATGCTCCTGAATCGGTGAATGCTGCTGTTGGAGATGCATATTCGATGTCGGTAATATTTATGTTGGCGGTGCCGGCAACGCTTGTTACTGTGTTTACAATTGTTTTGACGCGACGGCTCAGGAACATTGAAAAGAAGTAGTCGAATGTGTTGCTTCGTTGTCTACGTCAGTTGTTTTGAAGATATTTGCGCTTCATTTTTAAGGGTGGAGAATGTTCTCACGCCGATTTGACCTGGCTGTGAAATATGGTGTAGTCGCACTTGGAGGTGTGGCCACAATTGTTTTTGCCATCGTGTATTTTGCTGCGAGGAACCAAGTTGCCGATGTTGGATACAGACCGCAGCAGCCAGTTCCATTTTCACACAAGCTACATACAGGCGAATTGCAAATCAGTTGTCAGTATTGTCATGCAGGCGTTGAAATGTCTGCACATTCTCCGATCCCCACCACACAGACGTGCATGAACTGTCACACAGCCGTAAAACCCGAGAGCCCTCGCCTGGCGCGAGTGCGCGAGAGTATGGAAACGGGGATTCCAATTGAGTGGGTTCGCATCCACAAGGTACCAGACTATGCGCACTTCAATCATTCGCGGCACATCAGGGCGCAAATCGATTGTAAGTCCTGTCACGGTCCGGTTGAAAGCATGGGAGTTGTTTCGCAATACAAGCCCCTTTCCATGGGATGGTGTTTGGATTGCCACAGGAATCCGGCCGACAACATTGTTGGCGCCCGACCAATCAGCGGTGTGTTTACCGGGCAGTTGCATGACGTAAATAATTTGCTCGATAGTACCTACATCTTTACGCCGATTGCCGCACAAATAGGGGAGTCGAAGCCAATAGTGAGCCCATCGTTTGGGATGGTTGAAACGGCGCTCCCCGCACACGAGGTTGATGGCATTCCGCACCCGAAAAAAGCCGGGCTGGGTCCGGAGAATTGTTCCACATGCCATTATTGATATCTGCAGTGGACAGACTAACCAACAACGAAATTCCAAGCAAGGTTTGAATATGTCCGATCGTTCGCTACACTCTGCAAATGCAGCGCCATGGAAAAGCCTTGAGTCTCTCAGCGGTGCAGTAGATTATAAAGAAAGTGAGTTTCCGGAAACGGGTCCGATGGCGGAAAACGTTGTGAGCCGACGCGGATTCATGACGATTATGTCGGCCTCGATGGCATTAACAGCCGCCGCATGCCGACGCCCAGAGCAGAGGTTGGTACCGTCTGTAAAATCGCTTCAAACTGCTATCCCGGGAATGCCCCTTGAATATGCCAGTGTATATACGAAGTGCAATGTTGCATACGGTGCACTGGTTAAGACGCGCGAGGGCCGACCGATTAAGGTTAAAGGCAATGAGCTTCACCCTGGCAATGCCGGAAGGGCATCTGCGGAGATGCAGGCGTCGTTGCTATCGTTGTACGACCCGGACAGGCTGCGTCGGCCGCGCGTTCGCAAGGGCGGCGGAGGCACTTCGTACAACAATGCATTAATAGCCATTGCAGAAGGAATAACAGAAGCTCATACGGCAGGAAAAAAGGCGGTATTTGTTGTCGGTGAGCATGCATCGCCTTCCTATGCCGCTCTGATGCAGCATATCAGTGAAGCGATTCCGACAATAACTTTTGTTACAATGCCTTCGATTGCAGCCGATAATGCAGCCATTGCCAACCGTGCTGCAATAGGGACGGATGCTGTACTTGTGCCAGACCTTTCGAAAGCCAGGATTGTTGTTTGTGTTGATGCCGATCCGCTGGGAACCGATCCGCTTTCTCTTTACCATACAACACGATGGTCGCAGAGGCGCAAGCCAGTCAAAGCAAACAAAAACATGTCGAAAATGATTGTCGCCGAGGCACAGTATTCTCTTACTGGCGGCAATAGTGACGTGCGAATAAAATTACATCCATCGCAGATCGAGCCATTCCTGGCAGTTATCGAAAAAGAGATTGTAGGTTCTGCCGCTGTCGGTTCCGAGATAGCTGCTTTGGCATCAGCCGATGTTTCCAAACAGGCAGTGGAAACTGCATCGGCATTGAAGGGTGCAATCGGAGAGTCGTATGTAATGGCTGGCCGACATTTGTCTCCCCGCGCACATGCCATTGCGTTAAACATCAACAATGCTCTTGGAAACGTCGGCGCCGGATTAGTTGTTGATCCGAGTATGCAGCTTCCGTTCAGCGGCGACAAATCAGCAGCACTTAATGCGCTGACGAACGATTTGACGGCAGACAATGTGCACTTGCTGGCTTTCTGCGACGCCAATCCCGAGTACACTGCCGACAGGGCATTCCGAACAGCAATGATGAAGGCTCCTCTGCGGGTTGCTATAAATCTTTACGAAGATGAAACCGCTGACGTCTGCAACATCAGTATTCCCGGTACGCATTGGCTGGAATCGTGGGGCGACGCAGCAGCCATCGACGGAACACTGAGCATGCAGCAGCCAATGATTGCGCCCATGAACGATGGAGTGTCATCGGTGCAGGACTCGCTGATGCGCATTGCATTGAAGGTAGGCGAAAGCTTGAGTATAGGAGCGCTTCCGTTTACTGCAGAGCAGAAATACTCTGACTTTGTTAAAAATCGATGGTATACCATGATGTTGGCATCGGTTCCTAACCCCGATGCTGCGTGGCGCAAGACACTTCAGGACGGCATTTTGAACATGCCGCAAATACCTGCGTCTTCGACAACATTTAACGGAGCAGCGGCTGCGCAACTTTCTGCGGGACAGTATTCTTCGGGAAGAGTTGTTGCAATAGTGCCATCGCTGAGTTTTTATGACGGGCAGTACTCAAATAATGCGTGGCTTCAGGAATTGCCAGACCCAGTAACAAAGATTGTGTGGGAAAATGCTGCGCTCATGAGCCCTGCCACTGCAATCGCAATTGGTGCAGCCAAGAACGACAATCCAAAAGAATTAGCTCTTGCAAGTCAGAACCTTGTTACTGTTTCTACAGAACATGGATCTGTTAGCCTGCCCGTATGGGTTCAGGTTGGTATGGCAGACGATGTTATTGCAATTAGTCTGGGCTACGGACGCACTGCCGGCGGAGCTGTGGCAAAGAATGTAGGTGCAAATGGGTTCGCGCTGGCTTCTGGGGCAAATACAGCGTCGTACATGCCCCTTAAAAATATTTCTCTTGTAGCTGGCACAAAGTACCGCGTTGCAACAACACAAAACCATCACACACTTGATGATGGAAGGGGCGAGCGACCGGTAGCAAAGTGGGTTTCGTTGCACGATGTGCAAAACGGACACCTTGAATCTCTCGAAGAAGAATTTCCAAATACTGGTAAGGACGGCAAATTCCTATTGCCAGTCTCGATTGTTCCCGATTATGAATACAAGGGACACCGATGGGGAATGGTTATCGATATGAGCGCTTGCACTGGGTGTTCATCGTGTGTAATTGCATGCCAATCTGAGAACAACATTCCGGTAGTAGGGAAGGATCAGGTGTTGGTTGGCAGGGAGATGCAGTGGATTAGACTCGATAGGTACTACGTTGGCGACATGAGTAATCCGATTTCTCTGAATGAGCCGATGCTGTGCCAGCATTGCGAGAATGCACCGTGCGAAAATGTATGTCCCGTTGCCGCAACTACGCATTCACCCGAAGGGTTGAATGAAATGACGTACAATCGGTGTGTTGGAACGCGCTATTGCCTGAATAACTGTCCATACAAGGTTCGTCGGTTCAACTTCCTCAACTTTCATGCTGAGGAAAAGTCGCCGCTTGATTTGGTGTTTAATCCCAACGTCACAATCAGAATGCGTGGCATTATGGAGAAGTGCACGTTTTGTGTGCAGCGATTGCACGAGGCCAAGTGGCATGCCAGAGATGAGGGACGTGAGCGTATCAAGGACGGTGAAGCTGTTGTGGCATGTCAGGAAGCATGTCCTGCCGGCGCTATCATCTTTGGTGATACCAATGATGCAACGAGCCGCGTGGCACAGTTGCGTATGGAAGACCGAGGGTTCAAGGTGTTGTCTGAATTAAACGTGCGTCCACAAATCACGTATCTCGCTAAAGTGCGAAACTCATAAAGGAAAAACGTCGAGATGTCAAACATGACTGTCGATCACGAACAACAAACCCGCACAAACGGGCACGCTTACGAAGAGCCTGTGCGCGAGACCTTGGTGATGGGGCACCCAACACTTCGTGACGTTACCTCGCGCATAGCAAGCATCGTTGAATCGAAACTGTCGATGAAGTATTTGTTAACGCTCAGCGTTACACTTTCGATGCTTGGTCTTGGTGTAGTGGCGCTTGGCTATACAATCCTAACAGGAATTGGTGTTTGGGGTCTCAACAATCCTGTGGGATGGGGCTGGGATATTACCAACTTCGTTTTTTGGATTGGTATTGGACACGCTGGGACGCTGATCTCAGCCATTCTTTACTTATTCCGTCAGCGGTGGCGTACTGCAATCAACAGATCAGCAGAAGCTATGACGCTATTTGCCGTTGCCTGTGCAATGTCGATGGTGCTGGGGCATACAGGCAGGCAGTGGCTGTTTTACTGGCTTCTTCCGTTTCCCAATCAAATGCAGATGTGGGTCAATTTCCGTTCTCCGTTGATGTGGGACGTATTTGCAGTAAACACGTATGGTACAGTGTCGCTACTCTTTTGGTTTGTTGGACTCGTTCCCGACCTGGCAACATTGCGCAACTATGTTAGAAACAACGTTGCGCGAAAAATCTACAGTTTCTTCTCACTCGGTTGGACTGGTTCGCATCGGCATTGGCATCATTACGAAATCGCCTACATGATCCTTGCCGGCATTTCCACGCCACTGGTGTTATCGGTACACAGCGTGGTTTCAATGGACTTTACCGTAGGCATTCTTCCCGGGTGGCACACTACCATCTTTCCGCCATACTTCGTTGCCGGCGCAATATTCTCTGGATTTGCGATGGTGATGACGCTGTTGATTATCGCACGCGAAGTGCTTGATCTAAAGCAGTTCATTACGCTTAAGCATCTCGACAACATGAACAGAATCATGCTGGCAACAGGGATGATGGTGGGGTACGCCTACGCGATGGAATTTTTCATTGCATGGTACTCTGCAAATCCGTGGGAGATGTGGATTTTTCAGAACCGAGCGTTTGGTGACTACGCATGGGCATACTGGACGATGATATCGTGCAACGTTATTGCTCCGCAAATTTTCTGGTTCAGAAAATTCCGCCGCAACATTCCCCTCATGTTCGTCATCTCGATTTTCATCAACATCGGAATGTGGTTTGAGCGGTTTACAATTATCGCAACATCGCTGCATCACGACTTCCTGCCTTCATCGTGGGGCTATTACACTCCAACATGGGTGGAAGTCTCCATCTTTATTGGAACATTTGGTTTGTTCCTCTCTGCATTTCTTCTGTTCGCAAAGTTTGTTCCTGTGATTGCCATTGCAGAAGTGAAAGCTATTCTGCCCGGTTCGCAGCCAAAACACAAACATGAGCACGGGCACGCCCATGCAGAAGTGACCGGACATTGAAAGGACGCTTGATAATGAGTAAGACATCTGTTGGCGCAATCGGAGAATTCACAGACGTAAATGTGTTGATTAAAGCGGCCGAGACCATTCGCGACGCCGGTTATCGCCGGTGGGATGTGCTCACACCATACCCCGTACATGGTCTGGACTCTGCAATGGGTATTAAACGTTCTATTGTTTCGTACATCGCTTTTGCAGGAATGTTAGGGGGCTTAACAACTGCGCTGGGATTACAGTGGTGGACAGGTGCATGGGATTACAAACTCAATATCGGCGGCAAGGGATTCTTTAATTGGCAGTTCAGCATGCCTATTGATTTTGAACTTTCCGTCCTGGGTACTGCCATCTTTACAACTCTTGGCCTGTTTGCATTGTGCCGCCTGCCCACCTGGTACCATCGGTTTCAGGACGATGAGAGTTTTAAGAAGTCAACAGACGACACGTTTGTTATCACCATCGATGCCAACGACGACCGGTACTCACAAGACACTGCACAGGATTTGCTCCGCAGAGTGGGAGCTACAAACGTTCACATCGTTCAACCGACTATCGAGTGAGATTCAAAACCACAGAATACAATGAACGCACCACGTAAAATCCCAATTCTTGTTCTTGTCCTCATCGGCGCATTAGGAATATTTACAACACTTGTCCTTGCCGGACGGATTACATGGTTTGCAGAACAGCCGCCAATGGAATATCTGCCAAACATGGATCACCAGTTCAAGGCGATTCCACAATCGGGTAACTCCTTTTTTGCTGATAGGAAGAGCCTTAGAGATCCAGTCGAGGGGACCGTAGCCCGCGGCGTTGAGGTCTACTTACTGGGACAGGGCGACGTTGATTCGGCTGAAGTACACAATGTTGATCCAAATCTTAAACAATCAACATTTTTATTATCACGCGGACAAAACAGATTTAACGTTTTTTGCGCAGCGTGCCACAACTTTGATGCTAAGAGCAGATCAAAACTGGTTCAGCGCGGCTCTTGGGTTGGCATTCCGGATCTTACAATGGAGCATGCGCGAACTCTTTCAAATGCTCGGATTTTCCATATCATTAGTTCGGGACAAAACCTGATGCCGAGTTATGCTGATAAAATTCAGCCCATTGACCGTTGGGCAGTTATTTACTACCTGAGAACACTTCAGGCACGAGCCGTAAAGAGTCAATAAAACAGGAAGCGATTTCATGACACATGTCAACATTGGTTCTACACCGTTCGTTGCAACACTGAGGAAATCTGGCATAGGTTTAATGATTGCCGGAGTGCTTGGCCTGTTTGCCGTTTACCTTACCGGCGGCGAACACGGACAGCAGAGATTTATCGCAGACTATCTCGTGGGCTTTTGGTATTTCACCGGCGTCAGCGTCACAATGCTGTTTTTTGTTGCTTTGCAATATCTAACTCGTGCCGGCTGGAGCGCATCTGTCCGTCGGATCGCTGAGAACCTCTCCGGCATGGTTCCGTTTGTTGCCGTCTTTCTGATTCCCATTGTTGTGAATATGATGGGACACCATTCTATTTACGAGTGGACGCATCCGGAAGCTGCCCAGGATAAAATATTGTCGTACAAAGCCCCCTACCTCAACATGACATTCTTTTTGGTACGGATGGGACTGTATTGCTTGTTATGGTTTGGAATGTTGTGGCATCTTGTTGGTAATTCGGTTAAACAGGATACTAACGAAACGGACATTACACCAACACGACGCAACTGGAAGAGGGCAGCGCCCTGGGTACTGGTGTATGCGATGACGATCACATTTGCATCGTTCGACCTGATGATGTCTCTCGAACCACACTGGTTCTCAACGATATGGGGTATATACACGTTTACCGGCCACTTTGTAGCGGCGCTTGCAATCATCACGCTGATGGTTGTGTATATGTACAAAGCCGGTTTACTTCGAGGATACATCCGTGAAGAGCATTTTCACGACCTTGGCAAGCTGATGTTTGCATTTTCGGTGTTTTGGGCATACATCGGCTTCTCTCAGTACTTCATTATATGGTATGCAAACATTCCCGAAGAAACAGTCTATTTCACACAGAGAACATCGGGTTCATGGGGGATTTTCGGATACTTGTTAATGATATTTAGATTTGTGCTGCCGTTTGTTCTCTTGCTGCGTCAGGATGTAAAACGAAAGATTACCCTTCTTACGGTAGCGGCAATTGTTATACTCGTGGCTCATTACATCGACATTGTTTGGATTGTAATGCCTGCAGTCGGCAAGGTTATGCAAACCGACGCAATGCTCTTTGGCTGGCAGGAGTTCACTGGAATGGCATTTTTTGCCGGCGTGTTTTTATATCTGGCAGCTCGTTTGAATACAAGACGCAATGCTGTTGCTGTCAATGATCCGTTGATCAGAGAGTCGTTTGAGTACCACACATAACAACATCGGACCGACCAGGAAAATCCAATAAAACAAGGACGGCCGCATAGGCCGTCCTTGTTTGTCTTACAATCTCAGAAATTTCTACTTCACCTTCGAATAAGTGAATGCCATCAACCATCCGTAAACTCCACCTAGGATGGCACCCGGGACAACATCCATTAACATATTATTGAAATTCATTGCCGGGAACATCATCACCCACCAAAAATCCGTGACGATGCCTGTAAGGCCGGCTACTATCAAGCCCCAAATAAAGGCGGCTATTCCCATCATCGGCCGTTGCAGAACTATCAGCGCCACTATGGCCATTCGGCAAACCTCGTACACAATAAACCATGCATGGCTGGGACCCTGACCTTCTGCATACATAACTGAAGCGAAAGTCTTTTCCATTTCAGCCATTGAATCCCTAAAAAATCACTTCATACATCAGATAGTCGATGCCCCAGGCTACGATTGATCCAGCAATGAGAGCGTAAATAAAACCCTTCCATTTCATGCGATATCCTCCACAAATGGTTGTTGATTTTGTTGAGCGAAAGTGGCTCTAAAAACCCCTTTCAGAACAACAACGTGAGTGAACATTAACATGAGATAAAATTGCGTTTAAGATGTTTGCCTACTGCTGGTTGACTTAGTGAATATCCTTGCCACCTGTACAGCAACGAAACCTGCGATAAAACCATTCACAGAGTGCCAGATTATATCAAGAATTGAGACCGACACAGGCCAGTTGGCAAAGCGGAACATGGAGATAACATTATAAAACACAGCAAGTGCAAGATTTCCTAGCGTTAACGATTCCACGGCGGCAGCTAGCGTGAGTCCAGACCCTGAAGCGTTCAGCGCAAATCTGAGGAAGATGTAATTAGTAATTAACGCAAGTATGAAGAATTGCCATGGAATACCCGTCCTCGTCATCGAAACGGGCGCAAGCAATACCTCAATTTGGTCATAGGTTGATTTAAATATGACCATGTGCCATAGCCCGTCTAGTAAGAACGAGACAATGCTCACAACCAACACGATAACGAGTAGCGACGATAGTTTCATGTTCCCTCCGACCTCATGAATAAAAAGTGACGGTTTCCCATGTCGTCAAATAGTTATTTCCCCACCAGCAACATAGAAAAGATTTCGTTTCAGTGTTCAACAAACACCAACAAGTTGATTACAAGTTTCGCAGTATCTTTGTAATCCTGTCGATTCGGTTGAAAAACGAGCCGAATCCTGCCCCTTACCAACGATATATTTTCATCGAATATGAATCAACACGCTTTTGACGTAGTCGTAATTGGCTCCGGACCCGGCGGCTATGTTGCTGCAATTCGTGCAGCTCAACTTGGACTAAAAACTGCCTGTATCGAACGCGATCGGCTGGGAGGTGTTTGTCTCAACTGGGGCTGTATTCCGTCGAAATCCTTGCTTAAAAACGCCGAGTACATGAACTTTTTCAAGCACGCGGCAGATTTTGGATTCGATGTTAAGGGGCTCGACGTCAACTTCCCCAAGGTGATTGAGCGCTCGCGGGGAGTTGCCGACAAAATGAGTAACGGAGTTAAATATCTGTTTAAAAAGTATAAGGTTACCGAAATCAGAGGGACGGCTTCGTTAACCAGCACAACTAAAATCGACGTAGTGAATGCGGAAGGAAAACTGACCGATTCCATCGACGCTAAAAACATCATTATTGCTACCGGAGCACGGGCCAGGCAGATTCTTGGAATCGACGTTGATAGGGAATTCGTTCTTACATCTACCGAAGCCATGCTTCAGCAAAGTGCCCCAAAAACTCTTGTGATTATGGGAGCCGGAGCCATAGGCGTCGAATTCGCCTACTTCTATAATGCATTTGGAACAAAAGTTACTATCATAGAAATGATGAATCGGGTACTGCCCGTTGAGGATGAGGATATATCGAAGGAATTGAAGCGATCGTTCGAGAAGGATGGTATTGGAATCATGACGGAAACAAAGGTTTTGTCGGCCAAGAAGAAGGGCAAGGGAGTAGAAATCATCGTTGAAAAGAAGGACGGTTCAAAGGAAACGATTACGGCAGACAAGGCGCTAAATGCAATTGGTGTACAGGGTAACATCGAGAATATTGGCCTTGAAGCCGCCGGTGTTAAGGTTGAGCGCGGCTGGATAAAGATCGACAAAACTATGCGCACCTCTGTCCCGAATATTTATGCCATAGGAGACGTTGCCGGCGCTCCCTGGCTCGCTCACAAGGCATCGGCCGAAGGTATTGCTGCTGCCGAGATGATTGCCGGGCATCATACCGAGGTAGACTATGGCAACATACCAGGCTGCACATATTGTCAGCCACAGGTTGCAAGTATCGGACTAACCGAGGCAAAGGCAAAGGAAGCCGGCTACGAGGTGCGTGTTGGCAAGTTCCCATTCACGGCCAATGGAAAGGCGCATGGAATAGGCAAGGCACAGGGATTTGTTAAACTAATTTTCGATAAGAAATATGGCGAGCTGCTGGGAGCGCATTTAATTGGTCCTGATGTAACTGAACTGATTGGCGAACTTGGTCTTGCGCGTGCACTCGATGCAACCGGCCGGACCATCTTTAAAACCATCCATGCCCACCCGACATTAAGCGAGGCAATCATGGAGTCTGCTGCGTTAGCGTACGACGAATGCGTTAATTTTTAAACCTCATCAATCCCCGCATCGTACCATGATTATCACAGATTGGGGTCTTATAGAATATCAGGAAGCCTGGAAGCAGCAGCTCAAGATAGCCGATGATATTTTACACCACAATGTTGATGATACGCTCGTGTTTTGCGAACACCCTGCTGTAATCACTCTTGGGCGCACCACACAAGCTGGGTCAATCGTGGAATCATATCACAGCGAACAATTTTCTGACGTTCCATTCTTTGAAACCGATCGAGGGGGAGAAGCTACAGTTCACAATCCAGGACAGCTTGTTGGGTACCCAGTGTTCAACCTCATGCGCACAACGCCCGACCTGCATTGGTTTCTTCGCAGCATAGAAGAAGCAATCATCGACGCGCTTTCTGTCTTCCACATCGAAGCACATCGAATCGAGGGGTTGACGGGTGTTTGGGTAGGGGGCGATAGAAAAATTTGTGCCATCGGGATTCACTGCAGAAAATGGGTAACGACGCACGGATTTGCCCTAAATGTGAGTAACGATTTGGCGCTTTTCAACACCATTATTCCCTGTGGAATTCACGATAAGTCGGTGACGAGCATCTTGGCCGAGACGGGAATCAGTCACTCTATACCCCAGGTGAGAGAAGAGGTTTCCAAGTCTTTTATTAAAGTTTTTTCTCTGAAATCAGTTTTAGTTAATGCCGTAACCACTTGATAAATAATATAGTTATGGATTTTTAACCTAACTAGTATGACGATTATTGCCTGCGATTTATGCGAATCGCACCATTAATTCTGCGCACCAGATTGGTCTGTGGATAGAGGTGTGGATATCTCTAACCACAGATTTGTATAGATATTATCAAAAGTGATGGTTTTCAACGTTGACAGTCAGTGATTCACCGCGTATGTTTGCATCAGGTTCTTTGTGTTGCGGGAATAGCTCAGTTGGTAGAGCACAACCTTGCCAAGGTTGGGGTCGCGAGTTCGAGTCTCGTTTCCCGCTCGGCGACGCGAGTCGTCACTTCCTCTTTATGCTGCATGCCTTGCCGTCTCATTCCCCCCTGATGGCGAGGCATTTTTTTAGTGGTAACTTTTCACTTTACCTGCATACAATACACGTATATCATTGCGTCTCTATGCCGGTAAATTTCTGTGGGCTGTGAACGCAATTTCAACACACAACGCCTGATATGTTCAATACAATGCTGTTTGGAAAGAAAGCCTCTTATACAGCGCTCGCATTATTTGTTGGTCATTGCATACAGTTAAACGCAGGCGACGTTAGAGGACTAAGAGTTGAAAATGCGCCTGGCGGAGTGATATCGTTTTCACTCACACCAGTGATATATGGTTGGGACACAGTCGTGGCAGACGGTAAGAAGTCTTTAATCCCTCACATTGACGGTGCGAGATTTCGGCAGACAGCAGATGCAACTATTCGGCAATGGGTTGTAACGTTTGATTTGCCGGTTTCAGGTGAACAAGGTTTTGCATTACTGGCTAAGTCGAGCACGTCATCGGCTATCGACCTGGAATTGAAGGCTGGCTATACACCCGAGGGAGTTGTGATTCCAACTCAGCAGCCGGTTGAGGCCGACGTTTCAGTTTTTTATTCCGGTATCGCCCGCGATAAACATCTTGCAAGAGTTGAGTGCGTTGTGGTTGAAAGCAGGAATGGGCAAACAATTCTTCGCGACAACTTCAATATTAAAATTGAAAAGAAAGAAATTGTTTCTGCCACCCCTCTCAAACAGACTGAACAAGTTCTGGGATTGGAACCATTAGGTGATGTTTATTCGTTTACAATTGGAGAAGAAGGCGTATACAGAATAACTGCACAGCAGTTAAGAGATGCCGGAATACCAACCGATGCGCTGGCTGCAAAGAAAATTCACATTTTCGGACGCGGTGGTACCGAACTTGACGAAGTTGTAGAATCCGAATCGAATCGTAATCTTATTGAGCAAGAGATAATTGTTCGAACCAATGGCGACGGATCTATATCTGAAGTTCTATTCTATGCATCAGGACCAAGTGGGTTTAAGTGGGGATCAAAAGGTGCTGAACATTATATCCACCACTATGCATTAAATGCCGGCTATCTGCTTACTGTAGGAGGAGCCGATGGATTGCGCAGTGTAGAACGGCAACCTGCCAGTGGGACGCCCAACAATCGCCCCCTTACCGTTAGAGGCTATGCATTCTACGAAGAAGAGCTTGTTAACCCATACAACTCGGGTTCGGGACGGAAGTGGCTTGGGAAGACTGTAGAGAGTAACGGTTCACTAACAATTACAACAATACTTCCAGGATTTGTAAACAGTGGAACAGTTGATTATAAGATGATGTTTGCCCATAGGGGAAGTACAAGCGGAACATTCACTGTATTTGAAAATGGAAAACCTCTCAGCCAGCGTGTATTGCCGCCTGTTCCGCAATACATGGACACATATTCGGGAGGTGTGGGTGGCTCTTTGTATGCAAATACATTATCGTCTGATGGCAGGAGTATTTTACGATTCCAATATTCAAATACCGAACCATCGTCGTCTGGCTTGCTGGATTGGTTTGAGATTAACTATCCACGCGGAATGATTGCACAAGATGATAAGTTTTGGTTTTTTAGCGATCCCGCTTTGGATGGCATTTCAGAATATACCATCAATGGGTTTTCGGGTTCGGAAATTTTTGCTTTCGACGTCACCGACCGCAGCCTTCCTAAACGAGTCAAAAATGCTGCTCCTTCCGGTGGATTGTGTTCCATTCGCGAGAATTCCGATTCCAATGGTATTCGCAGATACTTTATCACATCAAGTATTCAGTCCGTTGAATTGCACAAAGTTTCCTTTGTAAACCTAAGAGCACTTCCTCTCAATGCAGAAGCTATTGTTGTTACTCACAGCACACTGAGGGCGTCTGCCGATCGGTTTGCCGAATACCGCCGATCGAAGTCCGGCATGAGTGTTGCCGTTGTCAATATTGAAGACATCTTCAATGAATTTTCCTATGGTATCATGGATCCGACGGCGGTTCGCGATTTCATTAGACACGCTTTAACGCAATGGACAACAAAACCTAAATATGTTGTGTTATGGGGCGACGGACACTATGATTACAAGGGCATATCGACTAAAGCACCCAACTATCTGATACCATTTGAGAGCCTGGATCCGGACGATATGAACTGGGGTTTAAATACTCACACAACTGATGATTTTTTTGTTCGAGTTGCCGGGAACGATACAAGGGTTGATGTTGCTATCGGACGTTTGCCCATCACTTCGAATGCCATAGGCGATCAGATGTTGGAAAAAATCAGGCAGTACGAAGAAGAGAGTTCCGATGACGACTGGAGAACAAGAGTTGGTCTGGCAGCCGACGATGGCGCCACATCGTACGGATCCGATGGGTCGATCCACCTGGACCAGAGTGAAAGCCTTGCAAAATATTACATTCCTGAATCCATTTTACCTAAGAAGGTATACCTTGTTGAATATCCCACCGAGAACATTGCAAAGGGACGTCGTAAGCCGGCAGTAACAAGCGAATACGTTTCCTCTATCAATACAACGGGGCTGCTTGTATTAAACTGGGTTGGACACGGTAATCCGAGGGTGTGGGCGCATGAGCTGGTCTACGAGCGGGAAACAACACCTCCACTGATGACGAATAGCAACAAGTTCTTTTTCCTTACGGCTGCAACCTGCGATTTTGCACGGTTCGACCTTACGGAAACGCAGTCGGGTGGCGAGGAAATTGTAGTTAAGAAGGGTGCTGGAGCCATCGGTACGTTTTCGGCTGCACGAGTAGTGTTTTCGTTTAGTAATGCTGAAATCAATCAAGAGTTCTATAAAAATTTATTTTCAATTGAACCCGATGGCAGTGTTCCGTTGCTGGGTGATGTGATGTTTAGGGTCAAGCAGACGCTTAGCGGATCGAACGATGAAAAGTTTTTGCTGGTAGCCGATCCAACGATGAGACTCACAATTCCGAATTACGAAGTGGCGTTTGATACGATTAACGGCGCTGCATTGTCTTCAGGGTCGGATGTCGTCGTTAAAGCGCTTTCCTCGGTTACAATTTCCGGGCATATTGCTAAACCCATTCAATCGTCGGCAGATGATTCATTTAACGGAATTGTCACAGTGTCGCTTCTAGATGCCGAGAGGTCTATCACGATAGTTGATAACGATATTTACTCAACTGTAAACAGGTTTACTGTACGCGGTGCTGCGTTATCGCGAGGATCGTTTGTAGTAGACCGCGGAAGGTTTACGGCAACATTTGTAGTGCCCAAGGATATTGCTTTCTCTTCGGCAAATGCGCGTTTGTATGGTTATGCGGTTAGCGACGACGGTCGCAAGGCAAAAGGAACGACTACCAGGCTCATTGTTGACGGCTTTGAGTCGAATGCTTATAAAGACTTCAATGGTCCGGAAATTTCAATCTATTTGGACTCGCGGTTGTTTACATCTGGTGATGTGGTTAGAAGCAATCCGATCCTGATTGCCGACCTTGTCGATGAAACGGGCATTAATACCACAGGGATTGGTGTTGGGCACGACATTGAAGCTGTCTTTGACAACGGCATCCAGGTACAGGCCCTTACTTCGGATTTCAAAACTTCTCTGGAGAGTCAACTCAGGGGCAGCGCCGAAAAGCAAATCTTTGGGTTGCAGCCCGGAGTACATGTTGTTCGCGTGCGGGCATGGGATGTTTTGAACAACGTGAGCGAAGCATATACAACATTTAGGATTGCCAGTGCCGACGAAGGCATTGTCACTTCGTGGGTAATGAACTATCCGAATCCATTTTCAGAGTCGACAACTGTTCGATTTATGCATAACGTATCACAGCCCTTTAATGCAAGAGTTCGTATATACGATATTCAGGGTAGGATCGTTAGCGAGAGCGAAATGGAAATGCGCGACATGCAGACTGCCGAATACGTATGGAATGGACGTGATACCGACGGGAATCTACTTGGCTCCGGTGTTTACAATTGTGTCGTCAGAATTACCGATCGTTCGGGAAGCACAACTGATGTGGCAGGTAAACTTGTACTCATTCGTTAAATTTGTCGTTTCTTATGCATCGAGAGGAATATCGAGTATGATGATAATCCGCAACGGCGGATTGGTTTTAGCCATGGCTTTCCTTACAGCAACAGCTTCGTTTGGACAAGTCGGAGGTTCAGCCGTTCCGTTTCTATTAATTGCTCCAGACGCGCGAGCAGGAGGCATGGGTGAAACCGGAACAGCAATTGCCGATAATATTTATGCTACATATTGGAATCCGGCAGGTCTTGGTTTTCAACAGTCACGTCAGGTCGGATTGAGCTTCTCAAAATGGCTCCCTCAATTTGATGCGGATTTATTTTATTCGTACGGCACATATGGCCAATACGTTGAAGCACTCGATGGCACGATTGCAGCAACGTTCATCTTCATGAACCTTGGTGAGTTTGAGAGAACATCGGAAACCGGCGTGAAATTGGGTACGTTCCGGTCGAATGAATTTATGCTTGGTGTAGCGTATGGGACGTTGATAGGTACAGACGTTACTGCCGGTGTTCAGTTCAAGTACATTCAATCTAATCTTGCTCCTGCGGGCGGACAACAAGCCAGCGCAGGCACGGGTGTTTCGGGTGCCTTTGACTTGGGATTCCTATGGAAGCCCGCCCACCTGAACATATTGGGGTGGGAACTCGACAACGTGCTCTCGCTTGGCGCCAATCTGCAGAACGTGGGTCCTAAGATGACGTACCTGAACGAGTCAGACCCGCTGCCTACAACGCTGCGAACTGGTGTGGCATTTAAACTTGTCGAAGATGAATTTAACGATCTGCTTGTAACGGCAGACTTTGCCAAATTGCTCGTAAAGCGCGATGAACTTGGCTCAGATCCGATTCCGCGGTCGTTTATATCTGCCTGGGGTGTTGGCGGGGTAGAGACAGGCCTGGGTCTCGAATATATTTACGATCGTGTGGTGTCGATGCGGGGCGGTTACTTTACCGAACCAAAAACGGCCGGTGCAAGACAATTCTATACACTCGGCGCGGGTGTGAAGTACGATTTGTTTGTACTTGATTTTTCCTACATCCTTACGGTCGAGGCCAACCACCCACTGGCAAACACGCTAAGATTTTCGCTTGTGGTTGATTGGGGACGGGAGCAATAGCCTTAGTCAGCGATTATGATCCACAGCAGTGCATTTAGGAGACAGAGCGTCGCCGACGTTTTCTAATGATAAATATTATCATTATCGTTACGATAAGCCCTGTTGCAACCCAGCCATAAGCCGATAATATTTTGTCGATTTCTCGCCAGCGAGTACCAACCTGCATCCCCATCCATATAAGCAGAGAATTCCACGCAAAAGCGCCGAGCGCGCTGTAGAAGGCTGTACGAGGGAACGGTAGGCGCGTTATCCCGGCAGCAAAAGATATCACTGCTCGCGTTCCGGCCAGAAACCTGTTCCCGATAATGATCAGTCCGTGATATTTCTCAAACCATCGGTAAACTTTTTCCAGAAGCGATATGGTAATAAAGGGCACCCAGCCTTTCTCAATTATCGTTCTGCCGTATTTGCGGCCAATCCAATAGGCAGTAGCAAATCCGGCAACGGATCCGAAAGTTGCAGCAACGGCAGTAGGAAGAAAGGCAACTGTACCTATTCCGACCAGAGTGCCAATAAAAACCAGTACCAGATCGCTTGGCGACGGTGGAAAGAGGTTCTCGATGTACGCAACCAGAAACGTTACGATAAATATTCCGGCCGGTGGCAATTCGCTGAGTGTTTGAATGATTGATTCGAGCATAACGTGTGATATTGACGCTCAGGTTTCCATGTCGGCATGGTAATTTGCGTTTCTATGCCGAGTAAAATTAGCCCCCTGCAAGCCTCGATGGAGTAAAAATGAAGGAGTTTGTAAACGAGTCCTATTACGATTTCTCAAAACCTGCAGTAGCTGCAAAACAGCGTGCTGCCATTGATGAAGTGCGCAAACGCTTTGGCAGGGAATACCCAAATATAATTGCCGGGCGAAACGTAAAGACGCAGGCAAAAACCGTAAGCCGCAATCCGGCCAACTCAGGAGAAGTTGTTGGCGTATTTCAGAAGTCTGGAGTGGAAGATGCCGAAAGAGCATTGAAGGGGGCTTTAACAGCATTTGAAACGTGGAAGGATGTGCCGATGAAGAAACGTGCACAGTATTTGTTCAAAGCTGCAAATGCTGTTCGACGTCGGCGGTTGGAAATCAATGCGTGGATGATTTCCGAGGTTGGAAAAAATTATCTGGAAGCTGATGCCGATACGTGCGAAGCAATTGATTTTCTGGAATTCTATGGACGCGAAGCCCTACGCTTTGCCGATGTGCAGCCCGTTGTGCAGCAGCCTGGTGAACTCAACGAGCTGTTCTATGTACCGCTTGGAGTAGGCGTTATTATTCCCCCGTGGAATTTTCCATTTGCAATTCTTGTTGGCATGTCGGCTGCCGCTATTGTTTGCGGCAACACAATTGTGCTTAAGCCCTCCAGCGACTCGCCGATGATGGGGTGGTTGTTTGCCGATGTAATGAAGGAAGTGGGGCTGCCTCCGGGTGTTTTGAATTTTCTTGTTGCCAGCGGTGCCGAAGCAGGAGACTATTTGGTGAGTCATTCCAAGACGCGTTTCATTTCCTTTACTGGGTCGATGGAAGTTGGGCTGCGCATCAACGAGCTGGCCGCTAAACCGCAGCCGGGACAGATATGGATTAAACGGGTGACGGTGGAAATGGGCGGTAAGGATGCAATCATTGTTGCTGCTGATGCAGATATAGATGCCTCTGTAGCAGGAGTTGTTGCGGCAGCATTCGGTTTTCAGGGTCAGAAATGTTCTGCATGCTCACGCGTAATCGTCGAAGCACCTGTGTACGATGAGTTTGTAACCAAACTTAAAATCGCTGTAGATGCGCTTGTGATTGGAGAGCCAAACGATAATGCTCCGGTTGGACCGGTGGTCTCCGACCGTCAGGAAAAGACCTTGCTCAAATACATCGACGTCGGTAAGACTGAGGGCAAACTGATCTGCGGAGGCGAGAAGGTTCCTGGCTTGCCGGGTTACTACATAAAGCCAACTGTATTCGTTAACGTAAAACCCAACGCTCGGATTATGCAGGAAGAAATTTTTGGCCCTGTGCTGGCCGTCTGCAAGGCAAAGGATTTCGATCACGCGCTGCAAATCGGCAACGATACTATCTATGGCCTTACCGGAGCTGTGTATTCTAGGGACAAGAAGAAACTAGAGCGTGCCCGGAACGAATTTTTCTGTGGCAATCTCTACCTCAACAGAAAATGTACGGGAGCTATGGTGGGCAGTCACCCGTTCGGTGGTTTTAATATGAGTGGGACGGATTCTAAGGCCGGCGGACGAGACTATCTACTGCTCTTTCTCCAAGCTAAATCGGTTGCTAAGAAAATTTAGAATATTCGATCATCTCACAAAAACTTCATTCTTCTTCTGTCTGCTGCTGCACGTATTCGTTATGCAATTTCTGCTGCAAGTTCGAAGGTACCTGCACGAATTCAGCGAATTCGGCAGAGTAGTTGGCACGGCCCTGTGTAAGGCTTCGCAGAACAGTAGCATAGTGGTCTAGTTCGGCGAGGGGCATACGGCATTTAAGGATCTGGTAATGTCCGTCGGCGTCGACGCCCATAATTTCACCTCGGCGAACAGGTAAATCACTCATGATTTCTCCCACCTGTTCTTCGGGCATGATAATCTCGACATTGTAAATAGGCTCCAGCAGCAACGGATCGGCCTTGATAAACGCATCCTTGAATGCCATCCGTCCTGCAGTCTTAAATGCGGCCTCATTGCTGTCTACGGGGTGCATCTTGCCGTCGAACACGCTTACGCGAACGTCGCGCACGTACGACCCTGTGATTGGCCCTTCTGCCATCTTTTCCATCACGCCTTTGAGTATTGCCGGCAGAAAACGCTGATCGATCACTCCACCAACAATGCAATTGTAAAACACGAGTTTCCCGCCCCACGGCAATTCATAGGTATCCTTGCCTCGCACCGTAAGCCCTGGTGGATCTGCAATGCCATCGTAGTATGGTTCCACGCGCATGTGGACCTCGGCAAACTGTCCTGCCCCTCCCGATTGCTTCTTGTGCCTGTATTGTGCATCAGTGTTCTTGCGAATGGTTTCGCGATAGGGAATGCGAGCAGGCTGATAACTAACATCAAGTTTAAATCTGTGCTCCAACTTCCATTTCGCACTCTGCAGATGCATCTCGCCCTGTCCGTGGATAATCAATTGTTTTAGTTCCTGTGAATGCTCGACAATCAGGGTTGGGTCTTCTTCATGCAATTGGTGCAGTGCCAGTCCAAGCTTGTCTTCATCGCCCTTCCTGTTCGAAACAACAGCCGTCCTGATCTTTGTGGGAGGGAATTCGATTGGGGGCAACACCAGGTTAAATCCTTTATCGTGCAGCGTATTGTTCACGTGCGTGTTTTTCAGCTTAACGACTGCACCGATATCGCCTGCAGTGATTTCAGTTACTTCATGACGTTTCTTACCGTTGACGACGAAGAGCTGTCCGAGCCTTTCCGTGATTCCAGTCTGTTCATTTATCAGATCCTGACCATGGTGAATTGTACCGGAATACACTCGGAAGAACGACATGTCTCCGACATTAGCTTCACTCGTTGCTTTGTATACAAACAGGCATGCCTTGCCCGCTGGGTCGGCCTTAAGAAACTCTCCTCCCAAGGTCTCGACAGGCGGCATTTCTACAGGTGCAGGAATCACAACATCAATGAAGGACATCAGGCGGCCGGTGCCCATGTCGTTCTTTGCTGAAATGCAGAACACCGGGAATATTTGCCGGTTAATAATTGTTGTTGTTAACCCGTGACGCATTTCTTCTTCGTCGAGTTCTCCCTTGTTGAGATAATGATCCATCAGAGTTTCATCGTTCTCAGCAACAATTTCGATGAGCTCATTATGCAAACGTTTTGCCCGTTCAACTTCGGTATCGGGGATTGGTTTCTTTTCCGGCTTTCCTCCGGTTGGCGGAAAAACGTACGCCGTCATTTTTAACACGTCGATGATGGTGTTAAAACCAAGACCTTCGTTTACCGGGTACTGAACAACAGTTACTTCGCGTCCAAACCGATCTTTTGCCTGCTCAACCGTGCGCCAGAAATTACTCTGTTCATGGTCAACTTTGTTAATAACGAATATAGTTGGAGTTTTGAATTGCTTCGTGTATTTCCAGATTGTTTCTGTTCCCACTTCAACTCCATGATTAGAGCTTAGCACCATGATCCCTGAATCGACAACCTTCAGGGCTCCAATCACTTCGCCTACGTAATCAACGTATCCTGGCGTATCGATAATGTTGATTTTATAATCACGCCATTCGGCAAACATTGTAGTACCGAAAACAGACGACACCCGGTCCTGCTCAATCTCATGGTAATCCGACACCGTTGAATGTTCTTCCACGCTACCTCTACGGTTTATTTCGCCAGATTCAAAGAGCATGGATTCTGCCAGTGTTGTTTTACCGGACCCCGCGTGTCCGAGCAGGGCAATGTTCCTAATATGTTGGGCGTCATAGTTTTTCATGGTTTCCCCGGATTCAAATCGACAAGATTCGGAACATACGAAAAATGAAAAACTACCCGCCCCTTAACATGAAAAGGGTAGACTTTCAGGTTCAACGCATGAAAGCCGACGGCATCAAAATCTTAGGGTAACTGGGATAGGTTAATCCGACGGAAGAGGGCGAACACTCCCTTCAGTGCTGCACCCGGAAGTTGCGTGTATGGAATCGAAAAAATCACGATGCCGGGTATCAAGAGATACCCGGCATGGTTTTCCGGCGAAGATGCCGGCAGATAACCTTCCTAACCGTATCTTTGTAGTCCGCTTCTATTCAAAGTATACTATTGCCCGGAGAATAACGATGCACCCCAAGGTAAAAAAATTCGACACTGCCATGAAATCATCGGCTTACGAAATGCGTAAGGCTAAAGCTGGTGAAGCTTCCCCCGATATTCCCACGTTTCGTCCGGGCGACACGATTAAGATTGCAGTCCGTGTAATCGAAGGTGAGAAGGAGCGCATCCAGAATTTTCAGGGAGTTGTAATTGCACGCCGAGGCTCGGGCATAAATGAAACGTTCCGTGTCCGCAAAATTTCAAACGGCGTTGGCGTTGAGCGAATCTTCCCAATCAACTCTCCAATTATCCAAAGTCTTCAGGTGCTGAAAGAAGGCTCCGTTCGCAGAGCAAAATTGTATTACCTGAGGGGTATGAGTGAAAAGAAGATTAGGCAAAAACTCAATTAAGGCGCTCTCTATTTAGCGCACCCTCACAATCGCCCCCTGCTCAGAAAACCTATCTAACACGATGTCTACCTGCGTTGTTGTATCGCGCATGAAAAACGTGGGATCCTGACGTGATGACCGCGGGTGAACAACGATGTCGTTGACGTCCTTTGTGGAGTAACTGATACGTTTGTCGCCGGATGACGCGATTAAAGAAAATGTGAGTATATCGTCGGGTCCGAGCGAACTTTCCAGCTCGTCTATGTCAACAAGGAAACGTCTGTATTCCCCCGACACAGAGTGTTTGTATGCCTTCGAACGAAGCCTGCTATCGAGTTGCTGGGATAGAACTTTATTCCGCGCTGCATTGCGGGATTCATTCGTGATCTGTTTAGTAAAAAGGGGGCTGCCCACAACTGGAGCAAGTCCGGAGCGGCGCAATGCAACCTTATTCCAAACATTAAAACTTAAGTCGTAGTCAACTACTGCCCGATGCCGGTCGTCCAAAACACGCAGAACAAACTGCTGCCATCTGTGCTCACCATTGATGTTGCGCTTTCGTTCCAATGCCGCCATACGCTGCGTGAGGGTATCGTAATCGGTTGTTGATTTAATTCTTAATGCTGCGATGATCAGCTCTGCAACTTCTGTATCGGTGAGAATTCCACCATGATCGAGATCGTTAATGATCATCTGCGGAATCGTTGCCAAGTCGCGCTTTTTAATACCTAAAGACCACCCCGTATTTGCGTCTCTGTTGTTTTCTGGATTGACGACGTCGAGCGTTAAACGTCTGACGTTAAGACCTGCGCCGCTTGTAACGATTACTCCATCCGTGCCGTCGGTATCGGCTACGATACTTGCAAGCGATTCCGACTTAGCTCCTGTAAAGACCCATGCTTTGATTAGATCAAAGTTGTACACTGCGCCTTCGGCTGCATTGAATAAATCGAAATCGCTGAGAGCCCATTGCCGTGGCGAGGCGAGTTCCAGGTCGTTGAGAATCTGTTCGCCAACTTCTCCAAATTGCCACTCAGAGACATACGAGTCTCCTTCCAGCAGTCCGTCGACCAACATTGTTTTCAGCCGGCCAAGCTGCGACTTTCCCTTATGGGCAAGGGGCGAACCAAAGTTTGCCGGCGCAATAAAAACAATGCTGTGAATCATATCGTGAAGCCGCAGCCAGGAATACTGCTGCATCAACTGTCTTACAACGAGTCCGCCCGTGCTGTGCACAACAAAGCGCAAGGAACGCTCGCCGCCATTCAACAGACCGTTGACCTTGAGTTCCAGATACAGCGATTCTGCAACATCTTCGAGCATCACCTGGTCGTCGAGCGAAACATAATCTGCATAATGGAGACGTAAATCGCGTATGCCATCGGCGCCGAGTTTAGTATTAACTTTCGTTAACGTATTACCCAACGACTGTTTGATGGATTTGGCACTCGAGCTGTATCCGTGTAAAATCACGACATCCATTAGCAACTCCGAACTAGATTTGTGACGTGAAAATAGCCATCATCACTATCGGCGATGAGATACTCATCGGTCAGATCGAAAATCGAAACGCAACGTGGATTGCACAACAATGTACAGAAATTGGGGCATCCGTTGTTCACCAGACGGTTGTGGGCGATGACTCCGAGAGTCTGAAACGGGAACTTGACGTTGCGCGCAGCCGTGCAGGTGTGATCATCACAACGGGTGGCTTGGGCCCAACGCACGACGATATCACAAAGCAAACACTTGTCGATTATGTTGGTGATGAGCTAACCCTTAATCAGTCGTGGCTTGATCTGCTCAAACAAAGGAGCACACAAAGGGGACGCGAATTGTCGGCTCGCAATGCAGAGCAGGCCATGGTGCCACGGACTGCTACGGTGCTGCCTAACCCGATTGGTACGGCTCTTGGCTTGCTGTTCACCTTTAGCGCTCCCGGCCTGCCAGCTTGTAAATGCTATTCTCTGCCAGGAGTACCATCGGAGATGAAGGCCATCATGGAACGTCATGTTATCCCTTCGTTGCGCGAACAACACATGGCTGAAAAAGCAGCTTCGAAAATTTATCTCACCCTGCACACCACAGGGATCGAAGAAAGTGCCCTGGCAGATCTCATCGGAGATATACCACTAACCGGAGCAACGACTCTTGCATACCTGCCCAGCTACTTTGGTGTGCGTTTAAGGATTGGAGCAGTTGATGATTCAGCGACTTCGAGAATCAAGGGGACGATGAACAGGGAAATTAATAGAATACATCACATAATTCTTGAAAGGGCAGGCAGATATGTTGTTGGAGAGGGCCCATCGACGCTTGTTGAGATTTTAGCCGACAGACTAAAGGAAAACGGTGAAACTTTGTCTGTGGCTGAATCATGTACTGGAGGGTTGTTGGGGGAAACATTAACCGAAGTGCAAGGCAGCAGTGAATGGTTCATGGGTGGTATCATATCGTACTCGAACGATGCCAAGATGAATTTGCTTGGTGTGGAACAATCTGTGCTTGACGCTTATGGGGCTGTCAGCCAGGAAGTTGCCATCCAAATGTGCACGGGTGTGCAGCGGCAATTCAACACCACGTGGAGTATTGGCATTACCGGTGTTGCAGGCCCTGCAGGCGGAACCGAAGAAAAGCCGGTAGGCACGGTTTGGATTGGAATTGCGGGTAAACGTGGTGCATTTGCTAAACATTTTTTATTTGGCACTGAACGTCGCGTCAACCGCGAACGATCTGTTGGCGCTGCAGTGTCCATGTTATTACTCGAATTATCTCGCATACCGCACACCCAACAGCATAACGCTTCAAATAGCCTCACATGAGAATACTGGCAATCGAAACCTCGTGCGACGATACTGCTGCCGCGGTGCTGAACAACGGAACCGTGCTAAGTAATATTATTTCTTCTCAAGACATCCACACGGATTGGGGCGGCATTGTTCCCGAACTTGCCTCGCGTGAACACGTGAAGGCAATCGGCGTAATTGTTGCACAGGCGCTGAGGCAGGCAGATTCAGACATGGACAGTATTGATGCGATTGCCGTTACCAGCGGGCCGGGGCTTCCGGGTTCGTTATTAGTGGGCACTCAATTTGCAAAGGGGCTTGCATTGCGCTTCAATAAGCCGCTATACCCCGTACATCACATCGAAGCACACATTTACTCAGGATATTTAGAAAATCCGGACCTGACGTTTCCATCCATTACGCTGGTAGTGAGTGGTGGGCATACAGGTCTATTCTTGGTTCGGAGTGCAATAGAGTTCGATTTGATTGGCACCACACTCGACGATGCGGCGGGGGAGGCATTCGATAAGATTGCTAAAATGCTCGGCCTGCAGTATCCCGGCGGTCCGGCTATTGATAAGCTTGCCAAGAACGGGAAGGCAGATGCCATTGCATTTCCGAGAGGGCTCATCAATCAGGAATCGTTCGACTTCTCGTTTTCAGGCCTGAAAACATCGGTGAAGCGCTATCTGCAACAACACCCACAAGAACGAATAGAAGACATAGCAGCGTCGGCGCAGCATGCCATCGTAGACGTGTTGGTTGCAAAGACACTGCGGGCTGCGACTGCCAACAATATCAATGCTGTAACAATCGCCGGCGGTGTAGCGGCCAACAGCGAATTGAATCGGAGAATGCGGCAGACTTGTAATGACAGACGCTGGACTCTCGTCTCTCCGCGCAGTGCTTACTGCATGGACAATGCCGCCATGATCGGTTTTCTTGCAGCTCTGCGCATGCGCAACAACGTTCAGCCTACGGTTGATTTCAGAATCAGCCCTGCCTCGATTCGTAGAAAAGCCACCCACTAATACGGTCTGCAGGGCACCTCATGACGCTCAATCATTCGCGTCGTTCAGCTCTCAATGCAGTCGTATGCAGCGCGCAATTGCTCACGTTCGTTTCAGCGATTTGACTTCATCAATCACGCTGTCGATAGTCTTACCAACGGCATCAACAGCATCGTCGAGAGTTTCGCCCAATCGTTTCCCAATTTCTTCTGGTGAAAGGTTAAGCGAAGGATAGAGCGGAAATTGGCGGCAGAAGTGCCGTACATCTTCCTTCACTGCATCATACACATCAGTGTTACCGTGATTACTAATCACCCTGTCAATCAGCCGTGCAACATGACGCAAATCCTCTTCCTTCATTCCTCTGCTTGTAATGGCAGCGGCGCCAAGCCGAATTCCGGAGGTTACGAGCGGAGGCTGTGTATCGTAGGGAACAGCGTTCTTGTTACACGTTATCCCCGAAGCATCAAGCGCATTTTCGGCCTGCTTGCCGGTAATGTTTTTGTTGCGCAAGTCAACAAGCATCAGGTGGTTGTCGGTGCCGCCGCTTACAACATTGTAATCCATTTTAACAAGTTCATCGCACATGGCATGGGCGTTGCTGATAACTTGTTTAGTGTATTCATCGAACTCGTCAGTCAGCGCCTCCCCAAAGGCCACGGCCTTGGCGGCTATAACGTGCATCAGTGGACCGCCCTGAATGCCGGGCATCACCATTGAGTCGATCAATTCACCGATCTTTTTAACACGTCCGCTCTTCGGAGCTACCTTCCCCCACGGATTATCGATGTTTTTTCCAATGAGAATTAGCCCGCCTCGTGGACCCCGAAGTGTTTTGTGCGTAGTGCTCGCAATAACATCGCAATAGGGAACCGGACTCATCAATCGCCCCTTTGCTATGAGACCTGCAGGATGGGCTATATCTGCGAACAAAAAAGCTCCCACAGCATCGGCGATTTCACGGAACGCCTTAAAGTCAATTTCACGTGAGTATGCGCTTGCGCCAACCGTTATCATTTTCGGTTTGTGAAGCTTAGCAAGATCCTCAACAATGTTATAATCAATCTTGCCAGTTTCTTTAGAAAGTCCGTACGGAACAAAGTTGTAGAAAATGCCCGAAAAATTAACAGGTGATCCGTGGGTGAGATGTCCTCCGTGAGAGAGATCCATGCCAAGGACGGTGTCTCCCGGCTGCAGGTAGGTGAAGTAAACGGCCATGTTAGCGCCCGACCCGGAGTGAGGCTGCACGTTGGCATATTCAGCGTCAAAGAGTGTTTTCAGACGCTCAATTGCAAGGTTCTCCGCTACGTCGACCCATTCACACCCACCGTAGTATCTCTTGCCGGGATAGCCTTCGGCATACTTGTTAGTAAGTATGCTTCCCTGAGCTTCCATCACCGCCAACGATGTGAAGTTTTCGCTCGCAATTAATTCAAGCTTATCGCGCTGCCGCTCATACTCATTCTGCAGAGCACTGAAAAGGACTGGATCGGAATGCCGGACGTGACTGTACATTAATGTTGGATAATGACGAGTTTAGAAGTTGCTAACGATGTTGATGAAGCATCCCTAATCCGGACGTACCATATCCCACTGGTTAAATGTTTAGTAGGTATGCTGATGCCTGGGGATGCGAGTAGCTGACCATCGGACAGCACAACGCGTTGCCCGTTTGGCGAAAACGCTTCAATGTTTATACTGTGGCCGATCAGTGCCGATGGTAGTTCTACCATCACGGATTCGTCGGCAGGATTTGGATACACCTTAGTACCCGATGTAAGCAGTTGTTCAGAAACCGAAACAGAAACTCCGCTAAAGCAAACAGTCTCGCCGTTAAAACCATGAACAAAGCAGAAAAACGGTGAACCGGTTGAATCGGCGGGTGCCCAAAGGAGCTCCCAATATGGCGTTCCAGCAGGGTATGTGAGAAATGCTTCGGGCAATACCGAAATGACGGCTATCAGCGGCAAACTATCGGGATTGGCATAGACAAACGTTTGGTAATCTGCATTGGTCTTTAGGGCGTTAATGAGCTCTACACCTTCAATCGTATTTGCGGGAATAGGCAGATTACTTCCACTAATAGTGATGGAGTCTGGAATTTGGCCTGAGGGTAACGAAGAGCAGGGCAACGGGAAGTTGATCATCAAGGACGTTACCGATGTATCGAGAGAAGGACTGTAAATATTGTACATCCACATAGCTGCCTTCCCGGTTTCTAAGTCGATACCCGTATAGACCGTTGACACGCCAAGGTCGTAATTCACTCCAACACTTGCAATCGACGTTATCAGTACATCGGTTGCACCCGGTATCTGGCCTTTGGCTGTACCAGTGCACGCAGAAGGAAGAAACTTAGGCAGCGTGAGCTGTGCCTTCGATTCCAAATATCCAAATATCATACCGATCGCAATAACCAATAGTGTCAATAGTTTCATGTGAACTCCTGAACAGTTTATCAGCAAAAGTACCAATCTAGAGACTATGTTCTCACTACTGACCTACTTCACCGTTCGTAAGTTTGTGGCTCAATCATCTCACCACGCAACGGCATGACGAAGAAAGAATGGATTGATGTGGCACGCATCGTACTTGCGAGCCGCCGCATCGACGAAATTGAGGAGCAAGAGCTGGCTCCATCAGGGAAGGTTACCTATCAGTTCTCTGCTACAGGGCATGAGCTGACGCAAGCCATTCTCGGTATGGTGTTGAAGCAGGGACGAGATGGGGCAACCGTGTATTATCGGTCACGACCATTTGTCCTCGCCGCCGGGCTGACATTTGAGGAAGCGTTTGCAAGCCCCTTATCATTATCGCTAAGCAGAAGCGGTGGGCGAGATATCGGAGTTGTTCATCATCTGCCCAATCGCAATGGCGTAACCGTTCTTCCAGCTTCGGGTGATGTTGGTGCGCAATACACGCCGTGCGTGGGCTGGGCGCAGGCAATAACCTATCGCTCCGATGTATTGCACGAAGAGGAATGGAAGGGGGCAGTGGCAGTCGCACTCGGCGGGGACGCGTCGGTAGCGACGAATGGTTTCTGGGCTTCATTAAACATTGCAACTACACAGAAACTCCCCATGGTGTTTTTTGTGGAGGATAATCAGTACGGGATAAGCGTACCGGGAACCTTTCAGACACCCGGTGGAAATATCGCAGATAATCTGGCTTCATTTAAGAATCTTCGAATCGTTGAATGCGATGGAACCAATCCCGAGGAGGCATCCAGGATAATCGAAAAAACTATTGATTACGTCCGCGATAAACGAACACCCGTACTCATCCACGTAGATGTGCCGCGAATATGCGGTCACAGCGGGGCTGACAATCAGGCATACAAATCGGAAGAAGAGCGGCAGCGAGAACGCGCACGCGATCCAATCGTTAAACTGAAGGAGTTCTTCGTCCGCAAGAAGTATATGGATGAACTCCAATGGGACGAATTTGTTAGTAGCGTTGATTCCGAAGTTCGTCAGGCTTGCAATGCAGCGTTGAATCAACCGGAACCAGATGCTGGCAATATTTACAATCACATTTTCTACAGCGGAAAGAAGCCCCTTCACGGAGGCTTGATGGCAGAAGATATCCCCGCTACGAAGGGTTCTGGAGAGATACGCGAAGAAGGACCGAGGATTAACCTCATCGATGCTGTTCGCCGCACCATCGATTCTGAATTGTCGCTCAACAATCATTTGCTGGTATTTGGTGAAGATGTAGGTGTGAAGGGCGGTGTACACGGCGCAACCATCGGCTTGCAGCGCAAACACGGTGCTGAACGAGTATTCGACACTTCGTTAAGTGAAGAGGGCATTATAGGACGCTCCGTAGGCATGGCCCTGGCAGGACTGGTTCCAGTCCCCGAAATTCAATTCCGCAAGTATCTCGATCCTGCAACAGAACAGATCAATGATTGTGGCACAATCCGGTGGAGAACCAATGGCGACTTTGCTGCTCCAATTATCGTTCGAATACCGATTGGTTTCAGCAAAAGAACAGGAGACCCATGGCACAGCGTGAGCGGTGAAAGTATTTTTGCTCACACAATCGGCTGGCGTGTTGCCATTCCTTCTAATGCACAGGATGCTGTGGGACTTCTTCGATCGGCAGTGAGAGGTAATGAACCGACGTTCTTTTTAGAACATCGGGCAATACAGGATACGTTGCCAGGACGAGGCGTTTATCCGGGTGATGAATACATGATTGATTTTGGCAAGGCACATGTTGTTAAAGCCGGAACGGAGGCAACCATCATAACCTGGGGCGAAATGGTTCACCGCGCAAAACTTGCTGTCGAAAAACTAGATCGAAGTATTGAAATTATAGACCTGCGCACAATCGTTCCTTGGGATACAGATCTTGTTCTGCAGTCCGTAAAGAAAACCAATAAATGTTTGGTCTTACATGAAGATGGAATAACGTGCGGCTTTGGCGCGGAAATATCAGCGACGATTGCCGATAGAGCCTTTGATTATCTTGACGCACCTGTGCGGCGGCTTGCCGTTGCAGATGTTCCCATTCCGTACAATCGTACCCTTATGGAAGCCGTTATCCCAAGTATAGAAGACATAGCAACAGAACTTCTGTCACTGCTGAACTACTGACGGTGTGAAGCGTCTCGTACTAAAAAAGACAACATTATCAACATTTCCACGCAATTAT
Organism: Ignavibacteria bacterium; assembly: GCA_016191145.1. Lineage (GTDB taxonomy): Bacteria > Bacteroidota > Ignavibacteria > Kapaibacteriales > Kapaibacteriaceae > OLB6. The sequence goes on from JACPPD010000008.1 coordinate 64,916, forward strand.
AAAATTGCTTACGAAACTGAACTCAATCCGGCGCAATACGAAGCTGTAATGCATAACGTTGGCCCTGCACTCATTCTCGCAGGCGCCGGAACCGGTAAAACAAGAACCCTGATCTATCGCGTTGCGCGGCTTGTGGAGGATGGCGCAGATCCAACGTCGGTTCTGCTATTAACGTTCACCCGGAAGGCTGCACGCGAGATGCTGCACAGAGCGGGAGGCCTACTCGATGGCCGCTGTAACAGTGTTGCAGGAGGGACATTCCACTCTTTTGCTTTTTCGATGATGAAGCGCTTTCGTACCCGTGTTTCCGTACTCGATCAGTCTGACGCAGAGGACGTTATGAACATGGTAAGGGGCAGGTTCGACGTAAGCAAAATCGGGAAACGATTTCCTCAGAAGGGTACGCTGCTCGATATGAGCAGCACGTCCATCAATACCATGACTCCGCTGTCCGACGTCGTCGCCAATAAATTCCCCCAATTTCTCAACGAGTCAGACCTCATTTCCCAAATAATTCACTCATATCACTCATACAAACAGCACATCAATGTGGTTGATTACGATGATCTGCTGCTGCATTTGCTGTCGATGACAAGAGAAAATGAGATTTCGGCTGCATTGATGAGTCAGTACCGATTTATTATGGTTGATGAATATCAGGATACGAACGTATTGCAGCATGAAATTATAAAGGGGTTGTCCGGTTCCGAAGGAAATGTTGTTGCCGTTGGAGACGATGCGCAGAGCATCTATTCCTTCAGAGGCGCCGATATAAGAAACATCCACAGTTTCCCGGACTCCTTCGCATCGTGTAAGATCATTCGCCTCGAGCACAACTATCGGAGCACACAGCCAATACTTGATGTCTGCAATAAGATTATTGCCGATGCTCCGGCAATGTTCAACAAGGAGTTGTTCAGCAACAGAAAAGACGGTGAACAACCAATTCTTGTAGCATGCAGCAATGAGAGACAACAAAGTGTCTTTGTTGTTCAGCAGATACTCGAACTGCATGAGAACGGACTGCCCCTTTCACAAATCAGTGTGTTAATGCGGGCAGGGTTCCTGTCGTTCGATCTGGAGATTGAACTTTCTAAAGCCAACATTCCATACAGAAAATTTGGCGGCCTGCGGTTTACCGAGGCTGCTCATATCAAGGACGTTCTTGCCCTGCTAAGGATAACGGTAAATGCAAAGGAAACAATATCATGGTATAGAACGCTGATGCTGCAAAAAGGTGTGGGCCGAAAAGTAGCAACCAACATTGTCGATCAGATTGCAGAGATGACTGATCCGTTGACCGAGAGTTTTCATGGAATAAGTGAAAAAGTCGCGATAACAATCGAAGGGTTGCGCAGTGCAATTCGCAATGCGAGCAAGATGTCCGACCCTCGGGAGAGGATCGTGTTTCTTAACGATCTGTACAAACCAATTATGGAAAGAACCTACGCAGACCACCAAAAGCGTTCAAAGGATATTGAAACAGTGATGGCAATTTGCTCGCGCTATTCATCTGTTGAAATGTTTCTTTCTGATATAGCGTTAGAGCCCCCTAACCAGACTCTCGACGATATTGAGAGCGATGATGGAGAGGATGAATTCGTAACCGTATCAACTATCCACTCTGCGAAAGGACTCGAGTGGAATACTGTGTTTGTGATCTGGGTTAACGAGGGTAGGATTCCGTCTGCCAGGAGCGCCGAATCTGAGGCATTGCTTGAAGAAGAGCGCAGACTGTTGTATGTGGCATGTACACGAGCGAAAGAAAGGCTAATTATGATTTATCCCACAGTATTAATTGAAGGTGAATACTCAGATGTTCTTGGTAGACCGTGCAGATTCCTGGATGTAGTAGATGAGGAACATGCACCGAAGTACTTTCTTGCTGAAGAATCGCAAACCTAAATATAATTAGAAAATGAAGGCTTTGTTTCTCGACCGCGATGGTATCATTAATGTCAAAGCCGATGGTGACTACATCAAGGTCGCCAGTGAATTTGTATTTATTGATGAAATATTAAACGTGTTGAAACATGCAAAAGAGATGGGGTATTTATTAATCATGGTATCGAATCAGCAGGGAGTTGGTAAGGGTCTGATGACACAGAACCAGTTAGAGGATGTGAATAATTTTATGCAGGAGCAGCTCAGGGGCCGGTTAGGCTACGCCCTAGATGAGCTTTACGTGTGTACCGACCTGGAAGGATCCGGGAGTACGAGGCGTAAGCCAGCTCCTGGTATGCTGATCGAAGCCATTGAAAATAATGTCCTTACACCATCAGCTTGTTGGTTTATAGGCGACAATTTGAGCGATGCTTTGGCAGGGAGGGCTGCTGGAGTGCAAACCATACTGATTGGAGAATTTCCCCCAACTGCAGCGACTGTAGTGGTGGAATCAATGCTCCAGTTTCGGACCATTATGCATCGAATATTCATCTAGGTGCAACCAAATACAGTGCGAGCCGCACACACGCAGAATTTTAATAGTTGCATATTTACTGACCATTAGTAATTTTGTGACCGTTGTTCAGTAAACCGTCAGGAATCACTGCATCCGAGGTACGTGTATGTTATTTAGGATTTTGGCAATTAACCTTTTCGTATTTGCGTATGGCGTTACCGTTTTGGGGAACGTCAGGGATTTACCGCTCGATGAAGCAATACAGGTAGCACTAAAGCAGAACAAGAATGTTCAGATTGCTCGTTTAGCTGTGATTAAGGCAGACGCACAGTCGCAAGAGGCTGTGGGCAATGCATTGCCGACATTGACGCTAGCTGCCAATTATAATCGCAACATTCTTGCCCCAGTGTTCTTTATCCCAAATTTCACTAATCCATCAGCAGGAGTTGCACCCGTTCGTTTTGCGTTAAACAACGACTATAATGTTACCGCGAGTATTTCTCAAGTCCTCTTTAACAGTGCAGTTTTCACGGGAATCGGTGCAGCCAATATATACTCGGAGGCAGCTCGGGCACAGTTCAGATCTGTAGTTGCAGAGGTTGTGACGGAAACTAAAAAACGTTACTATGGTGCGCTCGCAGCAAGCGAATTTACCGATATCTCGCAAAGCACTCTGGACAATGCACAGCAAAATTTCGACAACATTTCAAAGTTATTCGCCGAAGGCCTTGTTGCGGAATTCGATAAGATCCGCGCTCAGGTAACCGTTGAAAACGTTAGGCCAACAGTAACCGACGCCAAATCCGGATACGCAAACGCTGTTTCGGCCTTGATGCAGTACTTGGATCTTGATTTTTCGGACACAATTCGACCTGTGCTAACGGGAATATCCGATCCGGAAGCCGTTCCGTCTGAAGACTCAGGCTTTAAGGCGGCCATGCGTGCTAATTATGAACTGCGAACGCTGGAACTTCAGAAAGAAGTGCTGGACAGAGTCATTGATGTGCGAAGATCGGAGTACTACCCCACACTTTCGCTGAACGGACGTTGGTCCAACCAGGGGCAATCCGATACTTATACAAATTGGGTAGCTGCGTCGACTGCTGTTGTCGGCATCGGATTCACTTTTAACATTTTCAACGGCCTTCGTGTAATGGCCAAGGTAGAACAGGCACAGGCCGATTACGAAACAGTCCGGCAGCAGTATGAACTGTTGAAAAATGGAATCCGACTTCAGGTACGAACGATCATAAACAAAATGAAGTCCGCCCTCGACAGGATCCAGGCTCAGCAATCAACAATCGAACAGGCGCAGAGAGGCTATGATATTTCGCGTATTCGATACACCGAAGGTACCGGAAGCCTACTGGAAATAAACGACGCAGAAGTGGCGCTTGCCCGAGCGCGTGTAAACCGGCTGTCCGCTCTCCTCGACTACTATTCAACTCGGTCAGATTATGACAGAACTATCGGCGAAGTAAGCGACCGTTACATGAATATGGTGGAGCCGTAACGAAATGGGCATAATGGAACGAAAGGTTCGCGAGCGAGATCTTCGGCGAAGTGAAATTCTCGATTCTGCACGACGCGTTTTCATTGAATGCGGGCTGGAGCACGCTTCAATGGACAGGATTGCTACCGATGCCGAGTTGGCGAAGGGCACTCTCTATCTCTACTATAAAAATCGAGAAGAATTGTTGATGGCATTGATAGGCAAGGAATTTGAAAGCTTGCTTGTCCAAATAGAGAATGTCCTTGTAAAGAAAAAAACGCCCGACAAAAAATTGCTTGATGCCGTCCGCACGTTCTATAAGTTTTCTCATGAAAACGAACTGTTCTACAGCATAATAACACACCTTAATGTAAAGCAGTTGTTCGGCTGCGATCCCGATGACGAAAGCGATGTTGCGCTACGATTCCGTGAAATACATGTTCGCATGATGTCAGTTGTGCAGAGACTGATTCAAGAGGGAGTAGACAGTGGAATATATCGCTTAGACCAACCAGTTGAATATATCGTAGTGCAAATCATGATTATCATGAAAGGAATTATGGTGATAACACAGAATAACATACTACCGCCAGAGTGGCGAAAATTGAGTGTTGAACAGTTGCTTGTAAACACTACAAGCATGTTAATCCGCGGAATGTCCAAATCAAATCAAACAACAAAAGGTATTCGATGAATCACCGACCAATCCTTGCCTTGCTTTTAATAATCGTTTTTGCGCTGGGATGTAAGCAGGATGACAACATTGAATCATTGAAAGCGCAGCGCGCGACATTGGATGAAAAGATTCGTCGTCTGGAGAGTGAACCAGGCGGTAAGAATGGCCGCGATGCAGCAACTCCCATTGCTGTAGTTACGATGGTGCAAGCCCCTTTCAAGCATATCATCGATGTAAGGGGCACAATTGACAGTAGATCTTCGATTGACATACTGCCGAAAGCATCGGGACAAATCGACAAGATTCTCGTTTCGAATGGGCAGCCAGTCTCAAAGGGACAACTGATTGTTGAATTGGACGCCGAAATAACGCGCAAGGCAATCGAAGAGGTGAAGATACAGCTCTCTTTTGCTACAACTGTGTACGAAAAGCAGAAGCGTATTTACGATCAAAAGGCAGGCAGTGAAATTCAGTACCTTCAGGCAAAATCAACAAAAGAATCGCTTGAGCAAAGGTTGTCGTCACTGGAAGAGCAATTAATGTTGTATAGGATCAAAGCTCCAACATCTGGATACGTCGACAATCTAACGGCCAAAGAAGGTGAAATTGCGATGCCTGGTATTCGGTTGTTAACAATTGTTAATACATCCGATATGCGAGTTGTAGCCGACCTTGCCGAGCCATATATCGCTACTGTTAAGGTAGGCGCTCCGATAACAGTAATCTTTCCGGAAATATCCGATACTATTCAGGCAAGGGTAACATTGGTTTCAAGAGTTGTGAATCCAACAAACCGAACATTTCGGGTCGAGACAATGCTTCCAAGAGTACCCCCGCTACTAAAACCGTTCACAACGTGCAACGTGCGCATCAACGATCAAACGATTGAATCGGCGCTGAGTGTTCCGATTGAAAGTGTGATGAGAGAGAACAGTTCAGAATATGTTTACATCGTTGACGAAAGCAACAGCGTAAAGCGAATCGGTGTGTTAACAGGTCTAACATCCGGATCACACATTCAGATCAAAAGCGGCTTAAAAGGCGGAGAACGGGTAATAACCAGGGGTATGCTGGAGGTAGCCGAAGGGCAGAAAGTTCGAATCATTCAATAGTCACACTCTCCATCAATCGAATTTTATGTCTATACACAAGTCATTTCCGATTACGGCGTGGGCTGTTGAAAATCGAACAACGATCTACGTACTCACGGCGCTGATTCTGTTGATTGGTGCGATGGTGTACCAGCGCCTGCCAAAGGAGCAGTTCCCCGACATTGTGGTGCCAACCATCCTCGTAACAACAATCAACGCGGGAACATCGCCCGTCGATGTCGAGAATCTGATTACCCGTCAGATAGAAAAGCAAATCAAAGGCATTGCAGATGTAAAAAAAGTTACCAGTCAGTCGTATCAGGACGTATCAATTATAACAGTCGAATTTTCTACCGAAATAACGCCTACAGTTGCAAAGCAGAGGGTGACGGATGCTGTAGACCGTTCGAAAGCAGATTTGCCAAGCGACATAACGAAGGGGCCTGATGTAGCGGAAGTTGACTTTTCTGAATTTCCCATCATGTTCGTCAACATTGCAGGCAATGTTGGCCTGGACAAGCTGAAGAAGTATGCCGACGAACTGCAGGACCGCATTGAGTCGATGAAGGAGATCCGAAGAGTGGATATCATCGGCTCACTCGACAAGGAGATTCGGGTAGACCTCGATCCAAACCGGATGCAGACGTTAAGCGTTTCGTTCGACGATGTTTCGAGGGCGATAGGAAGCGAGAACGTAAATATTTCCGGCGGCGAACTTGCCAGCGGCAGCATCAGAAGAAATGTGCAGATCAGCGGTGAATTTCACACGGCGCCCGAAATTGAAAGTGTGGTTGTAAAGTCGGGTAGAGGCAATACTGTTTACGTTCGCGATATCGCAAGCGTTGTTGAAACCAACAAGGAGCAGCTCACGTTTGCAAGACTTGACGGCAAGCCAGTTGTAACCCTTTCTGTGCTAAAGAAGGCCGGTGAAAACCTTATTGATGCCTCAGACAAGATTCAGAAAATGGTCGCGAAATATACTTCAGAAAAGTTGCCGGCAAACGTATCTGTGGTAATAACCAATGATATGTCGATCTCGACGCGCACAAGCATTGCCGACCTTGTAAATTCGATTATCATCGGTTTCATTCTGGTTACACTCGTCCTGATGTTTTTCATGGGTGTCCAGAACGCCTTATTTGTGGGCATGGCAACGCCCCTTTCATCATTCCTGGCATTTATGGTATTGCCTGGAATGGATTTTACATTCAACATCGTTGTGACGTTCTCATTCCTGCTTGCAATGGGAATTATCGTTGATGATGCCATTGTTGTAATCGAAAACACGCATAGGCTTCACAAACGAGAGGGAATTGAAATCAAGACTGCGGCAAAGTATGCTGCTGCAGAGGTGTTTGCTCCGGTTGTTGCCGGCACACTTACCACGCTGGCACCTTTCTTTCCTCTTTTGTTTTGGCCCGGTTTGGTTGGGAAGTTCATGGTGTATCTGCCATCAGTATTGATTTTTGCTCTTACAGCTTCTCTGATAGTTGCTTATGTGATCAACCCAGTGTTTGCAGTAGATTTCATGGACAGAAAGGAACAGCCGCTAACGCGCCGTCGGCTCGTCATCGGTGGGAGCATAATTGGCTTCTTCATCGCTTTGGGTCTACTGGCGGGTTCTACGTGGTTTGTTGTATTAATACTAATAAATGCAACATTTTACTTTGTTAACAAACTGTTAATCACACCGTATCTGATAAAACCATTTCAAAATTCCTTCTTGCCATGGTTTATGGATCGGTATCGGGCAACATTGAGGGCATTTCTTAAAGGGTGGCGGCCATACCTGGCCATTGTTGGGATGGTTGGGTTGTTTGTGTTTACGGTTGTTTTAACTGCTCTTTTTGGAAAGCCCCCTGTGTTTTTTCCAAGCGGCGAACCAAATAACGCATACATATACATCAAGATGCCAATTGGTACCGATGCACATGTTACCGATTCCATTACGCGAGTTGTTGAGCAGCGCGTGATGAAAATAATTGGACATAACAACCCCGACGTAACGAATGTAGTGAGTAACGTTGGCATTGGCGCTGGTGATCCGCAAAAACCTGACAGGTCTGTAACGCCTCACAAAGGCAAGGTTACAGTAACGTTTAAAGAATATTCAAAGCGGGGAGATCCTCAAACGAGTAGGTATCTCACGATGTTCCGTCAGGCTCTGACTGATATTCCGGGAGCTGAAATTTCCGTTGAGAAAGAAGCAAATGGACCACCACAGGAGAAAGACGTCAATGTCGAAATCTCTGGTGATGATTTCGATACGTTGTCGGCACTATCGGAGAGGATCAGAACACTGATCGTCGACTCTCTTGAGATCCCCGGCATCGAACGGCTCAAATCGGATCTGGAGCGAAACAAACCCGAGATTGCCGTGATTGTTGACAGGGAAAAAGCTAACCAGGAGGGAATATCAACATCGCAAATTGGGATGGCGTTTCGTAACGCTTTATACGGCAGCGAAGCTACCAAGGTGAGAGTGGGTGAAGATGAATATCCAGTTCAAATCCGCGTTGCTGAAAACACGCGATCAAATATCGATGCCATTCTTAACCTTCCAATCACGTTCAGGGAGATGAGCTCCGGGCAATTCAGACAGATCCCTGTTGCTTCTGTTGCCCGCATAGAATACGTTAATTCGTTCTCTGGCATTAACAGAAAAAATATGAAACGAGTAGTCACACTGTCATCCAATGTGCTAAAGGAGCAGGGCTACAATCCAACAACCGTAAATAGCCAGATAGTGCAGGCGTTAGATGGGATAGCAATTCCTGGCGGGTACGATGTGCGTTTAACTGGCGCACAGGAACAGCAGCAGGAATCGGCAGACTTTCTTGCAATGGCTTTTTTAATTGCCGCCGGCATCATCCTTCTCATCATGGTCACACAATTCAACTCAGTCTTCAAACCGCTGCTGATTATGACGACTGTGGGATTCAGCATCATCGGAGTCCTGCTGGGATTTGTGATCTTTCAAATGCAGTTTTCAATCGTCATCACAGGAGTGGGAATTGTTGCACTAGGTGGTATCGTGGTTCGCAACGGTATCGTCCTCGTCGACTTCACCGATATCCTGAAGAAACAGGGATGGAAAACAAAAGCTGCGATTATTGAAGGGGGCGCCATACGCTTTAACCCAGTAATTCTTACCGCTGCCGCCGCCATTCTTGGCTTGCTGCCTCTTGCCTTTGGATTAAATGTCGACTTTTGGGAACTGATCAATCTCAGAGATCCGAAAATTCACATTGGATCCGACAGCGTTGCTTTTTGGGGTCCTCTTGCCTGGTCCATCATATTTGGTTTAGGATTCTCAACATTTTTAACACTGATCGTAGTGCCATGCATGTACTACATTTTGTATGTACAAACCATTCGGTACAAGCATTTTGGATTTTTCGATTATATCACAACACCCATCAGGCGGGTATTCAGGCTGCCACGAAAGCTATTTGGACGATGATTGTGCTGCAATGAATTTCAGTGACGCTGAATTGATGCAGTAGCGTAAGCCCGTTGGTTCCGGACCGTCGTTGAATACGTGGCCCAGATGAGCATCGCATCGTGCACACAGGACTTCTGTTCGTTCCTCGAACGGTAGTGAAAGGTCTTTCTGATATTTGATAGCTTCTTTGAAGTGCGGACCAAAGAAGCTCGGCCAGCCGCAGAAGCTGTCGTATTTGGTGTCGCTTGAAAACAGTTCTGCACCACAGCTATTGCAGAGGTACATGCCGGAATCATGATTATTCCAGTACTTACCGGTGTAAGCCCGTTCCGTACCTTTCTTTCGCATAATCCTGAATTCTTCAGGAGTAAGTATCTTCATCCACTCTTCGTCGGATTTCACGAATTTGTCCACGGCTGAATCCTGCTGTTGTTGAACTGAAACGTTCCCGGATGTATCAGGGACTTCTGCGTTGCATGATGATACTGCAATAACGGCAACAAAGAATGCTATCCGGAGTTTGCTCATAATATTTACTTTGTGAAAATGGATCTGAGAACCCAGTTACGAACGTACGGTGAGCGCTGGCCAGATGAGGCAGAGACACTTCATTCATTCATCGGTTTTATTGAGTCTGATCCTTACTGCTTTGAACGAACGAATGCCTTCGGTCATGTTACCGGATCAGCCTGGCTTGTGGATCCATCAGGAAATCTGGTACTTCTTACTCATCACAAAAAACTCAACGTATGGATCCAGTTGGGAGGACATGTAGACGGTGAAAGCAACATCCTTAGTGTTGCAATCCGTGAGGCTCAGGAAGAGTCGGGAATTCATTCCATAGACGTTGTATCACTTGAAATTTTCGACCTAGACATCCATACCGTTCCACATGCCGGTGCTATGAATGCACATTTGCATTTCGACATCCGGTATGCTTTGCAGGCACAACATACCAACCATCGCAAGAGCAACGAATCCCATGATCTGGTTTGGGTTGACGTGACGAAAATTGATGCCTATACTTCGGAAGTTTCTATGCTGCGTATGGCACAGAAGTGGTTAACATACATCCGAAGATGAAGCTGTCCCATCCGAGCTTTAGTTGGCTGCTTAACAAGCTTATTGACAAGAGCTTTGCGTCGAAGGTCCCTCAGTTTGAAATTAGCCTTCAACTAAAAACACTAATATTTTTGATTTACAACGAGTTAAGAGACTAAAGGCAAACCTTCCCCGGCAGCATAAGCCTCCCGGCATGTTTCCCGGCAGCATAAGCCTCCCGGCATGTTTCCCGGCAGCATAAGCCTCCCGGCATGTTCCCCGGCAGCATAAGCCTCCCGGCATGTTCTGAGTGCAAGATGAACACCTGTATGCTCTACTTGAGCGAAGCTGAAACTACCGAAGGCTGATACCTTTTAACTGACTTAGGTTTCAATTCGGGCGCAAAAGGACCATTAAGTTTCGGGACCTGTGGGTTTGAAGAAGTCGAATCAGATACAACGCCACCCTGCTGAATCCATGTAGAATCGCGCCCTATTTCTTCAGGCCATTTATTAAGCAGGTATTGTTCAAGAAGTTTACGAGCTATGGGTAGAGCTGTTGTCGCGCCAAATCCGCCCCCTTCGGCTGTTACAACTAATGCGATCTTAGGGTTGTTCAGGGGTGCAAAGCATACAAACCATGATTGGTCTTTCTGTCCGGGCAGCGCCTGCGCCGTACCTGTTTTACCAGCTACGTCGAGTCCGGGAATATCAATTCCTCTGCCTGTTCCTGAGGAAACAACAGAACGTAGCATTTGTTTAACTGTACGAAAATGCTCCTTGTCGATCGGGATTTCGTTTTTTGCATAGCTGAACGTGAGCATCTTGTTCAGGGTCTTGTCATACATGGCGCGCACGGCATGGGGCTGATTCCATGTTCCTTCGTTTGCGATAGTGGCGATGTAGGATAACATTTGTAAGGGAGTTACTGCTAGCTCGCCCTGACCGATGGCCCAGTTCATCACGACGTAATCTGTCCAGTTACCCTTACCCCACTGCCTGTTTAAGTAGGCGCTATCGGGCATTACACCTTTGGATTCCTCGGTGATATCTGCGTTAGTTTTTCTACCAAACCCAAACGCATTGCCGTAGTAATGGATCCGATCCATGCCAAGCTTCACTCCAAGCTGATAAAAGAATGCGTTGCATGAAACCGTTAGCGCTGTGTTTAGGTCGATGGAACCATGAACACCGCCATGACATCGTGCAAACCTATTGCCGTACTGATAGCCCCCTGCACAGTACAATTTCGACGTGGGTGTGATGATGCCTTCCTGTAGTGCAGCTAGAGCCATAAGGGGCTTCCACGTTGATCCGGGAGAGTATTGCGGCATACTAACTCTATTGAACAACGGTTTCTTGGCGTCTTTGTCAATAGTATTTAAATATTTGCGGGAGGTTCTTCCGGAAAACTGACGCAGATCGTAATCGGGTGAGCTCACATAACACAGTATTTCACCGTTTGATGGATCCAATGCCACAACTCCACCGTTGTGCGGTGCAATTAGTTTCTCGGCAAGTTCCTGCAAGTCGGTATCTAATCCGAGGTATAAGTCATTCCCTTCCTTTGCCTCGATATCGCTCTTGCCATCGTTGAATTTTGCAACACGCCGGCCCTTGTTGTTGACTGCAATGAACTGAAAGCCTTTTTGTCCGCGAATGCTTTGTTCGTAGGCCTTTTCCAAACCCGTCTGACCCGTTATGTCGCCAGGATCGTACGAATCACCTAAATTTTTCAGATGCCATTCGCTTACTTCGCGTGTATAGCCAAGCAGATGCGACGCGTTTCCATCGAATGCATACAGGCGTTTGGAGTCGATGATGATGTCGACTCCGGGAAGTTCATCGCGGCGTTCTTCAATAAACGACAGCACGGCATAATCAATGTCTCTGCCATAACTGATTTTAGAGGGGTTGAATCTGTTAAATACTGCAGCCCGGTGGACTTCATCCCAGATAAGAGAGTCGGGTACATCAAGAAGGGCCGAAAGTAGCTTTGCCGCCGAGTCGGTGAACTCATACGGAGTAATTGTGATGCTGAATCCGGGAGCATTTTGAACAATAGCCCGTCCATTTCTATCGAACATCATGCCACGGAACGGCTCAACTTTAACCTGCTTGATTGCCTGCGCTTCAGCCTTCAGCCGATAAGCGCCTCCCTGAATAATTTGCATCCAGCCCAACCGAAGAATGAAGACTGCTGCAACAGCGAGGATGACATACTGAAAGATTCGCTGTCGCTTTGATGATCCAAATTCTTTATCGGTAGTTGCTGCTCTCATTACTATTGGGAATCACCCAGCTCCTGACTTTTATTATGAACAATCGAGACAAGCGCTAACAGAAATCCGACAAGTACATTGCCATATCGTCGTTCCATCAGGCCCGTCATAAAAAACATCGATAAAAAAGTTGGGACGACACCCAGAGAACCTATGGCGACGGCCCTGTAGAGGCTGGTTCTACCGAACAAGTTTCTTCGTCTAATCGAGCTAACAATTTTCGTTAGTGCATTAGCCATGATGGCAAAAAGCAAAATCGTGAGTGGTACTCCCAGCTTGTAAATCTGGCTTACGCCGCCGAAGTGAACAAATCCACCTTTGTCATGTTGCTGTTCAATCATATTCCATCGTACAAATTCTGACCTCAGGCCATTACCCGACAAGTAATTGCCTCGCAACTGTTTAAATGCACCTTCAGCTTCAGCTATTCGATAATCCATCGACAAGTCTCCGCCTTTCACCTCCGCTGAAGCGAGGAAACGGTTAGCAATAAGTTTCACGGCAATGTTTGTTAGGCGGGGATTGTAGATCATTGCGCCAGTGAATACAATGAGGACCATCATCACTATAACGAAAACAATGGAAATATTTTGCCTGAATGTAAAAAAGAACATTGTAATCAAAACGGAAATCAGAGCTGCAACCCAAAGAGATCGTGTAAATGTTTGCAACAATCCCAAGCTGCAGACCAACGTGAGAAGGAACAGGCTGAGTTTGCTCCAAAATCCGTTGATGTGAAAAAATGCCGGTACTGCGTAGATGATTACAAGGGCAAAGAATGGTCCAAATAATACGCTTCTGGAAGATTGGATTTGATACGCATACATGCTTCCCTCATGCAAGCGGTTTAGATAATCCTGAAACGAGACTGCAAGGAACATCAAGCTCAAAACGCTAAATATCACCAATAACTGCTTAAATGACTTTTCGTCGTTACCAAAGATCTCTCGAATTGGAAAGTAATACAGTATCAACAAGAACAATGAATATTCTGACGCCCAATTAATTAGTTTAACATTGTTAAGATAGGCGACCACACTATTGCTAAGTACCAAGAGAATAAAGAGAACAAGGAGATAATCGCCCCACGAGCGAATAATTTTTTTTCCTTTGGCCATGTTCCATAGGCCCCAGAGGATGACAGCCAGGAAATGGAAGCCACCCACAATAATTTCAAAGGCCGAGATACCCTTTCCGCTTATAGAAAAGAATAGGGGAAGACTGACGAAGAAACTTCCGAGCCAAAACTTGGGGTGTCTGATAACAAGGTAAAGGTAAATCAATGCTACCGCACTCAGAGGCAACAACAAGTATAGTATCAGGTAGTTCACGTTTTCTGTTGCGTCAGCCTACTTAAAACTCTTCCATGCTTGCAGCAGGAGAAAGAATAGGATTGAAAGTATTCCCATCCCGAAAAATGTTCCAGATGCAATTAACAATCTCTTTGGCCGATCTTTTTTGTCTGCAGGGATAGGCTGATCTACCACAAGCAAGGCTGGAGCGGTTCTGTTGATGTCGAGCTGCATTTGTTCTAGCGTTGGCAATAAAAAAGCCTTCAGCTTAGCCAACCCTTCAAGCTCGGCAGAAATCTTCATGTAATGAGCGCTGATACCCGTCATCTGCGATAGACTTACATCGCCCGACATCCCCGGTTTTGCAATCAGATCATCGTACTGCCTCTGCAGATTTTTTACCAGCTCGCGCTGAACCCCTACCTGCGGATCGGCAGCTCCGTAGGAGCGCTCAAGAATGCCTAAGATCGCTTCCTGCTTGAGAAGGTCTGATTTTGCTGAGGCAAGCGCTGTGGCAGTTGCTTTCGACTGGTCAAGTGGCGAAAATATCTTGTACGTTTTCGAATAGTACACCAAGGTATCCGAGAGTATCGCATATAAACTGTCTATCGACTTGATACGCGCTTGCAAATACTTCGTTGTTTTGATAGCATCAGCTTGTTTTATACGGTTGGCAATGTCGTTGGCATACCTTACAAATTCAGAGCACATTTGAACAGCCCTATCCTTGTCGCGACTCCATATCGTGATCTCATAGTTTCCTTCAGGTTTGTATTCGACCTCAAGATTTGATTCAAACTCACTGCGTACCAGCGACATTTTCTTACGGTCGATTTCGTATTCTTCCGCAAGGTTGAATCGATTGATCATTGAGTCGCGAATTGTTCTGGTGAATAATACTACTATAAAATTGTATGAGTTTTCACCGGAGCCTCCCAGTTGTGTTAACCCAAAATCCTTTAACGCCGCACCAATACCTCCGCCCGACGTCGGTATCAGAGAGTTGTCTTCTCGTGAGGGGACACAGTTGATCGAGGCTTTATAATAAACAGGCAACTGTAGCGAAATAATATATGCCGCTACAGCGCTTACAAACGATATGATTAAGATAATCCACTTCTTACGAAACAACTTTCGTGTTACGTCGGCAGATGAGAACGGTTCACTCATAGGTAATGTATTTGTTTAGGCTTATTCTAAAGCAAAGTTAGCGCAGGAAAGATACATACTACGATATAACCATTGACGTTGCATCTCAGCCAGCTATTTTTGATGAAATTGTTGAGAATACTTTTCTTTGCTCCCAGAATTCCTGTCCGGCCATTCGATGGCGGGGCATTGTCTATTTATCATCAGGTTAAGGGGCTTCTAAACGCAGGACATAGTGTTACGGTTGTGGCGCCAAATACAAGCAGACACTATGCCGACGATAAGGCGATACATGAATTCTGCGACGATGTAATAACTCAGGATGTTGATACTGCAATTAAGCTGTTTGATGCAATCAGAAATCTGCTGATTGACAAAGCCCCCTACAAAATCGGCCTTCCTAAAACGCCGTATACGATTAGCAGGTTTCTGCATCGCAGTCTTGTTGATAAAATACACCAAAGAGTGAATGCTGAAGAAAGGTACGATGTTATACATATTGACTATCTGACGCCAGCTTGGTACGCCATTGAGTTGAAACAGTCATTGCCTTTGAAAACCCCGCCTATTCTCTTCCGGGCTCACAATGTTGAATACCGGATAGTTGCACAGTTAGCACTCGACAACAACAGGGGCTTGGCGGAAAGAGTGTATCGGAAAATTGTTGCCAGGCAGACGCAATCGTTTGAACAAGAGGTTGCGCGACGATGCGATATGATAGCTGCTGTGTCTCAAGCTGATGTTGAGTGGTTCAACAATGTTTGTCCGGATGTCCCGAGCAAGGTGATTCCGGTTGGCGTTGAAGCGGTTGACAGATCCAAACTCACACGACCGAAACGCACACGCCCTGCGATTGGATTCCTGGGAAGTCTTGAATGGGGACCAAACGTTGAAGGGATTCTGTGGTTTGTTAGGGAAGTTGTACCGTTGGTTATTCAAGCATTACCCGAAGTTGAGATTCGAATTGCGGGCCGTTCTCCAGCCCCTGAAGTACTTGCGCTGCATAATGGCACTAATGTTTTTATTGATGGACCGGTGAATTCTGCAACAGAATTTCTGACCTCCGTTGATGTTGCCATTTCACCAATCCTCAGCGGCAGCGGTGTTCGAATTAAAATCCTTGAGGGGTTGGCACATGCCATGCCAATGGTTACAACGTCGGCAGGCGCCGAAGGTTTGCCTGTGTTGGACGGAGAGCACATCATTATTGCCGACGAAGCCGCTGCATTTGCACGGGGATGCATTCGCCTGGTTAACGACACTGCGTACGCAGAACTGCTGGGAAACAGCGGGTATGACCTTGTTACTAAGGAGTTCAGTTGGGGAGAGTCCATCAGAAAACTCGTTGCTGCTTACGAATCAATAGCCTTAAGGCGTTGAATTTCGTCGCGCAGTTCTGCGGCCCGTTCAAAATCTAAATCACGCGCTGCTGTCTTCATTTCCTGAAACATTTGCTCAATCATATCGCCTCGTTGCTCAGGTGTAAGGTACTTGGCAATTGGTTCTGCTGCCTTCTTCAGCCGGACGGTCTCAGCGTCGCGTAATCTCGAGGTTCGTTGTTGCTGAATATCGGCCACCGATGTTGATTCGAGAATTTCCTCAAGAGATTTATATATTGTTGTAGGATTAATGCCATTATCAGTATTATACTTTTCTTGCAGAGTTCTTCTTCGATTCGTTTCGTCGATAACAGCCTTCATTGAATCGGTGATTCTGTCGGCGTAAAAAATTACAAGCCCGTCCACGTTGCGGGCTGTTCTGCCTGCAGTCTGCATCAGCGATCTCTCACTGCGAAGAAACCCTTCTTTATCGGCGTCAAGAATTGCAACGAGTGAGACTTCGGGCATGTCGAGTCCCTCACGCAACAAATTGACGCCAACGAGGACGTCGAAATTTCCCAGACGAAGCCCCCTGATAATGTCTACGCGTTCAAGTGCATCTACATCGGAGTGAATATAGGCGATGCGAATGTTGAGATTATGAAGGTAGTCAGTCAAATCCTCTGCCATGCGTTTTGTGAGTGTTGTAACCAACACACGTTCAGATTTAGAAACGCGTCGGCGAATTTCTTCCAACAAATCGTCGATCTGGTTATGAACGGGTCTGACTTCAATCTTGGGATCGAGGAGACCAGTAGGACGAATGACTTGCTCGACGATAACGCCCATGCACTTTTCAAGCTCGTATGCTCCAGGCGTTGCACTTACATAAATCGCATTGCTGATATGCTGTTCAAACTCTTCAAAGCGAAGAGGTCGGTTTTCGAGTGCAGACGGCAAGCGGAAACCATGTTCAACAAGTGTGAGCTTTCGCTGTCTGTCGCCGTTATACATTCCCCGTACTTGCGGCATCGTTACGTGACTCTCATCGATGACTAAGAGAAAATCTTCCGGAAAGTAGTCCAGCAGGCATGCCGGTTTTTCACCCGGCTTGCGGCCACTCAGATGCATTGAATAATTTTCTATCCCTGAACAATACCCAACCTCCTTCATCATCTCGATGTCAAACATTGTCCGCTGTTCAAGACGCTGTGCCTCCAGCAGTTTATCTTGTTCACGCAGCTCCTTTAGCCGCGACACTAGCTCATCCTTTATGTCGGTAATTGCCTTTGCGAGATTAGACTGCGACGTCACAAAAAGCCGAGCCGGGTACAACAGTACTGATTCAACATGTTCGATTACCTTGCCATCAATTTTATCGATCCATGAAACACGTTCCACAACGTCGCCGAATAATTCCACGCGGATAGCACGCCGATCTTCGTGTGCTGGAAAAATGTCCACAACATCGCCCCTTACCCTAAACGTGCCCCTTCCAAATTCAAAATCATTTCGCGAGTAGTGAATATCGTTGAGTCTATACAGCAATTGCTGACGGGAAATGGTCATCCCCGTTCGGATCAGCATAAGTTGTTCTTTAAAATCGGCTTTGGCGCCAATGCCGTAAATGCACGAGACGGAAGCGACAACAATTACATCACGTCTGTCTTCAACAAGAGAGCTCGTTGCCCGAAGTCTAAGCCTGTCTATTTCATCGTTGATTGAAAAATCCTTTTCGATATACAGATCTGTTTGCGGCAAATACGCTTCGGGCTGATAGTAGTCGTAGTATGAAATAAAGAATTCAACGGCATTCTCCGGGAAGAAGCTTTTGAACTCACCATAAAGTTGTGCAGCAAGGGTTTTATTTGGAGAAATAACAAGGGTAGGCTTCTGAACGGCCTCGATCACATTGGAAATTGTGAACGTCTTGCCAGAGCCCGTCACGCCGAGCAATATTTGATCCTTTCTGTCCTCTTTCAGTCCAGTAATCAGTTCCTCGATAGCCTTGGGCTGGTCGCCTGAGGGCTGGTATCTCGTATGTAGCTTGAAGCGAGGCATGTGCTTGAAAAAAATTAGGTTATGAAGGGAAATTCATTGACGTACCTTCCGTGGTCACCGTATCTTTGCTGTTTTTGAGCGACGACCAATTGTTAGCTCATATCTCCCCGGGGAAATTCAATGAAGCTTTCGGAATTTAAGTTCACCGTACCAAAAAATGCTGTTGCCAGGTTTCCCGCTGATCCTCGTGATAGTTCAAAACTGATGGTGATTAATCGTGAAACAGGCGAGATAGAAGACAAACAGTTTAAAGATATTCTGTCCTATATGCAGAAGGGCGACGTAATCGTCGTCAACGACACCAAGGTATTTCCCGCCAGGCTATACGGCAAGAAGGAAAAAACCAATGCCAGAATAGAAGTAATGCTCTTGCGCGAGCTCAAAGCCACCGAAAGAATTTGGGACGTCCTTGTAGAGCCGGCAAGGAAGGTGAGAATCGGCAATAAAATATACTTCGACGAAAACAAGTTCTATTGCGAGATTATCGACAATACAACTTCGAGAGGGCGCACTGTGAGGTTCTCCCACGACGGCGACCTGCATGAAATCATTGAACGAATTGGCCAAATGCCGCTCCCCGAATATGTAAAACGGGATCCTACCGATGATGATAAAGAAACTTATCAATGTGTATTTGCTAATCCGAACAAGGTTGGTTCGATAGCGCCGCCGACGGCCGGGCTGCACTTCACGGACAAAATGCTTAAAGCTGCCGATAAAAAGGGCATCAAGATTGCACATGTCCAGCTTAATATCGGACAGGGAGTGTTTGAAACAATAGAAGTTGAGGATTTAACGAAACATCGTATGTACAGCGAATACTTTGAGATTAACAAAGAAGCCGCTGATACCATCAACAAAGCCCTGAAGAGTAAACGCAATGTTTACGCCGTGGGATGCAGCGTTGTGCGTGCGCTTGAATCCAGTGTTCTCACTTCCGGAATCGTTAAGCCCAACAAGGGCTGGACGGATAAGTTCATCCATCCTCCGTATGAGTTCAAGATTGCGAACCGATTCATCACCAACTTCCATCTTCCGGCTTCGCCGGGATTGCTGCTGACAACTGCGTTTCTTGGTAACAAGGAATCTCTGTTCAAAGCATACAAACGCGCAGCAAAGGCAGATTATCGGTTCTTTGCTTACGGCGATGCAATGTTGATTTTTTAATCGGAGAGCATGGATGAGTTGGCAAGATTTACAATCAGTCATGCACCGTGTTTCCGACATCAGCGCTGCTTCGGCAGTACTAAGTTGGGATCAGGAAACGTATATGCCTGATGGGGCTGTCCAGGCGCGCTCGGAACAGCTTGCAACGCTTACAGAGCTGGCACATCATTACATGACGAATGACGAAGCACAGCGAGCCATTTCTGATTTTGCTGGTTATTCCGATACACTCACGGAACGTCAGCGAAGAATTTGCCGGACATTTATTAAAGATTTTGATAGAGCTAAGAAGCTCCCGGCAGAACTGCTTGTAGAGCAGGCACGGACTGCATCGCTGGGCCAGGATGCATGGAAGAAGGCACGTCAGCAAAACAGCTTCAGTCTGTTTAAGCCATTGCTAGAGCGCATGTACCAATTGAAACGTGAGGAAGCTTTGTGCCTGGCTCCCACGGAGCATTTGTACGATGCACTCCTCGATGTTTACGAACCGGGCATCACGGTCTCGGCGTTGATTCCTGTCTTTAAAGAGTTAAAGGCTGGAACAATGGACTTGCTTGCCAGGATTGCTCCATTTCAGTCTCGTGTTAGTGATGAAGTCTTACACAAGACATTTCCAGGAGACAAGCAACTCTCAGTGGCACAGACCATCATCAACTCATTGGGTTTCTCTGCTTCAACGGGAAGAGTAGACCTTTCAGCGCATCCATTCTGTACGTCTTTTGCAAACACCGATGTAAGACTTACAACCCGAATCAGAGAGAAGGATCTTCGTTCGTGCTTGTTTGGCCTTATCCACGAAGCTGGGCACGGTATGTATGAACAGGGCATATCATCCGAACTGTCGCGAACGCCTTCTGGTCAGGGGGCCAGTATGGGAATCCATGAATCGCAATCGCTCTTTTGGGAAAACACCATTGCAAGGAGCGAAGAGTTTTGGAAATGGGCATTCCCGTCGCTGCGCAAAGCCTTTCCCGATCAATTAGCAGAACAAGATGTGCCTATGTTTTTCAAGGCCATCAATTCAATTAAGCCGTCGCTGAATCGCGTTGAGTCCGATGAACTAACATATAACCTTCATATCATACTGCGATTTGAATTTGAAAAAGCGTTGATAGAAGGGTCGATGAATGTTTCCGACATTCCCGAAGCATGGAATGCTTCGATGAAAGACCTTCTTGGAGTCGATGTACCAAATGATGCAGAAGGATGCTTACAAGATGTTCACTGGTCAATTGGACTGATGGGATATTTCCCGTCGTATACCCTTGGCAAACTCTATGCAGCCATGCTGTGGAATCAGATGCGCCAGGATATTGCTGACATCGAACTCAAGATTGAAGATGGCAGTTTTTCGGATATTCTGAGTTGGCTGCGTTCCAACATCCATGATTATGGCCGCACGGAAGATCCTCGGGAAATCATCCAGCGCGTTTGTGGCCGGCCCCTTACAGAAAAGGACTTCGTGGAGTATGTTGGGAGTAAGGCACAACGCGTGTATGGCTTCTGATACATTTGGGACATGTATCTATAGGTTCCTAACGTCGCTCGAATTCAATATTGAACTGCCGTCGGGCTTCGAACTGCTAAATCCATATACCAACGACGAAGCTCTGCGTGTTGTTGCTGCATTTTGTAATAAATTTTACAATGATTGTACACAACGAATTCCAATTTGGGGCATTAATCCGGGAAGATTCGGTGGCGGCGTAACTGGTCTGTCGTTTACCGACCCGTTTGCAGTTGCCAACCAGCTCGGCATATCTACTACGCTTGGTGGACGACGGGAATTATCGGCTGAGTTTATTGGAATTGTTATCGAAGAGTTTGGCGGACCGGAAAAATTTTATTCGCTGTTCTATTTGTCTGCACTCAGTCCTTTGGGATTCGTCAAAAATGGCAAGAATGTTAACTTTTATGATGATCGTGTGCTGGCGGCCAGCATCGTTGGATTTATCTCACAGGCTATAGTCACACAAGGGCGGTGCGGACTCTCTTCAGACCGTTGTGTTGTATTGGGAACAGGGGCATTAAAGCGATTTGTTGAAGCAAATATTCAGCCAGCGATTGGATATCGCGAGATACAATACCTCGAACATCCTCGGTTTATCATGCAATATCGGCGCCCGAAAATGAAGGAATATGTGTCGAGGTATCTTGATGTTCTTGCGAGGTTTGCCTGACAACCCGTAATTTTGTTGTTCTATAGCGCCAACTTAGCTCAGCTGGTAGAGCAGTTCATTCGTAATGAACAGGTCGCCGGTTCAAGTCCGGCAGTTGGCTCTCTAACACCCTCGTGCTCCACTGTACGAGGGTGTTTTTGTATACTCGTGTAATGGCAAAGAATCCGCTTATTGAGCGCTGGAGATTTTGGCTGGACTGCCAGCTATCAAAGGGAACTTCGGTTCTGCTCCTGCTCCTGCTTGCCACAGTCATCACATCGCTTGTCATCGTCACAATTGCCATCATTGTTGTAGGAGCTGTGCCGAACAATGATATGACGGTAATCGACACGATGTGGACGGTATTTGCTTACATGTACGATCCAACAAGCGTTTCGTACAAAGAAGGTGTTTGGGCCTACAGAGTACTGTTGCTGATTGCAAGTTTGGTGGGAGTTGTTGTGCTATCGACGCTGATAGGAATCATCACAACAAGTTTCGATTCATTGATAGAAAAATTGAGAAAGGGGAAATCTCCCGTCATACTAACGGGACACACAATCTTGCTGGGTTGGTCGGATCAAATCTTCATCTTGCTTAACGAGCTGATTATTGCAAACGAATATCATCCCGACAACGCAGTTGTTATCCTTGCTGATAAAGATAAGGTTGAAATGGAAGATGAGATTCGCGCACGGATATCCAACAGGAACAGTACACGAATTATATGCCGGAGTGGATCGCCGATCGACCGGACAGATCTTGAAATTGTGAGGCCGCAAGCGTCGCGATCAATCATCATCACTCCATCTGATACTGGTGAAAACCTTGATTCAATGGTAATTAAATGTATGCTGGCCATTTTGAAGACGCCACGTACTGATGATCAGCTATACAACATCGTTACCTCTATCAAGGAAGAGCGTAATAGATCAGCCGCGAATATCCTGGGAGGTAGTCAGGCTCATCTTGTGCCCGCAGATCAAATCGTAGCACAAATCATCGCTCAAACCTGCCGTCAGCCTGGCCTAAGCCAGGTGTATTCGGAAATGCTCGACTTCGAAGGCGAAGAACTTTACTTTGTTGATGGTCAGGATTTTGTCGGAAGAATATTCGGCGATATTCTGCTGTCGTTTTCATCATCTACTGTTATAGGTCTGAAACGTGCTGCGGGAGATGTTGTACTCAATCCTCCGATGGATGAAGTTGTTACCGATGGATCGTCCATCATTGTGATGAGCCACGACGAGAAGTCAACCGTCACCACAACACACGAGTTTAACATTGACTTCGCTGCTATCTCAACAAGCCGTTCAGTTCAGTCATCAGAGGAGAACTTCCTGATACTTGGATGGAACAAAATTGGTGAGTTGATCCTGCGGGAGTTGGATCAGTATGTGATGAAGAGGACAGTGGTCACCATCGTATCTGGTGCAGAGTTGACGGAAGATCTCCACGTCTTTCAATCAGGGTTTAGTAATCTCAACGTTTCTGTATTAATTGCCGATCACACCGATAGAGTTGTACTCGGTGGCGTCTCGAACTCAGATCGATCGAGCATCGTTATTCTCGCAGACAAACAAGTGAGCATGCAGGAGGCCGATGCTAAAACACTGATGACTCTCATCCACCTTCGTGACATCAAATCAAAGTTAAATCATAAGATAAATATAGTGACGGAAATGTTGGACGACAGAAACCGTGAGCTTGCTGATCTGTCTGGCGATAGTGACTTCATCGTCAGCAATAAGATTATTGCCCTGATGTTAACTCAGATTTCCGAGAATCGAGATTTGTACGACGTTTACTCAGAATTATTCGATGCTAAAGGAAACGAACTGTACCTGAAACCTATTATTGATTACGTCGTACCAGCGCGTCCCTTAACCTTTGCCACTGTAATTAAGTCTGCGGCTGCCAGGGGGCAGATAGCCATTGGTTACAAGAAAGACACTGGCGCCGAGTCCGCAGTCTTTCTCAACATCGACAAGGGTGAGACGATAGTATTCAGCGAAACCGATCAGGTAATTGTTATCTCAGAGGAATGAACCTGTGAAATTTGTTATCGTTTTTTAACAGTAGTGATGGCGCTGCTGAAGTTTCTTTAGGTTGAATCTTAATGCTCCGATTTTCTGACGATCACGCAACCCGACGGTGGTTGTTTGCAGCAATCATCATTGCTGCTTGCGTGACCGTCGTCCTACGGATGGCAGGTGTTTCGCTTTGGTGTGTTGTTGGAGGTCACGAAATATCCGACAATATTTGGATAGAAATTGCCCTGACTGCCGCCAGCGACCTCATCATTGCAGGCTTGGTTGGAGTCACCATCCTTCATTTCAGGCATCGACTTCGAACGCAGAACGGCAATGAACTTGTAGTCTCTGCATCAACGTTGTATGCCGTTTCTACACTTGCCTTGTTGTTGATGTCGGGAATTGTGGGTTTCAATCTGGAAAGAGGTCGTATCGAGCGTCTGGTTGACGTTGTTTCGGTACATGCTGTTGCCGTGGGAGTGTATATCGTTTCGATTGGACTTGCCGGATTACTCGTAGCGCTTGCAGCCACCAGGCGTCAGCGGATTACAGGTCGTCTTGTTCTTGTTGGTATAATGTTGGTGGGGATCTGGGTGAGTTCCATCTTGGAGATCCTCTCCAACTTGTTCAATGTTGCGGCTATCGCACTCGCAATTGTTGTAGCCATCGTTCTTCTTTCGAGCATAGGCAGGCTGAACTGGCTGCCAACTCTGACTCTCGACAAAAAACTCAGACTGCTATGGCTCTCGATGTGCGGAGCCTTCGCCTCTTCTGTACTCAGTGCTTTGTTATTGTTCGATCAGACATCCTTTGTTACTCTGGCTTCGCAGCATTTCCTGAGAAAAGGTTCCGTTCTGCCGGCAGTGATAAATATCATTGGCTTCCTCTTTTTTGTAAGATTATTTATTGGGACGCTGATAGCACTGCCAAACAGTGGAATTGTAGACAGACGTTCAAGTGAAGTCAGTTCACTGACGAAGCTCACGCGCCTGGTTGCAGAGTCGGCGAGTGTTCATCAGTTGCTATCATCGGTCACAAAATATTCATTGGACGTATGCAGCGCTCATGGCGCTTGGTGCGAACTGTACGAGGACAACGAAATTGTAATTGTTGGTGCAGAGCTTATTCATCCGGATTACGTAACGTCACTGCGGTTGAACCGGAATTTGAACAGATTATTTACAGCAACCGACAAACCAATACTCATTGAATCGCTTGCATACAGTAATCCGGACGCTACCGATGGTAGTCCAATCCGATCATTGATTACGATACCACTTGTGGCACATCACAAGCGTGCTGGTACGCTTGTGATGTTTAGCACTGTGGAGTTTGGATTCGATCAGGAGGATTTGCGATTGCTGACGGCATTTGCAGACACAATAGGAGTCGGGCTCGATCAGGCACGTCTCAGAGAAGCGGAAATAGAGAACGAAAGACTACAGAAGGAGTTTGAAGTCGCCAGAAATATTCAGGCATCGCTCTTGCCGAGAACAGCACCTAAAATCGATGGCTGCGATATCGATGCCATCACCATCCCTGCTGCGCAGGTGGGTGGAGATTACTTTGACTACGTCAGGTTCGAGTCGGGCAACATTGGCACAATCATCGCAGACGTGTCGGGCAAGGGTGTTCCCGCAGCACTTTACATGGCTACGCTGAAAGGCATCGTCCTTGCGGAAATGCGATCTTCACGGGGACCCGCAGATTTGCTGAAGCGTATTAACGCAACATTCTCCGGGAGTCTCGAGCGAAGCATATACATTTCTATCATGTGCGTCGAGGTCGACACATCTGCCATGCAGTTGAAAGTAGCCAGGGCGGGGCACACTCCTGCCCTCATGCGCTTACAGGGCAACGTAGTGACTTTTACACCGAAAGGAATCGCCATTGGAATCGTGCCCCCTGATCAATTTGACTCCATCATTGAAGAAATCGAGGTTGACGTATCTCCGGGAGATCTGTGCCTGTTAACGACGGACGGTGTAAACGAACGACGCAATGGTGCGATGAATGAAATGACGTTCGCGCCTGTAGAAACCATGCTTGCCTCGATGCACACTATTTCTGCGGCGGGTCTAATACGCGAGACGTTAAAGCTGCTCGATGAACACGGTGAAGGCACAGATCAGCACGATGACATTACCATTGTTAGTCTCGCAATCGGTTTTCCATCTGACGGTTCAGCCAACGTATATGCGAAAGAAATTGCAGGAGAACAAGGATGACGTCCTTTACTTCCACCGTTAATAAACAAGGCGACGGTATTTGCGTGATATCGATAGAGGGGTATCTCGATGCACATACTGCATCGGATTTGGAGAGCACAATGCAGGGTGTACTCGCTGATGGCTGCAGAAGGATAGTGGTTGATTTCTCACATCTCGATTACATCAGCAGCGCAGGCCTCGGCGTGTTTATGGTCTTCATTGAATCGGTGAGGAAGGATGGCGGCGACATCAAACTCGCCTCAATGAAGGACAAAGTGTTCTCCGTATTCGATTTGTTGGGATTTCCAGTACTATTCGAAATTTTTCCTTTAGTCAGTGAAGCTGTGGAGGCATTCCCGGCATCTGCATGACAATTCCTGTAGACGATAATGCCACCATACGAATCGTTGCTGAAACGCAACAACTATTTCGTGTTCGTACGTTTATCCGAAAGCAGATAGCACAACTTGGTTTTTCGGAATTCGAAGAAAACAACATCGTCCTTGCCGTTGATGAGGCTTGCGCCAACCTCATTCAGCATGCTTATTACAACCAGCGAGATGCATTTATAGACTTGCGCGTAATTATCGAACCCGGAGCTGTGAAAGTTGAAATTTCAGACAATGCAGCCCCCTTCAATCCGAGCGATGCCCAGCTCCCTGACATGCGACAATATTTCGCCGAGCACAGGCATCACGGCCTGGGAATTTTGCTGATGACTCGGGTGATGGATGAGATTGATTACCAACCGGCAGGGAGCGGCTCCACGCTGAATACGCTCATCCTCACTAAGCGGCGTACGCATTAAGCTGTATTGTCTCAGTTTGATGCTCCTCTGGGTTTGAAAGCGTAATGGATTGAAATACAGCAACTTAAACGCCTTTCGATAAACCTTCCCCGGCAGCATATGCTTCCCGGCATGTTCCCCGGCAGCATAAGCTTCCCGGCATGTTCCCCGGCAGCATATGCTTCCCGGCATGTTCCCCGGCAGCATATGCCTCCCGGCAAGTTCCCCGGCAGCATATGCCTCCCGGCAAATTCTCGATTTCAAACTGAGACACTATGCATTAAGCTGTAATTTTGCTCGATATGAAGTTTCTGATAATGCTTGCCGCAACAGCGGCAGGCATATTCCTTGGAATGCGTCCGCGAATCGACGTGCCGCGGCCGTCATGGTGGATGTGGCTGGCAATAGCGTGCACAACACTTACAATCCTGCTTGGACTTGTGCCGCCAATCGGTGGGACGTTTACCGATGTAGTGATTACGAACCGGATGGATTCTTCAAAGGTTATTCCCTGGTACGCGCACGTGGAAAGCGGTGGAACTGCGTCCGACGGCTGGGTACTGATGAGCGACGTCCGTGATCGGCGCGTTCTGGTAGGTGTTGCGGCAAGCACAGGACTTGAAAGTACACTTGAGTCAATGGCAGGGAAGGCAGTCATCATATCTGTACAGCGCCATGGCGATGACTTACACGCTCGTGCTGTGGAAGGGGGCTCTGTAGTTGTTGATCCAATTTTGACGCTTCCATACATCGTAGGTCTCGAAGAACGTGCACGCCTGATCTTCTTTCACGTTCCCTTATCGTGGGTTGCAACGGTTGCCTATCTCATCTCCATGATTTTTGCCGTCCTCTTTATGCGAAAGCGTTCGCTTGAATACGATACCCGATCGATGGCGGCAGCCAGTGTTGGCACTCTTTATGCAGTTCTCGCAACAATAACCGGCGCTGTGTGGGCACGTTTTAATTGGGGATCGTTTTGGAATTGGGATCCGCGGGAGACTTCAATCTTTCTCCTGCTGCTTGTGTACTTCGCGTACTTTTTGCTGAGAGGGTCTATCGACGATCCGGTTCGGCGCGCCCGCCTGAGTTCAGCGTATTCGATTGTTGCTTTCGTAACCGTTCCATTTTTGGTTTTCATTTTGCCGCGGCTGATGCCTGGTCTGCATCCCGGAAGCGCCGACGATGTGAACGCAGGCCCCTTACTAAGCCCGAAATCTGATGCTATCAACGTCACAAAACAACTCCTATTTGGGCTGGCCTTATTTTCCTTCACGCTATTATTCTTCTGGCTCATGAGTCTTCGCATTCGTCTCGAAGCGCTTTCCCGCCAATTATCCATGGTACATCGGTATGATTGATTTCCTTACTTTGAATGCTCTCTACGTTGTGCTGATTTGCGCTCTCATCATCTGGGCAGGTATTGCTTTTTATCTGTTGCGTGTCGACCGTAAGATTTCTCAACTAGAGCGCCGTCTGAATCGTTATACGGAGTCAAAAAAATCATGAAAGTACGATACCTCATCGGAATTGGCGCAGTCGCAATCCTGTTCGTTATCGGATACTTTGCTCTCGTCTCGAGCACGGTTCAGTATGCTGATTTGGATAGGGCAGAGCGTCTTGGAAAGACGGTACAAGTAGTCGGCACATGGGTTTCTGAAAAGGGCAGTTCGTACGATGCGCAATCAAATACTTTTCGGTTTGTGCTTCAGGACGAAAAGGGTCGGCGCATACCGGTTGAATTGAACGGCGCGAAACCAAATAATTTTGAAATAGCCGTTAGCGTAGTCGTTAAGGGTCAGGTCGATAACGGAGTTCTGAAAGCGTCGAACATCCTGACCAAATGTCCATCCAAATACGAAGCACAAGCCAAGGATCCTGCAACAATTTAAATGCTAAGAAAAGTTATAATCGTTTCGCTTGTCCTTGTTGTCCCACTTGCGTTTTACATCGCAGCACAGTATGGACAACTTTCCGAAGTATCGTTTAATGAGGCTATAACGAAGACCGTTACGGAAGTGGAAGGGGATCAGGCGCCCAAGGTAATTGTTGTGTCTACAATTCAGCAAGTTGGCGGAGCCGATCTTATCTGTACCGATGCAGTGGGGCAGTCCTTTAACGTTAACTTTACAGGCAGCGAGCCAAAAGTGCCGTTTATTCCAGGGCAAACCGTTCGGTTTGTGGGGCACGTTCACGGTGCAGACCCATACTACTTCCACGCTACACAGGTATACAGCCGATGACTGGTCAGTATCTCATTCACCTCCTATTCGGACTTTCTGTTACGAGTACGGTTCTCTATTGGCTGTCTTGGAAACGCTCCGATGAACGGTTCCTGCGCGTTGCCAGGGTGTTGTTCTCACTCGTCTCGCTGTTGCTAATTACCTCTGCATCGCTGCTTATCGTCGAAATCGTCCGCCACCGATTCGAATACACCTACGTATACAGCTACTCCTCCGTCAATCTGCCCCTTCACTTACTCATTGCAAGTTTTTACTCCGGTCAGGAAGGGAGCTTTCTATTGTGGGCAATGCTTGTTTCCATCATCGGCGTGGCGCTGATACCGTACTCGAGAAAACACCAGTACGAAGGGCAGGCGATGACGATATACGGATTGATATTATCGTTTTTGACGTTACTGCTCATTGCAAAGAATCCCTTCTCATTTTATTGGGAGACCTTCGCCCCTCAGGGCATCACGATGGCAGATGTGCCGGCGGACGGACGCGGCCTTAACCCACTGCTGCACAATGCCTGGATCACAATCCATCCGCCCATCTTATTCACAGGCTTCGCTGCAATGTCGGTAAGCTTTGCCTTTGCCATGGCTGGTCTCATCAAGCGCGATTATCATCGGTGGATTGGGATTGCCCTGCCGTGGACGCTGTTCGCGACCGCAATACTCGGTTTTGGAATCATGTTAGGGGGCTTTTGGGCGTATGAAACATTGGGGTGGGGAGGATTCTGGGGCTGGGATCCCGTAGAAAATTCTTCGCTCATACCATGGCTTGTAAGTGTAGGTCTTGTGCACACAATGCTGGTGCAAAAACGGACGCATGGGCTGGTGAAAACCAACATGGCGCTTGCTATAGGGACGTTCGTCATGGTCCTATACTCAACATTTTTAACACGCAGTGGCGTCTTGGGCGACACTTCCGTGCATTCGTTTGTTGATCCGGGAAAATTTGCCTTTTGGATTCTTCTGGCATTCATGCTTGCCTTTACTGTCCTTGGCGCAGTGATGCTTATTGCGCGACGCAACGACATGAATATCAACCGGAAAGAGTTTACTCCTAAGTCGCGGGAATTCATGATGTCGATAGGCGCTGCACTTGTTATGGCAAGCGCCTTGTTTGTAACCGTCGGCACATCGTGGCCAGTGTTTATGGAAATCATCAACCAGCCGAAGGTCGCAGTAGCTACAGACTTTTACAACCGAATCCATATCATCCTTGTACCGCTCATCCTTATTACAAACGGGCTTGCGCTGCTCGTTCAATGGCGGCATACATCGGGTAATGTGTTCGTTAAAAACGTCCTTTGGTCTGCTGGTATTTCGCTTGTTCTCACCGTCGGCGTAGTTATGCTTGGCATTCGCGACGTACCGTTTATTGCTTTATCGGCGTGTGCATGGTTTTCGCTTATCATAAACGCACAAATCGGGTTCAGGCTTATGCGCCGATCGGCTTCAATGGCTGGCGCTTACATTTCACACCTCGGAATTGCGGTTCTGATGTTCGGAATCATTGCATCTTCGGCGTATACGAAAACTTATCATGCAACTCTCGTGGAGGGCGTCCCGCAGAAGGTTGGTGAGTTCACGCTGACGTTTCTTGGCAGGGAGCAGATTGAAAAGTATTATACCGATCGGGAGAAATATCGGTATAACGTCAGGGTCGAGCACGCTTCAGAAAACGTCGACGTTGCATCCGTTCTGTATTGGAGCGACTTCAATCGGCGTGAAAGCGCATTCCTGGAACCGGGAATCAGATGGGGAATTGTTAATGATCTTTACATTTCTCCCAAAGCTACAGACCACGAGCAAGTAATGAACTCAACAGCTGTGATGAGAGGCGGAACAATCCAAAATCCGCTGGACTCACTCATGTCAATTACTCTTGAACGTTTTACGACTCCTGTGGAGGAAGGCACAAACGCCGATGGAACCATGAACATGGGAGCTGTGCTGCATATTGCCGACACCACGATGAGGGCGCTCACCAAGGTATCGATGCATGGCGGGAAGCCTGCATTTGAGCCAGTATGGACAAGGCTTCCAAATTCAAAGATCGAAGTTGGTCTGACGGCTATTGTCCGCAATAACGACGATCCAACCAAGTCAACAGGCGAATTGTCGTTTAGAGACACTGGAAAGCCCCTTCCCAAACCGCGCGAAATTTATACTGTTGATTTTTCCGTAAAGCCCCTGATCTCTCTTGTCTGGATTGGAGTGATTACCATGGTAGCGGGCTTTGTGTTTTCAATAGTTCGATATGCAAAGCTTGAAGATCGCACTGCCGTCTAGGTGCATTTGAGCCAGTTGTTGGCCAAGTTATCGCGTTTTGTATTCGTTAATTGTACGTTGGCACAATTCAAGCATTTCGTTCGCGCTTGTCTCCCAGGAAAACCGTTTAGCCCATTCAACAGCGCCTTGGCTAAGAGCCCTGCGCTCGTCTGCGTGCTTTAAGATGTGCAGCAAAGCCGATCCCAACTGGGGAATGTTGCCATATTCATACAGAATACCGGAGGTTCCGCTGCTTACAGAATCGCGCAAGCCGGGTACATTGGCGCTAATAACAGGTGTTCCGCATGCATTGGCTTCGATGTTTGTAATTCCCCACCCTTCTTTTACAGACGTGTTCACAACAACATGTGCACGTGATAGATAGCGGATTTTCTCTTCATCAGAAACGTATCCATGAAACATAACTGCATCGTCGAGGTTAAGCTGAATCGCGAGGTTGCGGAGTTCCTGAAGTTCATCACCTGTTCCAAGTATTTCAAGCACAGCATCGGGCAGCTCTTTGCGAACGCTATCAAAGGCACGGATCAGATGGTCAACAGATTTATATTTTTTCAACCTACCGAAATACACAACTGTTGGCTTCACTGCCTTTTCCGATACCACCATGGGGAAGGCCTCGGGAGTGATTGCATTGTAAATCACAGATATACGGCTGGATAGCAGTCCTCGCTCAATGCATTCATCGCGCGAACTCTGTGATACCGTGCAGATGTTGGTATTACGGTAAACCGATGCAATTTTATTCTCGAAAAAGTGCACATAACTACCGGCAAGTTTTCCAGCCTCGGAATAAATGCTTTGACCGAAAAAATGATGAACTATTCCGAGAATTGGTCGTTTGATATAAAGGGGCGTTAGAAACGGAATCTTGTTGATGTCGTCGATAACGATGTCGGGTGAATATTTCTGACGATGCTGCAGCCACCAAAGCGGAACGCTATAGTTAAACGTTAGCCGACTGCCAACCCTAACAATATTGATGTTATCAATTACTTCACTGACAGGTGCGCCGCGATAGCGGCAGCAAACAAGCATGACTTCATGACCCATTCGGGCTATTCGCCCGAATATCTCGTG
The DNA here is from genome assembly GCA_016191145.1 of Ignavibacteria bacterium. GTDB lineage: Bacteria > Bacteroidota > Ignavibacteria > Kapaibacteriales > Kapaibacteriaceae > OLB6. The sequence goes on from JACPPD010000008.1 coordinate 97,119, forward strand.
TAAATGCACCTCGGCCCCGCCGGCCTGAGGATGCGTCCGATCCTGCCAATTAAAAATCAGCAGCTTCATTAACGACGTTGAGTTTCGACGACTACCTCTACAGTTCGCGAATAAAAGCGTCCTTCGGGCAAATCATTGTCGTACTGAGGCAGCGCTTCGCCAACGCCTCGAGCTACCGATTCCGGCTGACCCAGCTCCCGTGCAACACTCTTTGCGCGCTGATCGCTGAGTCGAAGATTCAAATCGTCGTCGCCCGTCTTATCGGTATAACCAACGATGCTCACTGTGGCGCCCGGTACGATACGCTTCTTAATCTCGCCAACGACTCTTTTATGCTCATCTGTAAGATCAGACTTGCCAAAGCCAAACAGGATGAGTGAGTACCTGTCTATGCTCTTATCGACACCGCCTGATTTCGATTTGTCGTCGAGCGTAATTTCATTCAGGGCAATCGAGCGCGATGTTGATGGGATCACTGCGCCACTCGAGTCACGAACTGCGAGCATTGTTCTCATCTCCGTTGAGCCGCGCGGAATAAATACCATGCGTTCGCTAATGTTCCACTCCAATGACGGTGGGACTGGATCCGGACCGTGAAAAGTCTTGATAAGCCTATCGTTAACTGAAACAAACACAGTCCACGATGCAATGGGAACTCTGGGATCGATTGACGGCTGAATTTTTAAACCAGCCGGATTGGGCAACCGCAAGGTATCCACCGATTCTACAGGTGCGAGGATGCTAACGTCGCTTGATGAAATCTCCACCCTTCTGTTCTCGGCCCGCCCGTCGGCTGTAACTGTATTCGATGCATTCTCCGGTGTGGAGCGTGCAACAACAGTAATTCTGTCGGCGCTGATATCCCACGTATCCGTGAGGTACAACTGAACTGCGTCGGCCCGACTCCGAGCCAAGCCTGCACCCTTATCTGCTTCACTTTCATCAATGTAACCAGACACAGTGATGGTTGCACCGGGATTGTCCTTCATTCGTTTCCCAACAACGTTCAGCACGTGATAGTAAGTATTGATAGCATCGATGTTATAAAAGTTATTCATGCTGAAGTCGCTCACCAGATCTGATCTGAGTGACCTATATCGAGTTGGAATCTCTGACGATCCGTGATCAAAGAACACATAGGGGAGCAGTGGACGAATCCTTGTAGACACAAACTCTTCAATACGAATTGCCGACACAGGCGTGACCCTTCCGTCGGAAGACAAACCGCTTACGCTCAGGTTAGAGGTAAATGCAACACCAGGGTCGCCCTTGGAAGGGGGCGTGATAGTCCGCGCAAAATCGTACAGCTCGAGTTCAGAAAGTGTGTCTACAATTGCCGGAGGAATAAACGAAAACGCGAGTCCTGCGCGGATGTGTTGTGCCGACCAGGAGATGCCGCTTACAAGGTCCAGTGGCGAGAGCGTAAGTAACACCTCAGGACTAATGAATGCAGTGCGCTCAGCATTGAGGGGAAGATCGTACGTGGCGCCTAAGGACAAGCCAATGCCTAAGGAACTGGCATTGGGTACCTTGCCGCTCAATGCATTTCGCTGGCGAGAGTTGGTGGAGAACACTGCATCAGAGGGTTCAACGAGAGTTTCAACTTGGTCGTATGTGGACGAAAAAATGTACCCCGCTGTGATGCCCCCTAACAATGAAAAATCTTTAGAAAGACGATAGCCGATAAGCGGCTCGATGCTGATTTGAGTAAACGAAGCATTTAGATCGTGTTGGAGAGTTGCTGTGGCAGGACCTCCCTGCAGGTCTACAATGGGTTGTGTTTGTGTTTCGGAGAACGATGCGCCAAACGACCAGTAATGCATTCTAACGTGCAGGGAAAGCGATTCGCTCAGCGGGTCTATAAAACTCACACCTCCAAGCCAGCCTAGGTCTGCATCGCCCGTGAATCCAGGACAACAGTTTGGTATGCCTGGCAACTGGCTGAACGAAGCAATGTTCAGCGTATAATCAACATTACCGAATATTCCGAAGCGTGACTTTCCTACAGTGGACTGTTGAACCTGAGCTTCTACCGTCCTTAGTGAAAAAGCTGCAACAATGATCAAGATTGCGAGGCGGGCCGAGGATTGTAAAGATGTTTTCATTAACGCACCACACTCAATTGTTGTGAGATCTGCTGCGTTGGCGTTGTTAAGTGTATTGTGTACGCCCCAGCTTCGAGAGTCGTTGTATCAAATGGAATAAAGTACATGCCGGGCGACAGGTTTCTCTGTACAATCTGCTTCACCATCCTTCCCGAAACATCAAACAGATCCACTGTTGTCAGTCCTGACTCAATAACAATCAGTTCAATGACTGCGTTATCCGATGCAGGCTGCGGAATTACACGAAGTCTCGCAGGTCCTTGCGATGGCCGTACAAGAAGCCGAGGTCCACCCTGAAAGCAAATATTGTCGATCAGCACCATGCCATTCTTAGTCTTGAAGGTTAGCGTATCGTTCGTCCAAACGGAATCGATCTCGATAGCGGATGCCGTATCGTTTCCCCAGGTAACCGTAAAGGGAAGGGCGAGAGCAATATCGCCAGACTGAGGAATAGGAATTGTGACGTCGAACACACGCGATCCATCAGTGCCAAATGTGCCTCGATCACCAGAACCTGATGGCGTAAGAATTGTGCCATTCACGCGAAGCCTGGCCTGAATTTCGGAGACCTGAGTTCTATCAAAATTTACTTTGTCGGAAATTCGAATGGGCACAGTTACATCCTTGCCGATACTGCCCATAACTGTGTCAATCGACAACGTCAGTCCTATATAACTTTTCACGGTAGCCGAAATGTCGAGTCTTGCCGAACGCTGACAAATGGAATCAACAAACACATACGATGCCGAATAATTTTGCCCAACTATTCCTCCCTTAAATTTTATCACAACTTCCGATTGTGCATTCGGCATCGTCGTATTTGGTTCAACAGACTCTATTCGAAAATCTCCAAGCTCAATGGGAGTCGGTGCCCATCGCAGGCTTGTTGTGCCCGTGTTGATGATCTGTATGGACTGCACCGCAGAATTACCTTCATTGACATTATCGAAAATTACTGACGATTTAGACAGTTCAAACGCAACTGAATCTTTGCGCGCAACAAACGGAATGATGGTGATTCCGCCAGCAGCATCGACTGCGTTAGAAGAAACAACTAAGCGGGCATCCTTAATACCAGATTCTGCTGGTGAAAAGCGAATGATAAACGTATTCTTCTCCTGAGCATCCAAGCTAAGAGGAAAAGTTTGTGGTTCAATGATTTCGAATTCCGAAGCATCTTCACCTGCGATGGAAGCGGCATACAACTGCAGCGTCGACGTTCCAGTATTCAGGAAAGTAACAGAGTCGGTGACGGGCACTGCGTTACATCGGTCAGATGAAAACAGAATGGACTGATCAGACGACGAAATCCGTGCATCACCAGCCCCCTCGCCATACAATCGAAGAGTTGAAATACTGCCGTCTCCAAGTGTGAATTCTATCCATGCTGCAAACCTTCCGAACGTTGAAGGAGTGAACCGTAGTAATAGCTGCCGAGGGTTTGTTGAGCTTACGGTGAAAGTGCCGCCGCCACTTTCCAGAGAGAATTCACTAGACTGTTCACCCAAAAGCAGCGTACGAGTTACCGTGATGGTGCCGGCACTTGCAGGTGCATTGATGTAAATCGTTGTGTCGACAACTGCCTGATTTGCGAGCTGGCGTCCGAAATCAACTACAGACGGAAAGGAAATCTTAGAGAGAATACCTATGCCCGATATGCCTACCTGTTTTGTGCCCGTGCCCGTTACAACCTGGATGCTGGCGGCACGATCTGCAAATACCTGGGGTGTGAATGTTGTTTCCAGAACAAGAGAGTTGGAGGCATTGAGTATGGTTTGAGGAACTGCGGTAAGAAGCGAAAATTCGTCGACATCGCCGCTCACAAGCCGAGCCGACTTAATAACGAGCGGATCGGATCCTGTATTCGTTATCACAGAAGAACTAACATCGTTCCCAAATCCAACAACTACGTCGCCATGTTTAATATCAGTAACGCCAGCATTGCCGCCAATGACTCTAAATGCTGCATCGCTGACGTCCTGTGCCATAACTAATCCCGAGACATTCCAAACACGCGCTGTCTCATCGGACGAAGCGGTAACGATGCGCGAACCATTTAAATTGAATCGCGATGCGTATACGGAACCCTGATGTCCCGCTAAGGTGCTGCTGAGCGTCATACTAGAAGCATCGAGCAGCTTAGCCGATCCATCGCCCTCTCCCAACAAAAGCCGTGTTCCATCGGAAGTAATATCCAAAGCAAGAATTGCTGAGATAGCGCTCGACGTCTCAGACAGTTCAGTACCAGTTGCAGCATCCCATTTTCGAACAATGAAATCTGCGCCGCCTGAGTATACACTTTGAGCATCGGGCGAAGCAGCAACGGCATAGACCGGCCCAACATGACCGGTAAGTGTTTGCCGAACCTCCCATGTGTTGGCATCTCGAACTACAACCTTGCTGCCTTCACCGGTAACGAGAATTTCGTCGTTCAATGAATACCGACAAGAATATACAGGTCCATCCGGAGCTGCAATAATGTTTACCGTAGTCCAGTCGGAAGTATTAACAATCATTAGCGACCGTTCGATGCCTATCGCAAGATGATTCCTTGTGGGGGAAAAATCCAAACTCCAAACCCGACCGTCTGTTTTGATGGTAATAATCCTCTCACCGGTATTCATATCCCACACGCGTACTGTGCCGTCGAATCCGCCAGACGCGGCAACGTCGAGCCTCGGATGCGTAGCAACGGCCCAGACCCATCCCTGGTGAGTCCCTAACTGACGTTCCTCCACGCCTGTTACTGAATTCCAAACCCTTACAGTGCCATCGTTACCGCCTGTTACAACGCGCTGTGCGGACCTGTCGAAAGCTGCACTGTAAACAGAATTAACATGTCCGCGCAGCACAACAATGTTGGAAGAATCAATAAGAGTATGCTGAACACGGATTATTGAATTATCACTTGTGGTCGGTCCGGCTGTCCATCGATATGAATTGCCTTGTGCATTTTCTGTGATGGTCGACCATGTTGTTCCTGCATCGGAACTCATTTCAATGCGAACAGGGTCGGCGGGTAGAGTATTCGTCCATTCAATCAAGGTATCCAGACCGGCTACAAACGATTCACCTCCGTTTGGTTTCAAAACTTTTATGGTCTGACCCTGCGGCGACAAACCACCGCGCACATATAACGGCGTTACTTCGCAGCCATTGGAAGTAATTGTAAACGTGCCGAAGTGAATGGTAGCTGCTCCGGCAAAAGCTACGGTGAGGTCTATCGACTGGTCTTGCTGAAGAACAGTACCTGGTTCAATTGTTGGGTTGAGAGTAAAAACAGGATCGCTTTTTGCAACGCTCTGAATGGTTACGGGCGCGCCGCGTGCTGTGAGCCGTACCGTAGTCTGGGCAGGTACTCCTGTAGTACCGAAGTCTATGCCGGACACCGACCACTCCAAGGCGGAAATATTATAAGAAGGTACAGAATACAATTCCGTTCTCACAACGGAATTGTAGGTGAATTCTGCCACATGCGATCGAATGCACAAATCGGCAGGTACATATTCAAGAGTAGATGCAGCTAGTCTTTTTGCCTGCGATACAAATCCAAGAGCATAAGCATTAGCATCTGCCGATGATGCAACGTTTTCGACCCACAAACCACCCGAGCTGTCTGCCAATTTTTTCAACTCAGGCGTCAGCCCCGTCCGCACTCCAATGATGTACACTTCTGTACGGAACGATTTTACAAGCTGCAGTGATGCTGCCACATTGAACGAAGGAGCACCATCGACAATCAATAACAATGCGCGTGGATTCCGCGCAGTTTGCAAGTGAACGAGTCCGCCCATGGGCTGACTGTTTAGCCCCTTATTTAAATCAGTACCTGAGCCTGCTTTGAGGTAAGCGAGCGACGAAACGTATAAGGTTTTATCGGTGGTTAGCCCATGCAGAAGAGTTGGATTGGCATCGAACATTCCTAATGCAATTTCATCTGTGCTCTGATTGAGCAGGGAAGGGGCTTGCTGGGCAGCCCCCTTAATGATTTCGAATGTTGAAGGTGTTCCGCCCGAAACGGACGACGACATATCGGCCAAGACCATGAGCGACACCGCCCGCTCGTTTGTTGATGGCTCCTGTCCAACGGTGACTGCCAGGGGAGAACCATTGTGCTTCAGCGCAATGCTGCCCTCGGTAATGGGTTGCGGCGCCCATGAAAACGCAAACGCATAGGCACGCGAAACAACGGTGGGATAGGATTTAGCATCTGTGCCAACAACAACAAAGGATTGTCCCCAAACCTCGTTACTTAACAAAAAACATACTACGATACAAACAGCAGTAACCATTCTCATAAAGTATACACCTCATTAAAACTGAGTTTCCCAACTGTGCCAAATCTATGGAATGGTCAACAGATAACAGGCGGAATGGTTTCAGCGTATTGGAGAAATAACTTCGATAATTACCGTTCGATTGTAGGCACGGCCTTCCGGCAGGGAATTATCGAACTGCGGCGCCTCTTCGCCTACGGCAGCAATGGTGTAATTCTTAATGCCGAGCGCCTTCGCTACCTCGGCTGCACGGCGTCTGGAAAGCTCCATATTATAGTCCGATGCTCCCATGGCATCGGTCATGCCAAAAATCTTTACGGCATTTCCCTGCTCTATTCGCGTACGTATCGATGCAAGCACGTCGCGATGCTCGCGTGTAAGAGATGCATCATCGAACCTAAACAATATTAGAATGTATCGTTCAATCTGAACGTCGGCAATCTGTTCCGACTGTTTGCGCTCAGCAGAGACTTCGGCAAACAAAATTGTATCCGCGGCGTGCTGACGTTTGCCTGAGGTGAGTTCAACCTCATAGTCGACGATGATTTTGTTGTCTGAAGCATCCTGATGCATTTGGTATAATCTTTCCGAGGGAAGGCGAACGGTGTCGGCGTACTGAACCGTCAGTGAATCAAATTCAAGATCGTGGGATTCAGAATGGGCTTTTGACCGAACGGTGACGGTGCGTCGAGCTAAGCCTTCTGGAACCGATGCAGTGAGGATGACTGCAGCAGTGTCTGGCGTAATAGTTCTGCGTGTACTTCGGATAGTAATCGGATGGAGGATCTCAGAGGAGGATGAGGAAATTTCAACGCGACGGTTCTCCTGCTGTGCATACGGTTCATCGGCTTCAGTACTGGCTCTGGTTGGAACGGATGGGCTACGTCGGGACGTAACAGCAATCCTCGCCCGATCTGCGCCAATACTCACAAGCACGTCGCGCACGGCTTCTGCTCGCATTCTGCCAAGCTCCACACCTCGATCACCGTCTACATCGGCTGTGCTGCCGGTTAGCGTTATTGTGGCAGAAGTATCTTCCTTAAGTCTGCGTGCCACGATTCCTAGCAGGGCTGTTAAGGCATCGGCTGACGTTGCAGATTCCGGAGAATCGTATACCCTGCGTGCTGAGTTGACGTATCGGTCTGGAACGTGGTAAATGCCATGATCAAAATAGATATGGCCAAGCAGCGGCATTTGGTCGATGACGGCTGTGTCTTCGACAACCACAGTATCGAGATCTATGGAACCTGCATAGTAATCTTTGTTAGCATGTCGAACAAACCTGGCAGAAAGTGCAACGTCAGGCACAGTAAGCGCGGGAGGCGGAGTCAGGGGAGGCTCGACTATCGGTGGCGTAACCGGTGTCCGAAGAGGAGTTGAGTAAAACAATGCCACAGAAAATCGAAACTGGGACACACTCCATTGAATATCGGGTGTGACGTTAGTAAGCGGATAGCTATAAAATATTTCCGGAGCTACGTTGAATGCTGAACCAGGACCAACGGGCAGCACATACCGTAGGCCTAAGCTAACAGCCAGCCTTAATGACGATGCATTTGGAATATCGCCTACGGTATTTACCCATTCACGCCCGGATCCAAGGTATTCGCCGTAGTCTGCCGGCTCTATAAGTGTTTCTGTTTGATGGAACATTGATGATGTTACGAATGCGATGCGCGGTCCAACCATAACGTCGAGAGCGCCAATCGGACGAAATGCTATCAGCGGTTCAACGCCGATACTTGCCAACGTTGCATCCAACCGATGTTGGAACAGCGCTTGCACGACCTGTGCAGAATCGCGCAGATCGGCAACGAAGCTGAATTCATCATCTGCCAGCGTCCCGCGTTCATTCGAGTAGGCGAGTCGCGTTTGCAGCCGCCACTGCGCACTCATCTGTACGGTAAAAAACGATCCAGCATACGTACCCCAGCCACTACCGCCAGTGAATTCCGGGCAGCACGATGGATAGGAACCAAGTCTGCTGAACGATGCTGCATGCACGTTTCTATGTGCACCAGCTACAATGCCCCATTCATATCGCATCTGTTGAAGTGTATCGGATTCCTGCGCCGCAAGCAGGACATGAGACACAACAAGAGCTGCCGTGATTACTTTCATCTGAGGCGGACGTGTGCGATGTAGGGGGCAATGTGACGTCTCTACACAAGCGATGAAGGGCAAAGATCGTTAACAACACACTCTGCACATTTGGGCTTCCTGGCAATACATGTTCGTCTGCCATGAGTGATAAACAAGTGATTAAGATCGTTCCAGGAAACTTTCTCAACCAGGTCCATTAACGCATATTCAACCTTTTCGGCATCTTCGGTTTGAACTAGTCCTAAACGGTTCGACACTCTCATCACGTGAGTATCAACGGTGATGGCCGCGATGTTGAAACACGTGCTAAGTACGCAATTCGCTGTTTTGCGTCCAACTCCCGGCAACGATGTAAGCTCTTCAACACTCGACGGTACCTCGCCGTTAAACCGCTCTATCAACTCTGCGCAGCATCCCCGGATGTTCCGTGCCTTGTTTCTAAAGAATCCCGTCGACCGAATATCTTCTTCCAATTCCTCCTGAGAAACATCGATGTAATCCTGTGGGTTCTTATACTTTAAAAACAATTTCTTAGTCACAATATTTACCCTGTCGTCAGTACACTGAGCTGACAAGATTGTTGCCACCAATAATTCGAAAGGGGACGCAAAGTCGAGCCCTACCTTTGCCCCTGGATATGCAATTATAAATCTATTTAGTATTTCCTGAACTACACTGCCATTGTCAATCTTCCTCTCCTCCACTCTTCCTTCCTTTCTTTTTGGTTTCCGAATCTTGCCCATCTCTATAGTACACATAGCTCTTCACATCTGTACGCGCAATCACAATACCGAATGCCGAAGCTTTTTCATAAAATAATGTATCATCTGCATAAGCTCCCTCCGGAAACATGCCAATGACGTCGAACACGTCGCGCCGCACGAAGAATGTACCGCCGATTATGCACTCGTCTACATGCACATAGCGTTCTCTATCGTGCATGTCTATCACCCACGGATCTCCCACTACACGGCAGCCGCCAATCAGCATCTGTACATTTTTGTTATTCATCAGCAGAAGCTTCCTGGAAGCCAGATGATCAGGTTCGTAGGCATCGTCGGAATCAAGGAACGTCACCCAGGCCCCCTTCACATTTCTGATTCCAACGTTCCTTGCAGCCGCCACTCCGAGGTTTTTCTGTCCTTGTGTTTTCACATACGCAATATTGGCGTGATATTGCGCGTAGTTTTGTGCCACAGCATGCGTGTTATCTACCGACGCATCGTCAACGATAATTGCTTCCCAATCTTTCTCCGTTTGAACAAGAAGTGAATCCAGGGCGCGGGGGAGGACGTGTGCGCGATTATATGTGCAGATGACTACGCTAAAGAATGGCATGACAAGAACCGAAAATATCGACATTTGGACTACTTGCACTGCAAACAGCATTATGCTCTCTCGGGAGCAGATGGATTCGCTTGTGAGGTATCACGACGAGCTGCGCTATTGGAATGCGCGCGTGAACATGATTTCGCACAACGACGAAGAACATATCTGGGTGAAGCACATCCTGCATTCGCTGATGCTTCTTAAATACGTCAGCTTCAAACCCAAGGCACGCGTTCTCGATGTGGGAACGGGAGGGGGTTTGCCCGGATTGCCAATAAAGATTGCGCGGCCAGACGTGAAGATGACACTCATTGATTCCATCGCCAAGAAAATTAAGATGGTATCAATGTTTGCACAGCACACCGGTTTGAAGGATGTCGACGTTATCTGCACGCGCGCCGAGCGCCTTGCCGACGATGCGCACTACAGAGGCTACTTCGACGTTGTTATCACACGGGCAACAGCATCGGCAAAAGACATCATTTCGTGGACAAGCCCCTTACTCGCAAAAAATGGATGCTGGGCACTCATGAAAGGGGGCGACCTTTCGCACGAGATCGAGGAAGCCCGAGCAGCTCTGCCGGCGGGGCAGGTACAGGTAGAAGAACTCCTGATTGACTGTTTTGGCGTACCGCAATTCAAGGCCGATGAAAAGAAAGTTCTAATATGTCGATTATCGTAACAATACTTACAATATTACTCACAGTTCAGCAGACGCATATACCTGCGCCTCAGTCGTTATCGGGCATTAAGCTTGCCCGGGTCAAGTACGGCGGCGGCGGCGATTGGTACAACGACCCCAGTGCAGAAGTAAATTTATTGAGATACGTGAGGGCAAATACGAATATCAACGTCGAGCCCGTTTACGAGTACGTAGACTTATCCAGCGACAACCTCTTCCAGTATCCATTGATTTTCATGACGGGTCACGGCACCGTCAACTTCACCGAATCCGAGGCACGAAACCTAAGGTCATATCTTGAGAACGGGGGATTTTTGTACGTCGACGATGATTATGGCATGGACAAGTCGATACGTAAAGAACTCAAGAAAGTATTTCCGGAGCAGGACCTTGTCGAGCTTCCATTCGACCACCCCATTTACCACACGCACTTCGATTTTCCCAATGGGCTGCCGAAGATCCACGAGCACGACGCAAAGCCGCCGCAGGGCTTTGGACTATTTATCGGCAAACGTTTGTGCGTTTTCTATACCGTCGAAACCAATCCAAGCGATGGCTGGGCAGATCCGGAGGTTCATCACGATCCGCCGGAAAAGAGGGAAGCGGCATTGAAGATAGGGACGAACATCATTGTATATGCCCTGAGCCAATGACCCGAAAAACGATGCCGGGTATCTCTTGATACCCGGCATGGCGTTAAAACCGTATGTTCTTAACACGATGCCGGGTATCAAGAGATACCCGGCATCGTGGGTTCGTGGGGATCTTTTGGGGATAAAATTGTACGGTTCGGCGTCTGTTGTATTTTCCCTGCCCCTAACTGAATTTGTTTATTAATCCGTCCACTTCCCGCCAACTACTGTACAGCAGCAGACTACCATCCGCCATACAATGACAATTATCGATAGACTCCACTCCGTAGCCCGCACCGAACACCTCTGGGACCTGATCCGTGCCCAGGGTGCTGTGCTCATGATTACGTCCCTGTGGGTGCTCCTATGCTCTGTTGTAGAATTGATGGCACATGGGTCTGTAACGTTTAGAAGCATCCTGTTCTGGATGGGCGCTGTAGGCATCCCCATCCTGGAAATTGCAGCAGTTGGCCCGCCTCTTGCCGCGTATTTGGGTTTAATCAGAAAAGTTAATATCAATACTGTTGCTATCCGCGTTGGTAATGCCTTTCCCGATGTACGCGACACACTGGCCAATGCTTTGCAGCTCGAATCGCATAAGGGAGCCCGCGGCGCTCAGGAACTTGTTGATGCCGCCCTCAAAGACGCGCACATGGCTTCACGCGACAAAGATTTTTCTGTAATCGTCGACAAACGGCCTGGCAGACGCTTCGCTCTGTTTGCTATACTATCGGTTAGCGTTGCTGCCCTTTCGCTGGTCTCTATTCAATCGCTGGCAGATGCGGCTTATCGAATTGTTCACTATAATGTATCGTTTCTGCCGCCAGCTCCTTTCAGATTGGTGATTTCACCAAATCGCGATACTGTGATGCGAGGAACTACTTCGAGCGTACGCGTCGAAGCAGTTGGCACGCCCCCTAGTGAAATACGGCTGTGGCTGAGAGAAGGGCAGAACGGGCGGTTTACATCCTTCCCCGTGAGGCTCGACACGTCGGCTTCGTATACACACCTTCTGCCGGGAATGTCTGCGTCCACGTCGTTCTATGCCGAAGCATCGTGGCTCGATTCTGACGTGCGAAGCGATACGGGCAGCATCATCCTGATTGATCGTCCCATCCTGCGGACGCTATCCGGACGCGTGCTCCCACCAGCATACACGCACATGCCGCCTACAGAACTCACTGAGCGCCAGGCCGATATCACGGCCCTGCGCGGATCGATGGCCGAAATCACAGTAACGTCATCTAAAACGCTGCGGCAGGCGCAACTTGTAGTGGTAAGGGGCTCTGACAGTGGAACAGCAGATACATCGCGCACACGCATGACGGTCAGGGGCTCTTCGGCCGACGTTCGCTTTGGAATAGTTGCTAATGGTTCTTATTATATCGAACTTGAGGATGCTGACGGACAAACCAATGCAGAACCCGCGAAATACGGAATCGTTGTGCTCGCCGATGGGTATCCAACGATTTCAATGATTGAACCGAAGAAGAATATAGACGTCGACGCTTCATTCATTGTACCAATCACGGTGTCGGTGTCCGACGACTATGGTTTTTCCAACCTTAAACTGCACTATCGCCTAACGCGCTCACGGTACGCCCCGGCAGAAAAGAATTACAAATCAATAAGCGTTCCTTTGACTTCTGGCGAAACGTCGCAAGAAATAAATTATGTCTGGAATGTTTCGGACATAAACATTACACCCGAAGACGAATACGAATTTTATTTAGAAATCGCTGATAACGACGTAATAAGCGGTCCCAAAACAGCACGAACCTCGCCCCTTAAACTTCGCCTGCCTTCGCTTGACGAAGTTTTTGCCGATGCAGACAAAGCGCAAAGCGAAGTTCAGGAAGAAATGAAGGCCATTTTGGAAGAAAGCCAGCGGGTGAGCAAGGAGGCAGAGGAGCTGCAGCGAGAGATGCAGAAGCTGCAGTCTCAGTCGCAAAAGCAAACCGATTGGGCAGATAAGAAGAAGGCTGAAGAGCTTGCCAAACGGCAGCAGGAACTTGAAAAACGAATGGAGAAGGCCGTTGGGAAACTGGAGGAAATGACGGAAAAGCTGCAAGAGAACCGCGCAATCTCGGAAGAGACTATGAAGCGGTATATGGAGCTGCAGAAGCTGATGAAGGAAGTCAAGTCGAAGGACCTCGATCGCATGCAGGAAAGGATGCGAAAGGCAATGGAACAGATTTCACCCGAAGAACTTGAACGCATGATGAAAGAGTTCAAGTTCGATGAAGAGAAGTTCAAACAGAATATAGAACGAACAATTAATTTATTGAAGAGGGCACAGGCAGAGCAGAAGGCGGAGGAATTAGGGAAACGCGCCGAAGAGCTGGCGGCAAAACAGGATGATCTGCGGAAGCAGGCGGAAAACGCAAACCAACGTGATGAGAAACTGAAGGATCAGCTTGCAAAGGAGCAGAGGCAGCTTCAGGAGGAACTAGCTCAACTCAACAAAGAAACCAAGGAATTGGAACAGTTGATGAAGGATGTTGGAGCAGATATGCCAATGGAGCAAATGCAGCAGGCAATGAAGGAACTTTCGGCTGAGCAAACTGCACAGGACATGAAGAATGCTGAAAAGAATATGCAAAGTGGCGACATGAGCGAAGCATCAAAAAGTCAGCAGCAGGCTTCCGAAAATCTTCAGCGATTTGCGCAGCAGATGAATCAGCTTAAGCGCCAGATGCGGAAGAATTCGCAACGCGAAGCGATGAAGGGTATGCAGAAGGGAATGAATGATTTGCTGCAGCTTTCCAAGGAGCAGGAAGAGCTGATGCAGAAAATGAAGAACATGGACCCGTCGAGCGCTTCGTACTCGCAGATGGCAAAACAACAGCAGCGTATGCAGGAGTCTATGCAGAATCTGGCTAACAGCATGATGCAGCTAGGGCAGCGGTCTGCAAGCGTTACGCCCGACATGGCACAAGACCTTGGCGATGCCCTGCAGTCTATGAAGGATGCACTTGGCAACATGCAGGATAGAAATGGACAGATGGCGTCGCGCGAGCAGGGAAGCGCTATGAGCAGCATGAACAGCGCAGTCCAGCGCATGAGCGATGCGCTCGGACAAATGATGCAGGGCGAAGGCCAGGGGCAAGGCGGGCAGGGAGACAACCCTGGTCAGGGAGAAGGCAAGGGCATGAGTCCCTTCCAGCGTTTACAGAGTCTTGCTGAACAGCAGCAAGGTATTAACCAGGGCACGCAGCAACTGGGTCAGAATGGTCAGCCCCTTTCCGATCAGCAGCGCGCAGAAATGGGACGTCTGGCGCAGCAGCAAGGCAGGGCTTTAAAGGCGCTGGAAGAGCTGGAAAAGGAACGCGAGACCGTTGGTGAGGCAAATAAAAAACCGATTGGAGACTTAAAGGCCATTACTGAGGAGATGAAAGAGGTGATGACCGATATGCAGACTGGGTCGATCACGCCGGAAACGAGAATGCGCCAGGAGCGAATTCTGTCCCGACTGCTTAACGCCTCGCGCTCCATCAATGAACGCGACTACGAGAAGTCGCGCGAATCGCGGTCGGGTACCGATGCGAGCCGAAAGAGCCCGGCCGCACTCAACCTCGATGCACAAACTGAACGCTCGCTGCGCGAAACCATGGACGAGCTGCGCCGTGGCTATACTAAAGATTATGAAAATCTCATTCGCAGGTATTTTGAAGCTCTCGAAAAAATGAAGCACGACGAATAATCAGGCACTATGAAACTTATCCTTATGAGCTCCCTCCAGGCGCTGCTTGGTGTAGGGGGCATGGCTATGCTGACGAATGCCCTTGGCGGTAAGGCAACCTCTGCAATGCAGATAGTGTATGCGCTGGCATCGCCCTTCGGTATTGCAGGCATCGCACTGATGCTTACTGCCGGAGTTGTGATGTTCATAATATTTACCTATGCAAAGCTGTCGGCATTCGTTCCCATAAGCACTGCCGCCGCTTTCTTATTCACTGTGCTTGTGTCCGTCCTGTACCAAGGCGAAAAACTTTCCCTCTCTCTGGTACTCGGAATGGCCATGATCCTCGGAGGCATTGTTGTTGTCTCCAAATCCTAGCGCCTGCGTATCCAGTCCGCCGTTCATCTGCAGGTGACCGGAGTATCCGCCTATAACATTGTTTAGTATCCGAACCTCGCGGACAACAAGTCCTCTCCAGCCCTGTCTGGCGCCATGAACGGCGCTGCCTATGCGCACAACATCGGCTTTCACAATCAGCGCTGCTTGACGCAGCTCGCGTTCATAAAGCTCGCGCTCGCGCGGCTGCACAACGCATTGCACAAAGCCTGTCTCGTCCTCTATGGTAACAAATAACACGCCATGAGCAGTAGGCGGCGACTGGCGGAGGATGACGATTCCGGCAACGCAGATGGACAGGGGAACAGAAGGATAGGGCGACAAGGCGGGAAGAGACCACACCATTTCGATTGGACGGATTTCGAAGTCGGTAAGCATACGCCTATACAGCGCCATTGGGTGAACGCGCGCGGCGCCGTGCGTCATGTAATCATACGCAAGACGTTCGGGAGCCTTAATTGGCGGCAATAGGGGAATCAGGGATTCTGCGATAGCAGAAGAGCTTAAACGCTGCTGTGCATCACGCGCCGCGCTGCTGCCCGCATTGGTGAGCTTGTGCGAGCTGCTGCTGAGCAGAGAGACTATCCACAATGCACGGCGGGCATTGCCTTCCAGAGAATCGAGCGCTCCGGAAAGCGCTATTGAGTCGTACACATCTGCAGGGAGGCGCAAGCGGGCAACAACATCTTCGGCAGACTCAAACGTACGGGCTGCCCGCTCCCAGACAATCATCCGCGCCATATCTTCGGTTACTAATTTTATTGATGTTAATGGTTTTTGTATACCAATTCGCTGCGTCGAAGAGCTGCCCTTACCCGCCGATGCATTGTGGGCATGTTCTGCAGCCGAGAGCGAATATCGTGTGCCAGACAGATTAATATCGGGCGGCAATACAGGCACTCCAAAGCGCTTGGCTTCCTCTTCGAGCGTCATCAGGTTGTACATGCCCGGACGGTGCTGCATAAATGCGGCCATGTAGGCTGCAGGATAGTAGCGTTTGAGCCACGCACTCTGATAAACAATTTTAGCAAATGCGGCGGCATGAGAACGGCAGAAACCATAGCCGACAAAGTGCGACACCTTCTCGTAAACAAGTTCGGCACTGGCTTTATCTACACCACGCTGCATAGCCCCCTTCACAAATTTTTCGTGCATGACTTCCATTGCCTTGGCATCACGGTTTTTCGATATCAATGCACGAAAGTCGTCGGCTTCGTCGAGCGGCATGCCGGCAAAGTGGTGTGCAATGTCGAGCACCTGTTCCTGAAAGAGCACAATTCCCAGTGTGTCATTGAGCAGCGGTTCAAGGTCGGAATGGATATAGCGGACGGGTTCCTGGCCCCTGCGCCTGCGGATGTATGGGTTCACCATGCCCCCTTGCAGCGGACCTGGCCGGAAGAGGGCAACTTCGGTAACAAGATCGTCGAACGTTTCTGGCTGATGCTGTGCCAGCAAATGCATCTGCCCCTGACTCTCTATCTGAAACACTCCGAGTGTTTGCCCGCTCCGGATTAGCTCGTACACTGCGGAGTCGTCGAGCGATTCAAATTTATCCCACTCTGCCTCTGTATCTCTGTATTCATCTGTTCCTGTGCGCTCAATCAGTTCCAGCGCTTCGCTGATGCATGCAAGCATGCGCAGGCCAAGCACATCGAATTTTACTAGCCCCATTGCTTCAACATCGTCCTTATCGAACTGCACAACCGACACGCCATTGGCTGAGCGCTGTACAGGCGTGAAGTAGGTAAGGGGCTTGGACGAGAGAATCATGCCGCCACTATGCTGCCCCAGGTGACGCGGATGATCGAGCAGCTTTTCTACTACCCTCAGCAGCACATCGAGTAAGGGTACATGTGTATGCTTTGCCGGGTTCCTGCCGATCTGCGTTGTTCCGAGAGCTTCGCGCAGATTGTCGGCAAATTCAGCTATGTCTTTGTTTGTAAAGCTCGGTACGGATTTCGACAATTTATTTACAACGTCCATCGGCCAGCCTAATGCCTTGGCTGCATCGCGCACAGCCATGCGCGCGCGGTACATGATGAGCGTAGCCGTCATGGCAGTCTGCTCCTGTCCGAAACGCTGCTCCATCCAGGCAATGATTTCGTGCCGCCTGTCGGAGTCAAAATCTACGTCGATGTCTGGAGTACCCTTGCGTCCCCTATGCAAAAACCGTTCAAACAATAGATTATGTCGGATAGGGCAGACACCTGTAATGTCAAGCAGATACGCCACTATCGAATTTGCTGCCGAACCTCTTCCCGAGCAACGAATGCCGCGGCGGCGTGCTTCATCAACAATTTCTTTCACTACAAGGAAGAAGTCGGCAAGCTTCAGGTCGCAGATTACTTCGAGTTCGTGCTTCAGCAGCTCTTCGGCTTTCTGTTGGTTTCTATATTTCCGTACTAAAGCCGACGCACAGAGTTCACGGAGGAGATGTTCCGGCGTAGTGGTATCGGGCACTCGTGCACATGGAGGCGTAACATGTCCGGGGAGAATGTCAAATTCCTCGCAGTCGTCAATCATCGTGTGGGTAAATGCGAACGCCTCCGGGTAGGGCAGCAGACTGCGTAATTCCTCTTCCGATTTTAGGCACTCTTCATCGTTTACAGGACGTTCCGGATGAGGATCGAAAATTGTGATGCCAAGCCGAGTACACGTCATCACATCATAAGCCATGTACTCGTCCTGTCGGGCATAGTTGATGAAGGGGGCAATGCAGACGGGCAGACTTTTCATCTTTGCCAGGCGCACCATGCGGTCTGCTGCCAGACCCTGACCAGGTTTGCGCGAATGAAGGACTGCGAGAACAACAACGCGGCGCAGCGAGAGGTTGGCGGGTATTTCGAGGCCTTGTTCTCCAACTGTCAGCACATAACAATCCTCCAGATCTCTGAGAGGTTCAGCAGTTTCAAAGGCGGGCTGTTCGAGCGAGTGGAGGTTGGTTAGGAGGCGGTTCATCGATGCGTATCCAGAGCGGCTGCGTGCTACAATGCGCGTTGGCATGCCCCCTACCATCACTGTGCAGCCAATAAGGGGTTTGAGTCCGCGGGCACGGCATGCGCGCTGGTGGCGGACGGCGCCATAAACGCCATTAACATCAACCAGACACAGAGCTTTCAGGCCGAGCTCGGCGGCTCGGCTGGCAAGCTCTTCGGGCGACGAGGGAGAGCGCAGGAAGCTAAAATGAGAGCTGCAGAAAATCAATCCAGAAGCCGAGAAAGCATCCAGCCGCGTGGGGAATAAAAGATTTCCATAACGCCGTGAGTAGTAAGGAGCAGGTAGTATTCTCGCTTATCGTCGGAGGCGCCGGCAGCGGAAGCCGTCCACCATTGCGTCCGCGACGTCCATGTTTCAAGTATGCGTTCCACTTCGTAAAGGCGTCCGCGCCAGCAGAAGCGTGCAGGTCCTGCCGGCTGTTCGGCAACGTCGATAGGTTCCATGAGGAGTTTCATTATTCTATCCTGCCTCGCGCCACTGTCCGATAATTGCAAATCTATCGGGCGTATACGCCCACGGATCTACAACATCGATACGCTTTGTAGCTCCGGGGAATCGCTTAACCATGGCGCCTTGCAGAGCCGACGCTGCCTGGGCAAGAGTCTCTCTGTAGCCTCTTCCCATCAGTGTTTTGCTGCTTAGCGAAAGCTGGTGGGGAACGGGCCGGCTGAGCGACGCCAGCTTAAGGTGGACGCCCCACGACGATACGCCACGCAGTGCCAGGCCCTCGAGCATAGCCTGCACCTGTGTTGCAATGAAGCGTGCATCGCTGGTTGGCGCTCTCAGGATCCGCGATGCAGTCTTCATCGGCACGTCTGCCTTATCCAGCAGCGACACATCTATCCTCGATGTTTTCCACGGCACGCGCAGCAGCTCCTTTGTTACCTTATTGCACAACCCTCCGGCTGCCAGTGCCAGCAGTGCAGGCTCCTGAACACCGTCTGTAAAGCGCTCACGCGCTGTAATTGTTGGCGGCAGTTCATACATAGTTCTGCGCGCAGATTCCTGCCCCCTAACACCATCGGGAAGTCCCTGGCTTAGGCTGCTGAGCAAGGCATGCACGAGCACTCCGTTCTGGCCAAACTGCGCTTTTAGCTGGGCAGCCGTAAGCATGCGCAAACGTCCGACGGTGCTCAGACCAAAGAGCTCCAGCTTTTCAACCATCCTTACGTCGACGCCAAGTTCCGGAAGCTCTAGCAATGCGCCAACCGGCAGCGATTCGAGGAACGCCGCCTCTTTGCCTGCAGCAACCACAACGGGATCTGCACACGGTTCTGCAGAGAGGGCAGCCAGCAGCGACATGGTGGGCGAGGGTGCTATGCCACATCGGGCATTGAAGTGGGCCACAAGCTCGGCTGGTACACTGGGCAGCTCGGCAGTTATGCGTCTGTTATGCACAAACAAGTAGGGTGTTAGGGCAAACACGCGTTCCACGATGGCATCCCACCCAGCATCTTCCAGAGACGGCTGGCGAACCAGCAGGGGAGCATGCGGCTGGAGTTCCTGCGCCCTCTGTGCCGGCATGCCCCTGAGGGAGTGAGGGGAAACAACCGTGCCGCGCTCGTGGACAATAGGGATGGGTTGTTGGCTGTCTGCCAGCGGCCATATTCCGAGCGACTGTCCCAGAGCAATCGACGGTAAATCCGGAAATAACAACGTTCCAAACATTTGTATTCTGGCTTTCTATTAAAAATGTTTAATACACGATCGGACTACTCCCACAATGGAGAACTCCATATCGGGCGTAATGGCAATGTCCTTATACCTGCGGTTCTCTGCGCGCAGCACGGGCGCATTGTTCTGCGTCAGGTATCGCTTTACCGTCAGCTCGCCAAACACCTTAGCAATCACTACCTGACCCGAGCGCGGCTTGACGGCGCAATCAACAATCAGCATGTCGCCATTACCTATTCCCGCATCCGTCATAGAGTCTCCCACCACGCGTATGAAGTACGTGTTATCGGGGTGCTCCAGCAGCATCTCCGTCAGGTCTATCTCTTCCGTCACCTCATCGCCCCCTTCTGCCGGCAATCCTGCCGACACTCCCAGCGCCAGCATCGGTATCTTGGGTGCAGGGTAGGGGGCAGACTTCCGCAGTTCATCCACAGCTTGTGCAAGCAGCTCCAGTGTACTCTCAGACTTCTTTCGTTCTTGCTTTGCGGCGCTCTTCTTCTCTTTTTCCCCCACAATCATCCACGAAGCGCTGACTCCATAGTTCTTTTCCAGCATCCCCATCACTTCGTGCGGCACATAGGAGCGTCCTGCTTCCCACGCATACACCGTCACCTCTTTAACACCAACAGCCTGGGCATATTCGGCAACCGTGAGGCCCAGCACCTCTTCGCGTGCCTGCCTATGCCTGCGTCCAACATCTTTCTTGTTCATAGCGACCTCCGAAGTCTACAAATTGTAGAGGCAATCTACGAATCGTAGAACAAGAAGTCAAGAGGAAAAACAGCAAAAACAACAATGCCGGGTATCTCTTGATACCCGGCATTGAGTTTAAACAACTTTATACACACGTTTATGCATACGGCCTAAAAACGAATACGCCCGGGCCGTGAGGACCCGGGCGCAATCGCTATTGTTCACGTCGACCGTGAGAGTGGGTGGGGTGCAGTCGACGCGACGTGCCTTTACCGTGATTCTGATGAAAGACGAAATCGCGGGTAAGACACTACTTTAATTTATACAGCATGGGCATAAGCAGGAACAGCGTTGGATGTAAATCCGCAACTGCGTTCAAGTAGGGTGATGACGTCTGAACGCCGGGCTCTTTCAGCCTTTGGCATCAGGAAAACATCGAACCTTACATTATCGAGACTGCCGGCAGCGGAGACCCAAGAGCCAAACCGCTCATCAGATGTCAACTGACTAGTACTAGGGATTGAATCACAGTCAAAAGCGTCAAGTACCCTATACTGGCCATTTTCGTCACCTACCAGTACTCCAACCACACCAGCTACATTGTAGGACTTCCAGTCCTCAAGCCGTGTTGGCGTGATAAAGTGCATGCAATTCGTTACGGGCAGTGTTTGTAACATTTTACTATTCTCCGTTGCTTGTTATGTTGTTGTGCAGCGTGAAATTGAGCCTAGTTCTCTTCGCCGCGGTCAATGATGTACCCATCATTTCGGTTACCTTCGCCGCGATCAATGATAAAAAGCGATTCACGGTTGTTTTCACCACGGTCGATGATAAGAGTCGACGGAAAGTGCGCAGTCATGACTAACTCCATTTATTTTCAATTGTTTAGGAAAGCTTTGGAAAGATGTCGCCAGGCAGTAAAGCAGAAAAGATCTGTAAAGAAGGAATTAGTCTTCCAAACGATCGATCGCTACAGGAGTAATTACCTGCATAAGTACCGGATCCTGCAGAGTTGTATTAATCAGTTGTTGATTAGAGTTTACCAGGAATTGTTGATCGGCATTAGTCAGTGTGGCCGTGCTATTTGGTGTAACCATTCCGAAGTAAATCAAGATTGCGATGAAGAGTTCCATGACTGTGATCCTTGTTTGGTTGCGATAGTTGTTATTACCTGATACGAAAATCAGCGTTCAGCCAGACGTATCCCATTACATTTACCTGGTATTTGTTACATTTGAAATTCAGTCAACCAAATAGCAACTAGATGGATGAAAAATTCAAATGATCTAGGAAAGTCTTGAAATTGTAAAACTTAACAGCCGCAGCGTATGGAAATACTCAAAGAGATTCTTCGAATTGTTACATCAAAATCAGACATTTCAAAGGTGCTTCCTGAGCTGGATCCGGAATCACCTGAGGAAATCCGTGGTTCACTTTCGGGAAGATTTTTGAACGGATTATCGAGTGACTCATATTTAACTGATACTGATGCCTCTAAAGATTTATATAAGAGTGACCAGACAGATCAGCGATACCGGACTTTAAAGTCAAGAACTTATGAAAGACTTCTCCACTCATTACTATTCTTGCAGGTTAAGCAACCCGAGCATTCTGAATACCTTAGCTATTACTATAAGTGTACACGTAACCTTATTTGTGCTCAATCTCTTATGAGGTTTGCCTCAAGAAAAGCCGGATTTGCAGTGTCCCAGAAAACTCTTTTAATTGCGCAGAAATATGAATTCACCGATATATGCCTGACACTGGCTGTGTTATTAAGAGAAACATCAGCATTCTGGGGACAGCGAAAGAAATTTGACTATTATGACGGACTCGGTTCTAAATACCTGAAGATTCTCGAAGCGGAATATCGTACCAATGCCCTGCTTGACAAGTATAGTCTAGAAATGATCGCTACAAGTCGCACAAAACAATACTTGCTACAGCTTGCCGAATCTGTAAAAAATGAAATTGATGACTTAGTGAAGTTATATGGATCACATCTACTCAAATTGAATAAGGTGCGAATAGACATTGCGGTAGCTTCTCAGCTAAACGATTTTCAGATGATTATTGAGGTTTGTGACGCAGCGATCGAATATCTTGCAGCAAACAAACATCTTTCCCAACCTGCTCGTTTGGGAGAGTTTCGGTTACGGAAAATGATATCGCAAATCAATGTTAGGCAATATCATGCGGCCTTTCAATCAGCTGATACTGTTGTTGATTCCTTTCAAGAAGCTGGGAATAATTGGTTTATTGCCCTGTATTATGCAACCTGTGCTGCATTTTTATCTGAAAATTATTCAAGAGCAGATTATTATATATCAACAGCAACAAGGCACAAAAGGTTTTCACTTGCTGACGAATCAACGCGTGAAAGCCGTGTGATTTTTGGAGCTTATGCTCATTTAGCAGAGCTGTTGGGATTGTACATCCCTGAACCACAATATTCTAATAGATCATTTAGACTTAGTACATATTTGAATAGTATTCCTTTAGAATCAAAAATTAAAAAAATATCTAATATTTTAATTCTCTTATCACATGTGGCCTTTCTGATACTCGAAGGTAATTTTGATTTGGTCGAGAAACGACTTGAGTATTTACGTGTATATATTTCAAGATATTTAACAGAAAAACAGTTCAGTCGTGTAAGATTGTTCGTGAAGTTACTCCAGACATTTCCCAAACACAGCTTTATTGCAAAGGATATACGAAAGGCAAACCATGAATTATATGAACTTCTTTTACTATCGAAAACCGATAACATAACAACAGAGATCATCGAATACATTCAATACGAAATATTATACGAATCACTTCTGATCTTCTTAGAGAAGCATGCGGCAGCGATAAAGGTGGATTAGGAGGTTTTGAAGGGGTATTCCCATCGAAAGCACGCATCCATTCCGATGGAAGTCGGCCATCTTTCGTACAGGCCTTGTAACGGATGGCAGCCTTCCGACGGAATGAGATCCTTAATACGAAAGCAATCGTTGATTATGCCGATTGACTCCTTGGACAAATAAGTCTTTAGAGACCATCCTCACCCCAAGTCATCGTCCGGATTGAAATCATTGGGTTCACATTCAATCAAGCCACGTTCCTTCATCCGACTAACAAAACCAGGTGCATCTCCTGTCAGATGACTTCCATCATCTCTTCTCTGCCCATCATTCTCTGCTGCACGAATAGAAAGCCCATATTGTTGTTTGTGCCTTTTCAATATTTCGGTTCCAATCCCTTGCATTTTATGATTAGGTTCAATTTCCATATTCGTTCTGTAGTAGTGGCCAAGTGACGGATGGTCATGCTCAACGATCATGTCCGTTTTTGCGTTAAAATTCTCGAAGGCTTTGATTCTAAATGTTGTTTGAATCGTTGTTGATTGATTTCGTTTTGAATCGCCATCTGCAATCCAGGTAATTGGCGAAAATTGTGAATCTTGTTCCAGGCTGGCTCGAGTTCCATCAGCGCCAGTGCAGTCCATCGCATCCGTTGATCTGCGGTAGTCCATCGCGTGATATGACGCGTGTATCGGGCAACACCACTATTGACGCTCTCAATGATGTTTGTCGTCAGGAAGCATCGTCCGAAGGTCGCATGCAGGCCTAACCGTGCCAGCGTGAACCTGTTGTTGCCTGCGTCAGCCCAAGCGTTCTCTTTACACCGTTCTGCGTCACACCGATGGCAATGACCATGCTTTGGTTCTGCAACGCTTTGCCATCGATAAACATTGCCACATAGGTGTCATCATCCAGCCGACGCTTCAGGAACTCTTCGAGAATCTCGCTGCTGTGTTCTACAAACTTCTCTGACAGCGATGATTTCGACAATCCCATTGATGCCATCAACGTCTCGGCAGTCTCATGGTACTTGCGTGTACCAAGACCCAGCATCAGTGCGCGTATAATATGCACTGGTGGTTCTGCCATTTGCTGCAGTCGCGCATAGATCTCCGGCGTGTGTGTCGTCTGCGATTCGTTGTCGCGGATTCTCGGAACCTCTACCCGCAGCTTTTGCCCACCTACCGCCACACTTCCACGGTTGATTCCCCAGCGGCTGAACCGCCCTTCGTGTGGCTTGTTGTGACTGTAGCGATCGCCGGCTCTTTCCGATGTCTCTCGCTGCATCAGCCATTCAATGGCATGTCGACTCAGCTCAAGATGGTTCAGTACTAATGCCGCTGTGTCATCACCTGTTGTTCCGGCCATCGATGAAAATGCTGCTTCCAGTTCGTTATTCTTCAGCGTATGTTTGGTACTCATAGGGGCTCTCTTCAAATGGTGTTTTGTTGTTGTAATTCAATCTACCATTTAGACTTGAGCCTCTTAAATTTTCAACACAGATTTGGACATACCCGTACTTGCTGAGGCGGACACTAGGAAAGAATGATTGAGACAATGAAAAGAGTGAAAAATAAAACAGCGAATTTTGCCTTATTTAAAAATGAGGCAGATGAATATCGCTTGAAGAGGCTTCGGGAAATAGCAATTTCCAACGATAAGTCCTGCCTTCGTATTCTTGA
Organism: Ignavibacteria bacterium; assembly: GCA_016191145.1. Taxonomy (GTDB): domain Bacteria; phylum Bacteroidota; class Ignavibacteria; order Kapaibacteriales; family Kapaibacteriaceae; genus OLB6. The sequence goes on from JACPPD010000008.1 coordinate 122,220, forward strand.
AAGTGGATTGCAAGGGCTGTCCCAACAAAAAGTTATAGAGCGAAGAGCGCAATATGGGCCTAATGAAATCGCAAGTGAAAAGGCACCTACTTGGTATAAGCAACTAATAAATGCGTTTATTACTCCTTTCAATGGAGTCCTGATTCTGATTGCAATAGTTGCTTTTATCACAGACTCATTCTTAGATCCGACAGAGCATGATATAAAAACAATTATGGTTATTTCTGTAATGGTACTTTTTAGTTCATTACTACGTTTTTGGCAGGAGTATCGAAGTAACAAAGCGGCTGATCATTTGAAAAACATGATTAAAACGACCGCGACAGTTATCCGAGAAAATGCAGACGAAGAGGAAATTGATATTCAAGAACTAGTACCCGGAGATATTGTTTTGTTATCTGCGGGAGATATGATTCCCGCAGATTGCCGTGTATTACGTTCAAAAGATTTATTTGTTGGCCAGGCTGTTTTGACCGGAGAATCTGTGCCTGTAGAAAAAAGAGAAGATGCGGTTTATGAAGCGTTTGATAGGTCAATGATGGATTTAGATAATATTTGTTTTATGGGTACTAATGTAGTTAGTGGGTCTTCTTTAGCCATCGTTGTTGCAACAGGTAATCAAACTTATTTCGGATCAATCAGTAAATCTATTACTGGTACCCGACCGACTACAAGTTTTGATAAAGGTGTAAAAAGTGTTAGCTGGTTACTAATCCGTTTTATGGTTATAATGGTCCCATTAGTATTCCTGATTAATGGGTTTACAAAGGGAAGTTGGCTGGAAGCTCTTTTGTTTGCTGTAGCTGTTGCTGTAGGCTTGACGCCAGAAATGCTGCCGATGATTGTTACTACCAACCTTGCTAAAGGCGCAATGAACATGAGCAAGCGAAAGGTAATTGTGAAACGGCTCAATGCAATACAGAATATCGGTGCAATGGATATTTTCTGCACTGATAAAACCGGAACACTCACTCTTGATAAAATTGTGCTGACTATTCACGACAATGTTTATGGAGAAGCAGATGATGAAGTATTGAAATGGGCCTACCTAAATAGTACTCATCAAACGGGATTAAAAAATCTGATGGACACTGCAATTCTGGAACATGCAGAAGTCGAACATTATTTAAGAGTCAAAGAAGATTATTTGAAGGTTGATGAAATTCCGTTTGATTTCCAAAGAAGACGGATGTCGGTAATTCTCAAACAGAAAAATGGGAAACACTTATTGATATGTAAAGGGGCGGTCGAAGAAGTTCTTTCATTATGTAGTCACGCTTTTGACCCCGGTGAAGATCGTCAGTTACATATTGAAAATGATACGGTGCTTCCGATGGATGATGAGATTTGGAAGTCGGTGATGCAGACGTGTAAAAGATTGAATGAAGATGGTTTGCGAGTGCTTCTAATTGCTATTAAAGAGTATGATGAGAAGCCGTTGACTTATTCTGTTGCCGATGAAAGGAATATGATATTGACAGGTCTGATTGGGTTTCTTGATCCACCAAAGCCATCATCCGCGCTTGCTATTAAATCGTTGAATAAATTAGGAGTAAATGTTAAAGTTCTCACCGGTGATAATGAGATCATTACAAAAAAAATATGTCGGGAAGTTGGTATTCAGGTTGATAATGTAATGCTTGGCAATGAACTTGAATCTGTCACTGATGAGGAGCTAAAGAACAGAATTGAAGACATTTCCATATTTGCGAAACTTAGCCCAAACCAAAAATCAAGAGTGATTAATGTCTTGCAAGCCAAGGGGCATACAGTGGGATACATGGGAGACGGTATTAACGACGCTTCTGCTTTACGTGACGCTGATGTTGGCATCTCTGTAGATACGGCCGTGGACATTGCCAAAGAAAGTGCAGATATTATATTATTAGAGAAAGACTTAATGGTTCTGCGAAAAGGGGTTATTTATGGACGCAGAACATTTGGTAATATCATTAAGTATATTAAAATGGCTGCAAGCAGTAATTATGGAAATATGTTTAGCATGTTGGGAGCAAGTGCCTTCCTTCCCTTTCTGCCTATGTTGCCTATTCAAATTCTTGTTCAGAATCTGCTGTACGATATATCCCAAGTTTCAATTCCCTGGGATACAATGGATAAAGAATATATAGAAAAGCCTCGCAAATGGGATACTCAGGGGATTGGTAAGTTTATGTTATTCATTGGCCCGATTAGTTCCATTTTTGATTATGCAACTTTTGCCTTGCTTTTTTTTGTTTTTGAAGCAAACTCACCTCGACATCAGTCGTTGTTTCAGAGTGGATGGTTTGTTGAAGGATTATTGTCTCAAACACTCATTGTCCATATGATAAGGACGAGAAAAATACCTTTTATTCAAAGTTGGGCAACGGCACCTGTAATAGTTGGTACTTCGCTGGTAATGGCGGCAGCTATCTTCATTCCTTTTTCACCGTTTTCTGCGGCATTGAAAATGCAACCTCTTCCATTATTTTATTTTCCTTGGCTGATTGGCATTTTGTTTTGTTATTGTTTATTAACTCAATTAATAAAAACACTGTTTATCAAAAGATATAGTCAATGGCTGTAAACAATGTAATCGAGAGGGTTGAAATAATCCGACTGTTTTCAGGTTCTGACTTAACATTCAACAACAGCATATTGAAGAGCTGGTTCACAGACGGTGCAGTCTTGTTCAGTGCCATTACCATCTGATTCAAAGCCAGTTCAGTCTATTTCACAGACGGAGCAGTCTTATCCACAGACATTGCAGTTAACTTTTCAAAAGCTGCAGTTTCTTGGATAAGCGAATTAGTTCATGAAATGAATGCACACAACGAACTGATTTCGCAGATGTCTGCAGAAGCAAACAGATTGAAAAAAATCTACCAGTTGTTACACAGCGATTTTAAAGAAGCTCGTGCGGTAATCAGATCAGTCGTGATCAATATCTTAAATGTATTGCTCAACGCAATTTGTACCTGCGGCTGAATGAGGTTGTGAGAGGCGCTTATCCAGTTGTTGAACAGAATATTGCCGTGAAGGGTGACTAGGAATGCTTCAGCGTCGTGACCGAGGACTCAGCGACGCTTCCTTTCCTTGTCGGAATGCATTTCATCAACTAAGAGGAGATAGTGGACATGTTTAAGATGTTTGCGGACGGAGTGCAATGAATGTATCTCGGATAGACTCTCACTGAGTGAGCATGCTGACTTTGTGTTTTTTTTGATCTATTTTTCAATTCTGGAATGAATGTCCGATTTAGTGCGGTTATTACGTGCCAGGGCAAGGTGCTCCCGACATGACATTATCAATTGAGCGAAATCAGCCCAGCGGTAGCGCTTTAGCGACTGCACAGCATCTGCACGTTGACGCACGAAGTAGCGATGTGCAATAGGCAATTAGAATCTGTGTCTCGAGTGTGCATCTTAAGAAGACGTAGCATGATTTCAGGTTCACGAACTGCACCACATGCAGTATAGATTTTCTGGAGTGGTTTAACAGAAAGATCTGAGCGAATCACCCGACTCATTGTACGCAGCTTCTTTACTGATACGCGAAGCCGGTGTATAGTGAGGGAGTCGACCTTGGAATGCAGTGATATAACGGCTGACGACAGTGCGTTCCACTTAAGGTGAACGAATTTGTCAAAAATCATTCGTTATGGAATAACATGCATTTCTACCCGACGATTCATTGAATGGGCTTCTTCCGTTTCGGCCTGCATAAGTGGTTTTGTTTCGCCATAGCCAACGGATTCAACACGCTTTGCGTCGACTCCGCCATTTACGATGTAGGCTTTAACAGCTTCGGCTCTCTTTTTCGACAAGGTCATGTTGTAGTCGCTGCCGCCCTGATCGTCGGTATGGCCCTCGAACCTCATTCGAATCTTGCCGTCTTCCTTCATCAGCTCAATTACACGCTCGAGGTCGGGATACGATTCCGTTTTCAGTTCCGATTTGTCGTAATCAAAAAATACAAGCAGCCTGCCCGATCCTCCGGTAAGGGGCGATAGATAGATGTCCTTTGTTATTGTCTGACCCTTGGCGCTGGGTGGAACATCGTAGCGTTCGCTGTGGAACAGGTATCCCGGACGCCGCGCAGTGATTGAATATTGGTGTCCGCTGGTGAGGGTAACGTAGTACTGTCCGGTTTCATCATCGCTTCTGAGACTGGCGACAGATTTACCGGTTGTAAGATCGGTGACCGTAATGTCGGCCCCGAGTGGTTCCTTGGTAATTGCGTCCCGAACTGTTCCTTCCACAAACGTCACTTCGTCTCCCGGGAAGGGGTTGGGGACTACGAGGTAGTTATCGTAGTCGCCGTTTGCCGACGTGCGCGTAAAGTATGCCTGATTTGAATTGGCAATGGACGTATAAAAAAGCTCATCGGCAGCGGTGTTAATAGGCGACCCGACATTCTTAACATCACTTACATTCATTCCATTGATTTTACCGATGTATATATCCTGCCCGCCCAAGCCCCCTGCCTTATTACTTGCAAACGAGAGAGTTCGTCCGTCTGGCGCGATAATGGGCGACATTTCGTCCGAGGCGGAATTGACTGCGTCGAGGGGCCTGGCAGCCGACCATTGCTTACCCATCCACGTGCTGACGTAGATATCGGTTCCGCCCTTTCCCGGGCGATCGCTGACGAAGTAGAGCGTTCTACCATCGGACGTAATGGACGGCTGGGATTCGTAGTTGGCAGTATTTACGGAGCCGCCCAGGTTGGCAACATTTGTCCACCGACCGTTTTCGCGGTGAGCCATGTAGAGGTCGGTTCTTCCCTGGCCAGATACATCGTGACCGTATGCGGCAAAAATCATCGTCTGTCCGTCGGGCGTAAGCGATGCCGTACCAACCTGCGTCCCGTTATTCACCGACCCCGACAGTTCATCCATATCCGTCCATCCCGAAGAAGTGCGGTCCACCGAATACAGGCGCTGTTCGCCGGACTGCGCTGAGGAAATTATCAGCGTACGTCCGTGGGCAGTGGGCGACGGAGCAAAATCATCTGACTGTGTATTGCCATCGAGAGGCGAAATCTGCATTTTTTGTGCAGAAGCAGCAACACCGATTATAACAAAGATTAAGATAACAGCGAGTCTCATTGATGGCGCTCCTACAGTGTAAATCCAAGTTGAAGAATCAAAGCGAGAGAATTGAGCGAAGCTTTGTCGTACTGAAGCTTCGCTGCTGTCTGACTAGCAGGCTGCGAATTGTCTGATGCTGTAAAACCTGAATTCAATTCCGTTATCATCCACTGATATCGAAGATTAGGTGCCAGATAAATATTTTTAGTAAGGTCGATTCGGTATCCCGCTCCGAGTTCAAATCCAATGCGAAAATTTGAATAATTCGCCGTGGTGAAGGCTTCTGACGCACCGCGTGGAAGGAGGTTCTGAGCCACGTACCCTTTACGTTCAATTTGTGTGTACACTCCAGGATTCCCTTGGTAATCAATTGCGATGTATGTGCCTGGAGGGCCAATCCATGTAAGCCGATCCGATCTTGTTACATCTCTATATGCATAGGTGGCATATGGGCCAACCGTAACGAATAATTTTTCAATAACATTGATTCTTGCAAGGACTGCCGCAGCAATCGTATTCATCGTTAACGCATACCGGGCTTCCGTCTCCATCGGAACAACGGCAAATCCATTAATGCTCGGTCCAAAAACACCGGGAGGGGGGAATGCGTCGATAATACCCTGCTTCGTGTTAGTCGCATACTTCTGATCGAATGCCACTCTGGCCTGTATTCCAACGATGCTGGAAATGGCCATGTCTGCAAACACGCCGAATTCCGGAGATATTCCAGATCCGCTCTTCAGCGCCTCTTCGGGTGAATTTTTTATTTGAGGTGTGCTGGTATACGGCTGCGACATAAAGTTGAAATTCACTCCGGCTTCGATGCCCAGAACAAATGGCCGTTTGGGCGAAACAGCCGCGGAAGCGTTTTCGACGTCGGGACGTCCCTTGGGACGCAAGACATCCTCCTGTGAAATCAGCGATGCTGAGGCAAGCAGCAGCAGTGCTGTCCAAATACAAACCGTACGCATTTTCTCTCCCACATAGATTTAATGGCGACGAAACTAAGAGTTATACCACTATGATCAACAAAATCGCTTTTTGCAACCAACCAGCCAAACATCCATGCCGGGTATCTCTTGATACCCGGCATCAAGGTGTAAAGTGATTTTTTAACTCCATGCCGGGTATCAAGAGATACCCGGCATCATCTATTTGCTGTTATTCCGAGCTGTTGTCGATCTGGGCGCGCTGCAGATGTCCACTGTAATCAACATAGACCGTTTTCCACTCTGTAAATATGTCGAATACCGTCCAGCCTCCTTCACGATGTCCGTTTCCAGTGCCCTTAATGCCGCCAAACGGCATGTGGGCCTCTGCGCCGATTGTTGGTGCGTTGATGTAGGTGATGCCCGCTTCCACGTCGCGTATGGCACGGAATGCTGCGTCGACGTTCCGGGTGTAGATGCTTGACGATAGCCCGTACGATGAATCGTTGGCAAGAGCTATGGCGTGCTCCAGCGAGACGGCTTTTGCAACGCTTAACACCGGGCCAAAGATTTCTTCCTGAAAGATGCGGTGCTCTGGCTTCACGTTTGTAAAGATCGTTGGCTTAACGAAATATCCACCCTGTTTTTCACCTGACACATCGCGTTCGCCGCCAAGGATGCAGTCGGCCTCGGTTTTGCCGATGTCGATATAGGAAAGAATTTTATCAAGCTGACGCTGATTAACAATTGGACCCACCTGTGTTGATTCCATCGTGCCATCGCCAAGCACAAGTTTCGATGCTGCATCGGTGAGCATGGAAAGAAATCGGTCGTGAATTCCTTCGTGCAGGATAAGTCTGCTTGTTGCCGTGCAGCGCTGCCCTGTTGTTCCAAACGCTCCCCACAACACTCCATTTAACGCTAACTGCAGATCGGCATCATCCATTACAATCTGAGCATTCTTCCCACCCATTTCGAGCGATACTTTTTTGTTGAGTTCGCCGCAATGCGACGCAATGGCCTTACCGGTTGTAGTGCTGCCTGTGAAGCCGATAACTTTTACTAATGGATGACTTACGAGTGCAGAGCCGGCCTCTGCAGTGCCGTGTACTACGTTGAATACGCCTTCGGGTAAACCTGCATCCCGTAGGATCTCGGCAAAAATATTTGCACTGTGTGGCGAATCGTCACTGGGCTTAAAGACAACGGTGTTGCCGCATGCCAGCGCGGGAAGTATCTTCCACGACGGTACTGCAATAGGGAAATTCCACGCCGTAATAATTCCACACACACCAATTGGAGTGCGAAAAGACAAATTCATTTTGTTCGGCAATTCGGAGGGGGCTGTGTAGCCAAACAATCGCCTGGTTTCGGTTGCCGCGTAATAGGCTGTGTCTATTGCCTCCTGAATATCTCCGCGGGTTTCGACAAGAGTCTTGCCCATTTCACGCGTCATGATGCGGGCAAGCTCTTCTCGACGCTCGGAAAAAATGTCGCCGGCACGCCTCAGGATGTCGCCCCGCTTGGGTGCGGGCAGAAGCCGCCACGTTGTGTACTGGTTTGCCGCGGCTTGTACTGCGTCGGCAACGTCTGCTGCGTCCGAAAGGGGAAACTCACCAATTACGTCGGCTGTTCTCGCAGGGTTGATGTTTTGAAACGTGCGGCCGGTTCTCGATTCGCACCACAATCCGTCGATATAATTTTTCATACTATTTCGTATTCTGTCTCTACAAGCCCCTTTGCAATCCTTTTTAACTTACTCTGAGCCAGCGTTCTGCGAATGGGAGTGAGTCGTTCAAAAAAGTAAATACCGTTAAGATGATCTATCTCATGCTGCATCACCCTTGCAAGGAGTCCGGTTGTTTCCATGTGATGTTCCTTCAACTGCGTGTCCAAAAAGCGTACCTGGACGGCAGATGGGCGCACCACAATATCGCGTAGCTCCGGTAGAGACAGACATCCTTCTTCGAACTCCTCTTCCTCGTCGGAAAACGATTCAATCACGGGGTTGATCATTACAATGGGACTGGCGGAAGAGGGAGAATCGTCCATCTCTGAAACGTCGATGACGGTTAGGGCAAGCCCCTTGCCAACCTGATTGGCAGCCAAACCTATCCCATTGGCGTTATACATAGTTGCGAACATCGATTCAACCAGGGAAACGATGTCCTCCGTTATCTCCGAAACACGCTCCGTCTTTTGCCGGAGCACTGGATGGTTGTATGTAAAGACAGGTAGAATCATTCGTGAAGGACAAAGATCGGAAAAAGAAAAATGTGGGGAATTCTTAGCCGTCCAACTGGTCGGTCGAATAACAAATGGTTGTAAATTTCAGCACCAATCCTTAAGGGAATCTGTAATGAATGAAACCATGAACCAGTTATTCACTGCCATCGACACGATGAATGCCGAGGAATTTGCATCGCATTTGACGGATGATGTTGAATTCCGTTTTGGGAATGCGCCTTCGGTGTTTGGAAAGAGCGCGACGCAAATGGCAGTAGAAGGATTTTTTGGAAGTATCAAGGGGCTCAGGCACGAAGTTGCTGCAGTTGATCAGGCGGATGAAACAATTTATTCGTACGGTTTTGTTACCTACACCCGACACGAAGGTTCAACACTCCGCGTTCCATTCTGCAACGTATTCGGTATGAAGGGAAACCTCATCAAAGATTATTTGATATTTGCAGATCTGTCTGAGCTTTATCGTTAACGGTCTATTTCGAAAGAACTCAGCAGCTCCTACGGCACACAGAATTCGAAACGGTAAATAACGCAACAATAATCCGTTTCAGATTCTCAACGAACAATCTCAAGCAAATCCTTCACATCTTCCAGAATGTAATCCACGCCTTCGATGCTCTGGTTGCCGAAGGCGTCTCCATATTTAGCGAACGCTGTTTTCATACCGATGTTCTTTGCGCCAACCATGTCGCGCTCCGCCCAGTCTCCAACCATAATTGTTTCTTCGGGTTTTGCCTGCAATCGCTCCAGAGCCAGCAGGAAGGGGGCAGGTGATGGCTTTCGCTGCCTGGTATCGTCGAACGTTACAACAACATCAAAAAAATGATGATAATTGATAAAACATAATCTCAGCCATGCTTCCCGCGTGGGCGCATCGGATAAAATGCCGAGTTTCTTGCCCATTCGGTTCAAATGCATCAACGTAGCTGTTACGTGCGGATATGGTTTCAATGCCGCTTCGCGCGCGCGTCTGTAGGCAATGATTCCTGCAGAGATGATTCTAGGGTCTACGAAACCCAGCGTCTCATTCAGCAGCTTATCGAATACCTGCTGGTACTCAATGCCGAGCTCATTATAGATTGAATCGATCTTGTCCTTGACGGAATCGTACGTCAGTTTCAGGCCAGCGTCGATCATTGCCTCGATGGCGGAGTCTACAGCCTGACGTTTCATAGCCATAAAGTTGACAAGGGTGTTGTCGAGGTCGAAAAGGATGCAGCGGATGGACATGTGCTAAGATAGGAAGTGAGAAAGCGAATGCCGTTTCAACCCTCGCGTTTGGTTTACCGACGTCTGCCGTCTTTACCAGTTATGATCCGCAGCAGACGGAGCTGTTGCCAGGCTCGCAGACGTCTGGTGAGACGCATCCGCAGAACGCGCAGCAGGCGTCCAAGTGAAAATGCCTGCGCGCTAACGCCCCCTTCCATCATGTTTCGGAGCTGAAGGCGCTCCATGTCGGAGATGCTGACGTCTTCGGCAGCTGTGCCGGGTTTGTTAAGGATGTGGTCGAGCATTTGTTCAAGATCTTTAGCATAACGCTCCAGGCGAGGCGCGTCGGTTTTGTTGTACTCCATGAGTAGGTACAGATGGTCGTACAAGATGGCGGCACGCTTGATGTCTTCTACCTGGTGCTCATCGCGCAGAACATCGAGGAGGTCTGATGCAAGCTGCTCGAGCTCGGCTACCTTAGCCTCGGGAAAGGAGAAGAGCTCGGGGGCGGGAATGTCGTCGACTTCGACGTAGACGCTGCTCAGCCGACGAATCTCCATTCCGTAATGTTCTGTTACTTCACCGGCAATGCGTTCTGTGAGCGTGTCTATCTGACGCTGGATGAGGCTTATCTGGCTTCGCAGGCTTTCCTGACGCATGTGGCCGGATGCGCGCGAGAGGTCGGACTCAACGTCGCGCTTTTGCCGTATCAGCTCCTTCATCCGTGCAGCTTCGGCGCTTTTAGAGTGATATATCTGATCTTCGATGATCTTGGAATCGATGTGCATGCGCGAATGGCCGATCTTAACGGTGTTTACAATGGTGTGCTCGCCCATGAGTTCCTTAAGGCTGTCGGGGTCGATGTGTGCAACACCGTCGGTGATTACCAGAATCTGAGCCTGCGAGAGCTGGCTTTCGTGCGAGATGTCTTCGAGCGCTGTTTGTAATGCCTTCTGCAGCACGGTGCCGTTGCCAAGCGACGTAAGGTGCATGACGTCGCTGATGAGCCAGTCGTAATCCGCAACATTGCGCGCTGTTTTCAGCTCGCCGATGGAAAGATCGAATGTCCGAAAGAAAATTGTGCCGAGCTCGCGTTGATTTTGTTTGAGAAACAGGTAGGCGATGGCTTTTGCCAGGTGAATGCGGTAATGCTGACGCATCGAACTCGAGGTGTCGAACAGGATGTACACCTTTTGCTTTCTGTCGTCCGGCGCAAACCTGTCGCTTTCCGTCTGGTAGCGGAAATTGTGAGGCGCATGCGGACGCGGCATCCACAGTGAGCGTTCTGCGAGGCGCTGAAGAAAGACGTTTTCGGGTAACAGAAACTGATACGGATAGATCTGCTGTACTTCGGTGACAGACCGAATGAGGTCGGCCTCGTATTGCTCTGCATCGATTATTGTGGGCACGACGTGACTGCGATCTCTCTCTACTACCGACGTGTCTTCGAGCATGAGCACTGGAGCCAGCGCCCGAGCCATTGCATGCTGCTGGTCTTCGAGGATGCGCGCGATTTCGTAAATCAGCGTGAACCCTTCGGGGAGGTGCTCTTGTACCGTGTCGAAAAATCCGAACTCCTCCATGCGCATGAAGAATTCCGAGGTTTCGACTGCTGTGCGCGACATGTTACGGCTGAACGCGGTTCAGTTCGCGTTCGACAACGATCATTGTTTGCTGAAAAACTTTTTCGACAGAATGCTTGAGTTCTCGCACTTCGTCGCAGACAGGTACAAAGTCCGTGATGAACTGTTCCAGCACAAGCTTGTTACGCTCCTGCGGCTCTTCGCTGCCGAACTTTTCGCGAACCCACTCGAAAAAACTGCGTCGGATCTGTCCTCTGCCGAGCTGCGACAAGGGTTGCTTCATTGTTGCCGGCTCTGTACGGATTTCTTCGAGCAGCTCGGTAAAGTCCAGCAGAACCGTCACCTGATCGAATCCGCGTGCAGCCGTAAGAGAATTGAGCACCGTTGTATACGCTTTTCTAAATAATGCAACTTCTTCAGGCAGTCCCACAGTTGCAAAGATGAAGTAGAGTCTGCTTGCATCGTCGTGGACAACATTACTTCGCCCCTTTAACAAAGCAAGCGCCCGCAAAAGGTCGAGAGACTTTGCCTGTGTTCGCGGAGAGATATAGAAATCGCTTTGCGGACCCGACGACGTTTTATCGTGCAGGGACCGATTGCGCAGAAATTCGAAATGGCGTATGACGATGTTGGTAAAGTAGAGCAATTCGGACGAAACCGAAATTTCAAATTGGCTGTCTTCGCCGCGAATGATTGCGTTAAGATGCTTAAGCGATGCATACGGAATTTTTTTTGGAGGAATGGCCGTGCGTCCGCCAAGCTGCAGATAGCGCTGTGAAATTTTGTATTGAATAAAGGGATCTTTATCGGGCAGGATAACGGCCTTGAACATAAACCGGTCGAGCAGCGCTTCTGTTACTTCCGAAATGCGCAGATAATTTGATGTGGCTATAACAGTGTGAAGGGGCGAGGGAACGTTCTGCACGCCGCGCATGAGCCTGCGTTCGTTCAGCACCGACAGCAAGGCACGCAGCGTGAAGTCGTTTGCGTCAAATATTTCGTCGATAAACCCGAACTCACTTTCTACAATCGACCCTTCTGTGTTGTGCATGATGCGGCCATACTTCAACTGGTCGAGGTCGAGTCCGCCAAAGTAGGTATCGGGCTGCTGCTCCTTGCTAGCCTGGACGCGAAACAGTCGTGCCCCATCGAACATGCTAAAGATTTGTTCTGCAAGTAAGGATTTTGCGGCGCCCGTCCTGCTCTGTAGCAGCATGTGTTCGGCTGTAAGAAGCGAGCAAACAGCCTGTTCGATAACTTCTTCGCGATTGATGACGCGCTGCCCAATGAACGCAGCAGCTTCCTTCAGTTCAATTGAAGCTTGTTCAATGGATGTAATTCCCGTGGTCGGCCCCATGCATTCTTCCTTTGGAAAAGCGAATATCCTGAAAAGTGAGCATACGCCTAATTTGCATCGAATGGAGCAGACATCCCATAGCGATTTGGATAACCCTCTCGAACGCAAGCTTGCCGGCCTGCCGCAGAGGCCTGGAGTCTACATTCACAAGGATTCCGAGGGGACGATAATCTATGTTGGAAAGGCACGAAACCTCAGGAATAGGGTGAAGGCGTATTTCTCCGAAGGACGATATGCCGACGCAAAGACCGTTGCTCTGCGAAGGCGTATTGCCGACTTCGACGTTATTGTAACCGATACCGAACCCGAGGCGCTGATATTGGAAAACACGCTCATCAAGGAGCATCAGCCGCGATACAATGTGCTGTTGAAGGACGACAAATCGTATCCGTACATCAGGATTACAAAAGAGGAATTTCCGCAGATTTTTAAAACACGCAGAGTTGTGCGCGATGGAAGCAAATACTTCGGACCGTATACCGATGGTACATATCTTTACTATCTGCTGAAAACGCTTCGGTCGGTATTTCCCATCCGCACATGCGATTTGCCGCTGACGGAAGAATCTGTTGCAAAGGGGCGGTTCAAGGTGTGTTTGGAATACCACATTAAAAAGTGCGACGGTCCCTGCGAGGGCTTCATAGGTCGGCTGCAGTACAACGAATACATTAAACAAGCACAGCAGATTCTTGCTGGCAGGACACGAGAACTTGAGACACAAATGGAACTGCGCATGGCGCACCTTGCCGATGAACTCAGATTCGAAGATGCTGCAGTTGTACGGCATCGCCTTGAAAAACTGCGCGAGTATGCAGCAAAGCAAAAAGTTGTGGACGAAGACGGTACCGACCGCGATGTGTTCGCCTTTGCGCGCATAGGCACGCGTGCGTGCACTGTGGTGCTTATTGTGCGAGACGGTAGACTTGTAGGCAAACGGCACTTTTTTGCTTCGACCACTGCCGACCAAACCGATGCAGAATTAGTTGATGCAACTGTTGAGCGTTGGTATGTAGACGCTGAGACCGTGCCCGACGAAGTTCTCCTGCCCGTGGACTTGCCCGACGAAGATGTTGTAACGGCATTCCTTACAGGTAAGAAGGGAAGAAAGGTAGATGTTCTGGTTCCGCAAATTGGAACAAAGAAAAAACTTGTTGGTATGGCAGAAACAAATGCAGACTATTTACTTCGAGAATTCATTCTGCAGCAGGCACAAAAAGATCAGGCAATTCCTCATTCAATCCTATCACTTCAACGAGACCTGCGTTTGCCGAATATTCCGCACCGCATAGAGTGTTTCGACAACTCACACATACAGGGAACGGAATATGTTTCCTCGATGGTTGTCTTCATCGATGGCAAGCCAAAGAAATCCGAGTACCGTAAGTACAAACTGCGCAGCGTTGACGGCAACGACGATTTTGCTGCAATGCAGGAAGTTATCGATCGCAGATTTGCGCACCGCGAAGAAGAATCAGTTCTTCCGGATTTAGTAATCATTGATGGCGGTAAGGGGCAGTTATCACGCGCTGTAGAAGTGTTAAAGACTCTTGGTCTGGAAGGGAAGTTCACTGTTGTGGGCATGGCAAAGAAATTGGAAGACATATTCTTTCCCGGAGAGGCCGACGCAGTGATTCTTCCGAAGACGTCGGGCAGTTTGCGGCTTCTACAGCAGGTCCGCGACGAAGCACATCGGTTTGCGATAACATATCACCGACAGTTGCGCTCGAATCGCACGCTTCAAACAGAGCTTACTGCCATCAGGGGCGTAGGCGAACGCACCGCTGAACGTCTGCTGATTGCGCTTGGTTCAGTGGAGCGCATCAGGCTTGCTTCTGAACAGGAGATTGCCAATCACATCGGTCAGGCGCAGGCAAAAAAAATCTTTGCTCATTTTCATTCAGAAGGGTCGGAAGGCACTGCCGTACAACCATGACGCCATTAATAAGAAAACTTAGCATACAGCTTCAGGAATTAACCGAACGTTCGTGGTCGGATTATACAGTTCCCGGAGCATGGGTTGATTCTCCGTATCCTGTGGAATTCCCGTCGGGCGCTGCATTCCTGCTGCACCAGTTGTCGCTCATTGATTCGCTGGAGCGACGCTACCGGCACCGCGAATGGAAGATTGAACGAGCCTTGGCATACAATGGAATGGTACGGCACATTGCATCGTACAACCACGGTCCAAATGCAGAAGCGGAAGGATGGCGCACTACGGGCACGTTTCTGAAACTCGCCGCCATGGTTCCTTATCTGCTGTCGCTGGGTGTAGACACTCTTGTGCTTTTGCCGATTACGCAGATTGGCACCATCGGACGCAAGGGAACACTCGGCTCTCCCTATGCCGTTAAGCATCCGCTGCATCTCGATCCTAACCTGGCTGAACCTTCAATATTGCTATCATCCGAAGATCAGGCTCGCATTCTGGTAGAGGTGTGTCACCTTGTTGGAATCAAGGTCGTGCTCGAGATTGTTTTGCGCACTGCAAGCGTTGATTCAGATTTAGTGCCGCAGCATCCGGAGTGGTTTTATTGGATTGACGAAGAATTAGCACTCGAACGGTTTGGAGAGTTTACTCCTCCACAGTTCTCCGCAAAAGACATTAGCGCGATGACTGAACTCGTGGATAATCATCGGTATATCCAGTTGCCCGAGCCCCCTTTAGAATATCAGGAATTATTCCACACAGCGCCAATCAGAGTGGAGCGCGATGAATTTGGATGGAAGGGAATTGCGGCAAGAAACAGAAGTCTGCGGATACCGGGAGCATTTGCAGACTGGCCGGTAGATGACAAACAGCCTGTGTGGACAGATGTTACCTATCTGCGCCTTCACGATCATCCTCGGTACCGGTACATGGCCTACAACACGGTGAGAATGTATGAGCGTGATCTCGAGAAGGATGAATACAGGGCACACACACTTTGGAATACGATTGCCGGACTCATTCCCTACTACCAGCGCACACTAAACATCGATGGTGCGATGATTGATATGGGGCATGCATTGCCAAGGGATTTACGGCGACACATGATTGCCGAAGCGCGCGTATCCAAACCGTCGTTCTTATTGTTTGAAGAAAACTTTACTCTCGAAGCTGCATCGAAGTTTGCCGGCTACGATGCGGCCGTTGGCTATCTGCCGTTCGACGCTATGGATCCGGAAAAGCTGAGAGGTTTTGTGGAGCGTGTATCCCGCGATGAAATCCCGATACGCTACTTCAGTTCGCCAGAATCGCACAACACACCGCGTGCAGTGTGCCGTGTTAAAGAAAGTGACAATGTTGGAACAGTGTGGTCTGTACTGCGAATTCTTAAGGGGGGATTGGGCTTCGTCCATGCCGGCATGGAACTGGAAGAAACTGTTCCGGTGAACACAGGACTCGGCTTTTCTGAAGATGAAATAGAAATGTACACGCCGGATAAACTACCGCTGTTTTCTGACGTCCCCCTTCCGTGGGACTCGGCGCCGGCTACGCTTGGCATCATTCGTTCTGTGAATAAAGAACTGTCGTCGTCATCCTGGTGGGCCTCTGCCTCGGATGACGACGACATTATTGTTATTGACACAAAGAAGCGGGAACTGTTTGCATTTGTGAGAAGACCATACAACGGGCGTCAGGGCATTCTCTGCGTTGCCAACCTTAGTTCAGCTTCGGTACGAGAGCGCATTGCACTCCCCAAGGAATCTGGCATCATGTTTCTGGCGCCAAATCTCTTTGTTTCGCGCGCCGGAAAGGGGATTGCCGTCGAGCTGAGTCCATGGCAGGCCGAATATGTGTTCACTCTTCATTGATTCCAATTGTTAAGGAAGGTTAGATTGTGCACCGCAACTACATTGCCGTCACCATCGCTTGACCCATGAAAGCATCGGAATAATTGGGATATCGGCCTGAGCGGAACCGCTGGCAGATATTCCGATGATGGTGAAGCCGATTTCGAATGCGTCGGTACTTCTGAAATAGCGTGCTGTAATTGTTATCGGTACGAACGACATCGACCGCATGTAGAACGCTTCACTCGAGATTTTCCACTGAGCCGCAAAGCGATAATCGTAAGCAACACCGAATATGACTGCGTTGGCAGAGTATTCCCCTTCGAAGGCTGTTACGTGACGCTTGAATGCATACCCTGCATAGAGGTTGAGCCGGCTGTCGTCTGTTCCATAACCCGCAGTCGCCCACAAAGAGTTGAATGTAATGGTTGACTCAAGCTCCTTTGTAATATCCTGATCGTAATAACTTTTACCAAATGCATAACCGCCGCCTACGCTTAGAAGCGAATCCACAAACATGCCGTACTTGCCCCCTACAGACCACGCCGAACTCAACGAAGCATCGTACCCGGTTGCCCCCAGCCAACGGTTGGGAAGGGGAAGCGCTCCGCCTGCAAACACCATTAGGTTGTCGGTGACGCTGTATCCTGCCTGCAACCCCAACACATCATAAATGCCCGTGGTAACCGTGCCCTGCCTTGGGACAATTGACGTTGGCAGAATGATGCTCCGGAATGTGGTTGGGTCGGAGAACGAAACCGAGGGGCCTGTATCGGCGGCGTGGGCAATTGCGGTAATGTGAATCGGCTCGGAGTATTGATCGGTGGTGACTTCGAGGATGCGGCGTACATCCCGTACCGACGTCGGGGCGAACGAAAATGTAAGTGTGTGATACGAGTTTGGGTTTACAACAATGGGTGTTGTTGACGTTAGACTGAGTGATTTATCTGCCGAGGATAATAACTTAATTGAGGTAATAGTAATTGGAAGATCATTGAGGTTGCGGAGAATGGAGTCTGAGACAATTTGCGAGACGATGCCTACGGGATATGTGCCGAGATCGATGGTGTCGGCATCTGTCCCTATAACGCTCTTGAGTCCAACACCCGAAAGGCTCGCAGTTATCCTTCCTCCGTTTGTTGCTGCCGATGCAACGGCATTCCTTCGGCCAACCGCACGCGGATGAAAGGAAAACGAAATTGCCGCCGTTTGTTTTGGAGGAATAACGAGTTCCGACTCGCTGGAAATACTGAAGTCGCCAACGTTTCCGCTCTCGATAATAAGATTGTTTACGATGAGCGTGTCGACAGAAGTGTTTTCGATAGCTGCCGAGACGATTGTATCAAAGGCCTGGCCTACGAAACGTCCGGCAAAGACGACGTCTTGCATTTTCCCTGTTGGACGGTACAGTGCCCATAGGTTATCGCTTACATCCTGCTGAAGCAGCGGTTCGTTGAGTGCATAAATGGCAACGTTCAGATCGCGATTGATAACGGCGATCCGCGTTCCGTCTGCAGGAAACGTGGGGTCGCCCTCTGCGCGCGGCAACACTGCTGTCTGAACTCCTGTGTAGGCATTGAGAACAGTTACCTTGGAGAGCGTAGAGATATACATCAAGCCGCCATTGCTCAGAAACCCTGCGCCGGAAGCTCCGCCAACATCGCTGGCTCTACGCATGGAGACGACTGGACGCGCCGTGGCCACGTCGTAAACAACCGTCATATCGGTAGCTCTTTCTACGGCTATCCTGTATCCGTCTGGAGAAAAAGCCAAATAGGTGTTGTCGTTGATGTACTGGCGCCGTGCCACTTCTGCATGCCGCTTTCCCGTTGTGGCGTCCCATAGAGACGAGGCTCCATTGTCGGTTGAGAGTGCAACAAGATTTCCATCCGGCGAGAAGACTGCATCGAATGTTCGCTTCGAGTTGTCGACACGGATAACGATAGAATCATCGTCTCGCGAGAGATCGTCGATTACTACAGATCCGTCGCGACCAGATAACGCGATTCGTTTGCCATCGGGCGACATTGAGGCGAACGTAACGTCGCGCCCTCTATGAGGCACCGAATTTACAACGCTGCCGCTAAGAAGATTGATGATTTCAGTTGTGTCGGAGCCTCCACGGGCAGCTAACAATACCTTGCTATATTTATCAATTTGGCTATTAATAAAATTTGATCGAAATGATCTGGACCATCGGAGCTTTCCCGACGGGATTTCGAATACGGTTATAGACTTGTGATCCCACGCTGCCAGCGACGCTCCATCTGGCGCAAACGTCAGAAAGTCTCCCGTTCCCAATTCCCGTATCAGCGTACCCGTCTTTGCATTCCACAATTTGACGGTAGGGGGCTGTGCACGAGAGCCCGGAGCGCCAGTGTATTCCGATGTGGCAATCGTTTCGCCATCGGGAGCAAACGCTACGCGAAAGAACTTTTTCCCTGGAATCACAATCAGCGGGTTTGGCGTCTGCGGTGTGTCTTTGATGTGGGTAACGCGAGCAAGGCATGAATCTGAGGGCAATTTTGTGGCGCGCCAAATAGTGCTGTTCTTAATTCCGCCGTCGGTAACCGTCGTCCATTCAAATCCTGCATTTGTCGAGACTTCAACCCTCACTGGCACATCGGGCGGCAAACCCTCCCAACGAATTGGCACCTGCGACCGCACAAGGAAACGCTCGCCGCCATTGGGATGCACAACACGCAGTGTTGCCTTCAGCGGTTTTATTGCTGCGCTGCCCGTTGTTAAATAAAATGATGGAAGGGGGCATGGAATTGCATTGAACGTTACCCTGCCGACTTGATATGCACTGTCGGAAGATTTTCGGGTAACGCGTACGCGCAGCGAATCACCGCGCGCTATGGTTGCGGGCAGCAAGCCTGCGTCGATCGAAAACACATCTGGCCGGTCAACCTGAATTGTGCTAATGGTAACGGACGTCGCGCCCGCTGTTACTGAAAAATATTTGCTGTTCAGTGTGTCGGTTCCAAACGATAGCGCCAGTGGGCTGAACGTTGCTCCAGCCATCATCTGCGTAGGAACGGGTTGCGACTGCTCATATCTGGCGTCGGCAATTTGGAACGTAACGGTGCGCCGAGTTTCGCACGTGGGCGGAGATTGCCATGTAACGGTGCATCCGCTGGCTCCCGATGCATGCGCAAAGATTCTCCTGTATGCCATGATTGCTTCGTCCACGGTAGTCACTCTGTCGAACCACAATCCTCCGGTGCCCGTTGCGATTTCTTTGAGTACTGCTGGCATGAACATACCCAGCGTGACGCAGTAAACCGTGACGTTGTTCTTGTTGGCAAGAGCAATAACCTTTTGGGCATCGACGTGGCCGTAGCCATCTGTAAGAAACACCAGAACGCGGCGCTTGCTCCCCTGAGATGCAATGGCTATGCCCCCTTCGGAATCATCTATCAGACCTTCCGTATAGTCGGTGCCGCCGTGCGGAGCGATATCTGAAATAATTTTAGTAAGGTCGGCTTTATCGCGCGTAAAACCTGTGCGGAGCGAAGCGACATGATCGAACACCGTAATGGCGCATTCCGAGCTGTCGCTGAGCGCTTCCACCCACGCCTGCGCTGCAGCGCGTGCGAGAACGATGTTGGGTCCGCCAAACTTCATGGAACCAGAAACATCGATAGTAAGCACCGATGAAACATGAACAGCAGGGAAGACTGGCGGACATTGTACGTCAATGACTCTTGCAGTTCCGATGCCCGATCCCTCATTGATGGTGAGATCGGCGAGTGAAAACGGAACGATCTGTCCCTTGTCGTTGAAATACAAAACAGTCGCTCTCGATACACCGTTTGAGTCTGTCGTAATGTTTTGAACAAATAACGTCCCACTGATGCAGGGGGCTACGGGAAAGAAAAGAAGCAGCGGCAAAACAACGCGACGGTATAGGTTAATAAGGCGAACCAGCGATGCTATGCGAAGCAGCATTATACAGCAGCGGTTTGGCGTGTTGTGTAAAGGATTCGTCTGATATCGACGAGTGTGGTGAGCAGAACGAGCGATGGGGAGACGTTACGTCTGATATCTCTGGAGGCACGTTCCACAGATGTAAGGCACAGCGCGAGGTCGGCCGTTCCAAACGAAGCTGAAAATTTTTGAAGCGCTTCGGTCTGATCAATGTTGGCAACGATATCAACCGTTCCGCTCGACTCAACGAGCTGAGTATCGCGGATCCATAATGCTAAAAATTGCAATAATCGAAGAATGCGCTTCTGATCCTTAACCTCTGTTGACAGTTGAATAGCATCGGCGAGTGCTACTCGATATTTCTGACCCTTAAGAGCGGCACGCAGTAAGTTCAGCGCTTCTGTGCGCTCGGCATTCATATCCTCGGTCAGAAAGGAACGTGCCCGGATGATGTCGCCATCGGCAAAACGCGCAACAACGCGAGCCTCTTCTATCGGACAATCGTGATGGTTAACGAGATAGTCTGTAACATCGGCCTCAGCAAGTGGAGGGACGAACAATTCCTGGCAACGGGAGGAAATTGTGGGGAGGATGCGGACAGGATTTTGCGTAGTTAGTATGATGGTTACATCGAGATGCGGCTCTTCAAGTGTCTTCAGAAACGCATTGGAGGCTTCGGTATTCATTTCGTCGGCATGATGCACAATAACAATTCGTTTTCCGGCCTGCACCGACGACAGCGACAGTGATCTTTTCAAATTCCGGATTTGTGAAATGCGAATCTGCATGGCATTTCGCAATCCAAAAGGTTCGTACGGATCCTGCGCAATTGTTCTCAGCTGCGCCGACAATTCTTCCAGTACATCATCGGGTAAATCCTGTTCGGAGTCGAACTTTCCCGTGGGCAGCGCAGTGAGGATTGTCACATCCGGGTGCTGCAATGTAGAAGTCTGCACGCACGATCTGCATACGCCGCACGCTTCGGTGAAAGCGGCATGCGCACCAGAATCGGCGGCAGCAACCGTTCGGGGATTGCTGCAAACAGCAAGGCGTGCAAAGTCGAGCGCCAAAGCAAGAGTACCGTATCCGTCGGCGCCTACAAACAACATTGCATGCGGAATCCTGCCATCGGGAATCATTTTCGACAGTCGGCTGCGTATTGTAAGATGCCCAATCACCATGCAGAGCTGAACACGAATAAAGTTTGTTGAATGATGTATGGCAAATATCGCTTTATCTTAGAGTATGGGAGTTTCGGATTACACGGCATGAGAATATTAGTCGTAGAAGATGAACGCAAGGTTGCCAGCTTTATCAAGCGGGGATTAGAGGAGGAGCGCTATATCGTTGAAACCGCTTCCGACGGAGAAGAAGGGTTACGTCTGGCGATGGAAAACGAATTCGACGCACTTGTGCTCGACGTGATGCTGCCCAAACTCGACGGGTACAGCATTGTAAAGGCGTTAAGGGAAGAGGGGAGATCGACGCCCATCCTAATGTTAACGGCACGCGGTACCATGGAAGATCGGGTGCAGGGACTCGACCTCGGCGCCGACGATTATCTTGCAAAGCCGTTTCATTTCGAAGAGCTGGCCGCACGTCTGCGGTCCATCCTGCGCCGATCCAGCACCGATAAAACAACGCGCCTGCAGGTTGGCGATCTCGAACTCGACCTCGTTACGCACTTTGCCTACCGGGAAGGAAAGGAGATAGAGCTGACAACAAAGGAGTATGCACTTTTGGAATACCTGTTACGGAACAGGGGGCGTATCCTCTCGCGCAGCATGATTATGCAGCATGTTTGGAAGCACAATTTCGACCCCGAGTCAAATATTATCGATGTTTACATTAAACGTCTGCGTCAGAAAATAGAACGCCCGGACCAGCCGCAGATAATTCTAAGTATTCGGGGAGTAGGATACAGGGTAAAGGAAGAATAAACGGCCGATTCGACGTCAAAGAAGTTTATCGCACTTCTTTGTGTAAGGTATGACGCCTTAAAAACGGATTATACTTCTTTACTTCAAGCCGTTCTGTAGTGTTTTGCTTGTTTTTCATCGTGGTGTAGCGCGACGCCGGTTTGCCTTCTTTCTTGGCTTCCGTGCATTCTACAGTGATGATAACGCGTGCGCCTTTTTTGGCCATAACGATGCTCCGACGTATGAGTTCAGGTTTAGCTAAACCGTAAAAATATGAAGACTTACGCTTTTCTCAAACGCTTGGCTGCCGCTTTTCCGCCTGGCTTGCCATTTTTGACGGCTGAACGCTTGGCATTCTTACCAACCTGTACACTGCGTACGGCAATTGGTTTTCGTTTTACCTCTGCATCGGGAAACGCCACGGGTACAGCATCTGCAATTGTATTGACGTAAACGATTTCGAGATCATCGGTAACAGCTGGTTGCAGGTCTGCCACGTCTGTACGATTCATTTCCGGTACAAGTACTGTGGTAACGCCAACGCGCTTAGCTGCGAGAAGCTTTTCGTTGAGACCTCCGATGGCAAGGATCTGACCTCGCAGCGTTACTTCACCCGTCATGGCAAGATCGCCCCGTATAGGTCTGCCGGAGGCGGCGCTAAGTAAGGCAAGCGTCATGGTAATACCTGCCGAAGGTCCGTCCTTAGGTATGGCGCCTTCCGGAACGTGTACATGGATTTCTTTTCCTTTGGAGAAATCGGGGTCGAGCCCAAAGCGTGCAAAGTCGCTTCTCAAATACGAGAGTGCTGCCATGGCAGACTCCTTCATCACATCTCCGAGTTTTCCGGTTAGAGTCAGCTTTTCCACACCTGGCATGAAGGTTACTTCCACGGGCAGCGTATCGCCCCCTACAGAAGTCCAGGCAAGGCCGCGGGCAACTCCAACTTTATCCGTGAGCTCTTCTTTTCGTTCCTTGAATTTCGGAGCTTTTAGGAATTTCTCAACATCTTTAGTATCTATTTTCCAGATGCGTCGCTTGAGTTTTTTAAAAGAAGGAGAATGCCGAACATCTCCATCCTTGCTCGAAGAATTCTTCGAGGCTTCGGTAACAATCTCCGTGGTAAGCTTGCGAAGTATTCCCGCAATTTCTCGTTCCATATTCCTCACGCCGGCTTCGCGAGTGTAGTTGCGGATGATGCTGCGCAATGCGTCGTCCGAAAAACGGATGTCGAAGCCTTTCAGGCCATGCCGTTCAAGCAGTTTGGGCATGATGTGCCGTTTTGCGATTTCCGTTTTTTCCGGTTCGAGGTAACTCGAGAGTTCAATGACTTCGAGTCTGTCGAGTAAGGGGGCGGGTATTTCGAAGCGGACGTTTGCCGTAGCAATGAAGAGCACATTCGACAAGTCGTAATCAACTTCGAGGTAGTGATCGTTGAAAGCTGAGTTTTGTTCGGGGTCGAGAACTTCCAGCAGCGCCGACGACGGGTCGCCTCTGAAGTCCATGCTCATCTTATCAATTTCATCGAGGAGAATCACCGGATTGGATGTGCCGGCGCGCTTCATTGCCTGTACTATTTTTCCGGGCATGGCGCCGATATATGTTCTTCTGTGTCCGCGTATTTCTGCCTCGTCTCTCACGCCCCCTAACGAAATGCGAACAAATGTTCTGCCCATGGCACGTGCAATGGACTTGGCGAGCGATGTTTTGCCAACACCGGGCGGACCTACAAAGCAGAGAATCTGACCGCGTATGGTACCAACGAGATTCAGTACGGAGATGTATTCGAGGATTCGTTCTTTTGGTTTAGTGAGATCGTAATGATCTTCGTCGAGAATTTGCCGAACATGCGTGATGTTTAAATCGTCCTTTGAACGCTTCGACCACGGCACAGACGTGAGGACTTCCAGCCATGTGCGGTTAACGGCGAATTCCGGAGACATGGATGGTGTTTTTTTCAGCCGTTCGAATTCTTCCAGCGCCTTTGTTTTAACGGGATCGGGCAATCCTGCGCTTTCGATTTGATCCTTAAGCGGGCTTAACTCAGGGCCGCCGTCGTCTTCGTCGCCCAGCTCTTTCTGAAGTGCTCGAATTTGTTCCTGAATAAAATATTTCCGCTGCGATTTCTGAATCTGGTCCTGAACCTTCGTATCTATTTCTGCTTCGAGCTTCAGCAATTCCAGTTCGCTCGATATCATTTGGATAAGTTCTACATACTGATCTATGAGAGTATTAGCAGTGAGAATTTTTTGTTTGACTTCTACCTTCTGCTGAACATTTGCTGCAGCGTAGAAAAGTTTTCTTACAGGATCATCAATGTTATCAAAGGCGCTCAAGACTTCTGGAGGAAGATTCCTGTGGTTCTTTACGTATTCTTCAAAAAGCTCCGTTGCATGGCGCACGAGTGCGGTAAGCTGCCTGTCGTTTTCGTCTGCAACGATGCTTTTCATTTTCACGCGTGCTTCAAGAAACGGGTCCTCTCGGATTGTCTCGATGATTTTTCCGGGGAACATTCCTTCCACGAGGACTTTAAGCAGGTTGTTTGGCAGACGCAGAACTTGCAGCACCTTGGCAACAGTGCCGTGAACATGCAGATCTGAGAACCCGGGGTCGTCTGTTTGCGCGGTTTTCTGAGAAACGAGAAATGCGTATTTGTCGCGCTCAAGTGCATGTGCAACAGCTTTGAGCGACGATGCGCGACCAATCAGCACAGGAAAGATCATGTGCGGATAGATCACGATATCGCGTAACGGCAATACGGGTAATTCTTCTGGAACCGCAGTGGGTCGGCGTTCAGCTTGTTCGATGGTAGAAAGGACTTCGTCGGGCGTTGTCATAAGCCAAAATTACAAAAATGCCATAAGCCCCTTCCCATTCTTGCACATAGATTTGGTCTGCCGTATCTTAGCATTCTTTGCAAATAACTGTTCATAATCAAAGGCTTCTCATTGCGTAGACCGTACAGCCGGGGTCCGGTACCCCGGACGGAGATTCAGCGTAAACATAGGATTAACGACGAAATACTAGCCGGTGAGCTCCGCGTCATCGGTCCTCAGGGAGAACCATTGGGGGTGTTGCCGCGTCGGGAGGCGCTGAAGCTGGCACAGGAGCGTGAGATGGACCTTGTTGAGATTGCGCCGCAGGCAGTTCCGCCTGTCTGCAAGATTATCGATTATGGTAAATTTTCTTATGAACAGCAAAAACGAGAAAAACAGCAGAAGAAAGCGCAGCATCAGCAGATTCTGAAAGAGATTCGTCTTCGTGCCGGTACAGACACGCACGATCTTGATTTTAAAACCAGACACGCCCACCAGTTTCTCCTGGAAGGGAATAAAGTTAAGGCAACGGTGATGTTTAGGGGGCGGGAAATCGTCCACCAGGAACTGGGCCGAGATCTTCTGCAGAAGTTTATTGATGCGCTTGTCGACGTTTCAAAAATCGATCAGCCGATGAAGACGGAAGGGAAGACGCTGTCGGTAACGTTGGCGCCGGAGATTAAGAAGAAGGTCAAGGTGACAGAGAAGAAGAAGGTCAAGGAATCAGAGAGCAAGAAAGCCGGAAAGGTAGAAACGAAGAGAGTAAGAAAGCCCGCGCCGCAGGATGGGAATTCACATGATGTTGAGACGAACGAAATTCAGAAGACCGAAACTGTTGACGTTGTGAAGGAAGAAAAGGAATGATGTTATGCCGAAGATGAAAACAAATACAGGCGCTAAAAAGCGGTTTAAGCTAACGGGTACTGGTGAGATTAGGCGGCAAAAAGCCTATCGCAGTCATATCCTCACGAGCAAGACGCGTAAGCGCAAACGCAATCTGAGAAAAAGCACACTTGTACATCCCAGCGATAGGAACAATGTGCTCCATGCACTTGCATTGAAGTAATCGCTTATTTACCCTTTCGTCCAGGGAAGCCGTTCTCCTGGCGAACACATCTTAAGGAGATTTACAATGGCACGCAGTGTCAACAAAGTAGCGGCGCACCAGAGAAAACGGAAATACTATAAGCTCGCAAAGGGCTACTGGGGCGCTCGATCGAAGGTATGGACAATTGTCCGCGACCACGTTGAAAAAGGGCTGTTATATGCCTATCGCGACAGACGGAACAAGAAGAGAACGTTCCGTTCCCTGTGGATTGTTCGCATCAATGCCGCCGCACGGGAAAATGGCACAACCTATTCCCAGTTGATGCACGGAATGAAGCAGCACAACATTTCCATTAACCGTAAGGTGCTGGCCGATCTTGCTATGAACCATCCTACGGTGTTTGCCGAGATTGCCAAGAAGGTTTCGTAGCCCGTGAAATGGAATTTGCTCAACTACTCGAACAGATCGAAAATGTACGCCACGAAGTTGAACTAGACTTCGCCACCGTCAGCGATGCTGCGTCGCTTGAGCGGTTCCGCCTGAAACATCTCGTTCGCAAGGGCTCGGTGCAATTTCTGATTGAACAACTGCGCTCTGTTCCAAAGGCAGAAAAGCCCGCCGCGGGAAAAGCCGTAAACGAGCTGCGCAGTTGGGTTGAATCAGCGTTTCGGGATTTTCAGCAACAGTTTACCCGCTCGCAACATGTTACTCTTGTCGATGTTACCCTGCCGCCGCGTCCTCCCGGAGCCGGAAGGGTGCACCCTGTAACGCAGACGCTGGATAGAATCGTCGACATCTTCGGCTCGCTGGGCTTCGTTGTAGCACAGGGGCCTGATGTAGAAGATGACGCGCATAACTTTGGTAAGCTGAATTTTCCTGCCGATCATCCGGCACGCGACATGCAGGACACGTTTTTCATCAACCATGCAGAGCGTGACGACTTACTTCTTCGCACACATACATCCAGCGTGCAAGTGCGAGTGATGGAATCTACCTCGCCTCCCATACGGTGCATTATGCCTGGCCGTGTTTACCGCAACGAAGAGGTTTCTGCTCGGTCGCTTGCAGAATTTCACATGGTGGAAGGGCTGTACATCGATCGCGGCGTCAGCGTCGCCGACTTGAAAGGAACCATCACTGCTTTTGCGCGCAGGTTCTACAATGCCGATTCAAAGTTTCGGTTCAGAACATCGTTCTTCCCGTTTACAGAGCCGAGCGCAGAAGTGGATATGACGTGTTTCATTTGTAAAGGGGCTGGCTGTCGGGTGTGCAAACATTCGGGTTGGCTGGAGATTTGCGGCTGCGGAATGGTGCATCCTAATGTGCTGTCTGCTTGTGGTATCGATCCCGAAGAATACTCGGGGTTTGCCTTCGGACTTGGCGTGGAGCGTGTAACAATGATGCTGAACGGCATCGACGATGCGCGGCTGCTGTACGAAAACGATCTGAGAGTGTTGAAACAGTTTTAGTTCATCACTTACGGCTGGAAGCCGGTATTTCAGGGTGGCGCTGCTAACCGCTAACAATATTTACAAATCGTATGCCGCTGTTGGACAGGCTCCTACGGCAGTTCTTCGAGGTGTAAACTTTTCGTGTCAGGCGGGGGAGTTGGTGGCGCTCGTCGGACCCAGCGGCGCCGGCAAGAGTACATTACTCCATATTCTTGCTTCGCTCGACGTGCCAGACAGCGGCGATGTTATCTTCAAAGAAAATGGTAAACATTTAAACTATCGGCTGCTTAAGCCGGGTGAGCTGGCACGTGTCCGAAATACGCTTGTTGGCATGGTCTTTCAGTTTCATCATCTTCTGCCAGAATTCACCGCTCAGGAAAATGTTGCCATGCCGCTGCTCATCGCCGGTATTGGCAATCAGCAGGCAGCAAGCCGTGCCGCAGAGATGCTGTACAAGGTTGGCATGGCCAACAGGAAGCATCACATGCCCTCGGAGCTCAGCGGCGGCGAACAGCAGCGTGTGGCTATCGCCCGCGCCCTAGTCCACAAACCTCAGATTCTGTTTGCGGATGAACCTACGGGCAACCTGGACTCGGACAACGCTGCACTGATTACTGACCTGATTATCGAATTACAAAAAAGCTCCGGAATTGCATGTGTTGTTGCAACACATAGCGCCGATGTTGCCTTGCGCACTCACCGTACGGTCCACATTGTAGATGGGCAGTGCCAACTAACGCGATGAAACGCTCGCCATCGGCTGTGAGCAACCTGCTCGTTGCCTACGGTGCATTTCTGGTTGTCTGCGGAATCATCGGCTATAGGCTTACGCACCAGGAGTCATCGTCGAGTATCGTCAATGGTATTGTGTCAGGTATCCTGATGATGGTGCTCGGCGCCATCTATCGCAGCGGCAGGCCATGGACACTGCCGGCGGCACTGTCGGCAACGGCGATTTTCACGTTTACATTTATCTGGAGGGGAACCGTTAAGTGGATTACCGTTATCGGCGGCCATGGGTCTCAGATACCTATTGCTGCATTATTGACAATCATGTTTATTATCAGTGTGTTTATGGCACTGATGTTATTGAGGATTGCCAGGCGCTGACGTTGTGGGCGTAGCACCAAATAAATCAAATTCGGTTGCATCGTCTATCAGCACGTCAACGAACGATCCTCCCGCAAGGCTAACACCGTTAGCCTTAACGTAAACATCTCCGTCGACTTCGGGGGCATCGGCTTCCGAACGCCCCCTCCATTCACCATTGATTTGTTCTTCGAGGAGAACGCGTTGGACAGTGCCGACTTTTTGAAGCGCCTTGGAACGTGAAATCTCGCGCTGCATTTCCATTACTCGTTGTATGCGTTCATCTTTTACTTCCTGCGGGATGGGATCGCCGAGAATGTCAGCATAAGTATCATCCTCCTGCGAATATGAAAACACTCCCACGCGGTCAAGCTGCTGTTTGTCCAGGAACTCCAGGAGCTCGTCGATGTCTGCTTCGGTCTCATTAGGATAACCGATGATAAACGTGCTGCGCAGTGTGATATCAGGCACTTCGGTGCGAATAGTATCGAGAAGCGCTTCTGTTGTCCGGCGTGTTATGCCCCTTCTCATACTCTTGAGAACGCTATCCGAGGCATGCTGCATCGGCATGTCGATATAGTTGCAAATATTACTTCTCTCGTGGATCACCGGCAAAATGTCGGTAGGGAACTTAGACGGATAGGCATACATGCAGCGTATCCATTCGGCTCCGGACTCATCGGATAGGGTGCGCAGCACATCTGCAAGCCTTCGCTGGCCATACAAATCCAGACCGTAGTAGGTGAGGTCCTGCGCAACCAGCACAATTTCCTTTACACCGCTTGCAACGAGTTGTTGGGCACTGCTAACAAGCTTTTCGATGGTCACAGACCGATGAGCACCGCGCATGATGGGAATTGCGCAGAAGGAACACGGGTGGTCGCAGCCCTCGGAGATTTTTAAATATGCATAGTGTTTTGGCGTAGAAACAATTCTATCGCCGAGTAATGCATACTTCAGATCGGGCGATAGAGCCTTGATAATGCTTTCGTAGGCTTCTGTGCCAAAGTAGTGATCGACTTCTGGTATTTCCTTGCGCAGATCGTCGGCGTAGCGCTGGGACAGACAGCCTGCAACAACAACCGTTTGAAGCATGCCCCGACGTTTTAACTCAGCCGCTTCGAGAATAGTGTTGATACTTTCTTCCTTGGCCTGGTCTATAAATCCGCACGTGTTGATGATGAGTGTGTCGGCCTGCTCGGCCGATGGGGCAATGTCCATAGCATTAGCCCTCAAATAACCGGCAAGCGTTTCACTGTCTACGGTGTTCTTACTACAGCCAAGAGTAACGATGTGAACCTTCATCTGCGCTTCATCTTTTCTGCCACTATTGCTGGGACGAATTCAGAAATATCCTGTCCATATCTGCCGAGTTCCCTAACAATGGACGAATTCAGGTATGTGTATCGCTCGTGAGGAAGCAGAAATATCGTGGTAACTGAAGGCTCGAGTTTTCGGTTCATAAGAGCTATCTGAAATTCGTATTCAAAATCCGTTACTGCACGAAGCCCCCTCACTATCACACTGATGTTGTGATCGCGGGCAAAATCTACAATAAGACCGGCATGAAGTGCGACGCTGACGTTTGATAAGTGCTGCAACGATTTCTCCGCCATTTCAATTCTGTCTTCCTCGCTGAACATCGGCGTCTTTCGACTGTTTCGCGCAATTACGATTGTAACTGAGTCGAATAATGAAGCGGCACGTTCGATAACATCAACGTGTCCGTTCGTGATTGGATCGAACGATCCGGGATACATGGCGTTCTTTGGCATTGCGGTTCTCCGAATGCAAAACTACGGCTCAGCGTCTGCTCTGGCATAGATCTCAACGATACTCTCGCCCTGCTGCTTGTGCCAGAGTTTCCTCAGAGTCGGCGGTGAAATCAGAACTTCCATATCGCCGTGTTCAACAATCAGCAGCCCGCCGTCGGAAAGTAGTCGGCGCGAATCTACTGCAGATGCAATAGCATTACACATTCTGAGGTGGTAGGGAGGATCTGCAAAGAGCAGATCGTATGAATTCTTATCACCATTCAGGAAGTGTAAGGCATCGTCTGCAAAAACTTCTGCTTTGTCCTCGATGTTAAACATTTGTAACGTCTTCGTCAGCTGTGAGCAGACCTGAGCCGACGAATCGACAAACGTAGCCTTGGCGGCACCCCTGCTGAGGCATTCGATGCCAAACGATCCGGTGCCGCAGCATACGTCGAGAACGTGTGCCCCCTGCAGATTATAGCGGCTGCCGAGTGCAGAGAAGACAGCCGATCTCAGCATGTCCGTTGTGGGTCGGGTATTGTTGGAGACAGGACTTGCAATGCGCCTGCCCTGCAGGAATCCGGAAATGATTCGTACGCTCATTAAGCAGATGTTTGAACAAGAAGGGCATGCACTGCAGCGCCGACGAGCGGCGATAGGATGTGTGCCCGTTTGATGATGTTGTCCTGCACTTCCTTTGACACATCTGTCTGCGTGTGTCTGAACGGATTGAATCTCTGCACAGAACGCCCCCTGCCAACAATTGAGTCTGCAAAAGTTTGCAGTATCGTTGGAGTAAGAGAATCTCCAAACAACCTAATTGCTGTCCACGTTGGCTCTACCGATGCCTCGTGTTCTGTTAGTGCCTCCTCCATGAGCATTTCAATGGGCATGTGTTCCTGAATTGGACAACGCTCGAGATGGTAGGGGGCTTGCAGACCGTAAATCGATGCTGTCCATAAAAATTCTCCGCGACGTCCTATCAACACAGAATCGCCGTCAAGCTTTGCCGCTTCGATATCGGCTTCGATATCGCTGATAATTTCCGTTTCTGCTCCAAGCGTATTAACAATGTTTCGGCGGAGCTGACCCGGCACAATGAGCAGACTCATCCAATCGGTACTATATGCTTTGCCGGCATGGCGGACGTGGCGTACGATATCTTCCGATTGGTTTACGCCTGAAACAAATTCTTTCAATTCAAAGGAAGTGCGGTCAGGAATATTTTCACCTGCATCAAATGGAAATGCGTGATAGATGAGATTTGATGAGTGAACAACAACGGTTAGGGCGCCATGGTTTGCGCATGCGCTCAGGAGACCATCAGGCAGAACGAAGCCGCCATCCATCGGTTCAAATTCTCGGTAGTCTACCAGTGTTGGAGAACCGGCAACGGTCTTCCACGATGTGAAAATTGTCCGCATCGGATGGAGATAGATCGTGGAGTACATGCCGGAATTTACGGTGCAGTAACAAATCGTCGGATGCGTTCGAGTTTCGCAGGGCCAATACCCTTTACGCGCAATAAATCGTCGACTGAATGAAACGGGGCATCGTTACGCGATTCAATGATGCGTTCAGCAATGGCTGGGCCTATGCCCGGTAGCTGTGTGAGCTGCGATTTGCCGGCAGTGTTGATGTTTACCATTACCGCAGTGTTCAGATTTTTCCGCGTCGAACGCACGTTTGGATAGCGTTCAAATCCACCTTCCGGAGCGCTGTGAGCGCTCTGCGCGGGAGCCAGTGGTTGTTTCTCGACGGCCCGTTCTATTGAATCGAGCAAAGCCATGATTCGCTGCACCGTTGCTTCCTGGTGCGCCGACGTCTGCGGTATCAGGGCGCGACCGACCCATCCTGTTACGAGTAGGGCAGTAATCAATAAAATTACAATTGCTTCCGAAGATGCAAGGCCGCTGATTCGCTGAATTGAAATAATGATGCGCTTCATAACTCATGTTCAGGAAGCGCACACCCAAATCAGGTAAACACTGCCTTTAACTTTTCGAAAAAGTGTTTCGATCGTTTATCGGCTGGCGGTTTGAAATGCTCGTTACCGACCAGATCCTTGAGGATCGACTTTTCTTTGGATGACAGCGACTTGGGCACATAGATGTTGAACCGTACAACCTGATCGCCTCTGCCCCTTGACTGAAGATGCGGTATGCCCTTGCCCTTAAGGCTTAGCAACGTCATGGGCTGAGTACCCGGCTCAATTTTTACGACGGATACACCCTGCAGCGTCGGCACTTCTACTTCACCACCCAGCGAGGCAGTTGGGAAATCAACTACCAGGTCGTAGAAAATATCGTCGTCGACCCGATGGAAATATTCGTGTTCAATTTCTTCGAGTACAACAATCGCATCGCCAGATGGGCCTCCGCGGCGTCCTGCATGCCCCTTACCAGTTACGGTAAGATAATTCCCTGTGCGAACACCGGCTGGTATTGTGACCTTCACGGTCGATTCACCTTCGGTGCGTCCTTCACCGCCGCATGCGGAGCAGCGGTGGCGTAGAATTTCTCCTGTGCCATCGCATGTGCTACATGGAGAGACATTGATGAACTGACCAAAAACAGAGCGCGTTACGTGACGCCGCTCACCAGTACCATTGCATTCAGAGCATGTATCGTAGGCAGATTCTCCTTCGGCTCCAGACCCGCTGCACGTTTGACAAGTTTTGTAATGTTTTATACGAACTGTCTTTTCTACACCGGAAGCAATTTCTTCGAGTGTCACCTGAAGGTTAAGTCGTAAATCGGAACCCTGGTCGCCGTGCTGCTTGCGTGAACGCGATTGCTGTTGGCCGAAGAAATCACCGAACACAGACGATCCGAAAATGTCGCTGAAAGCGCTGAACACATCGTTAATGTTTGAATATGTGTGGAAGTCTGAGCTTCCCTGTACGCCTGAGTGACCAAACCGATCGTATCGTGATCGTTTATTTGAATCAGACAACACATCATACGCTTCGGCAGCTTCCTTGAATTTCTCTTCGGCAGCAGGGTCGTCGGGATTTCTGTCCGGATGAAACTGCATTGCCAGTTTGCGATACGCACCCTTAATCTCTGCGTCGGTGGCTCCGCGAGATACTCCAAGGATTTCGTAATAATCTCGTTGCGTCATACCTGATGTCATTCCTTTGAATCCGATGAGTCGCCGGCAGAGAGCAGCCCGGCCGAAGTAATCACCTTTGCGTGTCTGATGATTTTGTCGTGAAGTGAATAACCGCGCTGAACAACCTGAACAACAAATCCTTCGGGCATTTCCGAAGGCATATGCATGAGGGCTTCGTGGATGTCGACGTTGAATGGTTCTCCCTCGCCCCCTTCAATAATGCTTACACCGGCATCTTCGAAAATCTTCTTGGCCTTTGCGTATATCATTGCAATGCCGGTGCGGAGGGAATCAGTTTCAGTTGCAGTTTTCGAGGCTTCCAGAGCAGCGTGCAAATCGTCGAGCACGGGAATCAGTCGTGTAATCAGGTGTTCGGAGGCATACCTCATATAGGTTTGCTTTTCCTGCAGGGAGCGACGTCGGACATTTTCCGCTTCCGCAGCCTTGCGTTGTGCCAGATCGCGCCATTGCTCTACATCGGCTCGCAGTGAATCAATTGTGTCGACCTTAACGGATTCCAATTCATCCGAAGGCTCAATATCCTGTTCGTTCATCTCTTTGCGCATCTCGTCGTTCATTTGTTCATTCATTGGTTTATTCATTTGTTCATTCCTGTTTAAGAGTTGAACTCAGTGCGTTGGAAACAAGTTGTACTAACGACATCATTCTGCTGTACTGCATTCGTTTAGGACCGATCACTCCAATTGATCCGCGAGTGGAGCCAATGCGATACGTTGTGGCTACGAGGCTATACTGCTGCAATTCGTCATGTTCAAGTTCATTGCCAATTTTCACCGATACCCCTTCATCGCTGCCGGCATTATCAATCAGGTGAATGATGACCTCTTCGTTCTCCATTAGTTCAATAACACTCCGCATTCGTTCCGGATTATCAAATTCCGGTTGAGCCAGAAGCTGCGGGACTCCGGCAACATGTACCGTGGCGCCAGTAGATACTGATGGCAGGCGCTCAACGTGTTCGACGAAGAGACGAACAAGGGAGGGGGCTTCGTCTAGCTCGGTACGGATCTCAGGAAAAATCTCCGATAACGATCGAAGCGGTTTGCCGGAGAGTCTCTCATTGATAAATCGAGTAACATCGTGGATTGCGTTGGCATCGGGGACGTGCGTTGATTCGACGGTTACGGTTCGCACAATATCGGACTCAAGTGCGACAACAATTAACACCCTGTCCGACGCAAGTGGAAACATCTCAACGCGATTAACAAGAATATCGTCGAACTGAGGAAGCTTTACAATTGCAAGGTGGTGCGAGAGCGTTCCCAGAATTTTCGACGCATCGCGCAACACAGTATCTCGCGAACTCATTGCAAGTGCTCCGTAGATCTGGTGTTCTTCGATAGGGAATTTGTCGAGTTCCATCAGAGCGTCAACGTACATGCGGTATCCCTTGTCCGTTGGCATTCTTCCGGCCGACGTATGCGGATGCGAAATGTATCCTAATGCTTCGAGGTCGGCCATGATATTCCGGACGCTAGCAGCGCTGAGCCGCATATTCCTTTCCAGGTATTTTGAAATGATGCGCGATCCAACCGGAATTGCATGCAGCACGAATAGCTGAACGATTGCCTGTAATATGGTTCGTTCCCGCTCAGTTAAATCACGATCGCCAGATGGGATGTACAACGAAGACATTGCGTTTACGATGTGACCACTGCATTATAATACTGCAGGAAATAAAACCCTTCATAGTTCAAAGCCCATAATGCAATGAGGATTGCTGCTACCGATATCACAAATGCGAATCCAACACCATACACAAGTAACGATGGCATATCGAACACAACCGAGGTTGCCCTCAACACGCGCAGGAAACTCCAAATAAACATTATGCCAATGATCAGTGGTATCCACAGAGACATGGCATCGGCGCTGAGCACCTGGTACATGGCAACGCCAATGGGAAGCAATATGAGCATGGGAATCGAAGACCAAGCTACGATTGTTACAGTATCGTGAAAAAGAATTCTGCCCTTTGCAAACACACCGCCAATGCGCAGCAAAACGGCAAGCCCCTGCATGCTGAAGAATGTGCACGCAGAAAAAATTGCAACAGAAATACCAGGCCGCCATGCCATATAGCGAACTATTCCGTAAAGGACGTCGGATGGGAAAAACAGATGAAGCAAATATTCGATGGAAGGGTTGGTTCGCATAAAGTAGAGCAATGCGCCGCATACAAGGCCAACGCTGCAGGAAATCACAACAGATAAAATGATACTCTGACCATAAGAAAGAATGCGCTGATCTCTGATGTCGGCATAAAAATTATACGGCCTCAATATGGAACGAAGAAAATATTCCCTGAATCTTCGTGATCTGTTTGCCATAAAGGATAGGATGAGAGCCAGAATGATACCGGTTGATATGAATACCAATGGAGTGCTGTCGTCAAATTCCCGTGCCTGCAGCAGCGGTTCCTTTTCATCGTTGATCAGCGCCTTAAGCATTGCATACGACGCACGCGGCTGGCGCCATTCATCAACCAAGCCATAGCTGCACGTGTAGGGCATGGGCTCGTCGACCAACATGGTTGGGAATTCAAGCCGATAATCGTTGTAGGCGTGAACAATACAGCCTGCAATGCCTGCCTGCTGCGAGGTACGGTATCCATCGCGAATGGAAACAGCCTGTGCTTCGTTTGAGAGAGGGTCGCTGTAACCATTCATGTTCGATGGCGATACCAGCGAGCCTACCGACGTGAGAATGGCAGCCGTCCGGATGATACGAGACGACCTCTGTAATACCTGACTGAGGTCGCGGCGGTGCGATAGTGTATGCGCCGAGAGTACGATGATGTCGAAGCCACCTTCGCTGATTGCGTCGATGTCTGAACTTTGTACAACCTTGTAGATCAGCGTTGATACTCGCTGCCGTATCAGCCGCGCCACATCGGCATGAAAGGCATTTGTTTCCGCAGTATTTTCCTGCAGGCCATCGCTCAGGCCGCAGGCAATCACAGATGGATGTGTGCCGACATATGCTGCCAATAAGTTCGATCGGTTTCGTATGCGAGCGATGATTTCATCCTCGTCGAGCAGAGATCTCGGTATGTCTGCTGCTTCGAGCTCTGCCATTACCATTATCCCATACTTGTCGCACAGATACAGCATGTAGGGGTGTGGCGATCCGTGCAGAAATCGTACGAGGTTGACTCCGAGAGTTTTTAGTTGGGCTACATCAAATTCCATTTGACGGTACGACATGGAAGGACCAACGAGCGGATACTCGTCGATGCACGTAACACCATTGATGAACACAACGGAATCGTTAAGCAGCAGCCTGCGTCCACCCGGAGTTGTACCCACCCTAACCGAACGAATGCCGATAGTCGTCGTGGTAACATCAACAACAGTTCCGTTGAGCAGTACTCTGCAGGTTAATGTATACAGATTGGGCTGCCCAGGCGTCCACATCATAGGTGAAGCTACAGCCAGATCGAACGTTGCAGTGTGTGAACGGGCGCGCTCGACGTTAAAAGAGACAGGCGCCGAACGCACAACGACTTCTCCGGTTGATTCCCTGGAAAGAATTGCCTCGACTGTTACACCAATACTTCCATGCCGCATTGCATCATCGGCATTTTCCGATCCAGAAACACGATCGACTTCGGCGCCAGAGATCGTTGCTAAACAATGCAACTGTGCAGACGCTGCGCCGCGATTCAGGCTTTGTGTTACCCGTATGTCCGACGTCCACACATGAGGCGTACCAACCAGGAAGACTTCTCGCAAGATTCCAATATGAGCCTGCCGCGCAGAACGCTGGAACATGCCAACCAGCTCCGTAAGCCTGCTGGTTGATGCAACTGTAATTTCAATCGTGTTAGTGCCGCCTGTTAGAACCCTTTCCGGAATATTGATGATGAAGGGGGCTGACCCACCTGGATGCCGCAGTCCAACTCTACCGTTGATCCTGAGTTCGACCTCATCCGACGTGCCAAAAAATTGAATACTCCATGCCCTCGATCGGAGGGTCTGAGCATCAATTTTAATTGACTTACGAACGGTTATCGATGTGGGGCCGTCCCACGAAGAGGGGATAGTGATGTTGCCAGTGGACTCACCACCGTCGATATGCTGCCACTGACCCGATAAATCAATAACAGTCCGTGTTTCTGTTGAGAGTAAATGGTTGACCTGTGGCGAACCAAGTTTTGCATAGGCATGAAAGTCCTGGGCCTTGCCGGCGAGAGTTATTAATATGGACGCAGGCAGAAGAATGTAACGAAATTTCATGCGCTATACACTAATGTTGTGGTGTGTTTCGTACCACAAAAGTACGTTCACACTATCTTTGCTCCTTATCACTAAATAAATACTGAGGTGGAATTATTAGCCGACTTCGGTACGATGTTTGAATAGGTAAGCCTGGATGTCGGCAGTTCGCGTTGCCATCTTTTTTGTTGTCACACTTGTGGTGTCGGCTACAACAGCCGATGCTGCTGTGTATTTGTTGTATCTGGCTGCAGTTAAGGACAGCGTGGATACAACGAATTTGGATTTTGGCGATCCAACAAATACAGACCTTCCGACTATATATCCCAAATCGCGAATAAACCGGCGCTACTATTCTCCTTCACAGCGTCCGGACGAGTTATTACCCACTCCAGGAGGCATTAAAACCGTGGGCCAGATAGACTCATTGCTGCGAAGCGTTCGCTTAAAAGAGTCCATGCAGGGCCTGGATGTTGGCGTGCCTTACGATATAGAATTTGATAAATATCTTTCGCTTCGTCGGAGCGAATTGATGGGAGAAATTCGTGATAGTTCGTTGTATAAGTATGAAATGAAGAAACCATTATCGCAATCAGAGCTGTTAAAGCTGCTCGATCAGGCAACAAATCTAAAAATACCATTGCCACCCAATGCCATGTTTGGAATTTTTGGCAAGCCTGAGATTTCCATCAACGTCAACGGTGAAGTTAACGTAAGGGCAGGATGGCGATGGGATACGCAGAAACTCGGGACAGCATCAGTATACGGCCAATCGCAGTCGTCGCCGATATTTAGGCAAAGCATCCAGGTAAACGTCAATACTCGAATTGGCGACAAGTTTCGGTTTAATGTGGACTGGAATACTTTGAACAAGTTCGAATTCAACAATAAGTTTAAGGTGGGCTACGAGGGTTACGACGATGACATTGTAAAGCGTGTCGAGTTTGGTAATGTCAATCTGAATACGGAGAGCGCCCTTATTGGTGGTGGTCAGACTTTGTTTGGTATTCGAGCAGACTTCCAGTTTGGTCCGCTCTTTCTAAAAACGATTGCATCACAGCGCAGAGCCGAGCGGAAGTATCTCAACGCGCAGGGCGGATCGTCCAAGCAGGTTTTTACAATCAGAGCGTACGATTACACGCGTAACAGCTTTTTCGTCGACACATCTTACTTCGCAATTTGGAATGCCTACTTTAAGTCCATCACTCCGGTTTTGCCAATCGAGGGTGCACAGATAGTTATTAAAGAAATTGAGGTATGGGAATCGGAAACCTCTCTTACACAAGTTCAGGCAAGCCAAGCGGTAGCATTTGCCGAGCTAGACCCCATACGCTTTCTGCAGGGCGAGCGGTATCCGAATGCGCTGAAGCAAACAGCC
Source organism: Ignavibacteria bacterium (assembly GCA_016191145.1). GTDB lineage: Bacteria > Bacteroidota > Ignavibacteria > Kapaibacteriales > Kapaibacteriaceae > OLB6. The sequence continues at coordinate 161,127 of JACPPD010000008.1, forward strand.
ATTAAATCAGGTTCGGTAGAGCAGGGACGTTTCGTCAGGCTGGATCCAAAACGATTCGACGTTGATTTAAATCTTGGTACGGTAACGGTTCTCAACCTCAGATCCGACCGCTACTATGCAGTATCATATCGCACAGAAGGTCCTACAAATTCCAACGAAGATGATTTGTACTATGGCACGTTGGGAGCTAATGCCAAGGAGAAGGATACAATCATCTTAAAACTCATTGCGCGGCCTCAAATGCAACCTGGTTTCAAAACAATTTGGCGCCGTATGATGAAAAACCGATACTCAATTGGTTTGAGCGGCGTGAGTAGCGATGCAAATATCAGGATGTGGTATCTGCGGAAGAACAACGACTCATCTGATGTTCTGGAGGGGGCTCCCGACAAAGTTGTAACCATCTTTAGGTTGGACCAGGTAAACAATGGTACTGGAACCACACCCCCCGACGGCAAGTTCGACTCTCGCCCTCCAATTTTTAACGCCCAGCGCGGAGAAATCATTTTCCCGAGTCTGGAACCGTTCCGCGATGGACTGCGAGAGTATTTTGCCAAGCAGGGGAATTCGCAATTGGCAGAGCAATACGTTTATAACGAAGTTTACGATACAACCGATCAGGCCGCACGCCTCAACGCCGCGAAAAACAGATTCATCATCAGTGGCGAAGCGTCTGGGTCGGCTACGGGCAGCAGGATGCAGTTGGGATATAATATGGCTCCGGGATCGGTGAGCGTAAGGTTGGACGGAAGGGATCTAAAAGAATCAATTGATTACACAGTTGACTATTACACCGGAACGCTCACGCTCCTAAATCCGCGTGCAACATTGCCAAATGCAAACCTTGCGGTTTCGTATGAGGCGAACGATATTTTTAATCTTACTACAAGGACACTCGTCGGCTTTCGGGCAGATTACCAGCTTTTCAAACGAAGAAACCTCTCGAGCTCTTTTGGAATGACGATGATGAACTACGATCAGGCCGCAGTCATCGATCGTGTTCAGCCGAACCAAGAGCCGAATTCAAATCTGATGATTGGCTTTGATACAAAATTCGACGCAACGCTGCCGTGGCTAACGCGAGCGCTCGACGATCTGCCGATGCTGGATACAAAGGTGCCATCGACATTTAACGTTAAGGGTGAATGGGCGATGACGTCACCGACACCCAACAAGCGAACGTCGTCTGTAGTGAGCGATGCTCAAAAGCCCGTGGCTTACGTCGACGATTTCGAAAGCGCGCGTCGGTCTATCAACTTTGGCCTCACACCAGGCCTCTGGCGGCACACAAGCCCCTTCCCAGATCAATCATTGTGGTCGTCCGACACCGTGGCCATGGCCTACCGCGCTCATTCCTTTTGGTACCAGAAATTTGTTCCTGATGTGCCGCAGGCAGATGTGTATCCGAACCGAGCACGTATTCTCGGCCGAAGCAACATCAACCCAATCAGAGTTGTATTCGATCCATATCATCGCGGTATTTATAATGAAAATCCGGAGTTTCTCGACGACAGGAACCCGCGGTGGAACGATCCGGATTCTCTATCTGTACGTTCTGACGTCGACCAATTTATTCGTGCCAACAAGGATCGGATTTGGGGCGGAATGATGAAACTTTTTTCTCCTTTTAACACCAACTTCGACAACGAGAACATCGAGTATATCGAAATCATGATGCGGCTCGATGCGTTCGAATCAAGTTCCCGGATGTACATCGATATGGGGCAGATCAGCGAAGATGTTATTCCGAACAAAAAGCTGAACACCGAAGACAAATATCCTCCAAATAACCAAATAGACATCGGCGAAGATGTAGGCATCGATACACTGTCGAATACAATCGAACAGCAGATATATCCCGATCCGCTGAATCGGGAAGTAGATCCGGCGCGCGACGACTACTATTTTAATTTTGCCGCTAACAGACAAACACAGCAGGAATCGGATTTTCTCAAATACAACAACTACGAAAGCAATGCTTCACAGGCGGAACTAGGACAATTCCCAGACACTGAAATACTAAATACTAATAATGGTCAGACAATATCGCTCGATAATTCATATTTCAGATACGAGGTTAAACTCGATCCCAATCCGGCAACAAATTCGCAGATAGTTGGAGGTAATCCCGATAAAGGGTGGTACCTATTCCGAATCCCTGTTCGTAAGCCCGACACCACCGTTGGCAATCCGCTGTTCACAAACATTCAGTATGTGCGCATTGCGTTTCGTGGCGGGCTCGTCAAACTTTCCATTGCTGACTGGAATGTTGTTGGATCTTACTGGCTGAGCCGGCATACACTTCAGCCAGGCCTAAGCAAAACCGATTCCATCCTGCTGATTTCGTACGTCAACCGCGAGGAAAATGCCAGTGCTCCAGACTACTATACGATGCCCCCGGGGGTGTCGCCACCACGGCAGCTTCAAAACCCCGACCCATATCAACAGGCTTACCTTAACGAACAATCTATTGTTGTGCGCACAACAAACCTTCGTTACGGCGATGAACGGATGGCAGTGAGAATTTTTCAACCGTGGGATTTATTCTATTACCGAGAATTAGCATTTTTTATTCATGGCGACAACACGATGCCGGGCAGCGTAGCTGTTGGGTCTACGCCACCAGCTTACTGCTTCCTCAGGTTTGGTACAGACTCTGCTAACTATTATGAATATCGGCGTCCGTTGCTCAGAGGTTGGCAGGATCTTAGGATCATTGTTTCCGATCTTACTGCGATTAAAGAGATTCGGGACAAGACGCGCCAGACAGAAAGGCAGTCCTTTCCCGCGCCGAACGATCCGAATGGCACATACGTGATAAAGGGAAATCCGATTCTAACGAAGGTCTCCTTCTTTGGGTTAGGTATTGCAAATCCAGCCGAGCGATATCCTAACGAGTTGAGTACAACGATGTGGGTAGATGAATTACGCGTTGTAAATCCTATCAACAATAGTGACTGGGCTGCAACCGGCAGCGCGAACCTAAAGCTGGCTGATTTGGCAAATGTGAATCTGAACGCAAATCAATATGCGCCTAACTACCATAAACTCGAAGAACGCTTTGGAGATCGTAAACAAAAATCGTCGTGGAATTTTTCTGTCGACGCAGCGCTCGACAAATTTCTACCCAACGAGCTTAAAGAAGCAAAAATTCCCATTTCGTACACACATGCCGAACAGGCTGAAACACCGCAGTATCAGGTCCAGAACGATGTTCTATTGGCAACAGCCGCTGAAGCTGCAAGGCGTGATACGCTCAGTAAGGGCGCTACAACTCAGGCAGCCGAGCAAACGGCACGCTCAGTCATCGAGCGTTCGCAGCGAGTACGCGTGCTCGACTCCTGGGCGTTGAACGGACTGAAGCTTGGGATTCCTTCGAAAGCATGGTATATCGACGACACGTTCAATAAAGTGAAATTCACATATTCATACTCACAGGAATTCGAGCGTTCGCAAGTAGTTCAGCAATACTTTTATTGGTTGTGGGTAATGAACGTTGATTATGCCGTAACAATTCCTTCCAAGTACGATGTTAGCCCCCTAACCTCACTTGAAGGTGTATGGGCACTCGGTGCATATAAGAATTTCAAGATCAACTTTCTGCCCCAAAGCATTACTGCAAACCTGGGGTTTCGCCGAAGCCGAACAACAGAGCAAAGCCGATACCTTACTTTTCCAAGCCCGATTATAAGGGAATTCAGCTCGAACCAGTCGTTTGGGTTTAACTGGCGTCTGATAGAAAATGGATTTCTTAGCCCAGTGTTTGACTATAAAGTAAATAATTTTACTACCATGGTTCCTTTCGAGCTGGATAAAAACGGACAACAGCGAACTGGCGGCGAGATTGCTAACAATATGTTCTTTAACAATGGACAAGTCGTGAACTTTGGCCAAACCACCTCATATAATCAGTCGGTAACGGTTTCGTTCCGACCAAGGCTGCCGATGATTTTGGGCCTCGACAGACTGATTGAAACAACTGGTTCGTATAACGTCAACTATGCGCTGTTCGATCCATTACAGCAGGACGCCAGGCAGCGCGATATTGTTAGAACAGGTAAATGGAATTCGACGCTACGTATTAGTCCGATTTACAGGTGGAAACAATTTGGAGCCGAAATTTTTGGTCCCGCTAAGAAACCACCTTCAGAGGTTCTTCCAATCATCGGTTATATACTGCAGGACGTATTCTTTGGTTTTGATAACCTAACCTTCAACTTCACTCAAAACAATAATTCGAGTAACGGTGGTATGATGGGGGGCACAGGCTTCACCAATCTTTGGGCACGTACAATGACGTTTAGGCAAAACGATCCGACGTGGGGACCCAGCACCGCGTATCAGCTTGGGTTAATCGGCGATCCGCACGGAGATGTTGTGTTGTCGTCGGCATCATCATTCCCATTCTTCAAATTCGATACTCGAACCGGATTGCGCCCACCCAATGGAGTAATGACGGACAACTACGATCAGAAATCAACATTTCAATTCCAAACGAATAGGCCGCTGTGGCCCGGGGCGACGTTAGATCTCACCATGAAGACTGACATCGGCTATTCGATGAACCGCCGCGTTGTTACCGATGCCGCCGGTATTCCCGAGTTCAGCAATGTGAACAAACGTCAAACCTTGGAGCGTACGTTTATCAGTTTTCCTGAGATTTTTCCGTTTGTGTACTTTAACGACAACGTCGAAACCGTGGTTCGACTCTACAATCAGCGTAAGGCAGTCATCCTGTCAAATCCCGATACAACGTCTCGCAACCAGGACCTACTCAGTGCCCTTACCCAATCGTTCCGGGAGGGGTTTGAGTCACTTCAGCTCTTCACTGGTGAATTAGCAAAGGTAGCGCCTGCGCTTAACTGGACTCTTCGATGGGACGGTATAGAAAAAATCGGTCCATGGCAGGCAATTGCAACCCGTGTTTTCCTTGAGCACGCCTATCAATCCACATATTCAGAAAATGCACGCATCAATGATAATGGTCGAATCGTTGAAGCTCAGATGGTGAAAAGGGGCTTCCAGCCGCTTGTAGGTGTTAATATGACGTTCGACGAGAAGAAACTGAATGGATTACTCACGGCAACAGTCAGGTATAACCTAACATCATCGCATTCCCTGAGCAGTTCAGCCAGAGCAACGATACAGCGCGAAGATTCCTACGAGTTTCAGGTACAGGCTTCATACTTAAAGCGTGCCATGTCGCTGAAGTTTTTGGGGTTGGATCTTCAGAACGACATGGAATTTTCTTTTCTTACACAGATTCGCAAGTCCATCCAATCCAGATACGAAATCGAAGAATTCCCAAATGCAAAGTCGCGCACTGTTAACGGTCAAACACAAATCATTATCGAACCTCGAGCGCGATATACCATAAGCAACAGGGTGACTGCCTCTGCCTTCATTAGGTATAACGGAAATTTCACGGCGGGGGCAACCACACCTGGCTTTAGCACCACTGAAGTGGGCGTAGACGTCAGACTTTCAATTTCCGGTGGCAGATAGCGTGAAACGCGCATGAAACAAGGCGACGTGATAGGAGTCCGCACTTCGTAACTTTGAAAACGCCGCGATATTTTGTTGCGGCATATCGAGGATTACATGGCAAAGATCATCGCAGTAGCAAATCAAAAAGGCGGTGTCGGAAAAACAACGACATCGGTAAATCTTGCAGCTTCGTTAGCAGCGGCTGAGCAGCGGACATTGCTCGTCGACATCGACCCCCAGGCCAATGCATCGCACGGCTATGGTATTGAAACTGGCAATCTTGATAAAACAATTTACGAAGTGCTGGTTAATGGTTTACCGATTGAACAGGCAATTGTTTCTACAATGATGCCATTTCTGGATCTTGTTCCATCGCATATTAATCTTGTTGGCGCCGAGATTGAGCTTGTTGATGTTGCGGGACGCGAATTCTTGTTAAAGAAACAGTTAGATCGTGTGCGGGACCGTTATGATTTTTTTGTTGTCGACTGTCCGCCATCATTAGGTCTGCTTACGTTGAATTCTCTCACATCTGCAGATGCTGTTTTGATTCCCGTTCAATGTGAATTTTACGCTTTGGAAGGCCTCGGTCAGCTTTTAAATACCATCTCAATAGTCCGTAGAAGCACGAATCCACGTCTGGATATCGAAGGTGTGCTGCTTACCATGTACGATTCACGTCTGCGACTTTCTAATCAGGTTGTTGATGAAGTCAGGCGGCATTTCGAGGATAAAGCCATGCGCACAGTAATCTCACGGAACGTGCGTTTGTCGGAAGCGCCGAGTCACGGCAAGCCGGCGCTGCTGTATGATGCATCTTCGATAGGGGCGCAGAATTATCTCGAGCTTGCCTCGGAAATTCTCACGAGAAATGGTGTGCTTCCTGCCGAAGTGGAAGCATAGGGGAATACCATGAAACAAGGACTTGGATTAGGCAAGGGCATTGGGGCGTTAATTCCAAAGGATTTGCTGAAGCCCGAAAGGTCGGCACAGCAAATGCTTTCCGATACCGCCGACGTTGGCGGCGTTGCCGCCATCGATATCGAGCGAATCATCAGTGCGAATCCGCATCAGCCCAGGCGCCACTTCGACGAAGTATCTCTGCAGGAATTAGCACAGTCCATTGTTGTGCATGGAGTGATAACTCCAATCACCGTTCGCAAACATTTTGATGGGTACGAGCTGATCAGCGGAGAGCGGAGGCTGCGTGCTGCGCGGATAGCTGGGCTGACAAAGATTCCAGCCTATGTGCTCGACGTAAGCTCGAATGCTCAGATGCTCGAAATCGCGCTGGTGGAAAATGTTCAGCGAGAGGACTTAAATCCACTTGAAGTTGCTCACGGATACCTGCGTCTGATAGAGGAGTGCGGACTTAAACAAGAAGACGTTGCCGTTAAGGTTGGCAAGGACCGTTCGACAGTAGCCAATTCGCTTCGCTTATTGAAACTGCCGGCCGATGTACAGGCAGCGCTGAGGACGAAGACCGTGTCAATGGGTCATGCAAGGGCGCTTTTAGCTTTGTCGTCGGAACGATCTCAGTTGGCAGTCCTGCGAGAAGTAGTACAGCGCGATTTGTCTGTTAGAAAGACGGAGACACTTGTTAAAGATATTGAACTTGGCAGGAAGATGGTGGGGCGCCGCGGCGACATTAAGACCGCCCCTTCGCAGCGAGCACAGACAGAAAAACATGAAGACTTCGAACAAACCAATACGTCGACGATTGCCGACATCGAAAATTCATTGCGACACGTTTTTGCAACTCAGGTGCGTGTAAAACTCCGAACCGATGAGCAAGGGGCCATCGAAATTGATTTCTATTCATTGGAAGATTTGGAGCGCTTACTCGACCTCATCGCTACCGTACAATCATCAAGTGGTCAGCCATCCTGAATAAAATCATCCATACAACATCGTTGCGGGTCAGGTATGCTGATACCGACAAAATGGGTATCGTGTACAATGGAACGTATCTGCGGTATTTCGAAATCGGACGAACGGAGCTGCTTCGATCTATTGGCATACCCTATGTTGGACTCGAAGCCGAAGGATATCTGCTACCCGTACTTGAAGCGCACGTTGAATTCAAAAACCCTGCACGGTATGACGATCTGATCGATATCGTTACATCCTATAAACCCGATCTCTCGACGGTGATAACATTAACGTACGAAGTGCAGTTGAATGGCGGCACACTGGCTGTGGGATATACGCGTCACACGTTCGTCAATTCACAAACATTCCGTCCGGTGCGCCCGCCAAAGCAGTTCCGGGAGGTAGTTGATAAAGCATTGAAAGAGATTGTTGCATGAACACCAGACTTTTCCTGATAGCTATCGTGGGTGTAACGCAGGTGTTATTTGTATTTCCAACGCTGCATATTCAGGCACAGCAGGCAACAATCTTCCCATTTCTTAGAGGTACCATCAGCGCCCGCTCTGCAGGCCTGGGAGGATCAACGGTTGCAATGACAGGCGATTTGTCGTCGGTGGTTCTAAATCCTGCCTCCATCGCAACGCTTCGCAATCCGGCGTTCACTGCAACATTTATCAAGCATGTTCTCGACATCAACTCCGGCTTTGCATCTTACAGCGATAGTCTTAGCAATGCTGGTGTATACGCCGTTACTGCTTCCTACACATCGTATGGTTCATTCGAACGAACGGACAATCAAGGATCAAGACTTGGCACATTCGGATCCTCCGATGTTGTGCTTGCAGCATCGTTCGCCAGGGAACTCGACACGCTGATCACGTATGGTTTTACTGCAAAAATTTTATACGGAACGTTGGACGATAAGAGCACAACTGCCATTGCTTTCGATGCTGCCTTGTTGTTCCAGTTGCCAGTGTCGAGAACTAACATTGGCATTAGTCTGCTGAATGCCGGAACGCAGCTCAGCACATACGATGGCGTGAGAGATGTTCTTCCTGTTGATTTGCGGGTTGGTCTCAATCATCGCTTGAAAGGTCTGCCCCTGCTGGTTAACGTGTCGCTCAATCATCTAACGGACAATGTAAACAGCTTCCTGGACAGATTCCTAAATTTTTCGGTAGGGGGCGAGTTATACCTGGGTAAATACATTCAGGCTCGGCTGGGATACGATAACGCCACAAGAAACCTAAGCGGAGTAAACGTTGCCACGCAGCTCACAGGTGTATCGGGTGGCGTTGGAGTTAATTTGGAACAATTCGATATCGACTATGCGCTCAGTTCCATGGGTGCTTCGGCGCTTCTCCATCGTATTAGCATTGATATAGATCTTTAATAACACCCATACGGATGAACACCGCCATACTCCTCAGCGAGGCAGAATCAGTGCTGCGAAGCAACCCTCGGCGAAGCATTGAAATTACCGAAACGCTTACCGTAAATGGCATGCTGTCTTCCTCCGACATGGCCCGATTACAATTAATCGCCTCACGTGCTCATATTCATGTTGGACAGTTTGAAGCCGGCGAATTAATTGCATCGCAGGCCGTCGAGTTTTGCAAACATCATGGCCTCCTGCGAGAACTCGGGCTTGCATTCATGGAGTGCGGCATTTTCCGGTTTGTCAACTCCGACTTCGAGGGTGCCCTGAGCCTATATCAACAGGCTGAACGGCTTTTAGCAGAGCCTGAATATCACAACGATCTTGCTCGTGTTTACATCAACGTTGCAAATGTGTACAATCGGCAGGCAGAGTACCATAATGCTATTTCACTATATGAGAAGGCGCTTTCTATTGCACGTGAAGCCAACGATGAGCTAACACAGGCAAAGGTTCTTACCAACATTTCCGGATTGTATCAATACATCCTGCACGATCCGGAATCGAGCGTACAATACACCGATTTAGCTGCTGAACTGTATCAGAGGTTGGGCGACACAATCGGCCTGGCAAAATGTCTGTTTAATAAAGCAAGTTACTTAATGCAATTAGGAAAGGCTGAAGAAGCACTACCCTTACTCAGGCAGGCTCTCGAGTCGAGACTGAACTTTTCAGAACCTGATGAACTTGCCATGACGTATCATGGACTAATCAGATGTCTGTTGGAACTTGGCAATATCGGCGAAGCACGGATGATTCTTGAAAAAGATTTCTTCAGGTTCCAGAAGACAAGCCCTGTGCCTACAACGGAAATGTACTACAAGTTTTCGCAAGCCCAAGTCCTCTATGCATTGAAAGACTACAATCAGGCGTACCAGATAGCTACGGATGTTGAGCAATCGTTTGCCGATAAGGCCATCGACGAAATGGTTGTAAGTATCACTGAATTGAAAGGTAATATACTTTACAATGCCGGAAGATTCGAGGACGCAGCCAGAGTTCTCAAGCAGCTACATGACACTAAAACACAACTCATCAGGAGCAAAGCTGAAGCAAAACTGGTTTTTCTTAAAGGCAAACTTGACATAGCTCTCGTGCAGGCCGAGACGGAGCTGGAGCGATTAAAAAATGTCGAGCTTGCCCAATTAGTTAAGCACCTCGAAGATCTTCATAAGGAAAACGATGAGTACGTTGCGCTCCTTGCGCACGAGTTGAGAAGCCCCCTTCATACAATACGAGCCGTCTGTGGACTCATTGCGCATAACAAAAATCTTTCAACTGACGAACTGATTTCTCTTGAGCATGAGATGCATGTAATGGTAACGAGGATGCTCGATATGATTACGCAGGTTTTAGACAGAACAAAGCAGCGTCATGCATCGCACGAGGGTACTGTAAATGCGCACACTGTTTGGGAGCATGTCTTGAACGTTGCATTGATTTCAGCGGCTGAGAAGAATATTTCTCTTCACTGGGAATTTGAATCAGCAGGGCTGCAGGTTAAGGCATCGGAAAGAGATCTGATATCGATTATTGACAACCTTGTTTCTAACTCCGTAAAATATTCACCGCCAGGATCCAGTGTGGAAGTTCACGTAGGCATCGTTCAGGATGAGGTAAACCGGAAGTTTGTGGAAATGTGTGTAAAGGACAATGGTCCGGGATTTTCTGAAGATGATCTCAAACGGATGTTTCGTCCGTACGAAACGCTTACAGCCCGGCCGACTGCAGACGAGCAATCTTCTGGCATCGGTTTGCACCTAGTCAAGCGAGCTGTAGACAGGGCAGGGGGCCAGATACGATGCGAAAGTGAACTGGCAAATGGTGCAGCCTTTTATGTGCGACTGCCGCTGAGCGAGCAACAATAAACATAATTACAGTCGGGGCGAGAGGATTTGAACCTCCGACCCCCTCGTCCCGAACGAGGTGCTCTACCGGGCTGAGCCACGCCCCGATGTAAAAAACAAAAATACGATGGAAAGCATTCACTTCATGTTTGTAGCCGGATCCTGGTGGCTGTATGTGCTGCTTGTGGCAGCGTCGGCGGGGTTGGCCTATGTTAGCTATCGGCGAACAGTTCCAGAAATCGACACCACAACTCGATGGCTGTTGGTTGCCCTTCGAACGGTTGGTATCGCCGCACTGCTGATTGCTTTGTTCGAGCCGATTTTCCGATTTGTAACATCTGAAACCGTTCGCCCACAAGTGGCTGTTGCAGTGGATGGATCTCGCTCGATGGCGTTGATCTGGGGGAAGGTGAATGCCGATGAACGCAAGCGTATCGTGTCGGAGGTTGCTGCAAAAGTCGGAGCCAGTTCCATTCACGTCTTTAGCTCTGATGTGCGGGAATATGAGTCTGCAGATTCGCTCACGTTTGCAGGAGAAAGGACAGACATGGCTTCGATGCTCAATGCACTGTCAAACCAGCCTGAGCGTGAGCGTCCGGGAGTTGTTGTGTTTATCACAGACGGTAATGTTAACTCTGGTGATAATCCCGTCTACATCGCAGACAAATCGGGAATCGGTGTATATGCCCTAGGTGTTGGTGATACGATTCCAAAACGCGATGCATCAATTATCTCGATGGTTGCATCGGGTATTGCAGTTGTCAATAAGCCCGTGACCGTTACGATATCATCTCGGCTGAGTGCAATGCCTCAGCAAAATGTTGTTGTTGTCCTGGAGGAAGGGGGCGCGGAAATCGGACGCGACACAGTCTCGACCACACTGAAAGATGGTAGGGCAACAACGGACATTACCTGGATACCAAAAATTGCCGGTATACGCCCCCTCACAGCAAGGATCATTCCGTCGGAAGGTGATTACAGCACCGCTAACAATACGCTTCGCGAAGATGTAGAGGTTAGAACAAATCAACGCACGATTGTTGTTTTTGCCGGAGCGCCAAGTCCTGACGTCACGTTCATCAGAAGTGAGCTCGAACGCGATCCATCAATCAAGGTGCGACTATTTATTCAGAAACAAGGCAGTGAGTTTTATGAGAGTCAGCCCGGCGCCGATGCGCTCGCTGATGCCGTTGCCTGTGTATTGATTGGTTTCCCCAACAGCAGCTCTCCGCTTACGCTGATTAACCAAATTGCGCAAGCCAGCGAGCATGGTCTGGCGCTGATGTTTGTTCCATCGAAGGATGTTGATTATTCAAGATTAGGTCCGATGAAAAACGTGCTGCCGTTTCAGGTTGCGTCGACGCGGCAGACAGAAATGCAAGTCACGCCCGACGTTGGCGCGGGCGCTGCCTCCGATCCGCTGCTAAAGGTGAATGGCGATGAACTGGACGCACAGTTATGGAACACACTTCCACCAATCTGGAGGACGGAGACGTTTGTAACGCCTGCACCGGGAGCCGTGATATTATCAAAAATTAGAATATCCAACGTACCTTTCAATCAGCCTCTTATCATGAAGCGTGAACAAGGCCCTACACGGAGTGTTGCTGTGCTTGGATATGGACTGTACCGCTGGAAACTGCTGGGCGAAGGACCTCATCAGGCAAGGGGCGAACAAACATCTGACGTGTTTGGCTCCTTCGTTCGCAGCAGCATTTCGTGGTTGAGCGTGAGAGATGATGAACGGAGGATCCGCATTCGTTCTACGAGGCCGAGATATGCGCCCGGCGAGTTTGTAGCGTTTGGCGCAAGTATTCTCGACGAGACATTTTCGCCTGTGGCTGGAGCCGACGTCCGCATTGCCGTCTCGGGTCCGAATGGCAAAACGGATGTAGTTCTGTCAGAAATCGGTAGTGGACGATACTCAGCTATTGTTGGATCGATGCCCGAAGGAGAATATTCTTGTGTTGGCACTGCATCGCTCAGAGGCAAAGAAATTGGAAGAGATGTATCGAGATTTTCCGTGGGTGCGCTAAATCTCGAAGATGCAGCAACCTCAGTGAATGCAGACTTGCTAATGAGCATGACTCAGCATACTGGAGGAATGTATGGACACATTTCGCAACGAGAAGCAATCCTTGATTCGGCGCTGGCAGACCCCAGGATGCGTCCGGTGGTGTTTAACACGGAGCGCGACGTGATGTTGTGGCATCTACCATGGCTGCTAACGATTGCAATCCTATCGTTTACAACCGAATGGATACTCAGGAAACGTCGCGGATTGATATAGTGGTGTCCGTAACATTGCTCTGACATACATTAAATCTGGAAAGCAATGGCAAAACGGTTTCGCATTATAAACACTAAAGTGACAAATTATGCCATGTTGGAACTGAAAGCCCCAAGGAAGGAACTTGTGTTGTGTTTATGAGAATAGTCGGAGGGTCGCAATCTTTATGATACGAACATTGCCAAAGACCTATCCTATATAGACACCTAAAAACTTTGCCATTATAAAAACAGTTGCATGGATTACCCGGACTTGGATAAACGATCTCGCAATCTGGCTTCGGATTTTGGTAGTCTGGATTTGCCAGGAATAGGGCGATTATTTCCAACACTGGTCTTACACTTTCAGAGGATACATTTGTTGCCCACTTAAAGTTTGACACTTCTGTACTAAGAAGGTTGACAACGGAACAAGTGAGAATAAGTAACAGGGACAATGCAGATTTCATCGTTTACCTCAAGGTATAAACGTAACTCGTGAACATACTGTTGACTCATTATACATACCAACAGATATATACAATCCTCCAGTTGATAGATAAAGAATGAATGGGTCGGACGAAGGCAACGTCGTCATATTAATCAAATCCCCGTATAGGTCATAAGTTATAATCTTGTTGAGTGAAGACTGACCGTTATCGACATCAATCGATATTCTACGCGGTCCCGACAGAGGCGTCAGCGAGAAGTAACAAGTAGTGGAACATTCATTTTCGCTAACCACAGAAGTGGAAAAATTCTGCCAACCTGAACTTTCTAAGCTTTGCTTACTCATTCTGTACTGGAGCATATCACTTCGCATGAATGAACTTCCACTTGGACCGCTGGAATATACATTTGCTCTCACGAATACATTTGTTGCTTCAGAAACTGACGAAGGAACTAGGAATCCGATTCTTGCCATTACTGGTTTCCAAGCAGTAATGCAAGGTTTTTTACTTGTGGTGGTAGAAGAAACATGAATCGTGTCGATTAACAATATTCGTGTGCCATCTGATTCTCGCACCAAGTCCACTGACATACTAATCTCGTCATCGGAAACCAATTTACTCGCGTTAATTATTCCGCCATTCGTATTGTCGAGCCAATAGAACTCGCGAAAGAAACTCAACGTGTCACTAGCAATTACAGAAATCGTCCTGGTTTGAGAAATTGCTGAAAGTGCGGCATTCGAATAATCCCACACGGCAGAATCACCTTTCTCGTCGAAATTATATACTTTATCTAAACACCAATTATTAAGGTAAACCCACTGTGAATTCTTTGTGAACTCGCCGACACGATACTGAAATCGAGAAGAATCTTGCTGGTAGTCAAAGGCAAAGTATGCAGCTAGTTCGTTAGGTGGAATGAATATCGACGAATCAAGTGTGAAGTCATCTTTAACCGCATAGAAAGTGTCGGTAGCTGATAAAACTTGCCCATTCGAATCACATTGAGCAATAATGTCAATTGTAGGTAAACTCAAAGTAACCAGGGAGAGGAGCACCAAGATAGTCTTCATAAGTAGACCCCAAGGTAATAATAATTAATTTAACATAAGAAAAACTGTAGCATCTGGTATGACCATGCCGAAGTAAATCAAGATTGCGAGGAAGAGTGACCCCGGCTTGAATTGAGGCACAGAAAGTTAAGGGTAATTTTAACCATTAACTGAAGGAGTATAGAACATGGGTTCACAAGGAGTCAGGCGTAAGAATGATCCGGATTTCAAGAGAGAAGTAGTACGAGTTGTGCTTGAGAATCCAGATAAATCGAAGGCGCAACCAGCGAGAGAA
>JACPPD010000002.1 GCA_016191145.1 Ignavibacteria bacterium
AAGACCATGCTCTTCGACTTCCTTCAAGATCGCCAGTCGTTGCTCATCCGTAAATCGTGGTCGCTTCTTCATCTGAGAATTCTCCTTTCGTCTTACTTCAAAGGTAGAATCTCAGTCCAACTATTTAGGGGTCTGTATCAAGACCGTCAAACGTCTCGTAACTTTTTGCACCTCAAAACAGAGCGGTTTCATTTTTTTCGTACGGAAAAACAATCAAACGTGGCCGTTCGTCTCCCACAATTGTGCTTAGCTTTGTTGCTTGCCTCGTCACTTACTCCCACCTATAAGATTTTTACGTGCACCGTCCCCCAATAATCGCATTACTAATTGTCCCCTTTCTTGCCACACTCTTTGGAATTTATCAGGTCTTCACCGGTAGCATCGGCATAGCGGAAATCTCCCTGCTGGTTGTCAGTGTTATACTAACCGAATACGGCGTAACGTTCGGCTATCATCGCATGGTAGTACACAAATCGTTTGAGCCACGTCCTGTTCTTAAGGCCATTGTGCTTGCCTTGGGTTCGATGTCGTTTCAGGGTTCAGTCATCAACTGGGCCAGTGTACACACAAAGCACCACGCCCACAGCGACCAGGATGGAGATCCTCACTCGCCTACACTAAGCGGATTCATTCACGCTCATTTCGAATGGCTGTTGGAGATGCACGACTCCGAACTGGAATCGATCAAGGAAAAATGGGGTGCCCGTTATGCAAAGGATCCCATGATAGCGTGGTTTTCGTCTACGTTTCTTTTATGGAGCGCAGTGGGTCTAATCCTACCTGCATCCATTGGCTTTTTAACCAACGGATGGGATGGGGCTCTCAACTGGTTTATCTGGGGCGGCCTGATGCGGATATTCGTTACCTCGCATGTTACCTGGAGCGTTAACTCCGTGTGCCATTACATCGGCCGTAAAATGTTCGTGACAACTGACCATAGCCGCAACAATTTTTTAATTGGTCTGCTCGCGTTGGGCGAAGGATGGCATAACAATCACCATGCCTTCCCCGCTTCGGCATTTCATGGCCTTCGCTGGTGGCAAATCGATCTTACCGGTTTATCTATTCGGATCTATGAAAGGCTTGGACTCGTCAGAAAGGTCGTGCGTATCCCTGCAGGCCTGCTTGAAAAGCGACGCTTGGAGAGTAAACGCACTGCACTGAAAGTTCAAAGCCTCGCACTCACTAAAGAGTTGTAAGCCAATGCCGGGTGTAAAGAGCCGACGTGAACCAGGGTGTCGATATTAGAGACCCGATCTTACTTTTGATGTTATCATGACTAAGGACATCTCCCTCCTCCGCCGCTTCTATGACTCACTTTCTGCCAGAATGGAGCCGATTGGAGCACTGCTTAAACGCCCCCTGACACTAACAGAAAAAATCTTGTACTCGCATGTAATTGCGCTGCCGCCAGCGCCTCATGTACGGGGCAAGGACTACGTTGACTTTAGTCCGGATCGTGTAGCAATGCAGGATGCAACGGCCCAGATGGCGCTGCTGCAGTTTATGAGCGCAGGGATTCCAACGGTTGCTGTACCATCGACGGTACATTGCGACCACCTTATACGCGCTGAGCATGGTGCTAAACAGGATCTGTCGAAATCACTTGACGAAAACAAGGAAGTATTCGACTTTCTTGCTTCTGTTTCAAAGAAGTATGGTATTGGATTTTGGAAACCTGGGGCTGGCATCATTCACCAGGTTGTGCTTGAAAACTACGCCTTCCCCGGAGGCTTGATGATTGGCACAGACTCTCATACACCGAATGCAGGGGGCTTGGGCATGCTTGCCATCGGAGTTGGAGGAGCTGATGCTGTTGATGTGATGGCCGGTATGCCGTGGGAATTGCAAATGCCGAAAATCATTGGCGTAAAACTCACCGGGAAAATGAATGGGTGGACGAGTCCGAAGGACGTGATACTAAAAGTTGCCGGCATCCTTACTGTCAAAGGCGGTACTGGATCTATCGTAGAGTATTTCGGCGAAGGAACATCATCGTTCTCGGCAACAGGAAAGGGAACCATTTGCAACATGGGTGCGGAAATCGGTGCAACAACTTCGGTGTTCCCTTATGATGCAAGCATGGAGCGCTATCTGCGCGCCACGGAACGTTCCGATGTTGCCGATATGGCAAATGCTCATGCCCAACATTTGCGCGCCGATGATGATGTGCTTCAAAACCCGGAACGATATTTTGATCAGGTTATTGAAATAAATTTAACAACGCTCGAACCGCACATAAACGGTCCGTACACTCCCGATCGGGCGCTTGAACTATCGGAATTCGTGAATGCCGTTATAGAAAACAACTGGCCGGAAGAACTGCGTGTTGGACTCATCGGTTCGTGCACAAATTCATCGTACGAAGACATGAGCCGCGTTGCGTCCATTGCAGAATATGCCGCATCGAAAGGCTTGAAAGCAAAAAGTGAGTTCACCATTACCCCCGGTTCGGAACAGGTGCGCGCGACTATTGAACGCGATGGCATCCTCGATAAACTCGAAGCTATCGGAGGTACGGTACTGGCAAATGCATGCGGACCGTGCATCGGCCAGTGGAAGCGGCACGATGTACAGCCTGGCGACAAAAATTCGATTATAACTTCTTTTAACAGAAACTTTACGGGACGCAACGACGGCATGAAGGAAACTCATGCATTTGTTGCAAGTCCGGAAACAGTTGCAGGTTTCGTGCTTGCCGGCAAACTCACGCACAACTTCATCAAGGATCCCATTGATGGTGTATTGCTTCAGCCCCCATCAGGTTTAGAGCTTCCCCCACAGGGCTTTGTACCCGATCCCGATGGTTACGTCCCCCCGGCAACAGACAGAGTAGAAGTTGAAGTGATAATCGATCCGTCGTCCAACCGCCTGCAGCAACTACAAGCCTTTACTGCTCCCCGCAGGGAAGAGTATGTCGAGATGCCACTTCTATTGAAGGTAAAAGGAAAGTGTACAACAGACCACATCTCCATGGCAGGACCCTGGCTGCGGTTCAGAGGGCATCTCGACAACATTTCCAATAACATGTTTATCGGCGCTATCAATTACGCAAACGATACTGCCAATTGTGTGAAGAACACTTTTACCGGCGAATACGGCGAAGTGCCTAAAGTTGCACGCGACTACAAAGCGCGGGGTGTTTCGTGGGTTGTAGTAGGAGACGAGAACTACGGCGAAGGTTCATCCAGGGAGCATGCGGCGATGGAGCCGCGGTTCCTCGGCGGCAAGGCAATCATTGTTAAGAGCTTTGCACGCATTCACGAAACCAACCTTAAGAAACAGGGGATGCTGCCGCTAACGTTTGCCAATGCAAACGATTATGATAAAATAATTGAGGATGACAAAATTAGCATCGATATCCTCGCTCTTAAACCGGGCATGGTGCTTCCTGCCGAAATCACCCATGCCGATGGCACTAAGGATGTGATTCAGTTGAAGCACTCGATGAACGATCAGCAGATCGGTTGGTTTAAGGCTGGGAGTGCACTTAACCTTATCGCTGATTCGTTGGGGTAACGATTATCTAGTGGACGTAACGGGCTATTGCCATGCAAACCGCTGTTACAACCAGGAACTGGAACACTATGTTTCCACCCTTTTTAATGGTAGCTCTTAAATTCTGAAGCTCGGTGCCCTGCTCTGGAGTGGGCTGACCGCCAGATTGTTGGATCTGACCAGCTAGTGCGCCCATACGAGTAGCAGCCGGACGTACGCGTAACATCCCATAGGAAAAACCAATAATTGCACTCAATCCGCCAATGATCAAAACTGTTCCCTGGGGAGACTGAACCCATCCCATGTCAAAGTGGCCTGAAACATGATCCATCATGAGGAGTCCACTGATTATTGTGAGGGTTGCCGCCCAAGCGACAGTTGTAATCACCTTCGTTTTGGAAGTGACCGCCCCCATGAATGCGCCGCCAGCCGGTCCCGCAGCTTCAACGGCAGGTTGTATCCATAACCGAAGCGAAAAAATCCAACCTGCCCATATCACAAACGATATGACGTGTACAAAACGCAGGATTATCATGTAATAATCCATTACTCCTCCTCCTCAATTGTTGAACCATTCAAACTACGACACATCTGGATTAAAATGCGCCATGATGATGAAAGTCATTCCCCCATAGTTTCAAACATGCCAAATTCTATCTGTAAACAGGAGAGATAGATGACAACCGGATTCAAACTTTCGCTTTATCAACCAACATTTCGTCAGCAACCGGATAAACAGCAGAACCTACCACGATACAGAAATCTTCTAAGAAGTTTTGAGAGCACACTGGAAAAAATAATTTCTCGAGAAGAGGTTGATATAATACTTGCCCCCTTCCGCCAATTAGCTTTGGATGCCGATTTCTGGTCTCACCCCCTTGATGGTCTTGCCATTCTTTCCGACCAAAATCAATTTGATATTTATCGGTTACCACGGCCGGTACCCGAGCTTGCAGTTGTTGCGCAATCGTTTCACATCAAACCATTGTTACGAATTCGTCAGTCGGCCTACCGATTCAACGTCCTTGCTATTACCCGCAAGGATGTCAAGTTATTCGAAGGAGATCGGGATGGCATTATGGAGGTTCCATTACACAAAGGAGTACCACGAACCATTGAAGAAGCGCTGGGAGATGAGCAGGAAGAGCCTCACGTAACTGTTGCCAGAGCAGAAGGGAGTTATGGTGGGAATCTTATGAGACACACACATCGAGACCGGCAGGAAGATATCAGCATCGATACGGAGCGGTTCTTCCGAGCCGTTGATAGTGCCATCACAGAGTATCATTCAAAGGCAAGCGGGCTGCCAATTATTACTGCAGCACTGCCCGAACACGAGGCTGTGTTCCAATCTGTTTCGCACAACCCATACTTGATGTCGGTTGGAGTCGGCATCCATCCGTCAAGCATCGACGGTCATGCGTTTATGGAAAGAGTTCGCAGTGTAATTATGCCGTTCATTACCGAACGCTTGGAGCGGATACGCAATGTGTTTAGCGAGTCGGCATCCAAGGACAGAGGCAGCGACGATGTAAAAGTTGTTGGCAAGGCGGCTCTCGACGGTAGGATTCAACTGCTTATGGTCGATGCCGATAGGATGATTCCGGGTGTATTAGTTGATGGTAAAGGAATTGAGTTTTACGATGCGTCAGCTCAGGTTATTGATGATGTGTTGGACGACATAGCCGAAGTCGTTCTTGAGAAAGGGGGCGAGGTACTGGTTGTCCCCTCTCACGATATGCCCACAGGCTCTGGTATAGCGGCGGTATACCGCTGGTAGTGTCTATGTCTATGCAACTTTAAGAAGCTGGCCTATTTGAGAATAGCCGAGCGTTAGATCCGAGTCAGCGTGTACTGCCTTCACCAGCCGTGCTCTCGGTTCATGGAATCCTTCGCGGCCGAGTGGGAACGTCATGCAGTGAATCGGGACAATTGTCGATGCCTGCATATCACGAGCCATCATCACAGCTTCTTCCGGATTACAGTGCACAGCCTTCCAAGGATTATAAGCTCCTATCGGCATTATTGCGACGTCAATATTATTTATAAAATTTAAGTCTTTAAACGATTCAGTATATGCAGTGTCTCCGCCAAACATGATTCGGTGGATCTTGTCACAACTAACGCGGTTTGCCTGAAAATTCTGCTGTTTCTCTTCGATAAGGTATGCGTTAAAGCTTCTGCCAGACTTTCGCTGACCCTTTGCCCTATCTGGTTCTCCTGGAAGTCTCCAGCCGAAGTGCTTGACCGGAAAGGCTCCGATGCTAACGCCCCCTTCATCTAAGGATTCACCCCAATCGAGCTCGCGAAGTGAATTCCATTCCAAATAATCGATAACATCTGAAGTGTTCTTCGCCGTAATGGCGTGAATTTTTCCTGGCGACCGATTGGTCAGAAATTCAAGCGATGCAAGGTCCATGTGGTCCATGTGCGCATGGGAAAGCAGCACGATGTCGGGCACCGGTATCTCCGATGGATCGAGCGCCGGACGCGTTATGCGCCTTGGGCCAAACGTTGCGCCCAAAATTCTTACACCGATGTTATTGAACAGAACAGGATCGGTTAAGATAATAGTGCCGTGGATATTAATCAGCACCGTTGAATGTCCGATCCACGCCATAGACACAGCCGAATCAGCGCTATACTCCTGAGTTGAATGCTCCAAAAAAGTCAGTTCAGATTGTGTTGACCAACGCTTCGGCACGGTCATCGATTTAAGAGTTGAAAGTCCGACACTCGAAAGAATGCCAGAGGCAACGGCACCGGACACGATAGTTCTTCGTTGTGGCGACACAGCTTTACACGATAATGGAAAGGGGCAGGTTGTACGTTTAAAAATCTTAACAAAAGGTCGGAAATGCAATCTCGTATCAGATTCTTGATTATTGTTCAGCACCGTGACTATTAACCTTTACGAAAAGACAACACCTTGCAACGTCCGGCAGATGATGTTCCGCCTGCTTAAATGTTAGCGCTCTACAAGCGGATGGCTCCTGGCGTGCCTTCCGCTTTTGTTTTTATGGAACACTTTCATCGCAGCCAGAGTACACGGCAAGCAATAAAATTTTTTATTCTGGGAGGCACGATGAGAATTGTAATTACTATATGCGCAGTTACGTGCGCTGTTTTACTCGCGGCATCGCCCGTTTACGCCCAATCGCAAGCTGGAAGAGCCGGCTTTGGATTTACAGTGGGAACTGCAAAGTACTTTGGTGAGTTTTCCGATAATTCGTGGTGGTTGGGAGGTGATATCTTTTTCCGGTACAATGTCCACGATCGAATTTCACTGATCGGACAGTTCGGCTACGCAAACCCCAGGTATCGCGTTGATGCCGAGAACCGTGTGGCAACATACACAGACTACTTTGGCACAAATTCGGACGGTTCACCCAAGATAATCGGCGATCGATTTCCTAATGGAACGCTGATCTCGGACGACGACCAGGAGCGGCGCAACAACACGCGGATCTTCACCTACGAAGTGCTAGCCGCCATCAATCTTCTACCCGCCGAAAAGTTTAACCCATACATTTTTGGCGGCATCGGTTTGATGAGTTTTCAGGTACGTCCTGGTTTGTCGGGGGGCGCGGGACTACGCATCGATCCAAACACAGGTCAAACAGTTGTAGGCATCCTTCCCGGGCAGGATGCAGCGCTATACAAAACAAGCGGTTTCAATGGCGGCGTAATCTTTCCAATTGGTATTGGATTTGAGTTGTACGCCACAGACGATCTTGTCTTTAATGGTAAACTTACTTATCGTTTTACTACAACACCATATCTCGACGACTACAATCCTGGGAGTATGACGACGTACGATACTGTTGCCAACCGTTACACATCTACTGCTATCGCCGCTCCTAAAGGTGTAAACGCAGGCAGCAACGATAAATACCTGACGATTGGTCTGGGGTTTACTTACTACGTGTTTGGGAATGCTGATTTCGATGAAGATGGAATCACCAATTCACAGGAACTTCTAATTGGTACAGATCAAAACAACCCGGATTCCGACGGTGATGGCTTACCCGACGGCTATGAATATTTGGGTACACGACGAGTGCCGCCGGGATTCACTGATGAGCAGATATCAGCATTGCCAAAAACAGAACACAGAACAGATCCTAAAAAGCAGGATACCGATGGCGATGGACTGATGGACAGAGCCGAGCTTGTTGTTCATAAAACAAATCCGTTGACGGTCGACACAGATGCCGATGGTCTTGGAGATAACGAAGAGCTGTCCCGTAAAACAAATCCACTTAAAGCTGATACGGATAATGATAATCTTCTCGATGGCGACGAAGTAAATACTAACAAGACTGATCCACTTTTGGCTGACACAGATCAGGATGGACTTCCCGATGGCGATGAAGTGAAGAAGCTTTCAACCAATCCTCTGAGCATGGACACCGACAACGATGGCCTGAAGGATGGCGATGAAGTGAATATCCAAAAAACCAATCCAGCTCTGGCCGATACTGATTCCGACCTGTTAACCGATGGTGATGAAATCAATCGCATTCACAGCGATCCTCTGAAGAACGATACGGATGGCGACATGCTTCTCGACGGCGAAGAAGTTCAGATACATAAATCAAATCCAACGATGACTGACTCGGATTCGGATTCATTATCAGATGGCGACGAAGTCAACAAATACAAATCGAACCCGATTGTGATGGACACGGATCTTGATGGCCTAAGCGATGGAGTCGAGGTAATGGCTCATCAAACGGATCCAGTGAACAAAGACACGGATGGTGATGGCTTGAATGATGGAGATGAAGTAAACACATACAAGTCAAATCCCAAAAACATTGATACTGATTCCGATGGTTTGAAGGACGGTCCGGAAGTAATGGAATATCGAACAAATCCGGCGATGGCTGATACGGATTTGGACTCGCTGTTAGACGGTGAAGAAGTTAACAAGACCAAAACCAATCCATTAGACCCCGACACAGATAAGGATACATACAGAGACAACGTAGATAAATGTCCATTGATTGCCGGTGTTGCTCCGAACGGTTGCCCTCCAAAGCCAAAGCCCAATACCGTCACAAACTTCCCGGGCATTCTCTTTATTGTTAACACCGACAAGTTTGATATGCGAGAACCGGGAACCATGGAGAATCTTAACAAGATCAAAGCCTTGGTAGACCAATGCAAGGAACTCAGGGTAGAAATTGAAGGTCATGCAAGTAGCGAAGGAAAGGCATCACGCAATCAGGAGCTTTCCGAAATGCGCGCCAATGCAGTCAAGGCCTGGTTGATTAATCAGGGTGTCGATGCGTCGAAGATTGTAAAGACAGTTGGATATGGTTCAGCGCGTCCAACAATTCCGGAACCAAAACGCGGTGCAAAGGATGCGATTGAGGCGGCTCGCCGACAGAACCGACGCATTGCAGTGCGCGTACTCGAGACTTGTATATGATAAATCCACCCCATGCTTTCTAGTCGCCTCCCAGAACATGGGTGTGGTAAGTCGGGGTGATCGCAAGATTGCCCCGATTTTTTTGTAACCGGTGCAAGGATTCTACGTTGGGTTAACATGTATTTTCAAAGGAGATCAACTATGCAAACCCACGTGTTACGATTCACCACAGCACTGAGCATCATGTGCATGATAACGTTGTCGATGAATGCTCAACAAGGCCTTGTGCTTCTGTCGCCTCTCAATGGCGTTGCAAGCATGAAGGCAGAAGTCGGCGCTACTGCCTCAACTCAAATTGTATTTACAAACGTTAGTTTTCTAACCGGCAGTGTCTCTATTTCCGGATTTAACCGCACTGAATTTACAGGTTCGGCCGATTCGGTAATTGCCCTTGATGTTGCAGACACTGCTGCGTATACCGTTACATTCTCTCCCACAGCGCAGGGGAATATATTGGATACGATAATCATTTCAGGCAACCTGGGTACGATATATGTTGTGTTGAACGGGACCGGGCTTTCAAGCGCAGCCGACGGCTCGTTTACATTAAGCACAAATGCCCTCGATTTTAACCCTATCGTTATCAATACAACAGCCGAGTCAAATGTAGTGATAACAAATACTTCTTCTGCACAGGAAACAATAACTGCGAATCTGATTCTTGATTCAGAATTCAGCCTGTCCACACCTTCGTCGTTTAATCTTCAGGCTGGAGAGTCGGCGACAATCAAAGTTGATTTCTCACCAACAGCCGCCGCAGAATTTTCAGATTCTTTAGTGATTTCAAGCGGATTAGTTACTAAATCGCTGCTTGTAAATGGCAATGGCATTGAATCGAACGACACAATACGTACGTTCATCCTCAGCTCGGGCAGCATAGATTTTGGTTCGGTTCTTGTCGGCAGTAAGACAACTGGCCAAACTTCAATCATCAGCACTTCGACCGCTACGCAGAATATTCAACTGCGTTTGGTAAATGGAACGAACTTCAGCATTATAAGTAATGATAAATTCACACTGGGCGCTTTGTCTACAATTACTATAAATGTTGAATATACTCCGGCAGCAGAGGGCGATGATACCGATACATTGATTGTCACCGATGGATCGGCCTACATCTATGTTTCACTGCGCGGCACAGCTTCTACTACACCCTTCCTCGGTTGGCAGCTCACTCCGGCAATTGTCACATTTGGACCAGCCAAAACGAACACTGTTGTTACGTCGGCTATTACAATCGAAAATCTATCATCAACGGCAATCGTTATCGACAGCGCCATAATTGCGGGCCAGGACGCTGCGGAGTTTGAAATTACCAGCAGCCAAGCATTCCCGTTTACGGTGGCTGCTAATGCTAGTGCAGAAATTGCCATCAGCACAACAATGCGCGACAGCATGAACTCAACGATTGCATGGATTACTGTCAGTGCTGAAGGCCGATCAAAGCAAGCGATTTTGGTTCAGGTATTCGACGCTGCGTCGGTCCGCGATACTGTTCGCGTCAGATGCGAAAACACCAGAGGGACAATCGGCGGAACAGCACGCGTCGTTGTTACACTTCTCTCCGACCTGCCGCAAGAAGTCGTACGAGGTGAAATAACATACGAATTCAATGCTTCCGTAATGGTGCCTATTAGAGTGCCCCTTACCAGCATTATTTTTGATGGTCAGCGCCAAGTAACGTTCAGCTTTACGCCGGAAAGTACTGCTGAAGGTGAAGTGATGACATCCGAGATGTTTACTCTGACGCTTGGAGATGCCGAGTCGACGCCGGTAAAAATTACTTCTCTAAAACTATTTAATAGTTCCGGGAGGGAGTTGAACACCGAAACAATTTCGAACGATGCACTTGTTTCCGTGGACGATGCCGGGGGCCGCACGGTGAATGCTAATAGCGCGGGACTATCGCTGAAGCTAACTCCAAATCCCGCCGTGAATAATGTTACAGCCACATTCAAGAGCACTGCATTCCCATCGGGTCTTGCCGTTTACAACTCAATGGGCGTGCTGGTGGCTGATGCAACCGCTATGCTCCCACAATCAACCGAAGGTGAAGTGGGCATTAGCTTGCAGGCATTTGCATCGGGAACCTATCTGGTGCGATTCTCGTCAGGAACCTCCACGATTGTGAGGACACTTGTTAAATACTAGGTGATGCAGAGACGAGTACGTTTCTGATACGATTCTCGTCAGGGACATCTACTATTGTGAGGACACTTGTCAAATACTAGATAATGCAGAAAGGCGCAACCTTAATTGTTTTCTTTGTTGCATTAACAACTGCCCGACCGGGTGAATCGCCGAAAATATTTGGCGGAAGCTCGGTCGGGTATGTTCGTCTGAGCGTACCAACAAACAGCTCTGGTGTTTTTGCGCTGCCGACAAATTCAAATTCATATCCCGCGTCGATAGGCTTTAGTTATGATTTTCACGCAGGCTCCTCGATACAGCTTTCGTCTCTATGGAACGTTGGGCTTTCCATTGCATACATAAAGAGTACTGTAAACCTTACCACAACAGAACCAACGCTGTTTAACGTCGGTGGTGAACCTACTCCGGGTAGCTTTACTCACACATTGGATTTCAATTGGGCGTTCGTATCGCCAGCACTGTCACTCGGATGGACACCAACAAAACGCTTTGCAGTTGATGTTGTGGGATCGGTAGACTTCCCCACAACTGCGTATGGCACTGCCGTCGAATCTATTTCAGATCCCGACGGCGTTACATATACCAATGGCGATACATCACGTGTTAGAATCAGCGCAACTGAACCTGCGAAGGCTGCTGTTTCAATTGCGGCACGGTTCCAATTTCCATTTGATGTTTCCAGCTCTGTTTCCATTATCCCATTTATCGGAGTTCGCCAACAGCTTACCTCATTCTCTGCTAACACTACGCTGCTACCAACCAGACTGTCCCTGGGTATCGACGCTGCATGGCTGCTGCTCCATGATAATGACCTGCCGGCTTCAGCTCTTGATACGCTTCACAACGATTCCATACACGTCGCTCCACCAGACACATCGGAATCTAGAGTAACCACAGACACACTGCGCAAGCACCCACCGTTTTTAGCAACTGCACTTGATGTTTCACTACAGACGTCAGGAGGCGCGCCATCATCGTCAATAAAAATTCTTACAAAGCGTAAGCTCATCCTAAAATCGAGTCAGGCTGTTCCGCAGGACGCAAGCGCTATAGGCGATAAGGGCATTGATCCTGTTAGAGTAATTGCCGACACTGTTGTCGATGCAGATCCACCACTCGTCCTTGTGCGTTCTCGTTCGATAGCCGATGCAGGGATTGATACCGGAACCATTACCGGATTTGTTGCAAATCGCATCGTGTGGTATGAGTCGTGGAGTCACAAGGCGGATACAACACTCAAGTGGGAACTCACCAACCTTCCGGGCGACGTACTAATGTCCGACACACTCGAGCTCGTCCTTCAATCCACAGCAACCGACCTTGCCGGTGGGAGTGCCCAGTCGATTCCACGGTCCATTGTTCTTTACAGCGAACGAATTGATGCGCCTGTCCATGCCGATTCAATAGCGTATTTAACGGCAACCTTTACAGAATCGGCATTTGACGGAGATAGTTTATCATTTTCAGGTAAGGGGCTTGTAAACGCACTACGACCTTTTAAAGGCAAACTCAAGATGGTTTCAATTGCTGGTCCGCAGGATTTAATAAATATCGTGATGGAATTACTCCATTTGACTGAACCTGGAATCATCATCCAACAGACTGCAGCAGTTACAATCAATTCCAGACTCGAATAATTTCTTACCTGCAAGCGCTCACGGCGCTGCTACCGTTTTATGTTAACACTAGATGTCGGTTATTCTTCGCAGTATTCTGCCCTAAGAGCGTATTATTTGGCAATAATCTTGGCTAAAAGTTCAATCTCGTTTGTCAGCGAAGCGGTATTTACATGCCGCGCTTCACCAAGAGCCATTTGGATGGCTTTCCATGCTAAACGTTTATCGTTATTAAGCAGACAGGTTCTGGCAAGATCGCGGTATGTAATTGCAGAAAGAAAATGGTCGCCTCGCAGCGACGCTGACTCTGCATAGGCATTCTGCGCAGTGAACAAATCAGCCAGCGCTTTGTCGGAATCACGCACCTCCATTACACGCGTCTGCGCAGGCAATTCATTTTGTGCATCTGCAATTTTTAGAGGTGGGACTATAACAGGTGCATACTCTTCGTTAGGCGACTTGAGATTCAAAGTGCGGATAGATTTTTCAACATCGGGTACGGTAACACGAACTGGGTTTATTCGCTTTTGTTGAAATACAATCAACGAAACCACAACAACAGCTACAGCACTCAGGACAGTAACCCACGGCCATATAGACGAACCCCCTTTTATCACACTTTGCATGTGTTGTCGGGTAGATTCAAACACAAACTCATTGCGTGCATTCAATGCGTTCATGCTGTCTTTCAAGAGCCGATCAAGTTCGTTCATTTTGCGATTCAAAAGTTGTTCCAAGAATTTCAGCGAGACGCTTTCGTGCTCTAAACAGACGCGTCTTAACCAGGTCTACCGAGATGCCTTCGCTTTGTGCAATGGTCTCGACCGACAGTTCGCCGAAGTATTTCAGCAGGACTACCTGACGGAATTCTTCTGGCAGCTTACGAATGGCTTGTTGCACTATTTCCGTCTCATCGGCTGCCAGCCCAACCGATTCTTCAGCAGTGACTTCGAAATCGTCGGCCATCGTCACTGAGTATCGCCTGCGTCGGACAGCGGATCGGGAGGTATTCCTTGCAATTGCAAAAATCCAGGCGTGGACGTTGCCCTCGCGATAGGATTGTCGAGCTTCATACACCTTCAACACTGTTGTATGGAAAGCATCGCGTGCTTCTTCTTCGTCTTGCAGAATTGCCAAACAGTATGCGAACAGAGGCTTTTTAATTGCATCGTAGAACTCATCAAATGCCTGCCGATCGCCCCTTACAATTTTCTGAAAGAGGAGTTCAAGCTCGTGGTTCTTACCAATGTTTACCGTATCCACATACAACTAAACACCCAACGCAGCAAATATGTTTCCGTTACAGATTCTGAAAGGTGTGGTTTTTATATCGTCAACGTTGAACCAGGGTATATGCGGGAAATGGCAGGGGGAAGGTTTCGGCACTAGTAGTAATAGCATACACCGAGGATAATGTATAGCAAGACGAGCAGTGCGCCGCCGTACCACGAAGATTTCCCTTCTTTAGAAATAGCCGATACGATGTATACTGCCATGAAGAGCAGCAGCACAGCAGACAGACTGAAATGCAGATGAAGAATTCTTGACGCGAAAACATAGCTCAGTAGAACTAGCAATGGCGCAACAAATAATGCAATCTGCACACCGGCGCCCATTGCTATCGTGAGCGCCAGATCCATTCGGTTTACTCTTGCTGCGCGTACTGCCGACGCCATTTCTGCGGCACCGCCAATTACGGCAATAACAATTGCACCGGTAAACTGCTGATTTAGTCTAAACTCCTGCATTGCCAATTCAATAGATCCGGTGAGGATCTCACTTATCCATACAACACCGATGCTAGTCCCTATCAGCCACATCATGGATTTTTTTAATGTCCATACTGTTTCAGCGGTATGACGGGATTTTACATGCAAATCCTTATGCGTAACAAGAGAATACCACAGAAACATGCCATAGCCAGCGATAAGGAGACATGATAGGATGAGGTTGAGCTGATCGTTGGTTTGACCGGCCATTTGGCTTGCCTGACCCATTGCAATATGTCCCCCGCCGGTTTGACCCAGGTTAGACTCGCTCATAATAGAGATCACAGCAAGGGCAAATACCGCAATGGCTAGCAATGATGAAAACTCATTAGTATGCTCAGACTTAAAAGTTTGTGTGTGATATTTCAAACCCCCAAACAACATTGATAAACCTGTTGCAAGGATTGCGTTGACGAGGATCGCTCCGTAAAGGCTGGCGAGGACCAAATCGACCAGGCCCGATCTAAGCACTGCTGTAAGAATCAACAGCTCTGGCAGATTGCCAAACGTAGAATTCAATAACCCGCCCACAGCATCGCCAGCATGGTAGGCAACGTGTTCGGTTGCTTCGCCAAGGGCTGCAGCCAGCGGGATAATAGCAACAACAGCAAATACAAAGACAATGCCGGGATTGTTCGGCAGTACGAAATGCATGACCGTAGCGACTGGGACAAAGAACAGAAGCCATTTCATTGCATTCCTTAAGACATTAGTAAATAAAATTAGTTGCGATCACAGATAGTATCTCCAATCAAAGGCAATTCGCAGGCCGAGACCGAAAATTGTCTTTAACTCAATCGGATTGTTGCGATCTGCGTTGTTCCACCAAACAGTAGGAACGTGAACCGAATCCATACGCCTGCACAACGATGCTTGAACTTTGATCCTTAGAAAATGTTCGGAATGGCCTGTGTGCGCCATCGCCCAGATTTTATCGAGCGAAGCTCTGCGGTCTGCACTGAGTTTTTGTACGGCAAGCACCATGATGTTGCGATGCTCCGGATACACCCATGCACTGCCGGGAATAGCTGCAATCAGCCAAGCGAAACAGCAGAGGAGTATTGCAGTTTTACAATGCAATGAAATTCGTTTATCTCCGCTGGGAGAGAGCAAGTCTTTACACCTCTTCATAGATTTTATTTGCCGGGTCCAGAGTAATTGCTGTTCGAAGATTTATAATCGCTTCTGCATACCGCTTTTGCCGAAGTCTGGATAATGCCAAACTGTACTGCAGGGGCGCCGATACCGGAATACGCAATATTTGCTCAGTGAGGAAACGGTCGCATTCCATATCGCTTCGCCGACGGATGATTTCTGCAAGATTGACGATTGCAGGTACTGATGCCTCGTTCTCCATCAACGCTTTGCGGTACATTCTCTCTGCTTCAGCAGTGTCGCCCTCCCTCTCTGCCAACGTCCCAAGGTTTATCGCTCCATCACCCATTCCGCCTAGTTGATGTTGTGCGCTCACATATTCGTTTCTTACCCTACTGTATTCCGGACTCGATAAAAACTCAGTGCCAAAGATGAATGCTGAGAAACGCACACTCCGCGATGCGTCAGACAATGCCGACCGTAGCGCCTGAGACGTCTGCTCACTTTGGGGCAGCGCTCCCAAATATTCAACAGCAGATCGTCTCACCATAGCATCGGGATCGTGCAACATAGCAATGCAGAGGCTTACAGTAGGCTTTTCGCTGTCCGATAAAGCTGAAATTGCAGTTGCCCTCATGATTGACGGGTACATGGTGTTCTCGACAATTTTGCGCAGCATTTCATCGGAATCCGGTCTTCCTCTGCGAGCGCTTGAAATTGCGTCGAGATACTTATTGCGGCGACTCTCGCTCGTCGTTACATTATAACCATTCTGAACATCACGTTTATTAAGAATGTCGGCAGCCCATTGAGATGATTTATCGCGATGACACGATGTGCAGGCATTTGGCACGCCGTACTTCACGGAAAGGTCTGGACGCGGCACCCTGAAACTATGATCGTGTCGCGGATCTATCTGCATGTACGCTCTCGTAGGGGCATGGCAGCTTACGCAGAGAGCTCCCGCAGATCCCTTTTGATGAAAGTGGTGTTCATAGGAATCATAGTTTCTTGCCTTAAGACCGCTAAAATCTATTCTCTCAATATTTTTATTATTAGATGCATCGCGTCCGCCTGGCAGCTTCGAAAAGTTTCGCTGTTCAGAATGACATGTTACGCAGAGCTCATTTCCCCTTGCCCATGTTGTTCCCGTGTGCGGATTGTGGCAATCCGAGCACATCATGCCTACACCGTGCATCCTACTTTGCAGAAACGATCCATACTCATATACCTCCGCCTTTATCTGTCCGTCGTCAAAGTACAATTCAGGCTCAAGTGCGCTAACCAAATAATCGTCGTGCAAGCCCCTTTCCAACGAATGCCCATCAGAGAGCGGAGCGCGCCGCGAATGGCACTGAGCACAAACGTCTATCTGAAATTTTTGCGCGCTAAGATCATTCGTCGAGTAATTCGAAAGTGGTTTGTTTTTGTGTTGCGCTTCTCTTACGTGGTTACTTCCGGGACCATGGCATGCCTGACATCCAACATTGAATTGATGAGCCGTTGTTGCGTAAGAATTCTCAGTGGTATTGTATCCGCGTAAGAGACCAGTTGCGTGGCATTCAGCGCACATGTAGTTCCAGTTATGAAGGGGGCGCTGCCAGTGAAGCTCATCGGATTCTGGAATCCTTCCAGTCCCATCCGCATTGAACCACTTCCGGTTTTGAACATCCCATGCAATGGGATAAACCTGGTATCGACCTGATCCGATCTCTGCCAGATATTGCTGCAATGGTTCTATGCCAAAGGTATGCGTGATGTGCAAGGTCGCATATGATGCGGTTCCTGGGGAAGAATTAACAAAGAACGAATCGTTGCGCGTAAAGAATCGCGACCTGATGCCAGACAGATGGTGCATCACAGAATCGAATATGCCAAGGACAGTAGATTCTTCCGCAGTATTCATTGCCAGTGCATGATGAGAGCCTTTCCATGCAGCATATTCTGTCTGATGGCAACCACTACACTGATGTTCATCCACATAGACCGAATTTGTGATTTTATCTGACTCTGCAACTTTGTCGACGACAGTTTCCGTCGAGCGTTCGCAGCCGAACACCAGCAAGCCTGCAGCTAAACACGCAGCAATAGTTACGGAACAATCTACACGACGTGAATATCTCATTACAACAATTCTAAACCAAGGCGTTTCATGAACTTCCGTTCATTACACAATATCAGTTTTTGTTTGGTGTCATCGCACCGATGGGCTTATATTGCTTCCCGGCTACGGGATTTTACTCATACAAACCTACGAGGACGATGCAGCAGAACGTTGCGGCCATACTACTGATTCTGTTCACATCGACTTTTATCGTTGATGGTTCCGCCGCTCCGCACACTCTCACTTCCTCTGCTGTCATCCATGGATTTGCCGACACCGCAAAGCCAGTTTTCCCCGATGAATTCAGCGATCTCGACGAAGCATCCGCTACCGTTGCCGCCGCTCCCTTTAGCGCTGAAATCGAAGGCGAACTCGAGAAAGCCCGACAGCAATATCTGAAGGCTCTTGCATCAATAGAGCGCAAGGACACATCGAGGGCTGCGTTGGAATTTGAAGCTGCCATTAGCATACTTAATGAACTTTCCTCTACGCCGCGCATCGAAGAAAATATTGAGTTCACCGATTTAGTGCAATCCGTTATCGAGGATTACGAAAGTCATGTAAGAAATATAGACGACCTCGATGAAAACTCTTCGATTTTTATTCTTCGGGATCGGCTGTTCATGGCAGTTGATAGTACGCCTATCGTTGGCAGAATTACCGTACCCAAGCCCCCCAAGCCCGATACAGTCCTACCTACAGTAATACCGCTCACGTACAATGAATATGTAGAAAAGAACATTCAGTTCCTGGCATACGACAAGGGGCGGAAGTTCATGAAGAAATGGCTGGAACGGGGTTCGCGTTGGTTCCCAACACTAAAGCGCATTGCAGAAGAAGAAGGGATGCCGCCAGAGATTGTTTATCTGGCAATGTTTGAAAGCGGCCTTAATCCCACAGCCGTATCGCGAGCTAAGGCTGTTGGGATGTGGCAGTTCATTAAATCAACTGGCGATCTGTACGATCTTGATGTGTCGACGTGGATTGATGAGCGGCGCGACGTAGAAAAGGCGACACGTTCATCCATGCGGTTTCTTAAAGATCTTTACAATGAATTTGGCGACTGGCATCTTGCGCTGGCGTCGTACAACTGTGGTCCCGGCGGCGTTCGGCGCGCTATGCGTCGCGCTGGTCTTGAAAACGGATCCTTCTGGGACATCCAGGATAAGCTGCCCCGCGAAACGCGCAACTACGTTCCGGGCTTTATCGCCACAACTCTGATTTCGATGAATCGGGAACAGTATGGCTTCCCCGACGATTCACTGCAGATGCTCGACCCATATGAATATGAAGTATTTACAGTAAACGAACCGATAAGCCTGGAAGCCCTTGCACGCTGTGCTAACATTAGTTACGATTCACTGAGGGCGCTGAATCCGGAGCTGCTGCGCACATGCACACCTCCAGGTATGAAGTACGACGTAAAGATTCCAGTAAACACTAAGGAATTGTTTATCACAAAATTTGCGCTGCTCACCGACGATGAGAAACGTCCATGGATTACACATACGGTAGCACGCAGAGAAACAGTTGCGAGTATTGCCCGCACGTATGGTATTTCGCCAACGGAGTTAGCAGGCATTAATAACATTCGGGGCTATAAGAGCAGGCTGCGTCGGGGTATAACTCTGCGCATCCCTGTACGCTCGGCTCTTTCTACTGCCTCAGCCGATGCTGCTTTGGCTTCTACAGCAGCAGTACAGCCAGCAGTACAGCTCGACGAAGGAACTGCAAAGCAGATACACGTTGTGAAGAGTGGTGACAACCTAACTTCGATAGCGCAACGATATGGCGTGCGGATGGCTGATATTAGAAATTGGAACAACATTGCATACAACAGAGAGACCATCCACGTCGGCGATTCAATTGTCGTGTCGGTTAAGGATCAGAATACCAGCGTAACCGATGTTGAGCGCATTCCCGTTTCACGCATCGTATTGCATCGAGTGGTAAGGGGCGAAACACTCGCATCAATCGCTACACGGTACACAACAACTGTTGAACGGCTTCAGGAATTAAATAATCTTAAGAACGGAACGGTGCTGAAATCTGGAAAGACACTCAAGGTTGAGACAAGTCTTTCGAAAAATGAAGTGGCTGTAATTGAACGTGTCGAAAGCGGAACACCTGTTACCCATATTGTTCGCCGAGGTGAATCGCTCGGTTCAATCGCAGCGCTGTATGGAGTGAGAGAAAGCGATCTTGTAAAATGGAATCTCGGTGAAATTGACGGCACCACAGTGTTTGCAGGCTCACGACTGCAGATTCACAGCCAGAAAACAATTCAAGGCGGTGGTGCGCCCCCTCCCACATCAAAGAAGCTTCCTAAGACTTATCGGGTTCGAAGTGGCGATACCCTCTCAGGAATAGCCGATAAGTTTGGCCTGGATATCAGCGTTCTAAGGGTGAGAAACCCATCGCTTAAGGACGATATCATTCGTACCGGACAGCGTATTCGGCTCCAATAAGGCTGTTGAGAATTCGATTCGGGTTACGTCCAAAATCCTACCTATTTTTGTAGCTTATGCGCGCCATAATTCCGGTGGCAGGCATAGGTACGCGCCTGCGACCCCATACCTATACTCTTCCCAAAGTGCTTGTTAATGTGGCCGGGAAACCAATTCTGGGCCACATCATGGATGCTCTTATCCGTCAGGGCATTACAGAAGCTACGGTTATAACCGGCTAT
Organism: Ignavibacteria bacterium; assembly: GCA_016191145.1. GTDB lineage: Bacteria > Bacteroidota > Ignavibacteria > Kapaibacteriales > Kapaibacteriaceae > OLB6. Next base: position 20,360 of record JACPPD010000002.1, read on the forward strand.
AAGGGCGAATTGGTTGAGGAATACGTGAGAAGCAACTATAATCTGACGTGCGATTTTGTAACGCAGGAGGAGCTTAAGGGGCTTGGCCACGCGATATGGACAGCGCGCATGACGTTTAGCGACGACCCGGTTCTCATCATTCTTGGCGATACAGTGTTCGACGTAGACCTGACGCTTTTGCAAACAAGCCAGTTCTCTTCTCTGGGTGTAAAAGCAGTAGAGGATCCACGTCGGTTTGGAGTTGTAGTTACCGACGGCACGTTTGTAACGCGGCTTGTGGAGAAACCTGAATCTGCAATCTCAACCAATGCACTTGTTGGCATCTACTACATCAGGCACGCCGGGTTACTGAAGGAATGCTTAGAAGAGCTAATAGACAAAGACATCCGTACAAAGGATGAGTACCAGCTTACCGATGCGTTGCAGCTCATGGTAGACAAGGGTGAGAAGTTCACAACATTTAACGTCGATGGCTGGTACGATTGCGGGAAGCCCGAAACGCTTCTCGAAACCAATCGATACCTCGTAACCAAACAAAAAACACGCGAGGCGCCGCCTGGATGTGTTGTGGTACAGCCCGTGCACATCGATTCCACGGCAGTTGTCGAACACTCTGTGATTGGCCCATACGCTTCTATTTCGAAAGGGGCAGTTGTCCGCAACAGTATTGTTCGGGATTCTATCATTTGCGACTATGCCACTGTTAACGACATTACGCTCGACCGTTCCATCATCGGCGAAAAGGCATTCGTCAGCGGTCGGTTTGCTTCTATCAACATTGGCGACACATCCATTGTTAAACTTAGTCAATGAAAAATTTTACGAGTGAATCGGTGTCGGAAGGACACCCGGATAAAATTTGCGATCAGGTTTCCGACGCAGTGCTGGACAAGGTGCTGGCTGATGATCCAACCGGACGCGTTGCGTGCGAATGCTTTGCAGCAACTGGAATGATCGTTGTCGGAGGCGAGATCACTACTGAGACGTACATCGATCTGCCTGAGCTCGTGCGCAGCGTTATTGCCGACATTGGCTACGTTGATCCCGCCTTGCGCTTCGATTCGGAATCGGTTGCAGTTATCAACGTCATCAATCGTCAGTCGCCCGACATTGCCATGGGTGTAGATACCGGCGGCGCCGGCGACCAGGGAATGATGTTTGGTTTTGCGTGCATGGAGACAGACGAGTACATGCCTGCGCCCATCTACTACTCGCACAAGCTGATGAAGCGTTTGGCAGATATCAGAAAGCACGATTCCATTCTTATGCCCTATCTGCGTCCGGATGCAAAGGCGCAGGTTTCTGTAGACTACGATGAAGAGGGCGAACCGCTGAGAGTGAGCACAGTTGTTATCTCCACGCAGCATGCCGAAGTAGATTCGAGAGGCGAACCTGTTACTGCGCAGCGCATTAGAGAAGATGTTATCGAAAACGTTGTTAAGGCAGTCATTCCGGAAAATTTAATAACTAACGATACAATCTACCATGTGAATCCTACAGGCCGTTTCGTTATCGGCGGACCGCATGGCGATACTGGCCTTACAGGAAGAAAGATTATCGTTGACACGTATGGAGGCCGTGCTCCGCACGGCGGTGGCGCGTTCTCGGGCAAGGACCCAACGAAGGTGGACAGATCGGGTGCGTATGCTGCACGGCATCTTGCAAAAAACATAGTTGCTGCTGGCGTTGCACGTGAGTGCACTATTCAGATAGCTTACGCTATCGGCATTCCAGAGCCGGTGTCGATCTACGTAACCACTGCCGGAAACGGCTCAGCCAACGATACCGAAATCGCCGCCTTCATCAAAAATGAAATCGACCTGACACCTAAGGGAATTATCGAGCGATTGCACTTACGCAGACCCATTTATCGTCCCTCGGCAGCGTACGGCCACTTTGGCCGTCATCAGTTCCCATGGGAGCATTTAGACCTGGTAGAACTCTTTGCAAAACATTTTTCATAACAGCCATGACAACAACAGCAAAACGCATCACGGTTAAATCCAACGGCTCCAGCAAGGCAGTGGTAGTCGATTTTCGCAAAACAGCTCCCGAGCGCAAGGCAATTAAAACTCCATCGCGCATCGAGCGCGGCAGCTTTGCATACAAGCCCAGGGCATACTGCGTCAAAGATCTCTCGCTCGCAGAATGGGGTCGCAAAGAAATCATGCTTGCCGAAGCCGAGATGCCGGGTCTTATGGCTCTGCGCGATGAATTCAGTGGCAAGAAACCTTTGAAGGGGGCTCGTATTGCAGGATGTCTGCACATGACTATTCAGACAGCCGTGCTTATTGAGACGCTTGTTGAGCTTGGCGCCGAGGTTCAATGGTCGAGCTGCAATATTTTTTCCACGCAGGATCATGCCGCCGCAGCCATAGCAAAACGCGGCATCGCAGTGTTTGCGTGGAAGGGCTTAACGACGGAAGAATTCGACTGGTGCATAGAGCAAACATTACTCTTTGGTACCGAACGCAAGCCCCTTACCATGATTCTCGACGACGGCGGCGACCTTACGAACATGGTACTTGATAAATATCCTGAGCTTGTTAAAGAAATCCGCGGTCTCTCCGAAGAAACCACAACAGGTGTGCACAGGCTGTATGAGCGGATGAAGAATGGAATGTTGCCTCTGCCTGCAATTAACGTAAACGACTCCGTTACGAAAAGCAAGTTCGACAACAAGTACGGCTGTAAGGAATCCCTCGTGGATGCAATTCGGCGCGCCACCGACATCATGATGGCCGGCAAGGTTGCCGTTGTAGCTGGCTACGGAGACGTTGGCAAGGGCAGCTGTGCATCACTTCGCGGAGCAGGTGTGCGTGTGATTGTAACAGAGATCGATCCTATCTGCGCATTACAGGCTGCAATGGACGGCTTCGAAGTAAAGAAAATGAAGGATGCCGTACGCGAGGCAGACATCATCGTTACTGCCACAGGCAATAAGGACGTTATCACCGAGAAGCATTTCAAGCTGATGAAGGACAAGGCAATTGTATGCAACATCGGTCATTTCGACAACGAAATCGACATGGCGTGGCTAAACTCTAATTACGGTAAGACGAAGGTCGAAATCAAGCCGCAGGTAGACCTCTACACCATCGACGGCACCGACGTGATTATTCTTGCCGAGGGACGCCTCGTCAATCTCGGCTGCGCAATGGGGCACCCCTCCTTTGTGATGAGCAACTCATTTACAAATCAAGTCCTCGCGCAAATCGAGTTATGGTCGAACTACCGTGACTACGAAAACAAAGTGTACGTACTCCCCAAAAAGCTCGACGAAAAGGTAGCCCGCCTGCATCTGAAGAAAATCGGCGTAGACCTGGAAACGCTCACGCCCGAACAAGCCGAATACATTGGAGTAGATGTTAAGGGGCCGTTTAAGCCAGAGTATTATCGGTACTAGTGGAAGTCAGCGTACGCCGGGAGTTCGCCGACTACTTTGCAACAACGAAACGTCTGCTCCACACCCGGTCACTAATAATAGCGTTGACAGAATAGACACCGGTAGGAAGGTCGCCTACATCCATGCGTATGGTGTAATAGGCGGGATCTGTGATATTGTC
>JACPPD010000001.1 GCA_016191145.1 Ignavibacteria bacterium
CGATGCTTCTGGAGGGAGTGCGTCTGTCGACGATGACACGCAAGACACGGTATCAGGTAGTACGATAATGCAGGGTCTGCAAACTACGCAGATAATAAATAAGCATAGAGAAAAAGATTGTGCGAAATTTGTCCTGTGATAACAACGCTGCATAGTCTTTCACCGAGTGAGCTCATCGAGCTTGCTGCGACACAGTACCAACAGATTTCTTCGCAGCATCAAACGATTGCATCACATCAGCAAGAGCTTGCATCACATCATCAAACGATTGCATCACATCAGCAAACGATTGCATCACATCAGCAAGAGCTTGACGTAAAGAATGAGAATATTCTGCAGTACAAAGCTCGAGTGTTTGATCTTGAATTTCAGATCAAAGAACTGCAGCGTCTGATCTTCGGAGCAAAACGCGAGCGCTATGTCTCGGAGGTGTCGGCAAGCCAGCTCATGCTGAACTTTGAGGCCAGCGGGACGGATGTTCGGGCAGCTGTTGAAGCCGAGCTCGAGAAGATCACCTATGAACGCAAGAAACCACACCAGAAGAAGCACGACGGGCGCATGGAGATGCCGAAGCATCTGCCTGTTGTCGAAACGGTGATTGAGCCTGAAGAAGACACCACAGACATGAAACGTATCGGTGAAGAGGTCAGTGAAGTGCTCGACATCACACCGGCACGCATGTACGTCAGGCGCACGATCCGTCCGAGGTATGCCTCAGAGGAATCGGCCGACGGATCGCAACGCATCGTGATCGCAGACCTGCCGAGCCGTCCCATTGACAAATGCAAGGCAGGCACGGACCTGCTGACGACCATTACCATCGATAAGCATAAAAGCGGGCCTCACCATATTCCGATCGACCGTCAGCTGAAGCGCTTCTCGATGCTGGGCGTTGTTATCCCAACCTCAACTGTCGAATCCTGGCAGAAGCTTGTGGCGGAACTGATGCGTCCGCTACATGCAGCCTTGCGTGTCGAGGTTCGGCAGTCGTCCTATCTGCAGGTTGATGAAACAGGTCTGGCCGTGCAGGACAGAACCAAACAGGGAACCACACATAAAGGATTTCTCTGGGGCTACCATGCGCCGCTGCAGCGTATTGTGTATTTCGAGTATCAGAAAGGACGTGGACAGATTCATTGCCGCGAGTTGTTAGACACCTACACCGGATATCTGCAGACCGACGACTATCAGGCCTATCACCACCACAAGGCACGCGACGGCGTGATCGCTCTTGCCTGCTGGGCACATGCACGACGAAACTTTGAGAAGGCTCTCGATTACGATCGTGATCGTACACGCATAGCCATGAAACTCATTCAGAAAATCTACGAGGTAGAGCGAGAAGCACGTGACAACAACCTCACGCACGAGCAGCGTAAAGAATTGCGATTGGAGAAATCGTTGCCGGTGCTGAATATCATCAGCGCATGGATGGTCGATCAACTGCCGGAGACTCTGCCGAAGAGTCCGCTGGGTAAAGCTTTGCGCTATGCCATTCGACTGTGGGACGACCTCATGGCCTATCTCTATGATGGCAGGCTTGAGATCGACAACAACCTGATGGAAAATGCCATTCGACCGATCGCTCTCGGCAGAAAGAATTATCTCTTTGCCGGATCCCACGACGCCGCGCAGAACATCGCCATGTACCGATCGTTCTTCGCCACGTGTCATCGTAATTCTATCAATCCGTACAATTGGCTGCGATACGTTCTTACGCAGATTAATACCACTGCTCCCGTCAACTATCAAACGTTATTACCGCATCGCATTTGCTTGCTTGATGACAACCATCGCATTTGTTTTTTCGATTTATCACTAGAAGTGACTTCAAAACTCAATCCCAATTTCGGAGCGGATTAACACACAATCCGTATCAAGGTCGGTTCACTGTCAGGAACCTATGAATTTGTACTGGATAAAACAGCTTACCTCAACAATTCTATTCTTCGTTGCCAAAAAATTACCTGGCGCAAGAGATTCATCTTTACTTTTAGGAAGACTTCGACGCGTTTCCGATGCACAAGAGAGGTTGGCGTTAAAAGCTGCGCAAAGTCGATCTGCTCCGGCAGGTGGAATGGTAAAATTGACAAGTATGTCGATAGTAGTAACATTTGAGCCAGAGAATTTTGACTCACTTGTCAAGGCGGTAACAAAGGGTTTCAGAGGAAATCCTAGAGTTAGCAGGTTCATTGATGATTTCAACAAAGTTCGAGGTAGCATATTGTCATCAAGTGTAACAAGACTGCCAATCGTAGGTCACGATGCGAGCAAAACGTTGTCTAACTGGGCCACTTCCGACAAATCTCTTCCAAATGTAGTAAAGCACGTTGAGGTTTGGTTTTACAGGATACTACCATCTCTTGCAGCACTATCATTTGAATTCACTTTCACTGAAGAAGTCTCCTCGCAGATTGAAGACTTGCTGTCGCAACCAATTGTCGAACCAATAGTTGTTGATTTCTTCCCTCTTTTCAATGGAACGATTCGAAATTCGTTTCACTACCGTGGTTCATGTGTGTCACTTCGAACAGAGGCCATTCTAAACGATGTTGGCGACATGTGTTGGGAATGGTTAAAGCGATCATTTGGCTTGAATATCAAAGCTCAGATGTCACATCAATACAACTTCAACTACTCGGTTAGTAGAAGCAAAGACGACCAAACGGATCTCAATAGATGGCAGCAGGATAATCGAGACTGGTTGAATTCATACTTGATTGAAACAACAGAACGGGAAGTTTATGAATCATATGAAAATATTCGCTGGAACCGTTACAATTTAGAAAGCCAAACGAAGACATTCTTTATCGTCACGTCGTTCGCGAATGGCAATGTTGAAAGCGAATCGTACGAAAGTCTGTCCTTTAACGCATATTCAGCACTGGTTTCAAAATTGGACTCATATAGGAGTATGACTGAGCGTATTGGTTCGAACGGACATTTAGATAAAGTGCATTCGAGTTTCAGATACAAGGCACGTGCAAAGTATGTTCAATCACTAAAGATATTGATTGCACGAGTCCTGAGAATGGATCACGAACTGAGAGTGACTGAGATACGGCGTAATCATCACTTGGTGGCACTTTCGAGTTATAGAATCATATCTGCCTCAGGGTCAGGTCATAACTCAGACTTATTAGCTGATGGCAGCGTCTATGTGACGAGTACGATTGACCGGTTGTTACAAGCGTTGAAGGTCCTCGATGCGGGCATGAGTGAATCATTGACAATTCACAACATGCTTGTCATTTACCGTCTTCAACTTGCGACAATTGCATTTGCAGCTGTCGCCATAGCGGTTACGGTGTGGAGTGAAGAAATAGCCCAGCTCATTGTAAAGGTCTTGAAGATCACGTTTGCTTTAGTTGCACGTTTACTGACATGATTATTGACTTCGATAATGTGCGTGACGTGTGTGCTAGCATGCATGCAGAGGGTCTGGTAGGCTATCAATCGTTACTACCGCATCGCATAGATACGATGCTGCTCAGCTAACTTGCAAGATATACTTGCTGCGGTTGATACTTTACTACATCCAAACCAACCCATGTATTTAGTGTCAGTAAAAGCGTCAGTAGCAGAATCAATGTCTTTGTATAGTCTTTACATTTCAACATGTTAGGTGCTTGATGCCGAGTCCTCTCGAGGCCACACTCCCCAAACCTTCCCGACTTTTCAATCCCTTTATGTTGGCGCACTGTGTGTCGCTGAGCACTAACAGTGCAGCAGCGATATACTATCGTTATTTATTACTTCTCGGATACCCAATACCACTTGAATCCGATGGTGCGGCAACAAACAACGTTTGTTTAAGACCATTGTCTAAATGTGCGGGACCAGCCCAATTAGCTCAAGGGTGTTGTAGCAAGAAATGAAACAGCGAGCGTTTGCTCGCTGTTTTATTTTGACAGATTACAGCATGAGCCGTTTTGCTGGTTATTCCTTAGCCGTTTTGCTGGTTATTCCTTAGCCGTTTTGCTGGTTATTCGTAACTTGCCCCAATGGGTAGCTACATCCCGAGAATTGTCGATGGTTCTATTCAGCTTGGCCTTCAGGAAATAGGGGCTATTGTTATAGAAGGTCCCAGAGCATGCGGAAAAACCATGACTGGTTTACAGCACTCTTCTTCCTTTGTAAGTGTAGACCAAGAAATTGAAGATCAGCCGCGCGTACGCGAGCACCCAGAGATTCTAATACCCGGAGTAACACCACGATTGCTCGACGAGTGGCAGACCTTAACGCCTTTATGGAACTTGGTTCGACGGGAGGTGGATAAACGCAACGAACCAGGGCAGTTTATTCTAACCGGATCTTCCTCGCCTCAGGACGACGATATTCGTCATTCTGGCGCTGGAAGATTCAGCAGAATTAGAATGAGACCTCTTACACTATTAGAGTCAGGCCACTCCATCGGAATGATTTCTATAGGTGATCTACTCAAAGGAACTACGAAAGTTAGCGGTTCGTCATCCCTTGACATTTACAAAATAATCGAATTGATTGTTCGAGGAGGCTGGCCGACCCTCGCTGGCAAAACAGAACGAATAACGGGTCGATGGGTTCGCGATTATGTTGGAGAAATCACCCGAGTAGACATTGCGAATTTCGGTGTTTCAAGGCAAAGTCGTGACCCTCTTAAAATTGAGCGAGTGTTGAAATCGCTAGCTCGAAATATTGGAGGCGACACACGCATTGCGACAATAGTTGCCGACACGGCAGGTGAAGATGGTGTTGTTTCCAGAGAAGCTGTCGATGCATATCTCGACGCATTACAAAGGGTTTTTCTGTTAGAGTTGATCCCTGCGTGGCAAGCACACCTCAGGAGCAAGACCGAGTTGCGAACTAGCCCCAAGCACTACTTTGTAGACCCTTCTATTGGCCCGGCAGCACTAAAGCTCTCAACTGAAAAGTTGATTAAGGACCTTAATTATTTGGGGCACTTGTTTGAGAATCTTGTAGTGCGTGATCTACTTGTTTATTCGCAAGCAATCGATGGGAGACTGTCATTTTATCGAGATAAGAATGGGCTTGAGATTGACCTCATTGTTGAAGGAATGGATGGGAATTGGATTGCGGTAGAAATCAAAATGGGGCAAAATTCCATTGATGACGCTGCAGCGAATCTCATAAGTTTTCTTAACAAGGTTGATACATCTAAGATGTCTGAACCAAATGCTCTTGTGGTAGTGACTGGTAGCGGATATGCATACACACGTCATGACGGGGTACACGTGATTCCTATCGACGTGTTGGGACCATAGAATGTCATCAACAAACATCTTTGACGTCCCCCAATTCAGTTGTCAGTGAACCTGATCAATGAGTTGTTGTTTCAAATCGTGTTGAAATTCAACAGGGGGAAGGTCTGTAACATTATTTAGCACAACCGACACGATCCAAGCACAAGCCGCACGGCTTCGCTCGTAAAGTCAGATTATTCTTTCGTTGCTTTTTCAGGTTGCTCATCCTGCGTTCTCCTTCAGTCATTGGCTGAAATGACCCTCAACCTCCACACTCCTTTCAGATCAAAATTACCTCCAAACCTTCCCTTCTTCCCTATGGCATCAGCGTTAGGCTCGCAGAGGAAACCTGACCGTTGTTCGAACGCATGATGATGTAGTACGATCCTGTTAGTATTGCTGACAAATCAAGGTCGATATCACTATGGTTAGTGTTGTCTATTTTATAAACTTCCCGGCCTATTGAATTGAGAACGGTGAGTGCACTGCCAGTGAATTGCGGCGGCATGGTGAGGTGTACAATACCTGATGCGGGATTCGGAGATATTTTCACTGCGGATGCGGCGTAGTCGGCGTCGACGCTGTTGGCAACATCATTGTACAGGTCGACTCTGTAATCCTCGATTTCGCCGTGAAAGCCGAGTGGATCGGGCGGATCGTCGCATGGTGTAGGGGCCGTGTGACCGCCATCCGAACTCATCTTCACTGCAATACGCATTCCGGTTACTCCTTGTTGAGCATCCGAGGGAACTTGAAAGGTTGCCGTTGTTGTACCAAACGTTTGGTAGTCCAAACTGACGACTGCCTCGGACTCGGCATACTCTAGGTCGCCGTTATAATCTATCCATACACGAATATTGTTCCTCACATCGGGGAATATCACTTCATCGCGCGTATGGGTAATGGAGATGGTGTACACATCGCCTAGTCTGAGATTAGGCCACGGAAAATCGCTGATCTCTACATAACTATTACAACCAACCTCGCCACATTCAAGCGACTGCGACTGCCGATCGAATGTGTCCAGAGTTACTCGCGTGATGCCCGGCATGTTGAGTGAATAGGCTGTGGCGGTGTTGACGTGACAGTAATCCGGGAGCCCACCGGCGTGCGATGTTGTCGGCATTACTATACACGATAAAATCAGGGTGAAGAAGTAGGTTCGGAACATAGGCGTAATGTCGAGTTTATGGTGCTGACGCTGCACGGAGTAGTGAAAAGAATGGGAATGCTACGCAACAAAGAATTGTGAGCGTGGCCTCGAAGACAATAAACATTTGCAATTGGTTACAGTGCAATGCACAAGAGTTTGCGATTTTCGATGCTTTATGAATGTGCAACCAATCGACGTCGTCGTCCTCGGCGCGGGCGCTGCGGGCTTGTTTTGTGCCGCCGTAGCAGCCGCCAAAGGGAAAACAGTGACTGTGCTGGAACACAATTTGGTTCCCGGACGGAAGATTAGGATCAGCGGCGGTGGACGCTGCAACTTCACCAATTTGAACACTTCACACCACAACTTCATTTCGCAGAATCCAGACTTTGCCCGATCCGCTCTTACACGCTACACGCCGCAGGACTTTATAAGCCTTGTTGAGCGGTATAAAATCAAATGGCACGAAAAAACACTTGGCCAGCTTTTCTGCGATGGATCCTCACAGCAAATCACCGACATGCTGATGCATGAATGTGAGATAAACAACGTTAGCATTCGCACTTCGGTTCGTGTAGTTGGAATTGAAAAAGAAGATTGCTTTGAAATTCATACAGATAAGGGGCATGTATTCGCGAGAAATGTCGTGGTCGCCACCGGTGGACTTTCTGTTCCGTCGCTAGGTACAACCGATGTGGGATATCTTATTGCTAAACATTTTGATATTCCTGTCATTGAACCGCAGCCTGCGCTTGTTCCGTTAACGTTTAACAACGTACACGCTCAGCATTTTGCGTCACTTTCCGGAGTGAGCATGCCTGTGCGCACGTCTGTTGGGAATATTTCATTTCGCGAATCCATGCTGTTTACCCATAGGGGTGTGAGCGGACCTGCAATCCTGCAAATTTCATCGTACATGGGAGTGGGAAGCCCCCTTACCATCGATTTGATTCCCGACGTCGATGAACACGATGTGTTTGCAGATACTGCCACAGATCAGCGAGAACTTGCTACGCTGCTTTCAACGATGCTTCCAAAACGTTTTGTGCAAGGTTGGGTGGAACACAATCTGCACAGACGTATTAGCCAGACATCGAAAAAAGAACTGCTGGCAATTGCGCATGCCATGAAACATTGGTCGTTAACTCCAACGGGTAACGAAGGATTTGCTAAGGCTGAAGTCACCAAGGGTGGTGTTAGCACCAGCGCATTATCGTCGAAAACAATGGAGTCGAAATCGATCGAAGGCATGTTTTTCATCGGAGAAGTGGTAGACGTTACCGGATGGCTGGGAGGCTATAATTTTCAGTGGGCATGGAGCTCTGCACAGGCTGCCGGTGTTGCACTGCAGGACAGATGATTGCTGACTCGGTATTTTTGTAATTCACTACACGCAAAATTTTTAGACTACCTACTATGGAAAAAATCAAGGTCGCAAACCCGATTGTTGAACTCGATGGCGATGAAATGACGCGCATCATCTGGAAATTCATCAAAGACAAACTCATCCTTCCGTATGTCCAGGTAGATATTAAATATTTTGACTTGGGCATCGAACATCGCGATGAAACCAACGATCAGGTAACCACCGATGCAGCACATGCCATTTTGGAGCATCACGTGGGCGTGAAATGCGCAACCATCACTCCCGATGAAGCGCGCGTAAAGGAATTTGGCCTGAAAAAGATGTGGAAGTCACCGAATGGAACCATCCGCAACATTCTCGACGGAACGGTGTTCCGCGAACCAATTGTGTGTAGGAACGTGCCCCGGCTTGTTCCGAATTGGACGGCGCCTATCTGCATCGGACGTCACGCCTATGGCGATCAGTATCGGGCAACGGATTTTCTCACAAAGGGAAAAGGCAAGCTCACCATCACGTTTACACCTGACAACGGAAGCGCACCAGAATCGCACGAAGTGTTCGACTTCCAGGGAGACGGTGTGGCTCTGGCAATGTATAATACGGACGACTCGATAAGGGGCTTTGCACGCGCATGTATGAATCGGGCGCTGATGAAACAGTGGCCCTTGTATCTGAGCACGAAAAATACCATTCTTAAAAAATATGATGGTCGGTTCAAGGACATATTTGAGGACGTATTCGAAGCAGAATTCAAATCGAGATTCGAACCGTTAGGCCTTACCTACGAGCATCGATTGATTGACGATATGGTTGCCTCTGCGCTGAAATGGAACGGCAACTTTGTGTGGGCATGCAAGAATTACGATGGCGATGTGCAAAGCGACACGGTAGCGCAGGGATTCGGCTCACTTGGCCTCATGACGTCGACGCTCATTACGCCCGATGGACTAACCACGGAAGCCGAAGCCGCCCATGGAACTGTAACGCGCCATTACAGAGAACACCAAAAGGGAAAGCCAACCTCCACAAATCCCATTGCATCAATCTTTGCATGGACAAGGGGCCTGGAATTTCGTGGCAGGCTGGATAACAACGATGCTCTCGTCAGCTTCAGCCATACTCTGGAAAAGGTATGCGTCGACGTTGTTGAAAGCGGTCGAATGACTAAGGATCTTGCAGTGTGTATTCACGGTAATTCGATAACTCACGGAGCGGATTATTTGTACACCGAAGAGTTCTTGGACGCGCTTGACTCGGATCTGAATAAGAGACTTACCTAATTAATTTTATCGTCTTGTGTTCGTAGTGCCAACGTCTCTTTGCAATCTCAATTACCGGCAGAATAGTTGCCGCGCTGAGAGCCGATATTGCCCAGTCTGTTAAGCTCAGTCCAAAAGTTCCAAACGGCTCTTGAAGCATGGGGTGATGCACAACGAAACACAGCGCAATAAACTCCCACACGATAGCTGCATTTAGCCATTTGTTTGAGAATGGGTCTTCGAAAGTCGACACTCTATCGGAACGAAACGCATACGCTTTAAAAAACTGTACAAGGATGAGCGACACAAACGTCATGGTTACAGCCTCGGAGTAACTCTTACCGACATTCAATGCCCAGATAAAAACTCCAAGATTGAGCATTGCAGACCACAAGCCCCCTAACAGCATCAACCCCAAAACCCTTTTCGTGAAAAAGCCCTTCTGTGCCGACCTTGGACGCCTGCGCATGATGCCGCGCTCAGGTGGATCTACTGCAAGCGACAACGCAGGCAAGCCATCGGTTGCAAGATTGATGTAAAGAAGCTGAACGGCGGTGAGCGGCAATGGCAGACCTGCAAACGCAGCGATTGTAACAACTCCAATTTCGCCGATGTTCGACGATATAAGAAACATTAAAAACTTTTTTATATTATTGAATATTCTTCTGCCCTCTTCCACAGAGGCTACTATCGAAGCAAAGTTGTCGTCGGTTAAAGTTATTGCAGCCGTTTCTCTTGCCACATCTGTTCCCTTGATCCCCATCGCAACGCCAATGTCTGCTTTTCTCAGCGCTGGCGCATCGTTAATGCCATCACCCGTCATGGCAACGGTAGCACCTAACGACTGCAATGCTTCAACAATTCTCAGCTTATGATTTGGTGCTACTCTGGCAAAGACATCGTGATGGAGCACTGTTCGCTTCAGTTCTTCATCCGTCATGGATTCTACGTCGGCGCCTGAGGCAACTCTGCTAACGTTAAACACGCCAAGCTCCTTAGCAATGGCTTTAGCAGTGGTTGGATGATCGCCCGTTACCATTATCACACGGATTCCCGCTTGTTCGCATGTTGTCAATGCATCGAATACTTCGTCGCGAGGTGGATCAATCATTCCCACAAAACCTAGCAGAGTATAACCCGTTTCCATATCGGATGTATCGCTGACGGATTTAGTAGCCACTGCCAGGACGCGCAGAGCTTCTTCGCCCAGCGCCATTGCCGTATCCGTAAGCTCCACTCTTCTTGACTCCATCAGCACCTGTGGTCGCTCGTTACGCAGTTCGTGCGAACACATACTGATGATGGTTTCCGGCGCACCTTTAACGTTAACCAAATACCGATCTGCATCTGCGTGGACGGTGATCATCCGTCGAGATTCAGCCGTGAACGGCTCTTCATCGATACGCGGGAACTGCTCTTCGAGTGCAGCTTTTTCCAAACCTGCTTTGGAACCAGCTACAATCAACGACCGTTCTGTTGGATCTCCTCTGTCCAGGGCTGCATCGCTTGCAAGCACTGCCGACGTCAGCAATTTTTTGATACTGTCTGAAGGTTCGATGCGCCTGCCATCATAAACAAAATTACCATCCGATGTATATCCCGACCCTGTAACGTCGAAACGTTTTCCATTGGCAACAACCACCCGCACCGTCATCTCATCCTTTGTGAGCGTTCCGGTTTTATCGGTACAGATCACCGTAGTGCTACCAAGCGTTTCAACAGCGGCAAGTTTTCTTACGAGCGCTTTTCGCTTAACAAGACGCTGAACACCCAGGGCTAGGGATACCGTAACAACTGCCGGCAATGCTTCGGGCACAACTGCAACGGCAAGTGCGATTCCAAACAACAGCATGGTAAACAGATCCTCACCGCGGATTACTCCGATTGTTACAATAACAACAACGAGCAGCAGGGCTGCAAGGCCGAGGCGTTTACCCAGCACATCGAGATTTTTCTGTAGCGGCGTTTCGGGTTCTTTAACTTCTTTGAGTACTCCGGCAATTTTCCCGAATTCCGTGTCCATGCCTGTCTTAATTACGTTTGCCAGCCCCTTACCGGCCACTACAGTGGTACCGGCGAACACCTTGTACCGGGTATTGTCTTTGGTTTTGTCTGGCGTTATCTTATGTACCGGTACCGACTCACCTGTAAGTGCGCTTTCCTGCAGATACAGGTTAACCGCTTTGAAGATCTCGGCATCTGCAGCTACGATATCACCCGCGGCCAGCACCAACACATCTCCGGGTACAATGTTTTCAGCGTTTATCAGCCTCTCAGCTCCATCGCGAACAACAATCGCTGTTGGAGCAGTGAGTTTCCGTAAGGCATGTAAGGCATGCTCGGCTCTGTACTCCTGAATGAAGCCGAAGATGACGGAGAACAGGACGATGACGGAAATCGCAACTGCTTCTACTTCGTGGCCTATGATGGCTGAAAAGCCCGTAGCGGCAAGCAGAATTATGATGAGAATGTTCCTGAACTGATCCAGAAACACTCTAAATGCCGAAATTTGTACAGGACTATTCAGTCTGTTGAATCCGTACTCCAGAAGACGGCTTTGCGCTTCGGATTCCGATAGTCCAGTAACATTAACCTGAGGATTTGTCATTTAATCAAATGAAATTGTCTAACTCTTCAATAATTTTGAGTAATCATCACGGCCTGAGTAAAGAGCCATATTGAATGGATCCCACCAACACTTCCGATCCGGAGTATTTCCACAAAGTTGTCGATTGTCAGTATGCATGTCCCGCACACACTCCGGTGCCGGAATACATACGCCTGATTGCGGCAGAAAAGTACACAGAAGCCTACATTATCAATTGGGAATCGAATGTGTTTCCCGGAGTGCTCGGACGCACATGCGATCGGCCATGCGAGCCAGCCTGCCGCCGTACACGCGTTGAAGACCAGCCGGTGGCCATCTGCAGACTAAAACGCGTTGCCGCTGATTATCGCGACGAGCGTCAGTTGGCGGAATATATCCCAACCGGACCGTTTGCTCCGAATGGAAAAAAAATTGCTTTAATAGGGGGCGGACCAGCTTCGTTAACGGTGGCACGAGACTTGGCTCCACTTGGCTACGAAATTCATCTCTTCGATGAGCAGCCGGCCGGCGGCGGCATGATGCGTACTCAGATTCCATCGTTCAGGCTTCCCATTTCAGTGCTCGATGAAGAAATCGGCTACATCACCAACATGGGAATACACACACATTACAACACGTTTGTGAGTAGCCTGCGCAGTATTCTGGACAAGGACTACGATGCAGTCTTCGTAGGAACCGGCGCGCCGCGCGGTAAGAATCTCGAAATTCCCGGACGCGTTGAGGGTATAAAAAACATTCACATAGGTATTGATTGGCTACAAAGCGTAGCGTTCGAACATACTCATGCTATTGGCAGGAATGTTATTGTGTTAGGGGGCGGGAATACGGCAATGGACTGCTGCCGTACGTCGCGCAGGCTTGGCGGAGAAAACGTCAGAGTTGTTGTGCGTAGCCCATTCACCGAAATGAAGGCATCTCCGTGGGAAAAAGAAGATGCTATGCATGAAGATATTCCTATTATTGATAATCACGTCCCCGTTGAGTTTGTTGTTGAAAACGGCGTCCTGAAAGGAATGCTGTTCGAAAAAGTCCGTGCCGAGTACGACGCTAAAGGCAGGAGAACGCTGGTGCCCACAGGCGAACCCCACGTGTTCATGGAAGCTGACGACGTACTTATTGCCATCGGACAGGAAAATGCATTCCCATGGATAGAACGCGATCTTGGCTTAGAGTTCGACAAGTGGGATATGCCAGTACTAAACTCTGTTACATTCCAATCCACAGTGCCAAAGTTGTTCTTTGGCGGCGATGCAGCATTTGGCCCAAAGAACATCATCACTGCAGTAGCACACGCGCATCATGCCGCGATTTCGATCGACTTGTTCTGCCAGGGTGAGTCGCTGATGAACCGTCCGAATCCTCTCACCAACCTTGTCAGCCAGAAAATGGGCATCCATGAATGGAGTTACGACAGCGTTGTAACTATCGACAAGCGATTCATTGTCCCGCAGGCCGATAAGAAGGAAACTCTTAAGAACCGAAAGCTCGAAGTTGAATTGGGTTTCGACGAGGCAACGGCATTCAGAGAGGCTCAGCGATGCCTTAATTGCGATGCACAAACGGTGTTTACTGCAAAGAGATGCATTGAGTGCGACGCTTGTGCCGACGTCTGCCCAACTGCTTGCATAACGTTTACAACAAACGGTGATGAAACGGATTTACGATCGCGATTGAATGCCCCCTCTCAGAATCTTACGCAGGATCTGATGGTGAGCGAATTACTGCCTACGGGGCGTGTAATGGTTAAGGATGAAGATATGTGTTTGCACTGCGGTTTATGTGCAGAGCGATGTCCCACTGCAGCATGGGATATGCAGCTCTTTTCGTATTACACTGCGAAGGCAGGGATAGTTGTCCATGGTTAACGACTTCGTCGTTCGATTTGCAAACGTTAATGGTACCGGTTCAGCAAGCGCGAATTACCTTTTTGCAAAAAGCATTTTCCGTATGGGGATTCCGGTGTCCCCTAAAAATATTTTCCCCTCGAACATCCAAGGCCTGCCAACGTGGTACGAAGTCCGCGTAAGCGAGAAAGGGTATCTGGGCCGCAGAGAGGGCATTGATATTGCGGTTTCTGTAAACCCGCAAAGCATTGTCGAAGACATCAAGGGTATCGCGCCCGGCGGATATTTTATTTACGACAGCACAAAGCCATTGCATGAAGAGTTATTCCGCGCCGACGTAACCTTCCTTGGCATCCCGATGATGGAAACGTGTAATCGCGAGTTCTCCGACCCGCGTCAGCGTTTACTGTTTAAGAATGTGATGTATGTGGGAGCCTTGTCTGCTCTTATCGAAATTGAATATACTGTTCTTGAACAACTCATTGGAGAGCAATTCAAGGGCAAGGAAAAGCTCATCGCCCCAAATCTTAAAGCGTTGCAGTTGGGAATAGACTATGCCAGAGAGCATTTCGAGTGTCCGCTGCCCATGCGGTTGGAGCGCCGAGACCTTGTAGGCAATCAGATTATCACCACAGGAAATTCGGCCTGCGGCCTTGGCGCCGTATACGGCGGCGCAACGGTTGCAGCATGGTATCCCATTACTCCCTCGACGTCGGTTGCCGAAGCGTTCGATGATTATGCATCTGAGTTGAGAATCGACTCAGAGGGAAGAAAGAACTTTGCAATCATTCAGGCAGAAGACGAGCTGGCTGCCATTGGAATGGTGATTGGTGCTAACTGGAACGGCTCTCGTGCGTTTACTGCAACAAGCGGTCCCGGCGTGTCGCTGATGAATGAATTCCTTGGACTCGCCTACTTCGCAGAAATTCCTGCAGTGCTCATCGACGTGCAACGAGTTGGACCGAGCACGGGCATGCCCACACGAACACAGCAGTCCGATATCACTCTGGCAGCGTACGCCTCCCACGGCGATACAAAACACGTATTGCTGTTTCCATCGACTCCAACAGAATGTTTTGAGATGACTGCAAAGAGTTTCGACCTGGCAGAACAATTGCAGACACCTGTGATTATTATGTCCGACCTCGATCTCGGAATGAACGACCACATGTGCGATCCGTTTACCTGGAATGATAAATATGAATATGACCGTGGTAAACTGCTGGATGCCGACGACCTGGAAAAGATCACGCGGTTTGGACGGTATCTCGACGTTGACAATGATGGAATCCCCTACCGCACCTTTCCCGCTGTGCATCCAAGCAAGGGCGCGTATGTGGTGCGCGGAACCTCGCGCGATGAATACGCAACCTACACGGAAGATTCACCGGCGTACAAACGTAACATGGACAGACTGGTAAGAAAATGGAACACTGCAAAGACATACGTCCCGAAGCCTGAGGTGTACCAAAAGCATTCACCTGCACGTGATGCAATGCTCTTCTTTGGCACAACAACTCAATCGGCTTTAGAGGCGCGGGACTATTTAGGCAGTATCGACGCAATGCGGCTTAAATCTTTCCCATTCTGCCAGGAAGTTGCCGACTTCATTGTCAAATATGACCGTGTCTTCGTTCTTGAGCAAAACAGAGACGGACAGATGCGCAGCTTGCTGATTACGGAATTCAATGCAGACCCAAAGAAGTTTATTTCTGTCCTCAATTACGACGGGCTGCCCATCACTGCAGCGCAGATCGTAGACCAGATTTCGATTCACATGACTTCAGGCAGGAAGAAATGAGTTACGTACGCCCAAAATTCCGTCACCCACAGTTACCAAAGAACAAGCTGGGTTACACAACCCGCGAGTACGAGGGTTCACTCTCCACTCTGTGTGCAGGATGCGGACACGACAGCATCAGCACGGCCATCGTTCAGGCCTGTTTTGAATTGTCGCTCGAGCCGCATCGCGTAGCTAAACTGTCGGGAATCGGTTGTTCATCGAAAACCCCTGCATACTTCCTTGGCCAGTCGCACGGTTTCAACTCTGTTCACGGACGCATGCCCTCTGTTGCCACAGGCGCCTACCTTGCAAATCGAGATCTGATATACATTGGCATCTCGGGAGATGGCGACACAGCTTCGATAGGGATGGGCCAGTTTGTGCATGCTGTAAGGCGTAATCTTAACCTTGTTTACATAGTGATGAACAACGGCTGTTATGGCCTGACGAAGGGACAGGATTCGGCCACAGCCGATGTGGGGTCGAAGAGCAAGGCTGGATCTGTGAACCCTTTTGAAGCAATCGATCTGGCTGGAATGGCTCTGGAATTAGGAGCTACATTCGTTGCACAAAGCTTCAGCGGCGATAAGACCCAACTGGTACCGCTTATTAAGGCTGCGTTATCGCACAATGGCTTCGCCCTTATCAATGTGATCTCGCCGTGCGTGACATTTAACAACAACCCAGGCTCGACGAAATCTTATGATTTTGTTCGCGAACACATGGACGCGACGGCTACCATGGATTTCGTTCCGTTGCAGAGCGTTATTTCGGCAGAGTATGGCGAAGGAACAAAGACAGTTGTAACTATGCACGACGGCAGCAAACTTGCCTTAAATAAACTCGAGGCTGAGTGGGATCCATCCGACCGCGTTTCCGCCGTACGCGCACTTTACAATGCCAGGCTCGAAGGTGAAGTTCTTACCGGACTGTTGTTCGTTGATTCGAAGTCAACTGAATTGCACGACATCATGCAAACCAGCAAACGTCCGCTGAATTCTCTGCATCAATCTGAACTCTCTCCAGGTAATGAAAAGCTTCAGAAAATAAATTCTGTTTTAAGATGATGGAGGTTCAAGGTTCAAGGTTCAAGGTTCAAGGTTCAAGGTTCAAGGTTCAAGGTTCAAGGTTCAAGGTTCAAGGTTCAAGGTTCAAGGTTCAAAGTTCAAGGTTCAAGGTTCAAGGTTCAAGGTTCAAAGTTCAAGGTTCAAGGTTCAAGGTTCAAGGTTCAAGGTTCAAAGTTCAAAGTTCAAAGTTCAAGGTTCAAAGGGTTTATTTTGAATATGCTCCGCTCCACATCTCAACAATTCTTATATCCCGACTCGACATACGGGTACGTCCTGCCGGCATAGGAACATAGCCTGGTTTGCGTTGAATATTTGATAACAGATTTCCATTCTCAATTTCTTCTCGGACGTCTTCATACGTTCCCAATTTAGGTCCCCATGCTCCCTGTTGTACGTGGCATCCAATACAATACAAATTCATTATCGGTACAATGTGTTTCGAATACGTAATTGACGATGAATCTGGCAATGGAAGAGAATCGCATGTTGTGTTGTTGCTACCTTGATCTACCCATTTAGTAATTGCAGCAATCTGTTCATCACTCAGTTTCACCCACGGTGCTGGTGGCATGCCCCCTTCAAGCTGTGGCTTTGTAATAATCCCGGCAATAGCTTCAACAGATGCAATGTCGGAGTAAGTAACCAGCGCTATACCGGCCGACTTCGTAGTACTATCGTGGCATCCGCTCTTCGCGCATCCTGCATCGATAACAGGCTGGACGTCGCGTGTAAAGCATATTTCTTCATCAGAAGGTGTATACGCATTATTGACGCAACCAAAGAAACTTATCGCCAAACAGCATGGAATGAAAGATTTGATATATTTCATTGTAACTTCAAAAATGCAACTTCTGGAAATTTTATGCATTCATTCCCTATGAAGAAATTCATTCATAAAATATCGTGCTCGCGAGCATTGAAATATTTTACCATCGTATCTGTTTCAGTTGCGATCTTCTTCTTGCTTTTATGTGCTCCCAGCATCAGTGCACAAACGCCAAGCCATTCGTGGAAGCCCCTTACCAATTCCAGAGCATACACGGTGAAGATTAATCCATTGAACAGGAACACGCTTTACATAGGCAATGCAGACGATAAGGTGTTGCGGTCGTACGATGCTGGTTTAACGTGGGACACCCTGCTTGCAGGATCGGGTGGATCTGGAAGCCACCTGAGCACATTTCATATTTGCCGCAGCGACACAAATGTTCTGCTTGCAGGGGGCTGGGTCTACCAAGGGTTAAGGAGAAGCACCGATGGTGGCGCAACGTGGCAGATGGTGCTGAGCGATCCTGCGTTTACGCGAATATGGTTTTTGAGTGAAGCGCTTGTCGAAGATCCAAATTCACCGAACATTCTCTACGTTAGCCGCGGGCAAGTTAGTAACGATATTTACAGAAGTAAAGATTGCGGAGCAACGTGGGAACTCATGAGCATCATTCCGCAATCTGTAACAACTAGACTGCACACTATTGCAATCCGGCCCGACAGTACAAACATTCTCTTTGTTGGCGGGCAGACTGGCGTCATTGCACGGTCCGACGACAGTGGCCGTACATGGCGCCCCGTCCCCGTTAACGGTAAGCTCATACCCTTACCATCGGATGCGGAATTACCTAAGATCATTTTTTCGAAAAAGAACCCGCAAATCGGATATGCAGTCATTACCATCAGCAATCCGGACAGCATTGCAGGCAATGGCGGTTTGTTTCAGACAAGAAACGGCGGAGCTACGTGGAATCGAATCGCACTCGCAGACACGTCGCTATGGGCAGTCGAAGTTCAGCCTGTTGGAAACAGAGAAGATGTGTGGATAGGGGGCTTTCGGACGTGGACATTGCCCAGTGTGATAAAGGGTGACAGTGTTGTTCGACGATCTTCTGACGACGGTGCAACATGGCTCAACTACGACGATGTACCATGGATGGAAAATGAGCAGGGCAATGTTATTGCCAACGTGTGGGTTATCCGCTACGACACACTTAGCGGTCGGTTGTATCTCAGCACAGAATCTGGGCTGTATGTTTTAGAAGAACCCGTCAGCGTTAGTGAAGACGATATAACTGGAGGACACCACATTGATGTACAAGTCGAAGGCAGCACTGTTGTTGTTACCTCGTCTGCAAGCCCCCTTCAGCTAATCGAAGTCTATACCATTGTTGGCGATTTAGTGCACCGATCGTATGCGTTAAACACACAGTCCCATTCATTTTCATTGGATTCCTACAGCCGATCTCCGATGTACCTCGTCGTAAGGCATGCATCCGGGATTTACCGCACCATGATTATGCCGCAATAGTCTCCGCTGGTTGTTACACCAATACAATGTCACTCGAAATCTCAGCAGCCTTACGCAGCATTGCGCTAACGCCGCAATATTGCGACGATGAAAGTTCGACAGCTTTTTCGATCTGCGGAAGAAATTCTTTGGCAGCTCCCACTTCGTAAATAACGTGAATATGTGTATACACTCTTGGATGCTCTTCCGACAGTGTTCCATTCACTCGTATCGTAATCGACGTAAAGGGCACTCTCATTTTAGGCAGCAGCGATGCGATATCCATCCCTGTGCATCCTGCCAACGCAGTAAGAAGCAACTGTTTGGGCGAAACAGCTTTCCCACTGGAATCGTGATTGACGCTCGAAATCAGTTCAATCGTACGCCCCTGCTGGTGAGCTTCGAATTCGAGGTTGTGTTTCCAGGTGATGTGGATGGAGTTCATAATAGTGCCAAGTGCCGGGTGCCAAGTTAATCTAAGATACGTGCCGGGAGGCATATGGTGCCGGGTAAGATGCCGGGAGACATATGCTGCCGGGTAAGTTGCCGGGTAAGCTTTATCAGTTGGCTCTTAACTTATTATACTTCATAGCATTGACTATTTCATTCTCAGACTGATCTCATGCTTGGACACTACCTCTACTGGATCGTGTGAATCGGCACTCGAATCTTTTTGTGTATCTTTGTGCACTGATATAAACAGTACGTCCTATTCTTTCTCATGGCACGTGGTACATACCCCCTGCCTTATACCCTGCCTTTTACCTCCTCAGATTAGGTGAATTTCACGGTTGCGAACTGCGGTTTCGACTGCGCGAGAGATACGGCCGTTGAAATAATTTCACATTAATCAAAAGGAAGGTCTGTGACCTTTACCGAATTGAATTTGTGCGCACCTGTGCTAAAAGCCGTGCGCAATGCAGGATATATTCACCCGACACCAATCCAGGCTCAGGCGATTCCGCTTGTAATGGAAGGGCGCGACATTTTTGGAGTTGCTCAAACGGGAACGGGAAAAACGGCGGCATTTGCGCTGCCGATTCTTACTAAATTATTTGAGCAACAGCAGAGTGGACGCGACCCGCGTGCGCTCATCCTTGCTCCAACACGTGAACTTGCCGCGCAGATCGGCGAAAGTTTTCTCGAGTACGGCCGTATGGTTCAGGCTCGGTATGCTACTGTGTATGGAGGTGTAAGCATCAGACCTCAAATCTCAGCGCTGCACAAAGGCGTTAGCGTTTTGATTGCCACTCCCGGACGCCTCATTGATTTATTGGAGCATCGTGCGGTTCGGCTAAGCAGCGTGGAAACGTTGGTGCTCGACGAAGCGGATCACATGTTAGATCTTGGCTTTCTTCCGCAAATCAATAGAATTGTCGAAGCACTGCCGCGCGAACGTCAAACACTGATGTTCTCCGCTACCCTGCCCCCTGCCATCAAATCGCTTGCAAATAAACTGCTGAGCAATCCCGCCCACATACAGGTAACTCCTCCGTCATCGCACGTTGAAAGCGTTGGACAAAAACTTTATCATGTTCACAAGGACAACAAGAGAGGGTTGCTTACCTACTTGCTCAACGAACATCTTCATGGATCGGTGCTTGTGTTTACACGAACCAAGCGCGGTGCAGACAAGGTGCAAAAGCAATTGTCGGTCGATGGGATATCTGCTGTTGCAATACATGGCGAAAAATCGCAGGCTGCCCGGACAAAAGCGCTAAAAGATTTTAAAAGTCAGGCGATACGAGTCCTTGTGGCAACAGATGTAGCATCGCGGGGCATCGACATTGTTAGCCTACCCTACGTAGTCAATTACGATGTTACCGATACTCCGGAAACCTATGTTCACCGCATCGGACGTACGGGACGCGCCGGCGAGTCGGGCACTGCAGTTATGCTGGCATCACGCGAGGAAGTGAAGAATGTTCGCGCCATTGAATCGATGATGAAAATGTCGATTGATGTTGTGCACGATCATCCATATGCTGATGCTTCCAGCTCCGACAGGCAGACTGAGAGTTCTTCGGGCAAACCCAGAACGCGTTTTTCCGGAGCAAGAGATGCAAATGCACCTAATCGGAACTTCGGCAGCGAGTGGAACCGCAAGGGCAATCGCAGTGGAGGTGGATTCCGCGATGGAAAAGCGTCGCGCAACAGCGGTCACAGCAGGAAGGCCTGGTAAGGGGCTTCCAGTGTTTAATAATAAAATTTCATATCCTGTGCGGCAATGATCATGGATACTCGAGGGTCCACGCCCTGAATGCTCGAAAAGACCCATGAGAACTGAGTGCCAAGCGAAAAGTGCTCGGTACCAGTGTATCTGAATCTGTGAAGGATAAACGTTACTTCAGCGGTTGTACCATCGTCGACTTCGGGAATCTGACGGTATCCAATACCCACCGATGTCCCCACAGGAACGCCGATGACGTGATCCCAGTTAGTGCTGAGCGCTGCAACTGTTGAAATGGCAAAGCCTGCAGATTTCGATCGGGACGACGACTCTGCATAGCCCCCTTCCAGATTTGTTACCAAGCATAAAGATGGATTAAATGTGTATGCGCTGTGCACACCTGCCACAGCGCGTAGCGCCGGCTTAGTATCAAGCGGCGGATTCTTAGAAGAAACCTTCCCTGAGTCGATGATACCCTTTACCCATCGGTTGAGATTAATGGTTGTTATATCACTGTTGCGCAAATCCAAACTCGTGGCAAAAGAAAAGTTCTCGGTTTCTACAACTCTCAATTTTCAGCCAATACCGTAGCCGATCTGCGTATTCACGCCTTGCGAGAGCAAGGATGAGACATTGGTACCTAAGCGTCCAACTACATCGAGATACGCGTGAAATGATATCGAATCCTTGATCTTTTGTTCTTGCCTTGCAAGAATCGACATTAATACTAAATCACCCCTCGGCGCCACAACAATATTTTCACCAACCTTAAAAATGGGAAAATCGATGCCTGTAGTTGTACCGACGCGAATATTAAATGTTGTTACAGTACGAACAAACGGATCGAGAATTCCCAGCGGTAGGCTGAAGATGTGATTTCCGAGTCGAAGACCTTTGTGCACAGAGACCGACGCATCCAACGCTGGCTGGGCTACAGCTCCCAATGGAATTTCGGCTGTTAACCCAAATTGCAGCCCGCTCTGACGTATTACAGGTGAGTTTGCAAACCTGTTTGTTTGTTCCGCAAAAAACATGATCGACAAATCCATGCTGGTAGCGAGCTTCAAAGATCAGACCGATTGGATCCAGGGATAAGCGATATCCTACGCCTACAAACAGTAACATATCAAAGCTCTTCAGCAGGTCTGATATATTGGTCTCGGCGCCCATTTTAACCCTCACCGTGGCACGACTAATCAACGAAAAAGTCGCTCCTGTCGAGAAAAACCATCGCGGTGTGCTGTCATAAATGCGCATTCCAATTGGGATGTTTATGCTGTTCAAATATGCAGCTGCTGATTCAACAACGGAGTCTTGCAGATCACCTTCCGTAATGAATGCATCAAGGTATGATAAATATGTTTACATTGGTCGAAACCCGGATGAATGAACAAAGAAATGTTGGGTGTTACGTCGTATAATCCCGTCAAATACGCTCCGAATCCGATCCCTGATCGAAAGAAACCATCGGTGGGATCATCACCGGAAAGAGATGTGTTTTGAACTGTTCCACCACCTCCTAATGAGATCTGTGCCGATAGAGTTGCGTATGTGGCGATGCGTGCTATTACAAAAGCGATGATTCTATTCATATTCAAACCTAGACAGAAACGATCTGTATATTTGTTGGAGATTAATCAAAATGTTGCATGTCTGAAGAGCAAACACCAAGTGAAGGTACTGAAAACCAGACCTCCGGCGCTGGCGACCAAAAATCAGATGCCCGTCGGAGAAATAGGCGCCGAGGTAGAAGCAAAACAAAGGGGATAGATAGGCAGGGGGCTGAGGTAGCAGGACAGGAAGCCAGCTCGACACCTCCCGAACCACAAGGTCCAAGAAACCAGCAGGGTCAGAATCGTCCGCAGGGACTACCACGACAGCAGGGTTCTGCGCGACAGCTGGGTTCTGCGCGACAGCTGGGTTCAGTGCGGCGGCAGGGTCAGCCTCTGCCAGCGAAACCCCAGCACCCAGATAAAACGCAGCCCAAGCCGCCAGACAAGCCCCTTTCAAAGGAATCGGAAACTCCAGTTTCGAAGCGCGTAGAAAAGTCGCAGGAGAAGCCACCACGTGCGCCGCGTGGTTCTGTGTTAAACAGACGTCAGACGCGCGGAGAGCCTACGTTGCCACCTCCAGAACCCGAAGCACCTCCATTGGCACCAACACGAACAGCGAGTTCGGTGGATGAATATATCCGCCACCTACACGGGTGGCAGCGAGAGGTAGTGTCAACAATTCGGTCCATCATCCGCTCTCAATCGCATGACATCGCCGAAAAGATATTGTGGTCGCAACCAGTGTATTCACTCAATGGTCCCATCTGCTACATCAAGGCCTTTACCGATCACGTTAACTTCGGTTTTTGGCGAGGCCATGAACTTGATGATCCCGAAAGTCTCCTTTCAGGAGAGCTGCAAACAATGAGGCACGTAACCATTCGCAGCCTCAATGAAGTTAACCGCGTAGAGTTTGAGCGGTTTGTGCGGCAAGCGTGTAAACTTGATAAGGAAAAGGGCGACGCTACGGCATAGCGTGATCGATTGCTGCTGGAGCCGATCAGTTACACATGCAGCCGATCCTGTTACAAGCTTCCCGCCAATCTTTTACCCCTTGTTCCTCGGGATGAAATGTCTCGGAAACCTTATGCAGATATTATTTGGATATTATTTTTTTTTGTGTGTAAGTAGTTTACCGCAGTTGATTGAGGGTGTTTCATCATCAATGTTTTCTGTGAGGATGGTATGAGTTGTGGTTGCAAAGGTCCGTTGGACATTTAGAGCTGGAACGACTTCGACGTCATGTCTCCAAAGGACCTGTTAGATCTGATAGCACTTGCAAGAGTTGACCATCCAGCACAGGAAATTGGAATTAGGTCGTTGACCTCAGAATACGATACTCCGATCGTGCCCGCAGTGATGATGTGATTCGCGACCGGAAAATCACATTGATATTCCTTCACATTCCAATATTTTTTCAGAGGTTATTTATGAAAGGTCTTGCTGCAGTATTTGCAATATTTTGCATCGCCTTCCAGTACGTTGGTGCCTTTTGGACAAGCGTAAATGTACCTGGAACTTATGACGGCAAAGATTCCAACGGGAATCGAATTTGCATAACGTCCACGAATACATGCTTTACGATTTGGATCGATGCCCAACCGCCAACCCCACCAGGCGGACCTGGAGGAGGTACGCGAACAGCCATCGCTCAATGGGTTCCGGATGAGAACAAAGGGTTGTGCAACATAACGAGTGTTTCATGGGTTCACTACGAATGGGGTGATTTGTACACGACAAATACGAATGAGCACACATTTGAAGAGTCAACTTACGCTGCCGTCGCCACATGGGTTGCGACCCAATAGGGTATTTATCACTTGATGAGTTTTCTTCGGTCGGCTTGTTTGCACAGACCGGCCGAAGAATGTAGTTTGTTGCTCTTAGTGCCTCATTGCCATGCATACTAATCAATCACATTTTAACCATGTCATACTGAATCAGTTATGATCTTGAAATCTACAGCAGACGGATCGATGTCTATAAATATCTCAATAATACTCTTTGCACTATTAATAACTATTAGCATTTGCCATAGTGCGACACATGACAGTGATCAAATAAATGGTATGCAAATTTCTACTTTGATTAATTCAATTGACGATAGTCTTAACGACGGCATTTTGTTGTGGATATGGGTAGAATCAAGCGACTGCGTGTTATGTAGGCAAATAGGGTTAAAGAACACCCTATTGTCTTTTAGCAAAGCATATCCGGATGTTGATTTGAGGTTTGTTTGCGATGATTCAATATCTATGCGCGAAATTGCCAACAATAATAACTATTATGTTATGCAGTTGGATGGAAGCAAAGCAAGCGACGCAAAAAAGCAAATGCGGTCTGGCGATTATGTGCTTAAATACAAAAGTGGTTTAGAAATATCGACGGGTAATATTTTGTATGATAAATCCTCATTTCGGTCCCTCATCTCGGTAATGAATAACATTAAGATTGTTCAGTTTGATTCGTTATCAAGTGTTACAAAAATTGCAGTAAAGCCCAATGTGGAATGTCAACTTGGTGATTATTCGATTCAAAATAACAGCCTGTTATTTTTCCGGGCTAATCCACCTGCTTTGTTGAGATACCGGAACTTAACGTGGGATACGCTTTCGATCCCTGACTCAATTTTGTATCGAGATGTTAAGCAATCTGACACCCGAATGAACATCATTCGTCAAATAAACTTCCCACTGTTCAGATTTGTTTCTGCCGGAATTGTTCACGGTTCAATTTGGGTATATGGTTGGCGAATTCAAGATTTAGAAGAGTCTGACGCGAATGATTCAGCAAATCGTGGAATAACAATTCGAATGGTGCCAGTTCTGCTGATGATTGGCGATTCGGCTTATGTCGATAAAGTTATTGGACCGTTTGACCAATCTTTCTTCGGGCTTGTTTTTCATGGCGACAACATTATCGGTGCGCAATATCCATATTCTGAAAAGGGGAAGGTTGAATCCAGACCAATATTCTCAATTTTTGAATCTATGACGAATTCAATTATACCAATGCTGCGCTTTGATCAGATAAAGGATGCAGTTGATCAACGCGAGTATAATATGTATCAAAAACCTGTGTTTGTTATTGATTCACTGGGATTACTGCATTATTATGAAAGTTCAACATGTACCTACTTCTTGTATGATTTTAAGCGAGGATATCTCAGCCAAATTCCTCTGAATAACGGATTTTCATCAGGAGCACGTAGAAACGGTTTTTTTAATGGCGACAATCCACGTAAATGTTATCTCGACCGTATCAGTTCAAGTGAAAAATCGGTTTATTTAACTGTGAGGTCGGTGAATCTCAAGGATAAGAGCAAATCAATGATAGGCATTGATAAACTTGTGAATGGCGTGTTGAAGCCTTATTGCATTCTCGATTTTACCAGGTATCAAGTTGCAGATATTAAAACGCAGCAGGTTAATGATGACTTCGCTCTGCTGGTGATCACTTGGGTCGATGGTACAGTTTCTGTCAATAATGTGTCACTCACCAACTGATGGCGGTCAAATTGCTTTGGATTTTTCATTTTTGTGTGTAAAGCGTCAAGAGACGTATTCGCTCCGACAAGTGCATCTTTTATTCAACTAAATGATGATATAGTTTCGCAACTCAATGTACGAAAGTGGTGCGATGCACATGCCAGAACAAACGTTCAGTGAGGTTACGGTATTCAAGCTTTATGACTTTGGAGAAAAGAAGGGTGCAGTGCAGGTTGTCATGCCAAATGTGACCCCCAACTTTGGAAAATGCAGCATCAAATGCCACTTCAACCTTGATGCCGGGTATCAAGAGATACCCGGCATGGTGGTTTGTTTGATGCATTGAAATCACGGCTGGGGAAAAGGCAACATGCTACAACGCCTTGATACAACTCTGTTCAAGGAACCGGTGAGATGAACTTGTTGGGATGGATACTTTTCGATTCGCGGTTTCTGCCTATGTCTGTATTTATTGGTAGTTTTTATTAAAGTCACGGCTTGACGGCGCAGTTCTGTAATAATTAGACACAAGCTTTGGTTCGGTATGCAGTTCAGAAGCATTTGCCTGACGTTGACCTTCTTCGTGCTGGTAAGCCTATTACGGGTTGCTGCACAGGCAGCACAAAGAACGTCTTCTGATCAGCATGTATTCCTGACTATCACTGCACCGCCAAATACCGTTTGGTATGCAACAATCATAAATGCTGAGGACGTAGTTGCCGATAGTATGAAGATCGACAACTATTCATCAGTTGTTTTCGATCGAAATAAAACATATTGGATTTCTTTTCAACGCGACTCGCATTCGATACGAATGCTTGTACCTGTTTTTGCCTCAACCGCTGATTCTCTGTTTTTCATACTGAACGATAAGTCTATCGATCAAACATCATCAATTTATGTTGACTATTTCAAGGTATCCTTTGAATTGCAGAGAAACATTTACAGACTTTTTAGTGGCGCTAAAGCTTTATCAGACATAGATTCACTTAGAATTCGTGTTCTTGATGAAATAAATTTATTTGGAACACATCCTTTGACCCGCACACTCTATGGAGATGAGTCAGCCGTAATTGACCGATTCCTGTTTCAACCCATGAGAGAGATGCTGGACATCAGAATACGTCAGCTTGTACATTTTAAGTCACTCATAAACGACACTCGCTCGGAGAATGTGAATGCATTCTTGGAAAGGTTGAGAGAGCAAACCGACACATCTGTTAATCGATACCATACAACGATTAGTGAGGTTTCGTCATTCAATCTATATATTTCTATTAGTATCACTAATTATATGTATTATTATATTGTCGATGTTATCGAGAACACGTATCATCAAAATAGATTCGACTACCCGTTGCCAGATGTTCTGCTTGCGCTATTAGATAGAAGGTGTTTACCTTCAATTATCGGTGTTATTCTGGCTGAAGTGCAAGATTATTTGGGTGATATTAATCGTAGCATGAATGAAAATCATCCGTGGTTAAGTCGACTCGATCAACTATTGGCAGAGTGCAAAGAAAGCTGTTGCAGAGAGTATCGTGCACGCTTGAATGATATTATACGTGCATGGCGGATCAACGTTATTCAAACGATACCTGGACTGATGCCAGACCGATCGATGAGTTCAATTCGCCTGGATTCAGCCAAGGTGTACGTTCTTCACTTTTGGGGAACATGGTGCAAACCATGTATCGATCAATTCTCAGAAATGGAGTTGGTTTCGGATTCTTTAACTAAGTTGAATGTTGAGATTATCCATATCGACTACGATGATTTTAGTCGATATAACATATGGCAAAAAATGACACCCAGACTGAGTGGTTTACACATATTATCTGGTACAAGAGGTCGTGAAGGGAATGAATTTATAAATCGTTTGAAAATCACAACGTTCCCTAGTTATTTGATTGTAGGCAGGGGCAACCACGTGGAAGGTAGGCTATATCGCTACACTCATATTTTACCAGCCATAAAATCGATGATAGAGTCTAAGTAGTATTAGTGTTACTGGTAATCGTAATCATCTACATTATTTTTTTTCATCGAAGCCCCTGCTCCAACGCAGTTCTGGCATCGGTTTTATCATCGCGGTATTTAACGATGATGGGTGTTGATACCGATAAGCCATGTTCCCTGGCAAACGGAGTATCGATGGACCTTGCACCGGCAACCACTACTGCATTTTCAGGAACTTCGAGTGGTTTTTCTGCAGAGCTTCGGATTATTGTGTTATTTACTATGTCGAATATTGGCGTCGATGCATTGAGGATAACACCGCTGCCGAGCACTGCCCTCTTCCGTATCAAAACGCCTTCGTAGACGCCGCAATTGCCCCCTATCATAACATCGTCTTCGACGATTACCGGCCGTGCGCCTATTGGTTCGAGCACTCCGCCGATTTGTGCAGCTGCAGAGATGTGCACCTTCCTGCCTATCTGCGCACATGTGCCCACCAGCGCATGAGAGTCGATCATCGTACCTTCATCGACATACGCTCCAATGTTGATGTACATTGGTGGCATGCAAATAACGCCATGCCCAACGTATGCGCCCGACCTGATTGCTGATCCTCCGGGAACGATCCTAACATTGTTTTCAATGGTAAGGGGCTTGGTAGGCAGCGTATCCTTATCGAAGAATGAAAAGACTGAATTCACCGACATATCTTCGAGTCTTCCATGTCGGAACAGAACAAGTATTCCGTGTTTAACCCAGAGGTTTACCCTCCACTGCCCATCGCTGCCGGGCTCTGCGGCACGAATACTGCCACTGTTTAATGCAAGCGTAAACTCAGAGAGCACCGTCATGATATCCCTGACGTAATGCAATTCCTGAGCGGGTATTTCAAAGAGTTCTTCAATGCGTGCCTGAAGAGTCATTTCCGTGTCCCTCGTTTAACTGTAAAAGCAAGATTCAAAATCTTATAAACAAGTCGGGCGGCCGTTATGTTGGGATGATGCAATCCCTTAATCGGAGCAAGCTCCACAACGTCGAAGCCAACAATCCTGCGGCCGCTTTGCACAATGGCGCGAATCAAGCCGGTTGCTTCGTGGTACAACAGTCCACCGGGCTCGGGCGTACCGGTAGCAGGCATAACAGACGGGTCGAGTGCGTCGACGTCGAACGTTATGTAAACATCTTTAGCAAGTGTGCCTACTACGGCATCGGTCCACTTCTCGCCATAAACATTTCTGCGCATAGCGCCTGCATAGAATGTGTTAACGGATTTATCGCGGATGAACTGGGCTTCCTCGATGCATTGCGCGCGTATACCCACCTGCGTGATGCGTTTGGTTGGGAAAAAATCACTCACGCGTGCCATAACGCAGGCATGCGAGTAGGGAGAGCCTTCGTATGTCTGCCGCATATCTGAATGGGCATCGAATTGAAGAACACTCATTTTGGGGAAGCGCCTGTAGTGTGAAGCAATTGCTGCGGCGCTTATCGTGTGTTCGCCCCCTAACGTCACAACAAATTTGTCCATTTCGAAGATATCGTCTATTTGGCGTTCAATAAGGCCGAGAGCCTTCGCATCAACTTTTTTGCCGAATGTTATCGGTTCAAGGGTTGCAATGCCAACGTCGAAGCACAGTTCCCGTTCCGTTTCATCATCGTAAAACTCCACGAATGCGCTTGCATCTAGAATAGCTCGGGGACCGCGTGCTGTTCCGCGACCATAACTGACCGTATGTTCGTAGGGAGCAGACACGACAACGATTCCCGCAGTGTCGAGATCGCTGTGTTCTTCACCGAGTGCAAGGAAATTCTGTTTGGGACCGAGTATTTTCACGCGCTGACACCATTGATTAATTCACAACAAAACTAGCACTACTGCACCAGGTTGACTGATGGCATCGCTTCGCGCACAACGTTTTGGCTGGTATATGATCGACTGGGCTGTAAGTGGATTCAGCACATCGGTTGTTACGGTGTTTCTTGGACCATATCTAACCAACGTTGCACAGGCTGCGGCAAATGAGAATGGAATCATCACTCCGTTAGGCATTGGCATTCATCCGGGGTCGTGGTTTTCGTTTGTCGTCAGCATGAGCGTTCTCGCTCAGGTATTTGTGCTGCCCATTATTGGCGCAATTGCAGACCGATCCCACATTAAGAAGTCGCTCTTCATCGCAATGAGCATTGTTGGCTCTGCTGCAACAACGTTGTTATACTTTCTTAACATAGACGAAGGCAACTATTTGTACGGAGGATTATTCTTTATTGCGGCGAACGTCGCTTTCGGGGCGTGCATGGTTGTCACGAACGCCTATCTCAACGATTTATCGACTGCCGACGAGCGCGACAAAGTTTCATCGCGTGGTTGGGCTTTAGGATACCTTGGCGGAGGCATCCTTCTGCTTATTCATCTGTTGTGGTTTGGATCGGTAAAGGATTCCGGTGGCGATACATCGCTCGCTGTCCGTTTGATCCTCGCTTCCACTGGAATATGGTGGGTTTCATTCGCATTAATCCCCATGAGCCTACTGCCCGGCCCGGGCAGATCGGTAGTAAAGAAAATTAATATACGGGCAACCTTCCTGCAGCTCTTTGCCACGTTACGTCACATGGCCAGTTACAGAGTAACGCTCCTCTTTTTCATCGCATATCTTTTTTATAACGATGCGGTTCAGACGGTAATCGTTATGGCATCGGCTTACGGACAGGAAGAGTTGAATCTGGGGCTTGACGTCCTAACGAAGGCAATCCTCATGGTCCAGTTTGTTGCCATGGGAGGATCTCTCCTATTTGAGCGTGTTGCTTCGTGGATCGGATCGAAAAATGCAATCATGATTTCGCTGTTGGGATGGATCGGAGTTGTAGTGACAGCATACGCAGCCATAACTACAGAGGGTCAGTTCTACATTCTGGCATTTGTAATTGCACTGGTTTTGGGAGGCACTCAGGCACTCTCTCGCTCGTTATTTTCACAACTCATTCCACCGGACAGGGCTGCAGAATACTTTTCGTTGTACGAAATATCGGACAGGGGAACATCATGGACTGGCCCCCTGCTCTTCGGAATAGCTTTAACGATGACGGGCAGCTACCGCACCGCCATATTATCGCTTGTAGTTTTACTCGTGGTGGGACTTGCGCTGTTGCTGAAGGTTGATGTAACGAGGGGCATTCGCGAGCTCAACCAGGAAAACAAGTAATCATGAACAAATCATGAAAAGATCATGATGCCGGGTATCTCTTGATACCCGGCATGGTTGTTCTGTTTTTCGTTCAACACAGGATAGACACATCAATCGGAAGGTTATCGTCTGCTGATTGTGCAGCTAACGGATTCAACGTTGAAGACTGTCGAATGTCACTCAACTTGATGTTTTTTGAGTACAGAAAGTTTCAGTCTATCGGCAGTCAATTTTGAATATATTTGGTTCATGACTGTTCACAGACTAGTCATACTCGTATGTGTGATTCCATTATTCTCGATCACGCTGTGCTTGCCTCCTGGCACAGCCGCAGAAGATCGGTGGGCGAAGTGGACGAAGAATTTACCTGGTGAAATTATTGACTTAGATCTCCAAGGAGATTGGCTGGTAGTGAGCACACCGGCCTCTGTATTTGTCCTTGATGCAGTTGATGGAGCCGTGCTCTATCAAACCAGAACACGCTTAGGCTCTTATGGTGGCGTTAGAAGAATCCCAGGATCGAATCGGGTGTGGGTGACTGATCTGAAGTATAACAAAGACACCTCGAAGAAGGAATTTAGGCTGTATGAACTCGACGTTGTTACCGACACCGTACTCCGTTTTTTAGAGTTCACAGTCCCCAACCTTCAGGTCCTAAGTGAATTCCCGCTTTTAAGAATTGCCCTCACCAGCGATGCCACTCACATTGCTTTTGTGTTCAACTATCGATATGACGATGCATCAGCTTTGCCGTACGTTGCCTCAGGGAGGAGATCAGTCCTGTACTGGATAAATACTTCAACGATGCTTCAGAAATCGTTCATTATGCCTTACTCAACTGCAATCAACATCTCACCCGACAACAACCTCATGTCTATTGCAGGAATTTATTCTTATTGGAAGGGATTGGGATCTCGGACGGTTGAATCAGTCTATTTCGACGGAACGATGGTAACAGATATACTTGGTGATTCACTCGGAAAACCTAAAACATTTGAATATCAGTTTAAACCATCTCCTCTATTCGATTTTTTCTTTCAGTATCGCACGATAGTCAGCATCAAGGATCTAAAACCAATCACTAACGCAGCAACATCGCTCATTACCGACGATGTTGTTGGTTATACACCTGATGCGCTGGCGTATTTCTCATATTCTAAACCCCCTTACGATTCCCTCTTTTATGTGTATCACGATATCCTATCAAACGACACACTGGCAATGTTGCGCTCACCACGATTCAACGAACCCGTTTCGTTCTACTTCCCCTTCGATTCAGTGATGGTAGCAGGTAACCAGTGGGGTGCTATTACGTTCTTCGATCTCAAAGGTCTATCAGGGGGCACGCAAGGTATAATCATCCCTGTTGCGGACACCCTTTCCGAACGAACTATCGTTCGCCTGCCAGAACCGCGGACTTCACCAGTGAACGCGCGTTATACTTATCAGTACAGCAGTAATGGCACATTCCTGAAGGACGGAGTGTTCTTTTCCAATCTGATAGATAGTTGTTGGATTGCCGTTGAAGCCAATCTCGACAACGGCATTAAACTTCGGGCAGAAAAAAACATAGAACTTGCCCCTTTAGAGCATGATGCCACAGCATTACAATATTGGTCTATGGGTTCGGGATATGGATTAACGTCAACCATTAGTGAAAATGGTAAATATATTTCTAGTGCACTACACGATGTATTGTTAGTAACTAATATTAACGACTGGAAGATCGATATTGGGTTATATCCTGAATCATCAGTAATCAAAACCGTTGCATTGGACAATCGTGGAATTGTTCACACTACCGATTTCGTTGCTGATTCGGAACAATCGGAAAAGTATCTTGTTACGATTAGATCTCGGAAACAAAATGAAATATCCGATTCCATACAATCGTTCACTTTTTACGATTACATCTATCCCGGTGTAAAATCCTTATTCACAGTTACGAAATGGAAGGAAGGATTTGGAAGCCGAGTTACTACTATTACAGTTTCAACAAATTCTTTCGAAGATACTCTTGCATTTGATTTAGAACGCGGTACTGCCTTATCATTCAGTGATGAATTCTGTGCATTTTATCCCAAAGCATTTGATATTGATATGACAACAGGAAAGAAATATCTAGGTGGTTACGTGATGAACTCATTGCCGAATTCCTTCCGGTATGGAACAATGTCGGACGATGGAAGCTGCGAACTCATTGGCAGTGGGCAAGATTTCCGTTATTTCACATTATCGGCTGATGGCAAGTATCTCATATCAAACCAAGGAGTGCGCGACATAAACTTTCAAATGATTACTCCAACAACAGCTTTTGCGGACTTCTTTTTACCAGTAGCCGGCACATCGATGGGAATTACGTTCAATGCCGACACGTTATCGCTTTGGCAAATTCCCGAAGCTATTCTTGTCAATAAGATTGGTTTGCCTTCAGCAATCACAGGCGTCAGTAGCACCGGAAGTTCCGACAGGATATTAATACAGTTTAATAACGGAACCGTTGAGTTAATGAGAGCTCTTAACCTATTTCCGGAACTACCGAATTCCACTAATAATAAACAAACTGATGAAGTTTGTTCTGCAATGTCAGTCTTCCCTAATCCTGTCTCAGAATCGTGTCAATTAACAAGTCCCCTTTTCAGTCTCCCCAACGTACATCTGCTCATATACAGCAGCTTAGGCGAACTCATTTTGCATATAACATCGGGCTTCACGAATGCAGGTTTTAGATGGAACACTACTGCTTCAGATGGTTTACCTGTAAGATCCGGCATGTATTACTTCATCATAACTGCGCAAAATGATCGTTGCGTTGGCAAGATAGTGGTTCTCAAGTGAGGGGAACTTGACGGGAGGTATGTGCCGACGGGTCACCTGACGGGAGGCATATGCTGCCGGGTAACTTGCCGGGAGACATATGCTGCCGGGTAACTTGCCGGGAGGCATATGCTGCCGGGTAACTTGCTAGGGGGGGTTCAGAATCTTGACAGACCGAAACTGCCCGTCTGCAGCATAAACAAGAAAATACACACCGGAATTCCAGTTGGTGACATCAATTTCAATATCATAATCAGAGCCCATTTCACTCCGATTAATTTGATCCAATAAACTAATCTTTGTGTTTCCAAGTAAATCCACAATTTTACAAAGCGACACGGCCCTTGGATATAAGGACCGATTTCTAACTCTAACTGTAACGTGATTGGTAATTGGATTGGGAGTTGTTGTTAACCCAAAAACAGGGAAGAATTGCGGGTTGGAGTCTTGAATATCCGTACTGATGTTAATAAATCTAATACCATCATTCGTTACAAGTACGAGGTCACCGCTGCTCATAACAAACAGATCGTTGACGATTGAGTTTTCAATCTCCAAATTTATAGAATTCCAATTTTGACCATTGTCTACTGAGTGTAGCAAAAAGTTACTTGGCGCCAACGCAAACAGATTATTTCCTGATTGAGCTATGCGCCAGGTATTGAACTCGCTTGTGCGGTTACCCACAGTTAAACTGAAAACTTGTTGCCAAGTAATTCCTTTATCAGTACTGCGTATCAAGTTCGCATCATTCTCAAGGAAATCAAGCTGAGACAAGCGAGCTGTGTCACCCATTAATTCCATTTCGCTAATCCACGCCAACAATGATCCATCTTCTGTTCGAAAGATATTCTCAGCCCACAATCCCCCTGCACTGATACTGGAATTCGAGAATGTAACCCCTCCGTCAGTGGAATAGAAGATACCTCCTTGGATCACACCCAACGTATCACCTTGATTTGTGCGTGTGTAACCACGAACACCAACCACAATCATATTGTCATCACTCCATACTGATGAGATTGGTCCATAGTCTTTACTGGTGTCATCGGGAAATCCAATGTTCTGCCATGCTGTAGATGAGTCGGCCCTAACAAATAGTTGATTGTAACCGGAGTACTGACGTCCATTTGGAGATTCAGTAATGAACGATGCAGTGTCGAGCCCAATAAATTTGACACTATCCCCATCGCTGAGTCGTGGATTATCACCAAGTATATAATAACCTTTGGGGGTAGCACTAATGCGCCTGGCACCGATAAGATACTTTCTATAATTCATATTGTAGGGATTGATTAACATTCTCGGCTGTTCCAAAACAAGCTTCTTACTTAATGAATTAAACTTTACAACCTGGCCATCACTGGTAATTCCTGTAATAGCGTCATTCAAGTTCACCATATTAAGAAGAGATACGGTATTAAACTTTTTTGATTCGAAGTCTGTTAACTTCATATCGGCATACCAAAGGTTTTCTTGTGGCGAATAGCGCCAAAGAAGTCCCGATGTCCCCTCTGCAAAAGCAAATACTGAACCTTCAAATACGCTGAGAACAGAAGAAGATAAACCGGATCTATAAGGCAGTATCTCCGAAACATTAGTTTCAACGTCAATTGTATAAATATCATTTTCATAATTTAATGCGATGAGCCTTCCGTAACGAGAGAAATTCAAACTATTCCTCCCAGATACTTGTGCAAACGCCTGTTGCGGTAGAGAAAATGATTTGACTCCGTTTTTGGTTATCAGAACAACGACGCCACTGTCAACAGCAACCACGATTGTTGAATCATAGTCAGAGAATATCCCACCGATTCCAAACACACTTCGCAGTGGAATTATTTTTCCATCTATTCTTTGAATTGAATCTAACAACAACCATTCGTCGTCGCTGCTAACCTTGTAATACAGATTATATGGGAGGCCGTTTTTGAATTCAATCCCCACGGCAACACCATCATCGGTAAACTTTAAAATCTCAAATGGCTTATCGGGTGTATACTCCGACCATGATCCTGACAATAAATCAAGCTTGTACCATTTCTCTTCGACAGCGGAGTAACCGAGAAAGCCATCTTGTTTATTATAAGCGATGTTTGATAATTGACCAGCGTTTATTGGGTCCGGACGGTAATACCACATTTCACCAGCATTGGTGGAATACGCTTGTCCAATCGCGACTGCTTCCGAACCAAATACATTAATTCTGGATGAGTTTACTATTCCATTCACCACTAACCTGTTAGTGACCGAGGTATCCGCTCTTTGTAAGATTTTGTCTCCGTACGAGATTCGGCCAATTGTTACTAATTGTGGATCGAAGCGATCCATACCAACCAGATACAGCAGTCCATTTCCGTTGGATACAACACGAATTGCACGATAGAAGCTGTCAAAATCCTTCTCAAACAGAACTGGCACATGAATCTCTCCGCTTTTTCTAAACCACAAGCCCTGCTTAGAATTCGAAATAACAATACCCCACTCAGGATCAGCCAAAATGCGCGCGTCATTTGGATAATCACCGACATTCTGCATCTCCGACCACCAGTAATGCTGAGAGAAGGCCAAGTGCTGGTTTACAATGCAAAGGTGCCCTATTATCAGTAGCACCCAACATAATCTGGATAGGCTCATTTCTGCTTTCTCTAAAGAATAACACCCACAGAAACTGAAAGATTCTACAGGTTCAAATTAACCTATGTTATGGACAACATGTTTGAGATGACGAGGTCAATGATGCACACTGATCAAATGGTGTTGTACAGCCTTGATTACATTCATCATCGCTGGCAAACTCACAGGGTGGAGCTACATGTGGTATGAGATTCATGCAGCAGGTTGTTGCGTTCATCATGCAGTATCGACGCTCAACAACGCAATAATCATTACACCCATTATCACAATATTCATAGCAACCTGTTACGAAATTCTTTGTTGTACATTTGGGAAGCATTAACAAGTGACAATACGCAGTGGTTGATGTCTTGCAGTCGGTCCATGGATCGCAAAATGGAATTGTAGCACCAATGAAGTTGTTACAACACAAGTTGGTGCCTGCCACAATAGCATTATAGATAGCCAGCATCCCCTGATTCTTCAAGTCTTGATCAACACAAATTCTGCGGACCCAGGTAACAGAGTTAACCGGACGTGCACAGTAACCAGCACAAGGATTATCAATCAACTGAGTAGTCGCTGTTTGAGTGCACATTTCTATTTCTGCATTATAGCTTGTACCAGCAAAGCATATCTTGATCTCCCGAGTTGTGTAAGTACAATTACAATCAAGCTCATCCTCTTTGCACTGTGC
Source organism: Ignavibacteria bacterium (assembly GCA_016191145.1). Taxonomy (GTDB): domain Bacteria; phylum Bacteroidota; class Ignavibacteria; order Kapaibacteriales; family Kapaibacteriaceae; genus OLB6. The sequence goes on from JACPPD010000001.1 coordinate 37,081, forward strand.
CCTAATAGTTAATGATAAAATGACGAACAGAGTGAGGAGTAAGAGATATTTCATTTTCGTTACTCCGCTGAAAATATGAAAAGTGACCAACTACTATAAAAAAAAAATGTATTAAATCCAAATCTGATTCAAATTGCAAATTCCCTAAAGAAGATGCCCTTCAATATTTGCCGGAGGTGTCGTGGAACTTGCCGGGAGGCATATGCTGCCGGGTAACTTGCCGGGAGGCGAGGTCTCTTTCAGTTTCTTCGGTATTTTTGTGGCCTAACATGTTAAAGGGGCCGGGATGGGAGCGCCGCAACGGTATGTTGTCTTAGAATTGAAGCTTGTGCGGTGGCATGACGGAATGATCTTCAATGTTGGTCCGAATTCGCTGATAGAAACGGATCCATCGAACATTGTTGCGCTCGGCGGAGTGCTTTATGTGGCTAAGGACTCGCAGGTAAACGTCCTGCTGAATACTATAGGACCGCAGATCGGAATCGGGACGACGGATGACGACCTGCCAGTGGCGCTGTCGTAGCAATCAACCGGTATACCATCCTGTTAATCCATAATCTTTCTGAGGAATGCAGGCTGATTATTGCCGCCGCCAGATGTTGCAGTCTTCGCTGGCCGCAGGAACGTACCTGGTGCAGGTTGCGATTCGTTTTGTTGTGAAGGTACGGCCTGGGAATCGGCGCTCGATGAAACCTTTATTGCCGGCCTGACATCCGATTCAAATCCTGCTTCCGCTTGCGTTAGTTTCTTCCTCCGCCATATTGCGGGTTGTTCAACATCGTTAGGATCTATCGCTGCCGAAGGCTTGAGTATTCGGCTCGTACCGGCAGTGGCGGCTGGCCGATAATAATCGGGCTCCGTCTCGTTATCGCCTGACGCCTCTTTCGGGTCGGGTTCGTTCGATCCGCCCCTTACAATTGTAATTCTCGGAGCAGATAGCTCCGTCCTGTGCTCTTCGGTCCTATGAAAGCCGGTAGCGACTACGGTAATTGATATTTCATCATCCATGAGTGTGTCTATCACAACTCCGTGAATCAGATTCGCGTCTTCGCCTGCGGCTTTTTGCACGCAGGATACGGCTTCGTTCACCTCGTGCATTGTAAGCGAAGGACTGCCGGTAATGTTCACAAGCAGTCCCTGCGCACCGTAAATCTGCATCCCTTCAAGGATTGGAGAATTCAGTGCATTCTGCGCCGCTTCCAACGCTCGGCGCTCGCCGGTGGCAGTACCTATGCCCATAAGGGCATCGCCCTGACTCTTCATTACCGTTACAACATCTGCAAAGTCCACGTTGATGATGCCTTCGTGCGATACAATGTCTGCAATCCCTTTTGTTGCATTGTATAATACTTCGTCAGCTTTCTCGAGGGCTTCGCGGAACGGAACGGATGCGTCTACGACGGATAAAATCCTGTCGTTTGGAATCACAATCAATGCGTCAACTTCTTCCCGCAGATCTCGAACACCCGCTTCGGCCTGTCTTGCCCGTGTGCGATTTTCAAATGAAAAGGGGCGGGTAACGATACCCACTACAAGGGCTCCGAGGTCGCGCGCCTCTCGTGCAATGACAGGAGCAGCGCCAGTACCTGTGCCTCCTCCCATACCGGCAGTCACGAACACCATGTCGGCTCCGCGCAGTGCATCGCGTACTTCCTCGATGCTTTCTTCGACAGCGGCGCGGCCAATGTCGGGATTGGCTCCCGCCCCCAGACCACGCGTGGTGTTGCATCCCAACTGGATTTTAGTACCGGCAGGATTACGCATCAGCGCCTGACTGTCGGTATTAGCCGCAATGAATTCCACGGATTCTAATCCGCGTGAAATCATGGTGCGTACAGCGTTGCCGCCCGCTCCCCCAACGCCAACGACTCGTAGCCGGGCGCCTGTGATATTTATCGTTTCCAACTCAATCGGCATGGTCCCCCCGATCGAAGAATTATAAGTTTTCGAACCAGTTAACAATTTTCCTGATGAATCCTCTGCTGGCATCGTCAGACTGTCTGCCGACACCGTTTTCGCCATTGCGCGCGTGAGACAACGACGCTTCCTCAAAACGATCGTCGAAATCACGAGCATGTTTTACCGAATACAATGCAAGGCCAACGGCCGTTGCATACATCGGTGAACTCACTTCCTTAGCCAGACCATCGCTGCTGAAGCCCCTTGGAATGCCGATGTTAACAGGGATTCTGAACATTCGCTGAGCAAGTGAATCAGCGCCCCGCAACATTGAACAGCCGCCAGTTATCACTGCTCCGGCACTCAGTTGATGCGCCCATCCGGATTCGAGCAGACGCTGCATTGCCAGCTCGAATATTTCTTCGACACGCGGTTCAATAATCTGACAAAGAATTGATTTGCTTAGATCAGTCGGGTTACGGCCTGCAACACCAGGCACCTGAACGAATTCATCGCGCATGATGCTCTGCGAGTCGGCGTGACCGTGCTCGCGCTTGATTCGTTCTGCATCTGTGTTGCGAATACCAAGAACTGCAACAATATCATCTGTTACTTTCTGTCCGGCAACAGAAATGATGGAAGTGAACCGCAGGATGTTTCCGCGGAAGACGGCAACGTCTGTGGTGCCTCCGCCGATGTCGATGAGTGCAACACCAACTTCTTTTTCCGCGTCGTCGAGCACTGCGTATGCACTTGCAAGGGATTGCAAAACAACTGCGTCGATATGAAGATTTGCACGCTCTGCGCATCGGAAGATATTGTCTACTGCGGTTACGGAAGCAGTGATAACCAGTGCATTCGCTTCCAGACGCTTTCCGCTCATGCCGAGAGGATCGGTTATTCCGTCCTGACCGTCGATTACATAGTCCTGGGGTATTACATGCAGAATGCGCCTGTCGGGAGTAATCCGCACCTGACGTAATTCATGATGCAGCCGATTGATATCGGTCTGTGTGATTTCCGTCGACGAGATGGTAACAATTGCACGCGTCGAAAACGCTGCAACGTGATCGCCCGAAACGCCAATCACAACACGACCAATTGTAAATCCCGATTGCTGTTCGGCTTTGTCTGTAGCAATGCGTATTGCCTCTGCAGTCTTGCCGATGTTTGTCACAACACCGCGCTTCAGTCCATCGCAGTCAGACAAGCCGGCGCCCACAATATCGAGCCTGCCTGTTATCGCATCAGTCGATGCAACAACTGAGCACACCTTTGTGGTACCAATGTCGAGCCCAACATGGATCGAAGAACCGTTCATGAATTACGCTGCAACCGTTGATGTACCTGAACGAACAACAATGTGGTGCCTCCATCTCAAGTCGATTTCCGTTGCGTTCTGGGCAAGACGCGAACCTGACGTTCTGCTCCAAAACACATTCATATCGGCAAAGGCGTCTGAAACCCGCTCTATCTCGTGCCTACCGAGCCGCCACCGCAGTCTGTCCGTAAGAACAATGACTGAACCATCCCCATCGATAACAACTTCGGAGATTGACTGAAACAAATCTGCGTGCAGCGTCGCTTCTGCACATTTCAAAACCTGAACAGCACGCCTGATTGTCGTATTCGTCAAACTGTTCGGACACCGTAGCAGCGGAATGTTGAACGCACGAACAGCACGCGTTGGTGGAAGTAATGTCCCCTCTGCATCAACCATCTGCAATGAACCATTTGGCAGAACAACGTAGGCAACCGGAATCCGCTCAAGCACATCAACCGTGATATTACGAACGCCGGAAAAATGTACAGTTGCTTTTTTTACAAACGGAATTTGTTCGACCTTCATGCGCACATCGGCAAGCTCTACGTTGGATCGCGGCTTGCTCAGGCAGACGTCAGCTATTGCCTGCACCTGACGTATACTCAGATTCGTAGCCCCGGCAATCTCGACCTGCTCAACTGTCTGCCGTTCATGCCAGTGCGATGCGAAGAGCGCGAGAAAGACGACTATGAGCAGCGAGATAACAATCCCCGATGAGCGACGATTTTCCTCGAGTATCAATACCCTGCCTCTGACTTGCTGCCTCACCTTTAAGCCTTGATTTGTGGAAAACTGGATGAGTAATTCACACTATGTGGAAAACCCCGACCTGCCTCCCTTCCCCCCAGCTCCGAGTTTCGAAGCCAGTAATTGATATCCCTGCCTATGGCAATGGCTTACAACTATCGCAAAGGTAGTTTCTTAAGAGTAGTAATGCAAGTATAAATGCTTAAAACATGTGCCCAAAATGAATTGTTTATCCACAGTAAGGGGAAAAGTAATACTAACTGGTGTACTAGTTCCTGTCTAGCTCAGCGATCTCATCCTGCCACCATCTACTAAGATGCTTGTTCCGGTGATGTACGAAGCTTCCCTCGATGCCAGAAAAAGCGCTGCATGGGCAATCTCAGAGGGGTCGGCAAATCGGCCGACAGGAATAAGTTTTATCATTTTATTTCGAATATCTTCCTCAGATACTCCGCTGTCCTTGCTCTGGCGGGCAATGATGGTCTCCAACCTGTTCGTTAGCGTAGCCCCAGGTAGTATGTTGTTCACGGTAACACCAAACGGCGCAAGCTCCGTTGCCAGAGTCTTTGACCAGCTTGCCATTGCACCCCTCACAATATTGCTTACACCAAGCCCTTCGATTGGTTGCTTAACTGATGTGGAAATAATGTTAATGAATCTGCCAAACTTCTCGGCTTTCATGAAGGGCGAGAGCAATTGCATTAACTCATGGCTAACAAGTATATGATCGTGAAAAGCTTGGGTAAGACTCTCCACATGGCTTTTAATTAACTCACCCGCATTAGGTCCTGCAGTGTTGTTCACAACAATGTGGAATCCACCATGATTATCCACGTGTTTTTCCACTTGCTGTATAACCTCAGCACTGCGAATGTCTGTGACGACGACGTAGTGGCGCTGGCCTTGCTTCATCACGAGAGTATCTCGTACCTGCTCCAAGAGATTCTCCGAGCGCGCCAACAGCGTCACCGAAGCTCCGTTTTCAGCAAGGGCAATTGCTATTGCCTTGCCAATGCCTTTCGATGCACCGGCAACAAGTGCACGTAATCCTGTGAGGTCAGTTGTCATCTATGCGTGATTATGAGTTGACAGTCGGTAGTTTCCGATCTGCTGCGATTCGTAATTTTCACGAAACTATTCATGAATTGGGGAACATCATGGCTGTAGTATCGCCATTTAATTTTCGAGGGTGGATAGACGAACATCGGCATCTTCTGAAACCGCCCGTAGGGAACGCAAAAGTGTATGATGATGGCGACTTCATCATCATGGTTGTGGGTGGACCCAATGCACGCAAGGATTTCCACTACAACGAAGGCGAAGAATTTTTTTATCAGTTGGAAGGCGACATCACGGTAAAAATTATTGACGAAGGTAAGCCTCGCGATATCGTTATCAGGGAGGGCGACATTTTCTTGTTGCCGCCGCAAACACCGCACTCGCCGCGTAGGCCTGCAAATACCATTGGCCTTGTAATCGAACGGAAGCGTGAAACCGAAGAACTTGATGCCTTTATGTGGTATTGCGAAAACTGCGGCAATAAACTGTACGAAGAATTCCTGCCCCTTACCGATATCGTTACTCAGTTGCCTCCAATCTTTGAAAGGTTTTGGAGCGATACTTCCAAGCGAACATGCAGTGTGTGTGGGACGGTTCTGATGCCTCCAGAGAAGGCATAACATGCTGAAGATTGATTGTCATGCCCACATTCTGCCCGAAACCTGGCCTTCGTTAAAAGATAAATATGGTTATGGAGGGTTTATCCAATTGGTACACCATGCACCTGACAGAGCGCGTATGATGCGCGACGACGGTACGTTCTTTCGGGACATCGCGCGTAACTGTTGGGATCCGAATGCTGTGCTTGCCGATATGGATGCCAATAGCGTCGATGCAATGGTCCTGTGTACTGTCCCCGTCTTGTTTTCCTATTGGGCACAACCCGGAGATACTCTCGATTGGAGCCGCTTTCTTAACGATCATCTTGCAGGAGTGGTACATGAGCACCCAAGGAGGTTCATTGGACTTGGCACTGTCCCGCTCCAGGATGTGGACCTCGCAATTAAAGAAATGCAGCGCTGCAAAAGCGAGCTTGGTTTTCGCGGAATTGAAATTGGGTCTAACGTAAACGCAAAGAATCTCGACGACAAAATATTCTTCCCGTTTTGGGAGGCTGCGCAGGAAATGGAGATGGGTGTTTTTGTTCACCCGTGGGAGATGATGGGCGCCGAGCGCACTTCACGATACTTCCTTCAGTGGCTTGTGGGTATGCCTGCAGAAACAACACTTGCCGTTACCTCGATGATCTTCGGCGGCGTCTTTGATTCCTTCCCCTCGCTGAAGGTAATGTTTGCCCATGCAGGGGGCTCGTTTCCGTATACGTTAGGCAGGATATCGCACGGATACCACGCGCGTCCAGACTTGTGTAACGTGCATGGCGTGAAAGATCCAGCTGAATATGTCGGACGCTTCTGGGTTGATTCCATTACCCACAATGCCGACGCGCTGCGCTTCCTCATTACTCTTATAGGGGAAAACAGAATAGCGTATGGCACCGATTATCCATTTCCTCTCGGAGACCTTGAACACGGAAAGTTTATCGAAGAGATGGACGATATTTCGCCACAAACAAAGCGGATAATTTTTGAGTCGAGCGTGCTGGATTTCCTTGGTCTGAGCTCCAAAGATTTTACACGCAGCTAGCCCTTAAGCGTTAGTGACGCTAACTGCACCGTTGATTATTTCATGCGAAATACAAGCCCCTTACCTTATTTTACAATTCTGTCAGCAACATTATGCCACAGAACGAGTCTACGGAGGGCTCGCATAATGGTATTGCAGCGGTCTTGAAAACCGCCGGGCGCAAGCCTGTGGGGGTTCGACTCCCTCGCCCTCCGCATGTTTACCTTTCTCTAACAACTGTGGTTTAACAATTCTGTTTAATTCAAATCAAGGAGCGTCATGAAGTATTCAGTTTTCCTGGCTAGCATCATATCTGTAGCGCTGATTGGTTGTGCTAAAGATTCAACAACACCAACTACTCCGCCCAAAAATTATCTGCCGTCTTCGACAGGTACATATTACATCTACGAAAACACGGAGGTAGAAAAGAGCAGTTCGGGTGCAGACAGCGTTGTAGCAGTGTTTTCAGACAGTACAACAGTTGAAGGGACTGAGCAAAAATCTGATTTGAAGGGCACAACGAAGACGGCAGTAAAATATGCCGTGAGGGCGGATAACTCTGCGAATATTGAGTACCAGTACACGGCACAAGAGGGTAGTAAACTTTATCGACTTATTAACCTCTCGTTTGATTTGGACTCAGCTAATACCGTGAATCTTGGTTCGCGGTGGATGCTCGTATATGATCAGTCGAATGCTACCTGGACTGCCTACGAGGATTCCGTCTCAGGTATCACGATTAACGTTGGAGGATTTCCAGTACCAGTATCTATGAAATTCAAAGTTACTGGCGCTAACGCGGGCACTGAAAACATTACGGTCAACGGTCAGTCAATTTCCACCGCTCACTCCATACTGTCTATCGGCATTACCGTGTATGTACCGCTATTCGGAGACTTTCCAATCAACCTTTCCATTCACCAATGGTTGGGCGCCGATATAGGGCTTGTTAAATCAGTCCAACCACCTATTTCAAGTCCTAGTCCAATCGGTGATCCAATTGCAATCCCGGGTTCTTCTTCTGTTCTCCTACGCTATTCCATTAATAAATAGCGCCATCCGCAAGGTTTCTACGTTAGTATAAAAAGAAGTCCTCATTCGAGGACTTCTTTTTTTTTTGTAACCGAGAGTACATGAATAGCCTCTCAATCTCGTACCCTGATGTGGAGGAGAAATTGTCGCAATTGTCTGAACGAGAAGAAAAATTCCTTGGCTTACTGAGGCCAGTTTACTCCTCAGCAGAACGGTACGTTGTTTCGCTAGCTAAAAACAGAGAAGAAGCCCGTGACATTTTGCAAGATGCATTAGTCGTTCTGTGGCAAAAATTCGATGACTTGCGCGACACTTCGGCATTCAAAAGCTACCTGTTCACGGTAATTACAAATCTTAGTCGGCATTATCATAAACGATACAATCGGTTTCTTCGGCTGGAAGATGGCGTTGCCGAGGAAATCGAGTCTACAAGCCCTCTGCCTGACAGAACAACGGAAGCTGCAATTGTTAAAGATGCGCTGCTAAAAATTCCGCATCGAAGCAGAGAAGCCCTTGTCTTGTATGAGCTGCATGATTGCAGCATAGAAGAGATCAGCAGAATTCAAAACAGTTCGATAGCTGCTGTTAAGGTACGATTGATGCGAGCTCGAAGACTGCTGGCATCACACCTGCACATTTCACCTGTTACACAACTTATTCCGGAGTCCAGGTAATCATGTCATCATTTCAATCAATCAACGATGCACTGAAGACGTTGAGTCGAGAAAATGATTCCGCTCCGCTCCTTTCAGAAGAAGAAATTCTGAATGCGCTGCGAACGAATACGGTTAGCATCAAACGCCCCAACAATGTTCTGAAGTACTCAATCCTTTCAATTTCTCTTGCTGCAGCAACGCTGGCTACCGTGCTGTATCTGCCTCAGCCGCATAATACTCGCACAGGACAGTCAACCGCCGATGTTAAACATATTTTGAATCATGATTCAAGCCCGGCATCTTCGGATGAAATGCCAACACCTATGTCTGCTGAAGACCAAACTTTGGATAATGGCACGCCTCAATTTCAGCCGGTTTTAAAGGCGCTTCCTCTTTCAGCAAGCGAGCTTTCTCAATTAGGCTTAGCCCATCATACAACGCACTTAACGTACTCAGACCAGGGTTTCAGAATAACAATCAACACTAACGGGGTTTCGGTAAGGGGCTCGCACAACGCCGATGCCACATTTGTTCCTAAGCACGTTACATTGTATCGTCGCAATAAGATTTTTGCCACGTGGTTTGATGCACGATTACGGACTGACGTTGACAGACTCGTAGCTGTTCGAGTACAACTTGTTGATGCGAGTAATACCCTATTCCCATCGGCCGACGTTGTGCTGTGGTACGAACCAACACCAGAATTTATCGATGCTCTCCCAGTTAGTCTTCGGAAGGGTTTGCTCAAAGAACTTGGTTCCGCGTCCTCTGCGGATTACACACTTCTTCAAGCGCAAAGCGCAGTAATCTCAGAGGGCAGGATATTTCCTAACCCAGCAAATCAGTCTACCGCCACTGTGTCGTTCAAGCTCGCAAAAGATGGCATTACGTCAGCAGTACTTTACGATGCTCTCGGTAACAAGGTGGTTGATCTCTGGACATCGGTGCATCATTCATCAGGAAATGTTGAAATGCCGTTAGCTCATCTCGATATGTACGCAAACGGAATGTACCACGTTGTCATCGAGGTCGAAGGCATTCCCGGTCAGGTTGTTCATCGTCTGCTTATTGAGCGTTAATCAGGAGTATTACAATGCCATTAATTCTGGTTGTCATGGTTGCTTTCGGACTCTTATACACAAGAGCAACTTTTCCAACGCAAGCTCAACAAATCATTGAGCAAAAGCCCACGCGTTTCCCAGGTGTCTTTGTACAGGACTCTACAGGGCAGCCCAAGCCCCTTCACATTCAGTCGTTGTCCGTCGACGTCCAGGTGCGGGGAACGCTGGCAACAACAACAATGGAGATGAAGGTTTATAATCCACACAATCGCATTCTCGAGGGCGAGTTCTCCTTCCCGATATCCGATGGGCAATTGGTGTCGCGCTTTGCGTTAGATATCAATGGTCGGTTACGAAATGCAGTAGTTGTTGACAAGTCGAAGGGTAGGGAGACATTTGAGGAAGTAATTCGAACCAAAATTGATCCGGCATTGTTAGAGATGACGCGCGACAACTCCTTCCGTGCCCGTGTCTATCCGATTGGTGCAATGAGCACACGCCGGATTGTAATCGCTTTCGAGCAGCAGCTTACAAGGACCGACAACGGTTTTGGTTATGCAATTCCATTTGCGTTCCCCGAAAAAGTAGATTCATTTACGTTTCATGCCGACGTTGCCGCCTTTGGTTCTCGCCCATCCCTTGCAGGCAACAGCCACGATACCGTTCAATTTTCGCATCGGGGCAGAACATTCGTTGCCGACATGAGTGAACAGAATATTCTTCTCGACAAGCCATTCATGCTATCTGTACCAGTAGTATTTAAGAACCATGTTGTCTCTGTAAACACCATCGATAATGAGTCCTATTTCGGTCTCTTTCTAATGCTTGATCCGAAATCGCAGCCTGCTACATTACCCAATAAAATCACGCTGGTGTGGGATGCCTCGTTGTCGGGATTAAAACGAAACCATGACAAGGAACAGGAATTCCTTGCAGCAATGTTTCATCGCATTCAAAATGTCAGCGTTGATTTTATTGCATTTGCGAATGCAGTTGTTGATCAGAAATCATTTGTTGTGCGAAACGGCGACTGGTCGGCAATAAAGCGAATGATTAAATCAATGATTTACGATGGAGGAACACAACTGGGTGTTGCACCATTACGCCAGGATGAATCCGACCTTGTTCTCCTGATGAGCGATGGTATATCGACCTTTGGCGAGCATAGGCCGGCACACGGTTCAAGTCCTGTATTCACAGTATCGAGTGGTGTTCAGGCAGATCACGACGTCTTGCGCTTCATCGCACATGAAAGCAATGGAAAGTATCTTGATTTAACATCCCGAGGTATTGATGACGCCGTACATGCCATGTTTGAAGATCACCTCGCCATTCGTTCAGTGAAGGTTTTGGATGGTACAATTGAAGATGTGCGCCCTTCAGGTACAATCGAAGTGCAAGAAGTAACAACGCTTACAGGAAGGCTGAGAAGTCCTTCAGCAACCATCGAAATTCTTACCTCGATTGGAGAAACAATTGTCGGTAAGGAGATTATTTCCATTAACGTAAATGAAAACAACGACAGCGGATCTGCGATGGCTCGGTTATGGGCACAACACGAACTGCATAGGCTTAATGGGAATCGGCAAGAAAACGCCGAGGCGATAAGAAATCTTGGAATGAAATTTGGGATCGTTACACCGGGAACATCGCTAATTGTTCTCGATAGGTTGCAGGATTACGTCCGTTTCGACATTGAGCCCCCTTCATCAGAACCTGAACTTGTACAGCAATGGCGAGATCAGCGCAGAAATATATACGCCGATTCATTGGCCGCTCAGAATCGCCATGCTACCTACGTCAGCCTTCAGATAAGGCAGCGAACCGACTTCTTAAAGCGAACCATCAATGTTGATTCTATTTCCAAAGCATCTCAGCAAAAAGATTCACTGCGGCAAAACAGAAAGACGATAGACTTCATCGAACGAAATGTGAGAGGCATTGATGCATTGGGCAGTTCTGCAGTCGGGGCATCTGCATCATCGCCCCTCCGAGCCAAGAGCTCTATGGCGTTTACAGTAAGGTCTATCCTATCTCCTGAACCACACCATGAAGAGATGTTAAAAGATGGAGGTACGTCGAACATGGCAGACCTAGTTTCTGATGATAGCAATGTCTCCATAAGGATCGAAACGAACAAGTCCGAACGTGAATCGTGGACAAAGGCATTGGATGAATCAAGCACGCGGCAACTATACTCAACATATTTAGCATTGCGGCCTCGGTACGAATTTGTCAGCTCTTTTTATTTGGATTTTTCCGATAGGCTCCGTGAAAAGGGGCTTGTAAAGGAAGCCCTACGTGTTCTTACGTGTCTTGCTGAACTGCATGGCGAAGACGCGCGTGAGTTGCGCATCCTTGGTCATCGTCTGCTTCAAATTCAGCAGGCTCAACTCGCCGTTCACGTTTTTGCCGATGTGATGCGCATCCGTACTGAAGAGCCTCAGGCCTATCGTGATCTGGGTTTAGCTTATGCTGCTGTTGGGAACTATCAGAAGGCAGCAGATTTGTTTGTAAAGATTATTGAAACACCCTGGCACGCCAGGTTTCCCGAAATGGAATTAATCGCTCTCACTGAATTGAACCAATTGATTACAAAGCATGCGGCAAGTATGAACATTGAGAGAATAAACAAGAAATACCTCTTTTCCGTGAAGTCCGATGTGCGGGTTGTGTTAACATGGGATGCTGATAATAGCGACGTTGATCTATGGGTCACGGACCCATTGGGTGACGTTTGTATGTACAGCCTACGCGACACCAGAATTGGAGGTCATTTATCGCGAGATTTCACAGGGGGCTATGGACCCGAAGAATTTATTCTTCCGCGGGCACTTAGGGGAAAGTATAAAGTTCAGGTTCATTATTACGGCGACCGACAGCAGAACCTTGCACGATCCACAACAATACAGGTTGAACTGTTTAGGAATTACGGCGGCAAGAATGAAACAAGGGAAGGAGTCACGATGAGGCTCGACGGCGTGGCCCGCGTTGTAGAGGTTGGAACCATTACCGTGAACTAGTCAGCCTGTGCACCGTCCACAAGTCGAGTTTGCCGGAACCACCTGGCCTGTCCGTGGCAAAAACGAGAATGCCATTTGGCAGAACAGCAAAGTCACTTTCGTTAAATTCAGTATTCAGAAAGGTAAGGGGTTCGGGTTCCTGCCAGGCGCCATCCTTTAACACAACAAGAAACAAGTCATAGCCACCTTTTCCGCCGTAACCGTCGGAGGCATATACAAGTGAATCGTTGGTAAGGAAGAACGGAGTAATCTCGTCGCCGGGAGAATTAACGTGATTGCTAATCTGTGCCGGAGCCGACCATTCCAATACACTACGTCGGTCGCATATCCACAGGTCCAAGCCACCAAGGCCGCCATCCCGATTCGAGACAAAGACGAGTCTTGTTCCATCGGGTGATAGTGCTGGTTGTGTTGAAAAACTACTGTCGTTGATCGAAGCAATCGGATGCCCTTCGTTGAGTGCGTCGGCATCAACGGGTACCGTGATGATTGTTGGGTACGCTTGCTTTTCTCCGGAAAAGAATGCAACACCGACGGCTTCCGAGCCGATTCCTAAAGAAATATAGGATCTGTGCTTTGAGCCATCGTTAAACGTTCCTGGAACAAGCTGCGGCAGACTGTCGATGTCGCGTTTCAACCATACTTGTGCAAAGCCTGTTCGTTCCGATGTAAAGAGTAAACGATTTCGAACTGCATCAAAAACAGGTCCATATTCATCGCTGGGTGAATTGACGTTCGGCATTGGTTCAGGCGTTGAGTAAACAGCCATCAGCCTACCAGCATCAGTCATTGTCTGAGCCTGTGCAATCATCGATATAACAAGAGTGAGTGCAATAAGCAGGTAAACCCTTCTCAAACTCCCCTCCTATCCGGTTCCCAAATAAATTTGTGCAGTTGCGGCTGGAACCGAACATCAAGATTGTCTTTAAGGATCCATTCAGCCATGACGTCGTACGGTAATATTCCAAAAGCACATGACATCAGTATGGAATCAACTTTGCTATGCAAATCATAATCCCTGATTGTCTCTTTCGCCCAGTCATAATCGTTCTTCGAAGCAATTACAAACTTTACTTCATCGTTTGAGGTAAGGTGCGCAATGTTATCGAGTTTGTTGAGCGTCATCATTTTGCTGTCTGGACATTTTATGTCGACAATTCTGGAGACTCTTGGATCCACCAACGATATATCAACATGTCCTCCCGTTTCAACTACAACTTCGTAATTGTTGTCGCAAAGAACCGACATTAAAGAGAACACTCCTAATTGTTCAAGGGGCTCTCCACCAGTAAATTCGACAAACCGACATTTGAGCGCTGCAATCCTGTTAAAGATCTGCTGCCCAGTCATCTCTTGCTCAATATGACGATGGTCGAGTGCGTATGGAGTATCGCACCACACACATCGCAGCTTGCATCCCTGCATCCGTACAAAAGTGCACGGACGTCCAATACGAGTACCCTCACCCTGAATTGAAAAAAACACCTCGCTGACGTTGAAGACCAACTGCAGGGGATTACCAACAGATATTAATTCGGGTGTCGGCTGTTGCATGCGTCGAATTTACGCGACTGTGATGTATGACTTTTGATCAAAGTCACGAATCAGACGTTCGCGTATTAACCCATGTTCCTCTTTGCGTAATTGTGGATCGGCGGTAATCATTGCAAACGCTTCCTTTCTTGCTGCCGTAATGATGGGTCCATCCGTCACCAGATCGGCATATCTAAACTCCGGCAGGCCGCTCTGTCGCGTCCCCATAAGGTCTCCTGGTCCTCGTATCTGAAGGTCTACCTCTGCTATGCGAAATCCATCGTTAGTTTCTTCCATTGTTCTGAGTCGAACCGCAGCGTTTGCCCGTTCAGTGGCAGCATGAACTTTAGGAAGGGCATAGCGAAAATGATCCTTTGTTACTAAAAAACAATACGATTGGTGAACACTGCGTCCTACACGCCCCCTTAACTGGTGTAATTGCGACAGACCAAATCGTTCTGCGTCTTCTATCATCATCACGGTTGCATTGGGAATGTCAACACCCACTTCCACTACGGTAGTGGCAACAAGAATATCGAGCTCCTTGTTCAAAAACGCCTTCATGATGTCGTCTTTCTCGTACCAAAACATCTGACCATGAAGCAGTCCAACTCGCAGATCCGGAAAAACCTGCTCACTAAGTAGTTGATGATGCTCGACAGCACTTTTATAGGCGAGTTTGTCGCTCTTTTCAACGAGTGGGTAAACAATGTATATCTGTCTGCCCAGTTGGATCTCACCACGGATTTTCTGATATACCGATCCGATCTGTGATGAATACACCACCTGCGTTTTAATTGGATGTCGGTTATCCGGCAGAGCATCAATGACGGACACATCGAGATCGCCGTACAACGTCATGCCCAGCGTGCGTGGTATCGGCGTTGCCGACATAACAAGGAAATGAGGTACGAAATTCGAGTTTGTCCCAAGACGTTTTAACTCCGCTCGCTGCGCCACACCAAATCGATGCTGCTCGTCGATGACTGCAAGGCCTAGTTTGTGATATTGGATTTCGCTTTCAAACAAGGCATGTGTGCCTACAATGATGTTGGTTTCGCCTGAGGAAATGCGCAAGAGAATCTCATTTCGAAGCTTCCGTTTCTGGCCCCCTACCATCAATTCAACATTGACTCCGGAATTATTTAACAATGAGTTTATTGTGCGGAAATGTTGATCTGCAAGAATTTCTGTTGGCGCCATAATCAACGCCTGATATCCATTATCAACAACATTCAACATACAGAGCAGAGCTACAATGGTTTTTCCGGAACCAACGTCGCCTTGCAAGAGCCTGTTCATGGGCTCGCCTGACGAAAGATCCTTCATGATTTCGTTGATAACGCGCCTTTGAGCCGCAGTAAGATGATATGGAAGTTTATCAACGAGGTCTCGTGCCCGCCGACTCTTCACCTCCATCCGTATACCGCGTCCGGAAGATTTTCTAGTCCGCTGCCGTGTAGCCAGCATCAACTCAAAGAAGAACAATTCCTCAAACGTCATGCGGAAACGCGATGCCTCAATTTCAGAATGCGAAGCAGGAAAATGGAGTGCTCGTAACGCTGTCTTTAGTGGCTGCAGATTGTGTTTCCGACGAAATTCTTCCGGAAATGGATCGACTTCGCTCGTCAACGCGTCATCTATGACGTGATCGGCGATGTTCCGCATGAGCCGCATCGAAATTCCTGCAGATTTTAACTTTTGCGATAATCGATATTTTGGCAATATCGATCCCTGAAGAACACGTTCTGCATCGTCTTTCTCTATTTTTTCGAGTTCGGGATGTGTAAACCGAATGATGTTCCATCGCTCATCGTACTCTGCGATACCGCTGACAAGGTATGTGTCGCCAACACGAATTGTTCGTTCAAAATGCTGGATATAATTCCAAAACGCTAGCTGTGCAGTTGTCCCCGATCCGTCGGTAATTGCAGCAGTGAACATTTTCCTCGACTTGCCGAGCGAACGGGTTTCCACGTGGCTAACCGTTGCCATGATGGAGACTTCGGAGTTCGCCGAAGCAATGTCGTGGGCAGAGCCCGACCAAACATCATCAGTTCGTAGCCTCTCATACAAGGCGGCTATCGAGGCTGCCGCATTGCGGTCGACGTACTGATACGGTATCGCATAAAGAATATCCCTCGGTGTTATCAACCCCGCGTCAGCAAGTGCCTCTGCCCGTTTTGGTCCAACTCCTTTGATGAATTGCAGGGGGCGTTCAGTACTGCTCACAATAGCAAATCAGGACAGGTTTAACCGAACGTATGCGATAAAATCCGTCGTCGGCGGCACATGACCTGAAGACCTGATCAGGTAAACAATCTCATGAAAGTGATGTGTTGTATGATTCACAACATGCTGGGCGATATGATATAATTTATTTTCATAACTGTCGCCGCGCAAATTTTTATACACACAAAGTGATTCAAGTCGTGCCTCGCCCCCTTCCCCCAACCACTGACACCAAGCCTCTGTGTCGGCACGTTGTACATCCAGCAATTCATCAAGAGGAAGTATACGATTAAAATCAACCGACACCGATCCATCCCGAACACGCTCCAGCCAAATACGTCTGGCATTAACAACGTGATTGAATACCCAAATTACACGTTCATGCTCTTGTAACTCTGCGGATTTTACGGATGTAGTCAAGCGTTCCGCAACCCAATCTCCATAACGGAACATATCGGTAAGAAAACTAACAAAGTTTATCATACCTCAACAACTCCTATTTCATTCATCCATCCGTACAAGTCCTCTGACCTGCCATATCGAACATCGTTCAACCGCTTACGAAGAAGGTACACGATGCTGTTCTCGTTGTACGACAGTGAATGCTCTATTCCATCGATCGATACAGTTCCAATTGGCGCAAGCGATGCAGCAGTACCAATGCCGAAAACCTCTCTAATTGTTCCAGATTCCAGACCTTGCTGTAAATCAGATACTGTAATGGATCTTTCTTCGACCTTGATTCCCGAATCGCGCGCAAGTGTGATAACAGAGCTCCTTGTAATCCCGTCGAGAATCGTGTCTGATAATGCCGGAGTAACAATCACTGGTTCTGTATTCTGGCTTTTAACAAACGATTTATCCTCGATGAATGCAACATTCATCGTACCGCTTTCTTCGATCCGGGTGTGGCTTGCAGCGTCGGTCCAAATCACCTGGTCGTACCCTTCTTCCCGCGCGCGTTGTGTTGGATACATTGCTGCAGCGTAGTTGCCTGCACACTTAGCGCTACCAGTTCCGCCCGGAGCCGCTCGCGAATACTTTCGTTCAACTTTTACTCTGAGAGGTTTTGAATACAGTGGACGGAATGGCCCGCCAACAACTATGAACAGGAATTCATCTGAAGACTTCAACCCCATGCGCTCCTCACTGGCAAACATGAGAGGTCTGATGTAGAAGGCGGATTCAGGTCCCGGTGGAACCCAGTCACGGTCGGCATCAACGAATGTATTGATGGCACTGTAAAATAAATCTTCGGGTACCGGAGGCATTTCCATTCGCTCTAGAGACCGATTAAATCGTTGGAAATGCGACTGGATTCGGAAGACTGCAACGCTGCTATTCTCCAGTCGATATGCCTTCATTCCTTCGAACACAGCCTGAGCATAATGCAGCCCCAACGCAAATGGCGCCAGTGGGATTGCTCTATACGGTTGAACACGCGCCTTCCTCCATTCTTTGTTTGCATATTCTGCTATGAACATGTGGTCGGAAGGAACGTTAGTCATCTTACCATCTGCAATTGCAGAGGCATCGATACGCGTGTTTGCAGTTCGATCTACAGGTATTGTCATCCCGCAAATTACGGCTGTTTTTCAACGTTACCTCGCGCGGTTCCACTTCTCAATCCTATCCGATATCACTGTTTGCATTCCCTCCTTCCGCAGAGCTAACTGAGCGGCAGCAGCCTCAGTAATCCAAGGCAAGAGGAAGTCCACCACTGATCCCGATTCGACAATCATTTCGTCGAACCATTCTTTAAACATTACAGACAGTTGCAGAACATTTGCCGCCGGATCGTACAAAACATACCTTTCCGACCTACACACCCTTCGTAACTGTTCTCTCAGCGATTCTTTCATGGTTTTTGCAAAACATGCACCAGTTGGAAAGGGAGGTGCATTTGAACTCCCGCTGCACAAGAAGGCTCTCACACGAACTGTTTGTGCAGTGGCTATGATCGTGTCGGATAACGATCTGAGCGTATGCCTCTCATGGGCAATGATAAATGTGTCGCGGATTGATAGAAGACTGTCCCAAACCGTTGAGCGGTAACCAACGCGCAATTGCATCACCTTCATGAGTACTGCCAGATAGGCGTTGATCCAGAAAGCGAGTCTGGAGTCGACGTAGAACGGACCGGGGTCAGCGTCTGCAAGTAACTGACGATACGTGGCATAGGCCTCGCTCCACACAGCGTTAGTATGTAGCTTACCGAATCGTTTTGATGCCCGCCACAGAGAATCAAACCGACGATGATCAATAACATCCTCATAAAGATCTTTAGTTAATGTCGGTGCAGTCTTCTGCGCTTTAGTTTCAAACGCGTTAAGTGCGAATAGCAACATGGAAACGAGTATCGTGATTCGACTCACGTTATCTTCGTACTCAACCAAACCCGAACTGTGACGTGCACATTATCACAACAATTTCGGAAATGCAGGACATCGTCAGCGACGCGCGCGCCGAACGAGTAGACATCGGATTTGTCCCCACGATGGGTTCATTGCATGGAGGGCATGCAGAGCTCATCAAGGTGTCATCAATGCGTCATTCGCTTACTGTTGTCTCTGTGTTTGTTAACCCTCTTCAGTTTGGACCCTCCGAAGATTTCGGAACGTACCCTCGAAATCTTGATTCAGACGTTAGAATGATACGCGAGCACGGCGGCACACACGTATTCGCCCCTTCCGCTGAAGAAATGTATCCGCAAGGTTTCGCAACATCCATTCACATAGGGGGAATTGCGAAGGAATTGGAAGGAGCAGGCAGACCGGGCCACTTTGATGGAGTGGCAACGGTTGTCTGTAAACTTTTCAACACAGTAATGCCTACTGAGGCGTTCTTTGGTCAAAAAGATTACCAACAGACACTTGTGGTTAAGCAAATGGTTGCCGATCTGGCGATGCCTATTGCCATTAATGTTGTTCCAACCGTACGCGAAGCCGATGGATTGGCAATGAGCTCGCGCAATGCGTATCTAAACTTCGAGGAGCGTAATCGGGCTACGTCGTTATTCCGCGCTCTTACCAGGGCGAAGGAGTTTATAGAAAATCTAGAAGCACCTTTGCAAAAGCGTAAAGCACTTCCACGTCTCGAGATCGAAGCATTGATGCAGGCCGCTTTGCAGGAGGTGAGTGTTGAATATGCAGTTGCCGTCGACGCTGCTACACTCCAATCGCGCGACAATTATTTCTCAGGAGAAAAAATTGCCCTTCTGATAGCAGCATTTGCGGGACGAACCCGCCTGATTGATAACATTGTGACGGAAATTGTATGAGCCTCAGAATAGAACCGTTAACGGAACAATACTTTGAATTATTTATTAATCTTATTTACGATTTAGCTTCTTACGAAAAACTCGATCCGCCAACACCCGAAGCAGTTGAGAGATTGCATCGCGACGCTTTTTCCGAAACAAAACGATATAACGCTATCCTGGCGCTCGACGAGAACAATCTTGCCGTTGGATATGCAATCTATTTCGAGACGTACTCAAGTTTTCTTGCAAAGCCCACCATCTATTTGGAAGATCTGTATGTAGCAGAATCGCATCGATTGAAGGGGGCAGGCAGTGCGCTGTTCGATTTTGTTTACAATCTTGGCAATCAGCGCGGTTGTGGTAGAATGGAATGGCAGGTGCTCGATTGGAATCACCTTGCCAGAGATTTCTATCAGGCTCGTAATGCCGAACACCTGAAGGATTGGCTGACCTATAGGATTACATATTCGACAGAAGGGTAGTGACTCAAACTGACCCTTCCCGGCGTCGGCGTTTTCTCCCGGCGTTTCTCCCGGCGTTTCTCCCGGCGTTTCTCTAGACCAACGGGAAATGTTGGGCGGGTGCTATAGAGCTTTATCCAGGAATGCAGCAAACGTATTCGGATCGGTATGAAACATCGATAAATACCCTGTTTGTGCTATAAACGAACCATCGGACCTTAACAGCACATACAGAGGATTGGCAACAGTGCCGTATGACCTCAGGATGTTCTGATTGGAAATGTATGGTTCCGTCTTCCTGTCGGTATACAACTGCACCAGTACAAATTGTTTAAACCGCTCTCTTACTACCGGTTTAATAAAAACAGATTTTTCCATCAGCCGGCAATTTGAGCAGGAAAACCCACTGAAGTCTATGAATATCGGTTTGCCCGACGTTTTAGCAATTTCCTTTGCCTGGTCCAGGTTCTCTATCCACTGCAGTTTGCCGTTGTCGGCATCTTTATACGAGACCGTTTGCGCCTTCAGAATGGATGGCGCCGACGCTGAGAGCCCGTGCGCCTTATCCATCAGTTCCTGATAGTTATCTGGCGGCAGCAATGCCTCTACAAATGCACTAAGATCTTTTCCGAGGATACCTGCAGCAAACCACACAGCCAGCGAGGCAAAAACCACGGCAAAGGATGCACGCAGAGCACCAACTTTTTCCACCTTGGAGTCGAGCTTCATCTCGAATACTCCCAAGATATAGAGTACAATCAACAGGCTTACGGCAGCCCATATTGATAGAAAGACCTCTCGCGGCATGATGCCCCATGCTTCAACAAGATCTGCAGCGGAAAGAAACTTCACGGCTGCAGCGATTTCGATGAACCCCATCACCACCTTCATGTTGTTCATCCAGCCACCGGCACGCGGTAATCGGGTTAGGAGCGCCGGAAACATTGAAATGACGACGAAGGGCAGCGCAAAAGCAGTCGCGAATCCGAGTGTGCCCACAGCAGGATACAAAAAGTCAGACGCTGTCGACGCTGCCGAGGCAGACAAGAGCAATGTGCCTACGAACGGCACAGTGCACGTAAACGATGTAAGTGAAAACGTGAGGCCCATGAGCCACACCGCCGCAATGCCACCTCCCTGAGATTTTTTATTCAGCTTATTTAGGATCGATACAGGCAATTGAATCTCATAGGCGCCAAACAAATTAAATGCCAGTACAATGAATAGCAGGCCTATGGCAAGGTTCATCCAGGCATTGGCAGCCCAATCCTGAATGGCCGTCCCGCCGAAAATGAGTGACACCAGGATGCCGACCGCCGTAAATGTTGAAATAATCCCCAGCCCGAACAACATCGAATCTGTAACTCCGCCGATGTGCTTTCTTTCACGTCGCTTTGTAAAAAACGATACCGTAATCGGAATCATGGGAAATACACAAGGTGTTAGTAGGGCTACAAATCCCACTCCCATTGCGTACAGAAAAAAGCTGAGGAGACCCTTACTTTTTTCGCGGCTCACTTCATCCTGAGGTGTGGCAGGTACCGACGATTTAATCTCTGCATGCCGAGCCCCAACACTTTTAGCGCCATCATTCTGTGCGGTGGCGGCACTAATTTCAGCATCAACCGCCGCGCTGCTTCCTTCGCTGGTAACAACAACAGTTACCTTCAGAACAACGTCATCGGGAGGCAGACATGCCGTGGTATCGCACATCTGCATGGCAAATACTATCGACCCGATATATTCACCTTTTTTAGATGTTCCGACAATTGCAACCGGAACGTCAAGTTCAATTGTTCCCGACCATACTTCGACGTTGGCTTCCCACACCGAATCAAATGCAGTACGAGCCCCCTTCAAAATTTTTGGTTTTCCTGCCAAACGGAGCACCGACTTCGGAGAAACGCTTACGGTGGTTGGTTCAGGACCAAATCCGTCGGGTCCCAATGCTGGCGTGAACCCATACGTATGCCAGTATTTGTGAATGCGGGCTGTTATCGGAACATGAATCGTATCGCCCGCGCTGCCAGTTATTGTTGAAATTTTCTCGAATGTGATGTGATCCCGACCAGTGGTAATCTGAGCCTCGGCCGCATTCACTGCAAGTACAATGAAGGATAAAATTAGAGCAAGGATTTTGAGCATTGTTGGATATCGGTGACGTGCCTGACAAGCTTTGAGCTTATGGAAGTGCATTATACCAATCTGCAGAGATTGTATATTACCGAAATGACGTTAGACTCCATATTGTCGCTTTCAAAACGTAAAGGCTTCGTTTATCAATCGTCAGAGATTTACGGCGGACTGAACGGCTGCTGGGATTTTGGACCACTAGGCGTTGAATTGCTGCGCAACATTAAGGAAGCCTGGTGGAAGGCCATGACGTTGCGTTCGGATATCGTCGGTTTAGATGCTTCCATTCTCATGCATCCACGCACGTGGGAGGCTTCGGGACACTTACAGCAATTCTCAGATCCGATGATTGACAATAAGATCTCAAAAGCTCGATACCGGGCAGACACCCTCATAGAAGAACACCTTGATAAGTTGAAACTCAAGGCGGAAAAGGCGGGAGCAAGCAGTAGGGATAAACAATTGTTTATGAAGTTGGAAGCTGACTATAAACGAGCAGCGGGCAACGACGATTTATACTCAATCATCATTGAAGCAGGCATCAAGGATCCGGTATCGGGTACTGCCGACTGGACGGAAGTGCGCAATTTCAATCTGATGTTTAAGACCTTTGTCGGGCCAGTTGCAGACGATTCCAATGCCGTTTTTCTCCGGCCCGAAACCGCGCAGGGAATATTTGTGAATTTTAAAAACGTGATGGAAAGTTCACGTTTGAAGCCCCCTTTCGGTATCGCTCAAATCGGGAAGAGTTTCCGCAACGAAATCAACACCAAGAATTTTCTGTTCAGGACGCGCGAATTTGAGCAAATGGAAATGCAGTATTTCATCAAGCCCGGCACAGAGGCGGAATGGTTTGAATACTGGCGTCAGGAACGTTGGAATTGGTTTTCGGAAGTGGGAATCCGGACGGAGAATCTCCGAAGAAAGCCACACGAAAAACTTGCACACTATGCGGTAGCCGCCGAAGATATCGAGTACCAATTTCCATTTGGCTGGGGCGAAGTAGAGGGCATTCATTCTCGCAGCGACTACGATCTGAAGCAGCATCAGAAATGCTCTGGTAAGAAACTCGAATTTGTGGATACGGCAACACGCGAACGCTTTATTCCCTACGTGATTGAAACAGCCATTGGGGCAACGAGGACATTTATGGCTGTATTGTGCGATGCATACGCAGAGGAATCTGTGCCTACTGCCGATGGAGGCGAAGAAGTCCGCGTTGTAATGAGATTCAAGCCTTCCATTGCACCGACAACAGTTGCTGTGTTCCCTTTGGTAAATAAGGATGGAATGCCAGAAGCTGCAGAAAAAATTTATCGCGAACTTCAGAAATCGTTTCGCGCTGAGTATGATACAAGCGGGGCTATCGGCAGACGATACAGACGTCAGGACGAAGTTGGAACGCCGTTCTGCATAACGGTTGATGGCGAGACTCTTTCCAACAGCACCGTCACAATTCGCGAACGGGATTCAATGCTTCAGCAGCGAATTTCGATTGATGCACTTGCAAGTGAAGTACAACGTCGGTTACGCCCATGAAAACCCGTTTTTTCATTTTCCTGTTTGTTGTTGTATCGGTTGTTGTTGTTCGTGCACAGCAATCGGACGACTATTCCCGGATTGCAAAGTCGATGGAATTATTCGGCGCAGCATTCAGGGAAATAGCTACGGAGTACGTTGATAAAACTGATCCGCAAACCGTGATGTCGGCCGGAATACGGGGAATGCTGGATGTTTTAGATCCGTATTCGACGTTGATCGAAAATGATGATTATTCTGATATCGACTTCCTGACGTCGGGACAATACGTGGGCTTTGGCTTCTCGGTTGGACGCAAACATGGTGTTATCACCATCACAGATGTAAAAACAGGTTTTCCTGCAGCAACTGCCGGCATTCGGATCGGCGATCAGATTGTGCGAATCGACGGATTGAATACAGACACTATCTCAGTTGACAGTTTACGACGCCTCACCAATGGCAAGGTGGGATCGAAGGTAACATTCAAGCTCGTACGCCTCGGCTTACCCGATACAATCGTCAGGGAACTCACACGGGAATCCATTCCTGTAAGGAGCGTCGAAGTTGTTCACACCATGGATGATAACATTGGTTACATTTCTTTGAAGCGCTTCACAAAAAGTGCGGGTACCGATGTACGCGAAGCCTACCTTAAGCTGGCTGGTAACAATAAATTGTCTGGCCTGATTATCGATTTGAGAGGAAACCCCGGCGGCCTTCTTGACGCAGCAATCGATGTTTCGGAAATTTTCCTTCCTCCTCAAACGCTCATTGTGACTACAATTGACCGTTTCGGTAATAAACGTGATTTCCGTTCATCTGCCGACCCTCTTGATACCATGATCCCTCTTGTTCTCCTGCTCGATGGCAGAAGTGCAAGTGCAAGCGAAGTCTTCGCAGGCGCTATACAGGATAACGATCGAGGTATTGTGGTTGGCGAACCATCGTTTGGTAAGGGGCTGGTACAAACAATGATTGCGCTGCCATACGATGCCTCGATAAAGATGACGACTGCCCGATATTACTCACCATCCGGCCGATGTATTCAGAAATCGTTCAGAACTGCGCCTTACCAAACACAGGAGCAAGAATTCCTTACTCGCAGCGGGAGAATTGTACGCGCACTTAATGGCATTATGCCGGACTCAATCGTTACGGATTCGATGTATCCAAGTGTTGTCGCTTCGCTGATTAAAAGCGATGCCATCTCATCATTTGCTACGCAATGGGCAGCCCGCCGAGAAGTGCTGCCACCTTCATTCCGCGTAGACCGCCAGCTTCTCGAAGATTTTTACCGACACGCTTCAACCTACAAGCCCGAGTCTCGCACAGATCTACTTTCTCGCCTCCAGTTGGCACGCAAGCAGTCGCAGCAAGACCATGCTTCGGATGCAACAACAAAGGCAATCGATGCTGCAGTCAAACTTTCGGAGCGAGATTTGGAAAAGGCGATGAGGTCTCATGCCAGCCTGATCGGCAGCCTGATCGACGCTGAAATCCACAGTCGGTTTGGGACCGACGTTACACGGGCTGTGAAGGTGCTGAGCATAGATCCGATGGTTAATACCGGACGCGAACTGCTTCGGTCGGGTAATTTTGCCACCTTTCTTGGCAATTGGTCCAGGGAAGATCAGTAAATTTGCAGTTTGTCTTCTTACGCCACCAAAATTTAGACTATGAGGATAACCAAACAGTACACGAACCGTGAGAGCCAGTCGCTTGATAAATATCTTCAGGAGATAGGCCGGGTAGACCTGCTCACCGGTGATGATGAAATCACATTGGCGCAAGCAATCAAACGAGGTGGACTCGAGGGCAACCTTGCCTTGGAAAGACTTGTAAAAGCAAATCTGCGATTCGTTGTTTCGGTAGCAAAACAATATCAGAATCAGGGGCTGTCCCTTGGCGACTTGATTAACGAAGGCAATCTCGGATTGATTAAGGCTGCAAAACGCTTCGACGAAACTCGCGGGTTCAAATTCATTTCGTACGCTGTCTGGTGGATACGTCAGTCTATTCTTCAGGCTCTTGCAGAACAATCACGTATCGTCCGCCTGCCCCTTAACCGTGTTGGCGCACTAAATAAAATTGGTAAAAAGTTTTCGGAACTCGAACAGCAATACGAGCGCGAACCAACTGCGGCAGAATTAGCAGAGCAACTTGAGATGTCGATTTCAGAAATTTCTGAAACAATAAAAATCTCCGGAAGACACCTCTCAGTCGACGCGCCATTCGTGCATGGTGAAGACAACAGGCTTCTGGACATTCTGCCCAACGATCAGCAGCCACCACCCGACAGTGAGCTAATGCGGGAATCTCTGCGCGTGGAAGTACAGCAGGTTTTGAATTCACTGAGCGACAGAGAAGCGGAAGTGATACGACTATACTTTGGCCTTGATGATCAGCAGGCTCTTACGCTGGAAGAAATTGGTGAGAAATTTAACCTTACCCGCGAACGAGTTCGCCAGATCAAGGAAAAGGCTATAAGGCGTCTGCGACATGCTTCCCGCTCAAAAGCCCTCAGATCCTACCTCGGATAATTCCGATTCGTCTGAATTCACTGAATACCTCGGCGTAATTGCTCGTCCCATTGGTATCGATGGTTCGATGTTACTTACCGATGCTGTACCAGTTCCTGTTGCGCTGCTCCGTGGAGCTGTGGTGGGCGTCGGTGCTTCACGCCAATATGCAAAGCAGTACGTGGTTGAATGTTATGAGTCAAACCCTCTGCGTCCCATATTACGCCTAAGTGGAATATCGACGCCGGAACAGGTTCGCCTTATCGCCGACCTTGCAGTATTCGTTTCCCCGTCCGATTTACGCCCGTCAGCACAGGAGCGCTATGCAGTGGGCGACATCGAGGGCTGTCGGGTTTTTCTGGATAACGGGACACCTGTCGGTACTGTTAGAGAGGTAATGCTGCTGCCTGCCAACGATGTTTGGGTTGTTGAAACTCCGGAAGGAAAGCGGATTCCGCTACCAGTCATCGACGACGTTGTTAAAAATGTTGACATTCCAAACCACGCCATCGTTGTTCGCCTGCTCCCAGGATTAGAAGACGTTTACGAGGATACCCACTAGCTTCATCCAAGATATGCGAATCGATATTGTTTGTGCATTGCCTCAGTTGTTTGGATCGTTCCTCGATTCAAGCATCGTTGGGCGCTCGCGCGAAAAGGGGCTTGTAATACTTGAAGTTCACAACCTTCACGATTATGCAAAAGATCGGTTTAGACATATAGATGATACGCCATACGGCGGAGGTGCAGGCATGATCATTCAGTGCCAACCTGTGTTTGATTGTATCGAAAAACTGAAATCGGAACGTGAATACGATGACGTTATTTATTTGACACCCGATGGGCAGACGCTGCATCAACAGATGTGTATTGAATTATCCATTTCCAAAAACCTCATCGTGCTTTGCGGTCATTATAAAGGAATTGATCAGCGTATTCGCCACTCATTGGTAACCCGGGAAATCTCGATTGGAGATTTCGTTTTAACAGGCGGTGAAATTGCAGCCGCTGTGCTGATCGATAGCGTTGTACGGTTGATTCCCGGCGCCGTCTCCGATGCACAGAGTGTATTGGAAGACTCTTTTATGAACGGTGTGTTGGACGCACCACAATACACTAAACCCGCGGAATTTCGGGGAATGAAGGTTCCGGAAGTACTGCTTTCCGGAGATCATGAACAGATCAGTAAGTGGCGAGAGAAAATGGCTATTGAAAAGACGCGTGAAAGACGGCCTGACCTATTGGACAAATCTGAACCAACATGATCCTGCCGGAAGAAAACATCGTCATCTTAAATCGACATGGACGTGAGATTCACACTACCGTGACGATGCCAACCGATTCCGAAACAGCACTTGTGGTATTCTTACATGGCTTTAAAGGATTCCGCAACTGGGGCTTCTTTCCGTTTGCTGCTCAGCACCTGGCCAATGCAGGTTTCATTTGCGTCAGAATCGATATGTCGCTCAATGGGATGAGAGGCACAAATACAGATGTTGTCGATCCGGACGAATTCGCAAACAACACGATCAGCTTGGAGCTTTCAGATGTCGGCGAGACCATTGCGGCTTTTCTCAACCAACGTGCCTATGCACACGTTAGAAAGCAATGGAATAACACGCTTCACTTTGTTGGACATTCACGCGGCGGCGCAGTTGCACATGTGGTTGCTCGAGAATTACTGAACCGGAGCGATGTTCTTCTTTCCCGATGCGTTGTTTGGAATTCCGTTGGCAAAGTGATGAGATGGTCCGACAGACAGATTAAAGCCTGGCGTGATGCAGGATTCATGACGGTTGAAAACACCCGAACGCAACAACAGCTCAAGATCAATGTGTCGTTCCTCGAAGATATAATAGAAAACCACGACAGATTTTCCATGTTGCATGCTGCACACGATCTTGAACATCTCATGCTGTACATTCATTCAGAAACCGATTTAACCGTTCCGTTAAGCGAGATACAGGAACTGTTGAGTCTCAGCGGATCTAAGGCCAGACTGGAAGTGATGCCTGGTTCAACTCACACATTTGGCATGATGCATCCGGTTGATTACATCACACCAACGTTTGTACGCGTCATGAATCTTACAACGAATCATCTAAAACAATGACGTTCCGCCTGATAATCACAGCGTCTCTACTTCCACTGCTTATCAGCGCCTGTGAACTTTTTGTGATTGGTTCATCTTCAGGGAGAAAGCCGGTAGATCGTTCACAAAAGTCTGCAGAAGGAGTAGTACACTTATGGAAAGCTGAATTGGATACCGGTAACCTTCAGGCAATGACTGAACTAATGCTGCATTCCAGTGGTAGATCGCTGTTGGCTATCGAACGGTACGAACTTGGCGATGATTTGGAACATTGGCGAAATCTAATCGGCGACAAGCCTATAACGTCGACTGTATCGGACACTCTGAGCGAGTCATCGCAGACCGTTACGATTACGGTTGATTATATACGCGACGTAAGATTTTGGACCCTAAACAAGCAAGGCTTGTGGTATATCGTCAATGTGAAATAACGGGAACAACACCCGAGGCTACGCCCCTTCCCGAAATGATCCGCCAGCCATAAATCCCAGGCGGAAGATTCGACACATCGATCGATGCGCGCTGATTACCCGGTTCGTAAATTTTGTTATATTCACTAACCATGCGTCCATCAGTACTTACTAGCTGCAGAGTGACGCTTTGACGCACTTCGGTATCAAAAGAAAGCGTGAACAAGTCCGAAGCCGGATTAGGCGCAGCACGAATCACGCCTAAGCCCGACGCGCTGTGTTCATCAACTGAATTTACCATGAGGTGACGGTATACCTGCCCGCCCAAGGGGGCTACAAATACATGATTATTCAATGTTGTAGCAATTCCTTTCCCGCTGCCATTGCTCTCCAGGCCTTCATTCCTGCTAATCCACGAATCACCGCCGTTAGAACTGTAAAACGTTCCAGATTCTTTCTCGGTAATCGTCCACACGTCATCATTTGCGCCAAAGGCAATTCCCGTAATCTTATTATTCGTGATGTCCCTGTTATCCCATCCGTCCAAAAGGTACGTCCAGCCCTCACCATCATTCGATGACCGCATAACAACGGCATTTGGAGTCCTAACCGATCCCGGCAACGCATTCCTCCCAACAAAAATTCGCCCGCTTCGGTCAGCCGCGAAGGTGAGGAAGTTATCGCCGCTCTCACCTGACGGGGTATCGGAATTTTCTATCCGTCGCCACGATTGCCCTCTATTCGTTGTGCGGAATAAACCCATGTTGTAACTGACAGCAATAAACATCTTATCGGAATTCGGGCTGAGAAAAACATCATAAATCGACGTTATATACCTATTCGGCAGTCCGTTTTTGGGAATAGAGTCGAAAGTTTCTCCATCGTCTTCAGAAAATCGCAGGAGCAGATTGGGAGGACCAGCATCATAGCCAACGAACAAAGCCGTCCTGTTGTTAGGAAGAACCTTTGTGCTCACCGTCAAACGGGCATTCGGAACGATATCAATATTATTTATATTCAATTTTTTCCATGTCTCACCATCATCAACCGACTTTAAGATGCCTAACCCATTAACTGCTGCATACAATACATCGTTGTATCCAACCTTGATTTGATTAACAGGATAAACGTACGGACCGCCATCATCAATTCCTTTGTCCTTTCTCTCCCACGTGGCTCCATTATCCATTGAGCGGTACACTGCGCTGCTCTCAATTCCAGCAAATACATAGCCCTTGGAGTTAGTTACAAGGCACGTCGACGATGCTGGTGGTCCGGAAGTAACCTCCCAGAACTGTGCATTTGCAAAGGAACTGGTGAGGATAAATGCAACTATAGCGGCAATTTTGAGAAACGGCATAAATTTTGTGTTACATAACGTGAGAACTGCGTCATTCATCATGGGAAATATAGCACTTTTTGGCAGCACAAAAACCATTCTCACACATTCATGAACATTCACTTTATTGGCATTGGCGGAACTGCAATGGGATCGGTAGCCGTAGCGTGCCGGGCGCTCGGACATACGGTTACAGGCTCGGATTCTTCTGTGTACTCGCCTATGTCCGATGTCTTACATCATGCCGATGTTCATTGGTTCGAAGGCTTCGATGAAAACCACATCACAAACGCCGCCCCAGATCTTGTTGTAATCGGGAATGCTGTTAGCAGAGGAAACGTCGAGCTTGAATTTGTCTTAGACAACCGCTTACCATATACGTCGATGGCCGATCTGGTAGGCAAAATGCTTATCAGCAGGAATACATCCATAGTTGTTGCCGGAACACATGGTAAGACAACCACTGCGTGCATGACGGCATGGCTTCTAGAGCATGCCGGATATGAACCCGGGTTTTTGATAGGGGGCGTACCATCCGGACATGCTTCGGGTTGCCTCCCAATTCCAAAGCGAGTTTATGATACGCGTGCCGGGGTCTTTGTCTGCGAAGGCGATGAATACGACACTGCATTTTTTGATAAACGCAGTAAATTTATTCATTACAGACCAACAGTTGCAATTGTTAATAACATTGAATTTGATCATGCAGATATTTTCCGCGATATCGAAGACATTGCCCTTTCCTTCGATCACCTGTTGAGAATAGTGCCGCGGAACGGGCTAATCCTTGTCAACTCCGATGACCCACTCGTAATGCGTGTTGCCAACAAAGTACATGCTCCTGTGGAAAGCGTCGGTTTGGCTGATACTGCCCATTGGCGGATTACGGATCTGAAACTGTCGAAGACTCAGACATCATGGACGCTGAAGCGAAACGGACACAACTATGGGACGTTTACCACGAGTATGAACGGTCTGCATAACATCAGAAACGCTTCAATGGCAATTGCGTCAACGTTGTTTGTGGGTCTCACCCTGCAGGAACAACAGAATGCCATGCAGGCGTTTAGACCGCCGAAGCGCCGGCTGGAGAATATCGGTTTTTTTAAGAATAACGTTGTCATCGACGACTTTGCCCATCATCCAACAGCTATTGCTGCCACTCTTGCAGCGCTGCGTCAGCAGTATCCCGAAAAACGCATTCACGCTGTATTCGAGCCGCGCTCGAATACGACAACGCGATCGTTCTTTCAGCATGAACTAGCAGAATGCTTTGACGGCGCATATAGTGTCTGCATAGGCCCGCTGAATAGGCCAGAACGATACAAACCCGAGGAGCGGCTCGATACGCAGTTACTTGCTAATAGTCTTGTGCATCGCGGAATTAAGACATTCAGCATTCCGGTTAACAAAGGCAGTGATCCGGAGTGGGGACGGGATGTACTGACGTGGCTGGACAGCATTATTCGTGCCGACGAAGGAGTAATCGTTGTCCTTAGCAATGGCAATGCAGGTGGTTTGCGCTCGATGCTTATCGCACAATCATGAGCTTGTATAAGCCGCTATCCTTCCGCGAACCCAATGCATCTGTTCCGGTGACTTTGTAAAAGTACATGCCCGGAGGCACTTGCTTCCCGGAGGCATCGTGCAAGTCCCAGCGTGCGCCTCCATTACCGTCGATTTCCTTGATTCGAATGATTGTCAGGAATCTCTGATCAAGCACTTCTATCTCTGCCTGCTGAGTAAGATTCCCAAAGGTTACGTACTCATCTGTGCCGATCCGTACAGGATGCGGAAACGCAAATACGTTGTCTAATTCATCCGATGTAATAACGAATGCCAGCGTATTGCCTGCCCCCTTCGTGATGGATATACCCGATACAGACATTACATTGTTTACTGTGATGGAATATAAATTTCCAAGTGCTGCCAGAGACGGCTCTGCGCCAAACCGAATCTCAACATTTTTATCATCTACCGGAGTGACGCTTGCGATTGTGCCAACAGGCTTCAACACGTAATTCGATAATACTGTTGCACTTGAATCTACTGGCATTGAGTATGTAAGCACAACTGCCGTATTGTTAATAACGACGAGTTTCTCCAACGACAGCTCGGCCGAATTGGTGTCGGCAACGATCCTGATTGCAAACCGAGCGGGCAGCGTTGGAATATCGCGCTTGTTGTAGAGTGAGCCAACGAATAAAGTGCAGGAGTCACCGTTTATAACCATAGGCCGGAAGCTTACAACGATCGTACTGTCGCCTGCCAACTCTGCACTTGAACCAACTGCGCCAATGTTTCCATCAGAATCGAGGATGATGAATTTTGTCGGCTCGATGGAATGCTCAGACATTGGTCCGTTGAATCTAACAGTGAGCGTAATGCCCGTTGAGAAATCCTGTAGCGTAGCGGCAGAGGGCTGAATTTTAATTGGCTTGTATGGGTTTCCGGCATTGACCGTAACAATCGCAGAGCGAAAACTTTCAGAAACACCACTCCCTGGCGCAATGGCACTTACTCGAAACGAATATTCGTTCTGAGTATGCAATGTATCGAATGTAAATGAAGTTACAGTCACTGTATCAACACCCCTAAACAGCCCATCGGAAGGAGTTGTGATAAATATTCGGTATGCGGTTGCATTGAGCACTGGCATCCACGTAAGGTAGGCCGACGTATCGCTTGTCGAAACGGCCCGGACGCCGTTCGGCGTCGGCAAGCGTTTTTCGTCAGCATTGAACTCGATGAATTGAAACGACGTCATGTAACCCAGTTCCGGTTCGGTTTTTCCGAAGCCAAGTTCATTCACACCATTGTGGTCGAAATCATGCGTAAGAAACCGCGGAGAGACAACGTCGGGCCGATAGTAAATGGGTTTAATAGAGCTATTCTCCCACCGAAACACATATAATCGTGGAAATGCACAGATAATAATTTCCTGACCTCCCTGCATATCAAGTTGGCCAGTGCCCACTCCGTTGCGATAACCGATGCCGTATTGAACGCCAAAGAAATAGTCGGTCCAGACTACATCGTATTTGTTGGCTCCTACGGATTTAAATAGGCGATAAGTCCAAAGCTGTCGGCCATATTCGCCTTGTACGTTTGGTTGAACAGAATCTGGAACACCAAGGACGATATCGGGCAATCCATCGTTGTCTATATCGCCCGACGTTACGTATCCAGATCCTCCACCTCCGGTTCCTTCGTACACATACTCAGTAGTAAACTGACCATCTGCATACTGACTGATGATTAAATCTCCGTCTGTATCGCTAAAGGCAATCTCAACATTACCGTCGGCGTCGAAGTCACCGACGGCAACACTAAACTCATCGATTCGGTTTTCAGAATTACCTTCGGCAGGGAGCGATGTATTACGCGCAAACCCTATCGATACAAAAGCGCCGTTTTTATATGACATTACTTTTACACCCGAATCGGCAAGCATCAGAATGTCATCTACGCCATCGGCATCAACGTCGAAGAGATCAACGCCATTAAATTCTGTGAACTCCTCTTGATAAATAGTTTTAGCGAATGGGTTGCCCCCTACCTTATCGGCCTCGAACAAGGCAGTATTTCCAACAACCTGGCCTAGGATGTCTGTAATTCCGTTGCCGTTCGCGTCACCCATTGCTCGTGGAATCCAAACATCGCTGGTCGAATCAACGGACAACCATGATGAACCCGAAAGTTGAACTGAAAGCATTGCACCGAACGATACTTTTGAAATGTCGTTCATTATGAACGTGTCATCATTGTTGCCATACAACGCTCGGACATCGTCGAGAACATATCCTGCGAATGGTGCCGGAGCTTTCAGATCAAAACCGGTAACCGGGACGGCTATTGTATCGAGATCGAACTGAACAATTGCTTCGGCCGAATCGCCATTATCAGCAGTGCACAACACGCGAATGCTTCCTCTGGTTCCGGAGAGTGGAGGAACGATGGCTATGTTATGTTGGCGTGTGAATCTATTGATGTCGGTTGTTGTGTCTGGTCCACCCGAATTGTCTGTTGTTGTAATCGCATACAATGTTGTTGGCCTCGAGGTTACAACGAAAAGTGAGACAACTCGCTTGTCGTCATTCCATGCGCGCTCTGCCGCTGCGTCGGTAATCGTTAGGGACTTGCTGTTAGTTACGTGTACTCGTTTCCTTATTTCAGTGGAGCGTCCATCCTTAAGAACAACTGTTAGCCTTACCACGTTATCGCCTTCGGGTAAGATTGATGGAGTTATCGATGCCAGCCTACCCTTGAGAATCGAAGTATCCGAAGAAAGCACAGACATCCAACTATTTGGTTCAGCCCCCTGCCCGACCGATATGTTGTATGAATCAAAAAGAATCGCTTGGGTGGAGCCGAAGACGTCGAGGTTTGAATTTGACGAAGCATCAAATTCTGATTCATTACGCGGACTCACGATATCAACGAGACCTTCAGACGGCAGATTCAACAGTACGTCTGCCTGAAGTCGTCCGGCTCCAAACTCTCCGTCCCATCCGCGTATTCCTAAATCTGTTGACGATTCCATTAGCATTGTCTTCACTTGCAGTGGGCCGATTACGCCTCTCTGTTGAATGAGCAGCGCTGCTGCGGCTGCCACGTACGGCGCGGAAAACGAAGTTCCGTTTACGGTTCGATAGCCCCCTCCCGCTCGTGTTGTAACAATCGCTTCACCGGGTGCAGTGATTGACAATATCGATCCGGTACTGGAAAATGCAGCCCGCGCATCGAAGCTATTGGTTGCGCCAACTGCAATCACTTCGTCGTACGATGCAGGAAACTGCCGCGAAGTTGTACCTGTATTGCCCGCCGATGCAACGAGTACACAGCCCTGTGCGAAAGCGAATCTGATTGCATCTCTAAGGACCGGTGAATTAACTGCATCTCCAAAACTCATGTTAACAACGGAGATCTTATTCAGAGCGGCATAGATGAGAGCTGCGGCAACGTCGTCCTCCTCTGCATTACCAGTTGCATCGAAGGCACGCAGAACTGCAATGCGTGCATCGTATGCAAGACCCGCCATACCCAGCTCATTGTTTGCCTGTGCGGCAATAACGCCAGCCACCGATGTTCCATGACCTTGTTCATCGAACGGAATGGCGTCCCGGTGACGATCGTCGCCGATATTACGAACGGACTGGTCGATGAAATCATACCCAATAACATCATCAACATATCCATTATCATCATTATCGATATTATCCAGATCGCCATATAATCCATCAAACTGCTGTCGGTAGTCCCACGGTTCGAACCTGCCATTGCCGTTAAGATCTTCGCCGACTCGGGCTGCAAGCTGATTACGCAGGTCTTCGTGATCCCAGTCTACACCTGTATCCAGCACTCCAACCACAACATTAGCGCCCGTAGCCTTCTGCCAGGCAGCTTGGGCGCCGACCTTGGTTAAGGCATATTGTTCGGAACTCTTGGGATCATTTGTCACCGATATCTGATGCAGTTTGAGGATTCCGTTCTTATCTATTGCCTCTATCCTTGGATCGGACACGAGTAACCGAAGCTGCTGGTCATTTGATACGTCAATGGTGATGTACCGAATCATTACACGCAGGGCATCCTGTTGCACCTGAGTCTGCACCATTTTAGACTGCTTGACCAAGACTGCCGAAGGAACAACGGTTCGTGCGTTGTAGCTGGCGAATTCACTAATGCTAGCTGTTGGCGCAATCCTGATAATGTATTCGTCGGAATACGCCTGCACGAATGCTAACACAACAAACAACGATAGCATCAAAATCCGCATCAACGCTCCTAACCGTATAATTCTTTTCGAACAAATGCCATTGCAATTCTAATCTCAGGCATTGAAATAGTATCAGCCTGGAGATATTCTCTTACATGCCTGAACCTGGCATACCGATGATGCCTCATGAATTCGCGAATACGCTCGAAGGCAGCGTCGGACACAAGCGCATTTCGCTCAACGTGCACTCCGGATTCCAATGCCTTCTGCAACGTATGCGCTAACGCAGCAGGCGTCATATTCAGCTTTCTCGCAATATCGGCAACAGTGCCCCCTTTATTCACCTCCGAAATCACCCACGTTGTC
Organism: Ignavibacteria bacterium; assembly: GCA_016191145.1. GTDB lineage: Bacteria > Bacteroidota > Ignavibacteria > Kapaibacteriales > Kapaibacteriaceae > OLB6. The sequence goes on from JACPPD010000001.1 coordinate 73,092, forward strand.
TGGTCGTCTGTACGAATATTGATACCGGGCACCTTACGTCGCTGCAACGCCTGTTGAATTGCACGGACAACTTCATTCCCATACCTCGCAAGAAAAATCGCGCTGCCATGTTTACCGTACACCAAATCTGATTCCTTAGCCGGCATGTCGGCAGATAGGCACTGAAGTTGCGACAGACTCACTAACGACGCTGGTCCAACATCTTCGCGATTGCTGATCTCATCGCGCAAATGAATCAGGGCTGCGAGAATATCCAGATTCGAATCCTGTTTGGCTACCGATTCGAACGACAGTGCTTTGGGAAGCTGTGATTCTTTTGTTCTCGCCTTTCTGCTGATTCCCAGAACCGGATATTCACCGCTGGACCTGATTATCAGCCCTTGCTCAATAAGGTGATCGAGGACGCGCATCACCGTTGCACGAGTTGATTTGCTACATTCACCCCATGTTGTTGCCCGATCGAGTTTGTAGGCGAGTGTTCTTGCCGAAACAGAACCAGTTACAACGTCTGCAACAACATTGCGGCCGAACTTTCCATTCAATTCAGATGTTGCCCTGATGAGAGCAGATTCAATTTCATGTTCAGAGGCAGCTTCTTCAACGCTGTCTGTCGGTAACTTCATACAGGAAGAGCATCTGCCGCAATCGCCTTTGAATTCATTGTCGTTGAAGTAGGTGAGGATGAAGTTGCGCTTGCACGAAGGTGTTTCCACATAGCGAATCATCATGTCGAGCTTTCTAACCGCATGCTCCCTGCGGAGATGAATCGCCGGCATGTCAACTAAATCAGAACCGTTTTCCGGATTTGGCGAAATCAGCAATACAGCGCCAGCAGCATCTGGAGTCGTGTATCTCAGAATCCTGGCAACGTGCAGCGATTGAATGGTATTGGAGAATTCTGTTATGGAAATACCAGATTTGCGAAGGAACTGGTGCAGAGAAAATTCGATTTCTGCGCTCACCGAAGCCGATGAAAGTAATCGATCGATGGCATCTAGTGCAGGCTTGCGCTCTGGTGGTGAATTCTCTACGAACTCGTGAAATCGTTGAAGAGACGATCTCATGCGTAAACGGGACATACCTTTGGGCGTTGTTCGGATAAGTGCGCCAGAGCGTTCCAATGCCGCAAAAACACCTTTCACCGCTCCTACTGCGATGTGCAGATCTGCTGCAATACTCATTTCATCGGCAAGCACAGGCTCCGCGGCAACCATGCCTAGGGCAACCATCGCTCTTTGGTATAAATAGTTAACAACGAGATCGACAACTGATTCCTCCGGATACGTCGATTCGATTAAGAAATCCGCGAGTCTCCTGTCCTCGGTTTGATATAAGATTGTGCACGTCGATGGCAAACCGTCGCGGCCGGCACGCCCTGCCTCCTGATAGTACGCCTCTAATGATAATGTCAAATCTGTGTGAATAACATGCCTGACGTCGGCCTTGTCGACGCCTAGTCCGAATGCATTAGTTGCAACCAGAATTTGTGTTTTACCGGAAAGAAATCTGTCCTGTACAAGGGTACGCTCCACAGCGCTACGGCCGGCATGGTACCCCGAAACATTCAGCTTGCGCTTGCGGAGCTCCTCCGTTATTGTTTCCACACGTCTGCGCGAGCCAGCATAGACAAGCACCGTTGAATCTGGATCTCGTTTGGACTCCCTCGTGATGAATTCAACTTTATGAGACGTTTTTTCAACACGGAACGAAAGATTCGGACGATCGAATCCTCGTACGAATTCGATGTGATTACGAAGCTTAAGATTTTTTACAATGTCGTCGCGAACGTCGGGAGTGGCTGTTGCCGTTAACGCTACGATAGGGACACGCTGCTTAAACTCAAATATCGAGGGTATCGTTCTGTAGGCAGCCCTAAAATCATGTCCCCATTCTGAGATGCAATGTGCTTCGTCGACAGCCAAAAGACTTAGGGTAATAGTTGAAAGCGACCGACGAAATTGTTTCGACTCGAGGCGCTCCGGCGCTATATAAAGCAGTTTAACTCTACCCTGTTGTGCCTGCTCAATCACTGATGAAACTTCGGCCTGAGACATTGAAGCATTCAGAGCGAAAGCCTGAACGTTTCGGTTTCTAAGACGGTCAACCTGATCGGCCATCAACGCTACAAGGGGCGATATCACAAGTGTGCATGCAGGAAAGACCAACGAGGGAACCTGATAGCACAGGGATTTACCTCCGCCTGTAGGCATTACGCCTAAGACGTCGCGCCCCTGAAGCACTGCCCTAATAATGTCTTCCTGTCCGGGTCTAAATGAATCAAAGCCAAACACACGTTGAAGTATTATCCGAGCTGATTCAATTCTGGCATCCATGCCGATTATATAATTATTTAGCTCTTTTGAACCGCGGTGCCAACGAGAAACGGAGATTCGTCGGCAAGCTGCTGCATAACGTTATCGACATTCTGCGGACTTACGACTACAATCATTCCCACGCCGAGGTTATATACGTTTCGCATCTCTTCGTCGGAAATTCCACCGCTCTTTTGAATTACTTGAAATATCGAGGGAATGTGCCATGTTCCCCACTCGATATGTAGCGTCAAACCTTCAGGCATGATTCTCGACGTGTTGCCCACAATACCTCCACCGGTGATGTGGCTCAGTCCGTTAATCATTCCACTGCCTACGAGGGGTAGTACAGACTTTGCGTAAGAACGGTGTACAGCAAGAAGTGCATCTGAAATAGTAGTACCCAAATCTTCGACGTAATCATCAATGCCATACTGAGGGAATAATGCATTACGAGCAAGAGAAAAACCGTTTGTATGCAACCCTGACGAAGAAAGACCAATCAGAACATCGCCCGATTTAATGAGCGTTCCATTCACAATCAATGATTTCTCTACAACACCGACAATTGTCCCGGCAACATCGAATTCGCCCTCCTTGTACAGCGAAGGCATCTCCGCTGTTTCGCCACCCAGCAAGGCACACTGATTCTCTTCGCATGCTACGGCGATGCCTTTGATAACGTTGTAAGCAACATCGGGCGATAGGCGTCCGGTTGCAAAATAGTCCATAAAGAAAATTGGCTTGGCTCCGCACGCAAGGATGTCGTTAACGCAATGATTTACCAGACACTGTCCGATTGTATCGTACTTGCCCGACATAATTGCAATTTTTAGTTTCGTTCCCACACCGTCGGTACTCGCAACAATTACGGGTTCTTTGGTATCTGGAAACGATGCATCGAAAAATCCGCCAAATAATCCGATTTCGGAAAGAACTCCAGCCGTTCTGGTGCGTTTAACCAATGGTTTAATACGATCGACAAGAGACTCGCCAGCCTCGATGTCTACTCCGGAAGATTTATAGTCCATAGTTGTGTTGTGAACATTAGCGGACAGGTTCCCATTCGTCCGATGAGGACTTGCCAATAATCATAACGCTCAGAGCATTTACCATCCACCAAAACAGCACTCGAAAATATCCAAACTTCAGGAACCGCCGTGGTGACTCGAAAACGAGCAGGTTTGGTGCAAATCTCACACGGGCAATCAATCCAATGCGGGCAAAGAGATCGAAGTCTTCGCCTGCGGCAATTTTTGTTCGATAGCCTCCTACCTTTTCAAATACGTCGCGCCTAACAATCTGACATTCTCCGCGTCCCGCACCGATTCTAAGAATGTTTAGCAACTGCACATAGAGATTATTGCCCTCATGAAAGAGCACATCGCGTAACGACCTTTCTTGCGGGGCACTTCGCACAGGGCATGCGAGTGCGGATGCCCGCCGATACTTACCTCGTTCATAGGCGAACTCATTTACGATGTTAAAAAACGCCTGTGCATCGGCCGGCACGGTATCGGCATTGATAAACACCAGAACCTGACCGCGAGCTGCCGCCGCACCACAGTTGCGACCCTCAGCAATTGTCTGCCTGTGAGACCCATCATGCTGCAGAACAACATCTGCGTATCGAGATGCAATTTCCAGCGACGCGTCGGTGCTTCCGCCATCGCTGATAATTAGTTCAACCTTGAATTGTTCGCGAAGGGGGCGAGTATATGTTAAAAGCGTCGTCTCCAGTAACTTCTCTTCTTGAAGTACCGGTATCACAATGCTGATTACTGGATGCATTGGCAATCAGAGAGGAACGATGATTGCAAATGGATACAGCAAACCAAATGATACGCCCTCATCTCCGATTTCAAGTGTCGGTCCCGGAAATCGCACATAATTCATGAATTGTCGCAGGTAGTTAAAGAGGCCGAAGCTTGATGGCGGAATAATTTTTACCCAGTCGTAATCGATTCCAATCAGAAACCGGCGCGAGACACCGACATCCTTTCCGGTTGCATCAGTAACTGCATAATTTCGGATACCATACCCAACGGACATCATCATCCAGTCGGGCCAGTAAGGCTCTATGGATTGGGGCAGTAATCGGTTAACGTTAACAGCCATCCATAATATCGTCCCGTTATAGTCATCGATAAATGTTGTTATGGGCCGCTTGTTGATTTTTCTGTCACCTGTCCACTCCGGGGGGATATAGCTCCACCGTGGTGTAAAATTTTCCAGGAACGGCCAGTAGTGCTGTGCGAGAAAGTAGCCTACTCCAACAACGTTGGAAATTGCATCCGTAGGCGAGAAACCCCAATCTTTTGCGAATCCATCGTTGACCTCGACGTACGTCATGTAGGCAACTCCCATTCCAGCTCCCGTAAGGACGGCAGGTTCAAGCGAAAATCCGCACTCCATAAGCATATCGCCGAAGAGGGAAGAGAGCAGATAGCCGCTATACATATGGCCAAACTTATCGAGCCCCCTGGCATAAGTAATATCTTCCACCACACGCCAACCGCCGCTTTGATCCTTCCACCATGCATTGGCCTGATTAATTTGTAGCGCAATCACAAGAGCTGAAAAGGTTCCCGCCATTCCGATGGTGGGCCACAGTTGAATTTCAGTATTAATTCTCGGCGTTCCCCCGAGAAATGTGTATCGCTGATTATCAGCATATTTAAATTCACTTATTGGAACGAACAGGGAATCCTGACCATATATATTGGTGATAACCACGAAGAGTCCGGTTAGCACCGAAAATTTAAACTTCATCAACGCGCACCTGCATATTAACAACACGCTTATCGAGCAAGGAGGGAAAGAATGCTACAACGTCGCTCGGTTTGGGCCTTCCTCCCGAGAATCCGGTAACGGAAGGTGGTCCCGTGAGAATGAGCGGTGCGATTTCCATTGCGAACCGATCAATAACATCCTTATCGTGAGAACGTGCGCCAATCCTCATAGTGACTTCATTGGGTTTAATGTTATTAGCCAAAGCTCCCAGGCACGCGTTCATGCCAACGAACTCGGTTCGCAGCTCATCGAATACGAGACCGATTTTAGAAAGCCGTTTTCTCAGTATGGCGTCGGCTGCATGTGCCTTGTCCATTGCATCGGGAGCACAATAGGTTAACTGGCTGAAGGCAACAAAGCCATCGAGGTATGAGGCACTCACTTTATAAAAATCTGTTGAGGGTCGCCCAGTAATTCCATGAACCCGAACACGATTGTTACCAAGATCGTCGAGTTTGATCGAAGTAAAATCTGCAATGCAGTCGGGTGTGATGTAATTGGCTGGATTGCCGATTTCGTACAGCAACTGCTCTGCAACCGTTTCGCGCGTTACGGCACCTCCCGTGCCATCATGCTTGGTAACAACGAACGTTGCATCTGGATACGCCTCAATGATGGGGAAGCCGATGTCATCCATGTCGGGTATTGACCTCCAATCTCCCAGAAAATTGCCTCCTGATGCCTGTGCTCCACATTCGTTGATATGTCCGGCAACTGTACCTGCGGCAAGCTTGTCCCAATCCTCCATACTCCATCCAAACTCATGAATCATTGGGGCGAGCGTAAGACCTGTGTCGGTAGTGCGGCCCGTAACAATGATCTGAGCGCCCTGCCGCAGCGCTTCGACAATCGGACCCGCACCGGTATAAACGTTTGCGCTCATCAATCTATCGCGTACCTCTAAAATCGGCTGGCCTGTTTCCATGTGGCTCATGGGATGACCATTATCAACAAGTTTATCAATTCGGTTAAGAATATCATCGCCGGTTACAACTCCGATACGCAGCCCCTTGATTCCTTTCTTTTTTGCGATGTCGAAAATCATGTCTCTCGCAGCAATGGGGTTCACACCTCCCCCGTTTGTGATGAGTGTAATACGCTTGTCCATTAAAAAAGGGAGTATTTCACTACAAACCGATATCAAATCTCTGGCATAGCCAAGTTTGGGATCGCGCATGCGCTGCTTTTGCAGAATCGACATCGTAACCTCGGCAAGGTAGTCCATCATCAGGTAATCTATTTTACCGCGCGATACCTGTTGCAAAGGGGCTGACTGCAGATCGCCCCAAAACCCCTGACCCGATGCAATCCGAATAAATTCTTTCATGAAACAGAAGTTGGTGGATGTTTTTGATGCTCGTCGGAAGAAGGAAGCGACCAGAGAATTGGCGCAGAACACGATGCCGCTATCATCAGCTCGAGATCATCAGCAGAAAATGAGAAAATACGAAAGCTGTATTCTTCGAAAGGGAGACTTACTTTTACAGTAATCCACCAGCGGTGCTTGACAAAACGGACGGCAATGATTTCCTGAAATGGCGCCGCAGCATTTTGGTCGAGCATGACGGATCGTATTACAAGCCCCTTCGTTTTAACCTGTGTTCTCTGAAACAGCATTCGAAGCGAAAATTGCATCGTTTGAGCTGCGAGAATCATCGGCAGTGCATACGTAACAATTGAAGGTTTAAGGATATAGAATGCAAAGACTGCAACAACGATGACAAATACCCATAACACGGCAACTGTAATGCCTGCGCCAGCGTCTATAAAGCTGTCGCGGTCTTCCCCCATTTTAAGCCGCTTCACATCGAGATTGTCGAGGATCTGACGATATGCAAGAGCCCCAAAAAAGATGCAGGCAAAGACAAATGCAACATAACTGCTGTATAATAGAGAAACTGAGTCGAGCATCATTTGGCGGATTCGAATTGTTCGAGGATCAAAAATCGCCATGTTTGCAAACCAGTCCTCATATACCTTTTCATACTGATTGATGGATTCTCTTGCACAACGGTTGCGCACTGGCAGAGAGCAAAAACGGCTCTCGGTACGCGATCTCTCGATTATCACCAAGATACGGGAACCGTATATCGTGGCAATTGAAGGTGGCCGTTACGATGTATTGCCGTCGGTGTACGTCCGCTCGTTCATTCGGACACTCGCCGGCGCGCTTGGAATTGATGCGCGTGAAATTCAATCACTGATGAATGATGCATTTGATTCGGATTATACCAGCCATGAGCGTCTGCCAAGAGCTGACGAGAGAGAGTATGCAACCCAGCCTAACGTTCTTTCTGAGGCCGTACAAAGGGCCTCCAGGGGGCTGGAACGTCCTGTTGGTGTTGTTAAAGGCCTGGCAACGTCGAACGTTCTCCGAGATGCTCTGGCACGTAAGAATGCAGCTCTGTATATCATCGCTGCTATACTTGTAATGTCTGCCTTGGTTTATCTCGTTTTCTTTTACGCTGGGCACTCCGATCGGTCCGCTACTTCGATCCCGGAATTGGAAATCAAACTGGACAATGTGCCAAATGTGGAGGCAGCAGATAGTTTGGTGTTAACTGCAATTGTAACAGACACAGCGTGGATGACGCTAACGGCTGATGGAAGCCATACGTACAAGGTCACACTTATTCCCGGGGTTAACTACCGCTGGTCGGCTAACGACAAGTTTGTTCTCTCATTAAGCAATGCTGGCGGCGTTCGATTTGCCAGAAATGGACAGGCACTGCCTCTGTTCGGCAATCAGGGTGAAGCTGTTCGATCGGTGATCATTACCCGATCAACGATAGTGAGCTCTGCACAAATCCAGCAGCCGGGAGCAGTACGTCGGTGGCAGCCGCCCGTACAACCGAATTCACGCCAGCAAAAAAAGACAAACAAACAGAAGACGATCGATCCGCGCTCGACGCCGCTGATAACACCCGCCCCTCAAAAAAATCCTATCAGCAGACAGCCACCTCAAAACCCGCCCAGGAACTGACAGTTCCATTGTAATACCAGCCTAAAGACTTATCCTAACAGCGTCGTGAATACGAATTACACCAACACATTTGCCGCCACGAACCACTGGCAAAACGCTGATCTGCCTGCTGCGCTTTTCCATGAGCGTTAAAGCTTCGTGCAGCGTGGATTCTGGTGTTGTTGTTATGGGGTTCGACGTCATAACATTTTTTACTATCTCGTTCACAACGTCTACGCCTCGGCTTATAATTCTGCGGATATCGCCATCGGTGATAATACCCACAAGCACGTCCAGCTCGTCCACAACACACACAATACCCAAAGCCTTTGTTGTAAGTTCGATGAGTGCCTTACTTAACGCGTCGGTGACACGCACAGTTGGCGTTTCTGCACCAGAATGCATTACCTCTTCTACCGTTCTCAACAATGCAGCTCCGATGGCGCCATCTGGATGCGACTTGCTCAGCCTGTCTAGCATGCCCCCCGAGGCTTCTGCGCAACATACTGTGAGTAAATCTGCCACAATCAGCGCTGACGTCGTAGATGTTGTTGGTAGTAAATCCTGATCGTCAATTTCTTTAGTGTAGGGGGCTAGTGCAACAGCATCGGACAGCTTTCCAAGGCTTGATTCCCGTCGGGCAGTGACGGCTACAACCCGCACTCCGGCTGTCTTTGCCAGCGAAGCAAACCGAAGCAGTTCGGGCGTTTCACCGGATTTACTGAAGGCTACAAGCACATCGTCGGCATCCATGAATCCACCGTCGCCGTGCAACGCATCTACGGGGTGAAGGTACTGTGAATGAAACCGCAGGCTTGTAAGCGATGCTGCCATTTTGCGTGCAATAAATCCCGACTTCCCGAGGCCTGAGGTAATGATGGAATGTGCATTTGTAAGAATGTGCACTGCAGCCGCGAAGCCACTATCCAGTTCGTGCCGAATCAGGTCCAAGGTGTCGCGCTGGATTACGATGGCATCTTCGGCCCTGGACACGATTGCCTCAGTTGATTTGAAACGATTATCGGTAGACATGGTACGAAAGTACAGTAAAGAAAAAGCCTTCCGCATTGAGTGCGGAAGGCTTTTTTATTTCGTGTTGAATTCTAGTGCAGGCCGATCAACGGACGATTGTCATCGTCTTTGAAAGAACAACATCACCTGCAGTTAGCTTGTAAATGTAAGCGCCCGAAGAAACATCATAACCTTGGGCATCTCTACCATCCCACTCGAGATGCTGTTCACTGCTTGAGCCGGCAACCTGAGCATCATAGAGTGTGACAATCCTGTTACCCATTATGTCGAACACCTCAAACTTCACATCAGTTGTATTTGGAATGTGGAAGCTGAACGTGGTCTTGCCATTCGAAGGGTTCGGATGATTGCTGTCCAGAACAACAGAAGTATTATCAGTTTCAATGCTCACGACGTTCGAGAAGAACTCGCGACCATCTCTGTCCTGCTGACGCAGACGATACTGATACGACGAGCCAATCTTGATATTGGAATCGAAGAACTTATAGTTAGTGGTTTCGGTTGTATTACCGGCACCAGCCACAAATCCGATCTGCTTCCATGGCTCATCTCCGGGACCCGACTTGTCGCTGCAGGAGAAAGAAGTTACACCAGTCGACAAATCTTTGACTTGCTTGACTGCACGGCGCTCAACAGCATAACCAACATTGTTCTTTTCCGACGCTGTCTCCCAGAACAAATCAACACCTGTGGAGCGAGCACGACCATCAAAAAACGTGAGTTCAACGGGTAAGGCAGCACATTCAACAAACACTGGGGGGCTATTATATGAGCGATCGCCGAAGTACGGACGAAGCATGGGAATCCAGGAACCTTGTGTAAAGGTTGGGAAGCCAAGGCTGAGGCCGAGTGAAGAGAGGTGAGGATAGCCCGGGTTGCCAATTGTGGGCGTGAACGGAACCCAATCGCCCGAGAAACGGGTGAGCTCGTAAGCAAACCTGTTGTCGTTCAATAACGCTCCGGAACGAATGCGTGCCCGGAAGTTCTTGTCGACAAGCAAAGAACGATTACCGATTCCGAATGCCGGGATATCTGAGAACAGCGTAGTAACAATACCCATTCGAGAAGCGGAAGCACCGAGTTCGTATCCCTCTGTTCCCATCTGTGCCACCGATACCCAGTACTCACCGGGTGCCAGAACAATAGGTGTAGACAGCTTATATGTTGAGTACTTACCGAATACAGGATCGGGCGTGTCGTCTGTTTCATCCAAGCCCCGCTGACGTATCAGGGTCGAGTTTGGAATCCGCTGATTGCCTGGAATACCTCCCTCATCCTGATACAAAGAGAATGAGATGTTCAGAATGTCTTGGTTTAGTTCAGCCCAATATGCCTGATACCCTTCAACAGTATCCTGCGTGTAGAGAGTAAAACGTGCACCGATCTGACCCGAAGCATTACCGGCATCGGCGCCGTATTTATCATCGTCACTGGGATTAGTTATATATCCGTATAGATAGCCTGCTGAAAACTGGGCACCGCCAATATACATGTACGTTCCAGTGTAGTAGTTTCCAGATGCTCCACCATAAGAAGAACCACGATGGTTGAGCCCCTTACCTGAAACAGCAGAAAACTGAAGTTTAGGAACATCATTTGCCGGTTGACGAGGACCATCTTCGTAAGCGAAAGATGGGCCATACAGAATTGTAAATTCTGTGAATGTTGAGTCGTTCGTCGAATCGAGGTCGTTACCCGGGAAGAAGATACGACCCGTTACCTTGTACCGGCCAGGAGTTGTGAGTCGGAAGTTGGCATCCGGGAATGGTAGTAATACTTCGCGATTACCAGCAAGAACGGGCACCGTAATTGTCCGACAGTAAATTCTCTGATCTTCATTTCCGTAAGGCTTGATTTGCAGCCGTACAGAAAATGCTGGAGCAGACACATGTGTGTTATTGGACAGCTTGACTCTGATCGGTACACGTGTGGCTTGTGAAGCCGGAGCCATCGTATATGGCCAAATCATCTGAATGTTTGAAAACTCGACGTCGGTCACTTCATCCGGGAAGAGGATTTTCACATTATCAATAAAGAAGTTGTCCTCATCATCGGATGGCTGCGGAGGCTGTGAATTATTTATTGCGTTTACCTTGAGACGGAATCGGAAGCTGCGTCCACCTTCTTGTACCCAATTCATAATGGAGTCTGGAATCGGGAGCGTGATTTTGTAATACTCAAAATCTTTACCATCATCAAACAGGTCCTCGCGCAGACCACCGTTCGGCGGGACGTAGCTATTCGTCATCTGCTGATTACCATCTTTGATGTTAAAGCCACGAGCGTAACCGCCACCGCCCCAGATTTGGTAGGGCTGGAGGTATTGTCCGGCAAGGCCTGCAGGGTCGTAAACCCACGTCTTAATATTGGTAATACCGGTAAGACCATCGCTGCTCGGTTTAGCAAACTCAAGGTCGAGGCGGTCTGGCTTACGATACTGACCCGAAGGATATATCGATACGAGGTTTAAGAGGTTTACCTGGACCTCTGGGCCGACGAGGCGATTATCAGAGAAGCCTCTCCCGAATCCGCGTCCGAGGTTGCCGGTGCGCTGATAGGATACTGATAAAACAGCATTCTTCTTACCGGCGATATTAATCGGGAACGAACGGAGTTCATCACCACCAAATTGTCCAAAAGGTGGAATGTCCTGATTTCCGAGCGTCATCCGGTTAAGGCGAATAACCGGGGATTTCAATTGGTAGATAGCAGAGTTCGCTGCCTGGTATGTGCCCCGGGGCGGTGGTGGGTTGTTAGTTACTTCGTCACCATCCACAACATCAGTTTCGATGTTCACCCACTTCAGAACCGATGGCATAGCAGCACCACCAACAAGATGGAATTGCGTTACGTCGTCACTGAAGTCATTTAGCCGACGCATAGAGAAGAGTCGAATACCTGTGGTATCGTCAAATGGCCACTGATCGCCGAGAGGAATGTTGTTAGAGTCCTTAGGTTCGGCAATAACGCTTGTAAAGAGCCGCCCAATCTGGTCGTCGATGTATGCATTCGGTTCAAAGGGCGGGAAGGTCACTCGAACAAATTCATACGGCTTAACAAAATGGCCTGCTGTATAGGTAGCAGGAGTACCATTGATGTCGCACAGAATAATGCCCGTCAGCGTTGAATCGCGAATCGTCTGGTCGGTTACGGCCTTCGACGTATTGTACACAATGACGCCAGTGGCTTCGTTCTGAATGCGGAACCGGACCTTAAAGTTGATGCCCTGACGGGTGTAATTCACACCCTGCGGACCTTGAATGTCGTTTGTGAGGTTCTGCACAATAGCAACAGGCTGAATAGCGCCTAATCTTACTTCGCCAGCCAGGATTTCATAGTTGTTGGCCTGGGCTGCTGGAATAACAACTGAGAAGTCCAAAGGAGCATTGTTGTTCAGTGGGTGAGTCTTGTAATAGACTTGAATAACTCGGAGGTAGTTCTTCCACTGCTTGAATTTGACAGTGAGGAAGTCCTTGGGTACGGCGTTGTCGTCGCTACGTTTTGATGTTGCACGAATTCCACCATTAGGATCCGTAAGAACATTGAATAGATATTCAGTGGCCTGGGTGTACTTAATGGCGTTATAGTCAAGTGTCGTAACCGCTGGCATAGCCGATGGGTATCCTGCCCAGTTCAGTCTACGCGATGGTCCGGTTACACCGACGGTTGAATTGCAACGGAACCAGACAGTGGCTGCAAATGGCTGAAAGGATGAGCGCGGTGCAATGCCAAAGAAACGCTCATACTGTATGATCACCGAGCTGTCCGACCTATTAAGAGACACCTGAAGGCTGTAGCGATAATGCTCATCCGTAGTTCCGGGGCGGTTGTTAGGTTGGAAGGTGGCACTCTGAGTTATACCGCCCGCCGATGCCGTCTTGGTACGAATGGGAGTAAGGTTTACATAGTAAATGATGAGCTTGTCGTTCGATGGGGAACGCTTGTAATACACTCGGCCAAAATCATCAACAATACTAAGATCATCATTGTACACAGACACCTGTAAGTCGTCCCACGCTGGAACGATAAGGGCTGGACGAGTGAACTGCCCATTGATGGTTCCCCAATACCCACTAGCCGACAGCGCTGTTTCATTCAGCATCGTGTTTGTCCGCGCTCGGATTCCTGCCGTTGCATTGCCGGGGTTGTTCCCAGAGGCAACTGCCTGAAAACCCCAGTCGTCTGCCTGAGTATCAGTCAAACCGTTCCCTGACCGTGATCTCGTATCGTCCGATGCAGGATCGTATGCCGAAAAGACTCCGGGCGATGTTTCTAGCGTAGTACGGATTGTTGGAAATCCGTTCTCGTCGTACTCATAGAAATACCGGCGCTGCGAAAGAGCTATCAGTCCGTTAGTCGATACATAAAATGAGTCGTAGCGGACGCCATTGAAATAGAAAGGGAAACCAATCGCAATTGGTCCGGCAAAAGCATCATCTGTAGAATCCTGTGCATTTCCCGGGTTGCGGAAATAGGCATGACCTCCAAAAATGTTCTGCGAGCCGTCAACCCAATATCCGGGGGGAAATTGGTTTGGTCCCGACACAATTCGACGCCACGTAGCGGGCTCGTAGGTTGTGTCAATAAATAGCGATGGGTCGGGACGCCAAAAGTCCGGGGCCTCGTCGTCAGAATCGACAAGATAGTACCCGGTAGAAATGGCTGGCTGCGTCCTTGGGTTTGCAGCAGCCGATGTAAAATCTCGCGGATATGAAGCCACGGGTGATCGGAGACCGCTCCTTCGCTGGACGTCCTCACCATTCGCATCACCAGCCCACGATGTCGTAGCGCCGATGAGAACGGCCATGAGGGCAAGAAGTAAGAGTCTTCTGCTCATGAATACCTCAATATTGATACTGTGAACAACTTGTTTGTTGAATTTTTTTAGCAAATACATGAATCCATTTCCCCTTGACTTCTAAAAGAAGGGCTTGCAATGACCACGTAATTTGGCTAAAACGCGTCTGAATGTCAAGTGGGGTTTTTCCTTTGACTGAAATAATTTACCCACGCAAGATCCAAAACAGGAAAAAGATGGAAAGGTTACGTGAAAATGGAGAATAATTCCGTAATTGAGCTGCCGTTTGTAATCTCTCAATTCTTCGATTCCTCCAGTCTCAGCGCCAACTCGTTAATCACTCGTGGATACAACGAATGCTCGACGGTTTTAACCCGCATTTCTATTTCTTGTGCTGTTCTGAGACCCAAGATATCAATTGTCTCCTGCATAATGATGGCTCCGGCATCGTATTCGTCTGTAACCCAGTGTACGGTAACACCTGTAATGGTGTCTCCAGCCTTCAATACTGCCTCATGAACCTTTCGGCCATACATCCCCTTCCCGCCATACGCGGGCAGCAATGCAGGATGAATATTGATGACTTGGCCATGTAAGTGTTGGATAACAGACGATGGCAGTATTCGCATGTAGCCCGATAGCACAAGCAGTTCAACAGAGTGATCGTCGAGAATGTGCATTATTTGTCTGCCGATTTCTGCTGTTTCTGCAGACAGTACTACAACGGGTATTCCTTGCCCCCTTCCAACTTCAGCAATTCCGGAATCTGGTCTGGTAGTGATGATAACACAGACTTCGTATGCCGCATCCTCGGCTTTCGCGGCATTGATAATCACATTGGCATTCGATCCCTTCCCCGACCCAAGTACTGCAATGTGAATTCTGGATTTTTCTTGCTTCATACTCAATGCTGCATTGCTCCGCTGCTTACCGATCGGAATTAAGTAAGGGGGCTAACCATCGCTCCATATCGGCAATTGTTGCGCCCTTTCGCTCTGCGTAGTCGGCAAGTTGATCCCGACCAATATTCGATATGCCAAAATACTTCGAATCAGGATGGGCGATGTACCAGCCACAGACACTTGATGCTGGATTCATAGCAAGAGATTCGGTTAACGTTACGCCAGTTGCCTGAACAGCAGACAAGAGGTTGAAAATAGTCTCCTTTTCGGTATGATCCGGACATGCCGGATATCCTGGTGCAGGTCTAATCCCGAGATATTTCTCAGCAATTAGTTCTGCGTTAGTCAGGTTCTCATCTGCCGAATAACCCCACAACTGAGTCCGAACTTTCTGGTGCATCCACTCTGCCGCCGCTTCGGCAAGCCTGTCGGCAACTGCCTTTACCATAATGGAACGGTAGTCGTCGTGCTCTGCTTCGAAGCGAGCACATAATTCGGAAACTCCGTGTCCGGCAGTCACAACGAAACACCCGATGTGATCGCGTTGTTCTGAAATGAAATCAGCAAGAGATAGGTTGGGTTGGCTTGCAGCCTTGACAATTTGCTGACGGAGAAAATGAAACGTAACTCCGTTTTCAAGCACAACATCGTCGAGAACGCGATGGGCGGGAAAAATCCCGCAAACTCCTCTTACTTCAATGAGCGCGCTGGCCGCAATCTCATCAAGCAATTGATTTGCATCTTGAAAGAGCGCCCTCGACTCTTTTCCCTGTACAGCATCATCAAGGATGGCTGGATACTTGCCTTTGAGTTCCCACGACAAGAAGAACGGAGTCCAATCGATATACGCCCTCAACTCAGCCAAAGGTATCGAAGCATATTGTGTGATTCCGGTGTTAAGGGGCGTTTGAGAAGGTCGGGTAATATTGTAACGATTTTTACGAGCGGCATCGAGTGTGAGAATCTGCTTTGAAGAGGAACGTCGCTCATATTCCTCCTTGATTCTCGTGTATTCTTCGCGAAGCGACTTTGAAAAGACCGACGATTGATCGGAATTCAAAAACGAACCAACTACGGGTACGGCTCGCGATGCATCGAGCACGTACGCGACAGGTCCGGTATATGCCGGAGCAATGCGGACTGCTGTATGTGTTTTGCTGGTTGTAGCGCCGCCAATTAGGAGGGGTATGCGCACATTTCGACGAGACATTTCCTTGGCCACGTGCACCATTTCATCGAGCGATGGCGTAATGAGGCCTGACAACCCTATCACATCGGCTTCCAGACGTTCTGCTTCTTCGATGATGCGTTCAGCAGGCACCATTACACCGAGGTCGACAACATTGTAATTATTGCAACCAAGTACAACACCAACAATGTTCTTTCCAATATCGTGTACATCGCCTTTAACGGTTGCCAGTACTATCGTCCCCGCCTTTGAACGTCCGCTTTCGGATTCATCAGCAGCCATGTATGGTGTGAGGTGGGCGACAGCTTTTTTCATTACGCGCGCACTCTTCACTACCTGCGGAAGAAACATTTTCCCCGAACCGAACAGATCTCCCACAACACTCATACCGTCCATTAACGGTCCTTCAATTATCGAAAGGGGTGTTGGGAACACATGCCGTGCTTCCTCTGCATCGGCTTCGATAAAGTCGGCGATACCGTTAATCAGTGCATGCTTCAGTCTCTTCTCCACTGATTCTTCGCGCCATTGCTCTGTATGTGTCTGTTGCTTTTTATCAGGTATGATGGTTTCGGCATATACCAACAGCCTGTCTGTTGCATCCTGTCTACGATTTAGGAGAACGTCTTCTACATTCTCCAACAATTCCGGCTCAATCTCATTGTAAACATCTAGTTGTCCGGCATTAACAATGCCCATGTCCATTCCATGCGATACTGCGTGATACAGGAAGGCCGTGTGCATTGCACGCCTTACTGGTTCGTTTCCACGGAAAGAAAATGAAACGTTGCTTACTCCGCCGCTCACATGTACGCCGGGCAGGTTGTTCTTTATCCAGCGGATGGCTCGGAAATAGTCGAGCGCGTAGCTATTGTGTTCTTCAATGCCTGTTCCCACGGTTAAAATGTTGGGATCGACGATGATGTCGCAAGCTGGATATTCAATTTCGTTAACAAGCAACCGATAGGCACGTTCGCAGACCTCGATACGCCGCTCAAAGGAATCGGCCTGCCCCCTTTCATCGAATGCCATAATAACCACGGCAGCCCCATATTCCCTGCAGATACGGGCGCGGCGTAGAAATTCTTCCTCACCGTCTTTGAGAGAAAGAGAGTTGACGATTCCCTTGCCTTGCAGGCATTGCAACCCTGCTTCGAGAACCGACCAGCGCGAAGAATCTATCATGATTGGCACGCGGGCAATGTCGGGCTCCGTTGCAAGCAGATTTAGATAATGCGTCATTGCCTGCACCGAATCCAGCAACCCTTCGTCCATGTTTACATCGAGTATCTGCGCTCCGTTTTCAACCTGCTGCCGTGCAACTCGTACTGCATCCTCAAAATTGTTAGCAAGGATCATCTTTGCGAATACTCGCGACCCTGTGACGTTTGTTCGCTCTCCAATGTTGATGAAATTCGAATCCGGTCGAACATCGAGGACGTCTAGTCCGCTCAAACGCAATCGCCCGTCAGAAGACGGAACAGCTCTCGGAGCAACCTCTCTCGTAGCTTCCACAATCGCCTTGATATGCTCAGGCGTTGTACCGCAGCAGCCTCCAAGGATGTTCACGAAACCATCTTGCGCATATTCAAGCGCTTGCTGAGCCATGAAGCCTGGTGTTTCGTCGTACCCGCCCATCTCATTTGGTAAGCCAGCATTGGGGTACAGCGAAACGAATGCCGGAGCGATGGCGCTCAGCTCATCGATGTATGGTCTCATCATCTGCGAACCCAGTGCGCAGTTAAGACCGACGCTAAGGAGGTTGGGTGCATGGCTGACGGATACCCAGAATGCCGACGGTGTTTGTCCCGATAATGTTCGGCCGGACAGGTCAGTGATCGTACCGCTAATCATCAACGGTACTCGAACGCCAAGTTCTGTATAAGCTTTTATGGCTGCCTTACCTACAAGCGTATCAAACACCGTTTCAATTAACAGGATATCAACGCCCCCTTCCACCAGACCACGCATTTGCTCTTTATAAGCATCTTTAACAATTGCAAAAGACGTCGATCTAAATGCGGGATCATTTACATCGGGTGAAATCGATAACGTTTTACTGGTTGGTCCAACGGCGCCTGCAACAAATCTGCTTTCAAGCGTTACACTCGAAAATTCTGCAACAGCTTGCCGAGCTATGCGCGCTGCCTGAAAGTTTATTTCGTAGGCAAGGGATTCCGTACCATAATCCGACTGAACAATGGAGTTGGCGTTGAATGTATTGGTTTCGATGATGTCCGATCCCGATTGCAAATACGCCAAGTGAATATCACGGATAGCATCTGGCTGGGTAAGAACGAGGATATCGTTGTTCCCTTGCAGGGAACGTTCATGGTTTGCAAAGCGGCTGCCTCTGAAATCTTCTTCAGAAAGTTTCAGACGCTGAATCATCGTGCCCATGGCGCCGTCGAGATATACTATGCGCTGCCGAAGAAGAGCGCGAAGGTCATCCATTGTTATAATGCTGTACCTACCGATAGGGAAAGAAATACGCCGCCAAAATTGGTAATCGGACTGCCTCTCATGCTTTCAATACCATCACCTCCAAAAGGGATGGTATAGTATCGTATCATCACGCCCATCACATTGCCATCCGATGGATTTCCAAATAACGAACCGACACTAAACATGCCACCAACTCTGGTGTAGGAAGACATATAGCCAAACGAGTTGAAGAATTCGTAGTAAATACCATTCTGCAGGTATGGCGTCTGCAGGATAATTGTTGGTGTAATACCGGCGCTTACAAACGGTCTAAACGATTCCTGAAGTGTTTCCGAAAACAGTCTGTAATTAATTCCTACAGTCATTGGAATCATAAACAGACGGTTAACCTTATCTGCAACAACTGGAATCGATCCATACCAGACGTTTTCAAACTCATCGGTATTCCGCCTGGGTGTAAATGCAAAATTTCCAAATATTGTAACGTTATCTACTATCTTGTGGTGGTAGAACATCCCGACTCCCCATCCCGAGCCGGAGAACAAAATGTCGAGTCCCAAGGCATCCTTAGCATATCGCTTTCCATCGACGTTATTGAGCAGGGGTTCGGCAGGTTCAAAAATGATCAGCGTGTCCTGCGGCAGAGGCATACGGCCTGGAATTTGCGCGCATAAGCCGGCGGCAGTGACAATAAAGGCCACTACAAGGCACATTGGTCCCATTACAGGTCGAATATGTTTTCTTTGTGGAGTGGTCATGATAATTCAGAGATCGAAGATGCTTGCAAGAGCCGAAAGTTACCCAATGATTCACTATGCTCACCAATACCAGCCCATGCTTCCGTAAGTTTGTGTTCCTATGCTCCTACGTGAGTTCCAGCATATCGTTGAGTCTGTAATTCCTTTTTCGGAGGCAATGGCTGGCGATGTGATTGGTGTACATGTCGACTCAAAACAGTCTACGGCTAATCACACGCTCATTTGTTTGGAAATAACCGATGAAGTTATCGACGAAGCCGTGGCCATGGGATGCGACTCCATACTCGCGTTTCATCCGCTCATTTACATGCCGTTGGCTCGCGTTGACCGAGCAGAACGGGTTGGACGTCTCGTATCGAGGCTTATTGAAGCTGATATTGCGCTCCTGTGCATACACACGGCATTTGATGCATTCCCTCAGGGAACCAATGCGCTTCTCTCGGAACGGTTGGGTCTTAAGGTTGTGTGCCCCCTTCGGCCATTACAGCGAGAGGGATTTGGAATGGGGCTGGTAACAGAAACATCAGAACCAATTGCAATCGAAGATTTTGTAGAATCGGTTCGCCATGTCTGCAAGAGTCCCGTTCGTTATACAAAACCGCCAGGCGGTCTTGTACACAAAGTTGCAATAGTTGCGGGTAGCGGGATGCAGTTTTACAACGATGCGGTGGCATCGGGAGCCGACACCTTTATCACTGCCGACATCCGGTATCATGGGTATCATGCAGCAACGAACGTCATCGGGTTGATTGATCCCGGACATTACGAGATGGAACAGTTTGTTCCCGAAGGAATTATGAACGCACTACAGAGCCGGATGCATGGGCACGCAACCCTTACCGTCAGTAGTGTTGTTACCAATCCCATCCGGCATGCATTTCGCACTAACTCAGAATATTCTCAACACCACTTAGGATCAGCATGAACGAGCAGATAACGCTCCTTGCGCAATTGGCAGCTATTGACGCTAACCTTGATGAGCTGCACGATGAACTTGGCGATCTGCCGCAGGATGTGAAAAGTCTCGAGCAAATCGTCAGACAGAAATCGGAGTTGGCAGAATCAACAAGATTACAGCTTGATGAACTTGAACATCTGAAATCAAATTCCCATATTATGATGCAGGAGCTGCACGACAAAGAGGTTAAACTTTCCGAGCAGCAGTTTCAGGTAAAGAACAACCGCGAATTCGATGCTATCACAAAGGAAATCGACCATGTGAAGATGGAGCGGGCAGTGCTGGATGAAAAACTTCGCACGTCTGCCGTTAAGCACGAAAACTTGTCGGCACAGCTCGAAATTCAGCAGGCGGAACTCAATGTAGCTCGTGATAACCTTAAAGAAAAAGAACAGGAACTTGAACTCTTGACGGGTGATCATAACGAGGAACTAAAAAAGTTTATTGATCATCGTCTGAAAGTCATTGCCAAACTTGATGATTCTATCGAAGCAGAATATGAAAGAATTAGAACGTTTCACCGCGAAGCGGCTGTGTGTATTAAACGAAACTCGTGTAGTGGCTGTTTTTCTGCCATACCTTCTCAGCGGATTATGGAAATGAAATACAACAGGGATAAGATGTACACATGCGAAAACTGTGGACGCATTCTTTATACGGAGGATATTCAGGCTGGTGTCGACGCAATGGTTGAAGAAGGGAATTTGTAATCGGTCGGACGCTGAGGGACAACGGGCAACTGCGTTTCGTTGGCGACTACGAAATGAGGAAAGTCCGAACTCCGCAGGACGACACGCTTCCTAACAGGAAGGCGGTGATGCTCCAAGGCTATGCCGAGGGACAAAGCCGACGGATAGTGCAACAGAAAGTAAACCGCCAGCACGGTTTTACCGTGCTGGCAAGGGTGAAACGGTGGGGTAAGAGCCCACCAGCGGTTCCGGTGACGGAGCCGGCTAGGTAAACCCCGTGTGGAGCAAGATCAAACAGAATTGGTGGCTTCGGCCGATTTGTTGTCCGCAGATCTCGGCAACGGGCCAGTTCGGGTAGATCGCTTGAGGTTGGTGGCAACATCAGTCCCAGATAAATAGTTGCCTCCCTTGCTTATGCAGGGAAGACAGAATTCGGCTTATAGGAGTCTTTTCGTGTCCGATCGAATTATTCCCATCTTCAGCCTTCCCGACCAGTTGCCGGCAGATCCCGTACTGGCCGATCTCATCCCTGAATTTGTCAGGCAATGGATGCATGATTTTAACGTTACATGGAGTGAAATAAAATCTTCGGGCAGCCTCGAAGATTTCCGTCGCTTTGGCCACACAATTAAAGGTTCATTCCTTCAATTTGGTTTTAAAAGTCTGTCCGGAGTAGGAATCGAAATCATGAACGACTCAGCAAAGGGAGACTGGGAAACCGCAGACCTTCGTGTTAAGGGGCTTATCCAGGCTCTTGAAACAATCAGTGAACGATGGGGATAGCTGTATGCGATTCTTGTTGATATTAACATTCGTTATTTCATCAGCAGCCCTCAGTGCTCAGCAGCGCGTAGTTGTCCTGCCGTTCAGAAATATGGACGGTGAAATCAGCCTTAATGAATGGTCTCATACACTTGCAGATTCATTGCGTAAATCCCTGCTGGCAGTGGATACCAGTCAAAAGAATTTTATCATCGTCGACCCCGACTCCGTAGAACTCATAATAAGTGAATTTAATATCGATCCTTCGAACGCACAGTATGAGTCCGATGTGTGGCGAGCTGTGGAGAAACTTGGCGCCACAAAAGTTGTTCAGGGAAACTTCCTGCGCAGGGGAGAACGCGTTCTGATGAACGCCTATATCTACGACGTCGAATTCAAAATGGCAGATGCTGTGAACCAAGCTAAAGATCTTTACGAAAAACCAGCAACCTATCTGAATGCCGTTCGGGTAATGACGAAAAAATTGTATCCCGGACTGAAATAGATATTTCGTGGCTGTAGATTGATTGATTGATTGATGAAAAGGACATGTGATTATGACGTTTGAGCTGAATGTGCTGGAAGAACGCAAGGCTGCTGCTGCAAGAAGACCAGAATGGCTTAAGGTTAGAGCACCCGGCGGAGAGGATTATGCGCGGTTAAAAGGTATGATGCGCTCCAAAGCGCTGCATACGGTTTGTGAAGAGGCACGATGTCCGAATATCTCTGAGTGCTGGAATGCCGGAACGGCAACGTTTATGATCCACGGCGATACATGTACCCGTTCGTGTGGGTTTTGCGCCGTTAAAACCGGCAGGCCTCTTCCCGTAGACCTCGATGAACCGCGCCGCGTTGCCGATGCAGTTGTCTCAATGAATCTTGTGCATGCTGTAATAACAAGCGTTAACAGAGACGAACTCAAAGACGGTGGATCAACGATCTGGGCTGAAACGATCCGCGCTGTGAGACATGCTTCGCCATCGACAACAATTGAAGTGCTGATTCCAGACTTCAAAGGCGATCTCAGCAGTCTGCATCGCATCGTCGATGCCTGCCCCGACATCCTCAATCACAATACCGAAACAGTGCCGCGATTATATAAGCGAGTGCGGCCACAGGGACGCTTTCATTGGTCGCTTTCCGTCCTCGCAGAAAGCAAACGCCTGGGGATGAGAACAAAAACTGGAATGATGCTTGGCCTCGGCGAACGTCCGGGAGAAGTTGAAGAGACCATGGCTGAATTGCGCAACGTTCACGTCGATATTTTAACCTTGGGACAATACCTTCAGCCAACGAAGAACCATTTACCAGTGGATCGATTTGTTCATCCTGATGAATTTAAACATTATGAGAATGTTGGCCTCGGCATGGGCTTTAGCATCGTTGAATCAGGTCCCCTGGTGCGAAGCTCTTATCATGCAGAACGGCATGTGTGATGGAATTTGTTGTCCTCGGAAGCGGTACATCAACCGGAGTACCCAGTGTTGCGTGTGAGTGTGTAACGTGTACGAGCACGGATCCCCGCGATAAGCGTTTGAGGACTTCCCTGCTCGTGAAGAGCTCTACAACAACACTTGTCATCGACACGTCGATGGACTTCCGCCAGCAGATGCTGCGTAACATGGTTCTCGATCTTCACGGAGTTGTGTTCACGCATCACCATTTCGATCATATCGGGGGCTTCGACGACATTCGGCCATACAACTTCAGATCGGAAGCGCCGATGCCAGTTTATGCTCTGCAGGAAACAATCGGAGTCCTCAAGTCCACCTTCCCCTATGCTTTCGGCCTAGTTGAACCAACCGGACCATCCGTGCCTAGCATTGCGCCACACGTAATCGACACGGATCCGTTTATGGTTGGCGATATTGAGCTGTTGCCAATTCCCATGGGGCATGGGCAGGCAATGCGAGTGAATGGTTACAGAATTGGCGGGATGGCGTATTGTACCGACACAAATTTTATTCCGCCATCGTCGATGGACCTGCTCAAAGACCTCGATGTACTAATTATCGATGGATTGCGCTGGGAACGTCATCCAACTCATTTCACTGTAAGTGAAGCATTAAATATCGTTAGCATCGTACGGCCTAAGATTGCGTACCTCACTCACATAGCACATCAGTTAAAGCATGCAGAAACCGAAGCTCGTCTTCCGCCCTATGTTAACCTTGCATACGATAACTTAATTTTCAAGCTCTAATCCGCCGTCACCCTCTCCCTGCGTTTCCCCGTCCTCTGCTTCATCTGGCTCCTCTTCGCTTGGTTCCTGTTCTTCCAGCAACAGCGCAATCTGCCTTCGCAAGGTTCTGTGATCGGTAGTAATCGTAAATGCGTCATCAATCTCAATAATAGTCGTGGCAGTTTTCATCAGATCATCAATCTCGCGGAGTTTTGGAAGATCCGAAAGTGAATTCAAGCCGAAGACGCGGAAGAATTCATCTGTAGTTCCATACAACAACGGTTTCCCCGGAGCTTCAGAGCGGCCCACCATCGCTATCAGCCCCTTTTCAGTCAATGAGTTTACTACTTCTCCCGAGTTAACGCCGCGAATAGCGTCGACTTCCACCTTCGTTATCGGCTGACGGTAGGCAATGATTGCAAGAGTTTCGAGTGCAGCCTGCGTGAGCCTGCGTCTGCTCCGCGCCTTAACAAGCCTCTGTACAAGTTGTCCATGCTGCGGTGTTGTAGCAAACTGAAACCCGCCAGCAATTTTCACGATGCGAAATGGCCGATCGGATTTCTCCAACTCATCGTTAATCTCATCAACCAAGCCATCGAAATATCCTTTTGGTATTTCAAAGGGCCTGCGTTCCTCTGCCTGTGGCTGCGTCGGTTCAGTATCGAGGGGGAGCGCCTGCTGTCCGGGTACTTCTGTAGGAGCTTCTTCGTACACAAGGATTCGATTAATCATCCTGAGTGTAAGCGGTTCTTCACTTGCAAAGATCAACGACTCTAAGCCTCGGCGCTGATCGTAACGCTCGAGCGTAAAGAAGTACGGTATATCATATTGATCGTTTGGTGTTTGATTTTCAATTTCTGTCATGCTACAATCTCCTGCCCTGTTTCGCTTTCAGCGTGCAGTCGCTGCACAATAACGATATCATCGAACTGTTCATCTTGCTGAATGTGTATTGAATGACTCTTTGCCAGTTCGAGCAGCGCCAGGAACGTTACTACGATATGCTGCCGCGAAAGGCCGCCAACAAGTTCAAAAAACCGTACGCTGGCTCTCGAGCGAAGTATGTGGATGATCTCCTCGGATTTTTCTTCAACCGATACCGAGTCCTTTGTTACAACATGCGGAATAGGATTATCGGGTGCGCGCTCAATTGCCCTCTTTAACGCCTTAAGCAAATCGAACATTGTTGCATTTCGGTAGGGGGCATTCTCGACTTGGTGGATTTCTTCTGCCTCGAACAACTGACGATACAATACATACCTCTGCTCGTCTGCCTGCGAAGCCAAATGTTCCGAAGCCTCCTTAAAACGTTTATATTCCAGCAGCCTCCTTACTAACTCAGCCCGCGGATCGTCTTCATCGGCCATAATGCCGTCTTCACCTTTCGAATCATCTCTTGGCAGAAGCATCTGCGCCTTGATTTGAATGAGCATCGACGCCATCACAACGAATTCGCCGGCAAGCTCAAGGTCGAGTAATTCCATCAACTGCACGTACTCGAGGAACTCCTGAGTGATAGAAGCTATAGGAATATCGTAAATGTCGAGCTCGTCCCTACGGATAAAGAACAGCAAAAGGTCTAGCGGTCCTTCGAAGTTGCTGAGTTTAACGCTGTACATATTTCGTTCTGTACACTAAATAAACTGATAAAATGGTGTTCAGCCAATGTAGCGGCGTGGAACGCGAGCCGACACTGCAGTTGTAATCTCGTATGGAATTGTTCCAGCCCACCTTGCCAGTTGTTCCGCGTCAATCGAGCGCATCCTGCCTTGCTCGTCTGACTGACGTCCAAGCATAATTGCTTCTTCTCCAACAGACACATCGTCGTTGCCAACATCAACCATGCATTCATCCATACAAATCACACCGACAATGGGATACTCCTTACCACGAATCAAACACTTTGTTTTTCCCGTTAGTGCTCGCAGGTATCCATCGCCATATCCAATAGGCAGTGTTAGAATAGTTGTGTCGGACGAAGCCATAAATTTCCGTCCATAGCTGACGGTTTCGCCGGCACGAATACGTCGGCGCGAAACAACACGCGTTGAAATCGACATAACGGGACGCAACAGTAATTCTTCTTCGGATGGAGATGCGTAGCCATACAGAGACAAACCCGGCCTCACTAACGTGAAATGCGATTCACGTTTCTGCCAGATAGCGCCTGTATTCGCAGCATGGATGAATGCAAAGCTACGTCCTCTGCTGCCAGCCTCGTCTAGAACTCGATTGAACTCCGATAGTTGCTCAGAAATAAATGGATCGTTCAACTGATCCGAGGTTGCAAAGTGTGTGCAAATGCCCGATACGGACAGCGTAGGGAGCTTATCGAGTTCATCGAGCATGGCAAGAGCATTCTCGGGGCTTACACCGTCGCGATGCATACCAGTGTCGATATACAGATGCGCTTCGGCAACGCGGCCGGAGTCCTGCGCACACTGTGCAACGGCACGTCCTGTTTCAACACTGCACACCACCGTCCACAGACCATGTTCGACAGCCGACGATGCTTCTGCAGGTTCAATTGGCGTTAGGACGAGAATGGGAACGTTGATACCAATTTTTCGTAGCAGTACACCTTCTTCTACGAATGCAACACCCAATGCATCGACGCCATCGTCGATCAGCGCTCTTGAGATTCGATCGATACCATGACCATAAGCATTTGCCTTTACCATGCCCAGGATTCTGGCATCGTCTACCCTTCGTCTGATGACGCTCAGGTTCCACCGCAGCGCTTCAAGATCGATTGTTGCAACAGTGCTACGCATTAATTCACTTCCTCCATTGCGTCTACCCATTCAAAGCTTTGTCTGATTTCATCTATGCTCAGGCCTGTACTAAGTTGACAGATCAGCTTGATCCGTGCTTTTTCTCCCGACATATAATCCGCAAAGATCACACCAGCATCATGAAGTTGTCTGCCTGCACCTTCATAGGCGTACAGATGTTCGACGCGTCCAACCGGGCATCGCGAAACAAGCACCACTGGCAAGCCCCTTTCAATCACATTGCGCAATGCATAGTATACGGGTGGAGTTACATTACCAACTCCGAAGGCTTCGATAACTATTCCTTTCGCATTGGCATTCACTGATGCATCAATCAATGTGGCATCCATTCCGGCGAAACACCGAAGGAGCGGCACAAATACTGAAATTGAAACCACTGAAACAAATTCTCTTCGCAGTGGCTGCCTATGGATGAGAACATGTCCGTTGGTAATTCTTCCTAACGGACCAAAATTTAAACTGTCGAATGTTTCAACGTCAGACGTATCTGTTTTCGACGCCTCCGAAGCAGCGAGAATATCGCCTCCAAGACACACCATCACGCCAAGGCCGCGTGCCTTATGATGTGCGGCGAGCGTTACAGCATCACGAAGGTTGCGAGGTCCGTCCCAATCCGGCTCGCTGGAATTTCTCATTGCTCCAATTACAACTACTGGCTTATCGGACGCAAGGGTTAGGTCCAAGAAGTACGCCGTTTCTTCCAATGTGTCGGTTCCGTGCGTAACAACAACACCATCTACGCCATCTTGCCGGAGATATTCGGAAGCGATAGACGAAATCTGCAGCATTCGTTCTGGTGTGATGTGCGGACCGGGGAACGTTCCATACTCATGCACAATGATTTCAGCAACGTTATGAACATCGGGTATATGACTCAGAATCTCACCGCCTGTGAGTGAGGGTACTACGCCGCCCCAGGCCATGTCGAGTTTTGAGGCAATCGTACCGCCGGTGAAAATGATGACGATGCGTGGTTTTGTTTTCATTCGGGATAAACGGTTGATAGTGCCGGTCAGCGAAAATAGACACCGCGCAATTCGTAATTTTGTGATCAATGATTTCTGGACCCAAGCATTTAGAGCGGATTAATGTTTACGTACCCGGCGCGACTGCCGATGACATCAGACGTGAATACGGCATTGGCCACGCCGAAAAGCTAGCCTCGAACGAAAATCCGTTCGGTCCCTCGCCGCTGGGTCTGGCCGCCGCAACCGAATCGCTTACCAAATCCCATCTTTATCCCGATGGCGGCATGAATCTGCGTTTGGCGCTTGCCGAACATCACAACACCAAACCTGAATGCATCACCGTGAACAATGGCAGCGACGCAATCATACATCAGGTGATGCGGACGTTCCTCCTTCCAGGTGAAACAGCCTTAAGTTCAAGGGGTGGTTTTATCAGTTTTGGCATCGCAGTAACCTCGGCAGGATTTGAACCTCAGTACGTGGAATTGAAGTCCGGATATCGTTTCGACGTTGAAGCGTTAATCAGCGCAATTACTCCTGCAACTAAAATAATTTATATTCCAAATCCCAACAATCCAACGGGCACAATAATTCCTCGGGATGAAATGGATTGGTTTCTCACCCGTGTTCCGCGGAACTGCCTGGTTATTATCGACGAAGCTTATCATGAATACGCTGTTCATCTCAATGCCGACGATTATCCCAGGTCAGAAGATTATAAACAAGACAACGTTATAACCTTACGGACGTTTTCCAAGGCTTATGGATTGGCTTCGCTTCGTGTAGGATATGCCATCGGTAGTTCCGATGTGATACAATTGCTTTTGAAAACCAAGCTCCCGTTCGATCCGAGCGGTCCTGCAGCGGCAGCAGCCCAAGCAGCCCTGCACGATCATGTTTTTTTAAACACGACATTAGATACGAACAAAGAAGGTCTGGAAATTTTGAGTACTGCAGCACACTTAAACGGATATACGATTGCCACAAGCAGCACAAACTTCATCATGTTCGAATGTGGTTCGCAGCAACACGCAACGGCTTTTCACATTTCAATGCTCCAGCACGGATTTATTACGCGCCCACTGCGGGGAGGATTTGATCTGCCCACTTGCATTCGCATCACTACCGGCACGCATCACCAGAATATCAGACTAGCCTCTGCCCTACAGACACTATCTGAACCTTTGAACGTCTCCGATACCTGGAGTTCACCATGAGTTATACTACAGCGACTGAGGTTGGGACAGACACGATTGCAGCCGATTTCCTGCCTATCAACGGCACTGACTTCGTTGAGTTCTATGTTGGCAACGCCAAGCAGGCGTCGTATTTCTATAGGACTGCTTTTGGTTTTAAACTTATTGCCTATGCCGGACCAGAGACTGGCTTGCGCGACAGAGCATCATTTGTACTTCAGCAGGGCAAGATCCGGTTTGTACTCACAACACCGTTGCACCCCGATGGCGAGATTGCCGACCACATCAGGTTGCACGGAGATGGTGTTAAAACACTGGCGTTGTGGGTTGATGACGCCACGTCGGCGTGGAATGAAACAACGCGTCGGGGCGCAGTGAGCGTTCAGCAGCCCACAACGCTTTCCGATGAACATGGCACTGTGGTAGTATCAACAATTAAAACATACGGCGATACAGTGCACACATTTGTGGAGCGCACGAAATACTCCGGGCCTTTTCTTCCTGGATATAAAGCTGTCGACGATGGATACAACACGGAGCCAATAGGTCTGCTCCATGTTGATCACTGTGTTGGGAACGTCGAGCTCGGCCGTATGAATGAATGGGTGAAGTTTTATTCTGATGTTATGGGTTTCAGGCTGCTGCTGACCTTCGACGACAAGGATATTTCGACGGAGTACTCTGCTCTTATGTCCAAGGTTATGTCGAACGGGAACGGTTACATCAAATTCCCAATCAACGAGCCTGCAGCCGGTAAAAAGAAAAGTCAGATCGAAGAATACCTGGATTTCTACCATGGCCCGGGAGTGCAGCATGTTGCTCTGGCAACGAACGACATTCTTCACACTGTAGATTCATTGAGGAAAAGGGGCGTGCAATTCCTGTTTGTTCCCGATGCCTACTATGCCGATCTCATTGACCGCGTTGGAACAATCGATGAAGACGTTAACGAGCTGCGGCGGCTTAATATTCTTGTAGACAGAGACGAAGAAGGTTATCTCTTACAAATATTTACTAAACCCGTCGAAGACAGGCCCACGTTGTTTTACGAAATAATTCAACGCAAGGGAGCACGTTCATTTGGCAAGGGCAATTTTAAAGCCCTATTTGAATCTATTGAACGGGAACAGCAACTGCGAGGGAACCTCTAAGAACAATTGAGCACGTAAACAAACACACTATTTCATTAACTTTTTTTAGTTCGGACGGTCTTATGGCTACTCGAACCGCTGCCAAGAGCAGCACTTCAAATGGTTCTCCGGTTCCGCTGGGATCGCAACCTTTTCTCCAATCCGTAAACCAGTACTTTGACAAGGCAGCAGCCTTTCTCGACCATCCGAAAGGATTAATCGACCAGATACGGGTATGCAATTCAGTGTACTACATGCAGTTCCCTGTCCGTATCAAGGGCGATATACAGGTTGTCCAGGCATGGCGTGCCGAACACAGCCACCACAAGCTGCCTTGCAAGGGCGGCATACGGTATGCCGAAACAGTCGACCAGGAAGAAGTTGAAGCTCTTGCAGCGCTGATGACGTACAAGTGCGCTGTCGTCGACGTCCCCTTCGGCGGGGGCAAAGGCGGCATCAAGATAAATCCAAAGCATTACACTGTGGAAGAACTTGAGCGAATCACGCGGCGATATACCGTTGAGCTCATCAAGAAAAATTTCATCGGTTCCTCAGTTGATGTACCTGCACCTGATTACGGAACAGGAGCACGCGAAATGGCGTGGATTGCCGATACATACCAAACCTTTGAAAAAGAAAACATAAATGCATTAGCATGTGTTACAGGTAAACCAGTTGGACAGGGAGGCGTTAGGGGGCGTACTGCGGCTACAGGACGCGGACTGTACTTTGCCGTACGCGAAGCTGTGAATGATACTGCTCTCATGAAGCGACTGAAAATGGCAACGGGGCTGGCAGATAAGGCCATTATCGTCCAGGGTTTTGGTAATGTAGGTTATCATGCCGCCAAGTTTCTTCAGGAAGGGGGCGGTACAATTATTGGCATCATCGAATGGGATGGCGCCATTGTAAATCCTAAAGGAATTGATGTTGAGGCTTTGAATGAACATCGCATGCAAACTGGTTCTATTACCGGTTTTGCAAATGGAAAGACCGTCAAAGACGGCATGAGCGTTATGGAAATGGAATGCGACATCCTTGTGCCTGCAGCGTTGGAATCGCAGATTCATAACGGTAATGCCGATAGAATTAAGGCAAAGATTATTGCCGAAGGCGCTAATGGTCCAATTACTGCTGTTGCAGAAGAAGTACTCCTTAAGAAGGGTATTTATGTTATGCCCGATATGTACGTAAATGCAGGCGGTGTTATCGTGTCCTACTTTGAATGGCTGAAGAATATCTCTCACGTTCGCTTCGGACGTATGGATAAGAGATTTGAAGAAGGATCGAACACCAGACTAATCGACACTGTTGAACGACTGACCGGAAAATCGTTAACGATGCAGGAGCGCACGTTTGTTGCCCGCGGCGCCGACGAAGAAGACATCGTTAATTCAGGCCTCGAAGACACGATGATATCGGCCTATCACGCAATCGTCAATATTTCCAACAGAGACCCGCGTATCAAGGATATGCGTACGGCCGCATTCATCAATTCAATTGATAAGATTGCTCAGTCGTACCTCTTGCTAGGCATTTTCCCATAAGCGGTCGTCCGATGTTAAGCCTGGCGGCAGCGTAACTAATTAAATTGAAGAAGGCACAGTTGACTTAACAACTGTGCCTTCTCAGTTTGGAAAGGAACGGGGAATTAATAGAGTAGCACCTTTGTCACGTCTCTATTGCTGCCTTCTTCTACAACTACAACGTACAGACCTGGCGCAACACGTCTTCCCGAAGAATCCTGCAGTTCCCAGCGAATCAGACCATTACCTTTAAGGGCTGCAATGCTACGACCTGCAATATCCAGGATCTGCACATTGAGGTTCATGCCTTCGGCAGAAATTATCACATAGTCGTTCGCAGGATTGGGTGCAATCGTAAGACCTGCGATTGCATTTCCCTCTTCTACAGAAGTTGTTGGGGTTCGCAGAAGCTGCACAGTTCCATCGCCCTCGGAAGATTTTACCACTAGTTGGCCTGTTGCGTTCTGATTATCTGTGGTTCGAATGCAGATTCGAAATGTGTTGCCGTTTGTAACCGTGAATGGTAGAACAGGTTGCTCACCGATTTCGAACGTTACAGATCCCTGGCTGATACTCAGCTCAGTGATCGTTGCTGCTGAGCATGGCATTGGTATCGATATAGCACACATCGATTCATCGATGGGGCCAGTGAACAGTAAGGTGTCTTCGGTAAAAACAATCGGTGATATCGCTGTGCCCATAATCACCAGCGAATCATTGCCACCTGCAGTTGTGAACGTAACGGTTGCACCAGCGCCAATCTGGCTGGGGTCAATTTGAAGCCGGACATCAACGGCGCTTCCACCTGGAATAGAAACCGGCGTGGCTAATCCCACTATAGTTACGGCACCTGCCGGATTGGTCGAATACGATGTGATCTCTACAGGCAATCCACCATTGTTTATCAATAGCCCTGCAATGGTAGTGTCTACAATTGTACATGCATACACAAGGCCGATGTGGAACATCTCCGTAGACAATACAAGCTCACCGGGTGCAACTCCGGTGCCTACCTTAACAATGGCATTGGATGAGTTTACGGTATCGCACGTATTGTAAACAAGGCAACGATACAGACCAGAGTCTGACCGCGCAACTCCGGACTTCACATACTCACGCGTTGTTGCACCTGAAATACTAACGCCATTGCGCTGCCATTGATACGAAAGATTATCTCCAACTACAGTAACGGAGAGTTTAAGCGTGTCTCCTACAGACAAAGTTTTGCTTAAAGGCTGTATCGTAATAATCGGCGATTGTACAACTGTAAGCAGCACAGTGTCGCTCAAAGCTTGTGGTGCACATGTGCCGCTAACACGAACACGATAGACGCCCTTATCGCTAATAGAAACAGCAGGTATGGTATACGTCGCACCCGAGGCGCCTGGTATCGGCGAGCCATCTCGTAACCATGTATAGTTTAATCCATCGCCAGTGGCTGTAACGCTGAACGTTACTGACTGATTCTCGCACACAGTTTTTGGTGTTGGCTGTTTAGTAATCGCTGGTTTTGCAGTCATCGTTAGCACGGCAGCATTTGTAATTACCGTCTGGCTGCATCCGGTTACCTGACAGTCGTAAGAAGCTGCATCAGCCTGCGTCATAGACGAAATGGTATACATGGCCGAAGTTGCGCCAGCGATTACGTTACCATTTTTACGCCACGAATATGTTATCGACGAACCCGAAGCGCCTACCGTAAGCGTTACGGAAGCCCCTTGACAAACAGCCTGCGACAGCGGCTGCAGAACGATTGATGGCGCTCCGGTGATGATGAGGTTCGAAACTCTGGCAAGTTCTGCGTTGTTGGCCGTGTTAACAAGGCGCACAGCGTATGTTGTTGCCGCTGGTATCGTTACCGGAATTGTATAGGCGAAGGTCCCATTTGCTCCCGGTGTGGAGTTAGAGATTATCGTGATGTTTGCAAAATCGTTTGAAGACAACTCAATCCTAACGTTTGCAATCGCTGTCTGAGTCCAGTTTATCGTCATCACAGCGCCTGTGCAAAAACTCACCGCCGGGCTGGGTGACGTTATCGTAGCGCCGGGGACAGTAACGGATGCCGACATGGTGTTGTAGGCATCGCCTGCTGCCGTATTATCATTATCGACGGCAGCACCAGCGCCGTAAACCGTATATGTGCCGTGCTGGGCAGGAGCTGTCCACTGAAAACTGAACGTAACCTGTCCTGCGACGGCTTGCTTCGACGCATTATGAGCAATTTCACCGCCTGCAACCTGAGACCCGGCTCCAGCCGTTAACGTACCGACTGCACCCGTAGCGCTTCGTATCGATAAGTTGTATCCACCATAACCATTGGTTGGATGTGCAATAATGAATGAGAAATCGGCAGTCGTGCCCGGATTCACATTTGCCGGACCATTCAGCGTGAGTGTAGTCTGTGCGCTTTGACCATGACAGCCACCACCTCCGCAACCATTCTGATATCCTCCGAAGTGTCCTGTAGAATGTGCTCGTACACTTTGAAAAGAAGTGAACAAAATCCCACCTAATACCAAGACTCTAAGAGTGAGTAATTGAAATCGGCTCATGGCACTCCTTGATGTTAAAAATTCCTAAGAATAAAGGGTAATCGACAATCTTAAATAGAAAGTGTTACAACGTAGAATTAGGATGCATGCCGATGAATACATTGCAAGAGCATGAGTACATGCATTTGAAAACCTGCTCATGAATTTGCATACATGCTTGCCCGAATATGCATCACCTCTTCAACGCTCGATCCGATTAGCCCTATCTTGCCTGTAATATTGAAATCCTTCAAGACTACATCGAACGACGCAGTAATCATTACCAAGTCGCCCGGAGCACGCTTTTTCGTCTCTTCATTTTCTGGCACGTACGTTAATGTTACAGAAGCCGACAACGGCTTTGTAACGCCGTGGCACGAAAACATTCCTACTGCCATTGCTGTGGCAACATTTTTCCCGTTCTTAACCGTAGTACTCACATCGTTCAAACCACTGATTTCGAAAACAATCTCTGGGTATTGATCGGCATCGAGCCACACTGATGAATACATGTGTTCATCGCGACGGGCTATTGCCGTCTTCATGGAACGTACCAACACGGAAATTTTACCGCTCGTGACTTCGAGATTTTGCCAATCCATGGCGAACGATCCCGAGATTTTATCTGCAGTTCCAGTGAATTTTTCCATCGGCGCCTCGCTCATGAACGTGATGGAGTTTTGTCCCACAGCATCATTGAGTGCGAAAATCTTTGCTTCTTCCCGTGAGCGTACGGAACCCATTCCAGCATACGAAGAAGATGCAATGGCAACCAGGAAAATCATGCTGATGAGGGGGCGAATCATAAATATAATTATTACCTGAAAGAAATTTCAACAAAAGGTACTTTTCAGTTTCGCATGCTTCGAGCAACCTCCGCCAGAATTGTTACAGCGGTATCAACTTCCTTGACCGTCGTGTCCTTGCATACCGAAAACCTTACAGCGGCCTTTGATTCTGCCACCGACAGACCCATAGCTACAAGCACATGAGAGGGCTGCAAGCTTCCAGATACACATGCACTCCCATTTGAGACTGCTATCCCTTTGATATCCATGGCCTGCAAGACTGCCTCTCCATCCAACGTCTCGGCATCGACAAAGGAAATATTTACAATGTGGGGAGCGCGGAGAACATCGGGCGTATTAACGCGAATACCTGGAATTTCTCTCTTCAGCAAGGTGATAAGGTGAGATGTAAGTTCATGCATTTTCTGCGCATTCTTATGCAGACTTCCGATAGCCTTTCTTGCAGCGACCTGAAAGCCCACGATCAACGCAGTCGATTCTGTTCCCGCACGACGGTTACGTTCCTGAGCTCCGCCTTGTTGGTGCGCCTTAAAATCAATGCCCTTTCTGATGTACATTGCCCCTACACCCTTGGGTCCGTGGATTTTATGTGCGGAGATGGTAGCGAAATCAACACCATTAGCGGCAACGTCGAAGTCTAGCTTACCGAAGGCCTGCACAGCGTCAGTATGTAGAAGCGATAACGGCGCCGCGCTTCTGATTTCATGAAGAGGCTGAATTGTTCCCGTTTCATTGTTGACGGTCATAACGCTGATGAACGTCTTCGGAGTGTTATAAGCCGATAATTCTGCCACATCTACAATTCCCGCTGCATCAACAGATACTTCGTGTATTTTGTGCCCCCTTCGTTGCAATTCCCTTGCCGGATGCAGAATGGAATGGTGTTCGGTGGAGCTAACGACGATGGAATCAACTAGATCGGATTCATCAATCGAGCTTTTGAGAATTGCATTGTTAGCTTCGGTACCGCCGCTCGTAAAAATTATTTCGGCTGGGTGCGCATTCAACAACGCAGCGATTTCTGATCTGGCATCTTCGATAGCAACGCGGGCCTTTCTACCAATAGAATAAATGCTCGACGCATTGCCATAATCGTCAGTTAACCACGGCAGCATTGCTTCTATAACGTCATCGTCGATTCTGGTTGTTGCACTGTTGTCGAGGTAAATCACAAACGTCCAAATCCTTTGTAGATATCAAACTTTGCGCTGTACAAAACAATGTTCATGTCTTCGTCGCGCAACGTGCCACCCGATGGCGACAGATAAAATGTCCTTAATGTATTGGTGGGTTCTTTCGACAACAACCCACTCTCATCTACATAAAACTGCAGAATAGAATATCCCAAATGCTTTGGAGCTCCCGTGGCCTGAGCCATGAGATGCTCCGGAGTATACACGTTCAGATTGTCTGTATCGTCCATTGACCGTTTATTGGTAACACTGGCAAATTACGGTAAGTTTGCCCCCTTACACCTGATCCAACGTACCCAACACACGGTCTCATGTTAAAAGCCCTCAGGAAGATTTTCGGGACAAAATCTGATAAAGACGTAAAGGCAATCATGCCTATCGTCGTTGAAATAAATCAGCACTTTGCAAATCTGTCGTCACTTACCGACGAAGAGCTCGCTGCAAAAACATCTCACTACAAGCAAGTTGTTGAACAAGCAGTGGCGCCTCTAATTGAGGAAGCAGAGAAGCTGCGTGAGCGTCTGCGCAACGATGAAGAGATCACTCATGCAGAACGCTCAGACATCTATGCAAGGATTGAACAAAATGATGATGAGCAGTATCAGACAATCCAGGATGTGTTGGATGAATTGTTGCCGGAAGCTTATGCAGTTGTAAAGGAGACCTGCAGACGCCTTGTTGGACACCACTACAGTGTTGTTGGCCACGAAACGGTTTGGGACATGGTTCCTTATGATGTGCAATTGATTGGTGGAATTGTGTTGCACCAAGGGAAGATTTCAGAAATGGCAACTGGTGAGGGGAAGACGCTTGTAGCCACGCTGCCGTTATACCTCAATTCTCTGGCCGGACGCGGAGTGCATCTTGTTACCGTTAACGATTACCTTGCCAAGCGGGATAGAGAGTGGATGAGCCCGATCTTCGATCGGCTTGGGATTACATCAGGATGTATTCAAAGCAATATGGATCCGAATGTGAGGCAGGCAGAATATGCTGCCGATATCACTTATGGAACCAATAACGAATTTGGATTCGACTACCTGCGCGACAACATGGTCTCCGATGCACGCCAGATGGTACAGCGCAAGCATTGGTACGCCATCGTTGACGAGGTTGACTCAGTTTTAATCGACGAAGCCAGAACGCCGCTCATTATCTCGGGGCCTGTAGCTGCTGGCAGCACGGAGCAGGCCTTTGTTGAAATGAACCCCCGAGTCCGCCGCCTTGTCGAAGTACAAGCAAAATTTATCAATTCTATTGTTGCTGAAGCGGAAAAGCTTCTCGAAACTGGCGTAAAGGCAGACACTGAAAAGGCCGGCATTAACATTCTGCGCGCACATCGCGGCATGCCCAAACACAATAGGCTGTTAAAACTCCTGCAAGACCCCGACAACATGAAGCTCTTGCGAGACACCGAGCTTGACTATCTAAAGGAGCAAGGGCAGCGCATGTCTATCATCGATGCTGAACTATTCTTCTCCGTCGATGAGCGGAACCATCAAATAGACATTTCCGAAAAGGGTCGGGAACTCCTGTGCACTGCTCAGGAAGATCCCAACATGTTTTTGATTCCAGATGTTGCAACGGAGATGGCAGCTATTGAAACGAATCCGAACCTGACGCCGGAAGAAAAGACTTCGCAGCGCGATTCTCTGTTCCTTACGTTCTCGGAGCGTTCCGATCGCATTCACATTATTAACCAATTACTAAGATCATACACGCTATATGTGAGAGACGATGAATACGTTGTTCAAGATGGAAAAATTAAAATTGTTGATGAATTCACCGGGCGTATCCTTGAAGGTCGGCGCTATTCAGATGGATTGCACCAGGCCATAGAGGCTAAGGAAGGCGTTACCGTTGAACAAGACACTCAGACATTTGCCACGGTAACGCTTCAGAATTATTTCCGGTTATATCACAAGCTTGCCGGAATGACTGGCACTGCAGAGACCGAAGCTGCCGAGTTTTGGGAGATCTATAAACTTGATGTAGTTGTTATTCCAACGAACCGCGATATCGTTCGAAATGATCTTGATGATTTGATTTATCGCACAAAAAGGGAGAAGTACAACGCAGTAGTCGAAGCTACCCAAACACATATCAAGGAAGGCAGAGCCGTACTTGTTGGCACTACAAGCGTCGAGGTGTCGGAATTGCTGAGCAAGATGCTCAAGCGCGCCGGCATTCAGCACAATGTGTTAAATGCAAAGCAACATCAGCGCGAAGCAGAGATTGTTCAGAATGCCGGACGCAGGGATGCCGTAACGATAGCAACGAACATGGCCGGCCGCGGGACCGACATCAAGCTCGATCCCGATGTGAGAGAACACGGCGGCCTCGTGATTATTGGTACCGAACGCCATGAAGCCCGACGTATCGACAGGCAGTTGCGAGGCCGTTCAGGACGTCAGGGCGATCCAGGTCTCTCGCAGTTCTTCATCTCCCTCGAAGACGATCTGATGCGGTTGTTTGGAGGCGAGCGCATTGCTGCTGTGATGACGCGGTTCAAGGTTCCAGAAGGTGAACCGATTCAAAGCCCTATCGTAACAAGAAGTGTCGAGAATGCTCAGAAAAAAGTTGAGAGCAACAACTTTAGCACCAGAAAGCGCTTGCTTGAATACGACAACGTGATGAATCAGCAGCGTGAAGTTGTATACGACAGACGACGCCATGCTCTTGGAGGTGAACGGCTAAAGTCCGAAGTGATGGACTACGTGCGGGAACTTGCTGAAGATTGGTATGATGAATTTCATGAAGCAGACGATGCTGTTGGATTCAAAAACAGTGTAAGAGCTTCGCTTTTGTCAGACCCAACGTTTGACGACAACGACTTTGCCAAGATGAGCAAGGACGATGTGGTGGAAAATGTGATGTCTGTTACCATGGAATTTTACGAGCGCAAGGAGTCGATGCTAGGCGCCGAGTTCATGGGTCGGCTCGAACGATTCGCAGTCCTCCAGTCTATTGATGAAGCGTGGAGAGAACATCTGAGAGTCATGGATGATTTGAAAGAAGGGATTTATCTGCGAGCTTATGGCCAAAAAGATCCTCTCCTTGAATACAAGCAGGAAGCTTACCGGATTTTTATCGAGTTAATAAAAGATATTAATAAACAGACTGCGCAGATGTCGCTTAAGTACTATCCGCAGATTCAACAAACGCAACAATCGCAGCCGACAAAGCATGTGGAGCACCGACAGAGGGAAGAGCATACCGACACACCCACCGAAGCAGTTGCAGCCTCACTGCCCCGACAAAGAACTGTTGTCAGCAGCACACGTCAACTGCAATTCTCTCACGCAAGCCCCACAAGCTCATTTCAGGGTGCCGGAGCAGACGGTCAGCCGGATCAGCGAAGCGGCGCGCACACCGTAAGGCAAACGCAGCGCACCTTTGGCAGAAACGAGCCATGCCCATTCGATTCATTAAAGAAGTTTAAGAATTGTTGCGGCGCCTCGGGGTCCAAGACGTGCACCCGTCTTTGACGTCTAGCGTTCTGTTGTAATAGCAGATCCCTCGGTTAATTCTTCGGGAGGATGCTTTACAACCATTTCACCCGTTTTCAAGCCCTGCAATACTTCGGCGTATAATGTGGCACGATGACCAATCTTTACAAGGCGTTTTTCCACCTTGTCGTCCTTCACAACAAACACACTCCACTGAGAATCATCCCGGACCAACGCGCTCAACGGAACAGTTACAACGCCCCTTCCTTCCCATACTATGATTCTTACATCAACCTTGTAGCCATCGCCCAATGTTGCCGGAGTTTGTTGTATTGATGTAACAACATCGACGCGTTTTTCTTCGACGCCAAGCGACGACACCTTGAGGTGTGCTGCAGGTTCGACGGTTTTAACCGCTCCGCGCAAAGTATCGTCGCCACCCCACCCTTCTATCAGCACAGCCATTCCGGGCCGTATGCGTACAGCATCGGTGCTGAGAACATCTACAGTAAGTTCTACATCGGAGTGATCGCCGATTTCAACGATAGGTGTACCGGCAGCAAGAAGACGTTCCTGTTCTTCGAAACGTCGAAGGACTTTCCCATCGATAGGAGCGGTGATTTCGATACGCTGCCCAGGAGCCGCTGAAATTGCAGCACGTGCAGCCCTGTGCTCATACGTCGCCAGCGAGATCCTATCCTCAGAAGCAGACACTTCGCTCTTGAGTTGGGTGTATGTGAAGGCAGCATTCTCCGATTGCTCTCTTGCAATGGCGCCATTTTCCACTAATTTCTTCGTGCGTTCGGATCGAACACGAGCTTGCTCTACCAACGGACGCAACGACTCCAATCGATGGCGTGCTTCTTCGACGGCAAGTCTCGCAGCTTCTGCACGTGCCGAAGCTTCGGCATACTGACGTGCATCGAAGGTAGGGGGCGTGTACCACGCAATCACCTGCCCCTTACGAACACTATCGCCTGGCCGAAGAATGATGCGGGAAACAGTACCGTTAGCAGGCAGTGTGATTGTATACTTTGTTACATAACGGGTCTTGCCTTCGGCATCGATTGTTTCCAGTAAAACATCATTTGCAATTGTGTGAACATCAACCTTCGTTGGTTTAGGAACGAGGGAAAAACCGATTAGCACCGCTAACACTATACCAGTAACAATCCAACCGAGATGTTTGGGACGTCGAAGTTTCATGCTATTCTCTTGATTTTAATACCTCAATAAGGTCGAGCTTTGAAAGTTTTCTTCGGAGCAAAATTCCTGTCGCAATAGCAACGCAGCAAATCGCTAATGATGCAAGCCCAAGATTCCTATCTGTAATTATCACAGGAAATCTAAATAGGTCATTTTCATACGTTGCAGGCAATCCCATAATGCCAAGAGCACCAAGAATAAGTCCTATTGGAAGCGACATAATCAGAATGATAACCTGCTCTCCGAGCAGCACAATGGTAATTTCATTGATGGTAAATCCAAGCACTCTAAGGCTCGCAAGTTCAATTGCACGTTCGGAGAGAGCTATTCTAGCGCTGTTGTATACAACTCCAAAAGCGATGATCATAGAGAAAGCAACAATATAGATTGTTGATATATCCATGTTCTCCTTGTAGTTCTCGTCAAAACTGCGAATCATGGCATCACGCATCATCACGGACGCGACTGCTGGAGTGTTTTTGACCTTTTGTGAAAACTCCGTATATGTGCTCCGATCGAAAAGAATTGCAGCACCCGATACACTACCCTGCTCCCTAAGCAATGCACTCAGCGCTTCGGAATTCATGTAAGCCTGAATACCAAACATTTCGTCAGCCGTTCCGGTAAGGGGCACTTGAAACGTACGTCTATCTCCTTCCAACAGCTTTACCGTCAGTGAATCACCGATCGCAAGTCCCAGTTTTTCTGCCAGATACGTGGTGAGGACAAGGCCGCTTTCCGGTATATAAACAGGTTTGCCATCAAAGTCTATTACTCTTATTAGTTCCTGCTCATCACTAATGCTTTGGATTGCAAGTCTTTTCGTTTTTGACTTATACGACAGGTCTACCGGCACCATTCTCAAAGGTTCTACCCTAAGCACTCCTGGCAGATGATAAACATCGTTATCTACATCGGCGCTACGGTTATTTGTGAAGATAACCGTTGCATCCTGTCTGTTTGCACTGTTGAACTGCGAATCCATGATGAGATCAAACATGTCGAACATCGATCTGCCAATTACAAGAATCGCTGTGGCAAGCGCAATCATGGAAATGCTTAACATCGTCTTAACAGGTCGGCGTTCTATTGTTCGCCAAATCATTGCTGTAACTGGGTCGAGCCGTCTGAATAATGGTATGCGTTCCAGAACTCCAGGCTTGAAGGATTTTGGCGCCTGCGGACGCATCGCTTCGGCTGCTGGGAGCTTCAGCACAGACCGAACGGCGCTTACTGCGCCTAACACTGCTGCCAATGCACTGAGGACAATGGATCCGACCACAACTCCCTCCGGCACATCAAAGCGCAGTGCAGGGAATCGGTAAAAGCGTGCATAGATGTTTGTAAGGCCTTCGCCCAGGTACTGACCACCTATGAATCCGATGATGCTACCAGCGCTGACGGCAACAAGCGCAAAGCCGATATAATGAAGGCCAATTGCACTTTGTGAATAACCGAATGCCTTGAGAATTGCAATCGACATCCGCTGAGTACCTACTAAGCGCAGCAATGCAATGTTGAGTAGAAAAATTGCCACACCGAGAAAAATGGTTGGAATGATGATTGCCTGGCCCTGAACCTGCGCAATGTCGTCAGACAAGAATCGATTCGACAATTGTTCATCGCGGGCAATAGAGCCAATGGAGCCATACGGCTTGAGAATGTGATCTATAATTTCTTTTACTGTTTTCTCGTCGGCGCCATTCTCAAGCGATAACGTAGCGCTG
Organism: Ignavibacteria bacterium; assembly: GCA_016191145.1. Taxonomy (GTDB): domain Bacteria; phylum Bacteroidota; class Ignavibacteria; order Kapaibacteriales; family Kapaibacteriaceae; genus OLB6. The sequence continues at coordinate 115,404 of JACPPD010000001.1, forward strand.
TTAAAAGCCCCCTTCATGTTATAAGCTGCAGAGAGAGCCGATCGGGACATCCACATGGTACCATACCGCTTGTTGTCGAGAATCATGGTCCCGACAGGCATATCAATGATGTGTTCCGGACTGATAACACGGGCAACGATGGTAAGTTTTCTTTTCCTGCCGTTGATGATTGCACTAAACTGATCTCCTTCTTCAAAACCGTTGGCATCGGCAAACGCTGTCGAAATCATCACGTCAGATTCGCTACCCACTGTCACCCACCTGCCAGACCTCAGGTATAGCCGATTCAGCAGTGGCTGTCCATTATCGGGTACACTGAGAATAACGCCGCTGGCAGGCTCTGGCACAGAAGGAAGATCGAGCATAACGTCGGCCGAGACTCGTGTTTGAACTAGATCAACTCCTGGGACATCTGCGATGCGCTGCGCAACAGACTCAGGTGCACGCCTTGCCGTGAGAAATACATCGGCAAATCGAGATTCGTTATAAAATGATGATTGCGTTAGTGAAAGCGATGCGTGAACGCTACGGAAGGCCACGAAATTTGCGATGCCGCATGCAATTACGACTACGATGGCAATCATCTGGCCACGCAAATGTTTGATCTCACGAAATAATTTTTTTGTGAGTGCAGTCATTCCTACCAGCTTAGTTCTTTCGGCGACTTTCGAATTTCGTTATGAGTTTGCTCGACGATTTCGCCACTGCGCATACGGATAACGCGATCGGCCATGTCGGCTATCGTAGCATTATGTGTGATAAGCACAACCGTTGTTTGCAGTTCACGCTGTACGCGCTCAATTACTTCGAGGACAATCAGACCTGTGGAAAAATCCAGTGCACCCGTGGGCTCGTCGCAGAGCAACACATCCGGGCGTTTTGCAATAGCACGCGCAATTGCAACTCGCTGCTGTTCACCGCCCGATAGTTGAGCTGGAAAGTGATTCATCCTATCTTCAAGACCAACAAGACGCAGTGCATCCTTCGGATCCATTGGGCTGTCGGCAATGTCTGTAACCAGCCGGACATTTTCGAGCGCCGTAAGGCTCGGAATAATGTTATAGAATTGAAAGACGAAGCCAACTGCCTTGCGTCTGAACTTCGTTAGATCATTCTCATCAGCACGCGTTAGATCAGTTGTTCTGTATTTAACTACTCCCGTTGTGGGAACGTCGAGTCCGCCAAGAATATTCAGCAGCGTAGACTTACCGCTGCCCGAAGCGCCAAGGATGGCAACAATTTCTGCGGAGTAGATTGAAAGAGTAACATCGCGAAGCGCATGAACATCGACCTCACCCATCCTGTAGATTTTGGTGATTTTGTCCGTTTGAAAGACTGGTGTCGGTGCATTTACTTCGTGCGGCATCAAGGGAGCAACATACGACAGGGTTGGAAAGCAGAAGTCATTGCAAGAGGATGATAACTTTGCTTACGGTTTTGTAAAGTTCGGATTTTTCAATACACTGCTATCAGTAAGCGTTTTCAAAAAAGCCACAAGTGCAGACTTTTCTTCATCTGTCAGGTTTAGTTTTCTCACCCGAATATCCTTGCTGTGAAAATTCGTTCCGCCATCGTTATACCTATCTACAACCTGCTCCAACGTAGTGAGAAGCCCCTTTTCGAAATCACCCGTTGCCGTATAAGGCGGCGTGAGTGCAATGTTTCGGAGCGATGGTGTTTTAAACTTTCCCTCGTCGAGTGGGTTACCAGTAACAACATACCTTCCGCGGTCGAAGTAATGAAAGAACAAGCCAATGTTGTGAAACTGATCGTCGGTAAGGTCGGGTCCACTGTGACACCCGGAACAGCTTGTTTTATCACTGAAAAATAACTGCATACCCTTCTTTTCCAGAGGTGAAAGCACAGTTGAATCGCCCCTTACAAACCTATCGTACCTACTATCTGCCGAGACGAGGATTCTCTCGAACGTTGCGATTGCCTGCATGGCACGTTTCATTGTGACGGCAGTATCGCCAAAGGCGCGGCGCCACAGGGTGGCGTACTCAGCAGACCGAAGAAGCGAGCCAACTGAAACAGTATCGGCAGCCATTTCTATCGGGTTAAGAAATGCAGCCATTGCTTGTTCTTCGAGTGTGCCGGCGCGTCCGTCCCAGAACATAGCTTTACGATATCCTGCATTGACAATCATTGGTGAATTGCGCTGACCTTGAAGTCCGTCGAAGCCAACGCTAATTTGACGCGGGGCATCGCTAAACGCCTTATCTGGCTGGTGACATGAGGAGCAGGAAACGTTCCCGTCCGGCGAAAGCCTTCCCTCATAAAACAAGCGTCGGCCCAACTCCGCTTTTTCTCTCGTAATGGGATTATCGGCAGGATACGGTACAGGAGGCATGTACGAGGGTATCAACGGCAACTCATCTTCTGGCTGCGTATTCACATTCCTGCACGCTCCAAGGGCAAGGAGCATAATCCCGATGACTACTATCCACTTCATTATAAATATTTTTTGATTTTGACAAGAAACTCCTGTGCTTCCCTTCCCTTCAGGCCCCATTCATCAAGCGCGTTAACTTCATCCGGTATCGGTTTAAGGTGTGCTGCGAGCACCTTAAGCTCCTTAGCAGAAAAGTGTTGTGCATAGAGTATGTAATCTTCGAATGCTTCGTAGGCAATGGGGACGGCAGCCTGCACAATGGAGGCAATTGCCTGACCATACACGCGGATTTCGTATTGTGCATGGTCGTCCATTCTTAAACGCAGAAAGTGAAACAGGTTATGAAGATCGATTTTCCAATACCATTCTGTATAGTTCGAAACAGGAAGATTGATACGGGCAAGTTCGCGTGCCAGATTCCTGCCGAGCATGTCCTGATAATCTGAATATTGTTTTTGTTGAGCGTTCGCCATCATGCCTCTGATGCGCTGGGCTTCACCGGGTTCAAACGGTTCGTCGGCACGCCCCTGTTTATTTGTTTTGCTTTGCTGACGTATCTGATCTAAATCAGGCACATAGAATTCATCGCGCATTTCTGAGTACCGGCCGCTATACTCATTTACATTCGCTGTTCGATGACGGATCCACTGTCGGGCAACAAAAATTGGCAACTTCACGTGGAATTTGAACTCAACCATTTCAAATGGAGTGGTATGCAGGTGGCGCATCAGGTAACGGATAAGGCCTTTGTCCTGGAGTACCTTCTTTGTCCCCGTTCCATAGGATACGCGGGCAGCCTGCACAATGGAGTCGTCGTCTCCCATAACATCGACTAACCGCACAAATCCTTTATCGAGACAGCGTATTTCCTTGCCAATGAGTTCGTGGATGGCATCATTCATAGAGCAAAGATAAAATGAGTAAGCCGGCTCGTTACCACCATGCCGGGTATCTCTTGATACCCGGCATGGTGGATGATTTGATTCGATGCCGGGTATCAAGAGATACCCGGCATGGTGGTAAAGTTTGTTCGCGTATGCTTTTCCTCACAAGCGCGATAACCTATCGCATGGTCGATGCCTCGTCGTGTTCGACCGGCAGAATCGTGACCTTTGTCCACACCGGAAGTTCTATCAGCATATTTGCAGTGCGAATGTATGAAAGCAGTTGTCCAGAGAGTTACTCATGCTTCGGTTGCTGTTGGCGGCACGGTCGTAGGCTCAATCCATACCGGCCTACTGGTGCTGGTGGGCATTGCCAACACGGATTCACTCGCGGAAGTCAACTGGATGGCGAAGAAAATTCTTTCACTGAGAATCTTCCCCGACTCCGATGGCAAGATGAATTGCAGTGTTGTTGATGTTGAAGGGGGCATTCTACTCGTGTCCCAGTTCACATTGTATGGTGAATTGAAAAAGGGTACCCGCCCATCATTTATCAAGGCGGCAAATCCCGACCTTGCAGAGCCTCTGTTTAATCAGTTGGTTGAAACTATTGCGTCGAACACGTCTGTTCAAGTTGCTACCGGCAAGTTCGGGGAAATGATGCAGGTAGCTTTGGAGAACGACGGTCCCGTTACCATCGTGCTGGAACGCCATTCCTCGGACATCGGCCCCTCGATGATATAAAAAAAGAATTAGGAGATCTAATCTACAATGTCTATTTATGGCGTTGGGGCTATTTTAATTAAGGAACAAAGATATGAAATATCTTTACAATCTTTCCAAAACGGCACTGCTCCTGTTAACGGCAGCCGTTTCATTGTTCAGTTTTTCCGCCAGCTCGAATGCGCAGTCTTGGGTTGCTCAGAATCAGCAGGATGGCTTCATTTTAAAGAAAGTCGTCAGTGATACAGTAATCGCCACCGGACAACCCTTCAGCTACACGGTGTATTTCACAATTCCGGCGGGCGCCACTAATGTTACCATCACGGATGTTCTTCCGTCGTCGTTGATATTTCTCGGGCATTCTTTCACCAGTGCGTGCGGCACTCCAACCGTAACAGCTCCTGCAATTAACTCACTTGGTGGCACCTATTCGCTGAACTGGGCAACCCTCTCCAGCGGAGGATGTTCCGGCTCCTTCACGGTCACGGTTGCATTCCCCAACGGAACAACCTGCCCGGGTACTACTGCCAGGAACAGAGTCTGCCTGACGGCGACTGGTGTCACCGGCAAGGCAATTGATCTATGCACGCCATTTGTTTCTACTTCTGCGTCGGCAACCAACCCCTGGAAAATCAATAAATATCCGGTTGGAGCTGCCTGGCAGGGAGGCACTTGCCCCTATGCCTCGGGTAGCGACACAATTACATGGCAGATTTGTGTTTATAAAGATCCTGGCGTCACTGGTCAGCTTAATCTGGTCGGCGGAGTGGTGAAAGATACCCTCCCGGCAGGTGCAGTGCTTGTTAGTTCAAACTGCGGCGCAACGCAAAGCGGTAATATCATTACCTGGAATGTTGGCAATCTCAGCGCCCTGCCGATGTACAATACTGTCTGCTGCCAGATCAAGGTTTACTATCCCGCAGCTAGCTTCCCGAGCGGCTCCAGCATCACGAATAATGCAACGCTATCTGGTCAGCTCGGTACAGCCAATCAGCCGTGCAGTTCCTTCTCCGTTCAGAGCAACACGCCATGCGTGAAGTTGGTTTCACTGACGAGCGGCTCGATTGGGAAATGGGTCTATACAAACCGACAGCCCGGATGTGGGGGTAAATATCTTATTTACATCTGTAATACTGGCACATCTACTATCAGCTTTACCGCCAAGGATACTCTTCCAACGCAGCTTGCAGGTTTTGCGATAAGCTCTGCCTGGAATGTTACAGCTACGTTGACTGCAGGTATCGTTACCATTACCGGGACGCTTACAGCGGGGCAGTGTGGATATGTTTATGTCGACTTTGTTATTCCTTCCACAGCCACAGTTGGATCTACTGTTACCAATTGTGTATCCATGACGATTATCGGAGTGGCGCCTCAACAGGCTTGCGTATCCTTTGTTATAGATGCGCCTGCTCCTTCGCCTTGTTTGTGGAAAGAGGTCTGCAACAAGCAGCCTAGTTATACTCCTGGCTCTATATTCAGGTATCGTTTGAGAATACAGAATATCGGTGGATTACCCATCACTGGATCAACGCTGACCGACGTGCTCGATCCGAACCTCCAATACGTTGGTAATCCTTCATCCTATACAGATAATGCATGGAATGCTCCGTGCACAACAACTCCGGCGAACCCATGGCCTGTAACTCTTACATACAATTCAATCACCAATACGGTGACGGCTCTGCTCGATACCATACCAGCAACCTGCCAGAACATTTTTTATGCTGCATGTGGTATGTACGGCACTGCCGGAGTTCCCTATTACTTCATTGAATTCGATGTGAAGGTAAGGGACACATCAGCCCTGGGTAATGTACCCAACACATTCACGCTTAGCGGTGGTTCACTCGGCACCGCTGTCTACAATTCCAACGTTGAGAATGTACTTGTAACCGGAGTGGTTGGCTATAACTTGCAAAAGGGCGTTAAGAAGTCAACAGACCCCAACTATGCAGCATCAACTTCCACGACAGCAGGGTCAACAGTTGATTACAAACTGAAGATGAACTCTTCGGGCACTGCCGCTTTACGACATGTAGTGTTTGCCGATCTCCTACCTCGCGATAACGGCACCAACGATTCTCAAATTCTGTCACCCTGTGGTCCGCGAGGAAGTGTGTACGATGTTTCATTCAACTCCTTCATTAGTTCTACACCCTCTATTACACAGTGGAATAATCCGACAACAAGCCTATCCAATGTGAACAACCTTGCTCCTACCGGCATTCCAGGTCCGGCATTCACAACAGGGTGTGGCAGCGCAGGAACATGGGCTGCTACCTGGTCTGCAGGCATGAAGAATATTGCTGCCTACTTTGGTACGACAGCTATTGGGTCAGGCGGAGCAGCGGTTGAATTTTCCGGTAAAGTTTCAACCCTTGCCAAACCCAACGAAAAGGCTTGTAACACGTTTGCTGCCAGTGGCTGGACTAAACATCTTATCCAGAGCAGCCTTCCCACCTTCCAGCTTGCAGGGCAGCTTGAATCAGATACTGCATGCGTCCGAGTTGATTCCAGCCAAATCGATAAGCCATGCCTGGAACAAGCGAAGGTTGAAGTGAAATGCGCAGAAGTGAATGCGAACGGGTCTCAGCAGTATTCGTTCACCATCAGCGCCGTAACGTGCATTTCTGCAACCTTGATTCTCTCTTCGCCTGACGGTGTGTTCTCACCAGCGACTTTCACCATGACTACGGCAAGCTGGTCGATTAACACAACATTTACGCACACGAACACTAACAATCCTATCAAGATCAATTACACCGTCATCTGCAACGGTAAAATCTGCAGAGACAGTGTCTTCCGCGATCTGCCTCGGTGCGAAATCCAAGAACCCATTGATACATGCTGCCTCAATTTTAGGCGCGACATCGGCCAGCCAACTCTGTATTACGACAACTCAGGCGCAGTGAGCCTCAGTACACCTATGACTGCCGGACCAGCGCCAATTAAACGGTTTACGGCAACAATCGTTAGCGCACAGTTGCGCAAGGTCTGCTTCAGCAGCCCGGGACCTTGGAATCGCATTTTCGGCGATATTACAGCAGGCAATTTGGTAGTGCCACCCGCTCCAGGTCCTCAACTGTTGAGTGTCTTTAGCCGGGAAGCTGTGTGGGGTGCTGGTAAATGTATTGACTGGACAAAGAATGCAGTGCTCAAACTCAAGATGATATTCCCTGCATTTAGTGGATCATTCATTTGCCAGGATACGTTGCGCTTTACCATTCGCTATAGCTTCACCGACTGCAACTGCCGGACATGCGATACCTTGGTCACTTATACAATCGTCAGGACTAAGAAGTGGCTGCCGTGGGATCCGATCGATGTAGGAATTGGGATAATTCGCGGGCAAAATAAGATGACACCTGCCGGCGGTGACGAGGTTCAGTCCTCTCAGCCTAGTTCCACAAGTCTGGAAATGACTGACGTAAACACTGGTGACTTCTGGGTGATTAGCCCCGACAACCCCGCGAATGATGTGGTAGTAACTGGTGTCGAAATTCAATCTTCTGCAGTGCCCCTTACCAGTCTACAAAACGGTGCTGAATCTGGAGTCGTTCAGGATGATATCGGATTCATTGCTACCAATATTAAACCTGGTGATAATGTTCCAATTCGTCTGACTTTCAACAACAGTCAGAGCCTCATGCAGTTCAAAGTCATGGTCCGTATGGCTTATACCGTCACTGGACTCGAGGAAACATTCTATACCGACCCAATGGAATTCACAGCCCGTGTGCCAGGTGCCAGCCCAGATGCATTGGATGTATCAGTCGATTCCAGACCTGATAATGTAAAATCTTATGCCCTGTTCTTTAGTTGCTCAAATGGCTACAAGCAAAGCATTACAGCAATTGCTCTCAAGCCATGGTATGCAAACGGAAGAATCCTGGCTGTTGGACCTCCAAGCGCAGCCCAAGAAATTACATACCTGCTGCCACGAAAGCTGGACGATGGATCCTGGATTGTAACTGTACCTGCGCAGGGTGTGGCTGGCGTTGAGCCAGACAGTATTGTGAAACCGATATACATCACAACGTCGGGAGCTGGTGACAGTACAATCATCGCATTCACAACGTATGATGAGAATGCAGAGGTTGTCTCTGAGGGTACGCTTACCTTAAGCAATCCAATTTCTGGCGTCATGAGATCTGACGAGACTGGTTCTGGCATCTTGGTGCAGTCAGTGGTTCCTAACCCAGCTGAAACCTCGGTGACTGTTACTCTCTCCTTCGACCGACCTGTAACCAATGCTCAACTGAGCATAACAGATGTGCGAGGAATTTCGGTGTTAACAATACCCCACAGTTCCGTTTCCGAAATTGGAACGCATGTTCACACTCTTGATATCAGCAGTCTGCCTGCAGGAACCTACTTCGTAACGCTGAAGACGCAGTATGGAGTGGCTTCCAAACCACTCACCATCATCCGCTGATAAGCTTTGATGCAATATCAAAAGCCGCCTGGGACTCCCCGGCGGCTTTTTTATTTAAATGACGAAAGTGTAGAGAGGCTCAGTTGTACCGGGTTAGGTAAAGGTTCGGTGACTCATGAAACCGACTATAACTCTTTTTATAATCTTTCTATAAAGAGACAGTTTCCTCACTCATTGCTTCGAGCGACTTACACATTGCCGCAAGAGCCTGTGTGGCAAGAGCGCCGTCTACCACGCGGTGGTCGTAGGTGAGAGACAGGTAGACCATGCTGCGAACTACAATGAGGTCTTCGCCGTTGATTGTGCGTACAACCGGACGCTTTTGTATAGCGCCAATGCCCATGATGGCGCACTGCGGCTGGTTGATAACGGGCGAACCGAAGAGTGAGCCGAACGATCCAACGTTAGTAATGGTAATTGTTCCGCCTGAGATGTCGTCTGGTGTGAGCTTTTTAATCCTGGCTCGCTGAGCGAGGTCGTTCATGTACCGTGCCATGCCAGTGACGTTAAGAACGTCGGCGTTTTTTATAACTGGCACAATCAGATTACCGTCGGGAGTAGCCGTCGCCATACCCAGGTGAACTTTTCTGTGTAGGATGATGTTCTTACCGTCGACGCTAACATTAATCATCGGGAACTGCTTAACTCCATCAACGCATGCAATCCCGAAAAACGGTGTGTAGGTGAGCTTGAAGCCTTCCCGTTGCTGGAACGCCTCTTTCATTTTCTCTCGAAGTTTAACAATCCCGGTTACATCTGCTTCGGCAACACTTGTAACGTGCGGCGATGTGAGTTTCGACCGCACCATGTGCTCGGCAATAAGCTGCCGTACGCGGTCCATGGGGATTACCTCGTCGTCGGCTCCAACCGGAAGGTTGGATGGCGCCAAAGCAGCAGTGGCTTGAATTGGTGCCTGAACAGAAGCAGGAGAGGGCAAAGGAACGGCCACTCCCGGCGCGGGAGCAGCAGTGCGAGACACGGGTGACGATGTTCGACTTGTAAGATAGTTTAATATATCTTTTTTTGTTACCCTGCCTTCAATTCCTGTACCTTTAACGGCATTCAATTCATCAACTGTTACATTTTCCGCGGCAGCAATGCTTCGCACTAACGGCGAGTAAAAGCGACCGTCGGATACTCTGGGAATACTTGATGTTTTGGCATCGGCTACGTCTACCGTTACCCCATTCGTCCCGCCAGATTGTTCGCTACTCTTCGCCGCGGGCTGAGATGCTGGCGGCACCGAAGCATCTTCCTTTGGTGCTTCACTTGCCGGCGTCTGAGAGCTACCTGTTGCCGATGCAATCATTGCAATTGGTTTACCAACTTCTACCACATCGCCTTCATTGGCGAGAATTTTCTGCAGTGTTCCATTTATGGGTGAGGGTACTTCGGTATCTACCTTGTCTGTGGAAATTTCGAGCAGCACTTCGTCCCGTTCAACGGAGTCGCCAACCTTCTTAACCCATTTTAGCACCTTCCCTTCCTGAATAGATTCTCCCATCTTAGGCATGAGCACTTCGTGGAGAGCTGAATCTTTCACAGGTTGGGGCGATGATACCGTTTCTTTGACGGGTTGAGGTGTGGGAGCTGCTTCTTTGACGGGTTGAGGTGTGGGTGCTGCTTCTTTCACCGATTCAGGTTGTGGAATTCCGACGTTCGATTCTGCGGGTTTGGGAGACGATTCTGCAGAAACGTCGGTACTGATAACAGCAATCACTTTCCCAACTTCAACCGTATCATTCTCATTTGCGAGAAGTTCAACAATTTTACCGGATGTAGGAGAGGGGACCTCAGTATCCACCTTGTCGGTAGAAATTTCAAGAAGCACTTCGTCGCGTTCAATCATGTCGCCGACCTTCTTCACCCACCGCAGGACCTTTCCTTCCTGTATGGATTCTCCCATCTTTGGCATCACGACTTCGACGTTCATAGTATTTGGCTCCGTTTGCTTCTGCTGTGTATTACCGAAATGTAGTTGTTAAGGGGCACGAAATTACAGAACATCTCTGAGTGCATCTTCGAGGTTGGGAAAGTTGAAGTAAAAAGTAGACCCCATCAACCGCATCGGAACAACATATTGACCTTCTGTAATTGCATCGGCGCGTTTGCCAAGTATGAGCCTAAGCATCAGTGGCGGCACTGTAAACAGTGCAGGCCTATGCATAACTTTTCCGAGTGTTTTAACAAACTGCTTCATGCGCACCGCTTCGGGAGCAACAACATTGTATGGTCCGAATGCATCCGGATTGACGATTGCCCATTCAATGGCGCGAATGGCATCATCGCGGTGAACCCAGGAAAAATATTGCTTTCCCCAGCCTATGGAGCCACCTACAAATAACCTAAACGGCAGCAACAGCTTTGGCAGAGCGCCGCCATGTGCGTCGAGTATAACACCCATGCGCAGAGTAACAACTCGTGTAAATGCCGAAGCCTTCATGGCTTCTGCTTCCCATGCCTCGCATAGTTGTGCAAGAAACGTTCGGCCTGCACCCATCCCTTCGTTGCTGGGAGCCATGGTGTTGCCGTAATAGCCTGTCGCCGACATACTAATTAGAGCCGGCGGGACCGAGCAACGCGAGATTGCTTCAACGATGGTTCGCGTAGTGTTAACACGGCTGGCAATAAGCTCTTTCTTTCGCGCTGCCGTCCATCTCTCTTTAGCAATGTCTTGGCCGGCAACGTTTACCACTGCATCACTGTGTTCACACAATTCAGCCAGATTCGCAAAGCCATTGCTATGTGAGACATTGTGTATTGTGTGACTATTCGATTCCAGCCGTGTGGCAAGGTGGGTGCCGATAAAGCCAGATCCGCCGATGATGATAATGCGCATGGGGAGCCCCCTTGCAGTAACTTACTCTTGCGAGATAACCCACACCTTAAGCGATGCGAGAATCTCGGGGTGAAGTTTAACTTTTACTTCGAAGATGCCAAGAGTCTTTATCGGTTCGTCGATGTGTATTGCACGTTTGTCGATGTTGAATCCGCGCAGCTCTAATTCCTGAGCTATCATCTGCGTGGTGACGGATCCAAAGAGTCTTCCTTCTTCGCCAACCTGCATTGGAATGGAAATCTGAAGGTCTGCCAGTTGAACTGCCTGCACTTCAGCCTGCTTCTTTGCTTTTTCCATCTTCGATGCATACTGTTTTTTCTCTGTCTCCAGAGCACGCATGGCACCCTCTGTTGCAACGAACGCAAGCTGACGTGGGATGAGAAAGTTTCGGGCATAACCCGGCTTGACAACAACAAGGTCGCCGATCTCGCCAAGTTTCTCAACGTTCTGACGTAGGATGATTTTCATTGTCACATTTCCTGATACATCATTGAATTGTTATCCTTACGAAGCAACATCAAACTGTTCACCCTTTGCAGCCTCTGCCATTTGTGCAGCACGAGCAGCCTGGGCTTCGGCACGAACCTTTCTGAATTCTCGCAGTTTGGGGTCGAGCTGAACTGTAAGGTGCCGCATGATGTTCTCGTCGAGATCATAAAAACGTTCGAGCTGCGGAATTGCCTCTGCTGGCGCTTCAAAAACCAGGTACACATAGTACCCATTGTATTTTTTCTTAATAGGGTATGCCAAACGTCTGCGACCCCACTTGTTCATCTCAAGAATCTGTGCACCGTGTTCGCCAATGAACTCTACCAGACGATCTACTATTGAATCGATCTCGGCGTCTTCGAGAACTGCATTTACGATGTAAGTTGATTCGTACAGCCTACGAATACTCATAATTGGTCTCCTGTGGTTGCGAGTGCAGCCGTCAGCGAACCAAGCCGACGGCAGGGTGTAAGTCGTTGTTCGGTTTCACCCGAGCCGACAAAAATACAGGAAGGGGGCCTGCAAACCAACAACTGAGTTAATCTTGCCCAAGCACAACCGTTGTTGTGTAGTAAAAACCGCGTAACTTCGCGTCCCGCTACTTCATTCTTCACGCGCAGACATGACTGATACGACAGGAGCACTTGAACATTCGAGTGACGAACAGATAAACACCGGGAGTACTCCTTCGGAGCCGGTAACAACCAATACAGACTCATCTGCAGTAACACCAGTGGAACCAACTGAGGTAACTCCAGTGGAATCATCTGCAATAACGCCAGCGGAACCATCTGAGGTATCGCCAGTGGAATCAACTGCAATAACACCTGCGGAATCAACCGAGGTAACGCCAGCGGAACCAACTGCAATAACGCCAGCGGAACCAACTGCAATAACGCCAGCGGAACCAACTGCCGAAAAGCCAGATGAACCTGCTGCAGGTTTACCTGATGAACCTGCACCAAAGTCTGAAGCTGAACCACCGGTAGAGCGCCTTGGTGCTGTAAGCATCATTGTTGAAACAGAGGCAGATGTTCGAAGGAAGGAAGAGGAACGCCGCAAGCGGGACGAAGACAGACGCAAGCGTGATGAAGCATACGAAGTCCTAAGGGGGTTTCAGGAAAATGGAACGGACTTCGAAATCGAAATAACAGAGCGTGTGAAAGGCGGCCTGCGCGGAATCTTTAACGGTCTGAGAGTTTTCGTTCCAATGTCTCATTTCTCTGTGAAGAAAACACCGCCGGAAAGCGAGCTTGCATCAGCAGTCGGTAAAACGCTGAGGGTAAAGGTGCAGGAACTTCAGTCAGACGATACCGGATATAAGTCTGCAGTGGTATCGCACCGCGACTATCTCGTTCAGAATTTTTGGGACTCTATCGAAGTCGGATCTGTACACGAGGGTGTTGTAGCATCGGTGACGCAGTATGGTGCATTCGTGAACCTCGGCGATTTCGAAGGACTAGTTCATATTTCGCGTCTTTCAAAGTCACGGGTTGAAAATCCTTCAGCAGTAGTAAAGAAGGGCGAAAAAATCAAGGTAACTGTTATAGAAGTTGATAAAAAAAATCAGAAACTGTCGCTCAGCCACAAAGAGCACGAAGCTGATCCGTGGCCCGATGTTGAAAAAAAATTCCCCGTTGGTTCCACACAAAAGGGCAAGGTGCGTCGGCTTGCAGATTTTGGCGCCTATGTCCAGGTTGGCCCGAGAATCGAAGGATTGGTTCGCCTCGGAGATATGTCGTGGACTCAGCGTATCAAACATCCGTCTGAGGTGCTTTCGGTTGGACAGCAGATCGACGTTCAGATTCTCAGCGTTAATGCAGCTAAGGGCCAGCTTGCTCTTGGATACAAACAAACTCAGGAGAATCCGTGGCTCACGATATCGGAAAAGTTGAGTGTCGGCGCTGTGAAGACCGGAATCGTCAAACAGGTTAGCATGCAGGGGGCAATCATTCGCATCGAAGATACGTTTGATGGTTTCATGCCACGCAGCAAAATGGCGAACGCAGGTCAGGGCAAAAAGGTTGCTTTAAACCCAGGTGATCAGGTCGAATGCGTTGTAATAGACATCAACACGGAATCAGCATCCATAATTCTTGCGATGAAGGAAGCAGAGATGGCACGCGAACGGCCGGAAGAATCGGATCGGCGAGGTGCACGTCATGGCGGACGCCACACCGGCCATCGTTCCGCACAGCAAGCAGAGCATTCGGCATCGCAGTCAACACAATCGGGATCTTCTGGTGTTACGTTGGCCGATATGTTGCGCGAGGCAGACAAGTCAAAGCTCAAAGGATAGGATTGCCCATGCTGCGGTTGATCGTAGTCGTGACGTCCATCGTTGCTGGTGCTCACAACCTATGCCTCGCAACCGTGTCGCAAATAGACACGAGTAAGTACTCGCCTCGGTCCGGGATTCCAGGTGATGCTGGTGTGACCTTCACGCGAGAACAAGACTCGATGTATAAACAGGCGCTCTCAACGGTTATAAGCCCGCAGTCCAGATTTGAGTTTGAATCTCATTTGGTTACCCAGGCGCTGCGAACAATGGCGGCTATTGGACCACTCCCTTCACCATGGGAAAACATTCAGAGAAACCTGGATATTCCCGCACAGATGTTAGCCCCCTCGCCTCAAGAGGTAGCGCAGTACCGCCTGGCAATTGCCAATTCACAATATGTGCCGGGAGTTCTTCTGTTTCCCATGGGTCGGGGAACCTTTACTGCTACGTTTGGTGATATTGCGCGCGTATTCGGACTCACCGAAGATGTCTCGCCAAGTATCGCCTATCGAGTTGATGCGACGATGGAAGTATCGATTGTGATTTATTCAGCCAGTGCAATTGTTGTGCGCCAGATGTTCCGCGGAATTCAAAGCGCTGGCACATACCACGTTGTATGGGATGGAAAAAACGATGACGGCAGGATTGTTCCCAACGGAGACTATATCTCCGAAGTTCGGCTGGGAACTCTACAAATTGTCCGCAAACGCATCGTAGTCCCGTTTCCGTAACAGTAACTTCGATGCCCATGTAAATGTCAGCCATGCGATTTTTGTCATGTATATTTTACAAACGGCACTATCATTCCTTACATCAGGCACATCGTTCTCCAACTGATTCTCGGCGTCGGCATTCTTTCCTCCGCTGAACGGGAATTTGTACCTAATACCATTGTTGTCCGGCTGCGTCCAACTTCTGCAGCAGCAGATGCATGGATACGTAGTGGCCGGAAGGGGGCTATCCAGGCGCTGAAGCCTTTTTTGGGAGAACATACAACCCGACCCTACATCGCCGATGCGACGTTAACTTCTGTTAATAAAAAACTGGCTTCGAGGCCTTCGTTCGGAAAAGCTCAACAGCCAGGTGCACAACTTGAATACATCGCAATTGTGACATCCGAAGCTGATATCGATGTTAGGCTGCTTGCACGAAAAATTTCTGCTCTGCCCGACGTCGACACTGCCGATGCACTACCCGTTCAGAGAATAACTGCAATACCAAATGATCCACTTTTCTCGAAGCAATATCATTTATCGCTGATAAAGGCTCCTGAAGCGTGGGACATTGTTCTTGCCACGGGGCGTACGGCAGTGGTAGGAATCGTAGACACCGGCATCGATACTGCCCATATCGATATTGGCAAAAACATTTGGAGAAATCCGGGCGAAACTGGCAGAGATAATTCAGGGAACGATAAGCGATACAATGACATAGACGACGATAGCAATGGCTATGTTGACGATTGGTACGGATGGGATTTTGTAGGCGCCGATGGATCTTCTCCAGACAACAGCCCCTTGCCCGGTAACAAGCATGGGACGCATGTTGCGGGAATTGTTGCGGCTATTGTCGACAACTTAGAGGGAGTTGCAGGCACGTCGGTAAACGTAAAGTTGATGCCATGCAAGGTCGGCCGAGATTCTCCGGTGTCCACGTCGGTAGAAAACACTGCAAATGCAATCCTTTACGCAGCCTCCAACGGCGCCAACATCATAAACACTTCATTCGGCAGTCCATCGCAAACATTCGCCGATCTGGATATAATAAATACTGTTATTGATCTTGGAGTTCTGATTGTTGCGGCTGCGGGTAACGACAATTCCGACCAGGCATTTTATCCAGCTGCATACAAGTCAGTTTTATCTGTAGCGTCAACTGACGCAGTAGATGCTAAATCGTTCTTCTCAAATTATCATTCAAGCGTTGACGTTACAGCTCCCGGCTCGAGAATACTTTCCACCGTACCACTGAATCAGTACGACTATCAGGATGGCACGTCGATGTCCTCCCCCGTTGCGGCAGGGATTTCAGCAATGGTGCACATCATGGATACAACGCTCACGCCTGCTGAAATTCGTGCTACCGTAAAAGCAAACACCGATAACATCGATGAGGAGAACCTTGAATGGGTTGGCAAGCTCGGCTCTGGCCGTGTGAATGCGCTGAATGCCATCACTTTTAGAAATAATCGGTATGCCGAAGTTGCCAGTTACGAAGTAACCGACACAGACGGCGACAGTGTATTCCTTCCAGGAGATTCGCTTATCCTTCGGCTGTCGGTGCAAAACATTTTAACGAATCTTACTAATGCTCGCATAGAGGTTTCAACATCGCCCTCCACATTTACACCAATCCTTGGCAATGCGTCTGCTGAATTGGGGGCAATGATATCGGGCGAGATAAAGCCTGCCGACACTGCTATTACTTTACTGCTGCCAAAAAACGTTGGCCAGAATGCCACGCTGGCATTGTTAGTAACCATCTATGAAAACGATACGATTGTCGGACGCGATCTGGTTACAGCCACGGTTAATCAGTCGTATCGGACAATGCATGCCAACAACATTACTGTCACATCCAATTCTGTTGGAAACATCGGATATAACGACTATCCAGAGAACACGCAGGGCAACGGATTTCAGATTGGCGACGTCAAAGAAAGCTTGCTGTTTGAAGGAGCGTTGATTATCGGAACGGGTCCTGATAGAATTTCCGACGTTGCCAGAGGGGTAGTAACTTCATTTCGTAACTATGATTACTTTGCCTCGCGGATTGTTGAATTACGGGACGACTCTGTTGTAAGCGGCAAACGTCTTGTATGCTCATTTTCAGACAGTATGGCAGTAGATCCGGTACAGGTAGATGTAGTTCAAAATATTTATGAACGAACAGAAGATTCTTTGAAAAACGCTGTCTTTGTTGTATACAACGTCACAAACAATACATCGTCGACCATCAGCAATTTGCATGTATCGATTTTTATGGACTGGGACCTGGGTCCCGCAGGAGCAGACAATGGGACTGGCTGGGATAACGAGAACGGAATGGGCGTAGCACAAAATGTTTACAAGCCATCAATCCCATTCATAGGCGCTAGTATGATTTCGCCCCTGGTGCTAAACTTTTATGCTATCGACAATCGAGGCAGTTTATATACGCCGGGGATATACGACAGTTTTACCGATGCTGAAAAATGGATGATGATCTCGGGCGGGTTATCACGTGTAAACTCGTCGATCACCGATGTTTCGATGATGATCGGCGGCGGTCCGTTTGATTTAAAACCGAATGAAACACAGCAAGTTGCATTCATTATAGGTGCAGGAAGCGATCTGGCAGATTTGAAACGAACCATGAAATCTGCGCGTGAGGCCGGCAAGGAAATGAACATTGATGTTTTGGACTACACGCCCCTTTCCATTGCTGATAACTTCTTATACATCGAGAATGGCAACAGCATCAGTCCTGGTGGCGCTAACATGCATTTTGAACTCCGCACGGGAGGGTCGGTGGTAATTGGATTCGTAGATCTCCTGGGCAGACCGGTTGGGTCTCAGTATTCGGAAGAATCTATCCCTGCAGGGAAGTACGTGCGCTTGGTTGAAGTCCCCAACGTGGCTACCGGAGTCTATTTTGTGCGGTTTGCCTCAGGCTCAACAGTTCAATATATTCCTGTTCAAGTAGTACCCTAGGTACTGCACTATTCACGTTCATCGAAGCACAAGTTTTGTGATTGCTTCGATGTGAAATGTTTGTGGGAACATGTCAATTGGTACAACACTTTCAATTGCATAATTCTGCCCAAGCAGCGCACAGTCCCGAGCCAACGTAGAAGGGTTGCAGCTTACATAGGCAATCCGTTCCGGCTGAATAGTTAGCAGATGGTTCACAACCTGCGGATGCAGACCGCTTCGCGGCGGATCGATGATAACTACGTTGGGTTTCCCCAACTCCATCAGTAGTTCCATTGCTTGTTTAGCATGTAAGTCCATTACAAGGAATTCTGCATTTGCGATGTTGTTGAGTTCACGACTTACTACTGCATCGTACACAGAAGATTCTGCAACCTCGAATCCAATTGCGCGTGCCGATGCCTTTGCTGCTGGAAGTGTAAGGGTTCCAGTCCCGCAATACAGGTCCCAGACAACATCTGTGGATTGAATAGACGCAGCACGTAAAGCTTCAGTAACAAGAAATGGCAACTGAACGGAATTTGTCTGAAAAAACGAAAATGGTGAGATTCTGTATTCTACACCGTGTATCTGTTCAGTAATAAACCCTTCGCCACACAGGGCGCCGATAGTGCCGTTTGCGACGGGCGACTTAGTATCGTTCACTGCGTGAACAATTGTACTACCATTGGGAAGAACATCGAAAAGATCCATCCAATCGTTCACCAAATCCTTTTCGGACTCAAGCTCGGGTGATGTTGTGATAAGGACTGCCAGCATGCTCTGAGATGTATAACTCGTACGAAGCACAAGATGTCGAAGAAATCCCAGATGCGTCCGCTGGTTGTGCGCAGTCACCAGGTATCGGTCTGCTAATGCCCTCACTTTTAGAAGCAACGAATTTGCTTCATCCGATTGCAGTAAGCATTGCTCAATATCTTTAACTTTATCGAACCGGCCTGGAACGTGAAGGCCAAGAGCAAACGATGTATCAAATTCCTCACCTGTTGCAATTTCACTGGCAGTTAACCAACGCGAAGCCCCGAAGGAGAATTCCATTTTGTTCCGGTATCCATATGGCAGTGCACAGGCTATGCAGTCTTCAATCTTCACGTTGTCCAGATTGCCAATGCGTTTGAACGCGTCTGCAACGTGAAGCCGTTTCCATAGAGTCTGTTGCTGATAATCCAAATGCTGCCAGGAGCAGCCACCACAATCGCCGAAGTATGGGCAGGGGGCATGTAGCCGATGTGGTGAAGGTGTGAGAACGTCGACCACGTCGCATTCTATGTACCGTTTTTTCCCGCGCAGCACCTTCGCCTTTACATGTTCGCCTGGTAAAGCCCCTTTCACGAAATGGACAATACCATCTACGCGTCCAACAGCAACGCCCTCGAAGCCGATACTATCGATAGTAACGTCAACAATACGGGCAGGTTTATCGGTTCGCTTCCTCATCATTGGTAATTTGCAAAATCAAAGGTACGACAGGTAAATACTGATGATAAGAGTTACTTCATACACAAACGGCACTATTACATCGCAGGAGATGACGGACGTATTGTGTACTCCGCCAGATTTGATTCCACTCGATACCTTGGTGTGGATAGACATGACAGAGCCGACAGATGCTGAAGAGACACAGGTATTAAAGCAATGGCTTAACGTGAACTCACTGGTGATCGACGACATGCATCGAGCGCGGAAGGTGGAAGGGAAGCTTGATCCGCACTACCCTTCTGTGGAAGAATACGAAACCTACCTGTTTGTGATGGTGTATGCCGCAATTATGCCAACGCCAAGCGTTGGCGTCAGCGCCGATGAATTCCTCGATAATCTTGTTGTAGGACAACTGAATGTTATTCTCACCGAGCGAGCCATCGTAACACACCATCCGGTACGCGTCGACGTAATTGAAGGCATACGGAGACTAATTCAAACAAGCCCTCATTTATTGGATCGAGGACCTGATTTTGTTCTTGCGATGATTCTCGATGCTCTGGTTCGAAATGTGAGAACAATTCTTAATCGCATCGACACGAGGATGGAGGAGCTGGAGCAGAGGATTTTCACCGCTGACAGTGTAACGGTATCTACGAAGTTGCTCGAATTGCGCCGCCTGGTGAATGGCACGCGAAGGTCTCTGAACCACCAGGACGAGGTAGTGTACCAACTCGCGAGAGGGGATTATCAACTGGTGAATGAGAGCGAGGCGATTTACTATCGGGAAGTTCACGACCATCATATTATGGCGCTCGACCATACCGATGCCCTACGAGATTCAATCATGGGTTTGATGGATGTTTATTTCTCGCATGCATCAACGCGACTGAGCCAGGTTATGCGCATGCTCACAGTTATCAGCACAATATTTCTTCCGATCACGTTCATTACAAGTCTGTATGGAATGAATTTTCATTTTATGCCAGAGCTTGGGTGGACCTTTGGTTACCCACTGGTGCTGACAGTCATACTTATTGTTACTATATCCATGCTCATATTATTCCGTCGGCGAGGTTGGCTTGGTTAGAGCACTGGCTATAATACTCATCGTTGTGTGCTTTAGGAGTGTTCCTGCAGCAGAGCTTCAGAATATCTCCTGTGAGGTGACCGAACAGCGCATCCTGATTACTATTAAATCTTCTTCGACAATTGATGCATTTCAGAAGCCGGAGCGAAAGGGTTCGACAGTCATTATTCGATTCCCGTCGTCGACGTTCAGCAAAGGGCTGATCGATTCGTCTTGCACGAACGGGAACCTTGCGCTAAACGTGGAGCAAATCCGAACGTTCACCGTTCTGCGAATCACGGCATCTTCGCACCTGGGAGATGTTAGCGCTGTTCGCAGCGGACAGCAAGAAGTTGTTGTAACGATAGCCTCGGCTGGTGGCAGCAATGAACAATCTGAGAACAATATTCCGACACCAAACTCGCACTGGAAGCTTGATGTTATCGTCATCGACGCAGGTCACGGCGGGGTTGACGCAGGGGCCGAAGGAGTCAACGGCATTTATGAAAAAAACATTACACTCGCAATTGCAAAACGGCTGCGAACACTTGTTCAGGACAAATACCCGGATACAAAGGTGGTGATGACGAGGGAGACCGACACATTTGTCGAACTCTATAAGCGTACTCAGATAGCAAACGAATCAAAGGGTAAGCTCTTCATCAGTATCCATTGCAATAGTATGCCTTCAAAGCCGCATCCTGCACGAGGAACCGAAACATACATTTTGCGTCCGGGAAGAAATTCCGATGCTGCTTCCGTTGCAGCACGCGAGAATGCTTCGATACAATTTGAAAAATTAATAGACCGGTATGCTTCACTCAACGAGGATAATTTAATTTTAGCCACAATGGCTCAGCGCTCATTTGTGAGGTTTTCCGAAGAGCTTGCTTCTAACATTCAAAAGTGTGTGTCATCTCGGACACAGCTAAAAAGCCGCGGAGTTAATCAGGCTGGGTTTTTCGTGCTTGTAGGAGCCTCGATGCCGAATGTTCTAATCGAAACTGCCTTTATTTCGAATCCTGAAGATGCTGCCTATATATCGTCGGTAAATGGTCAGAGCGAGACAGCCCAAGCAGTGCTGGAAGCTATAAACGGGTACGTAAGGACTTATGAAAAAGCAATCGGACAGTAAACAATACACCGTTGGTGAAATTATACCGAAGGTTGCTCCCTTTGTTCGTCCTTTTTGGGGGCTCGTTGCATTTTCATTCCTTGCCAATCTCGTGTTTTCATTGATCAATGCCATTATCCTCAGCATTGTAGAGCCCGTTTTCAGAACGCTGTTTGGCGGTGCAAGATTAGAGTCGGCACCAAAATTCCCAGCAGGTATTGGATCGGTCCTAAAGGCATGGTTCGACAGCTTCATCTACAGCGTTATCATCAGGCCTGATTTTTTTGATTCAATACTACATCTGAGCTCTCTGATATTCATCTTGTTTATAATACGAGGAATATCCAAGTACATCGGCAATCTTATCAGCGTCCGCATGGAAGAAGGAATCATGAAGAATATTCGTGATACGCTGTTCATGAAGCTCACGAATCTCTCTATGGACTTCTTTTCCCGTAAGCGATCAGGTGAGATAATTTCACTCTTAACCAACGACGTCGGCATTCTAAATCACGCAACAATCAACTCTGTAACAACGTTGTGGAGAGAAGGGACTACGGTTTTAATCTTTGTTGTCCTCCTCATGCTCATCTCTTTTAAGCTGACACTTGTTGCCTTGTCAGTGAGCGTGCTCGGATTGCTATTAATTAAAACAACAACAGGGATTCTCAGACGGTACGGAACAAGGATGCAATCTGCCCAGGCAGATTATACATCAACGCTCCAGGAGTCCGTTCTTGGCATTCGTGTTGTAAAAGCGTTGAACGTTGAGTCGACGATGGTTGACAGGTTTAAGTCTCAGACATATAACTACGTCGGAACCGTTCTTCGTAATGCGCGCATCAGCGGGCTAGTGCCATTAGCAAACGACACGTTTGGAATATTAGCGCTGGTTGGAGTTTTCTTTTCGGGCGGTATTGCGTTGGCAAATCATGAGATTGAACCCTCGAGCCTCGTTACATTTTTATTTCTCCTCTTCGGTTTAATGCAGCCCATCACCGTTATTGTAAGCACAATTGCAGGAATGCAGCGGGGTTTTGCAGCAGCCTCGAACGTCGTTGCAGTTCTTGATGAAGAACCAACAATTGCTGACGGTATAGTGCAAGCCCCCTCCTTTCAGAATGTTATTGAAGTTAGGAATGTTGCATTTGCATACGGCAGTGCAGAAGTGTTGAACGATGTTAGCTTTACGCTGCGAAGAGGCGAGACCATCGCTCTCGTTGGAGCCAGCGGCAGCGGTAAGTCGACGATGCTTGACATCTTGCTAAGGTTCTATGATCCTCAGCAAGGCGCTGTATTGTTAGATGGGATCGACGTCAGGTTGTTCAACCTTACATCATACCGTCACCTGTTTGGAATGGTATCGCAGGAGACTATTCTTTTCAACGACACTGTGGCGAACAACATTTCTCTTGGATTGAAAGATTCAACTCCAGATCAGATTGCCAGAGCGGCACACATTGCACATGCAGATGTGTTCATTTCAAAGATGGCAGACGGATATCAGACCATTATTGGCGATCGGGGAATGAGACTTTCGGGAGGGCAGCGGCAGCGCCTTGCCATTGCCCGCGCCGTTATGCGCGAGCCGCAGATATTGCTTTTCGATGAGGCCACCTCTGCACTCGATACTGAATCCGAGCGCATTGTCCAGGAAGCGATTGCCGATGTTCTCAGGGACGGAACAGCGATTATTGTTGCACATCGCCTTTCGACGGTTGTGGGAGCCGATCGGATTCTGGTTTTTGATAACGGACGTATCGTCGAAGAAGGCACCCATCAGGAGCTGCTAAATCGCGATGGTGTATATGCACGGCTTTACCGTAAGGCAAACACGGTATAGTGCCGAGCATCCAACACAACATCGTAGGACGCTGCCAGCGAGGCAACTACGTCATTCACATCATCGCGCTGTTTGTCGGAATGATAATACACAACATACGGCTGGTTGCCAACGGCCACTTCGGCAAGAGTTGAGATATCAACTGAATCCATCGGCAGCGCCGCTGTTGCATACGTCTTGTTATCTAACCAGCCATTCATCCACCCAGCCGTGTACCAAGAGAGCTGAGGATTAAACCGATCTCCATCATTTTGTTTATGATATAAATACACAAACGTGTTACTGCCCGACGCTAATAGTACCGTTGCAGCTTCGCTGCCTCCTGCAATTTGTCCTTCATACCCCTCCCAAACTGTTGCAATTGAATGTAAAAACGCAATCCCCGTGATGCCATATACTATAGGTCGGAATCCGCGGACAGCTAACACATCGATGGCGCGGTTGGGAAACGTGAGCAAGAATAATGTAGCAAGCACGGCAACAACGAGAATTCCAATTGTCCACATACCCAATGGATCCAGCTTGATTGCAGATCGGGCCGACGGAGCAAGAGAATAAACCACTGCCACAACTGAGAACAGATAGGCAATAACGATCGTTCGTCTGGATCCCGTGTGCAACAGCCTTTCAAGTCCATAAACGGTCAATAAAATAGCCGGAGGAACAAGCATAACAGTATAGTGCGGATTTTTTGTCCGTGCAATACTAAATATGAATAGTATTCCAAGAAACCACAAAAGTGTTGTCCAGGCCAGTGTATCTTCCCTGCCCGGCAATGCATGCCTGCGGAATGGCAGAGCCAAAACGTAGAGAAAGCCGAATACAATGAGCGGCTGTCCCAATATGAGCTGGTTTATGTAATACAGAAATCCAAGAGATTTATTCCCAGCCTCAACGACATTGAATAGATGCGGGCTGAAGAATGCCATGTAAAACTCTTGTCCATGGACTGCAGACATATAGGCATACCAGGGTGCAGCCAATGCAACACCAACAGTTATTCCTAATAACGTGGAGAATCTAAACTCCTTACGGATTACGAAGGGAACTGCGAGCAGTATCGGCAGAACCGACACCGTCATTTTCGTCAGTAACGCAGCTCCCAAACCTATACCAATAAGCCACCAGCGGCGTTCCAGCAAGCCATACAGACTTACCAGAATGAATGCCATCAATGGAACTTCCGTCAGCCCTTGCCGAGAATAGATTGTCCAGGTTATCGACGATCCAAGAAGACACACGGAAAGAATTGCGCCGTTGAACGACACTAACCGTCGCGCAATCAGCATAAGCATGAGCAGCGCCAATCCTGAGCACAACACAGTAAAGATTCGTACGCCTACTACCCCTTTTCCGAAAATGTGTATGCCAATGGCAATACCCCACGGCACTACGGGCGGCGCCGTGCCTGAGTACAAACCACCAATGGCATGCGGAGTCTGATCGATCCAATCGTTGAATCTGTCGATGCTTTCACCGCGCGCTGCATAGAGCCCTTCATCCCATGGCTGAATTTCGACGGAATGTAAGCGCACCATATACAAGCCGACGATGGCAAGTATCAGTGCCATCATCGTATGAGTGCGGTTATTCATTGGACGAAGTAAATAACTTGAACCGGCATGCAAACAATTAA
The DNA here is from genome assembly GCA_016191145.1 of Ignavibacteria bacterium. Taxonomy (GTDB): domain Bacteria; phylum Bacteroidota; class Ignavibacteria; order Kapaibacteriales; family Kapaibacteriaceae; genus OLB6. Next base: position 140,226 of record JACPPD010000001.1, read on the forward strand.
AATCAATATTGCTAGCCACCCAAGGATGGAACGCGCCGGCGATAGTGGTACATCATCATCGACCTCCGGATGATCAATTTTTATAAAGAACCGGACTAGGAGCGCCCACAGCAGCCACCCCTCGCCAATCTGAAATAGCTTTGGGAAGGCTCTTACAACCATATCCAAGGGTTCGCCCAAAGCTCGCTGTAGCCAGACAACAAAATCGACGGGTGATGGCTGCCTAAGGAATTCGTTTAGCGCTCCAAATAACGATAGTACTCCCAGTGTGAATAACAGCCACCACAACGTTCTTCCAACAACACGCTGCACAGGTCCGCCAAGGAGAGAATAGAGTACATGGCCACCGTCGAGATTGCCAAATGGCGCCATGTTCAATGCAGTAACAAATAGGCCAAACCATCCAACACACAGAAATGGATAGTGATAGATTTCATTCATCGGCGGAATAAAGCCAACACCAAACTGTTCCCTCATGAACGTAAACAACAGCATGTCGCCGAAATACATTCCAGTGTTTGGAATGCTCCCAAGCTGACGGTACTCGGGATGGATGGAGTATATGTGTTCGAATGGCGGCAGTGTGCTAAAACCGATGATCAATATCAAAAGGCATACTGCAAAGCCAGCAAGCGGACCTGCAACGCCAATGTCGAATAACACCTTTCTTGATGGAATGCGTTCCCTAATGCGGATAACGGCGCCAAGTGTACCGAATAGGACAAATGGCGCAGGGATGTAGTATGGTAGCGTGGTGTCGATTCCGTGAATTTTGGCAGCAATGTAATGCCCGAATTCATGTGACGTTAGAAACGTCAATATCAGAATTGCATAGGTAAGTCCGACTGTCCAATTCGAAACCTCACTTGGATCAACGTTAGCCCATTGCGTTCCCGCAATCATTGTGCTAATAAAAGTTAATACAAAGAGGAATGCATGAAGCCAATATCGATTCTTTTTCACAAGCGTTCCGGTTTCATTTGCGGGAAGAACAACACATCGCGAATGGAGTCGCAATTAGTGAGCAGCATCACAAGCCTATCTATCCCTATCCCCAGTCCGGCTGTCGGCGGCATCCCAACTTCGATGGCATGAAGAAAATCTTCATCGACAACCATGGCTTCATCATCGCCGGCTGCACGAATCGCCGACTGTTCTTCGAGCCTGCTGCGCTGATCTATTGGGTCGTTCAGCTCACTGAAAGCATTTGCAATTTCTTTTCCGTTTATAAACAGTTCAAATCGTTCTACCAACTCGGGAGACGATCGGTGTTTTTTGGCAAGGGGCGACATTTCAACTGGGTAATCAATAACAAAGGTTGGTTGGATTAGGTTTGGCTGTACCTTCACACTAAAAATTTCATCCAAAAGCTTCATTGCGCTCCACGATGTTTCGACATCGACCTTTGTTGCCCTTGCTATTGCAATTAGTTCTTCCTTGCTCTTCCCAATAACTTCAGTTCCGGTGTACTCAACAAATAACTCCGACATTTTTTTTCTTGGAAAGGGGCGGGCAAACGAAATGTCCGTACCCTGGTGAGCAACTGTGTTACTTGCGAACAGCGTGGTTACAATGGTGCTGATGAGCTCTTCGAGCATATCCATCATCCACAAGTAATCCTTATAAGCAACATAAATTTCCATCGATGTGAATTCAGGATTATGAGTTTTGTCCATTCCCTCATTCCTGAAATTCTTGGAAATTTCGTACACGCCTTCAAAGCCCCCTACAATCAATCGTTTCAGATACAGCTCGTCGGCGATACGCAGGTAGAGATCTACGCCAAGCGCATTGTGATGCGTCACAAACGGTCGGGCAGTGGCACCGCCGTACAGAGGCTGAAGAATCGGTGTCTCGACTTCCAGCCAGCCTCTCGCGTCAAAAAACCGACGCATCTCCGAAATAACTCTGCTGCGTAGGATGAATGTCTGTTTGATATGCGGATTTACTATCAAATCGAGATAACGTTTACGATACCGCTGTTCCTTGTCTGCGAATGCATCGTGACGTATAACATTGCCCGATTCATCCAATTCCTCCTTCACTACGGGAATCGGCGTTACCGATTTGGCGAGCAGCACGAGTGATGTTGCATGCAGGGTTATCTCACCCATGCGTGTACGAAACACGTAGCCCGATGTACCGATGATATCGCCAATGTCGAATTGCTGTTGATGTTCGTACCACTCACCTAAATCATCTTTTTTAAGATATATCTGAATTCGCCCGGTCGCATCCTGAATATGACAGAATGTTGCCTTACCCATACGGCGAATTCCCATAATCCTCCCGGCAAGGGTCACCGATGAGAATTTGTCGGCCTCAGAATCGGAAAATTTTTCTAAAATCTCCGCTGCGTCGTGCGTCTTGTCGAACGAAACTGGATATGGATCTACACCTGCACTGCGCAGTAGCGACAATTTTTCCAGTCTGTGGAGCTCCTGCTCGTTTCTTTCTGTATCCTGCATGATTTCTTAGTGGTTACTGCGAGCGGCAAAGATACCGAGTGGAGAATATCTTTGAGATGTTAACAAATACGTAGTGATTAAGTCATCTCCATCTGATATTTTTGTATTAGTTAATTAGTACTTGAAATTCGGTAGTAATCCATTAGGATTGCTACTGTGCATAACCCCCTCATACTGCCTCTCGCCCCTCACCAAGCGAGAGGTTTTTTTATTCAAAAAAATCAGAAATGTGAAAACAGGAATTCAGGTGCGGTGCTGAGCCAGATGAAACAGGATGATACCTGCTGCGACGCTGGCATTTAGTGAGGCAACCTTTCCTTGTAAAGGGATTTCGAGTACTCGGTTACAGACGTTTCTTACGCTAGAGTGCAGGCCAGTGCCTTCATCGCCGATGACAAGGACTATCGGCCCCTTTTCAACCTCATCGGTATATGGCGAGGTGCCTGGTGAGCCGGTGCCGAGGATTGTCCATCCCAACCGCTTACATTCCTTAAGCGCTTCCGAGACGCGCGGAACGCGGGCAATCTTTAAATGCTCGATGGCTCCTGCAGAAGACTTGATTACCACTGCTGTGATGGGCGCAGTATATCGCTGTGGCATAACCAGACCGAAAGCGCCGGCAGCCTCTGCACTTCGGGCAATTGCACCAAGATTGTGCGGATCTGTAATTCCATCGAGGACCACAATCAGTGGGGCTTCAGACGCAGTAAGCGCCTCTTCCAGCAAATCATTCAGCGTGTATGCCTGACGCGAAGTTCGGAGTGCAATCACACCTTGTGCTGCATTACGTTCAATACCAATTGTGCGTTCGAGGACGGAGAATTTTGTCTTGTCGACAGTTGAACATGGGATATGTTTCCTATCTGCCAAGGCGCGTATTCTGTGAATCTGCGAATCATCAGCCCCATACACAATAAATATTTTTTCCAACGGCGAATCGGCCGACATAGCCTCGATTACTGGATGCCTGCCAACGATGTAATTCCCTGATTCACTCATCTCACTCATGTAATTGCACGCACAAGTTCTTCGCCAAAAACGGCTACATCGCCGAAGGTGTTGTAAAGGGGCACGGGAGCTATGCGGATTACGTTGGGATTGCGCCAGTCCACAACCAGACCCGCATCAATGAGAGCATTGTAAACATCGTTACCTTTTGTGTCCAGCTCTAGCGAAAGCTGTGCGCCGCGCCTAAGAATGTTGCTTGGCGTGATGATGCGAATATCGCTGCGGTTGCCGATTGCGTCGAGTATAACGCGTTCCGCAAAGCCCGTAAGCAACTCACGTTTTGCCGAGACACGCTTCATCCCGGCTTCCCGAAATATATCGAGCGATGCCTTATGTGCTGCCATTGAAAAAACGGGAGCATTCGACAGTTGCCAACTCTCAGCGCCATAGGTTGGAACGAAGCTTGGGTGCATTTCAAACCGTGTGTCTTCGTCGGTTCCCCACCAACCTGCCAGACGCGGAATGTTGCCATTGCCGACATGTTTCTCGTGTATAAAAGCGCCGCCGACGGATCCCGGACCGGAATTTAAATATTTATAAGAACACCAGACAGCATAATCGACATTCCATTGATGCAAATTCAGCTCTACGTTTCCAATTGCATGTGCAAGGTCGAAACCCACATATGCACCGGCGTCATGTGCTGCATGGGTAATGGTTTCTACATCGAAAAACTTTCCGGTGTAATAATGAACAGCGCTTAAATGAACTAATGCAAGTGTATCGGCGTGAACAGTAATTGAACGCAGTATTGCATCGTCATCCATATCGTCAAACTCAATCATTGCCTCGCGAGGATCGTATCCATGCAATCGGATTTGACTTTCAATGGCGTACCTGTCGGATGGGAATTCGTTTCCAAGAATCGCAACCTTATATCGCGTGGGAGTGGGACGATAGAATGAAATCAGCATCAGGTGCAGATTAACGGTTAGTGCATTCATGGCTACCACTTCCACTGGCAAGCCCCCTACCAATTCAGCAAGAGGTTCACAAAACTGTTTGTGATATGAATACCATGGTCTGCGGGAATTCATGTGACCTTCCACGCCGAACACTCTCCAATCTTCAAGTTCTTCCAGAATTATGCGTTCCGCCATACGTGGCTGCAAGCCAAGGGAGTTGCCGGCTAGATAAATGGCTTGCTTGCCATTCTTTTCAGGAATGTAGAATCGGTTTCTAAAATCGCGCAACTCATCGGCCTGGTCGAGGGCCGTCGCTTCAGTATTCCATTCATGTATCATATTCATACGCTGCAAAGCTAGGGGCTCTGCTATTTTTGTTGATGCACCAATTCAAATTCACGTGGGCGAATATTGCAACGATGGCAGTTGGTGTTGTTTTGTTTTCGGCCTGCACCTATAACTATCTCGAAAAACCGCGTCCAATGTACCTGAAATGTAAAACTGAGCGACAGTCATTTATGAATCAGGCTGCGATCATTTTTGAACGCAATGGATATTCCATTCTCGAGCGCGACGATCCGGCGGGAACACTGATGGTTGAAGACCATATCGACACAGTAGCGTGGCGCTATACGGACTTGGTGCGCACATGGAAGGTTCAAAAGATTCGGGACAGCGTGGTTGTGGAGGTGTGGAGTGTTTCTACGAGGAAGGACGGCAGCGATGTTAAGCAGACATGGGACCGCAGATGGGGAAACGAAGTCGTTAAGGAGTGGATGCGTCCGGTGCTGATATCGATCGAATCGGCCTGCGGCCTGGGCTCGCCCCTTGCCCCAAACTAAATCCTGTTGCTAAACATTATTAAGAACTACTGTATCCCCTACCTCGATCTCCATCAGCAGCATTGCCGTAGCAATGGTCTTTCCCTGAGCATCGAGTTTCAGCGACACCGTACCCCCTCCTCCAAGCGTGTTGTGAAGAATAAAGTTCAGCGCCCACAGGTTGGGTAGTTCGTACCTCTCAACCTCACCTTCGCAGATACCTGTAAAGTGTTCCTTTACACGTTCAACGGTTAGGGCGTCTCGGATGATGGGATACCATTCTTCCCTGAATGCAATAACGCCACAATTTGCGGCATCGCCCTTGTCGCCGCTTCGTGCATGAGCAATTTGTGATAGCCTGATCTTCATACAGCCAGTAATATACGATGAAGCCCAGTGGATCGTCCTTCCCGATGATTTAGGTAAGTTTGTGGTTTATAAGGACTAGACTCCGCGAGAAGTATATGAACCGCGTAATGTTCAAGTCGAAGCTTCATCGGGCGCGCATCACCCACGCCGACCTTTATTACGAGGGTAGCCTGACCATTGATGAGGCCTTGATGAAAGCTGCCGACCTTCTGCCATACGAGAAGGTATCGGTAGTAAATATCAACAACGGAGAGCGATTCGAAACCTATGTGATTCCGGGAAAAAGCGGAAGTCGCGATGTAGGACTGAATGGCGCTGCCGCCCGTAAGGGTCAGGTTGGTGACGAAGTCATAATCATTTCGTACACAACGGTCAGCGATGAGGAAGCACGTACAATCAGACCGACGGTTGTGTTGCTCGATAAGGATAACAATATTGTTTCAACGTCAGACAGTGTCGAAGCATACACATACTTAGGCCGCGATAACTAAGCCCGATGAACAATACCAAAGCTCTCGCTGTTGCCATACTTGCGGCCGGAAAAGGGAAGAGGATGGGGAATCCGGAACGCGCCAAGGTGCTTACGATGTTGCTGGACCGGCCCCTTATCGAATATGTTTTGCAATCTGCTCACGAACTTCATCCCTCCAAAACCATCGTCATTGTTGGACACCAGCGCCAGGCTGTCGCAGAAGTCGTCAGATCCGTGTCACCCGAAGCCGTGTGTGTTGTTCAGGAAGAACAATTGGGTACAGGACACGCAGTACAGCAAATACAACCCATCCTTGGCAGCGATCCGTACGATGTGCTGATTCTGAACGGCGACGTGCCGCTCATAACTGCATCGACGCTAACAATGTTTATTAATTCGCATCGCAGCTCCGGCGCATCACTGTCAATCCTCACAACTATTGCAGAAGATCCGTCGGGTTACGGTAGAATTATTAGGAAAGATAAGGGGGCAATCAGCCGCATTGTGGAGCACAAAGATGCTTCGGCCGACGAATTGCAAATCCGCGAAATCAATTCGGGCATCTACATTGTTGATTCTGCTGATTTGTTCAACGCACTGAAAGATGTGCGCAACACTAATTCCCAGCAGGAATACTATTTAACCGATATCGTGAGCATAATAATTGCTCAGGGAAAATTGGTGGAGGCGTTTACCGGACCATACAGCGATGAATTATTGGGCATCAATACCATTGATGATCTTGAATCAATGTCGCTGATCTTGAAAAATTCCATCAGCGACCAGCACACGAATCGTGAATATTGATAACGTCTCTAGACCATATTGGCATTGCAGTGCGCGATTTAGACGTTTCGCTTGAATTATATATGAACATTTTCAACATCACCGATGTACACCGCGAAACAGTGGAAGAGCAGGGAGTGCATATCGCTTCGTTTATGGTTGGGAATGTGCGCATAGAGCTTACGGCGCCCGTCAACGAAACATCGCCAATAACAAAATTCTTAAATACTCGGGGCGAAGGCGTGCATCACCTGGCGTTTAGGTCAGACGCATTGGAGGATGACCTTGCACGCTTGTCAGACAATAACATTCGATTAATCAACAAAGACCCCGTTTACGGTGCGCATGAAATGCTGATTGCATTCTTGCATCCAACGTCGACAGGCGGCGTGCTGATGGAACTGTGCACTCATTCAACAAGGCGGTAAATAGTATGCCAACGCTGATACTTCTCCGGCATGGAGAATCGCAATGGAATCTTGAGAATCGTTTTACTGGTTGGATCGATATCGATCTTTCTCCAAAAGGTGAGGCTGAAGCGCTTGCTGCCGGTGAGTTGCTGAAAGACAAACCAATAGATGTTGTGTTCACATCGGCGCTCATTCGCGCAACACATACCACCGACCTTACTCTGAAAGCAGCGGGAAAGCAGAACGTACCAATTTTCGGCGATCAGGCTTTGAATGAGAGACATTATGGCGACCTCCAGGGTCTCAACAAGGCTGAAACTGCCGCCAGGTATGGCGCCGAGCAAGTTCATATTTGGAGACGATCCTACGACGTTCCTCCACCAAACGGCGAATCGCTTAAAGACACACGAGCTCGCGTTGCTCCGTATTTCGATGAATTCATTCTGCCGATGTTAAAATCCGGCAAGAACATTCTTGTTGTTGCACACGGCAATTCACTGCGTGCACTCATCATGTTCGTTGAACATCTTACACCTGAACAAATTCTCAAAACTGAAATAGCCACGGGCATTCCCATTATCTATGAATTGGATGAAAATCTCAATATTGTTAGTAAAGAAGTTCTCACTCCGTAATCCCTCGATGCCACTTCGGATGCTTGCTGTAGCCGTTGCTGCACTTACCGTAGGCATATCCGATTTGGCCGCAGCCACATCGCCTGTGCTCAGCGCCATGAAGGCTGAACTCGATCGGACGCTGACGGGATTGGCAAAGGAGCCAACGGCTCCCTATTACCTTGCTTACGGCGTCACGGACATTACATCAACCCGCTTGGTGGCAACGTTCGGAGAGCTGGAAACAGACAACACTCATTCAAAACGAGTGCTCGACATCGATCTGCGTGTTGGATCGCATACTCTTGACAACACACATTCAATTCGCGGAGTTGCATTCGAAATGGGACGAGGCGGCCGAGGCATTGCCCTTCCACTGAGCGACGATATCGAAGCATTGCGCTCCGTTATTTGGCTTGCTACCGACAGAGCATACAAGTCTGCCTCGGAACGGTATGAAAAGGTCGTCACCAACCAGAAAGTCAAGGTGCGCGACGAAGACACATCTGCCGACATGTCGGTTGAGAAACCATACTCTTTCATCGAAGAACCATCACTGCTGCAGTTCGATGTTGATACGTGGCGACAAAATCTCAGGACTGTCTCCGCTGTATTTAAGGGACAGCCAGGTATGTACGAAGGCACGGTTTCGGTACAGGCCGATCGTGTAATCAAATATATTGTCAATAGCGAAGGAAGCATCATACAATCGTATGAGCCGATCATAAAATTATATATTATGGTGAAGACGAAGGCCGACGATGGCATGAGCCTTCCGCTGTATGAGAGTTACTCCGCTTATTCTCAGGATCGGCTGCCGTCGGTCGACAGGCTCGTAGCAGACGCAAAGAACCTGGTTAGCCTTTGCCAGAAACTGCGTAAGGCACCCATGATGGAGACATTCTCGGGACCGGCAATACTGTCGGGACGCAGTGCTGGAGTTTTCTTCCATGAAATCTTCGGACACAGAGTTGAAGGTCATCGCCAGAAGGACGCCAATTCCAGTCAAACATTTAAGGCATTTCTGAACCAGCCTGTGCTTCCCAGTTTCATCAACGTTATATTCGATCCCACCATCACATCGTACCGCGGACTGGATGTTGTGGGCGCATACAAATTCGACGATGAAGGGATACCCGGCCAGCGTGTGGTTGCAGTGGACCACGGTGTCTTCAAGAACTTTCTGATGTCGCGATCGCCAATCGATAACTTTCCAACGTCGAATGGACATGGCAGGCGTGAGGCGGGATACAGAAGTGTGTCGCGTCAATCAAATCTGATAGTTGAAGCCGAACAGTCTGTATCGCCTGATTCGCTGCGTGGTTTGCTTCGCGCAGAATGCAAAAAACAAGGAAAAGAATTTGGGTTGTATTTCGACAACATTCAGGGCGGATTCACATTTACCGGTCGCACAATCCCGAATGCATTTAACGTCCTGCCATTGATTGTGTACAAGATTTACGCCGATGGACGTCCCGACGAATTGGTCCGAGGTGTAGATCTCATTGGAACGCCCCTTACTACATTCAATAACATTGTAGCTGCATCGAGCAACGTAGGAATTTTCAACGGCGTATGCGGAGCAGAGTCGGGCGGAGTGCCGGTGAGTGCATCATCGCCTGAATTGTTTGTATCAACTATCGAAGTTCAGAAGAAAGAAAAATCTCAGGCCAAGCTGCCAATCCTCGACGATCCGGATGGACAATACATTTATACCGCCGACAAGAATGTGTTGATGAATACCATGGAGGAAGAGCTGCAACGCAACATGCAAAACATTGCATTAAGCGATTTAGCAAGACCGTACAATATTGAATACACCTTGCAATTCAGAAGGCGCACTGGAGTGCAGGCAGTGCTCGGAGCAGTTGAGGAGATCGACACGGCGCGGATGGCAATGCTCACAGTTAAAGTCAGAGTAGGATCGCCAAAATTTGACAATACTAACTTTTTTGACGTTGCTCTTGGGTTCTTTGGATCGTCTGACGATGAAGAAACTTTTCGCAATCGCGAAATACCATTCGACATTTCGATTGGTCACCTGAAACGTGAGCTGTGGCTTGCCACCGACGCATGCTACAAGGAAGCTGTAGAAATATATACTAAGAAGCTTGCTACGCTCAAGAATAAAACGCGTAACGACACCACGTGGGATTATTCCTTTATGCGAGCAGACAGCGCCAAGGATTTGCATGCCGCGAGTTATGCAACATCGGCCGACAAGCTATTGAGAATCGCAGAGCCTGTAAGCGCCGTATTTCGCGGCGCCCCAAACGTCCACGGTTCACGCGTCTCCATTGAATTCGTTCCTGTTGAGACAATGTTCGTGAATTCCGAAGGCAGACGATACCACAAGGTTGATTGCTTTACCGGCGTGGAGATAATTGCCACAACACAAGCAGCCGATGGAATGCCCCTTTCAGAAATGTATTCAGCGTACAGCATCGATCCAAAGGATTTGCCAGGAGTCGATTCACTGAAGCGGGCTGCTGCCGGACTTATTAAAAATCTTGATAAAGTTAATTCTGCCCCCACAATTGAGGCGTATTCAGGCCCGGTTCTCTTTGAGGGTCAGGCAGCGGCGCAAATTTTTGCCCAGATATTTGCGCGCAATTGTGTTGCACAGCGTCAGGTGGCCTCTGAAGGCGGATTCCGAGCTAACGATAGAAACTCAGTGTTTCAGAATAAAATCGGTGCGCGGGTGTTGCCGGAATTTCTCAGTGTATACGCCATTCCGTCGGTGGAAGAATCCAATGGCACACCTGTAGCGGGACACTATCGTATCGATGACGACGGCATTCTTGCACAGGACGTCAGGCTTGTCGACAAAGGATATTTGCGCACGCTGTTGTCATCGCGTGTTCCCACAAAGCGAATAAAAGCGTCAAATGGGCATCAGCGTGGCGGAGGCGCCATGTTAAGTGTTGTAGAGCTACGGAACGAAGATGCGGAGCGCTCGCTAACATCAAAACAATTACGCGACCGTTTGCTAAAATTAGTTAAGGACAGGGAGCTTCCGTACGGAATCATCGTACGAAAAGTGACTGATATGAACATCTTTTCGACCGGTATCTATGAGCTTACGGTCGGAGAAACATCGATTTACTCTGGAGATGGCACCGTTGATCTGCTCGAAACCGTTCGCATATATCCCGACGGCACCGAAGAGATCATTCGCGGTGTACAGGGAGCGGGTTTTGCACCGGCCGTATTCAAGGACATTGTAGCCACGGGCAAGAGCAAGACCGTGATGAATTACCTTGCCCCTACGGTAACGCCATCGTTTTTATCGGGTGGCTCGTTGTACGAGATCGCCACCATTATCTCCCCCGACATTCTGTTTGAAGACGTAGAGATACGTCCGGAAGAGGGGGATTATCCGCATCCGCCGATGCTGGCAAAACCGTAAAAAAAAACCAGCCAAACCTCCAAGCCGGGTATCTCTTGATACCCGGCATCGTTTTTGATTGCGTATGTTGAAGGCACAATCGAACCCGTAGACATAGGTCTTGTTCCCAACTGAATTCGTTCCTAAATTAGTCTGTGATGAAGTTCGCTCCTCTTATTGCCCTCTTGCTTGTAACCACGGTCACGGTACTGGGTGTTGAAGCTACGGTGGATTATCTCCGTGCTAAATCCAATGGCTCGGCTGTTACTCTGGAATGGCGATCTTCCAATGAAGGTAATGTTGTTAATTACGAAATTGAACGTGCCGGTCCCGATCAGGTGTTCAGGTCTATCGGCTCTGTGGCAGCTAAGGGTAGCAATCAGGCCTATACCTATACGGATGAAGAAGCTTTCGGAAAGAAAGACGACGCAACTGTCACTAATACCTATTTCACCTACCGCCTTAAACTCGTCGGATCCGATCAGACTTCTTCATACTCTGCAACTGCAAGCGTTTCCCATACTGTGAGCAGCATAAAACGCACGTGGGGTATGATCAAGGAGATGTTCCGCTGATATTGTGCCGTTGAGCACTTACACCCGAACCTTTATCGTTTGCGTGCTGCTGGTTTCAGCAACCGGCAGCGGATTTGCTGTTGGTGAGCAGCCCACAACTCGATGTGGCTTTCTTCAGGATTCGAACAGATTTACTATCCGATTGCTTGAACAAGGTAAGCTAACGAACCAGGACCGACCCGACCTTCCCGAATTCATCGAAGACACCGATTCTACGTTTCGCGTTCACTTCACTCGAACTGGTCCCGATGGTGTGCCCCCTTCAGATGAAGATGCCTCGGGTATCCCTGACTTCGTGGAGGAAACAATGTCGGCACTGCTCTTCGCATACCGTGCATATATCGATACAATGAAATACGATTTGTATCCCAATGATGGTATGAAAGGGGGCTCGCAATCGCTGGATGTGTATTTGGTTGATCTTAGTAAACGCGGCACATCGGGCTCAGGACTGTATGGAACAACGGTCCCGGATTCGATTCTTACAATCGCGCCGCCCAATAGATATACATCCTGGATCGAGATCGACAACAATTTCTCCGCAGACGATAGGAATGCTTTTGATCTGCCCGTGTACGCAACATTTGGTACCGATGCTCTTCGCGTTACCTGCTCACACGAACTTCATCATGCTATACAAATCGGTGCGTATGGCGATGTTGGTGTTCAGCTCATGGTTTACGAACTGTCTTCCGTATGGATGGAAATCCGCACCTATCCCGAAATTGGAGATTGGATGACGTTTGCGTCTAAACTTTTTACTCAGCCCTATCTCTGGCCGTTTAGCGACCCATCCTCAACCAACGGCTATGTTTGGGGTTGGTATGCAAATTCCTGGTATCAGCAAAAGGGTGATGGTGTAATTCGAGCACTATGGGAAAATATAAGACTTGGGACGCGACCGTTCCAGGCGCTGCTCGATGCAACACAATCGTACGGTATTAATTTCTCAGCAAGCTTCTGTTCCGATATGAGGTCGTTGTACTTTACCGGAAGTCGCGGAGCATACAACACCATTATGTACAATGCAGATCTGCTGCCAGAGTTTACTCTTTCAGTGGATGAAAATGCGGCGCCTCCATCTGCGGTGGCAAGCGGAGAGCTGCGCCCATTTGAAGTGCGGATGTTTCGATACACCATCCCTTCACTCGTCGATGTACAAATACCCGTGATAACAACGTTTATTTTGTCGTGGCCCGAAACTGCTGCAATGGTAAGCTCCGATCTCTCAGCAAGAAAATCATTTTCTATAGTATTAAGCACTACACAAATTCCGAACGGCGTTGCTATCGGCGGTACACAATGGTACGCTTCCGTATCTCCTCCTGAATTGTGCTATGTTATTGAGGGGGCAAGCACTGCGCGCACGGAATCGCCGTATCCGCAGCCTGTGAATCTCGATCAGTCGCGCACTGTATATGTGCCCGTCTATGATGCTCTTCCAGGCGAAGAGGCAACAATTACATTGATGAATATGCAAACAGTTGGCCTCGCGAAAAGTTCGAATGCTATAATTCTTGACGATACGCGCATAGTGGCTCCCTTCGAGCTGCCCGACGATTTGGCTCCGTCAACGTACCTCCTGCACGTTCTGGTGAACGGCAAGGAGTCGTTGTATAAGGTTTTGGTTAAGCGATGAATGCGTTTGCATCGCTGAGGGCTGTTAGTGTCAGCAAGTCCTACGGCTGGCGCAGTGTGTTAAATAACGTTAGTATCGAAGCGCATAGTGGACAATGCCTTTGCATTGCAGGACCCAACGGCTCGGGGAAATCAACCTTGCTTAAAATTTTATGCGGACTGCTGAGTTACGATTCAGGATCGGTTGAGTCGGTAATCAATAACGATATTATATCAGATGGGCGTCGGCCGTTCCATATTGGCATGGTGGCCCCTTACCTTCAAGTCTATGATGAATTCACGCCTACAGAGCTTATTCAGCTTCAGCAAAGAATGCATGGCGAACATCCGGACAGGCATCAAGTGCTGCAAACGCTCGCGCGTGTTGGCCTTGCCGACCGTGCGGAGGAAACCGTTAGAACGCTTTCCAGTGGCTTACGTCAGCGCGTAATTCTCGCGCTTGCTGTTCATCGGAAACCGGCCTTTCTGATGCTCGATGAACCAACAAACTCAATGGATACCGAAGGTAGGCGAATTGTGGAGCGCGAAGTGCAATTACATCAACAACGAAATGGAGTTGTAGTCATAGCAACAAACGACGATTGGGAGAAACAACTATGTACGCATTTTATCGAATTTGGATCTTCTGCCTCTTCAGTCTCGGTTTGATTTTAACGTCTTGTTCCGACGCTGCCCGAGGCGCCAGCAATCAGAACAATGTAATCTATACCGACACACTGCCTATCAGCAGATGGCAATTGCCGGATTCATTGTCGTTTTGCGGCGAATCGGTTCCTCTCGCCGACCCCGAGGTTCGTGAACGCGCAGAACGCGAGTTCTATATCAACCTGCAAACACCCGGACAAATCGTGCTCTACCTTAAGCGTTCGGCACGTTGGTTCCCAATGTTTGAGCGCATCATCAGGGAAGAAAAGATGCCGGATGATATGAAATACGTTTCCATTGCCGAAAGCGCACTGTATATGTCGAAGTCGCCCAAAGATGCCGTTGGCCTGTGGCAGATTATTCCAAATACAGCTCGGGCAATGGGTTTGATTGTGAACGAGATGGTTGATGAGAGACGTCACCCCGAAAAAAGTACACGCGCCGCAATGCGCTACCTGCGCCAAGGGTACACAGCCACAGGGTCGTGGACTAATGCAGCGGCGGGATACAACATGGGCCATGAAAATTTTGCCGAAAACCAACGTTATCAGGGTGTTAAAGATTTTTACGATTTGTTTCTTAACGAGGAAACGAGCCGATATGTATTGCGCATTGCAATTATTAAACATATCGTTGAACACGCCCATGAATATGGTATTGTCATCCCCCAAGACGAACGCTACAACCCAGCACCTGTGAAAGCTATAGCACAAACAGAGGCAGTTGAAAACCTCGCGCAATGGGCCTCAGAACATCGCACGACGTATAAGGATGTGAAAATCAATAACCCCTGGATCCTGGGACGATCCCTGCCCGAAGGCACATGGCTATTGGCTGTTAGCCAATAGCCATGAACCCTTCAAATTGGGCTTGTGTCCTTATTGCTTAGGCGTCTGCTGAAACACCGGGCTTTCGTTTTCCTTTACAAATCCCCATGCCTTAATTGAAAGCGTTGGGTTTTCGGGGTTTGTGGTTGCAACAACAACAACACCCTGGAAATTCCCCTTGACTGCGGGAACTACCGTGGCCTCCAGCTCGAGGTGCTCTCCAGGTTTAAGTGTTACGCTCGATGTCTGATTTAAGACAAGGCCATTATCGGCATGCCAATCAGAAAACGTTATCGGCACTTTATCATTATTCGTGATCTGGATTTTTCCCTTTGATTGCTTCCCTACCTGAAGTTCCTGGAACGCAAAATAGTTCATGGGGCTCATCATGATAGGACGCTGAATATCTGCCTTCAAATACAGGTACTCAACTTTTTCCACGGTGTCGGCAGTTGTAGTCTGCGGAATCCCCTGTACGTTGCTCATGTGCTTGATGTCGGCGCCTTCCTTGTCCATCCACCGAACAGTGATGCTCTTAGTTATCGGACCCGTCTGCGATTCGTTAATGTTAAGCTTAACCTTCATTGTACTAACTTCACCAGGCTTTAATTCCATCTTGTCCGGATCTGTTTTTGTGCACCCGCAGCCTGGCTTAATCTCCACAAGCTTCATGTCGCGGTTGCCTGTATTCTTCATCTTAATAGTGCCTTCGAGAAATCCTTCCTTTGGTGCAGATACCTTACCCCAATCGAGTGTCATGCCCCCTTCCACTTCAAACTTTGCCTGGCCAAAAAGCGCAAGCGTTGGAATCAACAGACACATTGAAAAAACTACAAACGCACGTTGCATGGTGTACTCCAAATGTTAACAACTAAAGTGTTGGGTATGACGCAATGACTACAAATATAGTGACCTCAAATTCCACGCATCAACTTGAAACCGAAACCAGTCCAAAGGTATCGCCACGTAGCATCCGACATAACTGATGTGACCGGGACTGCAAATGTTAGTGAGGGGGCTAGGTAGTACCCCATCCCCATGGGAACATCATATTGCAGAGTCAACGCTGTTTCGAGGACGAATGGCGAAAAACTCGTCTGTAAATTGGATGTTAACTCACGTTCCTTCGTGGGTGGGTTGCCGTTGAAGTTATAGTCGGCGGGTGATACAACCCTATCGAACAGCGACTCCGACGCCGAGGCGAGAATTTGCCCCCTAACAAACACACCAATGCTGCCATACGAATCAAATAGCCGCTGACGCACTCCGCCCTCAATTGTAATGTAGGACAGTGTTACATTGTAAGCATACTCGTTAATCAGCAGCGTCGACCTCCAGGGAAGTGTATCGCCTGGTGCAACAAACGAGGAATTTGACATTGTAAATCCGAACCCGGCACTCACTGCAGTCTTAGCTGCAACCCAGGACTCACCGATTACTAAAATTCGTAACGGTACGCCTGAGCCCGATGTGAATGTGCAACACAGAATGAGATTTTGAGAATAATTCACATCTGCTGCATTCTGTACATATCCTGTTCCTGCTTCAATCCCAATAAATTTTGTCGGCATAATCTTGGAAGAACGCGGCGGCCACTCCCATGCAAATCCCTGAGCAGAAAAATCAACTGTGCTGCAAAGGAAGATAACAATTGTTATAACTTTTGGGAGAGTCATCGCTGCACCATTAGGGGGACGACTCTTCTGATTCTTCCCGATATAAATTCAATGAAGTACAGGCCGGGAGTAACGTGAGACAGGCTGATACTGACGACGTTCAGGCCAGCTACAAGCATCTCAGTTTGCTGCGGCACCACTATCGCTCCGGAGGCATCGGTGATGGTGAGACGTGCGCTGGACGAGTCTGGCGAGAGAATTATAATTCGTGCCAGATCTTCAACCGGGTTGGGAGCAACTCCGATGTCGGCTATCGATCGTAAACTTGTTGATGTTTTGTATTCAAGGCCACATACAGAATCGATTAGAAATTTTCCATTCCTGGTGGATACTTGGAGCACAGATTCGCACCCCGCATTTCCAAATCGCGTCGTAACTGGAGACAATGCTAACTCGGTTTCCGCACGATTGCCAAGAAATGTGTCAAACTCAAGTAAGATCAAACTGCTGCGTTGAAAGAATGAACCATTTGCATCAAGATTAATTTTCAGAAGACCCGACGGATTTTCCGAATCGGAGATAGCAGCGCCCTCCGATGCTGTACCAACGAGTACCGCTCCACGATACCGCAGTAACGAAGGGTCGAATGCCAGTTCCAAATGTGCAGTCTCCGTTCGGACTACTCTGTCGGAATCAACAGTAACTGAAACTGAAATAGGATTACCTGGCCTGGCCCTAATATCTGCGGGAAGTGAGACCGTTATCGTGTCGGCGGGTACGGATTCACCAAATGCAGGCATTTCATACGGAATGCCGAATGCATTGGTGTAAAACACTAATCGGGCATTAAGTACACCAACTGAGTTGGGAATGTATAGAACGTCGATGGTGTCGGACGCGGCAACACCTATCGGCGAGAAGGTTTGCTGCTGTATGTAGAGCGGTGCGCTTATTGGACTGACGACTATTGAATCGATGCGCAGAGGAATATTCCCAACGTTTCTCACAACGATCGATCTCTGGCTTGCAGAAGGACAGTTATCGAGATAGACAACGGTGCCAAATGAAAGAGACGGAGGCGCTATTTGCATTTGTGGCTTTCGTGCAAAGCCACGGAAGTATAATCGCTTTGTTTGAGCACCATCCGGAATGCCGAAAATCGGACGTGACCGCAGATTAGTCTCAATATCGTAGCGCATTAAATGCAATCCGCCATCAACGGGGTTAAAACGAACAACGAGTGTATCAACTTCGTTTGTTTCTATTTGCTGTGCATTATCGTTCAGATCCCTCAAAACCTCGAAGGCATTCGTTTCGCGTGGAGTGCCGACCTCGGTTTCTGAAAGCACAAAGGCATTGATATTGCCATCGTTACGGATTTCAATTCGTGCCACTACGCCGCCGGTACCGTCGGCATCAACGTCACCATAATCGATTGTATCACCCCTTACCGTCACATTCCCTCGGTCGCTGGGAGCACGCACAACGCGCAGCGTTTGCAGAACGCCAAGGCCGGATATACGCGCAACAATTGTGTCGGGCTCAACATCGGGATTCGGTTTATAAAGAACATTAAAATCTCCGCTGTCTTTTCCCATATCCCGAGGGACGTAGCGGACAAGCCAGGAGAGCTGGCCACGTGGACCAAATTTCGACCCTGGAGGTAACGTAGTGACTTCAATTTCAGGATCGCCGACAACGCTTGTCTGCATTTCGAGATACTGCGTGTCGATGGGTATTGTAACCATCGTTACATTCGTAACAGCATAGCGCTTCTCAGGCGGCAGCGGCACAGGCTGAACATATACACTGTCGAACCTTAGGAATGGCGTGTTGGAGGCAAGGATCTCGTTCGTCTTTAACGCACGCAGCAGAAACGTCTTGTTTTTCGATGCAGACAAGGGGTTAGCGCTGTCTACAACGCGCAGTTGCAATAATGCTTCAGTTACAACATCAGGCGGAAACTGCAAGTCTCCTTGAATCGATCGGAACAGCACACCAAAGCGTCCGGTATCTCCCGATGCAACAAAGTACGGTAGTGCGTCTGCTTCTTTGAACTCTTCCTTTCGAGGGTCGCCCGACGGTACGTCGGACGTATTAATGATTTGGTAGAACGGTTCAGCATCCGGCCTGCTACTAAAAATTGCAACTGTATATGAACTTCTGTTTACAACGCTGAAATTCACGGTAACCGGATCGCCCTCCAGCGTCACTCCAAAATCCATTACCGTATCAGCCTTATTTACTGGATTCCACCAAATGTCTACATTGGGTTGTGCGTTACACGTGCCAATGGCCAGGGGCCAGGTGTCGGGGGCCAGGTGCCAAGTGCCAACGGCTAGAATAATTAATATAAATCGACGCAATTTCGGTTCGCAGTAAGGTGGCGAAAACAAAAATCGCTAGTTGCCAAGCATACCGGTAATTATTCTCGGCATGATACCGAGTAAGATCACTGCGACGGTACAAACGGCCAGCGATATTCCTGCTAGACCCGCGTTTGCCTCATGTGTTTCCGGGTTAGGTTCACTAAAGTACATTTTTACGATTAGTCCAAGGTAGAACCACACAGAAATCACCGACGATGCAACAGCAACAATCGTCAACCACGTAAAGCCACTCTCGATTGCGGCATAGAACAACATGTACTTCCCAAAGAAACCGGCAAACGGCGGGATTCCGGCAAGCGAGAACATAAATACTGCCATCATAGCAGCAAATACACCGTGTTTTCGGTACAGACCCGAATAGTCCGATATCATCAGCGAAGTCTCATCTTCTCGCTCAAGCAAACCAACGATGATGAACGCCCCCAACTGCATAAAGGTATATGCAAAAGCATAATACACAACTGCACTTTGTCCGAACGTTGTTCCTGCAACGATACCCATCAGCATGTAACCGGCATGAGCCACAGAGCTGTAAGCAAGCATGCGTTTAACATTAGTCTGAGCAACAGCCGTGATGTTACCTATCAGCATCGTAGCTGCAGAGATGACTGCTAAAACCAACTGCAGTGTAGGCGTCATCGAAGCTACTTTAACCATGGGCATAATGACGCCGAATACTGCCAGGAATGCAGAAAATGCAGCTGCCTTCCCCGCAGTACTCATAAACGCAGTTACAACTGTCGGCGCACCTTCGTATACATCCGGCGCCCATTGATGAAATGGGAATGCAGCAATCTTAAACGATAACCCTATTGTGAGTAGAACTGCGCCAAGAGCAAGCAGTACAGGGAACCTGGCTGTGCCGGCAGCAATAACCTTCAGCATCACAGAATAATCCAGGGTACCGGTGGCGCCGTACAGCAATGCCATACCATAGACAAGAAATCCCGTGGCAAAGGCGCCGAGCAGGAAATACTTCATGGCAGACTCGAGGCTTTTATCGCGGGATCGGAAAAAGCCTGCCATGATGTAAAACGAAATGCTCATCAGCTCGATGCCAACAAATAATACAACCAAATTGCGGGCGTGCGCCATAAGCATCATGCCAGCAACTGATGATACTAACATTGTATAGAATTCATCGAGTTCGCTGTTAAACCTTCCAAGGTAGGCTTGTGCTGCAAGCATTGCCATTACGCCGGCACCACAAAAGAGCAGGTCGAATACGGCCGCCCACCCGCCTAACGTAACCATGCCTCCAAACGCAGTACCCTGATTACTAATGGTGGCTGCTGCAAGCAGACCTGTGGTGACGAGTGTCCCGATGTAGTAGCCGTAAACGAGACGCGTGCTGTCTGACCTAACAAATGCCTGAATAATGATGCCAACGACACCTAAGGCAAGCCAGATGACGATGAGAGGTAACGATCCTAAGATGTCGAAATTCATTTGCTGAACATGTAATGTTCTACTTGTCCCACAACATGGCGTACACTCTGCTCAGAAAAATCCATGAACATCTTTGGCGCCACGCCAATCCATATCATCAACACAACCAACGGTACAAGCTGCCATTGCTCCATGCGTGAAACATCGCGGAGGTGTTTGTTTTCGGAGTTGTCGTTTCGCCCAAACATGACGCGCTGAAACATCCACAGCAGGTATACGGCAGCGAAGATCACTCCGGTCGATCCAATGATTGCATACGTCCAGTCATTGAGGAAGGGGCTTCTAAACGCACCCAGAAGCGTGAGAAATTCGCCCACGAAACCATTGAGACCGGGAAGACCAACAGATGCCAACATTGAAAGGCCAAACAGGACGGAAAAACGTGGCATAACACTTGTAATTCCCCCGTACTGGTCTACGTCGCGCGTATGCCGACGCTCATACAGTACACCAACACAAAGGAACAACGCTCCAGTAGAAATTCCGTGGTTCACCATTTGTATCACTGCCCCCTGTACACCCTCAACGGTGAGCGAAAAAATTCCCAGGACAACGAAGCCGAGGTGGCTCACCGATGAATACGCCACAAGTTTTTTCACATCGGTCTGCACCATCGCCACAAGAGCGCCATAGATGATGCCAATTACTGCAAGAATGCTGATTGCTCCGGCAAGCTGCGCCGATGTTTGCGGGAAGAGCTCGAGATTGAACCTGATTAAACCATAGGTGCCCATCTTTAAGAGCACTGCAGCAAGAATTACCGATCCGGCAGTCGGAGCCTGAACGTGTGCATCCGGCAACCACGTGTGGAATGGGAATAACGGAACCTTGATGCAAAATGCAAGAGCAAAAGCAAGGAACATCCAAAACTGCACATCAACGGGAATCGAAGGCCCAACCAGCCGAAGCTTCATGAGATCGGCGGTAAAACCCAGTCCCTGAGCCTGGGCAGCAAACCCTAACCACAGAATAGCCACAAGCATCAGCAGGGAGCCCACTAACGTGTACAGAAAGAACTTCACCGATGCGTAGATGCGGTCGTGCCCTCCCCATATCCCAATGATGAACACCATCGGAATTAGGATCAGCTCCCAAAAAATGTAGAATAGAAAGGTATCCGTCGCAATAAATACACCTGTCATCCCAAACTGAAGCAATAACATCAATACATGAAACTCTTTCACACTTTTTGTAATTGGAGTCCACGAAGCCAATAGTGAAATTGGACCAATGAGTGTTGTAAGAAGGACAAGTAAAAGGCTCGTTCCGTCGATACCAATGCGAAATCCAGCGTCGAGTGAGGGGATCCAGGGCATATCAACAACAAACTGCATACCTGCATACGAGGAGTTGAAATACACAGGAAGCAAGAGCGACACACCGAAGGTGAGTGTGAGGTTGACCAACGACGAGACTTTAATAGCTCGTTCCTGTTCGCGGCTGATAAAAGCAATTGCGACCGCTCCAACCAGAGGTGCAAAGAGTGTGCACAGCAGTGCCGTTACGCCCATATTCGTCGTATTTTCCTTGTTGAAATGCTGACAGGGGGCTAAAAAGGAGGCGCAATATAGCAAACATTGACTGTGGTTTGCGGAGCATGGGGCTTGTCATTCTTTAGGTTCTTTGACTGGGTGTGGATTTTTTATGTCTGTTTCTGCGTCGACGGGCGACTTCGACAACTACACGAAGTTGCTTGAGCATTTGAGAAACGTGCTTGTTGTGCGGCCAAAATCGGGGGAATTAAATGGTGCGCGCAAACAGGCCGAGCAAGCTGCCCTCAGCGCACCGCGCATCGAGGATCGGGCAAGGTTTTGCCATATCCTGGCACAGCACTTTGTAAACCATGGGGAAATTAATCCAGCACTACACTGGATTAACGAAGCTGTTCGCTTAAGCAGCGGCCATCCCCGCATGGAAGCGTTGACCGCATATTATCATGCCAGCATATTACACCGAGCAGGAAGAAGCTCAGAAGCGCTTGAAATAATTGAACCGCTAAGCAATCTCTCTCCGGAAGAAGATCTTTCGCTTGCGTCGCGCATTACAACAGTTCGTGCCGGCATATTTGATTCATTGGGTAGGATTGAAGACGCTGAGAATTCTTTTCAGGAAGCGCTTGCTCTCCGTGAAAAGGTGGGAGATTCTTCCGGCTTGGCAGTTGTCTATTACAACTATGCAGAATTCTGTAAGCGACGCGATCGCATTGATAGCGCGCTCGAGTATTTCCTAAAAGCGTATAATATCGACGTTACGCTGGACAACCCGGCAGGAATAGCGCAATCTGCATGTCAGATTGGCCTGATCTGCGCAAGGCAGAACGACAGGGAGGAGGCAGAACGTTGGTTTGGCGTGGCGGCATCTTCGGCCGACGAGAGTGAGACACCGATCATTATTGCCTTCGTAAAAGTGAATCGCGCAACATTGTATGATTTCCTTAACGATCATGTGATGTTTCAGAAACAGCTGGCAATGGCGTTTGACTATGTCAGAAATAATAAATTTGAGTCATACTTTCCCAACATTCAGGGAGAGATTGGCAGTGTATTCATTACAGATGGTAGGTATGCCGAAGCCGAACCGTTGCTCGAATACGCCTTGAAGGCTGCGCAGCAAGAAGACAAACAGTATCATATTGGCTATAACCTCTTTCAGTTTGGCCGTCTTCGTAATGGTCAGGGCCGATATGAGGAGGCACGGGAAGTCCTGGAAAAAGCAGTCTCAGTACTCAAGACAGTAAATAATCATAAATACACGGGAAAGGCTCTTCGAGAACTGGCGCTTACCTATGCTGAACTTGGCGAAACCTCCCTGGCATTCCGTCAGCTTTCTAAATGGATGGATGAGTTTCTTGCGGAATACGAAGAAGAAACCAAAAGAAGGTGGTCTGGGGCAAAACTGCACGTAGAGCCCAGGTCTCCTTCAGAACTGTCAGAAGTGTACCGACAAAAAAATGCCGAGCTGTCCGATGCACTCGCAAAACTTGAACAAGCCAATAAGGAATTACGCGATCTTGCTACTGATAAAGATGAATTTATGGCAATTGCTGCTCACGATCTTCGCAATCCTCTTTCCGATATGCGAAGCATGCTGCAAACGGTAATATCACACTACGATGTTCTTGTTAAGGGAGATATTCTCGACATCTGCCGAGATCTGCTCACAGTTACCACTCGCATGAGTGCCACCATTCACGCGTTTCTGGAAATCAGCCGCACTGATAAACGCTCAGTTGGTATCACAATCGGTCGCGTCGACCTCGTGCATATCATTCACCTTGCCCTGGAACGACATCACACGCGCGCAGAGGAAAAGGGAATGACTCTCACAATTGCATCAACCGGTCAGGCATGGGCTTCCGCCGATGCCTCAGTTGTTTCTGCAGTACTCGACAACCTTATCTCAAATGCAATTAAGTATTCGCCGCACGATACTCAGATCACAGTCTTTGCAGGAACCGATGATCGATCGGCATTTATTACCGTTTGTGATGAAGGTCCGGGGATCCCCGAAGCTGACAGAGACAAACTCTTTACAAAATATTCCCGCATGAGCATTCGCCCCACCGGAGGAGAAGACTCTCTCGGCATAGGTCTGTATCTTGCCAAGCGCATGGCGGAACGCATGAATGCGCAGATTGAATACAAGTATCAAAATGGAAGCTGTTTTACTCTGAGAATGAATATTGGATAGCCCTCTTACATCCGACTCTGCCCCGGCCTTTACACCGGGGCATGTATCGGAGACCTCAATTCGCACTAGTGGTTAAAGGCGTGCGATTTTCAATTACTGCTACAATGAGAGCAGTAAATATTTTTATAAACCTGCTCGCCAGATAAAACCGAGGCGAGCTGAGATGTTATTCCAAGTTGTAGGCGCAGTTATCATTGGAGTTGCACCCTGAATGACGATGAACGGAGTAACGACTTGCCCCTTATATCCAAACAAACCTGCCTGGAAATCATGACCAAAGCCAATTTGAAGACCTATTCGTGATTCAAATTTTTTCTGAGTGTTGAATTTAATGCTTGTCTGAGGTGCACCAGGCTGGTTAGATACTGGTTCGCCCTCCCATTTCTCGTTCTGCCAAACATACGAATCAAGTGTCTTCAACGGTACATCGTAAGTGAACCCTGCCAACACAAACATGCCTGTTACTCCCAACTGAACTTTCGCAGACATTGCGGATGCCACATACAATACCGTAGACTGCGATTCAAACAAGGCATTCTTTGCATAGATATCATTCGATATGGGAACCTGCGTCTCGGCCTTTGCCCATCGCCAGTCCACTCCACTGGTAACGAGGAACCCTAAATCGGAGTGAATGGGACGGAATTCCAGTGCAAGCCCACCGCCAATACCATACCCGTATCCGCCTTGCGGCTTTACAACAAAACCGGGCTGATCGGGCGCGGTTCCACCAATTATCTGTTCCGAAAGTGTGCCATAATTCATTGCATAAAAGGCAGACCCCTGCACACCCAACCACCATTCAGATTTTCGAACTAATGTGTCGAGAGGCAGATCGCCTTCTTCAACAACTGGAGATTCGAACACCTGGGAGAACGCTGCAGGCGAAGTTTGCAAGTACACAATTACCGACGTCAATATGATAAGATATTTCATCATTTTAGCAACTGTGCTTTGATGATGACTCGTGATTGTTCTTCGATTGAGTAGTCGTTGAGCGGGAAGGCAATGAGGACGATGTTCAGTAAACCTTGCGATGCAATGCTGGGAGTGTTAAAAACAATACGGTAGTCGACGCCAACAACGTACTCCATGTCCTCGACTGGTCTGCCATCCTGAGTTTCGAGTGTCCCAATGAGTCTTCCGCCGAGATCGTACGCGCGTGCGGTTAGACGAAGCCTGTCATCAGCATTGAATCGGATTGTTGTTTGATTTTTGAACGGATTCTCAAGAATTCGCGCATTGGAAATGATAGCATTTGGAATGCGAATAAAGATTGTGTCAATTATTTCAAGTGAGTCGCCGTAAAATGGTAATCGGCTCCCAATGAGGCGGTATGCATATTGTTCGCGGCGGAATTCAACTGCGTCGAACAAACTGTCGTGCACCTGCGGAGCAAGGCACAAACACGATAACAAACGCGGTTCGTTAAGGTACGTCAGTTGGGGCCGACCTTGAAAATTGAGTGTATTGGGATCCCGCCTGTCTACGAGTGCGCGTTCTATGATGAAACCTTCGTAGCAATGCTCGTCGCTGACGTCGAAGCCAAGCATCACATTCAGATCGCCAATGTACTGACCGTAAAAATTGAACACTGCCTCGCAGATGTCCGGAGGGGGCGCCTTTTCCTGATACTCAGTCTCGAGTGGAGGATTGTCGTGCTTAATAAACCACACATTGCGATCTGTACCCGACCCTGTAACGGAATCGTGGTCAATTTTAAAAGCGTTTGCCTGGTAATACGACAATGGAGCCGCAAAGGCTAAATTTTCGGGAACGTATGAACCATCGCTCGAAGAAACCTCAAACCGTCCAATGCGAATACTATCAGGGTTTACTATTGCAATAGCATCGTCAACACTGTCGGGTCCGATAATGTTTACAACAATATCGCCTCCTACAAACTGATAGTCTACGAAGTACCCATTCATGGCGCCGGGAGTATAGGGGACAAGGGGCAAATCGGACGAATCGGAGATGAATGTAAGCGTATGCACTGCCGGGTTGTAGCCTCCCGTAGGGGCCAGGTCGGTGGACTCAATACGGAGCGTCGTGTTCGCCCAGTACGTCCACCTGTCAGTCAACCGTCGAATATATAAGTCAAATGTTAACCTTGTATACAATGGATCGAGAACAGGCTGTACAACCGCTCGCGCATCTGGTACAATTTGCGCTTCGGCACAGCGTGGAGCAAGCATAACGAATGCTGCCACTAAATAAAATGGGGCGAGCAATCTGGTTATCCCCACAGCAGGAACAATGACTTCTATTATTGTTTTACCGTGGCGCAACACTCAAGCGCTCCCTATTGTTCCATGTTATGTTCAGATCACGCGTCGTCACAATCCCATTCAGATTCGTGTCGTGAACCAGATATCCCTCGGCATTTCTATTATTCCAAACTAAATTATAATCATCTCTAAGAATTTCATCGGAAGCGGTTACCTCGCCAGCAATCAAACCAAACCAACGCCTCCCGGAGCTTGTACCGATGAGTTTTTGCGACGCTGCACCGCCAAGAATCGCTACGCCTCCGGTAAAGTCGACAACGCGGTTGATTTCAGAGCGCGCAACAAGTATGCTGTCTTCTGTAATAATGGACAAGTGATTTCTATGCCGTACCTCAAGGTAATAGTATCCTTGATCGATGCCTGCAATCACACGTGGCTGATATGTTTGAGGATCAACCAAACGTCCGTCGACCATTAGTAATAATGTTTCAATAAGTAGAGGAGGACCGCTTGCAATTGGTGAATCCCTGAACTCGACGGTTACCCAGTCAACAACGCTGTCGGAGATGGTTAGAGCTGTGTCTACCAACCGATCCGGATCGGTCGAATATGGGAAGATGTTCGGCGCAACTGTCGGAATGAGACCTGCAACTGCAAGGTCGTTGGACATTATCGGTGTGAAGTTATCACCATACGTCCGCATGGCCCCTTCCAGATACAGAACAGCGTTTAGCTTCCAGATTGGTCCGGTTGATAATCCAATAGCAAAGTCTCCGCTGGCACGCACAAGCCCGGCAGTGGAGTATCGCCATATTCCGGCTGGCGAAGGAATGTTGGTATTAGTTGGCAGCGCCGAAAATCCATACGGGTTATAACTGATGCCATCGTAGCGCATCAAAACAAGCTGTGATTCCTGCCCCCTTAAAGGAATAATTGTTTCATTAAATGCCTGGCTTTCTCTGCCCAATCGTTCCAAAGCGCGCCACGAATAACCGAACGTCATGGTATATGTGCTGTCAGCGATTTTATCGCCAACTGCGGAGCGCGGTTCAAGCTGAAGGAAACGGTTGACCTTGAATGTAATGTCGGACAGGGGCGGCGGAATCGTTCGCGGCATGTTGCGGACAGCATATTGTTCAACATCTCCGCGCTCGGTAGCATTGGCAAAGAATATCGTCGCATGCTCGTTGTTCATCGTCATCGGCTGACCATCGACGAGATTGGTGCGCACCATTGTGCCGATCACTTCGGGCCACAAGCCATCGTACCATGGATTGTAAGTATTTGTATAATATAACTCCCAGCGTCGCGCAGAATCTTGCTCTGTGTAGAGGTGTCCGCGCAGGATCAAGGAGTCGTTGACGAAGATGCTGTACGGTAGCATCACACCGGATGTATCATCCTGGACGAGGTTGCCGATAGACGTTGGATCTCTTACCATCTCGGCGCCGCCAAGCATCAGTGAGTCTCCGTAATACCGAAGATTGAGACGCACTGCCCACTTCGGTTCCTGTGCAATCGACCCGGAATCATCGCGCCAAATCCAACCGTCCTGATTGATATCAATGTTGTCGGCTCCGGAATTCGACAGCAATCCGCGTTGTAAATCGAGCCGTTCAAAAACAAGCAAGCCTCCGCTGCGAGTTATGGTGGCGCCTGCAAGGTTGTTGAGTTCGAGAACGGGTATAGTGCCACGGCCTGATACATCCTGGTTCGTTGTGCCCCCCAAAACAAATCGTCCGTACCGAAGTCCTGGATTGATGTAGCCATCATGAACAACGGTTTTGTTTGCTTGTATAAAGGTGAGAGGACTTAAATCAATTACAACATTTGTATCAACAGACCAGAACAAGTTGTCGGCGATAACAGGTTCTGTGGGATCGATAACTTTTTTTATTGATCGTCCTTCAAAATGCAAATCTGTGTATGTAAGGTGGGCAACCAATTGAGAATCCGCCACGCGATCCCGCTCATACCGTACAACACCGCCAATGGTATCCTGAACAATTGCGGCATCGCCTCGGATTTTCAGCACTCCGCTGTTATAGATTTTGCCGTCTGACTGGAGCAAGCTTGGAGTTTGGGCTTTACACGTGCCAAGCCCCAGGTGCCAGGTGCCGAACGCCACTTCGTGGCGAGTGCCAGGTGCCACGTGCCACGTGCCAAGGGGTAGGTGCCAGAGAAAAATTAACAGTAAAACTCTCCAGGCCACACTTCTGTTTGGGGGTGACGCCATTCGATGGTTTGTAAACATCGTTAGTTTCATGGCATCCCCACGGCAAGTGTACCGCCGTTGATTACAACGGCATCAGGAACCAGAGTGAGGTTTGGCGTAGTGAACGTAGAACCTCTGTACACGATGAGTCCCCCATCGATGTTCCGTGCTGTCTGGTCGAGTACGTCTGCCTGTTCAATGATAGTAGGAATACGTTGAGTAGTTAGACCAACAGACGGGTTGGGCACAAGCGAGAACGTGTTAAACGCACCCTCATACCCAAAGAGCAGGGCAGAATTCACCTGTGTTCCAATTGTGACCTGCATTGCCATACTGTCGGGCCATGCTTCAGCGATAGCATAATTGTCGTTCGCCCGGATATATCCTGTATGAACCGTAAATCCATCGATAATCACCCTGTCTTCCGGTTCGGGTTCGCGCGCTTCATCCCAGGTAAAGGGATTACTCCAGCGTCCGGATGCAACGGCTCTCAGCACATCTCGGGAACCTCTCAGAAGCAAGTCGTTGCCGTAATCCAGACGCAGGTTGTCTGGTCCCTGATTTTCAATCCCCGTGAGTTCAACAAACGCAATGCCCGCACTCATAGAAAGCGGTCTGCGGTTATAGGTAGGGGGCACGGTAGGCGTAAGTTTTAGAGCGCGCTCGTTTGGGGCGGGGTAGGCATTATACATTTTTAACAACCGCTCTGCAGTGCTGGGAGCCCACGTTGGCGGAATATCGGATGCCTTGTAACCAGCCCGGATTGTGGCTTTGTAATTATTCGTGTGAGTAACAGTGATCTTTCGGAAGACATCTGTGGTGGAGTCATAGTCATTCGGCCGCGTTTGCGGACGAACATCCATTGTGAGTTCTTCCGGTATAATGAAAAAGCGGGCAAAGGTTTCGCTGTTATTATAAACATAATTAGATAACGTATCGGCATTCTTCAGTGCCCTTCGGAAGGCTCCAATCACCTCTGAGTTATTCGTGTAGGTGGCAGGTCCCAGAGTCATGCTCAGAGTATTCGGAATCATCACAACATTCGTATCGTTTACGCTCAGGCTTGATGCCAGATGAACGTCGCCATTTGCATTCTTGACGGTGTTGGCGGTGCGAAGGTGGCCATAGGGATTTGACGCCGCTGTGGCCTGCATTATCTGCGGGTCCTGTATGCCGGCATAGTTCACAAGCGACGTAGTATCGAAAACTACGTTGGTGAGTGGTGCATACAGATTGCGGAAGTCTCCGAGAACATCAAGGCGTGTGGAGTCTCCCATCAGGAACCGTGCATTCGAATCGTTGTACACGCGCAGCTCAAATGTTGGGAAGATTATCACGGAATCTGCGTCATCGGGGACGATAAAATTCCCTTTCTGCACCAGAACATTTGCGCGCAACTCCGTTACATCCGAACCCGTTGTCTGACTACCGTCAACCCATATCGTCAGTGGCGCATTCAAAATCGATCTCGTTCCCCAGTAGAAGTTGCCTTCAACAAATAGCGGACTTATGGAATCGTTTTGGAACACGTCGTCCATTCTCACTTCCATCCCGAATGGCACTGTCTTAGGACCGTTCAAAAACGTCAGTGCACGATATCTGTTTACCGTGCCGTTTAGTGCATTTTCCTGCATGATGTTTTGTGGTGCAGAGCCATCATAAAAAAATGTACCATTGTAGGTCCGAGGCCCAGAGAGGAAGATGGTGTAGGCGCCGCCAACGAATACGCTATCGGGAATCCATTTCGATGAACTATCGGCCATTTCTAAATGTGTGTAATACCTTCTCTGCACGTTCTGTACGATGCTTGCCGACCGAGAATACCGGATCAATCCCGGTACGCGCCACGAAGCGTCCTGACCCAGAGCTGTAGAAAAATTCGTAAATCCGGCAACATCTGTGAACAGATTGTCGGATCCGCCAAACTCAATCACGTTATTGCTGATGCTGTCGAGGGGTGCATCATTCATAAACTTTCCGGTATCGCTCCGAAATCTAATTGTTCCCTGATTTCTTACGGCACCCGTTCCGAAATTGATGAGGCTTTGAGCCCTCATGGCAACAGTAAAACTGTAGTCTGTGTCAGTTACGTGAATCAGTATGCTGGAAAGCAAGATTGCTGCAGAAACGATGAGTCTACGCATAGCAAATCGACGCAGCAGCACACTGCCGATCCCCTTCTCAGCGTTGGAAGTGAAAGCAGATACAGTGACCAACCTATATGATGGATCGATTCCCACAAATACTATGCTGCAAAATATCCCCACTCCGCCTTGTGAACTCAACAATAATTGTACCGAATCTATCGGCCGATGTTGATCTCACCATCGTTGTTCAGGTGACCGTAGTTATAGATGGTGCCTTCGATCGTCAGGACGCCTGGTTTATACCTCCAGCAGACACCATCGAATTTGATTTCGAGGTCTCCGCGGATGAGTCCTGTGCCATCACCAAACAGGTACAAGCCGCCTTCCCAAATCGAGCAGTGGCCTTCAACGATTAATCTACCCAGGCTCTGCACATCTACTCTGCCGGCACGTATTTCGGCGTGCCCTCCGATGTACATGATGGCTCCGGGTGTAATGGTAACCCTTGCGCCTGCGTCGACGAACGTTGGATTAACAATAGTTATTTGTGCCTGCGCTGAAAGTGAGCAGACGACAATAGTTGCAATTGTTAAAAACCATGTTTTCATCTCATCGTGCCATGTGCCAGATAATTAATTCGATGCACTGGCCATTTGTACCCAGCGGGTTCCACTCCACATAAATGGAATCGTTTCGGCCGCTTGCAAAGTGGAGGTTGAGTTCGTTGTTGCCATATTTGTGCCAGTGAACTTGATCGGTCTGGGACCATTATTCTGTACAACGAGAATCTGCCCAACGTTTACTCCATCTTCCAAAGAAACATTGCATCCGCTAGAAGAACAGATCGAAGTAGGCGCTGTAACTTGGATATAGGATGCCGTGGATGATGGCAAAGCCGTGCCATCTGCCTGAAGGTTTACAGATTCTTCACCGAGTGATGTAATACCACCAGGGCTTGCAGTAGTAACAATCCAGCGCTGATCCATTGCACTGTAGATGAACTGGTAGTTCATGCCAGGACTAATCATGAGATCGCCACCAGCCGTCATGATGCGATTAGCAGCAGAGGAATTAGTGCTTTCGTTTACGATGCGCAAACCTTCGCTGGTGGCATTATAAACATTGAGAATTTTTCCGGAGTATCCGCCAGCGAAGCCGGTAAGCGAAACATTTGCAGTGATGCTCGAAGCAACGCGGACAAAACTTCTGGTATTGCCCCCTCCGGTAAAATCAATATTGTTATTCGTTGCAGAAAGTGATCCGGTGTAATTGTATTCGCGATAAGCTATTGAGCCTTCGATATCGAGAACCACATTTGGCGTCGACGTTCCAATGCCAACATTACCTCCGACAAACGTTGCCGGATAATTATTTGTCCCGCCAGTCACATCAACTGCGATACCGCGCACGGTAGACGTGCTTCCAGTCGAACCCGTCGCCGACAAACTCAAAAGAGTTTTGGTGACGCTTCCAGCAGTACTCGGAGAAGTAGATGCAATCTTCAGAACTGTCTCATTACCTGAAAGATCTGTAGCGCTCTTTGAAAATGAAGCAAGCACTCCCGAACCAATACCAGATACTTCGAGCTTCTGTGTGGAATTGTCCCAAAGCAGGTAGGGCGATCCAACAATCTCTTCTGTTGTCTGGAAATAAGGTAATTGTCCCGGTGAGCCAAGGGGCGTAGCATACCACGTCAAATTATTGCTGGAACCGTTGAGCGAAAACGCCCAGCGCTGCGTAGTATTCGACGGCGCTGTAGCCGGCAATGTCAGCGAATAACTCACGGTACCCGTTGGAGCTGATAGAGTGATAGTTTCCCCCGGGTTGGTAGAATTCTCCAACCTGATGGCGTTAAACGTCTCCACAGACTCGTCCTGGCCCATTGCAAACACACTGCAGAGAACCACGGTTGCACCCACAACCATGAACTTGTGCATATAACCTCCCGAACATTTTGCCGGAGAAAAGTATCCCAGGCTATGAGCGGGCAAATTATGACGTTATGTAGGTGCGATGTAGGCAGTAAAACTCCGTAAAATTTTAAATAACGCCACTTCGTGGCGAGTTCCAAATGCCAAGTGCCGCGTGCATTAATTTGAAGCTCTGGCAACCTGCACCCACGCCGTTCCATTCCATACCATAATAATCGACTCTCCATCCTGCAAGTCTGTTGTATTGTCCCACACCGCATTCGTACCCTGGAAATAGACGGTCTTGGGACCTTTGTTTTGAATTACCAGAATCTGCCCTGGATTTATACCGTCCTGCAGGTAGACTCCATATCTATTTGGACTTACTGTCGGAGTATTGATCTGGATATAAGAGGCAGTTGTAGATGGAAGTGTCTGGCCTGTTCCCGTGATCGAGACTTCCTTATTACCAAGTGATGTAAGTTCGCCCGGACCAGAGAACGCAACTATCCATCGTTGATCTGTGCCAGAGTACATCAGTTGATATGCAGCTCCATCGAGAAGGAGCACATCGGCATCTGCGGCAGTATTGATGCGGTTCGCAGCTGTCGAAGTTGTTCCTTCGTGTTTAAGGCGGATGCCTTTACCAGTAGCGTTGTACAGGACAACAATCTTACCCGAATATCCTCCTTCCATGCCAGTCAAAATGACGTCACTTGATAGCGATGTTCCAATTCGAATGAAACTGTGCCTGTTGTCGATGCCATCGAAGTCCATGTTGTTCATTGTCGAAGGCACCGACCCTGTATAGTTATACTCTCGGAAAGCGACATCTCCGTTGATCTCAAGCGTAGTACTCGGCGTCGATGTCCCCACGCCAACATTACCTGATGAAAAAATTGCCGAATAATTCGCACTGCCTCCGGTTGCGCTTACCACTAGCCCCCTTACAACAGAATTTCCTCCCATCGAGCCTGTTGCCGATAGCGAGAGCAGCGTCTTGGTACGTAAGCTGTCCGTTGAGGTAGAGCTTGAGGATAGAGAAAGCACCGTTTCGTCGGCGGTAATTCCGGAAGTACTTTTGGAGAGAGACACCAGCGAACCCGACCCCGTAGAGCTTGTAATGGTGAACTGCTTTGTGCTGTTATCCCACAGGAGGTTTGCTGAGCCGGTCAACGTCTCGCTGTTTTCAAAGAATGGGAGCTGTCCTGGCGTTCCGTATGGGGTTGCGTACCACGACATCGCCGAATTCGCCGGAAGCTGGGAGAACGCATAACGTCTGCCGGTTGAAGTGTCAGGACCCGTTGCCGGGAAAATCAGCGTATACTGCGTCAGCCCCGCTGGAGCAGACAACGAAATCGTCTGTCCCGGATTACTGGAATGCTCCAGCCTAATTGCATTAAACGTTTCGATCGACTCATCCTGTGCCGATGAGACGACGGTGACAAGCAACAAAGCAATTACGGTAGCAAGGGTCGTACGCATACAACCTCCCTGTCCTGAATGTGAAAAGTATCTTCAGTCGAGACGGCTCTTCCCAAAAGCCCCAAACACGCACCGGAAAGCGGTACGTAATTATGGACGGACAAACTACGTATAAGTACCGAATGGTGCAAATAATTTATACGTATAAATACAGATTTTCGTAAAGGGGCTAGGATAGAGCATTTTACAACTCACCTCCTTAGCCCTGCTAGAGTATTTTTGGGAACTAATCCCTAGCCCCCTCTCCTCACGGAGAGGTTGACTTACAGGAACTCACCCCCTAGCCCCCTCTCCTCACGGAGAGGGGGACTTACAGGAACTCACCCCCTAGCCC
>JACPPD010000005.1 GCA_016191145.1 Ignavibacteria bacterium
AATATGCGGCAGGGCAAGGATCAACGTCCCTTCCGGAGAGACTCCGATTGAAGGGGGCATTGCAGACCCCAACCCCGGAAAGGGATGGTATGGCGGAACCGACGATGACGATTCCAGCGGAGTACTTCGGTATGTCCGAATAGAATTCGCGGGTATCGCTGTACTACCGAATAATGAATTAAATGGATTGACGCTGGGAGGCGTTGGCCGCAGAACTGTTCTCGACTACATCCAGGTCAGCTATGCTAACGATGATGCATTTGAATGGTTTGGTGGTACAGTAAATGCAAAGCACCTGATTGCATTTGGAACATTGGACGATGATTTTGACTGTGACTTTGGATTTAGCGGCAAGGTTCAGTTTGGCCTTGTAAAGAGATTTCGTCAGATCGCCGACGTGTCTACATCACAAGCATTCGAATGTGATAACGATGGCAGTTCTTCGTTCAACAAGCCATTGACGTCTGCAACATTTTCAAACATTACTGCAATAGGTCCAATTCGAGATACTTCGTGGACAACGGGTACTGGTAACAATCAATACAGTTCAAGATTTGGAGCGGGTGCTCAGATACGGCGTAATGCTCGAGTCTCAATCTTTAACTCCATCTTCATGGGATGGCCACGTGGTAT
Organism: Ignavibacteria bacterium; assembly: GCA_016191145.1. Lineage (GTDB taxonomy): Bacteria > Bacteroidota > Ignavibacteria > Kapaibacteriales > Kapaibacteriaceae > OLB6. The sequence continues at coordinate 634 of JACPPD010000005.1, forward strand.
AGAAATAGCGCAAACAGCCACGATGTTTGCTGCGCTTACAGACTCACTGGCTGTCCGCGCATCTAACTGGTTCGGCGTTAAGGGAACCTGGCTGAATCTGGCTGGTGGTACTGCGCCTCCGGGAATGGATGCCACCTGGATAGAAACCCCAACCTTTAGCAATGGACTCGATGCGTCGAATCCAAATAATGCGCAGCTAACAAATCCGTGGCCTGAAAATGGTGCATTCGATCCCATACCGTATCCAACAGCCCCCTACCTTAATACCGCTCTATACAACAACGGAGGCCCCTTGTATCCAATCAGCGATGCATTCTTTACAAAAGTTGAATATCGTGGTGCTTTCAGTGCAGATGGGCAGGTTCGCTGGGATGCGGGCTGGGCAAACTACGATCCCGTAAATACCGAGTACAAAGCATCGGTGAACGTAATTATCCGCTCACCGGGTGCAGGCACAGGCGAAAAATATGTGCGCGGGACAAAGGTAAACGTTACGTGGGACACGACGGGAACTCGAAACGAGACCTTCAAAATTGAGTACGGAACAACGATCACAGGTCCATGGACAACAGTTGCTGCTTCGGTTACCGATGCGGGTGCAAACAGAGGTATATACGAATGGACTTTGCCGAACATAGTAATGTCATCTGTTTATGTGCGATTGTCGGCGGTTTCTGATCAAACATCATTTGACGTCTCCGATTTTCCGTTTGCAATAACTGATGTTCCCCAACCTGTTGTACGCGTTATTGCTCCGGGAGCCGCTGCTGGCGAGTCGTATCGTGTTGGACAAACAATTGCAGTTCGCTGGGATACTACAAACACGCTGAGCCAAAGATGGAAAATTGAATTCGGCAAGAGTGCGACAGGTCCATGGAGGATGATACTTGCAAATGTTAAGGATTCAGCTTCCGCGCGCGGTAGCGCATTAGTTGTATTCCGCCGCGAAGACGAAACGACAACTGGATATGTGAGACTTATTCTTCTTAGCGATACATCGCGCACCGATGTGAACGACAATCCATTTACAGTGAGTGCTCCAGCACCAGTTCAATGCGATTCAGTATTGAAAGGTGAGATCACTGGAAGAGTACATCTCTCTGGCACAAAGGTGTATTGTCTGGATGGTTATGTTTTTGTCAACGATGGCGGTGTGCTCGAAATCGAACCCGGGACCATTGTCCTTGGCGACACTGTTGGGCAAAACTCCGTGCTTGCCATTAACCGAGGTGGAAAGATTCTCGCTCGTGGAACTCCGCAGAAGCCAATCATCTTTTCATCCAGCGCACGTCCAGGCGAACGTTCCCGAGGCGACTGGGGTGGCGTTGTAATATGCGGCAGGGCAAGGATCAACGTCCCTTCCGGAGAGACTCCGATTGAAGGGGGCATTGCAGACCCCAACCCCGGAAAGGGATGGTATGGCGGAACCGACGATGACGATTCCAGCGGATTTCGCGGCAAGTCTCAGTTTGGTCTTGGAAAGAGATTCCGTTCTGTTGCCGATGTATCGACGTCGCAAACCTTCGAGCAAGACAATGATGGTTCCGGTTCCGCAAACGAGCCATTCACTGCACCTGTGTTTTCCAACATCACGTCCATCGGTCCAATTCAGGATACATCGTGGACGACTGGCAACGGCAACAACCAGTACAACTCACGCTATGGTGCTGCCGCACAGATCCGCAGAAATGCACGAACGTCCATTCACAACTCCGTTTTCATTGGCTGGCCTCGGGGAATTGAAATCGCTCAATCTGTTACCATGGAAGCCGCATACACCAACGAATTTGAAGTTCGCAACGACTCATGGTATGGCATCAAAGGTTCGTGGATGAATCTGGCATCGGGTACGCCGCCCGCGGGAATGGATGAAAACTGGATTGCTCAAACCTCGTTTAATAACATTATTGATAAATCATCGCCCAATGTTGCGATGCTTGAAAATTCATTTGCTACAGATGCCGACTTTAATCCGGTTCCGAAGGCAGGCTCGCCCCTTTTAGCAGCAAGCACAGAATTCACTGGTACAGCTTCGGACCCATTCTTCGAAAACGTATCCTACCGAGGAGCATTCGGCATGCAGCGATGGGATTTACCCTGGGCTAATTACGATCCTGTAAACGCTGAATACAAACCTCAGGACACAACAACAAGCGTAGACGATGCCGTGCCTGGTGCAGGCCATGTCGTTTCAGGATCAGCCCAACCGAACCCGGCACAGGACGTAGCTTTAATACGCTATGAACTCAGCAGTACCGACAACATTACCATCAGGGTATTTGACGTTACGGGTTCGATTGCTTCAACCTTCATTGCCAACGTGGAACAAGGCGTCGGCGTTTATGAGTTCAAGCTCATAACATCCAGCCTTGGCAATGGAATTTATTATGTGGCGATTACCGGCCGTAAAGGCTCCTTCACCATTCCGGTGACCGTAACCCGTTAGGTCTTTATTATCGCAAACAGAACGCCGCTGGGTGGTGCTGTATGGCACCGCCCCGCTGGTTTTTTGAGTAAACTCTTAACGAAAAAAAGCCTGGCACCTGGCACCTGGCACCATGAACAACCCAGTATAATTAATTGTTTATGAATTTGGAAATGTCACGGGGGGGGGGGTAAGTTATTTAAGAACAGACTTGGAGTTGATATTGGTTTTGTCGGTTAGTTAGTCTATAAGACACCATACTTTGGAGGCCACCATGAGAATAATGCTACTTGCAATTGCCAGTATCATCTTGTTTAACCAACATCATGTCTCCGCTCAGCTGTGCGATCCTGGACCGACACCAGGCAATTCTCTTGGCAATCGGACGCGCATTGTAGACCTTAATAACCCGTGTGATTGTGATGATATTTACAATCTCAACTGGACGCTGCACCTTGTTGACAGCGACCAGCCTGGCCTACGGCTTTCCAATAATTCATTATATGGGTTGTGTCCTGGTGATATTCATGGAGATTTATTTATTGCATGGCACACAGCCGCAGTACCGGGCGGTTTTCCTCAACTTGTGCATTCAAATATTCAACAGTTAAGCGACCTATGTCTTGTTGCTGATGAAACCGCAAATAATCTTATTCTTTCAACTCGAAAACCAGGCAGCCGGATCATCTTTGCGACTACGCTGGCCGCATCCGATGTTGAACAGGCTACAATTACTGCGCTTGGTCACCTCGGAGTAGGCACGTCGAATCCCAAAGAGATCCTTCAGCTTTGGAATAAGACGACCATTCACGTAGGCACGTTCGATGACTTTCTTGGATATAACGCGTATGTTCAGGGACCTTTGGACCAGAATCCCAATCAGTGGAGCAGGATTGTCGGTGACTATGCGTCGATGTTGAGGTTTTCCAAAGACGGCTCAGTTCGCCTTGGTCTTGGCGGGATCGGAAGTGCTAACGGTGCACTCGATTTCGAGGAAGTCGCTTCATCGGGCAGGTATCGCGGTCTGTCGATGAATTACGAATCCAATGGGAATGGCATCTTCTCTTTTGGTAGGTATTGGCCGATGCCGGATACGCGTTTTGCAATTCGATCGTTCGGAAATACATCTTCGACGAATGCATTTCTTGTCCAAAACAAGGATGAAACACAGATGCTAAAGGTTTCGGACCAAGGGTATACCATGATTGGAAGTGGCAACCCATTAGAGAGACTTCAGGTTGGGAACCTCATCACGTTTCATGATGGAGGCTCGAAGTTCATAGGCATGAATGCATATTACGACCCCACTGTTTCAAAAATTAAGAATATTGAGGGTGGCAGAATTTCAGTTCTAATGGGTATTTCAGATGGAGCAACTAGTCCCGATGTTTACTTTATAAAAGTTGATGAAAATGCCAGTCAAGGCGAGGTGCTGACAAGTTTCAAGGGTCTTTCGATTCTCTCCACTGGTAATGCAGGTATTGGCACAATGACGCCGAGTGCGAGACTTCATGTAAAAGGGGCAGGTAGTTCAAGCGCCACGGCCTCATTTGCAATCTCTAATTCGAACAATTCAACCCTGGTACAGGTCAATGATAATGGATTCATGGGTATTGGAACCAATTCCCCAGCCACGGAATTGCACGTATTGGGTGATGTGACAATTGGAGAACTGAAGAACTCGGCGTCAGCTCCAGGGTTCAATAACAGACTCAGCGTTGATGGAATCATCTTTGCAAGAGAGCTAAAAATCACGGCTCTCAATTGGCCCGATTACGTATTTGAGCCTGAACACAATCTGATGTCGATTGAAGATTTGCGGCAATTCATTAAGGACCATTCCAGACTACCAGACGTACCTTCAGAAGCAGAAGTTAAAAAGAGCGGCATTGCTGTTGGCGAAATGCAGGAGATCATGATGCGCAAGATTGAAGAACTGACGTTGTACGTGATCGAACTCTCGAAACGCAATCAAGATTTGAAAAGTGAGTTAGACGAAATGAAACAAGGGCTGGAAAAGTGAGACCTCATAATCTGGTATGGTCTCTGATCGCCACCATTCTGCTGGCTATGTCGGGATGCTACAACAACTCCATAGCTCCGGAACCCTGCGCAGGATACCGTTACGAGCCCCTTTCCATTATCGCTCATGAACGGATTGTCTCTGTTGAGACGGAAATCCAGGATACGATTTTCCGTCAAAAAATAATGAGATTTAGAAGTACAAAGAAGAGTACACGGTACGAGTGGACAACATCCTTTGACACAACGCGCCTCTGGACAGACTCTGTGCTTACCCTCACGTTTATGAATTATGACGGTCCGGTAAAAATTCGTCTGATCACGTTTACAGAGCAGGACTCAAGTTGTGGTGGCAGGAATGGATATGATACAATTTATCGAACCTTTTATGTGGTACGGCAGGACTCTATTGATTCGCGCATTTTTGGAAAATACTTTGGTTATACGACGGAACGCCCGAGCGAACCCCTACTGGTTGAGATTGCCCACATAGGATCTGGTCCTAACCCGTACCAGGTCAAGATTACTCTTCCGATAGGCTGCAATTATCCGTCGAACCCAAAAAGATATGGTACTGTTTATTTTGATTACGGTTGGAGAACTATTGTCTACAATTACAGCCCACCGTATGATTTTTGGGAGGACAACTGCAGGAATATGTCGGCAACAGGCATTTTGTCGGCAGATGGAGATACAATGAATATTCAGTACTCTTTCATCCCGCCAACTGCCGACGATCAGTTTCCGGATGAATCGTACCGAAAGTACTTCAGCTTTGTGGGGGTGCGCCAATGACGAAAATGCGGATGCCAGCGATCATTATTATAGCGTTGCTTACAATATACTTCGAGTTAAATGCTCAAGCGCCTTGTGAAATAGATTACACATTAACGACTGATGTTAATGCTCCGAGCAACAAGAAATTCTCACATCGTCCGAACTTTTTTCAGTGGATTGGGCAGGAAGTATTCGATGTGAACTCACCGAATTTTCCCACAGGAACAGTTCAATCTCCATTTTTTCAACATGCAACTATTACGGATGACCTGTATGAGTTCAGGGACTATCTGGTGGAGGATGGCTGGGAATTGATAATTGAACGGTTCGGGTTTGATTACGATGCTGACGGTAATAGAACAGAATCAACAGTTGAGGTACCCAATCCCTATTTCATTCTTTACAACAAGTATAGATCAATCCTTCGTGTTTTGGTACTTATCGGAGAAGATGACGGCGGATACTCGTTTGTAAAATTAAAATTTCTTTCAACACCGACTTTGGATGGAATCCAAACCAACAGCATACACCAGGCTAATTACCAAAAGCCATTGATCCCAATAGAGGCCTTTAACTACAATTCAGTTCATGATTTAGTGGCTGTCTCAAGATATGGCAATACTACCGGGGATTGGTTTTGGGCTGACTTTCCGGTAATGTACGACCCCTGTGCATGTCTATACAAGAGCGAATTGAGCATTGAAGTTAGTTTGATTGCTGAAGCACAAGTCAGTCTCACGACTACGGGTACGTTAATCGAAATTCAGGCGGGTCAACAAGGTAATATAGCTGACAATGCGAATCACATTTCGATTTCATCGCTCCTTGAGGCTGGTTCTAAAGCATACAGTACCTACGAGTCTATCAATTCGTTTACGAGCAAAGAGTTGGCGGCAGTGGATAATGCGATTAGCGAAGGGAAAGTAAGCGCGGAAAGAGGTGCTGAAGCGACTAATTCGCTGTCACTCCTCCAAAAAACCATCAAAAAAAGCTCGTTTCTTCAGGACGGATTCAAAGCTGCACCATATATTGGGGCGGCCATCACACTCATTGATTTCTTATTTGGTGGTGGCCAAACAGCGTCGGTTACTCCGCCAATCATGTTCAGAGAAGAGGTGACAACAACGGGATCAATAACTACGCAGAACGACATTGAGTCAATTTTCTTTGGCAACCCCGGTGGTACTCTTACCGGCTTTGATATTGCAGACCAACCTTACTACAACAATCCGCTCGGTGGGTTCGCAGTTGTTAAGACTCCAACGTACGATTATTGGACTGATGAAAGTGGTTACATTTTCGTGAACAGTGAAAATTGTCTTCTCGGAGATTCCTGGGATCACTATTACTTCAGGCTGAACACTCCGATTGATTTTGCCGTTAATCCAGGAAGCGGATTCGAATGGGAAGATGCAGGCGACGTTGAAATCGTTGCTTCCTTGGTTGCTGAATTCGACGACGTGCAAGGCTACCCATTTGTATCCAAGGAAGTTGAGGATCTGGGTAACACGGATTTCATTATTGAGGAGCAGAAGCGTCGGGTATCAACTCGGTATGTTCCGCTATCGTGCGCAAGCGACATGACCCTTGAGTGCTGGGTGAAAAGGGACAACACGCATAATAGACCCACGTGTAATTATCAAAATATTTGGTTCCCCCTGCCGGTTCAGCCAGCTGTATTGCAGCCTCGAGTTTATGTAAAGCTGCTGGTGAACCTGAAACGAAAGGATGGAGGTCCAAACGTACTGTTTGTTGGAATGTATCCCCTGAGTCCGGGCGATGAGGTTACCGGTTCCGGCAACTGGACCCTCGGTGAGTGGAATACTGCAGTGGCACATATTGACCTGAAAGAGGAAATCACTACAAACTCGGAATATGCTGCATGGGAAACAGTCGACATCAAGCCCGATTTTGTATTAAGCAATAATGCAAGTTTGCTGGTAACTGCCGGCGAAACAATTACTGTTTCGGGCGAAGTGACGATACCAAATGAAGCAACGCTGAGAATTTCAACACCGGTCTTCTGTGAAGGGACATTGAATAGCATGGATGTTCAAGATCTTGAAGATTTTTGTACATCGAACCTTGACGGCAATTACAAGCCTGAATCGCGCTCAATGTCTAAGTCTGGACCTGCTCTCTTCGGTTCAGTCATGCCAGTCGCAGGCGTAACAGGAATTATTGTAAGCAAGGCATTTCCAAATCCGGCATCTAATTCTGTGTCTTTATATGTGGAAGCCAAAGAACCGACTATCATCAACATCAAGATATTTAATGAAATAGGCATGATGGTCGGTTCAGAGTCAAGCTATGAACTTACAACCGGCATCAACAAAATCAGAGTTGATGGGTTATATGGAGTAGGGTTCCACTCAATCATAATTGAAGCTGGAGGACAAACGGTAATGCGACGCTTCGTTGTAATGAAGTAGGCTGTTACGTGTGCATCACCTCCGTTGGTTTATGGAGTCCTCATCGACGCTATCAGGGACCTGCAACTCCAAATATTTCAAGCACTGAAAAATCTGCCGGTATTAATAGAAAAGCCAGGATCATGATGCACATCTGTCCAACGAGGATCTTACGTGCCAGTTCAGGCTTGCTGTGTTTGATTGTGTGCCACCATTTGGTGATGAATAGAAGAGGAACTGTTAATGCCACCCACACAATTGCGATGCCCAGGTATCCTGTGGATGAAACACCGGTGATCGACCTGACTATGAGGGATGCACTGCCATAGACTATCAACAGATGACTGATATACAGAAACAACGATTCGTTTCCGATGATTTGCATTTCGATTCCAAAACGCGAATTGCGCAAACGCTGTTCGAAAAGGTAAAGGACAGACATAACAAGAACAACGCCTGAAATTCTGAAGAGATGGAGTCCGGGCGATGTAGACCACCATGTGTGAGTCCATGGTGAATTAAAAGGTAATATTTTCAATAAAAATATCAATCCCGTCCCTGCGATACTCAGCCATATCATTCGCTGTGCAAGAAGCGTCCTATTCTCGGAACGCATGAACACACCGGTGAAAAAGGCACCGGCAAACAGATAACACATCCATGGGAAGAGCGGGAACAGGGATGACGGTGCGGGCAGAATCATGATGGCAAGACTCTCGGGGAGCCATGTTGCAGGATTGGAATCCCAGATGAATACCGTAACCGACATTAAAAGAATTGAAAGAACTCCATACACAATCGTTGTTTTGCGGAGATCGCGTATGATTAGGAAGCACGTAAGCGCGATGAGAGATGCATAAACAATGGTTTGAAGTACGTCGGTTTGCAGCCATGGCATCAATTCCTGAGGTGTGGCAATCAGCGTTCGCTCCAATGAATAGAATGGAACATGAAGCATGTATGCCCAGAGAAGGATATATGCCAGCCTGCGTAAATACAGCCACAAATCAGCGCCTCTTCTCAGATAGGAAGCCCCCTTCCTGTCGAGTGCAATCCATAGCCCGGCGCCAGAGCAAAAAATAAAAGCAGGAGCAACAAAACCATTAGAAATATTCAGTAAATCAAATATTAAGGTCCCGCGAAATGATGAATCAATAAGAACGTTTGTTAAATGAACTTGTACCATCCATAACACAGCGAAGCCGCGCAATACATCGAGGAAGGCATAACGATGGCTCTTAGGCATTGCTGTTGGGCTGCTGTGAGTTTAATGGTTTTTCCGACCGAAAAATCGACGAAACGCTCCAATCATAATGTTTGAAAGGAGGATTGCGCCAACGATTACAAGCATGATTACGATAAACGGTTTTTGAAGCATGCGGCAATCTATAACACGAAGTAATTTCGCAGTGCATGGAACTTGCTACTGATAGTCCCGACGTCATCGCCGCCATCGATGTAGGCACCAATTCATTTCACATGGTTATTGCCTCCGTGAGCACTCGCGGCGCTCTTCGCATCATCTCGCGCAACAAGGAGATGGTGAGACTGGGAACTGCTGCTGGCGACATGAAACGGCTAACAGGCGATGCAATGTCAAGGGGCATTGCCACGCTTAAACGCTTCACAGCAGAGGCACAACAAGCAAATGCACACATACGCGCCGTTGCCACAAGCGCCGTACGGGAGGCGATGAACAAAGCTGATTTTCTTGAGCAGGTGCTCGAGGCTACCGGAATTGAAATAGAAGTTGTGAGTGGCATCGAAGAAGGACGACTTATTTACATCGGAGCCTTGCATGCATTGCCAATTCTTGCCAAGAGAACACTGGTGATTGATATCGGAGGAGGCAGCACAGAAACAGTAATCGGCTATCAGGGAGAAGCGGCCTACATTCATTCGGCAAAGCTTGGACACATTCGACTCACGAAACGATTCTTTTCTAATGGCGACTCTGACCACTCTTCCATCGAACAATGCCGTCTGGCTATCAAAGGCGATTGGACTCCTGTCTTTCAATCGCTGATTGCCTACGGCTTTGAAGAAGCTGTTGGATGCAGTGGGACAATTCTCTCCATCTCCGAGATGACGCTTGCACGGCAAGGAAAACGCGTACCCGATTCACTCAACGGGTACAGACTGAAGCGCGATGAGCTGATGGAGACAATTCAGTCGATTATCGATGCCGGATCGTCGGTAAAGAGAACAGATCTGCCCGGCATGGATCCAAAACGAGCCGACGTTATTCTTGCCGGCGCTCTTATCCTTGAGCAAGCCGTAATTGGATTGAATATTCAGGAAATCTCTATCTCGAATTATGCGCTTCGCGAAGGAATTGTGTTCGATACCATTCAGAAACAGCGTGACATTGATGAGTATCATCACCTGTCCCACCTGCGGTATCAAAGCGTCGATCACCTGTGCGATCTGTATCGTGTCCGCCGCAGACATGCGGAACACGTAAAAAATTTATCGTTGCGCCTGTTCGACGATATGGGCGTTCTGCATGGATACTCCGACAAAGAGCGCGAACTGCTTGAAGCGGCAGCTCTGCTGCACGACGTAGGATACCACATCGGAGCCGATCAGCATCATAAACATAGTGAATATATCATTCGCAATAGTACAATGCCTGGGTTTACAAACGATGAAACTGAGCTCATCGCAAACGTAGCCCGGTACCACCGAAAGAGTCACCCCAAAAAAAAGCATGACAATTTTGCAAAACTGTCGGCTGATGAACAGCGGTTGGTAAGAGTGCTGGCCTCAATCGTCAGAATAGCCGAAGGTCTCGACAGGAGGCAGCAGCAGGTGGTTCATACCGTTCAAGTAGAGGATAATCCAACAACCATCGATATGTATCTGAGCGCTCCGACAGCGGTGCCCGACATTGAGCTGTGGGGTGCCGAGCGCCGAAAGGCTCTTTTAGAGGAAACGTTTGAAAAGCCAGTGAGGTTATTGGTGCACGCTCACTAATTGACAAATTTATACGTCGAATCAGCGCTGCTTCACAAACAAACCAGCAGATTTTCTCATGATTCCATTACATAGATCTATGTCCCGCTCGTCAACTATTGCCGCTGTAGCCCTTATTGGCATCGGCATTGTGATTGGTGTGATTCTCATGACAAGTGTCGGCGAGAACGCACTACAAAAAGCCTTTGCTGCCGGTTCCATTGGATCCAGCAGCGCCCCCATGCAGGCGCCGGAATCCGTTCGTGCCCTCAATAATCAGTTTGTGGCTGTGTCCGAGGCCACAACTAAATCGGTGGTATACATCAGCGCAAAGGTTTCCCGCGATGTGGCAAGCCCCTTCCCTGATGACTTTTTCCGTTTTTTTGGTCCCAACCCTAACGATGATGAACAGCCGCAACAGGAAGAAGGTGAGGCAGCGGGGTCGGGTGTAATTATCTCCTACGACGGATACATTGTAACCAACAACCACGTTGTAGAGCATGCCAAAGAGGGTAGTATCACCGTCACTACTCACGATGAAAAAGAGTTTAAAGCCAAGCTTATCGGACGCGACCCGCTTACGGATCTGGCAGTGCTGAAAATTGATGGTGAGTTTCAGCCCGCTCATCTGGCCGAGAAAAAGGACATTCGTGTTGGCGAGTGGGTTATCGCAGTCGGTAATCCGCTTGGCTTGAGATCGACGGTTACATCAGGTATAATTTCGGCGATGGGAAGGGGCATTGGAATCGTTGGCACAAATGAGCGAACATTTGAGCGCAACAGATATGCTGTAGAGAACTTTATACAAACCGATGCCGCAATCAATCCGGGTAATTCCGGAGGGGGCCTGTTTAACATGAACGGCTCTCTGGTTGGAATCAACACTGCCATTGCCTCGAGAAGCGGAGTCAATGCAGGATATGGCTTTGCAATTCCAATCGACATGGTTAAAAGCGTTGCGGAAGACCTAATTGATGACGGGAAAATTGAACGCGGATATATTGGCATCGAAATAACGAGTATTGACGAAACATCGGCCAAGGCTGCGGGCCTCAATAAGGTTTCGGGCGTTTTGGTAAACCGTGTTGTAAAAGGCGGCGCGGCGGCATCAGCAGGCATCGAAGTTGGCGACGTTGTTCTCAAGGTTGATAACGATCCCGTCCGCACATCGAACGATCTGCAAAATCAAATTGTGCTGCGCCATGCTGGCGATAAAGTTAACCTCACGATATGGCGCGACGGCAAAGAGATAGTAAAAAGTGTTAAATTAAAGGCTCTGGACTCGGATAATAACATAGTTGACAATGCGCATTCCGGTGAAACAGTGGGAAAGTCCGATGCCTCTCCTTTAAAATTCCAGGAATATGGATTCACGGCAGCGCCGCTCACTAAACAGCAGCGCGATGAGTTCGACACAGATATTGGTGTTGTTGTAGCAAAAATTGACAACAGAGGTGCAGTTGCACGGAGAGGAATGAGGCCGAATACCGTAATTTTAAAGGCTGATGGCCAATCTGTGTCAACACCGGAGCAGCTCAAGAAAATTCTTGACAAGAAGAGGCCTGGCGACGGTGTGTTGTTTGTTGTAAAAGACAAGGATGGGTCGAAACAGGCAGTAACGGTCGAAGTACCAGAATCGTAATATGAGGTGAATCTGAAAAGTATTGTTGTTCTTGCGTTTTTCGTCTGCCTTGTGGTCTCGGCGAGTGCGCAAGGATTGTTTATCGGTCCCGAGATTGGATACACTGTAACAACCTCGGTTCCCTCGGAAGTCAGCAGATCAGGAGCGCCGACCCGTATTAGGGTTGGCGCTTCGCTGCATTTAAGCGCAAAGTCGAAAGTTGATTTTAGATTTTCGTTGGGTTATCGAATCGAAAACAGTGAATTAAAAACTATTTATGATAATACAATCGATTCAAATCTTAGTGCTCAAGGACGTCTGAATGTTCTTGTGCCTAACACTCAGAGTCCGAATGTGCAATCAGAGATCCTTTCAAACTCTATAGACCTTGCTGCCGAAGGGTTCATTCCATTAGGTGATTTGGATACTTCAGGGTCAAGAATCGGATTAACGCTTGGGTTCTTTGCCGACCGCGTATTGAGCGCTTCTCAAACAGACGATTACAGTGCCGTCACGGATTACCCTGGCCCTCAAATTGTTCAGGTGCAATACAAACCCCAGTTTGGTTTTGGAGCTTCGATTGGCGTCTCTACAATTTTGCCGATGGGCGACAGCCGTATTGTTTTTGATATTAAATATATTATACGTCAGCCTTCTACATTAACTACAAACAATTCGCGGGCTGAGGACCAAAATGTAGGGTGGTTAATGGGTAATGGGCTGAGAATTTCGGCAGGTTATCTTTTGCCGATTTGACAGGTATTTTTGCGACTATGTTCTTGCGTCGCGTTTATTCCGTAGCGCTTACCGTTCTTCTGTGCCTGCAATACCTGCATGCACAGCCTGTTGTACTTCCGCTTGCAACTGTTTGGGAAATTTTCCTGCCGGGAGATACTCCAAATGGTGAAAACGAATCGTGGGGCATTGCAGCAGACGGTCTGGGTCTTTGGTGGGTAACGAATCCGGATTACAACGAGCTGGGCGCTTTCAGAGACATTGTAGTTCACAGTGTGAACTTCGACGGTACGATACGCGATACTGCAATTACACATATCGGTGGCCCGTTTAATCAGCAGGCATATTTCATCGCAACAAGCGGGTCGCGTGTATACGTAGGCGGCCGCACATGCAGGTCTCTGGCTCTCGACCTTAAAGATTGTGATATGCTCGTTGTCTGCATTAGCAGAAGCTCTGGCGACACGTTATGGACCACAACAATAGACGGCGGATTTGGTTATGACGAGGCAGATGGAATTGCTATTCAGCCTAATGGCGACATAATCATTACCGGATGGACAGACGCAGGATCAAAAAAATGGGACGCTGGTATTGCACGGCTTTCACCTTCGGGTGAGATCCTATGGCAAAAGTCCTGGGGCTCCGACAAGAACGATCATCAGGATGGACATATCGTAACCGTCGAAGGAAAACTCTTTGGCGCAGGTTTGTATGGCGGCTCCGTAAACAACCTGATTACAGCGCGCGGCTTTGATGGACAATCTTCCATTATGAGGTTCGATCCGGAATCGGGCGATGTAATAGACTCGACATTTTTTGGCCGAGACGACCCGTGGCTAAACTTAGAAAATGCTCTTGGAATGGCAGCCGATACAACGCTGATGTGGGTTACGGGAATGACGACGACATCAGAAAATAATAACGACATCTTTGCTGCGGCGTACGACCAGGCGCTGAACCGCCGATGGTATTACACCTGCTGCGGCAGCGGTACAGAGTCGGCACGGTCTATTGTTGCTGCTCCGTTTGGACAGATCATCGTTGTAGGTCAGACAACAAGTTTTGGTGCAGGTGGAGCCGACGTTGTGGTCTTGCAGTTGGACGACGACGGCACCGAAGCTAAGAGGATGGTATGGGGCGGACCAGGCGACGACGAAGCGCTAGACTGCATTCTGCGCAACAGCACGTTATACATCGCTGGCAGATCTTCGAGCAAACGAGGCAATCGCAAAGATGCCTTTCTAATTGCGGCGCCTATTGGGCACACATACGCCGAAGAATCCAAGGCAGAGCTCGATATTAATGTATCGGTGAGGGGAAGTCTTGTACGAATCACTTCTGGCAACGGGCCATTAAATATAATTGTTTACAATGTAATTGGCAACCAGGTTCTGTATGCAAACAATGTAAGTCAGAATACGTTCGAGTTAACCGCCGGCGTCTACGTTGTATGGGCCACCGACAGCAACGGTGTAACATCGGCTAAAAAGGTTATTGTTCCCAACTAGTTTATAGCTTTTGCCTACTGCAGCGCGGCGCTCCGGCAACAAATTTAGATCTCTACGCTGCTTCCCAGTTCCAGCACACGCTTAAATGGAACCCTAAAATATTTTATTGGTGTACGTGAGTTGCGATGAATGAAATTGAAGAGATGTTTGCGCCACGTTGCCATTCCGCCTGGTTTGGCAACAGAAATTGTTTCATGGCCAATGATAAACGTCGCATCCGTAATATCAACCGGGATATCAAATTCCGGCAGATAGTGCAAATCTTCCATGATATTCAACTGATCCATGAATCCATAATGTAGGATCACCTGATAAAATTCTTTAGGAAGTGGGAGAATTGAGAATCTATCGTCGGGCGATACACGTGCCTGCGTGGAGACCTGAACGGTGAGCAGAATGATGGTTTCGTGCCTGACTCTGTTGTATTTAATATTAGAAACCAACGAAGGAGGAGCAACGCCTGCATATCCGCTCATGTACAAAGCCGTGCCGGGAACGGACTCGAACACGTCGATGTCTTCAATTAACTCATACAGGGGCTGAGTTCTCTTTTCAATTGCTATGCGTAATAGCTCGCGGCCTCTCTTCCATGTGAGAATAATTGTAAAGACAATACTGGCAAGAACAATCGGGAACCAGCCCCCTTGCTCAACTTTAACAATGTTCGCAGCGAAGAACGAAAAATCGATGAACAGGAATGTACCAATAAGGGCAAGTGAGACAAGCACACTCATCGAACTGATATGGCGAACAGCATTCCATGCAAGCAGACTTGTTATCACCATTGTTGTGCAAACGGCGATACCATACATGGCTGCCAGGTTACTGGATGACCTGAATTCCAAAACGAGAAACACGGTAACGGCAAACAGTACCCAATTGATAAAAGGAATGTATATCTGTCCTCGCTCTTCGCTCGACGTATGCATTACTTTTAGTCTTGGCAGGTATCCCAATTGAAGTGCTTGCCATGTAAGAGAGAACGCGCCGCTGATAACAGCTTGCGAAGCAATGATGGTTGCCACAGTGGACACAATGACTAATGGGATTACGCCCCACGATGGAACCATGTGAAAAAATGGGCTGGCAACTGTAGAAAGAACATGCCCTTCTCTTATCAGCAAGGCGCCCTGACCGAAATAATTCAACAGAAGCGAAGGAAACACCATGTAGAACCATCCCAATCGGATTGGCCTCTTACCAAAGTGTCCCATGTCTGCATAGACTGTTTCACCACCCGTTACTACAAGGAACACCGAACCGAGGACTGCAGCCCCAACAAATCCATGATGCATAAAGTAATCGACAGCATACATCGGATTAATTGCAGCAAGAACACTCGGCGTTTGCACGATGGAGATCACTCCAATCACAGCCATCAGCGCAAACCAAAATATCATGAATGGTCCGAAGATTCTGCCAACACCTGCTGTCCCGTTTCGCTGAATTGTAAACAAGACAACCAGGATAATCACTGTAATAGGAATCACAACATTGTGAAGCGCGGGAGCCGAAACCGTTAAACCTTCTACGGCAGACAAAACCGATATTGCCGGAGTTATAACACCATCGCCATACAAGAGTGCAGCGCCAAATAATCCAAGCGTTAATAGTACCCATGTAGTTGACTGTTTTTTCAGAAACGGCGAAACCATTGTCATTAGGGCCAGGATGCCCCCTTCTCCCTTATTGTCGTACCGCATTATTACCATCAAATACTTGATGGCAATAACAATAGTTAATGACCAAAAGATAAGAGACAGTATTCCGAACACTTCTGTCAAACCAGCTTGCAATCCGTAATGCGGGGAAAAGCATTCTTTGATTGCATATAGGGGGCTGGTTCCTATATCTCCATACACAACGCCAAGCGCTGCCACGGTGAGCGTTGCAATGCGTGCCGAGGGTTGAATGTGTCTGGTAGAATTGGGCAACGTCATCTTAGGTAAACGCCTGAATCCCGGTGATGTCTTGTCCGAGAATCAACGTATGCATTTCATGCGTTCCTTCATAGGTTTTAACGCTTTCAAGGTTTGCCGAATGGCGCATTATCGGATATTCATCAAGTATACCATTTGCTCCGTGAATCTCACGGCTCATTCGCGCAATGTTCAGCGCAATTTCGCAATTGTTGCGCTTAGCCAGCGAAACCTGCTGAGGCAGCATTGTGCCTTCATCTTTCAGATGAGCAAGCCTCCAGCACAAAAACTGCGCTTTAGTAATTTCTGTTAGCATGTACACAAGTTTTTCCTGAGTGAGCTGGAACCCGGCAATAGGCCTGTCGAATTGAATTCTGCTTTGTGCATAGTTCAGCGACGAATCATAGCACGCCATTGCCGATCCGATAACACCCCACGAAATACCGTAACGTGCCTGAGTAAGGCACGACAGCGGACCCTTTAAGCCTTCGATGCCGGGCAGGACGTTTTCTTCGGGCAGTTCAACATCCTGAAATACCAATTCCGACGTCACCGATGCTCGCAGCGAGTGCTTACCCTTCATTTCGGGAGCCGAGAATCCTTTCATACCTTTTTCGACGAGGAAGCCCCTTACCACTCCATCAAGTTTTGCCCACACAACAGCTATATCTGCCAGCGTTCCGTTGGTGATCCACATTTTGGCGCCATTGAGGAGGAAGCCACCGTCGGTTTTTTTTGCATTGGTAACCATGCCGCCGGGATTCGAGCCGTAATCCGGTTCAGTAAGTCCGAAGCATCCGATAGCGTCACCCGAAGCCAGGCGGGGCAGCCACTTACGCCTGTGGTCTTCCGACCCATACGTGTAAATGGGGTACATCACAAGCGAGGACTGAACAGATGCAAAGGAGCGGATACCGGAGTCTCCGCGTTCCAGCTCCTGCATTGCCAGACCATAGCAGACATTATTCAGACCGGCACAGCCATATTCCTGAGGGAGAGTAATGCCGAATAAGCCAAGATCGGCCATTGGTTTAACGAGGTGCAGCGGGAACGTGCCATCGCGGGCATGGTGTTCGATAATTGGTATAACTTCGCGGTCGACGAATTCTTTCACGGTCTGTTGGACCAATCGTTCTTCATCGGTGAGGAGGGCGTCGAGGTTGAAGTAATCGGGCATTTTTCAAAACTACTCAAAGTTCCAGAAGTCATGCCGGGTATCAAGAGATACCCGGCATCGCCCAAAAAAATCTCCATGCCGGGTATCTCTTGATACCCGGCATCGTTTTGGGGGAGACGTTTGGGGGCATCGTGTAGGCGGTTTTTCGTCCACCCAGCCCTGAAGTGGGTTCCGTTGTATTTTTCGTAGTTTTGTACCCGCAAAAGAGGATGGGCTAGAAAGCCCATTTTTTGTTGGAACCATTTGGAGTGTTGAATAACGTGACCGATGGCGTTCCGTCCCATTTGCGGACGGTAATCGAAGAAGTCTGCTCGATGGCCGGCGTCGCGTTAATTAATGCCCAAGTGCGTGGCAACGAACGGCAGATGAGATTGGAAGTAACGATCGATAACGTGTCGGGCGTAACCCATGAACACTGCCGGGCCGTCAGCCGGATGCTTGACGAACGGCTGGGAACCGACGATTTCTACGGCCGCCTTAGGGCGGTCGAAGTGTCTTCACCCGGGGCAGACGTTCCGGTTACGTATTTGTGGCAATTGAAAAAAAGCATTGGACGAACAATTGAGTGTAAACTGGTCGACGGAACATCCTTTGAAGGAAAATTGAACGCGATAACGGAAACGGAACTGGTGATGACTCCCATTACAGCACGTAACAAGAGTGCGTTAGCACCGGTTTCAATTCCACTCGACAACATACAACAGGCGCGTGTTGTACTGTCCTTCAATTAACTGTTTCCAATCTGATGTACCTGTCCTGTTTGCACACATACAAGTAATCTCACTAGCTCACTGAATCGCGATGCCGAGACGAAAAACTAAACAAAAGGTCGATAACAAAAAGCTCATCATTGAAGCTTTCAGCGAGATGGCTCGCGAGAAGAGTATCGACCGCGATCTTCTTCAGGGAATCGTCGAAGAAACCCTTAAGATGATGGTGCGCAAGAAGTATGGCGAGAATGCCAACTTCGATTGTATTGTAAACATGGAAAAGGGCGACATCGAAATCTATCTCATGAAAGAAGTTGTCGAAGAAGTCGAAGATCCCGAAACACAGATATCACAAAAGGAACTCGAAGACCTGTCGGGAGATAAGCTTGAGATAGGTGAAGACTACCTCGAAGAAATCACTCTTGAAAACATTGCCGATTCGTTTGGCCGACGCCTCGTAGCGCAGGCAATTCAGAATCTGAATCAGCGTATTCGCGATGTTGAGAAAGACAACATTTACGAAGAGTACAGCAAGAGAGTCGGCGAAGTTATCATCGGAGAAATCTATCAGGTGCGGCCAAATAACATCCTTGTAATACACAACAAGGTTGAAATGCGCCTTCCCCGCGAAGAACAAATCCCAACAGAGAGACTGAAGAAAAATCAGCAGGTAAAAGCGATATTAAAAGAAGTTAGAAGGTCAGGGGGCGCTACAGGCTTACCCGATTTGATCTTGTCGCGCTCAGATGATTCCTTCATGGCGCGGCTGTTTGAACAGGAAATACCGGAAATTTTCGATGGCATCATCGAAATCCGTTCTATTGCCCGTGAGCCGGGAGAAAGAGCAAAGGTTGCCGTTACGTCGTTCGACGAGCGCGTAGACCCCGTTGGCGCATGCGTGGGAATGAAGGGCATCCGCATTCATGCAATTGTTCGCGAATTGAACAATGAAAACATCGACATCATTGAATTCACCGATGACTCCAGATTGTTCATCGCCCGTGCTCTGTCGCCGGCGAAAGTGCGCGATGTTCAGATAGACACTGATGCTCGCCAGGCAACGGTTATCGTTCCCGACGATCAGGTCTCCCTGGCTATCGGCAGGAATGGCGTGAACGTTCGTCTTGCCTCGAAACTCACTGGATTCTCACTTTCCTTAGTAAAAGAAGGCGCGGAAGACATCGAGTTGATTGAATTCCGAGATGAAATTGGACGTGAATTATACGACCAGCTGATTAACGCAGGGATTGATACCGCACGTGAATATCTGGAAGCCGATCCCAACGTTCTTCTTCGACTAGCTCCGAAGGAGAGAATTCTTGAGATACGCACAATCATGCACGAAGAGTTTGAAGAGCGCGAAGATCCACGATGGCTGAAGTCGATGGATGAAGCAGGGGAACAGGATGATGAGTCAACGGAAGGACAGGATGATGCAGAGCCTCAGGAAGGTATTGCCGATTTGAATGAGGCTTATCAGGAAGACACACCCGAGGTGATTGAAACCGAAGAAATTAATGGCGAAGACGACGAAGCAGGCGAGAACGGCATGGGTGGCGAAGATGCTGTGAGTGGCAAAGATGTTGTGGAGGAAGGTGAAGAAGAAACGGAGAAGGAAAGCTAATCGGAGAAATAGGAAAGCTTATGTCGGTTGCTGGCGGAAATAAACTATTTAAGGTCGCGAGTCAGATTAACATCGGACGCGATGCGATCGTGGAGTACCTTGTTTCGAAGGGATTTAAAATCGAAAACAAGGCCACGACCGTTTTGTCCGATGAAATGGTTGACATCGTGATCGACAAGTTCGCCAAGGAACTTAAGGTTGCCGAAAAGCAGCGCGAAAAAGTAAAGCGCCAGCAGGCTGTGCGAAAGAGTATCATGGAATCGGGCAACTCGGTTTCCATCGACACCATCGCAGAACAGCATGCCAAAGAGTATGCTATCGAAGAGCGGCTGAACAAACACGAAGATGCCGCGCTTCCAGAGCCCCCTGAAATTCATAAAGAAATTGAACATCCTGTGGCTCGAACGGAGCCAACGGCTGTAGAGGCACGCCAGGAGGGACCGAAGGTTGGCGAAGTAATTAAAATTGAAGCAAAGGAAAAGCCGCAGGTTCGAGAAGAATTTGTAGCCGCTCAAATCGCACCGCCTCCAGATTTGCAGCCTGTTGCTGAGGAACGACAGCCTGAAACTAAAACACAGGAAACGGCTCCTGTTGCCGAGTTAGAACAGCCTTCGGCAACACCGGCCGAAGCTAAGCCAGAGCCGCCTTCTGCTGAACCTCGAGAAGTCGAGGCGGTAACACCGCCCACTGAAGCAGCGCCTGAACCGAGCGCCGAGCCGAAAGAAGCTGGTGAAACGGATGAGAAAAAGAAGCGACGCAGAAAAGGTGTGATTGAAGTTGAACTTACCAAGGGGGCTATGCCAAAGCTTCGCGGGCTTACTGTGCTCGGGAAGATTGACATTGCTCCTAAACATAAACCACAAGACAAACAACGGCCTCGGACTGGTCGAGACGATAGAGGCGGCGCCAAACCAACCGTCAGAGATTCCGCTCGAACACAGCACCCGCAAAGACAGCAGCCTTCACAGTCGGGACCGCGTCCGCCTGGGTCGGCTCCTCAGCAGCGGTTCCAACGTCCAGGCGGTCCGCCTTCGTCCTCGCCATCTACTGGGCAGGGACCTGGTGGCGCTCCGAGGACGGGGACTCGTGAAGATGATAGAAAGAAGAAAAAGGTAACTCGAGGAAGCCGCGAACAGGTTTCCGATACCGACGTCAACCGCGCAATCCGCCAAACGCTTTCCGGTATGGAGGACAGCGGATCGAGTGGACGCGCCAAGATCCGTCAGCGCAAGCGGCTCGAACGCGAAGAACGCGAAGCTATACGCCAGCAACAGATAGAGCGAGAATCAACAACACTCAAACTCTCGGAGTTTGTAACCACTGCCGACCTTGCAAACCTGATGCGAGTTTCTGCTGCAGACATCATCATGAAGTGCATGAGCCTTGGATTGATGGTGTCTATTAATCAGCGGTTAGACAAAGACACAATTACACTCATTGCATCCGACTATGGCTTCGAAGTTCAATTTGTTGATGAACAAGCTGAGTTTGAAGTCGAGGAAATCATCGATGCGCCGGAAACGTTGGAGTCGAGGTCGCCTATCGTTACCATCATGGGCCACGTAGACCACGGCAAAACGTCTCTGCTGGATTATATCAGAAATGCAAACGTAGTGGCAGGCGAAGCCGGCGGAATTACACAGCACATTGGAGCCTATCGCGTCGCAGCTCCGGGTAATAGACACATTACGTTTCTCGATACACCTGGTCACGAAGCCTTTACAGCCATGCGCGCACGCGGCGCACAGGTTACGGACATTGTGGTGCTGGTAGTTGCTGCAGACGATTCTGTGATGCCTCAAACAAAGGAGGCAATTTCACACGCTCAGGCAGCGGGTGTTCCTATCGTTGTTGCTATTAATAAAATTGATAAACAAGATGCTAATACAGACCGCATCATGCAGCAGTTGTCAGACAACGGCGTGTTAGTGGAAGAGTGGGGCGGCAAGAATCAGTGCGTTAAGCTGTCGGCAAAAACCGGTGAAAACGTTGGCGTTCTCCTGGAAAAGATTTTGCTGGAAGCCGACCTGCTTGAACTGAAAGCAAACCCAAATCGGGCTGCACGCGCTACTGTTATCGAGTCCCATGTTGATAAGGGGCGAGGTAACGTGGTTACGGTGATTGTACAGAAGGGAACGCTGGACGTAGGCGACATCTTTGTCTGCGGTCAGTTTGCAGGCCGCGTTCGTGCCATGACTGATGAGCGCGGAAACCGCGTAGACATGGCAACGCCTTCGATGCCGGTACAGGTTACGGGATTCGACGGTCTGCCCGATGCGGGCGACATCCTCCTTGAAATGGACTCCGATGCAGAAGCACGGGAAATTGCTAACCGACGTCACCAAATGCGCCGTGAGCAGCAGTTCCGCGGTATGCGCCACATGACGCTTGACGACATCTCTGCCCAGATTCAGCAGGGCGGTCTTAAAGAGCTGCGTCTGATTGTGAAAGCCGATGTCGGAGGATCCCTCGAGGCGCTCACGGACTCGCTGCAAAAACTCTCGACGCAGGAAGTGCAGATTCGAATCATCCATCGCTCTGTTGGAGCAGTTACAGAAAGCGACGTAATGCTTGCATCTGCTTCGGATGCAATCGTAGTCGGATTTCAGGTAAACATTCCAACAGCCATACGCAAGCTGGCAGAATCTGAATCGGTCGATGTCCGCCTCTACTCAATCATTTACGACTGCATCAACGAAGTGCAGCTTGCTCTCGAAGGCATGCTGTCGCCAGACATCAAGGAAGAGATTGTTGCTTCGGTAGAGGTGCGGGCAACATTCAAAATCAGCAAGCTTGGGACGATTGCCGGATGTTATGTGCAATCGGGAAAAATCAATCGGAACGATAAAATACGGGTACTTCGCGATGGATTTGAGATCTTCAAGGGTACACTCGCTTCACTCAAGCGTGTAAGAGATGATGTCCGTGAAGTGGATTCAGGTTATGAGTGCGGTATCGGAATTCAGGGTTTTAATGATGTCGAAATTGGAGATATCATTGAAGCTTATAAAACTGTTGAAATTAAACGGAAGCTCACTTAGAGGAGCGAGTCCGTTGGATTAATATTGTGTCTATTCGAACAGAACGCGTTGCCGGCGAGATTCAAAAAGCACTTGCCGGACCGCTACAACGGATTGCTGAAGAAATTTCGGCAGGGTTTATTACGGTAACCGAAGTACGCATGTCGGCCGATCTTCAGGTTGCTCGTGTCTATCTCAGCGTTTTCGGCGGCGAGCGCTCTTCCGGAGACGTACTCGAACACATTGAGAAAGAAGAGGCTGGTCGGTTGCGTCACCACATCGCCCGCAGCGTTCGCATGCGATACGTGCCGCAGCTTCGTTTTCATATCGATGACTCGCTGGATCGTGCACAGCGAATCAATGCAATACTCGACAGCGTGAAGCCCAAGGATGATGGTAAAGCATGAATGGAAGGTGCTTACGCGCGGCATGCTTGCCGATGCAGAAGCACAAAAGGATTGGTTGGAGTCTGCACGGGAATCAGGTGCAGTTGCGCTCATTGATAAACATGAAAACTGGACTTCGTTCGATTGCGTGGCAAAACTTCGAAACCTCACTCGCATAAAACGGGTTGGCCATGCCGGCACACTCGATCCGCTTGCCACGGGATTGCTGGTAGTATGCTTCGGGAAAGCAACAAAGGGTGTTGCATCGTTCCAGGATGCTAACAAAACTTACGATGTTGTTGTTAAACTTGGAGCCGGAACACAGAGCGATGATAGAGCTGGAGAAGAGACAACGCGAGGAGAGGGTGAAGAAGAAGTGAGAGACGGGGAACAGATTACCGAAGCATTGAAGAGTTTTTTGGGCACACAAATTCAGGTTCCTCCCAGGTTCAGCGCCATACGGCATGGGAGGCGCAGGCAGTACGATATGGCGAGAGCAGGTGTTGAGTTTGCAGACCGACCTCGGGTAGTAGATATCGAGTCCATTGATTCGATACATATTTCGTGGCCGTTTGTAAGTTTTACGCTAACGTGCTCAACGGGAACATACGTTAGGTCTGTTGCACGAGACCTGGGTGATAAACTTGGCTGCGGTGGTTATGTGTGGAGTTTGAGGCGTACGCGGTCCGGCGATTTTTATGTCGACGATGCCGTATGCGTCGAAGACGTTGTGCTGTTCGTCGAAAGGACTGCAGCATGAACATCATACGCTATGGCAATGATGCTGTTGAATTTGATGTGCACACCGCTCTTACGGTTGGAACATTTGATGGTGTTCATTGCGGACATCAAAGTATTGTTGAACGTATGAAGACTGTTGCTAAACAATTTGATGAAAGAACTGTTGTTGTTACATTCGACCCACATCCGCAAATCGTCTTACAAAAGCCAGGGCGCAATCCCCTGCGGCTGCTCACTACTATCGACGAGCGCTGCCACGTACTTGAATCGTTTGGGGTCGACGCAACGGTGATTATTCCTTTTACAAAAGAATTCTCTACTACGCCAGCTGAGGTTTTCATCAGAGATGTTGTTGTGAACACCATCGGCGCCCGACATTTTTTCATCGGCCACGATCACATGTTTGGCAGGGATAGAAGCGGCGATGAAGAGCTGCTGCGGGAGCTGGGCCGCAAGTATGATTTCCTCGTAGAGCCGATTCCCCCGCTTCTTAGCGAAGGCATCGTTGTTAGCAGTACTAAGATTCGCACAGCGCTCAAGGATTCCGATGTAGAGGGAGCTGCCCGCATGCTGGGGCGTCCATACGAAGTCACCGGACATGTAGTGCGCGGTGATGGTCGGGGGCGGACATTGGGTATTCCAACAGCAAACATTCAGCCGAGTGATGGGTATAAGCTGATGCCCGGAAACGGCGTGTATATCGTTTCTTCGCCTATCAATGAAAGAGAAGAAATCGGAATGGCTAACATCGGAGTGCGGCCAACATTTACTAATGATACCGAGCCTATTCTCGAAGTCAACTACCTCGATGTTAACGCCGATTTGTATGGTTCAGAAATTACTGTGCGCTTTCATCGTTTCATTCGCCCTGAACAACGATTTAACACTACAGATGAATTTCTTAGACAACTTCAGCACGACAAAATGCAATCAATATCATTCAAACAAACTTTTCTAACACGGAGTTGATCATGGTCTCAAAAGAAAAGAAAGCGGAGATCACCCAACGTTTTGGTGGAAGCGCCGTGAATACCGGAAATCCCGAAGTTCAAATTGCGCTCCTCACTGAACACATTGCACAACTTTCAGCACATTGCGAAGCAAATAAAAAGGATCATCACAGCCGTCGCGGCCTGATCATGCTTGTAAGCAAGCGTAAGAATCTGCTGAACTATTTGGCCAAGAACGATATTCAGCGCTATCGCAATATCGTTTCAACACTTGGTCTGCGTAAGTAAACATTTATAGGTTTTACATGCATACGGTCAAACGGACCATCAACGGCAAAGAACTCTCTATTGAGACAGGCCGTTTTGCGAAACTCGCCGACGGAGCCGTAATGGTTCGGTACGGCGATTCAATGGTGCTTGTCACCGCAGTGGCTGCGCAGGATGCACGGCCAGACATCGATTTCATGCCCCTTACATGCGACTACAGAGAAAAGCAGGCGTCGTCGGGCAAAATCCCCGGTGGTTTCTTCCGGCGTGAGGGCAGGCCTACAACAAAGGAAATTCTTTCGTCGAGGCTTATCGACAGACCTCTGCGTCCGATGTTCTCCAAATACTGGAGGTTCGAAACGCAAATCATTGCGAGTGTTTATTCGTATGATTTACAAAACGAGACCGACGTATTGGCGGCAATTGGTGCTTCGGCTGCATTGTCGATTAGCAACATTCCATTCAACGGTCCAATTTCGGAAGTCAGGGTTGGGCGCATCGACGGCGAGTTGATTATCAATCCAACGCACGATCAGATCAAGGATTCCGATCTCGAAATCCTTGTGGCAGGCTCCGACTCTTCGATTGTTATGGTAGAGGGGGCGAGTAAGGAAATCAGCGAAAATGATTTCATTACTGCCATGGATTTTGCTCATACCTGGATTCGCGAGCTTAACGGTTTGCAGCGAGAGCTGGCTCAGATTGTTAATCCTGTAAAACGCGAACCTGTTTCTGCAGAACCCCCTGCCGATATTGTTCAGGCTATTGATTCAGCAATCGCGGAAAAATTCCGAACACAAATTCGCATTGCATCATCAAAGGATCAACGCAGTACGCTGAGAAGTGAGATAAAGCAGCTTGCCGCAGATGCAGTTGCCGCAGTTGTTGCAGCGAATGCCGAGACATATTCCGATATAAAACCGGAAAAGATTATCAGCGCAGTTGTTAAGAGCATCGAAGCACGCGAAATGCGCGAAATGATTCTCGCCGACGGGAAACGTCTCGACGGCCGATCGACAACTGATATAAGACCAATTCAATGCGATGTAGGAGTGCTGCCAAGACCCCATGGTTCGGCCCTGTTTACCAGGGGAGAAACACAATCTCTAACTACGGTAACACTTGGCACAAAACGCGACCAGCAGCTCATCGACGGTCTGATGCCAACGTATGAAATCCGATACATGCTTCACTATAATTTCCCGCCGTTCTCTACCGGTGAAGCCGGGCGTTTCGGTTTTACAAGCCGGCGCGAAACGGGTCACGGAGATCTGGCCGAACGCGCTCTTGAACCATTCATTCCTTCGGAAGAAGAATTCCCGTATACCATTCGCGTCGTATCCGACATTCTTGAATCAAACGGCTCTTCGTCCATGGCTACTGTTTGTGCAGGATCTCTTGCCTTATACCATGCAGGCGTACCCATGAAAAAGCCTGTAGCAGGAATTGCAATGGGTTTAATCATGGAAGGCGACCGTGTTGCTATATTAAGTGATATTCTCGGTGATGAGGATTTCCTTGGCGACATGGATTTCAAGGTAACAGGAACCGAACAAGGCATCACAGCCTGCCAGATGGACATAAAGATCGAAGGACTGTCAGTAAGCGTTATGCAGCGTGCCCTTGAGCAGGCCCGCGTGGGGAGACTGCACATTCTCTCCATTATGAACCAGACCATGGCTAAGCCGAACTCCGAACTCTCTGCCTTCGCACCCAAGCTCACCACTATTCAGATCCCCGTGGAAATGATAGGTGCAGTTATTGGTCCCGGCGGTGAAATGATCCGAAGCATCGTTAAGGAAACGGGTGCTGAAGTGGATATTGATGACGATGGAACCGTAACGATTGCAGCAATAGATCAGGCCAGCGGCGATGCAGCGATTGCGAGAATTCGCGAAATCACGCGTCCATTGGAACTTGGCGCTGTCTACTCCGGCAAGGTGAAGGAAATTCGCGAAGGTCTCGGCGCGTTTGTAGAAATCCTGCCAAAGAAGCAGGCTCTGCTTCACATCTCGCAGCTCGAGCATCGTAGGGTTGCCAACGTTAGCGAAATTCTAAAAGTTGGCGATGTGATCGATGTTAAACTTATTGAGATTCAGCCAGACGGTAAAGTCCGCGTAAGCCGCAAAGCCCTGATACCTCCGCCAGAAGGTGTTGAGTACGTAGAGGAAAGTGTGCACGGACCACGGGCGGGCAGACCACAACATGGAGACCGAGGACCAAGGGGCCACAGGGACTCAGAACAGAGAGGCCGCAGGGACTCAGAGCAAAGAGGCCCCAGAGATTCAGAATCACGCGGCCCCAGGGATTCAGAGTCAAGAGGCAACAGGGATTCAGAGCATAAAGGCCACAGGGACTCAGAGCACAGAGGCCACAGGGACTCAGAGACGGGTGGTAACAAGGACTCAGAGGCAAAGGAACATGGAGAGACACCAGCGCAGAGCCACAGAGACAGAGGGCCACAGGAACAACGAGACAGGAAGCCAACTGGACAAAGCGAAGGGAGTGAAACACAGGTCAGGGGAGATAACGGTGGCAATGCAGAATCTGGTGGAAAAGCGAATTCCAACGACGAGGATTACTATCTAGGTTGAGGTTTGTTGCCATGTTAGAATCCCTTACTCATCTATTTGAACATCCGATGATGAACGTGTTGTTAGTAGGTCTTCTCATCGTGGTGATATCTACTACTCACGCACAACCTCAGCACTATCCCGAAACAAGGCGCGTGGATGTTACCGATACACTGCATGGCATTGCCGTGAAGGATCCGTATCGATGGCTCGAAATTGATACGGCGAGTGAAGTCGAAGAATGGGTTGGCAGACAGCAGAGTGTTACAGAAGCATACCTGTCTACAATACCATATCGCAGTGCGCTGAAGGATCGCATTCGGCAGGTAACAACGTTTAATACCATGTCGAACCCGTGGCATAGAGCCGGTCTGACTTTTTTCTACTCAAGCGATGGTGTCCGAAACCATGCTGTGCTGTATGTAAAAAAAGATACAATGCTTCCCAAAGTGCTGATCGACCCGAATACATTTTCTGACGATGGCACTATCGCCCTGGCATTTGCTCAGGAGAGCCTCGATGGGAAATATCTCGCGTTTGGAAAATCACAGGCAGGATCGGATTGGCACGACATATACGTCTTGGAAATCGCTACGGGGAAAATTCTCACCGACACGCTCCGGTGGGTGAAAAACAGCGGTGTTAGCTGGCAGGCCGATGGATTTTATTATAGCCGATACGAGTCTGCAGACAATGGGAAGTCGTTGTCTGCTAAGAACACTGGTCAATTTGTTTGCTACCATAAGGTTGGAACCAAGCAGAACGCAGACAAAGTTGTCTATCGCGATTTAAATCATCCTGAACGTTACGTTGGCATCTACATTCCCGAAAAGTCGCCACTGTTGGTGATGCATCAGGGCGATGGTTCATCGAAGGGCAACAAGATTTTTGTTCGCCCAATCAACGATACTGCAGCTCCCTGGAAATTGATCTTCTCAAATGAAGATGCTTCATTCTATCCTTCGGTTTGGCACGATTCCGGTTTTATCGGGACAACAACACTCGATGCACCCAATGAACGCGTTGTGAGGATAGCCGATCCATTTGGCGATGCGACAATTACGACAATCATTCCAGAAGGCAAGGAGCCAATATCCTCGTTGTCGTGGGGCGGCGGCAAGCTGTTTATAAGCAGAATCGTCGACGTTCACGATCGTATCGATGTTTACGATCCCAAAGGCAACCATATCGGCGAAGTCAAATTGCCGGGGAATGGGAACGCAGGCGGATTTAATGGCTACGTAAACGATACTATATTGTACTACAGTTACTCTTCGTTTACGTATCCGACAACGATATTTCAGTACAATGTGCATACTGGTGAAAGCAAGGCATGGTACAAGGTGCGAGCCCCTTTCAATCCAGATGAATTTGTAGAGCGGCAGGTATTCGTTACAAGCAAGGATGGCACGCGCATACCAATGTTCCTTCTGCACAAGAAGGATATCGTGTTCAACGGTACAGCTCCAACCATGATGTTTGGATACGGCGGTTTTGGCATCACCTATGGACCTGGTTTCAATGCCGGATACATTCCATGGCTTGAGCAAGGTGGAGTAATTGCAATCCCAAATTTGAGGGGAGGGGGCGAATACGGAGAGAAATGGCATGATGCAGGGCGCAAGGAAAACAAACAGAATGTTTTTGACGATGCCATCGCATGTGCAGAATGGCTCGTCAGCGAAGGCATTACATCCAAAGGTCGTTTAGCCGTTAATGGCAGATCGAATGGAGGGCTTCTTGTTGGCGCACTCATCACGCAGCGGCCTGACTTGTTCAGAGTTGCTGTGCCAGAAGTTGGCGTAATGGATATGCTTCGTTATCACTTGTTTACTATTGGCCACGGTTGGGTAAGCGATTACGGCAGCGTTGATGTTGAACGTGAATTCAATGCATTGTATGCTTATTCTCCGCTGCACAATGTTCGATCGGGAGTTGAATATCCGTCGACAATGGTGATGACGTCTGACCATGACGACAGAGTTGTACCTGCACACAGCTTCAAGTTTGCTGCAGAGCTGCAGCATAGATATGCAGGCAACCGTCCCATGCTGCTTCGTGTTGAGACAAAATCGGGTCACGGAGCTGTAAACAGGGAGAAGAGCCGTGCAAACCTCACGGACAAGTATGCATTTATGTGGCACGAAATGGGATTTACTCCGCATTTCGAAGAAGAAAAAAATTAGACGCCGATAGAGAGCAACATTTGACCGTCACTTACGAGCCGTGCAATTCTTCGTCGCTTTTAGAAGGCCGCAACGTTATCCTCACGCGTTCTACTCTTCTTGACGTACTTTCAAGAACGTGAATATTATAATTATCGATACTAACTGTTTCACCCACAGAAGCTACGCGTCCGGTTTTCGCGTTTATCAAGCCCCCTAACGTATCATAATTCTCACTTTCGGGAAGAGCCGTTGGCAGGGCATCGTTGGCATCGTGAATATTAATACTTGCGTCGAACTCCCATGTATCAACAGATGGCGACTTGAAAAGGGGCTTCTCATCGTCGTATTCATCCTGAATAGTTCCAACGAGTTCTTCGATAATATCTTCCAGAGTAAGCAAGCCTGCCGTTCCGCCAAACTCATCGAGAACAATTGCGATGTGCTGTTTACGCTGCTGCATGTCGCGTAAAAGCTTCTTCAGCATTACATCTTCCTGCACGAAATATGCCGGATGCAGGATATCGTGAATAATGATAAGATTCTTGTGATGTACCAGCGTCAGCAAATCCTTTGCGTAAACAATGCCGACTATATTGTCGATGGAATTCTTATAGGCAGGCAGTCTCGAATACCCCTGATCCATTACGTAATCCAGCATCTTATCTACTGGCATTGATATTTCGAGAGCAACAATCTGCTGTCGGGGCACCATCACCTGTGCAGCCGTTGTTTCAGTAAACTCAAAGACATTCTCAATAAGCTCTCTCTCGCTAACTTCAAGGGCGCCCTTTTCACCGCTCTCGGCAATCAGATAGCGCAGTTCCTCGGGCGAGTGAACATCGTGTTCGCGAATATGTTCGATGCTAAAAATCTTTAGCACAAGGATGGACATCCAGTTGAGAGAAATTATAACCGGACGGAAGATGATGAAGAACAGCCGCATCGGCGCGGCTACGGCGAGTGCAACCATCTCTGATCTTCTGATTGCAAGGGTTTTGGGAGCCATCTCACCGATGACTATATGAAGCACAGTGATAAGGGAAAAGGCGATGACTACGCTGATTGCATGAAGCGATTCGAAATGCAGGGATAATCCAAAGAATGCGGCAATATCTAAGATCATCTTCCCAACTACAGGTTCACCAATCCAGCCAAGCCCCAGTGAAGCCAGCGTAATGCCCAACTGCGAGGCGCTTAGGTAGGCATCGAGATGGCTAAGAATATGCTTCGCCATTCCGGCAAGAACATTACCCTCTCGAGCTCTAAGTTCAATTTGGGACGAACGCACCTTTACAATTGCGAACTCTGCGGCAACAAAAAAGCCGTTGAGAAACACAAAGAACATTGTTAGTGCGATGTTGCCTATCATGACGTTAAAATAGCTACAAGAGCAGGGCGGCTAATTACCAGCCCCCTAACAGCCGCCTTACGACTATTACATCAACAGAAAATTTGCACTTCGCGAAGTTATATTCCGATCCAGGTGATACGAAAAATATGCTTGCAGGAAGCCTTCCAATTCGAGGATAACCGATGAATCGATAGTCGAAGGCTCATCATCACCCACGATGTCCCCTGAGCCGATCGCGGAATTTGGATGGGTGAGTGCAAGGTGAAGAGTGTTGAGCGCCATATCGGACAGATTAAGGTTTACGCCTTCGGGAAGTTCTCCGTCTGCAATTCCGAAGCCCATAATGTTGGCGAGGGCGAGCCGCATTGCGAGGCTTGTTCTATAGCAATCCGACTCCGGGCAGGCATCAATAAATTCAAGGGAGTTCCTGAGCAGTTCAAACACGTGCGGGTTAGCCTCTTCATCTCTTTGTGTTCTCATCACAAATTCACACATGGAGAGCCCCGTGCCGATATGCAGATAAGAGTTGAGCAGGAAATGCCGCGTGGATGCAATTTCCGCCGACGAAACCGTATGCAGATCACGATTTTTTTTATGGTAGATAGTAACATGTGAATGTGAAAGGGGCTCTAGAGCGCTAGCTAGTGCAGAGCGTTGAGTGCGCACACCCTTTGCAACAACAGACACCTTTCCAATGTCTCGTGCATACAGCACAACGATTCTCGAAGAATCGCCAAAGCGTCGGGAGTGCAGAACAATAGCTTCCGTTGTAAGGATCACGATGCAATTTCGTCAATTCATTATCTTTGTGGTTCACTTCCGCAGTAGCTCAGCTGGTTAGAGCATCTGACTGTTAATCAGAGGGTCCGGGGTTCAAGTCCCTGCTGCGGAGCGAGTAGCAAGGCCAAAAAGCCAATGGATGAAAGGGGAAAACGGGGGCAAGCAGACAGAAGCCTGACACAAAGTTGGAGTGCAAGAGTGCTCCAACCTTTTTCGTTAATAGGTAACAGAGATTTTATTTGGATTATTGGGGGGGGTAAGTTACAAGAGCAATGTAGAGGATGCGCATTTTATTTTTCACTTAATTAATTATGAGGTTTTGTGTGAAATACTACTTCGTTGCTCTCGCATTTGCTGCATTTGCAGCTGTATCAGCCCACGCAATAGCACCTACAATGATTACTTTTTCCTGCGTAGAAGGTAAAGCACCCGGATGGATTGTTTATGAAGATAGGAACGGCGATGGAAACATGGATTGGCAGACCGTTCGGGGTTGCAATAATGTGATTCTTTCAGGTCCTTTTCCACCACCGGTTAGTCCGCCTCCTCTTCCGCGTGAAATCATAGCATCAGAACCTCCAACATCTTTTGATTTTTCATCAAGCTCATGTGGTTCAAACATGTATTCATGGGAGGTTGTAGAGAAAAACGGCAGTGGTGATCCAACGGCAAATATCAACCAAGACTGTTACGAAAACGTAGTGATCTCCTATCCTGCAATAATCGATCGACCTCAAGGTTCAAACCGTGGCGATGCGAATCCAAAGCTTGCACCGAGAAACTTAGAGATTGACATCAACATTTTCCCCAACCCAACAAGCAGTGTGGTTAACCTTTCCGGCGTAGTTGGGAAAGTGAACATTGAAGAAGAGTATACTGTGGTTGTTGTCGATCCAATGGGTCGGACAAGATATCTCGCTCGAGTGTTTGGCAGTCAGCTCCTCAAGGATTACACGATTGATACATCGCTACTCACAACTGGGGGTTACTCGATTGCAATTCACAATACACAAGGAGAGGTTATCGCACAAGCACCACTTTCGATAATTAAATAGAAGTGTGTCATTGGGTTCAGGAAAATCAGATTCATGTGAAGCTTGATGATCCTCTTGTGAACCTTTAACAGAACTGCGAGCCAAATAGGGGGACAACATAACTAAGCCGTGAGGCGAAAGCATTATGGCTTTGGATGTTTTTAACTACTAATTATGCGACAATACCATTGGGATCATATTCGGGCTGTAAAGTGAGTCATCACTATCGTTACTATTAACATTCGAGTTGTGGTTATTGTTTATTGATGCAAGATCAGCAACCTATTACGGAGTTGGACTGAGATATTTCCAGATGTTGTGTATGATCCATTCTGTGGATGTGTAAGGTACACTGTGTATCTCATGATTCCATTGTCGTAAACGATACCATCAGGTACGTTAACAATGTAATTGCACCAATCGAGTTACTCCAGGTTTTTTTACGGTTTGTAATTAAGGGCAAGCATCATCGCGAACGCTCCTTCGGGTGATATACGTGTGTTGGTTTGTCTGTTACGTCGGTGAATGGGCACGTCGTCTCCACCCAAGCAAGTACATCTTTCATTCAACTAAATGATGAAATAGTTTCACGCCAAAACATACGGGTCGGGGTGGAGGAGAGGGGCTAAAATTTTGCAACTCACCCCCAATACCCTCTCCTTGCGGAGAGGGGGCAACGCACACTAAAATCCCGATCCCTGCAACTCACCCCCAACCTGCGCTCCTTGTGGAGAGAGGGCATCGCGCATCGCATTTCACCATATAAAACTCAATTCCTGCAACTCACCCCCAACCTCCTCTTTTTGCGGAGAGGGGGCATCGCAGAGACCAGGTGGGTTTTATCACACTTACATTAAATCACCAATGCTAAATAACTATACAATACGATTGGAATATCATCTGGATGGGCTGAAGTTGTGATTGACTAGTGTGGGCAAATTATGACGGAAATATTTGCCGTGTTCTACGTGATTATTCTGGCGATCGAATGAGTAGAGCTATAACTATTATCTAGTTTATATCGTAAACCAAACAATAATAATTATTAGGAAACAGAATTGACATAATTACTCACCTAAAAAATCCTGGATAGCCCCCTACCATCTTCAAGTTGGTATTTCGGTTGAATATAAAATGCGTACACGCGTTCTGTGATTGTTTCGTCGCAAATAAATGAACGTTTCCGTGAAAAAAAGTACATCTAAGTTTCACATAGGGACATCGATTTGAAAACCATGCTATAACGTTTACTTTTCATTCATTATTCCGGAGCTTGAGCATGCAAGTTCAAGCATGGAGGCATGGCAGACAAGGGAGGATGTCTGAAGAGAGTCGCAGAATATTTAGTGAGAGCGGCTCTGCGTTAGCCACAATAACATACTTTATTGGGAGAGTGTGTTTTGGCTTAGTATTCGTGATGTTTGGCGCAACTCACTTTTCTGCAAGTACGGTGTTGTATGCAGCATCTCAAGGAGTGCCATATCCGCAGATTGCTGTTCCCGTATCGGGTATCATCGCAATTGTTGGAGCGCTGTGTGTGATGTCGGGCGTTGGTGTTCGCTTTGGCGCTACGCTCGTAATTCTGTTTCTGGTACCAGTGACGCTTATCATGCATGCGTTTTGGCGCATCGAAGACCCAAACATGGAAATGATTCAGAGAGTGATGTTTTTCAAGAATCTGTCGATGCTTGGCGCGGCAATCATCATTGCGTTGAATGGAGCAGGGAATAGATATCGCTGACGTAACATAAAGCGGTCTGCTTAAAAATAAAGTTTTAGGATTTATCATGATGCCGGGTATCTCTTGATACCCGGCATGGTGATTTTGATACAACGATGCCGGGTATCAAGAGATACCCGGCATGGTGATTTCGGCTGTTTTTTTTAGGCTACTTGATAATCATCAACGGCTTCGTGTCCGTATACCCCGGCGCCGTAAGAACGTAATAATACAACGAGCTCGACATCTGATGCTCAGATGTGTTAATCGTTACGTCGTGCTCGCCGATGGGCAGTACGTCGTTGACGAGTGTTGCAACAACGTTGCCGTTCAGGTCTACAAGCTTGAGGGTTAACTGCGCCTCGACACGCGTGACGAAATAGATCGTTGCCTTGTCTGTAACAGGGTTCGGCTGACAATCCTTAAGCTCAAACTGCGACGTGTGCAATTCCCCCGCGCCCGCAACACCTTCACCAGATGGCAGATGCGAGTTGATGAGAAACTCGCGCGGCTGCACAATAACTGTCATGGACTTGCTCATAACAGTTGCACATGGGCTCGACATCTGAACGGTGTACTCTCCGTTATCGGACTCTGTAGCCATGGGTCTGCGGAACTCCTGTGAGTCTTCTCCGGTAAGGGGCTGACCATCTTTGTACCATTGAATACGGTAACCCGATACGTTCTCACCCTTGTTTACAGTAAGAACTAAGTCGTCGCCCTGTGGTACTCTTTTAATCAGCGCCTCAGAAACGTTGTCAAGCAAAACTGCCTTCGGACGCTGATATATGCGAACAGCGCCCCCTCCAATTAATGGAGTAATAGCGACGCTGATTGCGGCAATGAATAATAGGTAGCGTTTCATAAGTGACAATATACCCAAATTGCGTGCCATGAATATTCTGATCACTGCCGGTGATCCTTCCGGAGACGCCCATGCGGCACGGTTGATGGAAGCCCTGCGGGCACGTGTACCCGACGTTGTGTTTGAAGGTTTCGGCGGACCTGCCATGGAAATGCAAGGCTTGCGGTCGGTTGCACATTTAAAGGATGTTGCCGTTTCGGGTTTTTGGGAAGTTGCAAAACGCTTTGGCTACTTCCGCTCCCTGCTTCACAAGTGTGAGCAAATGATTCAACACCGTAAACCAGATCTGTTTATTCCAGTCGATTACCCAGGCTTCAATCTCCGATTGGCGGCTTCTGCAAAACAGGCGCTCGTTCCTGTTGCGTGGTATATAGCGCCGCAACTGTGGGCTTGGGGACGCAACCGCGCACGCGAACTTGCACGCGTGGTGAGCGCCCTTCTTGTTGTGTTTCCGTTTGAGAAAGAGTACTTCGACGCATTTGGTATCAACACCGTATATGTCGGGCATCCGTTGCTGGATATGCTTGCACAGGAAGAATTGGCCGATGAAGATCGGTCGCATCTAAACTCACATGAAAAGAATATTGTTCTGGTGCCGGGATCGCGCGAACATGAGCTTAGACATCACTTACCTACGCTGGTCGACGTTGTTAAACATTTCCGCGGTTCGGAATTTTCATTTATTGTTCCTAAAGCCCCTTCGCTCCCTGATGAAGCTATGCAGCCATTCGTTAATGTTGGCGC
The DNA here is from genome assembly GCA_016191145.1 of Ignavibacteria bacterium. Classification (GTDB taxonomy): domain Bacteria; phylum Bacteroidota; class Ignavibacteria; order Kapaibacteriales; family Kapaibacteriaceae; genus OLB6. Next base: position 37,120 of record JACPPD010000005.1, read on the forward strand.
TCACATCGCGCACGATTCGCACGCAGCAATGAGAAAGAGCTATGCTGGCCTGGTGAAAGCAGGTACGTCGACGCTTGAAGCTTCCCTGATTGGACTACCCTTTGGTTCGTTTTACAAAACCTCGCTGACGTCGTACATGCTTGCGAAACGTTTGGTAAATGTTAGTTCTGTAACGATGATGAATTTATTACTTAATAATAATGTTGTTCACGAATACCTTCAACAACAGGTAACAGTAAAAAACCTTGTTGCAGAACTTGAAGATCTAATATCAAATGATGCTCGTAGGCGCGAATTAACCGAAGCAATGGCACAAGTACGCAGGTTGTTGGGAACTTCAGGCGCGGCATCACGCGCTGCCGATGCAATTGTTAGGATGATGTAGTATCATGATGCAACTACTTGCTTCGATATTGCTCCGCATCCTGGCGTCTACATGGAGGATTCGGATCGAAGGGAATCTTCCTAAGAATCCGTGCCTTGTTGCGTTCTGGCATGGCGAAATGCTGCCCGTTTGGTATGCAATGCGCGGCAAAGGCCCAACAGCCTTGGTGAGCGAGAGCCGCGATGGTTCATATCTGGCGAGACTTCTTACGGATTGGGGTTTTCATGTTGTAAGGGGCTCATCATCGAAGGGAGGGAGTGAAGCGTTGCAGGAAGTGGTGGCGGAGCTGAGCCAACATATTGTTTTGATGACTCCCGACGGACCCAGAGGCCCCATTCACGAATGCAAGCCCGGAGTTGTTGTTGCTGCCCAGAGGGCACAGGTGCCCGTAGTTCTGGTGCGAGCATTTGCATCGAGAGCGGTGGTGTTCGACAAATCGTGGGATAGATTTATGGTTCCTGCACTGTTTGCCCACATTACAATTCATGTGTCTCACGAAATTCGCGTTGATTCGGAACTTGACCGAGATCGGGTTAATAAAAAAATTGAAGACATCCAACATCAGTTGAATTCGTTGGGTAGCATAGTATGCTGATGTGCTTTGTTTGAAAGATCTAATATGCTGGGTACTCTCTCGAAATTGTACGGAAGCATCATACGTAGGCGCAATGCGAAGTACGATGCACACAGGAAACCAATAGTCAGCGTAACTGTACCCGTTATCAGCGTTGGGAATCTTACGGTTGGCGGAACCGGCAAAACGGTTATTGTTCAGATGATTGTTAGGATGTTGCAAGCACACGGTTATAAACCCGCAATTGTGATGAGAGGCTATAAACGATCAGCGAGAGGCGTGGCGGTTGTTCACGATGGATCAAATACTACTGCGTCGGTAAGGGAATCTGGCGATGAAGCGGCGCTTCACGCACAGAAGCTCGGAGTACCCGTTGTCGTCGGCGAAAGCAAGGTAGATGCTGCCGTTCATGCAGCCGGTTTTCTACCGTGCGATGTGATTGTTGTCGACGATGGCTTTCAGCACCGGTCGTTGCACCGAGATGCCGATGTTGTCCTTGTCGATAACACAACGCTCTCCGATACGCGGCTCTTACCGGCAGGCAGGTTGCGAGAGCCCCTTACGGCCCTGCGCCGTGCAGATGTCATCGTCATTATGGATCGGGATGTCGAAGCCGCGTCGCTGCAGCAGTTCGTTTCGCCCGATTCACTCGTCTGCAGCGCACAGGTCCATGCGCATTGCCCCACAAGCATCGGTACGCCGGTTATAAGTATGTGTGCCATTGCGCAGCCCCAGCGTTTCAAGCAGACGCTTGAAGACTGCGGACTAAACGTTGTCCGCAGTTTTGTGTTTAGAGACCACCATGTTTACACGAAGACCGACATCTCTAACGTCATCAGGGCTGCTGAAACGCACGGCGCTGCAATTGTAACAACGGAGAAGGACGACGTCAAGCTTTCACATGCGCACGCAATGTTCACAGCACACGGAATCACCTACAGAGTTATACCAATCGAAGCTAAAATTATTGACAATGACTCAATGTTTGATTATTACATCCTAAGTCGGATTGGTCATGAAAATCGCAATCAGTAAGGCATCGGGAAGCGAGAAGTTTCAACAGTATGAGCGGTGGCTTCGGGCAGCCGCTACCGACGTTGAAATCGTTGATCTGATTTCGCTCAGCCCGCACGGTGCAGTGCAGAAACTCTCTGAATGCTCGGGCTTGGTGTTAACCGGCGGATCCGACATCAATCCGGATAGGTATGGCAAACCAGAGATGGCAGATGTTTGTCAGGACATCGACGACGTACGCGATGAATTGGAACTTGCCGTTGCTCGAGCAGCCATAGAGATGCGGATGCCCGTGCTCGGCGTCTGTCGCGGATTTCAAATCCTGAATGTTGCATTCGGAGGCTCGCTCATTGCAGACATCCCATCGATGTACAAGAGCGAAGTGGAGCATGGAAAGACGGGCGGACACGATGCTCTTCACTACATTGAAATTGAGCCGGGATCAATCATCAGGCGAATTTCAAAAACTATGGATGGCACTGTCAACAGCGCACATCACCAGGCTATCGACAAATTAGCGGACGTCTTTACTCCGAGTGCCCGCGCCCACGACGGAATTATCGAGGCATTCGAATGGGGCGATGCTACGTTAGGGGGCAAACCATTCCTGCTTGCAGTGCAGTGGCATCCGGAGCGTCTGAAATCCGACTCTGCCTTTTCATTGCCTATCGCCCGCCACTTCCTTGAGGAGGCGCGTGCCTATTCGATTTTGTTTGCAGGTGTGAATAATAACAATTCTTAATTACTCGGAAGTTTCGTATCTATCTGAATGGAGCCAGCGCTGTTGCGAAGTCCGTTTATTACAGTTTCAATGTACGCTGCACTGATAGTAACAAAGGGTAGCAACGAATAACTAACAGCCAGCAGGGAGTGATCACCATTGCCCGACCCAACAATGGTTCGCATCATGCCCTCGGTTTCAACTTCTACGGCATAGGGGGCAACCTCTATCGAGGGAGATCGGTACGTTGTAAGCCGTGTGCGAAAGCTGATGTTTGCAAAGGGTTGCCAAACAAATTCTGTGAAGGCTAATAACCCTGTTTCGGATGCACGGCCAAGACCGAACTGCGCCGCTCTTCCATCCACTCTTAACCTCACACGAAGAGAGCGTGCCACGCTGAATGCGTAGTCGGCTTGAACAGTGCCTCGCCTGCGCACGTACATTTTTGTGATGTTGCTTTCGGGCAGTTTCCACCCATCATCATCTTGTTCATAGCGCAACCTCAGCGACAGGGCAGCCCCCTTACTGATTCCACGCGTAAGGTTGAACAGCAAGTCGTAACCCTTTGCAGGCTGGGGCTTGCCAAAAGACCTCGTAAGAGTTCGATGAACATCGAGCGATGCTTCGCATCGCCATTCGGGTTGGATTCGGAACTGAGCTCCCACTGTAATCCCCATTTCGTTTCCGATATAGGATTGCGTGGAAACTGTGTTGCCATACGGACTGCGCAGATCTCTCTCGAACCACCTTACAACGCCGATAAGTTTTGCATGAGTGAGGAGCGATGATGCAATGATGTTAGTACCGAAGCGCCCATCCTGATCGAGCGCTGTTTCCCAACTCAGAGTGAGGTTGGAGAAAGATTTATCAGCGTATACTGAGAATAGCGATTGCGTGAGACCGCTGAAAGTTGCCATTCCCGTAGAGACGGAAGTTTTGTTGTACTGCAGCCTCTGATATCCGATGCCGAAATTGAGCAGCGGCGATTGATAGCTGGCAATGGTGCCTGTCAGGATTTCATTACGTCCATTGATCAGTTTGTTGGAATACATTGCCGAAAGCTGCATCGGCATGCCGCTGACAGAATCACAGTATAATATTCCAATGCCGCGCAACGAACCGTCGAGCCAGGTCGAAGTCCATGGTTGAAGTTTAATATCGGCTGTTGACGATTCCGTATTTACAACCGTCCTGCTGAACCTACTGCCTCCATATACTAAACCTGTTGATGATTTTACTTTGAAATTTCCCAGAACAAGGGAGACGTTTTTCGTTTGAACCTGAAGCCATGCGCCATAAAACAGTGTGTCGTTCTGACGTCGGGAAAAACCACCTATTCTGGCAACCGAGGCGTCTACGTCGAGTCGCGTAAGCATATCGGCGTAGTTACCGTTTTGCATCCTGAGGCGCGACCTCATTCTTGCCGATTGAATTGTTGGCGGACAGGTACAGTCGAACGTTGTGCATGTGTTAAGAATAATGAATTGATCGGTGCTTAAGCACAACGTGTCTGCTATTGTTTCTAATGATCTGATACCCTTGTTTACCAATTTCATTATGCGCGATGCAGTATTGATTCCAATACCTGGCAGCACAGTCAGATCGTTAGGTTCCATACAGTTCAAACACAAGGGATCCTGTCTGTAGCGTTCAATTGCGTCCCATACAGGCAGCGCCCACGGTGAATCGGCCACGTCGTCGATTTGGGCTAGCAACGGTTTAGCCAAGCTCAAGCACGATACCGAGACGATGACCAATATCCACAAGCAGGTCATACATCACAGAGATATAGAGGTCTGATGAAGATGCGAGTCGCACATCGGCGCCAAACGAAAGAGGATCGGAGACTATGCGCGTACGGACGCCTACGCTCTCGTGAGGGCGAACAAGCGCCGATATTTCGATTGCTGCCCTGTTGGCAGATTGTGCAACTACATCGAATGCAATTGCATAACCATCTTGATACGCAACACCGAACCGCAATTGTCGCGGCAGATTTCTGCCTGTTATCGGTGTAGAAAGAGCATTGGAAATGCCGACGCCAACGGTCCAATGTGTGTCTACGATGATACGTGACTGAATACCCAATGCAGCACGAATATTTGCTGAGAAGCCAGCAGCCCTGCTGGCGCCCACATCGGCAATTGTGCCAACATCGAATATGCTAGTGATGGGCCAGCGGCGCGATGCCCTTAACGAAACATCGAACCAATTCTCCGACGCACCACCCTGAATTGCAAACACTGTTTGTAGCTGTTGAATAGAGCGTGCCACAGTTGCATTTGTGAGTGAGGGTTCGGCAAAGGGCGCAGGATAGACTGCAAATGTCCACGGCTGAATTTGTGCGCTGGTACACGGAGTTGATAGCCGATCTGCCGTGTTGAGCACCGTTGCGCCTGTAATACTAAGCCCCTTAAGGGTATACACCATAAAAGGAAGCATGATCGTCACAAACAGCATGCGTATGTTCGTACAGGTTATAATCAAGGGCCTCATAATGAGATCTGCAGCGGTATTGCTTTTTGCTTTCGTAACAGCCAATTGTTGTGTTGTGACAATGAGGGCGCAGGAGGTTGACGCTACCGTAAACGTCAACATGGAATTATTGCAGCTCGACCAGCGAACTGAGGTACAGGCGATGGCGAACGATGTGCGGAACTATCTGAATAACCAGCGTTTCACAAATGCAGACTGGGATGGTCCGCGGATTCCGATAACAGTCACTATTTATCTGAACACGCGCAACGGCGATTTGTATAGCGCGAAACTTGCTATAGTTAGTAAAAGGCTTGTGAACAACGATTCAACTATGGGAGCAGCGTTGCTGCGAGTTTTCGATCAGGACTGGCAATTCAGGTATTCATTTAGTCAGGCGTTAACTTTTCAGATGAGCCGATACGAGCCGTTTTCGAGCCTGATTGACTTTTATATTCTTATTGCAATCGGTTTGGATATGGATACGTATGATGATCTCGGCGGATCCCGAATGTACGATCAGGCCAAACTGATTGCAGGATTGGGCAATGCGGCAGGTATTGCGCAGTTTTCGTCGAACTTCCAGCCCGGCCAATACACTCGTATGGCGCTAGTATCGGAACTCACCGATTTACGATATGTCGGGCTTCGTAGACTTATTTACGATTATCATGTAGCTGTGGACGAGTACTCCGTCAACAAGGCAAAAGGCCTCGAGAGTTTAGCTTCCACAATAGCCGGCATCGCCGAATTCAAGAGGACTTCTATTGCGAATCGTTCGATTTTGCTGCAGGCATTTTTTGACGCAAAAAGTCAGGAAATCGCAGATATCTTTAAGGGACAGACAAATTCTTCTGTATGGGGAGACTTGCGATATCTCGATCCGGGTAACACCCAATTATATGAGACTGCTCGCGGTGGATAGGCTGTTCACTTCACAGAAATGCGATGTCTGACGTTCAGCGCAAGCATGAGCATTTCATGCGTATGGCAATCGAAGAAGCGCAGAGTGCCGCAGCCAGAGGCGATGTTCCTGTAGGATGCGTTATTGTAAGGGGTGGGGAAGTGGTTGCAGCATCTGCAAACGAAATCGAATTGTCTGGCGATCCCATCAGACATGCCGAGATGATTGCAATCAGTCTGGCAACCGAAAAAGTTGGTGCTAAATTCCTTGATGATTGCACGATATACGTTACTCTGGAACCATGCGCAATGTGTGCCGGAGCAATTGTTCTTGCGCGGATTCCTAACCTTGTTTATGGGGCATCCGACGAAAAGACAGGAGCAGTACGTTCAGTATTCGAGATAGCTGACGATTCCAGACTCAACCATCGGTGTACAATCCGCACTGGAGTGCTTGCAAATGATTGCTCGGAGCTGCTTTCAGAATTTTTTGAAGCACAAAGAAATCAAGTTGGCCAGCCGGATGAATCAATCGGTCCAGATCTGCACGCGAGACTCACACTAGTCCCCACCCCCATTGGCAACCTCGAAGACATTACCATCCGATCGCTAAAAGTGCTGCAAAAGTCGGATATTATACTTTGTGAGGATACGAGGACTACCGGCCGACTTCTACGGCACTTGAAAATCCATTCCAAGAGATTACTTAGTAACAATGATTACAATGAACACGAACGGGCCTCTTCCGTTGTGCAGCACATCCAGCAGGGCCGCTCGGTGGCGCTCGTCTCAGATGCAGGGATGCCGGGAATCAGCGATCCAGGGTATCGTATTGTCGAGGCATGTATCAAAGCCGGGATCCGCGTCGAGGCACTGCCTGGTCCCTCTGCGCTCACAACTGCAATAGCAGCTTCCGGACTTCCAACAGACAGGCTTTGTTTTGTGGGATTCCCGCCTCACAAAAAGGGACGCAAGCGATTTCTGGCTGAAACCCTGAATATGAGCGCAACAATTGTGATTTTTGAATCGCCATTTCGCATCGAGCAGTTACTGCAGGAAATTATCGAGTTGGGAAGCCCCCTTACATCAGTCGTAATCGCGCGAGAATTATCGAAGGTTCACGAAGAATACATCAGGGGTCCGGTTGCTGATGTTCTCGAACAGATTGTAAAACGCGGCGGCATACGCGGCGAGTGTGTTGTGCTGGTTGATACTCGTAAGGAGAGAGTGGACTGATGTTTATTTCGTTTGAAGGCATTGATGGAAGCGGGAAGTCCACGCAATTAGTGTTGCTTCGCGAATGGTTTGAAGAGAGGGGCCGCTCGATAGTAACCATTCGAGAGCCGGGCGCCACATACCTTTCAGAGGCTATAAGGGATATTCTTCTCAGCAACAAACAGTCAATAACGGCAACAGCCGAGCTGCTGCTGTTTTCAGCTGCGAGGACGCAACTGGTAGAGACTGTTATTCAGACAAGTTTAGACCGTGGCGATGTTGTTTTGTGCGACCGATATGTTGACTCCACGACTGCCTATCAGGGCTACGGACGCCAACTGACGCTTGAATCCGTTGAAATATGTAACAGCCTGGCTGCTCGGGGAGTCATGCCTGTGCTGACGTTTTTTATCGACGTACCGTACAACGAAGCCCAAACGAGAATGCAGTTTGAGACATCGCAAGCAAAGCCCGACCGCATAGAGAGCAGCGGTCCTGAATTTTTCGAAAGGGTTCGCAGCGGATATCTTGCTATCGCCGCTCAGGAACCGTCGCGGTTCATCGTGATAAACGGTGTTCAGGAGAGAGATGCCATTCACAGAGAGATCGTTTCAATTGTTGAAAGACGATTGTAATAATTGGAATAGCACTACAGGTATCGCCATTTTCCTTAATTTTCAAGTTCATTCAACCAACGGATTTAGGATGAAGTATATTCATTTTGTACTCTCACTGTTTTTCATCGCATGTGTAATTAGTGCTCAGGCAGGTAATTCAGCCAGCATAGATGCACGGCAGTTTCTGGTGCCAGTTATCAGCGCCTCCAAGGAGACTCCTGTTAATACTCTGGCATTTGAAAATATTTTTATGCTGCAGATAGATGCAGCAAACGATGTTTTTCATAAAGCTCCCGCCCAGTTAACGATTTCCAATTTTGCGATTCCACTTCATGGCGAGTCGACGCTGAAGCTCCGCAAAACTGCAGATGTCTTTGATGCCAACACTCAGTTTCTTATCAATACTGCAAATGGCAAACGCCGTTTTAAGGTGCGCCCGATTTACTCCTACCTTGGCGAAGTTGAAGGTGATGCCGGATCGAGAGTAACGCTGCATTATTCTGATGGTGATCTGACTGGATTTATTCAGCATTCGGATGGTTCGCGCACCAACATCGGACGAGACATTAAAGCAAGGGAAATTGAAGGCGCTTCGCAGCATTTCGTCTCTAATGAAAATGCTATCTCTGCCGGAAATACATTCAAGGATTTTGTTTGCGGTAACGACCTTCTACCTGTGGATGATGAAGCCATGAAAAAATCAATGGCAATTACTGCATCGAAGATTTCAAAAGGTGAATCGATTCAGCAGATGCCATTGTTGGAAATGAATTTGGCGATTGTTCTTCGGGAAGACATCGACAGCATACTGAAACGTGTCGGATACACCGATGAGCAAGAGGCGCAGCAATTCGCGAAACTTATTGCAGCGGTTTCGCAGGCATACGAAGAGGATTTAAGAACACGTCTCTACATTGGATATTTACTGGTACACACCTTAGACGAGCCGTCGGGCTATGTTAACACCGGCTCAAATCCCCCGGCTCTGCTGAGCGAATTCTCAAGGGACTGGTCGATATCCTATTCGGGTGTCGATAGAACGATTGCTCATATCTACACCGTCTCTAGGCCTTCCGGCAATGGTCAGTTTATCGGCGGTGTTGGATACGGGGGCGATGGCAGCAATGAGAAATTGTGCAGCAAGGAATACAGGGGCGGATATTCTATCAGCACAATTAATCTTACACAGGCTAGTGCAATGCCCGGTTCTCCTTATGTAAGAAATGCTTTTGTGTGGGATATGTTTGTTTCTGCACACGAAATGGGACACAACGTTGGAGCGCCCCACTCCCATAATTGCTACTGGAGCCCGCCGTTAGACACCTGTCTCTTAATAAGCGATGGGACAGATGCATGTTACAACGATCCCAGTCTGCGCCGAGTGCGAACTGGCACAATCATGAGTTATTGTCATCTTGTCAATGGCAGTTCCACAGCTTTCACTTTTGGTCCACGTATTTCCGAAGCCATGCGGTCATGGATCGAAGATGCTCCTTGCGTGATTGAGCCACCTGCGCCAAAGCTCTCGATTACATCGCCACGCGGATCGGAGAAGTGGACAGGCGGTCAGGCTGTTACAATTAAATGGGTGAGTTCAAAAGTATCATTGATCAATCTTGAGTACAGCCCCGATGGAGGATCGCAATGGATCCAAATAATTGGCAATAAACCCGCAGCCGATAGTGAGTATGTGTGGTCGGTTCCGTCCATTTCTGCTAACGAATTATGGATCCGCATTTCCGATGCATCGAATCCTGCTGTCAATGCCGTTTCTATTGCGTCACACTCAATTTCGATTCCGTTAACTTTTGTTTCTCCTGCAGGGGGCGAGCGAATCGGGCAAAAAACTAATTACACCATTCGGTGGGCGAAGACAATTTCTGAAAATGTTAACCTCGACTTTGCACCCGACGGGACAACCTTTACAAGCCTCGCTGCAAATATTTCCGGAAGCTCGTACGATTGGACGACGCCCGAAATCGTAACTGAGAGTGCACGTTTACGCCTGACATCTGTTCAGAATTCTGAAGTGACAACGCAAAGCAATACGTTTGCAATCGGAGTGCCTTGGTTTAGACTGTTGATTCCAGGCGAAGGCGCAGTGATCTGTAGTGACGTTGCTACGCAGTATAAGTGGGAAGGCGATTTTATTGATAGGATTAAAATTCAGTATTCAATTGATGATGGCACCACGTGGAAGAATGCGCTTACCCAGGTAAGCGTGCCATTAAACCAGTTCCAAATCTTCAGCAAGGGTAGCTCGTTGAATAGTGTTGCAAGGGGAACAAAGGCTATTCTCCGCGTTGTGGAAAGCGCTCCGGATACCGTTCTTGATACACGATCAAATTTAACAGTCGATACTTGCGGAGTGGTGACGTCAGTCGATGGCTTGGCTGAAGTTTCCAATATGCAAATTACCCGCGTAGTTCCTAATCCTGCGTCAACCAACATCGAGATTAGTGTTGCGCACGCTAATTCTGGTGAAGCAGATGTTGTGCTGGTAGATGTAGCAGGACGTGAACGCGTACTGTCAACTGTTTCGTTGACCGGCAACCCCACTTCAATCATAAGTGTAGCGCTAAACAGTATTGCTCCCGGTTATTATCGGCTTATTGTAAAGTCCGGTGCATCTGTTGCAGATACACCACTGACTATTGTTCATTAACAACTGCAAGTTATTGACTCATTCAGAATGAGCCTCTTCAACAAGTTAGTTGTTACTACTCTGCCGGTAATTCCCAAAGGTATTGTAAAACTGGTGGCTCGGCGATACATCGCAGGGCCACTGTTGGCCGATGCCATACAGGTATCTGAACAACTTATGTTGTTAGGTGCGAGTTCAACGATTGACGTGTTGGGTGAATTTGTTGAGTCAGCCAATCGGGCACAAGAAGAAACACAGATGTCGAAAATGGTTATCGATGCAATTCGATCACGTAACCTTAATTCCTACCTAAGCGTCAAGCCAACTTCACTCGGTCTCAATATCGATAGCGAAATTGCCTATCGCAACATCACGGAAGTTGTAGCCCACGCTCGGGCATCGGGTGTGTTTGTCCGAATGGATATGGAAAACACTCCGTTTACTTCTGCAACTCTTGATTTCTACAAACGATTGCGTAGGGATGGCTTTGATAACGTTGGAGTAGTTATACAGGCATATCTGCGCAGATCGGAAGCAGATGTGCTAGACCTGCTCCAATTCAAGCCTAGCGTAAGATTATGTAAAGGAATTTATCAAGAAAGCGAAGAACTGGCGTTTCGTGATGCTGATGAAATCAGAAGTAATTACAAAAAATTGTTGCGCGTACTCATCGATGGCGGAGCGAGAACACACATTGCAACGCACGACGAAGAATTGTTGGCCGACGCAGAACAACAGATTGCCCGACAACACTTGAACCCCGCTGAATATGAGTTTCAAATGCTCATGGGTGTGAGGGAAGAACGCAGAGATAAGCTTATTAAGGATGGACATTCCGTTCGCATCTATGTACCTTTCGGTCACGACTGGTATGGATATTCTACACGGCGGCTAAAAGAAAACCCGCAGGTAGCTGGTTACATTGCAAAGGCTATCTTTACGCGAAGATGATTTTTCACCAACAATCATGAAAATGCGAATTCACTGGGCGATGCTTTGGGGTTTGTGCGCCATTGTTGTAATTCAGGGATGCTCGTCGTCCAAGGGGACAACTGATACTTCGGTTGTGATTGGAACGTTTAACATTGAATGGCTTGGCGATGGCCTTGGAGACAGGAAGACCCGAACAGACCACGACTATCTGCTGATAGCCGATATCATTGTGAAGTCTGAAGCCGACGTTCTTGGTGTGCAGGAAATTGAAAATGAGAAGGCGCTGAAGAATGTTCTTCGATACCTCGATGATTACGATGGATTCATTTCGCAGGGCGGAGGTCAGCAACGCGTAGGAGTCATTTACAAAAAATCTGTCGAAGTGCAGCGAATCGGCGAGTACGCCCCACTAACGTTAGGTAGACCCGAAAGGCTTAGACCAGGGCTTGTGGTTTCTTGCAGGAAGGGCAAGTTCGATTGGATACAAATGATTGTGCACCTTAAGAGCACGTCGAGATACGACAGCACTGCGGAAATGGTAGATGAATCAAGACAGATTCGAACAAAGCAAGCGGAAGTGATAAAGGCGTGGGTTGATTCAGTAACATCAGGACCGGAAAAAGATATCATTATTACCGGCGATATGAACGACTATCCGCAACGACAGTTGAATCCGACAATTTCAGCGCTTTCGAATGCGCCTAACCTGTTGTTCCTGACAAGAAATCTGAAAAGCTGTGCTAATAAAAGCTGGAACGTAATCGACCACATTGTTGCTTCGGTTACCGCAAGTCAGCGGTACAGATCGGGAAGCGAATACGTGGAAAATATACACGACTACCTGTCCGAGGCAGATGCTGAAAAGATAAGCGATCACTGTCCTGTGCTGGCGAGATTCGAAATATTAACTGCAGATACAGATTAACGTTGTAGCAACGCGCTGAAAGTAATTAACTAAATACAGTTACTTTATTCTGAAGCTGTGCGCTAATATCCAATGCAGACGCAGCGTTTTGTAACAGAGTATCCCACGAGTCGCGCGGGTTTGCCTGAGCGATTCCTGCAGAAATCGTTGTCGTAATCCGTTTGCCGTCTACATCAAGCGGAGTGCTGGCAATATCCCGACGCAGGCCTTCCGTCCAGAAGTGCGCTTCGTGAGATGTATACGCCACCAACCCAACAACGATTACGTCGTCGGAATATCTGCCGATAACGTCGTACTCGCGAATCTGCCCCTGAATACGACTTAACACATGACTCAGGATGATACGTTGAATTTTTTCGGTTTCGAGTCCGCGTCCTGGACGCTGAGGATCAGTTTTAATGAGGCACACCGTAAGCGGGAGTTGATAATCTGTAGATCGGGCAAACTCTTCGCGTACGCGCGATTCAAAACCCGACAAGTTTAGAATGCCTGTGTCGTAATCCAGCAAAGCCGAATCCTGCAGACGTTCGAGCCCCCTAATCTGTTCAATAAGCGTTCCTGCATGGTCTGCAAGCGTTTCGGCAATTGCTACGTCCTGTTGGGACAGCGATCCTTCGTTGTTCTCGAGAAACATTGCGCCATACGTGCTATGTGTAGACCTCATTGGCAATGCTATAAACTGAGCGCCAACCACATTTGGTTCTTTGGGAGTGATGCGGGTTGATTGATTCGACGACGTTGAAGAAACGACACGTCCCGATGTAATGCATTGTCCCACAGCGGTTCGAGTTAAATCTACAGCCGAACCGATGAGAGAATGATAATCTTCGATAACAGATTGCACATCGCGAACAGTCCATTCATGCCGCGTATGGTCGTACACAACATATCCAATTGTACTAACCTCCATGAGCCTGATAACGGTATCCGTTAACGCAGAAAGAACTCTCTCGACGGACGATGGCGAGTCCTGCGAAACTGTCTTAAAAGTCTGCAGTGCATCAAGTACCCGCGATTTCTGCTGCAAATCGAACTTGGTAGTGTAGGATGATACTAAACCGGATATGAGTTTTGTGAAATGACCGAAAAACCCAACGGTAACATCGGAATAGGCATCTTCAATCTTTGAATCCGCGCACAGTACGCCAACAACATTGCCGCGGTAGTAGACGGGAACACCAACAAAAGACAATGTGCCAGCGCGGTATCGATAGTATGAAAGCAAGTCCAGTTCAGCGGCTGGACTAATCTCGGTAAGTATTTCCGGTCGTCCATCTAATGCTATCTGGCTTACTACATCGCGCCCAAGTGGGATTTTACGTTCTTTTATAAATTCTTCTGTAGCATCGGAAATACTCGCTTCGAGGACGAGTTCATTTTTCTCTTTATTGAACCAAAAGAAAGCAGCCGTTCGGGCATTGGTTGCGGATCGGATAACCATGAGGACGCGGTTTAGAAGATAGTCGAATTCCTTACGAGGCTCCTCCGACGATTCCATCTCGTCGTCGTTGTCGGCCATGAATGCCGACACTGCAATCTCCGATTTACGTTTTCGTACCGGAACCTCTTGCGATACCTCCTCTTGCGAGACATCTTGCACAGATATCCCGTGCTCCATTTCTTCTGCAACAGGAACGTCGGGTACATCAGCTACCCGCGTTGTCTGCACGGCAGTCTCGGTGGTCTTCTCTGTCTGTTTATCCTGAGACTTCGGCCGAACGATAACATCGTCAGAAAGTTTAATTTCTTCCGTTATAGGTCCGGTAACTGCTGGAAACACTGGTGCAAACGAAGGCTGGGCGCGCTGTTCAGATTTTCCTGCTACGCGGGAGTTAATGGCAAGTGCCGGCTCTTTCGCATCGGCTGATGCCGAGCGTTTGCCGAGAATGCGCACCGAAGAGACGGCATCGCCCAGTTCTGTTTCGAGAGGAACAGCGGGCGTCCGTACCGTTTCCAATTGCTTCTCTGGCAACATTTCATTCTTTGGTGTCTCATCGTCCCAAAGAGCTATCTGCTTTTCGTCGACAACAGATTCATGATCGCTTTCATCAACGCCGAACGTGTCTTTGTACTCCTTGCTGTCGAACACCCGACTTGTTTTAAGCGGATCGCGTTTTACCTGTGATTCAATAGACGGACTATCGGATGGGCGCGGAGCACGGTTGCCAGACATATCGGCAAGACGCGGCGACACCATCATAAACAAAGCAACGCCGCCGAGTATGGTGATACATACGCCAATGAGTCTAACAGCCATTTCATCAAGGAACAACGCAATGAAGAGGCCAAGAGCGATCACTACGAAGGCGATACTATCGCTTGGGAGAAAAACTTTGCGAAGATCGACTTTGCGTCTGAGCATGTTCAGTTCGGGAGTAGCTCGATCTCGTAGCGTGTTTCGTTTGACTGTGTGAGGGTACGCTTCTGGCGCGATGTGGGATCCATCACACTCGCCTTAACGCTGAAAGATATGCTGTTCTTCTTTGCAATAGTAGCGCCATTCTCCAAATCAATAACGGCGTGCGATTTTCCGCGAACAGAAGACTTTTGAAGTTCAGCCATTACTCCCATCTGCGGCGAGGGCGGATTAAGCCTTATCGCCCCTGTAAGATCTGCCTCGATGGTTGCAATACGTCGTCCCTTAACAACCTTAACGCTTACAAGCCTGTATGTTGTTGTGGTTTCTGCAGAGAAGAGTGGTCCAAGATTTGCCAATTGTGAATTTGTCCAGCTACGGGTTGAATCAAGATTGGTTTTGGGAAACATCAGATATTCCATTCCAACGAACTTGCCATACAATGCGCTTTCTAAAAAACGAATGGCCTCCATTCGTGCCTGATCGCTTGCGGGCGCGTTCGGGAGTTTCTTAGCGATTTTGTTAAATACAAGTGAGACGCCGCCGATTTCTTGAATCTTTCCATCACTACCAATGGTTACGGTTACTGTTTCACCAACAGGACCCATCTGAATAACTCTTGTTGGATCGGATGGATTCGCAGAATCGCGTGAGGAAAAATGAGTCTCATTGAGAATTCTTTTATCAGAATTGTGCGTTGCCTTCATGTCGATGGCTACTGTATCAATCCTCATGGTGAACTGCAGGGCGCCGTCGCTGCGCGGAGCCAGGCCATTCTTCGTGTACACGTGACTTGCGAACGTTGAAATTATCATCGAATCCTGAACGTCGTCCGACCACTCCTTAATACGATACCGGAATTTCATTCCATTCTCAATTTTCAAAGAAATCCTGATATCATTCAGCGATTCACCTTCCAAAACCTTGCCCGATGCTGTATCTGCCACAGAAATTTGGGTAGTACTATCGGCCGATGAGATCTCCTGAACTAATTTTTCCCCTTGACAGGCGCCCAAAAGAACAGCAGCAGCAAGCAGTGCAATGAGTCTGCAACGATTTACCATTGGTATTGTCCGGTTAGCTTCCACTTCATTGTGGACGTTGTGTTTTGTGTGTACGTCTCA
Source organism: Ignavibacteria bacterium (assembly GCA_016191145.1). GTDB lineage: Bacteria > Bacteroidota > Ignavibacteria > Kapaibacteriales > Kapaibacteriaceae > OLB6. The sequence goes on from JACPPD010000005.1 coordinate 53,006, forward strand.
ATACCGGCAGACGCGCGGAACCAGGCATTGATTACTGATACAACTTCATCCACGGTACCTGATGTTGTTAACGACAGCACGTTGTTAATCCCCGCATAGCCATCAGTGAGTTGGCTTATTTCCGGAACTCCATACACATGGATCCGCTGCGGCAAAGCACGAATTGTATCGTTTGTTATTATCTCATAGTAACCGCCGGTATACTTTGCGAGCTTTGAAGTAACAGTATCGCTGTACACCACTCCATCGATACGCATACTCAACACTGATTTCCATGTAGAATCAATGGCATAGCTTCGGCCAGGTAATATGCGTTTCTGCAAGTCTCCGTAATGAAGAAGGTTTTCACGATCCAGAGACTGCATCCAAATCAGATACAGAACAGAATCAAGTCCATCTTTATTCTCAATGAAATAGTCTCTCCAAAATTCGATCTGTTCGCCTTCGACTTTCGAAACTTCTCCGTAAGAATTTACCGTGATGTTGAATGGTCGGTTCAGCGGACCAAAGTAGTTGTTGAGATCGGCAAAATTCTTAGGCGTGAGGTCCTTCTGCGAATCGTATGCCAGATCTACTCCTTGCGAGTTGAATTTGTAAAGCAATGAATCGAGATTGACGACAATTGTGCTGATGCCATCATGCGACTCAATGCAACGAAACGTTGCAAAATATTTTACTTCGCGCCCGTAAGATTTTTTGGAACTGTCGCTATGCGTCCTAATAACCGACGTTGTTTCTGTTATTTCGTACGCCTGGGCAACTCCTGGATGGAATTGTGCCTGCAGTCGATACGCAATGCCTGTTGACGAAGACGCTTGAGTGCGTTGGCCGAATGCGCTATATGCACCCGACGCAAAAAGGAAGGAGATGATGAGAGTTGAGAATATATTCATGGTTATAGCGACAGCAGACGGCGTCTGACGTTTCCTCGTGCGGCGTCAGCCAATCAGTTCCAGTTCAGAAAAAAAGAAAGCCACCTCAATGCGGCCGTTCTCTATAGAATCCGACCCATGTACAGCGTTTTCACCCTTATTGGCAGCATACAATTTCCTTATTGTGCCTTCCTCAGCTTCGGCCGGATCTGTTGCACCTATGAGAGTTCTCCAGTCTGCAACGGCATTATTTTTCTGAAGTGCAATGGGTACAATTGAACCGCCAGACATAAAGTTCACCAGCTCTGCATAGAAGGGTCGTTCCCGATGCACAGCATAAAACTCACCGGCAACCTTGGGTGATATTGTTATTTGTTTCAATCCGAGTATGGTAAAGCCGGCGCTCTGAATCATCGAAATAATGTTTCCAACATTATTTCTTCGAACAGCATCCGGCTTTATAATACATAGTGTGCGCTCCATAATTTTCTCTGCTATTCCTTGTTTTTCTTTGCGGTTCCTTGTTTTTCCTTTAGTCCCGTAGTCGCTTTATTTCCAGTTCCCTTCTTTGCTGTTGTCCCCTTACTTCTCTGGCTCTTTTTCACACCGCTTCCATTCCCATCCATTACATTCTTCATGGTAAGCCCGATTTCAGCGGGCGATTCCACCACCGTAATGCCGCACTTCTTCATTGTAGCAATTTTATCTGCAGCGGTTCCCTTGCCCCCTGATATGATAGCGCCTGCATGGCCCATACGTCGGCCTGGAGGAGCTGTAATCCCTGCAATAAAACCGACAACAGGCTTCTTAACGTTCTTCTTAATGTATTCCGCAGCTTCCTCTTCAGCGTTGCCGCCGATTTCTCCAATCATCACAATAGCCTTTGTCTCCGGGTCTGCATTGAAGAGCTCGATAGCATCAATGAATTTTGTGCCAACAATTGGATCTCCGCCAATACCAATGCACGTGCTCTGTCCAAGACCAACATCGGTAAGCTGTTTTACTGCCTCGTAGGTAAGTGTTCCGGAGCGCGAAACCAAGCCAACCGGTCCACGCAAGAAAATGTATCCCGGCATGATGCCAATTTTGGCTTCGTCTGGTGTGATAATTCCCGGGCAATTAGGTCCAATCAAACGGCTTTTAGAATTCTTCAGAGCAGCGTTGACGGTAATCATGTCCTTTACAGGAATTCCCTCCGTAATGCACACAATTACACCAATGCCACCTTCTATTGATTCGAGTATTGCATCTGCTGCCATTGGCGCAGGAACGAAGATGATGGATACATCGGCGGCAGTATCTGCCACTGCTTCGCGAACTGAATTAAACACTGGTAGGGGGCGTGTAAACGTGTCTTCGCCTTTGCCAGAATACGTTGTCCCTCCCTTGCCTGGAGTAATGCCGCCGACAACATTAGTGCCATACTGCAGCATCTGCGACGTATGGAAGGTTCCTTCACTACCTGTAATCCCCTGAACTACAACCTTGGAATTCTTGTTAACGAGTACACTCATGGTTCGTTTTTGTATGCTTCGTAATTAAAATGAGTCGCAAAACTACGAGAAATTGAAGCTTTGTACTATGTTGTGGCCTTACTAGGCAATCAACACTTCAAATGCATGACGACAATTACGTTTACCTATGATGGTGGTCCGAGATGTCTGGCGCACCATACCGAATCCGGAGATACTATCAATACCGATGCGCCGGTAGATAACGGCGGCACAGGCTCATCGTTTTCTCCCACGGATCTTGTTGCTGCTGGTCTTGGCACATGTATGGCCGTCTACCTGGGGAAGGCGGCCGAAAAACACGATTGGAATATGCGGGGAACACGACTCGAAGTCAGGAAAGAGATGGTGGCAGACCCATTGCGCCGTATCGGACGGTTAATTGTTGATATCTACCTCAACCGTTCATTCGACGACAAGGAAATGAAGATTTTAACGAATGCTGTTACTACGTGTCCGGTTAAGCTCAGTATTTCAGACAGCATTCAGGTCCCGGTTACTTTTCATCTGCCTAAGAATTCTGAATTGCATTAAAATTCAGCTACTGAATAACGACGAAAGACGCAGATGTGATGTTTGTAGCACTCGAAAGTCGACAGAAATACATTCCGGGCATCAAGGTTTGTATGATAACTTTATTTAACGAACCATCAAGCCAAATTCCCCTTTTAGTTTGCACCGAATTGCCGATATAATCAATAATCTCCATCGAATAATAGTCGGGTTTGCCAATAAGAATTGAGATTGCATCTCCCATTTGTACAGGATTTGGGTTGATTGAGATCTGCGATGAAATGGTAGCGTCTTCGTTCACCGACGTCAGATCGCAAACGCCACCGCGCGAGATATACGTTGGAGTTACCGACGTATTGAAGATGCTGAATTGGCTGGTTGCCGACACATCGGTTGCCCAGCCTTCCTTTAGTGTAGCGTAGTAGGAGTTCTCCGTCATGTTCATCACATCACATGTGGGATCGGCATACTCATTACCCGGTCCCCACTCCCAGGCAAGGTAACCGATTTTCTTCTTAGTGCATTCTTCGATTATTGCCAAATAATCAGCCTCATAAATGCATCCGTTGCCGCGATCAAACACCTTGGTGAATTCACCAATAATCAATGGCAGGTTTGCATCGACTGCCGATTGAAGCTGATCGGTGATGAATGCGCGATCGGCACCTTCCGAAATTGCCCAATATGTGTGTACGCTGAACATCAGATTTCTATCCGGATCACTATTAATCAGCGATGGACCAGTCGCAATCAACTGTCCAAGATTCTTCCCCCATTCACTGGCGTCGATGATAAGAGGCGTGTGTATACCGGCAGTACGCAATTGCTCGATGGCAGACCTGTATCCGTCTTCGAATTGTTGATTCGTAACGGTTTCATCACCGGATTCATTAGCAATGTTTACTAATAGATACTTCTGATGTTTCTGAAGTACTGTAACAACATCAGGTCGTTTCCAATAATCAACCATCGCCTGTAGTTTAGACCAATCACCTGTTGCGTCGTGTAGCTCAACCATTGGAATCATATCGTTATCAATGCAATCCTGTATCGTGCGATCCAAGCCATCCGGACCTGCATCCTGTTCGAACTGTCCGGGTTGTGCAAGCCATACAATCCGAACACAATTCGCCCCAGTCTTCTTTATCTCGGCGTAACTATCCTTGCGCACCTTAAGGTCGTTTGTCCAGATAATCATCTTATTCACACCCCTTAATAACACCGTGTCGTTACATGGTGTTGTTAAAAACCTGTCTCGAACTTTAAGGTAAGGGGCTTGTATCTGGGCAGATAACATCTGAACACATGCATACATCAGCAGGATGGAAACGGTAAGGTGACGGTGATCAATCATTTCGCACTCCGAATGATTATTATGCAGAAATGAGTTTGCCAGAAAATTGCAGGAGGTCTTCATCGGAAAACATAGCGCCCTGCAATTGCATTCCAATCGGTAAGCCGCTTGAATCTGTCCCGAACGGCAGGCTAATGGCGGGAATGCCTGCGATGTTTGCGCTAACAGTATACAAGTCCGATAGCCACATCTGAACAGGATCTGTTATTTCTCCTCGTTGAAACGCTGTAGTTGGCGCCGTTGGCATGGCAATAAAATCAACTTTGTTAAAAACTTCGGCATACGCCTCTGCAATTAGTCTGCGTGTTTGTTGTGCTTTTTTATAATATGCGTCATAATAACCGCTCGAAAGCACATACGTTCCCAGCATGATACGTCGCTGCACCTCTTTTCCAAACCCCGCAGTTCTTGTTGCTGTAATCATGTCGGAAGAAGTGTCGTCGGCACGGACGCCATATCGCACGCCGTCGTACCGGGCAAGATTGCTCGATGCTTCTGCCGTTGCAAGAATGAAGTAGGTTGGAATCCATGTTTGTTTATTGGGCAGTGACACGTCGGATACTTCTGCTCCGCGTGAAATCAAGTGTTCCCTGAACAAGGCATAAGCGCTTCTAACCGACTCATCACATCCATCGATGAACTCATCGGATAGAAAGCCTACGCGGTAGCCCTTACGTTGGGTAGTACTTTGCCTGGTGTCAGTTGCAACACTTGTGGAGTCCATGGGGTCATGACCCTTTATCACATCAAAAACGAGTGCTGCATCATCTACGGATCGAGCAAAGATTCCAATCTGATCAAGCGACGAAGCAAAGGCAACGAGACCGTAGCGACTAATTCTCCCATACGATGGTTTGAAGCCTACAACTCCGCAGAATGCAGCCGGCTGCCGAACAGAACCGCCGGTATCAGAGCCAAGAGCTACATGACACATCCTGGCGGCAACTGCAACAGCAGAACCTCCGGAAGAGCCGCCTGGCACTCGCTGCGGGTCTAATGGGTTTTTTACCGGACCGAAATATGAATGCTCGCTGGAAGATCCCATGGCAAACTCATCCATATTCGTTTTGCCAATGATGAGCGCTCCTGAATTCAATAACCGTTCGACAACCGTTGCATTAAAAACAGGCTCAAAGGTTTCGAGGATACGCGATGCACATGTGAGCCGTAAACCCTTAAAGGAGATGTTGTCTTTCAGGGCAATTGCGAGTCCTTCCAGCGGACGCTGCAAGCCGCTTGTATAACGTTCGTCGGAATCACTTGCTAAACTGCCGAAGGCGTGTTCGCTAACAGAAATAAAGGCGTTCAGATCGGAATACTGATCAATTCGCTGCAGAAATTCCGCAGCCCGATCGGCAACACGAGCACTTCCGGAAGCAAACAATTCTCTGTCTGCAGTAAATGTCAATTTAGAATCAGGCAACGTCATCTTTTTGTTCAGGGGGCTTATCAGGCTGTTTATGCTGGCGCGGCGTGGCGTCCGGGTCAATTCGTATTGTAAGATTTTCTTTGAGGTCTGTACTCACGCTCTTTAACGGTTCTGCAACATCGGCGGAGATATCGCGGATTTGCTGCGTCAGGTCTTCCTGTGCTTTTCGTACATGACGCATACCCTTTCCCACGGCACGCGCGAGTTCGGGCAGTTTCTTAGGTCCGAATAGAAGAAGGACGACGAGCAATATCAACAGCAGCTCACCGCCACCAACGTCAAACATGGAAATTCTCCGCGATCAGTCTTCTTTGGACGAGGATTTTTTTGCATCATCCTCCGTGCCATCGACGGAAGCAGCTTTCTTGAACTCTCTGATTCCGGATCCGAGACCGCGCATTAGCTCAGGAATTTTCCTGGCTCCAAACAAGAGAACAACAATCAAAAGTATTACGAGAATTTCGGGCATTCCGATGGTAGGCATTGCGTTTCCTTTTATTTGTGATCAGGTTGTGGATTCGATAGCCCGTTGAACATGCATTGTAAGACTTTCAAAGACTACCATACCATCAGACGAACCAAGAACAGGCTCGATGGCACGCTCCGGGTGCGGCATCATTCCAATAACATTACCAGCTTCGTTAATAATTCCAGCAATGTTGTTAATACTTCCGTTAGGATTCGAATCCTTAGTTGCTTCACCAAGTTCATTAACATATCTGAAAACAACCTGATGTTGTGCTTCGAGGCGCTCAAGCACTTCCGGCGGCGCTATGTAGCGCCCCTCTCCATGGGCGATGGGAATACGCATCAGGCCATGGCAAGCGCTTGTAAAGGGAGTATTGGTGTTTTCGACGCGCAACAATACATCCCTGCACACAAACTGCAGATTCTCGTTACGAATTAGGGCTCCAGGCAATAAACCGGATTCGCATAGAATCTGAAATCCATTACAAATACCGATTACCAAGCCCCCTTCACTGGCAAAGCGCTTCACATCTTTCATGATCGGCGAGAACCGCGCAATTGCGCCGGTGCGAAGATAATCTCCGTATGAAAATCCGCCCGGCAGAATTATTACTTCGGCATCGGATGGAATTGCCTCATCCTTATGCCACACCTGAACGGCCTGATGGCCAGATACAGTTGCTGCATAGCGGGCATCGGCATCGCAGTTAGAACCGGGGAATGTGATAACGCCGATTTTCATTATTTCATCTGCCCATTCTTGCGCGGTTCAAGGATGTCTACACTGTAATCCTCCATCACAAGATTAGCTAACAATTTTCTGCATGCATCTTCAACCAAATCCTGTGCAGTCTCTTTGTCGGGTGCATGTACGTCGAGTTCGATGTGCTTTCCAATGCGCACATTGGATAACGCCGGCATGTGGAGACTATGCAGGGCATTCTCAACCGTTTTTCCCTGAACATCGAGAATAGCTTTGCGAAGCGTAATCGTTATGTGAGCCAGGTAATACTTCATGAATGTTACAAAGAGAAAGGATCGGGGTCAGGTTCTTCTAGAGTATCGTCTTCTTCTTCCTCCCCGCGCGCACGGAAGGCATGAACAACATGTCGTATTGCTCCACCTAACATATACATCATCATGACGGGGAAGATAGCCTTGCCACCTGTGACCAACGAGATCACTAAGCCAATTAAAAATACGAGAAAAAACACTGGACGTTGCTTAAATGATGCTGCAGTAGGCCGTGGAATGTTGTCGTACTTAAAAGTGCTGACCATTGCAAGCGAAGTGATAATGGTAACCGATGTAATGAGTATCGGCAGCCAATCGGCAGGAATAACATCTGACCTGTGGGTAAACATCAAATAACTTACAATCGTAAAAGCTCCGGCAGGGATAGGCATGCCACGGAAGTAGGCTTTGTCTTCGAGACCCGATAACTGCACGTTAAAGCGGGCAAGACGCAGAACACCAGCCAATGAAGGCAGCGAAGCCAGCAACAATCCCCAATTCAACCACTGATGAAAGAACATCAGGTAGAGCATGATGGAGGGGGCGATACCAAACGAAACCATGTCGCAGAGCGAATCGAGCTCGACGCCAAATTCGCTTGTACTGCGCACCAGACGGGCTACTACGCCGTCGAGCATATCGAATATTCCACTCATTAAAATGAAGAGCGCTGCACGTTCGAACTGACCTTCCGTCGACGCAACGATAGAAGCAATACCGCAAAACAAGTTTGCCAGTGTAAACAAGTTGGGTATTATCGAGCGTGTTACTCTAATCATCTATGTTGAAGGTTCGCTTCGTTTAAGACGGGCAATAATTGTTGAAGCACTTATCACTGTATTTCCAGGTCTGACTAAAATTTCGGAACCGACTGGTACAACTACATCCATGCGCGAACCAAACTTCATCATGCCAAACCGTTCGCCAGCCCTTACGCTATCGCCCGTCTTAGTTACAAACACAATTCTGCGCGCAAGGAAACCGGTTATCTGACGAAAGAGGATGGAACCTGCAGACGTCGAGACGACGAATACAGACTGCTCGTTTTCTTCGCTTGCCTTTGGGTTGAAAGCCATTAAATATTTCCCCGGCTTATACATTGCCTCCAGAATAACACCCGTTGCAGGATAGCGGTTGACGTGAAGGTTGAGCGGGGACAAGAATATTGAAATTTGGACGCCCCTGCCCCCTACAAAAGGAATTTCGTTTATCTCGACAACTTCGGTAACCGTCCCATCGGCAGGCGCTGTAATCCAGGAATCGTCGGTTCGAGCCTTGTCATCCAGATATCGCTCTGGATCTCGAAAAAACCAGAGCGTGAATGCAACGGAGGCAATTCCCATGGTAATCAAGGCAATTGATCCAATAGTACCAATGGGGGTAAGAGCAAGAAGTATTAGGCACCCACCTATTCCGAGCATCAGGGAGGCGTTGTCGCGTCCGTACGGGGTAATCATTCTCTCCCCGCTTCGCGTTGTTCCATCATGAGGGGTTTCGTAGATTCGCCTTTCAAATTAGCGATTTCGCAGCCATCCGTCTGTACGACGAATTTTTCCTCTGAATGATGAAGTTTTCCGTTACGCTCCCTGACTTGCAGAAAGCGTTGCATAAGGTCCTTCCTGCTATACCGAATAAATCACCAGTGCCAGTATTGGAGCATATTCATGCTGTACTGGATGGCACCGACCTAACGCTTACTGCCACCGATCAAGAAATAACCATCTCGCTTACAATTCCTGTTGCAGGCGAAGCCGATGGTTCTGTGCTCATTCCCGGTAAACAATTCAATGAATTGATAAAGGAGCTTGGTTCCGCAGGAACTGTATCGGTTAGCGCGTCGGAAAATTCCGTCATCATTGTCCGCACGCCCACAGGGACGTACGAAATGAAGGGATTCTCATCGCAGGAATTTCCTCCGATACCGCTCTTCCCTGAAGCGCAAAAGGCGCAGCTTAACAGAGAAGATATGATGCGCATGGCTAACAAAACCGTGTTCGCGGTATCGACGGAAGAATATCGGCCAAGCATGACGGGTGTGTTTTTTCAGTTTGATTCGAACATGGCAACGGCAGTTGCTACAGACGGCTTCCGTCTTTCGCGTGTCAACGTTGATTCGCACGGCGATGGGCATTTCCCGGCAAACCTCGAAGCCATTATTCCTGCGCGAGCGGTTGACCTGCTGAAGAAAATCGACGACGATGTATTGATGGAAGTCTCTCGTACACATGCTCGCTTTAGTATTGGCACAATGACGATTACGACGCGTGTGATTGACGAAAAATATCCGCCGTATCAGAATGTGATTCCTAACGATAATGATAAATCACTTATCGTAAATCAGCGCGAAATTCTTGGAGCCATTAAAAGAGTAGCGCTGTTTGCCAATACAAACACGCGGCACGTGCGTTTTAAAATTGACTCGAAGAGCCTTTCAGTTCATTCCGAAGATGAAGAGGCAGGGGGCAGGGGTACTGAAAATATTCCTTGCGAATTTTCACACGATAGTTTCGAGGTTGGGTTTAATTATCGATTTCTTGAGGAAGCAATCAAGAATATCACGTCGGATGATGATCCGGATCTGAATGTAAAGATGACATTTTCTTCGCCCATACGAGCAGTCTTAATTACTCCTGGTTCACGTTCGGAAACACTCCTGATGCTTGTTATGCCCGTAAAGATTTGAGACCCAGGGCTTGTTGAATGGTTATACAATCGGTGTCGGTAGCGCATCTGCGCTGTCATGAGCATTCCCGAATAGACTGTGCTGCAGATATTACTGTTCTTGCCGGTCCCAACGGATCGGGCAAAACCAGCATGCTGGAGGCTATCAGCATTTGTGCCATCGGCACAACATTCGTACCTGTTCAGGACAGCTCGCTCATTATGTCGGGCGCGTCTGCCTGTACCGCTTCTGTCGAAGCCACATCGGACGTTGAAATACCATACCGCGTTGGTGTTGAGATCCGTGAAGGTGTTCGGAAAAAAATTTCTTCCACACATGGCTCTAACATTTCTGCAAAAGATTTAATAGGTGAACTGCCAATTGTTGCACTATCTCCCGATCACAAATCAATAACGTTTGGAGGTCCGTCCGATAGACGGTCGTATCTCGATCGGGTTATGGCGCAGTGCAGCCGTCGGTATAGAGATTTACTGTATGAGCATCGCAGAGTGCTAAAGCATAGAAACGCGCTTCTTGGCAGACATCAGTGGAACGAGCTGGATGTGTGGTCGGATAAGTTCATCGAGCTGGGCGCTGAAATTATTGAGCGTCGGAATCAATTTCTGAACGAGTTGATACCTGCTGTCCGCGATGAGTACAGTATTGTTTCTGAGGAAAAAGAATTGATTGACATGACCTACCAGCCCGATGGAGTTCCAAGCGAGAGGATAGGAGCCGACAGGACTGTGTTAATGGACATCTTGCGGGAACAGTGGCATCGTGTTGCAGACAGGGAGAGGGTGAGAGAAACAACGTTGTTTGGACCGCAGAAGGACGAAGTTGAGATTGTTATCAATGGACGACCGGTTCGCGATACAGCATCGCAGGGTCAGCACAAATCGCTGCTCATTGCTCTAAAACTTGCAGAATGCCGCAAACTTCTCGAGCAGAGGAATGAGAGGCCTGTGGTGCTTTTCGACGATGTTTTTTCGGAATTGGACTTCGACCGCAGCGCGCAGGTTCTTAACAGAATCCTTCATTTGAGAATGCAAAGCTTCATCACAACAACAGATGGAAGCAGGCTCTTGGAGCGCATCGACAAACACCCCAATACGTCGGTATCCGTCTATGCCGTCGATAGGGGACAGGTAGAACTGAACACAGCACTCGGAGCAGAAGCGAGGAGTGAGGCAGCATGACGACTCCACTCAAGGATTTGCTAAATGATGTTATTAAGCGATACGGTCTTGAGCATGCCATCATCAGAGAACAAATGCCTCGAATTTGGGCGCAGATGGTAGGCCCTCGCATAGCGGGAATCAGCGAAGTCCGTTCGTTTGAAAACGGCGTTTTGAATGTCCGCGTACGCGAAGCGGCATGGCGAAGTGAATTGATGCTGCGCAGAGAACTTCTGCGCAACCAGTTGAATACAGATCTTGGTAGTGAGATTGTAAAAGAGATCATCGTCAGGTAGACACCTAAGGAGAAATGAATGGCAGAAGAAGCGGTAACAACAAAAACCACGTACACCGAAGAAAGTATCAAGGTCCTTGAAGGACTCGAAGCTGTCCGCAAACGTCCGGCGATGTATATCGGAGATGTTGGCGAACGCGGACTGCACCACCTGGTGCAGGAAGTTGTAGACAACTCCATTGACGAAGTGCTCGCCGGTGTGTGCAAGAACATTTCGGTGGTGTTACACTCCGATGGTTCGTGCTCTGTGCAAGACGACGGCAGAGGTATACCAACAGGTCCGCACCCGATAAAGAAAATCTCTACGCTGGAAGTTGTGATGTGCACTCTCCACGCTGGTGGAAAGTTCGACAAAAAGTCCTATAAAGTTTCCGGTGGTTTGCACGGTGTGGGCGTAAGCTGTGTGAACGCTCTCGCTTCCGATCTGAGTGTTCGTGTGGAACGCGAAGGAAAGATATTTGAGCAGAAATATAAAATTGGAGTGCCAACATCATCCGTTGCCGTTGTTGGAGAGTCCAAGAAAACGGGAACACATGTTCGATTCTGGCCGGATGCCACCATATTTAAAACGTTGACTTTTCGGTACGAAAAAGTTGCCGAAAGGCTGCGCGAGCTGGCTTTTCTAAACCCTGATGTAACAATACAATTGTATGATGAGCGGGATGGACAAAAAGAAACATTTGCGTATCGCGGCGGATTGGTAGACTTTGTTCGGCATCTGGATCAGCACGCTACGTCCATCACAAAACCCCTCGTTATTAAAGGTTCATTTGTGGCTGAGGACGAATCTGAAACACAAGTCGACGTTTGTTTACAGTACAACTCCGGGTATTCCGAAACCGTACTATCGTATGTAAATAACATTAATACCGTCGAAGGAGGTACGCACGTCAGTGGTTTCAGATCGGCACTTACGCGTACACTTAACGCTTATGCCAGTGCAAATAATTTGTTAAAAAAGGATACCTCTCTTGTTGGCGACGATTTTAGAGAAGGCCTGACGGCAGTTATCAGCGTTAAAGTTGCTGAACCGCAGTTCGAAGGACAGACAAAGACCAAGCTCGGCAACGGCGAGATTGACGGGATAGTCCGCTCCATCGTAAACGAGGAGCTTTCGAAACGTCTCGACGAAAATCCCGGTTCTGCAAAACACATCATCGAAAAGGCTGTTCAGGCATCGGAGGCGCGTGCTGCCGCGCGAAAAGCCAAGGATCTGATTCGAAGAAAGGGAGCGCTCGAAGGCGCAACGCTTCCCGGTAAGCTTGCAGACTGTTCGCTGCGCACACCGGAAGACACAGAGATATTTCTTGTCGAGGGCGATTCTGCAGGGGGCTCTGCCAAGCAGGGTCGCGACAGAAGGTTTCAGGCTATCCTGCCCCTTAAAGGAAAAATCCTAAATGTACATAAAGCGCGACTTGTTAAAGTTCTTGAAAATGAAGAAGTCCGCACTATTCTTACTGCAATCGGCGCCGGATTCGGCGACGATTTTGATTCAAGTAAGGCTCGGTACGGGAAAATTATTCTCATGGCAGATGCCGACGTTGATGGTTCGCACATCAGAACACTATTGCTGACGCTGTTTTTTAAACACATGCCCGATCTGATCAACGATGGTAAGCTCTACATTGCACAGCCACCGCTTTACAAAGTGAAGAGGGGGAAGGGTGAGTACTACGCCTACGACGAAAAGGAGCGTGATGAGATAATCGAGCGGATACGTAAGGAACGCTCGGAACGAAAAGTGAAAGGAGGCAAGGCAGGCAAAACCTTCAAGGCCGACGACGGCGCCGAGACAATAGACATTATTGAGGGTGATGACGTTGCAGAACAGAATCAAGTTGTTGAAGAAGGTGCAACACCGGATGGAATTACCATCTCCCGTTTCAAAGGGCTCGGAGAAATGAATCCGGAACAGTTGTGGTCTACCACCATGAATCCCGAAACACGGACACTGCTACAAGTCTCAATAGAAAACGCTGCAGAAGCCACGCAGATTTTTGAAACACTCATGGGTGAAGATGTTGAACCGAGACGTGCCTTCATCGAGCGCAACGCACAGTATGTGCGCAACTTGGATGTGTAGAATGAATGAAGAATCGATAGTTGTGTAATGTATGTATACCTTTAAAAGTGATTTAAGTGGTAGGGAGTATCCCGTAAGTCAACGGGTAAGGGGCAGCAGCATATTGCCCCCCGTTCTCGATTTAATAAAGAAAGTTAAATCCAGTTTTGATGATGATTCCGCAATTGCAACCAGTGAGATTCAGGAGTTCAGAGATAAGTATCTCGAGAATGTGGTACTGAATGCAACCGGACAATCGGAGCTAACAGGTTTAGGGAAGGAAGTATTTGAGCATTTACGACAGAATCAGATAATTGCCGATGAAGAAGACCAACTTTTCGTGAAGGATTTAACGTTTGGTCAGCGAATGGCAGATGCTGTTGCCCGTTTCGGTGGTAGCTGGAGATTCCTTGGCTTGTTCTTCGGTTTTATTCTCGGGTGGATTCTCGTTAACATATATCTGCTGATTGGTAATCCAATCGATCCCTTCCCATTCATTCTGCTGAATCTCATACTATCGTGTCTGGCAGCGGTACAGGCGCCGATCATCATGATGAGTCAGAACCGTCAGGAAGAAAAGGACCGTCAGCGTGCCCGTGGCGATTTCAAAATTGATTTAAAGGCTGAGATCGAAATTCAGCTATTACATGAGAAGGTCGATCACCTTACCAAACTTGTTAGGTCGCTGATTAATCATTCCAGCGCTTCCGAAGCGGAAGCTGAATAATACGATGCCAAACCACGATGCCGGGTATCTCTTGATACCCGGCGTCATGGTAAATCAGGAAAACTCTTAGGTTCTTTCTCCTAAACTCACACCGCCGAAATACCTTTTTCGATCGGCCATTTCCAGATTCTTGTTACACAGTATCTGAAAGCATGTGCTGTTGCCTTGCTTGGCAATGTCGACCGACCAACCCAGAAAAATTTCCCACAGTCGGAACCACCACTCACCATATGCATCCATCACTTGCTGTTTGTGGGTCTGCCAGTTGTAATACCACAACTGAATTGTCTGTGAATAGTGAATTCCTATGTTTTCTACGCTGTGAATTTCAAAACCGGCCAGCTCCAGTCGTTTAACAACAAATGAAAGGGGCATGCTGGCGTCTGCGCCGGGGAAAATGTATTCCGACATAAACAGCCCCCACGCCAGAGATTCTGCATGGATACCATGTTTTAATCCCGCTATTTGAAGGAAGAACAGTCCGTCGTCCTTAAGCAGACCGTTAATCTGTTTCATAAACTTTGTGAAGTACTTTATGCCGACGTGCTCTGCCATCTCCAGACACGAAATTTTATCGTACCTATCGGCAGGAATACTTCGGTAATCCATTCTGTGAATACGGGCTCTGTCTGCAACTCCCCACTCCTTGCATCTGTTATTGGCAAAGTCGGCGCCTGCCTGTGCGATAGTGATACCAGTGGAGTCGGTTCCATAGTACCGTGCAGTATGCGCTACCAACGTTCCCCAGCCGCAGCCAATGTCGAGTAAACGCTCATTGGGCTTTAGCTGAAGCTTCTGGCTTACCAAATGCATTTTCTGATCCTGAGCTGTCTCCAAATCCTCATGTCCGCTTTTAAAAAAAGCCGACGTGTACACCATTCTCTCGCCCAGGAATGATGCAAAGAAGTCGTTCCCACGGTCATAATGGTCTCTGATAATTCTCTCATCCTGACTCTTTGAATGTATAACCACTGACGGAATAAATTTCTTTACAAAGAAATTATAACTATGGCCAGTAAGACGGTAACTAAAAAACCGATTCCGATTTTGAAGCAACAATTGAGCATCGCATGCAATGTCAACTCTACCATTTATATAGTCTTCGATAAACTGAGTAATCGGAACCTTTCCCTCCGTCTGGTAACGCGATCCAACACGATTATCACGAGGTTTTACAACATCTGCCAACCGCGCATTCCTCAAATCCATCAATTCCATACCTGCCTTTCCTTGTATAATTTAAAACGCACCATCCACCGTTCTGCAATAATACAGTGTATATCGGGTTCGACGCCGTCACAACGTGCCGCAATAACATTCTCACTCAGCAGATAGGGGTCAGATAATTGGCAAGGGGGCTATGGTTGCTGTGTCAGTAGCCCTCCCACAGGCAAAGTACAATTGTTCCGACTCGTCCGAAATCTCGGTGTATTCGCCTAAACCACTTCACTTTGTACGGAAATGGTTTGAAAATTACGAGAGGGTATTACATGTCGATATTAACAATGGCGATGTTAAGATAAGCAAGTAAATATTGGGGAAGTTGCTGGCAACCTGCCGGGAGAGATATGCTGCCGGGGAACATGCAGAATTCCTTTCCAACAACTTTCAG
The DNA here is from genome assembly GCA_016191145.1 of Ignavibacteria bacterium. Lineage (GTDB taxonomy): Bacteria > Bacteroidota > Ignavibacteria > Kapaibacteriales > Kapaibacteriaceae > OLB6. Next base: position 68,703 of record JACPPD010000005.1, read on the forward strand.
ATTTGGGAAGCATTTAATTTTTAAAAAATGAATTTGGAAATTTCGCGCGGGGGGGGGGTAAATTCATTAATTACTAACAGTTTCAAGGATCATTCGAAATGAAACGTTCAGTTTTTATTCTGGCATCCTTCATGATATTTATTGCACTCGGATGCAGGCAGGTAAGCGACTCACCAGAGCCTTCAACCTTCCATACACAACAATCGTCTAGGATGAAGAGGGTGATAAATGGATATCAGCCTGTTGATGAAGGAATTAAGCAGCAAAAAGTATCTGCTTTTTGGGATGTTGTTTTAAAAATAGCCCGAATTGTCGTTGCAGATGTGTCGGGCGCCGCTGCTGGAGGGGCAGTCGCCGTTCAGTTTGGTGCCAATCCAACTATCACTGGTGCTGTAATGATTGTAAGTGGTGTTGCTTCATCAGTTGTAGAGGGGTTTCAGGACAGTTTAATTGCACCTGGTGATCCCAACCCTATGAATAACCCAACCAGCCCGTATAACGGGTCCAAGCCATCATCGATTGATTCTGTCGGATTCCTTCATAATGATCTTGTGAAATTTGTTGTTGCGAATTCTACAAGTTTGTCATACACTGAAATTCGAAGTTTGATTAACACAAGATTGGTCAACACCCACGGCTGGAGTGGATCTTTTACGGACTCAATTCCAGATAGCTTGATAATTCCCGTGCTTGACAACATAGATACAAGTAGATCGACATCCTCAATGATTAATTATTTGTACAGTTTAGGATCCACAACCGAGGCCAACTATTTAGATTCCTTGCTTGATGATCTTGCGTATCTCAGCAATAATTCTTACCCATTAGAGGCGGGACTTGCATTGATTGAGGAGTATAAGGCTGACACGTACACATTGAGTTTGTCAGGTGAAAGGGAGTTAAGATTGAAGGCTGGGCTTTCAGTGATGGCCTACAGTTTAGCGCTTTGGCATGAAAACAGTTAATCGTTGTTAGATCAGACCTGATTATATAAGTTGTCTTCACTCACGGGAGGATTTTATGCTGTTATGGATGTGAGCGATGAACCGCTGTCAGTATGAAATGGCATAAACGAATTTCAAGCTTCAGACCCGCCAGTATCGGACACCGTAAGAAATATTGGTTGTGGGCATCCTTGCCGAGACGGACGTCGTTTCATATCCTGTCTGAATGGTCAACACTTTTCCTGTTGGCACTAATGGTGCATCCAATAGCTGCAAACGCGTTTGATGTTAGGACCGTTGTCGTTTCCGACAGTGAGACTCAGCAGCCTATTGCTGGAGCCGTTGTTCGAATACCATCTATGAACTTGCTGGCGATTACCAACTCTCGGGGTATATGTCAGTTTGAGGAAGTTATTCCCGACTCCGCTGAGGTCATGGTGAGGTCGCTTGGATATTATACATCATTACAATTCTTTGAAATAGCGAAGGACACTCTCATCGTATATATGAAGTCGTCGCCATTAATGAAGCCGGGTATAACAGTCACACGGTTCAAAGAACCTGATGCCTTCATTCGAGTTCTTGCACAGAAACTCTCATCAATTCGGCAGCAATGCGCTCAGGCATCGTACAAACAGGCGGCCACATTGATGGCGGACGTCACCAGAGGGAAGAAACACTGGACAGCCAGGCAGGATGCAATATCTTCGGTTTCTTACAATCTGCTGGCGCCGGAATCATCGTTTGTGCATGTTGATGTTTATCGGAATCTCGGAATCGTCGATACAGCAGAAGCGCCCATTGTTGACGATGAGATATATGACGTCTTCAATGGGAGCGTTACTATACTGAAGTATCCATATCCATCTCCATTATCGCCGGCTTCGATCGATCATTATGTCTTTCAACAGATAGACTGTGCTGAATATACAGAGAGCTGCATACAGTATTTTTTTGAGCCAAGGATTGCTTCGGCGCCCGGCTTTAAAGGCGTTGCAAGAGTATGTCAGGCTGATACTTCAATCATCGACATCAGCATGAGGTTGGTCAATCCTTATCAGTTCAATGGCCTTGACTCGGCAAATATTTATTGCCTCTTTGACTCAAAGGAACATCCTTGGTTTCCTGTTGTTAATAAAGTTGAACTCTGGGTTTCGGTGTTGGAGATTGTAGGTATAAGTCCCATCGTCATTCATGCTACGGGCAACTCAATAGCCTCCGATATCCAATGCGATCCAAATACGCAAGACAGCATTAGTGCAATACAGGAGTCTTTGTTATTGAACGAACAGATCGAGAATGAGTCAGGCGTCGTTGTTTATTATAATAGGGACAGCCAGAACGTTTACGACCCTCGCCTGCCACGATTAGATTCGGCTGAGGTGGAGTTGTTACGTAAGTCAAATAAATATTTTGCCTCTCGTTCGAAAGTCACAAGATCAGACCTGTCACTGTCTCGAGGGTTTTTACTATACAATAATCCTCCTCTAAGTGTTTATGCAGGTCCATTAACAATACGTCCCTCATCAAATGTGTGGCTGTTCGGTGCCAGGGCATCGATTGATTATTCAACGTTAAGTATCGGAAGTCATGTCTATTCTGATTTTGATCGTTCACGGTTTGGAGGTTTCGATCTGACATATACGTCGACGGATTCCGTAACTCTTACAGCATCATACGGTAGTGACTTACTTTCTCTCCAGAATCCTCTGTATGACCGATTAAGATCCAGGCTTACTATGTTTGAAGACATTTTCTTCTATGAGTACTATCAGTATTACAAACAAGAGGTCGCAGCTATAGGGGCGTCGGTCAATGGAAAACGCATAACTGCGCATATTCTGTTTGGTCTTTCTAGTCCCGGAATCCCATCACTCAGGGTAACATCACTAAACATTAAGGATATCAAGTTTTCCAGGCTCTCAATACCATTCATAGCCACCAAGTTCCGTGCTTCTACGGGTGAATCTAAGTACAATTATCAATCGGAACTTGCCTGGATCGAAGTCTCACCACTGGTAGGTTATCAGAATGGCAACAGAAATTATTTTATAAATATAGATCTAGATGCGAGAGTTGTAATCAGCATGTTAAACACGGTTTATGGGCCGGTAAACCTCGACATTTATACCAGAGGGTCATGGGCTTCGATTTACACTCCATTATTATATCAATTCTACTCTGGTCGGAGGACTCCATTCAACGGATCGCGACAGCAATTAATAACCTCAGAGGTTGGAGCGCTTGGAGGACGATGGGGTCTAACTGCAGATAGCTATCTCAGGCTGCATGACATTCCCTTTCGGCTGTTTGGTCTGAAGAGCGTTCATTTTGGTATTCCTTCCCTTTCTTTCTCCTACGGTGTCGGCGTATATGCCAACACTCTTGCACGAGAGGTTGAAGCTTCTTCCGTACTTATTCATGAAGCAGGTATTGCCATCGACAGAGTCCCGGTCTTTTTTACCGATCTGTTTGTTATCGGAGCAGAGGCTCGATGGCCTGTTTTTAATCCACCAATAGGTCTACAGAGTTTCGGTTGGATAATGAAATTTGACTTTGCATTTTGATACATTAACAACCATGCCGGGTATCTCTTGATACCCGGCATGGTTGTAACGTTAATTATCAAACGCTAATGCCTCATCGCATCGATAAAACTCTGCTCAGTTAACTGGCAAGAAGTACTTGCTCGGGTAGATACTGCTTGCCCACAACTCAAGCCGTTACGGTGTTACGATCTCATCGCTCGAGAGCACGTATTATAGCAAGCGGTTTATGGACAGCAGCAGAATCGACGAATCTGTTCTTGCTTCGAGCGCATCGCCCGGAATGACGTCAGTCGACTAACCAAGGCATTTTGTTGCAGCTCGTTCCGCTGGCGAACCTGCCTCCACCTCTTCGCCGCACCAAACATTTTTTCCGAACTGTCATCGAACCACTTGGCATGTTAGGGTGCAAAATAATTTCATCATTTTGCTGAATAACAGAGAAGTTTAAAAGAGGCGGATACCTCGCAAAACACAACTTTCACTTCGCACATTAGGATACAAAATAATTTCATCATTATGTTGAATAACAGAGGAGAGCGCAGAGGGATGCGCTTCGTCCTAACTCTCCGATTACCAAAACCCAGGTTCAACAATTGGTCCGATATTCAAATAAGGAAAATTTGACTGTGTATATCCACCATTTAATCCACAGCTTCTACAATCATTAACTCTTTCGCACCCTCCAGCTTCGTCATTGTCACTTTCTTCACAGGACTCAGATCCGGGTATTTTCCCATTCTCTCCAGTGTACCAGAAACAATAACAAGGTCTTGGTTCTCCGGGAGTCACACCACAAGTTAAAGGGTTTAACCACAAGGACCATGATGTAGAAACACTAAGCATGAGTATGAAACTCAGAACCAAAAACTTCTTCATTTTTTGCCTCAAATCAAAAGATTATTGAACAATTACTTTTCGGGTGCAAACGACATTGCCCTGATTAAGACCCAATACGATATACAGACCGGGGTTAAGGGCAATAAAATATGGATTACTTCCTAGTGGAAGAGCACTTGAGTAAACAGAAAACCCAGAGACTGTGCATATTTTGAAAGCATCCGCATTTCCTGGGAACGAGGATCCAATAGATAATCCACTAGGTCCTGAACTTGACGAAACCGATATGTCGCAACTCGCTGATCCACTACAATTAATGTTGACCTCAACACTGTCATTGTAATTTCTCATAGCGCTACCTGACAGATGATAATTCGACAACATCTTCTTAATTCCATCCTGTCTAACGAATGGCAGAGGATCAGTCCCGTGTGTCCACACGTTTATCTTCACGTATGCATTAATCGAAACCTGTGCAACAGGAATTATTGTACTGACGCGTGAAACCATAGGGAACCAAGAATATATACATGGTTTTTTTGAAGGTGTTGTGGTTTCAATAATAAAAGTGTCAAGCAACATTACTCTTGAGTGATCATCAGCATCTATCAATTCAACTGAATAGCTCAATCCGTTTTCATTCACATATCGATTGAATGAAGTCGACGATGGGTTCAATCGGTCAATCCACCAAAGTGTCCGATAAAACTGTAAAGTATCTCCTCCAACAATTGGGAATGTACGAGACGTACTTCGGTTTCTTAATTCATTTGGAGTCCATTCTTCCAATGGTTCTCCGTTTTCCTCGTCCCAATTAAGAATTCTGTTCATACACCAATTAGACAAATATAATTTATGTCTATTTAATAGAAATTCTGTAAATGTCCAGATACTTCCGCTAGAATCACCTAAGTAACTATATCTGAAATAGGGTGCATATACTTCAGGACTTAAGGTATCCAGACTCCCGTCCATTGATCCCTGAACAACAATCTGTCCGGAATCAGTATTAGCGGTTTGAAGCAATGAATCACATTGAGCCTGGACATCTAAAACGGTGAGGAAGTACACGAGAATGGTAAGCCATTTCATTTGTAACCTTTCGAACCTATAATAAATTAACGTACAAAAAAAATTGGCCATGTCCAATTGTTAGTTGAAATATCCCGATTCTTTGCCACGCTAAATTGACGAAGAAGATCTGAAATTGATATCCGCATTGCGAGTCAGTTTTGTGCTATATCCACCCAGCTAGTAATTCTTGCCGTTAACTGTGCAGAGTTATATCGATGCGATGCGATTGAGATAGCTAAATGAAGTAGTGGAATTAATTTGAATCAGTCTAGATCGAGTACAATGGTATGGAATGCGGGAGAGATATGCTGCCCAGCAAGTTGCCGGGAGAGATATGCCTCCCGGCAACTTGCTGGGAAAGTTTTTAGTACCGATAATACTCTGGCTTAAACGGCCCCTTAACATCTACTCCAATGTATTCGGCTTGTTCGGGCGTTTGATCGAGATGTTCCCAAATGTTGTGTTGAGCCATTCTGTGGTTGCGCATGAATAAAAGAAATGATGATCAC
>JACPPD010000004.1 GCA_016191145.1 Ignavibacteria bacterium
CGTCCCCCTCTCCGTGAGGAGAGGGGTGCCCCGCAGGGGCGGGGTGAGTTCCTAAACACGTCCCCCTCTCCGTGAGGAGAGGGGTGCCCCGCAGGGGCGGGGTGAGTTCCTAAACACGTCCCCCTCTCCGTGAGGAGAGGGGTGCCCCGCAGGGGCGGGGTGAGTTCCTCAACACGTCCCCCTCTCCGTGAGGAGAGGGGTGCCCCGCAGGGGCGGGGTGAGTTCCTAAGAAAAAAACACCCCGCAGGGGCGGAGTGAGTTCCTAAGAAAAAAACACCCGCAGGGGCGGGGTGAGTTCCTAAACGAAATCTACCCCTTAATTATTCCTGCGCGCAGTCTCTATCCATGCGCCTTCGTTCGCGTCCCAGATCAGCGTCATGCTGTCGTTGTTGTTCATGTTGAAGGCACCTGAAAGACGCATGTTGCCGGCGTCGAGGAACTGGACGCCGTTGGCGCCTGCGGCCTGAACTTTGATGGTGAGCACCTGACCGTCTGTGGTGCCGTTGGCAATGGTTGTGGTCCGGTTCGCTGCTAAACCGTCGGGAACAAACCGAATGTAGGTTGTATTTGCGGCCTGTACGATTGCAGTGTTATCGGCGGGGATTGCAAACTGCTCCACAACGGGCGTTGCAACGGCTGTAACGGTTGCCCACTCCAGCGTGGCCGATGTAACACCTGGGACAGGCAGCGCTGCTATGCGCAGAAACTGATTTGCGGTACCGATGGTGGAGGGAAGTGTATATGTTTCGGCGTTGGCAAGAACATCGGCTGCCTTGAATGCTACGTAGTCTGTTCCGTTTGCACTGAGCTCTAAAAAGCGCTCCTCACCGGTGTTGCCAGCGGCAGCGCCCCATGGGTCTATCTGGAGGGCGTTGCCAGAGGTAGTCGAAGAATTGATGCGGAGTTTCGAAGTACCGGCCGACGTAACGCCAATGCCGAAGTCTCCTTCGTTGTCAACCATGGAAAGTACTGTTCCAGCACTGTTGTTAAACTGTTGCTGGTCGGCCGTCATGCCAGCTGAACCGGTAATCACCAAGCCAGGCGAAGTGGTACGCGTAACGATGAGGTTTAGAGTTGCATCGGTTGCTGCTCCCCCCACAAATGCAGGATAGCCGGCACCACCCTGGTTGCCGTAAAATCGCATGCCCCAGTACGAGCCCATCTGAAGCATCTGCCCGCCGCCCCCTTGCCAAAATATGTCGGTACCATCGCTGCCGATGCGGAAGCGTCCGCCGCCGCCGCCTGATGTGCCGCGGAAATAAATCCCACGGACGATAGCTGAGTTATTTTCAGAATTCAGCGACAGATCTCCACCGAGTATGGTTAACCTGTCTGGAGCCTGTGCCACTGTTGCGTTGAAGGGGGCTATAGCATCTGTTCTATAGCCAAGCACCAGGTTGCCTGTGTTTACAGCGCCGCCTACAAGCCGCGCCCGAAAAATGCCGTTGGTGTTAAGTACAAGATCCTGCGCAGTAGTAGTACCCAGGAAGCTCCCGGCAATGCCATCCCAACTGCTCGCCGTTGCATTGCCTGTGAGCGCCCAAAATGTTCCACCCATGTTTGCCCACGTTGGCATGCCGCCGGCCAGCTGGAGTACGAATCCATCGGAGGAAGGGGGCAGCCAGCTAAGCGTTGCCACTGTTCCCGCAACACTCGATGTTAGTAGTGAACCGGTACTGCCTGCGCCGGATGGTAACAATAATGACCAGTTTGAAAGCTGACCGTTTACTGCCTGCACACTGGTGTAGTTGACGTTGTTGTTGGAGATGAGCTGTAAATCGCGCGTACGCACAGGAAGCTGTGCAAACATCTGTGCACAACTTGCCACCATTGCTGCTATGGCAATGGAACAACGGATAATATGGTTCTGTCTGCTGCTCACGTTTGTCGCATGCGTCCCGAAGGCATCCTTAAATGACTTCGGGATGCCGGGGAATGCTATCCCCGGACATCGTTTGAGATGTTGGTTTATGGAGGAAGCGGAATAAAGATCCACGCAATCCGTTCACCTGCAGTAAAGGGACCTGATGCTGTAACGGTGAAGCCGTTAGCTACAAATCCTGTTACTGCATAGATGTTACCGATACCACCGCCATCGATAACGGTTACCATGATAAGGTCCGTGGCATCGGGATTCGCAACGAGACCTGTCACATTATAGGTATACGCAGCGTCTGTAGGATCCGCCACTCCACGTTCGATACCGGTAAATGGGTTTACTGAAAATGTAGCAGTCCCATCGGCGTTCGACATGTAGAGGTAGTCCAGCGTACCTGCGCCAGCCTGATTCGTGGACGGAGTGAAGAAGAACGGTCCTGCCTGTGCTGTGGTAGCTGCTACCGTTGGGTTATCGTACGTAAACGTCTGTGCTGCTAACTGCGTTCCGGGATCAACCGTTACTGTAAAGCCACCACCATCGTTCATTACAAGCTGACCATCATCAGCGGCAGAACCCAGTGTTGCCGTACCGGTTGCCCCAGCAAGGTTGACATTGGTTGTACCAGTTGCATTAGTTAGGATTGCCGAACCGGCATTTGCAGCATTACCCAATGTAGCCGTTGCAGTTACACCATCAAGGTCAATCGATGTACCACTGGCGTTGCCACGGTTCAGGAGAACGGATCCGGCAGTGGTGGCATTACCAAATGAACCTTCGCCGGCAACAGCATTTAATTGTACCTGAGCATTTGTGCCGTCTCCGATCACAATGTTGCCGGGACCTGCTGCGGGATGGCCATCTGTAGAGTTGGCTTCATTGTCCATACCGACTCCGAGCCTTGTTCCGTTCCACTCGAAGTTTACAGAGTAGTGGAGCGTCTGACCATCCGGATCCCAATACGTAACGTGGTTGGGCGCGCCATGCCCATCAACGAATCCATTTGACTTCATCCACGTTAAAGTCCACGTATTGCCCGCCGTGTATGTGCCGAACAGAATGGCATTGTCGCCTAATACTGGCGCACCCACGTCAGTGTTCGACGATGACGGCCAAATGACGCCATAGTCAACAGTAACTGCTCCGGTTTGCTGCGTTAGAGCACCAGAAGTGCTGCCTTGCAGAATAAGCCGTTGCGTACGAACAGGAAGCTGAGCATACGCGTCAGTTCCTAAAACTAGAAGGGCTGCTAAAATGACCGCACCCTTCAATAAAGTTGATAACCGCATGGAATTCCTCCATGATTTGTGAATAAGAAGTGTGGGTTGTTTACCCGTGTTTCTATGACTTGCATTCATAGGGATGCCTCCCGAATTGTGAGTGAAAGATGTTTCGGGAGTGCCTCCCGGATGATTAAAAAAAACTGAATCCATAAAACCCGTCCCCAAACAGTTAGTGAATTGTGATTGTGATTCGATCTGACCCGACATTTTTTGCATGCTCCTCAATGACTTTCGCTGGCCCTCAATTGTCCTCAACTGTTCCTTGATTATCCTAGCCTGTATCTCAAATCTCCCAGCGTGTATCTCAATTGTCCCAGCCTGTGCTTCGATTGCAATAGTCTGCACCCTATCCGCCGCTGTCCTTCTCATAATCATTTTCTTATCCTCTCTTCCTCTAATGCGTCCTCACGGACTCATCACCAACCAATTAATCGCCTCTCCGGGATTTAGTCCACCCGGAAAATTGATTGTGAAAGAATTTGCTGTTCGCGATCCGGCAACGATGAATGGTGTTATGGAAACACTTTGCGATGCTTCCGGTGTGACAATTATCGCGGCCTGTGCATCCAGCGTAAACCCGACCGGAGTTGTGATAACAACGTTGTATTGAGCTGTGGTACCGGTGTTCTCATACCTGCCCCTTGCCACTCCGAGCTCTGAGAGGAAGAGGGATTTGTCTCTCTTTGTAAATGTCCCTGCGTTGTCGGCAACAACAATGCCGTCGTTAACACCCAATGGAGTCAGCGATGGCGGACCCGAGAGGTTGGCAACCGTCACATCTCCGGTGGTTGCCCCCACGGTAAGCCTAAGTGTGTTGTTCGTGGCTAATCGCAGGTCGTTGGCATCTGTTGTTCCTAGGAAGTCTGTTGCGCCGATGCCTGTATTACCAGTCAGGGACCAATACGAGCTCTGGTCAGAAGCAACCCAGGTGGGGGCTCCAAAGGAAATCTGGAGGATGGACCCTTCCGAGCCAGGTGGGAAAGGCGCAGCAAGATTATTACTATCACCCACAAGCATGTAGTTGTATTGCAGCGGCATCTTGGGCAGCAGTGTGAACTCAGCCGTGTCAACAAAGAAGGATTCGCCTGTAACTGTGAGTGATGATAACTGAAGTGTGTCGGTCCACTTGGGCGTTACGCCTGGTCCTTCGGACTGAAGAACCTGGTACTTGGAACCAGGAACACCGTTCATTGAAAACGGAATGTTGCCGCCGGCGAGATTTACCGGCCCCTTTAAATCAATAGTTTTTGCAGTGCCGTTGAGCAGAATAAGCGATGTACCACCTGCATAGATGTCTACATCGCGAATTGCTCCCGTTGCATCGAGGTTGCCAAGGATGGGGCTTGCCACAGAGTCGTTACCGCCAACTTTCCAGTCTTCCTGGTTGAGGATACCGCTCAGGTCGAACCAGGTTGGAGTTGCGCCCGGACCTTGTGAGATCAGAGCAAAACCTACGCTGCCGGCATCGCCGTTGAGGACGATAGGAGAATTTGGCCCGATGAGAGAGAATGAGCCCGTGACCTGCGTTGGCGAGACGATGTCGACGATGCCGCCCGACGTAACCGTCATGCGCAGTGTAGAGTTTGTGGCCAGGCGTAAGTCGTTGGCATCGGTTGTGCCCAGAAAGTCTGTGGCACCTATGCCAGAGTTACCCGTTAGCGCCCAGTACGAACTCTGGTCGGCGGCAACCCATGTTGGCGCTCCAAACGAGATTTGTAAAACTGAACCCTCTGTACCCGGTGCAAATGGTGCTGCAAGGTTGTTGCTGTCACCCACAAGCATGTAGTTGTATTGCAGCGGCATCTTGGGCAGCAGCGAAAACTCGGCAGTGTCTATGAAATATGATTCGCCGGTAACGGTGAGCGAACCAAGCTGTAGAGTGTCTGTCCACCGCGGTGTGAGGCCCGGTCCTTCGGACTGAAGGACTTGATATTTAGCGCCAGGTGCGCCATTCATCGAGAGTGTAATGTTTGGTCCGTCGAGGTTTACCGGTCCCTTGAGATCGATGGTGTAATTGGTACCATCGACAAGAATCATGGACTTGCCGCCGGCGTAGATGTCTACGTCGCGGATAGCTCCGGCACCATCGAGGTTTCCAAGGATGGGGCTTGCCACTGTGTCGTTACCACCAACCTGCCAATCGTTATCGGTGAACACTGGCGTAAGGTCGTACCACACGGGTGTTGCACCCGGACCCTGCGACATCAGAACGAAGTTCGGCTGACCGGCATCGCCATTTACAACGAAGGGAGAATTCGGTCCGATCAGGGACAGGGATCCAGTGATTTGAGTGGGAGTGACGATGTCGACAATGCCACCAGCAGTCACCGTCATTCGCAAGGTTGAATTGGTTGCAATCCTCAGGTCGTTGGCATCTAGCGTCCCAAGAAAATCCGCTGCGCCGATTCCTGCATTGCCAGTTAGCGACCAATAATTAGACTGGTCTGATGCTACCCATGTAGGCTCACCGAATGAAATCTGCAGAACGGATCCCTCTGTTCCCGGTGCGAAAGGTGCTGCTAGATTGTTGCTATCGCCAACAAGCATGTATCCTCGCTGCAGAGGCATCTTTGGCAGAAGACTAAACTCGGCGGTGTCGATGAAAAAGGACTCGCCTGTAACGGTGAGTGAGGAGAGAGTAAGTGTATCGGTATATGCAGGAGTTAACCCCGGACCGCGGGAGATGAGTACGTCCCCTGCTGCACCGGGATCGCTGTTCAGCTCTAAAGGCACGTTCGAGCCATCTAGGTTGAACGTTACCTTCTGACGTGTTTTGTACTGCGTTCCGTCGTAGAGCACCATGGTACGTCCACCGGCGCGCAGGTCAACGTCCCGTATCGGTCCCAGCGAATCAGTAACACCAAGTATGGGGCTCGACAGCGAATCATTGCCCCCTACCAACCATGGCTCCAAATTGAGGATCGGCTCAAGGTTGTACCATTGTGGGGTAGCACCCGGACCCTGCGACATCAGAACAAAGTTGGGCTGACCAGCATCACCGTTTGCAACGAGGGGAGAGGTGGGTCCGATGAGAGAAAGGGAACCTGTGATTTGCGTTGGCGAAACGATATCTATGATGCCACCCGCCGTCACCGTCATCCGCAAAGCTGAATTAGTTGCTAGGCGTAAATCATTAGCGTCGGTGGTTCCCAGAAAGTCAGTAAGGCCAAGTCCGGCGTTTCCCGCCAGCGACCAGTAGTTTGCCTGATCGGGCGAGACCCAGGTTGGCACTCCAAAGGAGATTTGCAGCAGAGCTCCTTCGGTACCAGGAGCCACCGGACTCGCGAGATCGTTGCTGTCTCCCACCAAAATACTTCCATATTTCAGCGGGAACTTTGGCAGGAGGTCGAACTCTGCGGTGTCGATGAAGCGCGATTCACCGGTAACGGTAAGCGATGAAAGCGTAAGGGTATCTGTGTACTTTGGAGTAAGGCCGGCACCGCGCGAAATCAGAACCTGGCCGGCAACACCGGCGTCGCCATTCAGCGAAAGAGAGATGTTATCGCCATCCAGATTCACCGGTCCGCGCAGATCGATGGTGTACTGCGTCCCGTCGGCAAAGATCATAGACCTTCCGCCGGCCGTAATGTCAAGATCGCGGATACCGGTGGTATCGAGGTTTCCCAGAACGGAGCTCGAGACGCCTACGTTTCCGCCAACAATCCAGGCAGTGTTTCTAAGGAGGATGCCAAGGTCGAACCACAACACCTGACCATTCATGATGGCAAGGAAGGTGGAGTCGGCGCCTGGGATCAGCGGACGGGCAATGTTGTTTGAGTCACCAACAAGGATGTTGCTGAAGTCGAGTGGGAAAACAGGAAGCAGATTAAACCGAGCTGTATCCTGAAAGAGCGATGTGCCGGTAACCGTCAGGTTGGCGAGTGTAAGAGTATCGGTATACCGAGGCGTGGCACCTGGTCCCTGAGAAACCAACACCTGACCCGCCTGCCCTGGATTTCCGTCCAGGATTAGTGGAGAAGTCGGCGATACAAGTGACAGCGACCCTGTAATTTGCGTTGGCGAAATGATGTCTACCACGCCCCCTGCCGTCACCGTCATCCGCAGCGTAGAATTCGTTGCAATGCGCAGATCGTTGGCGTCCGTTGTCCCAAGAAAGTTGGTAAGTGCCACGCCTGCATTGCCGCTCAGCGACCAATAGTTAGCCTGGTCTGGTGCTATCCATGTAGGCGCACCCAAGCGGATCTGCAGAAGCGATCCTTCCGTACCTGGCGGCACTGGTTTTGCGAGGTTTGCTGTATCGCCAACCAGTATGTTGCCAAACATCAACGGAATTTTCGGTAGGAGATCGAACGTTGCCGTATCAACAAACCGCGTTTGCCCTGTGAACACCGTCGATGCCCCCACAGTAACGAGGGTATCGGTAATGTTCATGGCTGTGGACCAAAACGGCGTGCGGCCGGGCCCTAAAGAAACCAGCGGGCTGCCCTGAGCGCCCGGCTGACCATTCATCATGAGCGAGGTTGTGTCGCCCGTGAGGTCAAGCGAACCGGATATAAATGTTGGCGCATAGACGTTGATCTCTCCCGTGGGCTGGAAGATCATCCGCGTAACTGAATCCGTTTTGATGATAAGGGGCCTGTCGTTCGTTGTCCCGAGGAAATTCCGGACGACATCAACGGAATCATTTCCCAGCAGCGACCAAAACACGCCTGAGCTCGAGCCGCCATCAATATTGATGTAGAGCATCGATACCCATATCGGAGCCGTTGGCGGACCGATATTATACTGGAATGTGGCTGCTGATGTGTTGTAAATCATCAGCCCTGTGGCAGGAAGCACTATAGCATCGCGCTGCAACTGCGTCATGCGGGTAATCAGAAAGCCTTTGTCGGTGGCTTGCAATTCCAACAGAGCCGAGGGATTGGGCGTGGTGGTGCCGATACCAACGTTGTCGGTGTATTGAGCGTGTGCAGGGGAGAAGAAAAGAAGTAGAGCGAGAATGCTTGAGAGCGCCAGAGGTAGGGGTATTGCCGGCTTTGTGTTTAGGTTTAGGCAAAACACCCTATGGACGCTTTTCCAGCCCCCGTGGAAAAAGCATCGAAAAAATGCAAAAACCCGCATATGAGCGGATTTGCGCCCTCTTTGCGAAAGCTTCATACGCTTTCTTTAACGTGTCCCATTGCTGCTATAGGATGCACCCACCTCTTGACAGCAATGATACGCGACAAAATGAATATGTCCAATACGTAGATGTGTTCAATTGCCTTAAGGATAAGAAGGATGCACAATTTCCTCTCCCGAGCCCTCGCATCCTTCCACCGCCCCTTTCCTCGTACGTTTACGACTTGTTAGTGGGTGAAATCACCAACTTCGAATAAGCAAGATACGTAGAAATACGTACGCATCAAATTATTTTTCCACATTCGAAGATTGTGTTTGTTTAATGCTGTTTTTGAGTCTGTAAATTCCTTGTATCATAAATTCCGGAAAATCTAGATGAATTTCACCCGCATCCGTGTCGTGCTGCCAAATTGGCAGCGGGCTTAGACTTGTTCGCAGATTGTTCTCAGAATTAATGAAGACACTCATAATTATTGGCATGGGTAACCCTGGCGAGCAGTATGCTCACACCAGGCATAACATCGGGTTTATGGCTGCCGACGCATGGACGCAGGGGGCTAAGGCACCATGGCGTAACAGGTACAAGGGGTTATTCAGAAACATGATTTATCAAGAACAATCATTCAGGGCTAAGGATACAGATATTTACATAATCAAACCACAGACATACATGAATCGTTCTGGAGATGCTGTTGTTCAAGCATTAAAAAATATTAAAAAAAAGACTACAGACGAACAGACGGATATCATCGCTATCGTAGACGAATACAATTTCCCCGTAGGAAGAGTACACTTAAGGCGAGGGGGCAGTTCCGGCGGACACAACGGAATAGAGTCCGTGATTACTTCACTTGGGACAGACGACTTCTGGCGCTTACGCTGTGGCATTGGGCGCGAGTTCGGAACAGGAGGTCTTGTCGATTATGTGTTAAGCCCCTTTTCGGCCGATCAAAAATTTCTAGTACCAGCCATGATTGAAAGAGTTTGTTCATCTCTCGACACAATTGTTGATGTTGGACCGGAGAGAGCGATGAACATCATCAATTCTTCAACCTGATATCAAACAGACATCTCTGAATTAGAATGGGATCTCTTTGCTACCATGAGAGTTTTATCGTCAGAGTATTTCGACTTCGCTGAGAATTGACTTACATCGGTAAGTATTGCCTGCGCGATGTGTTCGGATGTGCTGCCTGCGTTAGCAGACACAACGTCTGCAAGCCGTTGCTCTCCATACAACTCACCAGCGCGGTTCTGTGCTTCGGTAATACCATCGGTATACAGCACAAGCAAGTCTCCCTTTGCCATATTGATATTCTCGAGACGGAATTGTTGCTCGGGAACAATTCCCAGAATCCCGCCCGTTGGGGAAAGGAATGTGTGTGTATTAGTGCTTGCATGATAATGCAACGGCGGACAGTGTCCCGCATTAACATAAAGCACCAGTCCAGTTTCAGAGCTCATCAATTCCACAAAGCAAAGAGACACAAAGCGCTCGTTTGGAAATGTATCGTAAATAAGAGTATTTAAGCGAGAAACGAGAGACGTCATCTTTGTATCGAACGATGCAGCCATTCGCAGTGCACCACTCACAAAGAGTGCCTGAACCGCTGCCGGCAAGCCCTTGCTGGCGGCGTCGCTAATTACAAGACCAAGTCTATCGCCTTCGGCAGTGCGTTGCAGGTAATCAAAATAATCGCCTCCTACCACTGACTCCGGTACCGAGATCCCAAAGATGTCGTAGTCAGCAAACGTTTTGTGATGTTCCGGCACAAGACCGCGCTGAATTTGCCATGCCTGGTCTAAATCCCTGCGCATCTTCTTATCCTGATGAGCTGCCTTCATATTTCTGAGAGCAGTTGATGCAGCACTTCCGATAACAAGCATAGAGTCTTCAAACACGTCTGTGTGTTCGCGCGATGTAAATGCAAGCGCAAATGGTGGCAGGGGGCCAGGAGCACGATGCACAAGTTCGCCAACGCCCGAAAGTGAAAACACGCGTAAACCTCGGTCTCCAACCTCGATCTGCGGACTTGTAAGCGTGGAATGCGTTGCAAGCGACAGCATTTCAGGCATCTCACTGACAGGGACCCTTGTGTTCAGAATAAGGTTCTCCATCTCGCCGTATTGATATTTCAAAACGTATGAATCTTCATCGGCATCGAGTTCCCAAACCCGACCACCCGTCATCACAATTCTGTCGCTGTCCACAATGTGCTGCACGAGCTGTGAAAGCATTTCGAGCGGCTCACTGACCTTAGCAACAAGCAATGCATCGACGAGCTTGTAAATCGAACGCTGTGTCATGTTTGTCTATTACGGATCACTAATCTCGGTTAATAATATATCCGTCGCTTCTAATTATGCGTTGCACTGTTTCTGCCTTTTGTATGGCTGGGATAATTTCTGCCAAATGATCTCGCAACATTTCCAATCGCGAATTTTCAGAATTCATTTCAAGGAGCTGTTGCTTTTGTTCACTAGTCAAGCCTGATTTCGGAGCCATCAGGAATGCAGGAGATTTATCGCCAATCGTCTCGGCATCGAAAACCGAACCGCTTTCCCCATATACAAGCTCAATAATCTGATTGTACATCTCGGCACACGAAGCTACGAGCAGCGGATCGGTTGGACCTTCGTCGTCGGTAATGGGCTCTGTTTCGCCAACAACATAAGTATGCTGATCTTCATGAACGTTAAGAAGACGGAATCGGTTTACTCCTTCAATCACAACATTAATGCGTCCGTCCGGGAACCGTTCTGTGACGGACGCCACCCTAGCCGTGCAGCCAACGGTATGCAGATGTCCCTGCTCGACAAGATTAATTCCAAACTCTGAACCTTGTGTTATGCACTCGTTAATCAGAGCCCTATAACGCGGCTCATAGATATGAAGCGGAACCTGCGAATGCGGGAAGAGAACAATATTCAGTGGGAAGAGGCCCAACGTCATCGCAGTGTCCGATTTTTACTTGAATTTTTTGTACCGATCGTTGATTCGCCCCCAATGCAGATTGTTAATGAAATTGTCGACATACTTTGCCCGGCCCGGACCATCCTTGTGATAGTACGCATGTTCGAAAACATCGCATGAAATGATGGGAATGCCTCCCCAGATTGCTCCATAGTGATGTTCATCTACAAGCACATTGAGCAGGCGGCCAGAGTATAATTTGTCCAAGCACAGCACACCCCATCCCGAAAGTTTTGCGGCAACTGCAGTCGCCTTAAAATCTGCCTTCCAGTTGTCGAGAGAACCAAATTCCTTTCCAATTGCATCAACGATTTCTTTACCTTTCGAAGCATCTCCATCGCCCCCTAACACTTCCCAGTACACATCGTGCAACAGCGTACCAGCGTGATTCCACGTCTGCCTGCGCTTTAATTCGCCAAACTCGCTCCAGTTGCCGTTTGCAGCAGCTTTATCGGCATTGGGAAGCGCTGTTTCAATTTTATTAAGAAACGTTACATAACCTTTGTGGTGTGTATTGTAATGCCAGTCCGATGTTTCAGCCGAGACAACATCTTTTAGTAATTCCTTTGCCTCATCGTCTGAATATGGGCGCGGATTAAACTTCCATTCAAACATTTTACCTCCGTGAATTCGTGGATCGGTTTTTGTTACTGACTTTCTATCCCATGCTTGCGTTAAACACCGAACGACGACCCACAACCGCATGTTCGGGTTGCATTAGGGTTGTTGAAGGTGAACCCTCTGCCCATGAGTCCATCGCTGAAATCAAGCGTAATACCCATGAGATAGAACATACTTTTTGGATCGATGAAAATATTTACGCCATCGGCGTCTAGTATTAAGTCGGACTCCTTTCGTGAACCGTCGAAACCAAGTGTATACGACATCCCCGAACATCCGCCCCCCTTTACGCCAACGCGAAGTCCATAGTCATCGGGAATATTGTTCTGCGCCCTAAGCTCCTTCACCTGCTCAATAGCTTTGCGGGTGATGGTGATGTTGTCGTTAGCATCCGTACCTGTGATCCCTGTTGGGATTGACATGGCATCCGTACCAAGAATTGCTACGCTCATAATGGTGATCTGAAATTAGTGGACAATGGTTTGTGGTTAGTGGTTAATTCTCAAAGGTCGATGATTAAGGGGACAATGTTCTGTGGCGTGAGTTCTGCTACCGTCATACTATTGAACGTAGCAGCGATTCGTTCCTGCAAAATGGACAACGGTTCTCGAATCGTGCACGTGCTTAAGACGTTGCAGTTGGCTTCATCGTGGCCATGATGGTCCTGACATTCAACGATTGCCCCACTGCGCCCCTCAATCGCTTCGATAACATCTGCAATACTAAGGCACTGTGGTTCAAGCGCAAGCTCGTATCCGCCATGAACTCCGTGAAACGATCGGATGATATTCTTTTGAGCAAGCTGCTGTAGTACCTTAGCAACAAGCGTCTGAGAAATCTCGAAACGCGTGGCAATATCCTTTGCCGAGACAACATTGCCCCTTCTCCGTGCCATTTCCTGCACGGAAAGCAAGGCGTATTCAACACGTTTGGAAAGTTTCAACATTTACGATGTTTCAATTCTCATTGGTCATAGTCGGCAAAAACGTTTTCTGTGAGCGGATGTGACTGACATGTTAACGCATACCCTTCTTCGATCTCATCATCAGAAAGTGCCTCGCGTTCGTCCATCTTAACACGACCTGAAACAATCTTTGCCCGGCAGGTGCAGCACGCTCCAATCTGACATGCATAAGGTGGATCCAGATTTGCTCTCTGTGCAGCAAGCAGAATTGTTTCGTCGGGCTGTACTTCGAACTCATGTTCATCGCCGTACAATCTGATTTTTACAACTCGCGAAATGATTTCTTCCCGTTGTGAATCTTCCATTGCAGTTGTTGTCTGTTGTTCACTACCCGACGTTTGCATTTCCTTCTCCGTAACCATCGTTTCACTTCCGTTCACCCGAGTTCTGTCGAGAGTAAAGTACTCCCGATGAATGTGCTTATCATCCATGCCATGACCGTGCAGCGCTCCAACCACGATGTCCATCATGGCAACAGGACCGCACACGAAGGCCTCCGCATCGTTGAATGTTGGTACGAAATCCAAAATTAAGCGTCGCACCATGGCATCATCCATGCGGCCCAAGTACTTCGAATTGGATTGGCTTCCGTTTTCCTCAACGATGTTGAGGATTTTCAGAGCGTCTCTGTTCTTATCGGCAAGATCGGCAAGCGTACCGCCGAAAATGATTGAGTCCGCGTTACGGTTTGCATAGAATAACGTAACGTGGCTTCTTGGTTCAACTCTCAGAATTGTCTTGGTTATCGAGAGCACAGGAGTGATACCACTGCCGCCGGCAAACATCAGGTAATGTTTTTTATGATCGGCAGACATCTCCTTGGTAAAGTTTCCCATCGGTGGATACACATCAATCGACATACCGGGGTGAGCGTGTTCATTAAGCCATTGGCTTACAGCTCCATCCTTAACTTTTTTTACTGCAATACACATTGGTTCGTTATCGGCCGGACTGGAGCATAAAGAATAGTTGCGTCTGTGCTCAACTCCCTCAATTATTGCGCGCACGGTGAGGTACTGTCCAGCCTTATATAAAAACACTGGTTTCAGCTCATCGGGCACGTTAAAGGTCAGCGAGATTGCATCCGTTGTTTCCCGCGTAACATCGGCCACTGTAAGTGTATGGAATTGGACTGCCATTAATACAATCCCATTGAAAACAGCGCTGCTTCCGACATCATTGTTTTATCCCAAGGCGGATCGAATGTGATTTCAACCACAAGGTCTTTGACGCCTTCGACATTACGAACAGCGCGGTTGACGTCGCTGGGCAGAGTTTGTGCCGACGGACAGTTGGGCGTTGTGAGCGTCATCACCACATGTGCTGTCTGATCGGCATTTACACGCACTTCATAAATTAGACCAAGTTCATAAATATCTATAGGGATTTCCGGATCGTATACAGTCTTCAGGGCTGCGATAATCCTATCTCTCAGGCTTTCAGTTCCACTGCTGGTCACAAATCCTTCTGCCTGTATAGTATCAAGTGCTTTTGCAGATCTCTCTGTTTCTACATTCTCTATGTTGCTATTCTCTTTCACATCAAAATTCTTTTCCGATCTTACTCACTGGCTCTTGAGTTCTCTAGCTCGTTTCCTCTCTTCATCAATTCTTCCATACGCAATCGCATACAAATGGATTTGCTTCATCATGCTCGCCAGTCCATTTGTTCTGTTTACTGTTAGGTGCTGATCCAATCCAAGCTTTTGAATAAAATCCGGTGGTACACCAAGTATTTCCTGAGGTGTTCTATCGTTGTATATCTTCATCAAGATTGCAATCAGCCCCTTAACAATGGCAGCATCGCTATCTGCTTCGAAATGTATTACTTCTGACACTACATCTTTGTGTCCGTTTGCTTCGCCGTCCACGGTTCCCTGTGTATCCTGATCCCCACGTCCCTTTCCGCCTGCATAGAGCCAAACCTGAGACTGGCATCCGCTCACCTTGTATTTGTCCTTGCGGTACTCTTCGGGGTATGCTGGCAGCGCACGGCCTAAAGCGATTATATGAGCGTAGCGGTCTTCCCAATCGGGGATTGAAGCAAACTCATCAACGAGTTTTCGGATGGTTTCGGCGCTTGTCATGAAAGCATCCTTACTGCCTTCCCGACGCTTGTAACTAAGGCGTCGATTTCACTGTGCGTGGTGTAAACCCCTGCCGAGGCTCGGGCAGTGGAACCAACGCCAAAGCGTTTCATCAGTGGCATGGTGCAATGATGGCCAACACGAAGCGCGACGCCTTGTTCATCACACAATACTCCGATATCACTGGCATGGATGCCATCCACAACAAAGGAAATAATTCCAATCTTGTTGGGAGCGTTGCCGATTATTCGTAAACCCTTGATTGCCGATAGCCCTTCAGTGGCACGACGAAGCAGCGACTGTTCGTGTTTGGCGACAGCACTGTGGTCCAAACCGCCGAACCATTCCAAGGCGGCGCCTAATCCCACAGCGCCTTCAATGTTTTGTGTACCGGCTTCGAAGCGATATGGGAGATCGTTGTAGGTAGTTCCCTCGAAACTGACAGAAGCTATCATTGAGCCGCCTCCCTGGTATGGAGACATAGAACTCATGATTTCAGCTCTGCCGTACAGCGCTCCAACTCCCGTAGGACCATACAGTTTGTGCGCCGAAAAAACATAGAAGTCGCAATCGATATCCTGTACATCAACCTTCAGATGGGCAACTGCCTGTGCACCGTCGATGAGCGTGGTAATTCCGCGAGGCCGTGCAAGAGCACAAATGGATTTAACATCATTGATCGTACCCAACGCGTTGCTAACATGATTTACAGCAATTAACTTTGTCCTGTTATTTATCAAATCCGGCAGAGCATCCAAATCGAGCGTTCCATTGTCTAACACAGGCAGAACACGCAAGGTGGCTCCCTTTCTCTGGCAGAGCATCTGCATTGGCACTATCACAGCATGATGATCC
This sequence comes from Ignavibacteria bacterium, assembly GCA_016191145.1. GTDB lineage: Bacteria > Bacteroidota > Ignavibacteria > Kapaibacteriales > Kapaibacteriaceae > OLB6. The sequence continues at coordinate 15,742 of JACPPD010000004.1, forward strand.
ATTTCGGAAACAATCACTTCATCTCCGCTCTTAACATTATCGTCGCCCCATGCCGATGCAACCAAATTGACAGATTCGGTGGTTCCTCTCGTATAAATAATTTCTTCTGGTAAGGGGGCATTAAGAAACGCTTGAATTCGGCTCCGTGTGAGCTCGAACAGTCTTGTTGCCTCCATAGCCAAGGCATGTCCGCCACGATGAACGTTACTGTGACTGTGGAGCAGATAATCTGTGGTGGCATTGATAACGGGAATTGGACGCTGTGTTGTTGCCGCATTGTCCAGATATACTAACGGCACATTGCCATGGACTCTCTGATTGAGAATTGGGAATTCGTTACGCAGAGCGCTCACGTATAATGCGTTATCTGCAACTGCCACAGGGGCGAAACCAGCATCGACGTTTGATGTGTTCATAGTGTTAATGGAATTGTTCCAAGTTTTTGCGCGATACGACGCTCAATCGAATTTCGTATTAAAGCGCTTGAAATATGCTCCACTACCTCGGCCGCATGAGCGTAAGTTATCAACGCTCGGGCATCATCATAGGTCAGGCCTCGAGTCCTCAGGTAGAACAACGCTTCCTCATCAATTTTCCCCGTTGTAGCGCCGTGTGAACACTTCACGTCATCTGCCCAAATCTCAAGTTGCGGCTTTGCGTTAACCTGTGCACTCTTACTCACCAGAATGGATTTACAAGACTGATATGCTGTTGTCTTCTGTGCGTCTGGCCGCACGTAGATCTTTCCGTTAAAAACCCCTACTGATTTGCCATCATATACACCCTTATACAATTCCTCGCTATGACATCGAGGAATTTCGTGATCGACTACAGTGTGATTATCTGCGAATTGTGACTCAGTTAACACAGAAACCCCGTAGAGATAAGCATTCGCACCTTCACCTTTGAAGGAAATCCTGAGGTTATTGCGAATAAAGGCGCCATCGATACAAACAGCAAACGAAGTAAAGCGTGATTCTCTGGCTAACGTGGCCGTTGTATGTCCAAGGTGGCGTATTGAACCGGGCGAATCAAAAATCTTGATGTATTCAACACTGGCGTTTTCATGAACGTCGAATTCAATCTCGAAGAGATCGAGAAATACGTTGCTGCCATTAACGCTGTGTCGTTCCACCACGGTCACTGACGCGCCCTCTTCAACTACAACCCTAAACCGATTTGACTGAGCAACATTTTCCGTCTGGCAATCAGCCACAACATTAAGTTCAATCGGTTGTTCAACTGCTGTGTTCTTTCCAATAATTGCTGTACTGATGCCCTCACTGAGTGAACGCCCAAGAACTAAGAAGGGGTCTGCACCATTGCTTACGGTTGTTGCTGCTTCGGCGCTAAAAGTGAACAAATTCCCTTGGTATGGCACCCGTTGGTGGACAGCATACGTGTCTCGAGACAGGAATTGAACGTTTGTATACTTCCACTCTTCATTGCGCACCGTTGCAGCGACAGATTTTTTTATCATGTCGCTGACGGATTCATTATCTCTGACAGATATTTCCACTTTTAATCCTGTTCAACTGCTTCCTGCCTGATCCAATCGTAACCTCGTTCTTCCAATTCATAGGCAAGGTCCTTACCGCCCGAGCGCACGATTCGTCCGCCGATTAATACATGAACAAAGTCGGGAACGATGTAATTCAGCAGTCGCTGATAGTGTGTAATTATCACAAAGGCATTGTCGGCCGTTCGAAGTCTGTTCACTCCGTCGGCCACAATGCGCAGAGCATCGATATCCAGTCCGGAATCCGTTTCATCCATCACTGCAAGCTTCGGTTCGAGCATTGCCATCTGAAAAATTTCATTCCGCTTTTTCTCACCCCCTGAAAAACCTTCATTCAGGGATCGCTGTAAGAACGACGGATCCATTTCCACAAGCTTCATGCGCTCTCGCATGAGGTTGAGAAATGTCTGAGGATCGATTGGCTCAAGACCCTGATACCGCCGGTGTGCATTCACGGATGTGCGAAGAAAATTTGCTGTGCTCACGCCGGGGATTTCAACTGGATATTGAAATGCAAGAAACAATCCTTCTTGTGAGCGTTCTTCGGGTGACATTTCAAGTAAGTTTTTTTCAAGAAACGTCACCGATCCCTGCGTTACCACATAATCATTTCTCCCTGCAAGGACAGATGCCAATGTTGATTTACCCGAGCCATTCGGTCCCATTATGGCATGTATTTCGCCCGCGTTGACCCTCAGGGTCACGCCTTTCAGGATTTCATTGTCATCTACCTTGCAATGCAAGTTGTTTATGTGAAGCAGTGGAGTCATTGAGCTAGGTATAGTTTTCAAATAGTGGATCAGCCTACGCTTCCTTCAAGTGAGATTGCCAGGAGCTTTTGTGCTTCCACTGCAAACTCCATGGGAAGTTGGTTGAGAACCTCGCGTGCGTAGCCATTAACGATTAGAGCTACAGCCGCCTCTGTGTCGATACCTCGCTGATTACAGTAAAACAAAATATCTTCTCCAATTTTCGAAGTTGTGGCTTCGTGCTCTACTGTAGCCGTTGAATTAGCAACTTCGAGGTATGGAAATGTATGTGCACCGCATTTGTTGCCAATTAAAAGTGAATCGCATTGTGAATGATTGCGACAGTTCTCTGCACGCGGATTAATCCGAACGAGTCCCCGGTACGAGTTTTGCGACACACCTGCAGAGATACCCTTGCTTACAATTCGAGAGCGGGTATTGTTGCCGATGTGCGTCATCTTAGTTCCGGTATCAGCCTGCTGATGATGATTTGTCATGGCAACACTGTAAAACTCACCTATAGAGTTATCACCTTTTAAAATTACACTGGGATATTTCCATGTAATTGCAGAGCCTGTTTCAACCTGCGTCCAGGAAATTTTGCTTTTAGCCCCTTCACAAATTCCTCGTTTCGTAACAAAGTTGAATATCCCACCACGGCCTTCCTTGTCGCCCGGATACCAATTCTGCACTGTCGAGTATTTAATCTCTGCACGTTCATGCGCAACCAATTCAACTACTGCTGCATGAAGTTGATTCTCATCGCGCTGTGGCGCTGTGCATCCTTCGAGGTAGCTGACGTATGCGCCCTCATCTGCAATGATGAGCGTGCGTTCAAACTGTCCTGAATTTCTTGCATTGATACGGAAATACGTGCTGAGTTCCATCGGACACCGCACGCCTTTTGGCACATACACAAATGAACCATCGCTAAACACTGCAGAATTCAGAGCCGCAAAGAAATTATCGTTCGTTGGAACTACACTTCCGATGTACTTGCGCACCAGATCGGGATACTTTTGAATTGCTTCGCTTATCGGACAGAAAATGACGCCCTTTTCCTTAAGTGCATGCTGGAATGTTGTCTTGACACTTACGCTATCCAACACTGCATCAACGGCTACTCCAGAAAGCAGCTTTTGTTCTTCGAGTGGAATGCCAAGTTTTGCAAACGTTGCCAGCAGTTCGGGATCTACATCATCTAACGAAGCCGGACCTTCGCGTTGTTTAGGCGCCGCCCAGTAGATGATGTCCTGATAATCAATCAGTGGAAATTTTACATTCGCCCAATGAGGCTCTCGCATTTTAAGCCATTGAGTATATGCCGCCAGCCTCCATTCCAGCATCCACTCTGGCTCGTTCTTTTTCTGCGAGATAAAACGAATTACATCCTCATGTAACCCCTTTGGCAGCAATTCTTGTTCGATGTTCGACTCAAAGCCGTACTTATAATCGCTGGCAACAACTTCGTTAAGAATGGTTGGTTCGGAAGCCATATATTCTTGCAAATATACGACTTTTTTGGTCCTATATTGCCCCTCTACCCTCTTACTCTACCGTACAACCAATAAGCCTAAAAAGATACTTGGTCTATTCTTTGGCATTAACACAATGGTATACCGGCCAGCGCTTACTCGCGATAGATCTAACCGAATGTTCGTCACCTCAGATGAAAATTCCAGTGACGTAATCTCGCTTCCAAGTTGATCAAACAGTTTTACTGTCCCAATAAATAATGGGGTTGAAATCAGCACTTCCTCGAAAGCAGGATTAGGATATAAGGCGATTTGAGCATCGTGGTTTTCACCCACGGAAGTGCCTGGCTGAACGATTACTTTGAATTTTTCACTGATCTTATCGCCGCAGGTTCCGCTTACACGCACGAAATAATCACCGGCATCCAAACCTGAAATACTTGCAATCGTTAGTTTCGACGATGTTTCAAATGGAATTAAAACAGTGTTTCGGTACCATGCATAGTTAAGTGCATTTCCCTTAGCAACAACAGAAAGCTCCAATCCCTGCCCTTGATAGACCGTTGTGTCGCGTGGCACTGATACAATTTCAGTGTTATCAGCAACTAGCACGTTGGCCGGATCGCTCGTCTCACTCAGGCCGCAAGCTGCGGTGACAATAACTTGGTACCGTCCCGACGAAGAATATGCAGCTGGCCCAAGGAACAGTACTGGCTGTGTTTGACCAGGGATAACGTTACCGTCCTTTTGCCAGACATATCTGAGTCCAGTACCTCTTGCCTCCACGCCAAGCTGATAAGAATCGCCAGCACAAAGTGTTGCCCCAATGGGCGAAGTAACGATGTCCATCCGAGGATCGACGGTAAGGGGCGAAGACATTCGCGATGCATGCGAGCGCGAGGAAACCACACGGAATGTAGTTAGGCGATTAATTAACGATGAATCACTAATGGTAACCTGTATAGAATTCCCGTTAGTAAATGCGCTCACCGGGAACCATGTCTCGAGATCGGTTGATGCTTCAACACGGTATTTGTCGGTAACATCCATGTCGATTTTCGACCACGCAATGTTAATCGGTTGGTCAATGCAAAGATGTTCGCCTCCCCTGGGCTCATATAAATCGAGCAATCCACGCTGATATCTGATCGACAATGCATCGGATGACGGATACTCGCCAACAGCTTCAAGATTTTTATTATCGATGTTTATGAAGGGTGAGGTTGAAGAACCTACGAAGATCACGCCACCATCGCCGTCAGTAAGCGCTCTCGTGAAATGCTCGTCTTTAGAACCTCCTATTGTCGAGCGCATCGATGTGGAATACGCCGATGTAATAGTGATGAAAGGTTCCAGGCCGCCATTCAGAGTGGAACGTGAGCCGGAACCTACAGTTTGTAAATCTTGCGATGTTGTTGTACCAAAGATTATAAACTGATCGCCCTTAAATGGCACGGCGCCGTCGACGATTTCTCCGCCCTCACCGCCAAGGTATGTTGATGCCAGCAACGTCATCCCAGTTGCATTGAGCTGGGCAAGGAATGCATCGGAAGGACCTAGCAGATACATTTGCGAGCCGGAAGCGACAGGGAGATCTACTGAAGTTGTTGTGCCAATAATCGACAACTCTCCCACAGAATTCAAGGCAATGGATTTACCCTCGTCCTCGCCATTTCCTCCGAAATACGATGCTACAATTACGCGGGCACCGTCGTCGCTAAAGATGGTAAAGACTGCATCTGTTTCGCCGCCATTATACGTCCAGTCGTACGGTCGTTCCCTTTGCCACCACCAATAAAGCGGATTAACCTTGGGGTATGTTGGAAAATCCTGAGACCTAGTTGTGCCAGCACAGGCAAGACTGCCTGAATTGTTAATGGCAACGTCGTTGAATACATCGTCTGATGTACCGCCATAATAGGTCGAAAATATGACTGTCGAAAGCCCGGGAGTAAGACCAGCTAAAAATGCATCGTATCCGCCGTCGTAGGTTTTATCGTATCCGTTGGTTACAGGAAAACCGTTAACAGATTTTGTTGAGCCGCAAAAGAACACATTCCCAGCTTCATCGCTTATGATGTCGACTACTTCATCGTCGTTAGTTCCACCAAAATAAGTACACGCAATCAGTGTAGATAAATCTGAAGTAAATGAAGCCACGAAGCTATCAACGTACCCTGATTTTATAACAGCGAACGCACCAATTGTCGTTGGTAGATTCACGCTCTCAGTAGTACCGGCAATAACAATTACTCCCGCTGGTGTTATTGTGAGTCCAACAGCTTTATCGTCGCTCGATCCGCCAAGGAATGTAAATGCCTTTACTATTTCCAGGTTGGGAGATAAGACTGCAACAAATGCATCTGTGGAACCATTATGTTCGGTATCGTAACCCGAAGCATTGTCCCACACTTCGTAACCATCTGTCCAACCGCACACCACAACGTCACCATTTAATGCTCGCCCAACACCAGTAATGTGATCGTTGCCTAAAGTGCCCCGCAAAAAGCCCCCCACAAAAGGCCCGCCACCCGTACCGGCGAAAGCCGGAAGGGCTGTAAGGCCCAACATTGTTAATGCAATACTGGTTTGTAAGGCAAGCTTCTTCATCACATTGTAAAGTTAAGTGAAATAATCGTAAGAAGCTGTGATAATTGTCACCATCTGCGTGACGCAAATGTTCCAATTTTAATTAAAAGTTCCAGGTGCCAGGTGCGGTTAATGCGTCACATTGATCGCACTGCGCAGACTCTGCCTGCCGATAACAGCTTCGATACCATAGACTCCACTGATTAGTTTGAAAACAGGAATGTATAGAATCGACTGACCAGCCGGATAAAGCGTCTCATGCATCGCCCAAACAACACCACCTCGAAAGTCAACCAACCTAATCGTCAGATCTGATGCCGTATGAAGTGAAAACTCAACAGCAATCTCAGTCGAAGCAGGATTGGGGCCAATAACATGCATGGTGGCAACATCTCTACTGAAATCCGTATCTACACTGCTTATTGGGCTAACCACAACGGTTGCTGCGTCAGACGTATCAATACCACATCGGCCTGTAACGACGCATCTGTACAGTCCTGCGTCGTTCATCGCAGCAGAGGTTACTGTATACACAGCAGATTTCGCACCGCTGATTTCATATTCATTAAGCTGCCACTGATAGGCTAAATCGGTTCCGGCGGCAGAAACTGTAAGAGTGAATGGTTCGCCAGAATTAACCGAGACTCCGCTGGGCTGCTGTGTAATTGCTGTTACAGGCGCAACTCCAACAGTGGCTATAGTGCTTGTTACGGAGGGTGAACACGTGCCCGAAACAACTACATCGTACGATCCAATATCGGATTGTGAAATGGATGATATTAAATATACTGAATATATTGCTCCGCTAATATTTGCGCCATTTTTTCTCCACTGATATCTGAGGTTCGATCCGGTTGCCGTTACGGACAAGGCGTAACTCATGCCGAGACATGTAAGCATACTCGAAGGCGAGGCAGTGATAGAAGGGGGCGTGGCAATGGTAAAGACATTGCTTTCCACCTGGTGTCCTCGCTGCGTTGTCACAGCCATTACATAAGCGGTACCTGCATCTAAAGTGGCAGGAATTTCCCAATTGTAGCTTTGGGTAACAACATCGTTAGCAATCAGCTTCCATGTTGCACCGCTATCAGCAGAAAGCAGCACGTCATACGTTTCGTTTGGGTTCATTCCCTGGCCCGCCCATGAGATATTCTTGGTAGTGCCTCCGCACCAGGTTTCCCCACCGGAGGGAGATGCCAGCGACAGTGTTCCGCGCGCCCATTTACCAACGTATCCGTCCAACCCGTCGGACTTCTTGTTTTGCAGAGCCGAATCGTGAACAAACAAGTCTTCCGAATCGCCTGTCCAAGTAAAATAAATGTCAGCCTTTGAGTCGAGAGAGACACCAATAATCGTGTCGGCACTATTACCGGTAATCAACGTATTTAAAATGTTGGTTACCGTGTTGATTTCAGCAAGGAATCCATCTGAGCTGCCGCTTCGGTCCGATACTGAACCAGTACCAGTAACAGGGAAGTCATTCGACGACGTGGCACCATACATTACACCGGAGTTGAATGATGGCATGGGCTCTATTCCAAAGACATCGTCGTCGCCTGTACCACCATAATATGTACAGGAGCTAAGCCCCCTTCCATCATCGGTGAATACAGCCATGAAAATGTCGCGTTGCCCAATTGGAGCAGTGCTGATAGTTCCAATTGCTGGAAGGTCTGTCGATGTTGTGACACCTACAAGCACTGGTCTGCCTGTGGCATCAACGAATACACCCCGACCCTCATCCTCGGCATTGCCTCCGAAAAACGTCGAAAACGTGCCGTCGTCATTCTTCGAAAGTGTACCATCGGAAAAGAACTTGATGAGGAATGCATCTGTGGTGCCGCCATTGAATGAACGGTCGTATGGCAATCGCCCAGAGCTGAAGTGACCAGGCGTTGGCGCCGTCTCGAAATCCGGCGATGTTGTCCAGCCTGTTACATATGGAGATGCGGCGGCGTCGAGTGCGAGGGCTGTAAATATCTCATTGCCTGACTTTCCGAAATATGTACAAAAATTGAATGATCCTCCCGTGGCGGAGAGGCGAGCCAGGAAGCCATCGGTTTGACCGCCAATAGCTGACTGCTGAGCAAGGGTAACTGGGAATCCCGTAACTGATGTTGTTCCGCCAGCAATGAACACGGTTCCACCTGTCTCTGCAGCAATAGCAGTTGGTTTGTCGTCCTTGTTCCCGCCGATATAGGTTGAAATAGTAAGAGAATTTAATGAAGGGGGCATTTTCAGAATGAAGCCGTCTATTTGCCCCTTATAGATTTGCCCTACAGAGCCAATACTAATCGGCATATCATCTGATGTAGTTTCGCCGGTAGCGTAAACGTTCCCGTCGGAGTCAACATCGATGTCTGCTAAGCGCTCAGTGCCATCGCCTCCAAAATATGTGTAGACGATAACGGAACTCAAGTTCGCCGACAGTTTCGCAATAAAGGCATCGGTTTGGCCACGGACTTCATACGAGTATGCGCCGAGATTTTCTGGGAACGACAGAGAAGACGTTGTGCCGCCCACAAAGACACCATCACTAACAGTTTTTATTGCTTTAACTTCATCGTCGTCGTCTCCGCCAAGATAGGTTCCATAGACAACAGGATCAACGCGTAGCGGAACCTTGCCAGTATTCATTGGAATCGAGAAACTGATGCCGTTGGAATTCGCAACGAACGTTGCAGGTACTCCAAGCGACTTTCTTCCAAGTACGTATGCGTACAAATCCGTCATCGCAATCGTTCCGAGTGTTGTGCTTAAACTCACCTCTGTTGGCGAAATATTTAATCCAACATCTCCTTCGACTGTGAAGCCCACAGCCTGAACATTGGCTTCTGGGTGAACGTCGAAGTCGTAGCGTACGCGACCATCCTTATCGAGGTAATAGATCAGATCAATTCCCGGATACAGGTTACGCATGCGAATTTCATTAGATATCTGGATATCGGTGATCCACTTTTTCCTGTCGGATGAAGTAAAAAAAGATACTCTACGTGCGTCACCTGTCTGCTTAGCTTCGATATTCGGCATTACCGAAGCATTCATCCACTTCATTCTGAGCACATGCCCCTTTCGTATCCCATCCTTAATCTGGTATTGGTCGTACACGACTCCTGACCATGTTACCCATATATCAAGGTTTGGTTGTCGGTTCAGAAACAGGACTTTATGAGGCCACTGACCGTTATTACCGATGTATCCTGTAATACGGGGGAATGCTGCGGCACATTCCAAAACCGATAAACTAATAAAAGTTATTATTATGATTGAAATGTTGAGAAGCAATTTGATCCTCATTTTCAGCTCCTCACAAAGTTGAACACAAAACATAAGGGTAATCTCCATCAATGAAAAGAGGAGATTACCCTTGGAGGGGAATGAGGATTTTTTAGTTGTTTATCAGCGGCTGACGCTTACCAAAGTGTTGAGCGCGCCTCTTTCTGCAAGCGCCACAACACCATACACGCCAATCGGGACGGACCCTAACGGGATTGGAATTTCTGTTGTTCCAGCCGGATAGAAATACAGGCCAGATCGCCAGACAACTGCCCCGCGTTGGTCAATAAGGCGCATTTCAATGTTCTGCGGATGCTGTAGTTCAAGTGTCAGTACAACAAAATCATCCGACGGGTTTGGACCTTTTACTCTTAACGAGGCCGATCCTGCAGTGAATTCCTCATTGACGCTGTTGGGTGTGTTGATTACGACTTCCGCTGCGTTAGTCGTTGCCGATCCGCACAAGCCTTTAACCTGACATACGTACTGCCCTCCGTCACCCTTTTCGGCGCTCTGTACTGAGTATGTTGCCGACGTTGCTCCAGCGATGTCATAATTATTTTTTTGCCACTGATACGAGAGACCTCCGCCAGCGGCTACCACAGTCAACGTGAATGATTTGCCTTCGTCAACTATGACTCCACTCGGCTGCGATGTGATGCTCGTTGCAGCAGCCATGCTTACAACTACTGGCACACTTGTTACCGTAGGCGAACATCGTCCGCTGATAAAAACATCGTACGATCCAACATTGTTGCCTGAAAGATTTTCTATGTTATACGTTGCGTTGGTTGCACCCGCGATATTGGTTCCGTTGCGACGCCACTGATATTTTAGGTTAGCTCCAGTTGCACTAACACTTAACGTGACGTTACCACCTTGGCATCCGCTAGTGTTAACAGGAGGCGATGTTATGGAAGGGGGCTGAACAAACGTAAGATTGGATGTGGTGGAAACATGTCCTCGTTTAGTACTTACCCTGAACTGATATCGATCTCCCGCAGGCATCGTAGCAGACGATGGCTTCCATTGATAGTTCGATGCCGTGATGTCCTTGACAAGTACGTTCCAAGTTGTTCCACCATCGCTGGAATATTCTACCATATATTTCTCACCGTCGAGCATGCCCGCGGTCTGCCACGATATCGATTGGTTCGACCCGGTACACCAGACTTCACCACCGCGAGGCACTGCCAATTCCAGTGTGCCAAACGCATGCTTGGCAACGTAGAATGAGGAACCTTCGTCACCCTTCGAAAACGCAGAGTCATGTGTTGGTAAATCTGATGATGAGGTTTCAACCGAGTAATACAAATCGCCCTTAGGATCAACCGTTATATAACGTACAGCATCCGTTCCTAAACCAGAAACAAGAGTTGTGTAGTTGTTTGCAAATGTGTTAATCACTGCAAAAAAACCATCGTCCAATCCTGCTCTGATATTTATAGATCCGGCGCCCAATACTGGAAAATCTGACGACTGAGTGGAGCCATACATCACACCAGTATTCAGACCGTTGTACGATTGCACACCATACACATCATCAGCGCCTGAGCCCCCAAAGTATGTGGAGCTGGCCAGTTCACGTCCATCGTCGCTAAACACTGAAAGGAAAATATCCTGCTGCCCGACAGGTGTTGTTTGAATTGTTCCAACAGCAGGAAGGTTTGTTGAAGTCGTTACACCAACCACGTATGCGCGTCCAAGCGCATCGACAAATACTCCGCGACCTTCCTCTTCGGCATTGCCTCCGAAATATGTTGAGTAGGTTCCATCATCAGATTTTGCCAGCGCCAACTCACTATTAAATTTCACTACAAAGGCATCGGTATTGCCGCCATTATATGTTCTGTCGTATGGCAGACGATCTGACGCAAACCGATTTGGCGTTGGAGAAGTCTCAAAATTGGGCGACGTTGTCGATCCTGTTAAGTATACTCCACTCGAAGCATCTAGCGCCATGGCTGTAAACTTCTCCACTCCCTCTACTCCAAAGTATCGGCATTGAATGATGCGCCCCGCCGCTGATAAGCTAGCAACAAAGCCATCAACCTGACCTCCGTTGGCGCCACCGCCTGGGAGTGTGATGGTCTGTCCAAACCGGTTCCTGGATGAAATAGTAACTGGGAATGTAACGGGGAAATTCACGTTCGATGAAGTGCTGCCGGCAACATAAATTATTCCATTCTGATCAACCGCCAACGATGTCGCATTATCATCTTTATTCCCCCCAAGGTATGTGCTCATGGTCAGGTTGCTCAGGGTGGGGTCGAGCGAGGATATAAATACATCTATTTGAGCCTGATAAATCTGACCAGTAACACCGATAGTTAATGGGAAGTCATTCGACGAGGTTTCACCTGTTATGTAAATATTGTTAGCGCCATCAATGGCGATGGCTTTAATTCTATCATCGCTACTGCCGCCGATAAGTGTGTAGGCTTTCAGCGTCTGCAGTTTTGAATCAAAACGGGCAATGAACGCATCTGAGGCACCGGCTAGGATGGTTGAATAACCACCCGTAACCGTCGGGTAAACCATACTTACCGTTGATCCGGCAACTGCCACATCTCCGTTGCTAAGGTACCTGATACCGCCCGGGATATCGCTCTCGTCGGCTCCAAGGTAAGTTCCATACACCGTCGACGTCGCCGGAGTAACTGTGAGCACATCCTCAGCAGTTGTTTCCTTTCGAACAATATCGCCTGAGGATGTATAATGATACTGAACCGTTCGTCCAGTATTTGTATATGCAAATGAGATGTTCTCGTAAATGGGAACGGATACCCATTGTCTGGAATCCTGACCTTTGAACATCGACAGCCGACTGACTTCATTCCCTGGTTGAACCGATGCGGCATCGAAGACCTCCTGAGAAGCAGATCTGCTTACACTGTGCGTTATTAGTCCCGCTTGCCGATTAATTGTGTAGTGATCTACAATCGTTCCGGATTTTGTTATCCATACGTTGGCACCCTGCTGTCTTGCAGCAAACAGAACCTCTGCAGGCCACTGTCCATGGTTAGGTATAAAACCGCGAACCTGAACGGGCGTGCCCGCCGCCAACGAGGTGAGTGAACCAAGTCCAACAAATACCACAATAAAAAAAGTACATTTAAGCATCATGTAAACTCCCATTCCCTATTGACATAGCAAACCCTACCGGTTTTCCCGATGTTTGCGTGAGTTCAGCAACCGTAATTTATCTGTTTCGTTACACTTTGTTCATAACATTCATCATGAACCTTGCAGTCAACATCGATCACATTGCCACACTGAGGGAAGCGCGCGGAGGTCTGGAACCCGATCCCGTTCACGCCGCAGTATTAGCTGAACTGGCTGGCGCTTCCGGAATTGTCTGCCACCTGCGCGAAGACAGGCGCCATGTTAACGATCGGGACGTTCGTACACTTAGAGAAGTTGTTACTACCAAGCTCGATCTTGAGATGGCTGCAACAACGGAAATAATCTCAATTGCTCTCGATATTGTGCCGGACACGGTGACGCTTGTTCCGGAAAAACGGCAGGAACTGACAACTGAAGGGGGCATTGACGTTGCGGAAAACAGATCATTCTATTCCGACGTCATCGGCATGTTTCATAACAAAGGAATTGCTGTAAGTCTTTTTATCGAACCTGATCAGACTCAGGTGGAAGCTTCATTGGAGTGCGAAGCCGACATTGTGGAGCTGCATACTGGTATGTATGCCAATGCGCGCACTCGCGCAGAAGCTGATGTCCAGCTCGTCCGCCTGCGTGCAGCCTCTGAACTTGCGGCGGACTCAGGGCTTACCGTCACTGCCGGACACGGCCTCGATCTGCGTAACCTGGCGCCCCTTACCACCATTCGGCATATCGAAGAGGTGTCGATAGGGCACGCACTCGTTTGCCGCGCAGTATATGTCGGAATCGGAGAAGCTGTTAGAGAATACCTGGACTGTATGCGGCAGGGATGCTAAACACTTTTATGGAATCTCTCACATGCTGAGATTTTCTTAACTAAAGCAATGAAGTAATCACGAACTCAGTGTTCAATTTTGCAATGAACAGCGAAGATATACCTTTGGGACATGCTGCTTCGCATTCAAGGTGATTTGTGCATGCGCCAAACCCTTCATCATCCATGGCAAGAACCATGTTGTACACGCGTGCTCCTTTTTCTGCATGTCCCTGAGGCAGTGCGTGAAGATGTCCAATCTTAGCTGCAGTAAAGAGCATGGCCGATGCGTTAGGGCAGGCAGCAACGCAGGCGCCGCAACCGATGCATGAAGCGGCATCCATAGCAAGATCGGCATTTACCTTCGGTACCGGAATTGCATTTCCATCTGGAGCATTGCCGGTGTTAACGCTTATATAGCCCCCCTTTTGGACGATTCTATCGAATGCAGACCTATCTACAACAAGGTCCTTCACAACAGGGAATGCAGAGGCGCGCCATGGCTCGATGGTGATTGAATCTCCATCGTGAAACGACCGCATGTGAAGCTGGCACACTGTAGTTTTAGGTTCAGGTCCATGAGGCCTGCCGTTAATCACCATTCCACATGTGCCGCAGATACCCTCCCGACAGTCATGTTCAAACGCAACAGGGTCTTCGCCATTCTCTAAGAGGCGCTCATTCAACACGTCCAGCATTTCGAGAAAGCTCATGTGCTCGCTCACATCAGCAACGTCGTACGCCTTCAGCATCCCCTGTGCCCCGGGTTCTTTTTGACGCCATATGTGCAATCGTAAATTCATTCTGTCTCTCAGTTACTTATAACTCCTGGTTGCTAATTCCACATTCTCAAAATGCAAGTGCTCCTTATGCATTAAGGGGGCATTGTTACCATTGTACTCCCACGCGGCCACATAGGTGAAATCATTATCATTTCGTTTAGCTTCGCCATCTTCTGTTTGGAACTCTTCTCTAAAGTGGCCTCCGCAGGATTCTTTACGATGTAGTGCATCCCGAACCATCAGCTCGGCGAATTCGAGAAAGTCCGCAACACGCGAAGCATGTTCGAGCGACTGATTCAGTTCCTCGCCAGTACCGGGCACCCTGAGGTTGTTCCAAAACTCATCGCGCAGTTGTGGAATTTCAACAAGGGCGCTTTGAAGGCCCTGTTCGTTGCGCGCCATTCCGCATTTGTCCCACATGATTTTTCCTAATTCCCTGTGAAACGATGTGGGCGTGCGTTTGCCATTGATTGCGAGCAGACGCGTGATCTTCTCTTCGGAATGCTGAACCGCTTCGGCAGCTTTATTTCTCACCGCCTCTGTGTGCGTTCCAGGGCCTGTCGAAGCCAAATATCCTCCAACAGTGTAAGGGATGATAAAGTATCCATCTGCTAAACCCTGCATCAGTGCCGAAGCGCCAAGTCTGTTGGCTCCATGGTCTGAAAAATTTGCTTCGCCAAGGACGAAGAGACCGTTAACGTTCGACATCAAATTGTAATCAACCCACAGACCACCCATGGTATAGTGAACGGCAGGATATATCCGCATGGGCACTGAATAGGGATCTTCGCCAGTGATGCGCTGATACATTTCAAACAGGTTGCCATACCGATCCTCAATAACTTTACGACCCAACCGGCTGATTGCATCGGCAAAATCCAGATACACACCCTTGCCGCCTGGCCCCACGCCCCTTCCATCATCGCAAACTTCCTTTGCAGCTCGCGATGCAATATCGCGTGGAGAAAGATTTCCGAACGAAGGGTATTTGCGTTCCAGATAATAGTCACGTTCGATTTCAGGAATCAGGTTTGGTAGGCGTGTGTCGCCCCTTTCCTTCGGTACCCAAATTCGACCGTCGTTGCGCAGGGATTCACTCATTAGTGTGAGCTTGCTTTGATAATCGCCGCTAACGGGAATACATGTGGGATGAATCTGCGTAAAACATGGGTTGGCAAATAGAGCACCGCGTTTGTATGCACGATAGGCTGCTGTAACGTTGCACGCCTTGGCGTTTGTGCTAAGATAAAAAACGTTACTATATCCTCCGGTGCAAAGAAGGACGGCATCGGCCGTGAGCGATTCTATCTTGCCGTCCACCAGGTCGCGGATAACAACTCCATGAGCGCGGCCATCAACTACGACGACATCCATCATTTCCTTCTTCGTAAGAAGATTTACCTTACCAAGGCCTACCTGACGCGACAATGCCTGATATGCGCCAAGCAGCAATTGCTGTCCTGTTTGCCCCCTTGCATAAAACGTTCGCGAAACCTGCGCTCCACCAAACGATCTATTAGCCAGGTAGCCTCCGTACTCACGAGCAAACGGAACTCCTTGTGCCACACACTGATCGATGATGTTCCCCGAGACTTGTGCAAGGCGGTATACGTTCGCTTCGCGAGCCCTGAAGTCACCGCCTTTAATTGTATCATAAAACAATCTCCAAACGGAGTCGCCATCGTTTTGATAATTCTTAGCTGCATTAATGCCACCCTGTGCTGCAATGGAGTGTGCGCGCCGCGGTGAATCGTTGTAGGTGATTGCGGTTACATTATAGCCCAGCTCAGCAAGCGTTGCAGCTGCAGAAGAACCGGCAAGTCCCGTCCCGACAACAATGACAGAAAATTTACGCTTGTTAGAAGGGTTAACGAGCTTGAGTTCATTCTTATGCTTTTCCCATTTGTCTGTCAAAGACCCCAATGGTGTTCTTCCTGAAAGTTCCATAATCATTGAACTAATCCAAATATGATGGCCATTGGCACACTAATAAATCCTATTACAATCAATATCGATAGCAAAGTCCCACCCATTTTTATCGATGGTGAGTACCGCGGATGATTGATACCCAATGTTTGAAATGCACTTGCGATAGCATGCTGTAAATGAAATCCTGTTACGATTACGGCAACCACGTATAGGATGGTGATGACGGGCTGCCTGAAACTTTCTACCACCATACGATAGACGTCGTGCCTGCCCATGGAGTCGATGTAGTGGTAGTACTCTGTATGAATTGCGCCAAACGTAAAGTGTGCAAGGTGATACAGCACATACGAAAGGATCAGCAGCCCAGTAAGCAGCATCGACCGCGATGCCAGAGTCGATCGCTGATACGATGTTACCGCATATCGTCCTCCCGATGCCGTGCGGTTGCGCTGGGCAAGAACAATTCCGGCGCGAACATGCAGCACAAGGCTTATCACAAGAACGGCACGCATCACCCAAATCGCCGAACCATGCAGCAGTTCACGCAGCTCAACAGCATAGGCATTCATATCATCCGCACCGACGAAGATCAGCAGATTGCCTGCAAGATGCGCAAGCAGAAATCCGCCAAGCATCACACCTGTTATAGCCATCACCCACTTTTGAAAGACCGTTGAACGCCAAACTTCTATTAACCGACGCATGGTTTTCCTGAAATGTAACCGCGCAAAAATACGTGCGGTGTATTTTAGCCTCCATGTTAACCGTTACCAACGTTACGAAACGGTACGGAACACATCTTGCCAACGATGGTGTTTCGCTGTCCGTTAAACCAGGAAGAATCTTCGGATTATTAGGTCCAAACGGTGCGGGAAAAACGACACTGATCAGAATGATAACGAACATCATTGTGCCCGACGAAGGTGAGATACAGCTCGACAATAAGCCTCTGAGCAGCCTGGCCCAGGAATCTATTGGTTACTTGCCGGAGGAAAGGGGCTTGTATAAGAAGCTCAAGGTAGGTCAGCAACTCAATTATTTCGGACGCCTCAAAGGTCTGACGTCAGCCGTTGCCTCGCGCCGCACAACAGAATGGCTTGATAGGCTTGACGCATCCGGGTGGGAATCAAAGAAAATTCAAGAATTATCGAAGGGTATGCAGCAGAAGGTACAGTTCATCAGCACCGTTCTGCACGATCCATCGCTTATCATTCTCGACGAACCATTCAGCGGTCTCGATCCTATCAATTCCCAATTGTTAATTGATACAGTACGCAGCCTTAAAAATGAAGGCCGAACGATTATCCTATCAACGCATCAGATGGATCAGGTTGATAAATTATGTGACGATATCGCATTGATCGACCGCGGACGTGTGGTGTTAAACGGATCGGTGCGCGATGTGAAATCCAGACACAGGAACGACAAGGTAGTCGTCGAGTTCCATGGTGATGAACACGCTCTCGGAAACGCAGACGGTGCGGAAATTTTGTCGAGAACTGCTGGCCGCATCGAATACAGGTTATCGGAAACGGGCATCAACGCCGACGACTTGCTTCGAAGCCTGATTGGGCGTGTGAGTATAACAAAGTTTGAAGTATCGGAACCGTCGTTAAACGATATATTCATCAGCACGGTTCATCACCATTCCGTGGATCCGACAATGAATAATCCGTGATATGCAACAGGATTAACATGATCGAGGAAATACTTGCCAAAGACATTCGAATATCTGAGTTTTAGGGACCCATGTTCAAAGATTCCGGCCGCAATATCGATGTTAAAGAACGGTCTGAGGTCAATGTAATCGCGAACAAATGCCCCAAAGGTCGCTCCGTATCCCAAGGTAATCGCTCCGGCTACAGCATACCGTTTTGCTCTGCCGCCGTTATCTCCAATTCTTAGAATCATGCCAATCGGTATACTCAGTCGTTGAAAATTTACCGAACGATCATCGGGAGTTGGTCCTAGTGCAAGCAGAGGCGGCACGGAAATACCCAGCGATCCGGCGCCAAAACGAAGGATGTGTGCATTCACCGAAATACCAAAGGCAATACCTCCATAGCTTTCGAGAGTTGGCCCACTTCCGACAGACGTTACTGTCGGCCCCAAAAACACTTCGCCATCAACGACCGTTTGAGCTTGAATGTGACGGCAAAACACAATCGTAAACAATGCAACTAACGTAATATAAATGAATAAACTGCTGTATCGTTTAGCCATGCTTTTCGTTGCTATGATTGTTTTAAGCTGCGGTTTCGTGGTGTATTTGCTTTCATTACGTATCGGCATTTCGGGTAGCACAACAGTTTTAATACCTCGTAACTCCCCCATTATTGAAGCTGTGGATAGCATCAATGCAAGGTGTAAACTACCGACTCCGTGGTTTGTTGCAATACTTGCCCGTGGCGCTGGACGGATATCCGACATGAAGATTAAATCAGGCTGGTATGTATTTACTGCCGAGGATACTCAATTTGATATTCTTAAGGCTCTCTTTACCGGGAAACGGCGCAAAACGGTATGGGTAACAATTCCCGAAGGGCTCACTTTTCGCGAAATCGCCGGCATTGTTGAAAAAAATGTTGGAACCGACTCGGCCGATTTTGTCCAATGGTGCGACAGTTATTCAGTACGCAACAACAAAGAATCAGTCGAGGGTTATCTGATGCCTGACACCTATGAATTTTATTGGAAGGAGGATGCATCTGTAATAGGCATCAGGCTGCTCGATAATTGGACAGCAAAAATGGGAACGTTGTCGGCGTCCAGCTCGGATGTCATTCTTGCCTCAATTGTACAAGCTGAGGCAGCCACTACCACAGAGATGCCTAGAATCGCAGGTGTGTACCGCAACAGAATGAAGGCAGGGATGAAACTTGAGGCTGATCCTACAGTGCAGTATGGTATCGGTCAGAAGCGAAGACTGTCATACAATGATTTAGCAAACACAAATCCGTGGAATACCTACCGCGTTGACGGGTTACCTCCAACGCCCATCAATAACCCTGGTTATGCGGCACTCAAGGCTGCGATGAACCCCGAGGAACACAACTACCTCTTCTTTGTTTCGAGAGGCGACTCTACACGTGAACACAGGTTTGCCCGAACGGCCAGTGAGCATGCGCGGAATGTGATGTTGTATCGGAAGCAAAAACGTCTCGGCAAACTCGAATGAATTCAAAAAAAAACCTCCATGCCGGGTATCTCTTGATACCCGGCATCATCCTTTATTCATTTTCAGTCCATACCCGCGACGTCCATCCCCGCTGATCCCGCGCCTGAAGCTTAAACGTAAACGGTCTGTTGTTATCCTTTCTCAGAACGAGAAATTCTTCTAACCAAGTAACGGTGGGGGCCTCGCTTGGATCTGCTGCATGTCTGTTGCCATACTGCTTACGCGGTGGCTGGGCGTTGCCTTCTACGACTTCGAGAAATGGTCTGTCGCGGTTAGGATCTCCATAGAACTTTACGATAACTTTCTTTCGGTCCCCCTGTCCGACGCTGCGAACATCGGTGATTTCCGGACCGGGAAACGATCGCACACGGATTGACGTGGAAGGACCGGCACGCTGTCCGTCGACGAGTCTTTCCAGAATGTATACACTGCCTGTATCGTTTGTTGGCGCTGTAAAACGCATTGTGCCCGAGCGCACGCTAACGATTTCTCTATCCCCGCTTCGGAGTATTGCCTTTACATCTTCAAGGTCGGGAAGCTTGGGATCGATGACGTACTCAATTCCTGGATAAACAACGTCTGGTACATCTATCGTCGGAAGTGGAATGCTAGAAACAAGGAAGCTGGCTTCTGCTGTCTGACCGTCTCGCCGCTTAGCGAAAACCGAAACGGTGTATGATCCGGTTCGTGGTGCGTGACCGCGAATAACAACGGATCGCTGAGCAGTGTCGAACGACTTGTCGACGTCTACGCCAGCCATACTCACTCGCACTACGGGCATTCCGATCAAATCCCTGCGGATATCTGCTCCACCAATGCTTATCCTGTTCGCCCATTCACGCGTTGGGAGTGTGATGATCCTCTCTCGGGCCACGTCAATCCAGAATGTACCAAGGTCCGATGAAGAACGCAATAAATCGGTAATCCTGCCTGTATCGTAGATCGTCTGTGTGGCAATTAATCTCGAAGGACCTTCGTTTTCAATCGATGTGGTGAGAAGGAACTGCGCCGATCCGTTGAGGCGCAGCCCGGGTGGTATCCTGTCGGCGTCGGCACTGTTGGCGCCAACGGTCCCTGGTGGAGCAGCCGATCCATTGATGGTGACTCTGAACGTCCTCGGAGAAGGAACAGAAACGTCGGGCCTCCAACGAAACATTACAGCCTGACGCTCAGGCTGCCGCACCAACTCGAATAAGCGTGTTGTTGTTTCGCCGGGTTCAATCGTCATAACCTGACCTGTTTCCACTTCTTCGATACGGGCGGTAATACGCAGATCGGAAATCTCTCCTGTATATCGGATGACGTTGATGCTGTCCAACGTGCGTAACCGAATGCCCCCTACAGAATCGCGGATTAAACGCAACTCCATACGCACACGCTCGGGCTGTAAGTCCAGGCGAAGGTTTGGCAGTGAGGATACAACGTTTTCGCCGTTGTTAGACCAATCTGGAAGTAGTAGGACTAACGCAACAATGTATAAAACGAAGTATATCTCTACGCGTCGGCGTGGTTGGCGTCGATCAATCATTGCTCTCAAGGATCCGACGACTTAACAATCGTTCCAATTCAATGCGAACGAGTCGTTCAACTTCTTCGTGCTCAATGATGTGCATACTCTTGCTCAATGCATCTACGGCTTCGGCAAAACGATTTAGCGCAACGGATGTGGACTGCATCGACGTCATCAATTCTGGATTTGGCGCAACAGCATTTACTGCAGCATTAACACTCTCACGCATTGCATGTACCATACCGTCCTGCCGTTCCACAAGATCAGTCAGCGATTCGGCAATTGATTCCAATTGCACAGCCATCGCCGCATAATCGCGTCCGATTTCGCCAATCTCTCTCAGCAGTTCTTCCGTTGCAACCGATCCATCGGGTGTCTGCCCCTTACCATCGGGCTCTTCAGGTGGTGTGAAATACATCACCAGAAACAGCAGCAACAACAGAAGGGATTCGATGATGATGCCGGCAACAACAACCGATGGAGCTTTAATGACTCCGGTACGGTTCAGACCTACAACGAGGAGAAGAAGTGCAGCGCCAGCATATACAAATGCGTTGATGACAGAATAGAAGAATCGGTTGACGACTTCTTCCATCCATAACTTTGTGCCGGAAAGTATGCCAAGTGGATGCAGGACTACGACGTCACGGCGTGTTAATCGTATAAGCTCCTGCTCCTTCGTGCAAATACGCCAGCATACGGCAAGAGCTTCTAATGCACCAAGTTGCCGTTCATATCTAAGTTCACGATAAATTTCGCGTAAGAGCGAGCGACCGTTAACACTCGCAAACGACTCGAGTTGCGTCATGTACCCGTAACGTTCATTACCTGTTGCAGTCAATGATACGGTATTTTTATGGCTTAAGCCGAATCAATTTCGAAAGATGATCAATGTTTAGACTTCTACTTTCTGCCATCTTTGTTCTATGCACATGTATCAGCTACGGCTCAACCCTGCCTAAAAAGTACAACGTCCCGGCAGCTTTCGAAGCCAACGTCGGCCAGGCCTTGTACACGGACGGAACCCCTGTTGAACACATTGATGCACTGTTATCGGCTGGCTCTGTAAGAGCGTTCATTCACAACAAGGGCATGTTTCTGGCCCTGTCGGCAGTCCGGAAGGTACACCCCGATTCGTCAGCCTCCGTCGACATCTTTCGTACCGACATTGAACTCATTGCTTCGAATCCCTTTGCGCGCCTCGAGATTTTGGAAGGGGGCGATGGTTTCGTGCGGTTTATCGGCATGGGCGATGGGAAGGCAGGACGCATAGCCCAGCGATATCGTACCATTATTTATAAGAATGTGTACCGATACATCGACATGCGATTAACTGCATCGGATCGGGGACCTAAGATTGATTTCATTGTGCACCCGGGTGGCAACCCTTCCGACATTGCAATCCGGTACAGCGGCACCGAGTCTATGTCGGTTACAACAGCAGGTGAATTGATTGCGGCAACGCCATTGGGATCGCTGATAGAATCAGCCCCTATATCATGGACGGAAAGTCGCAATGGGTACAGGACAACCTTGAAATCCTCTTTCAGGTTGTCGGGCTCAACAATCAGATTTACTATTGATGATTATAATCCAAATGAGCTTTTAGTTATCGACCCACAGCGCGTGTGGGCAACTTATTACGGAGGCAACAGTAGCTTCTCAGAACCGCTCGTTTCTATGGATACGTTCGGAAATGTTTTCATGGCAGGCTCTACGTCGGCAACCGATCTGCCTAAGAGCACCGGAGTCTTCCAAAGAAATTACCGCGGTAATCAGGATGCTTATGTTGTAAAATTCAACGATAAGGGAGTGTTCCAGTGGCACACATATATGGGTGGGACGGGTGCAGAGCTTTTGTATGATGCTACAACAAACGACGCTGGCGAGTTGTGGATATGCGGACGCGGTGATTCACCCAATACACCACTGTTCGCTCTTGAAACAAGCGGCAGCGGACCGATAGGGTATCTGCAGGATGATACACTGACGTGGACGTCGCACGGTTGGGTGATGAGGGTAAAGGCTGATGGCTCGTGGGGTGATAGTTGGCTGCTTGACAGCGATGGATACGATGCTGTAACGGGAATCGATTACAGCAATAACAGGCTTGCCCTGATAGGCACTACTCGAAGCCGCCGGAACGTAAACAACGTTGCAGGGAATCCATACAAGCGGGATTCTTCAAATAATTACAATAACAGAGATGCCTTTATCAGCAAGCTGATCCTACGAACAGGTACCACAGATAGATGGGAAAGTGATTGGTTTACCTACTATGGCGGAAAATCCGATGATGATGGCATTAAGGTTTCGGTTGATATTAATGGAAATGTCGTTGCCGTTGGCGAAACTATGAGTAATAATATCCCGGTATCCGACGCTTCCACGTTCCGCGGAATCGTTGATTCGTGGGTCATTAAATTTACCACACCTACCAAATACACGCCGGCACGTGCATGGGCTTCGTATTTCGGAGGTACCGAACTCGACAAAGTAACTAACATTACTATCGATAATCTCGGATTTCCGGTAATAGTGGGTTACACGGCGAGCGTTGATTTCCCTGTGTCGAATGCGCTTAAGGGCACACTCACAACATCATATGATGGATACATCCGCAAGCTGAACGGCGCGAACGGAGCTGCTGTGTTTTCTACCTATTTCGGCGGTAACAAGACCGAAAAACTGACCGGCGTGATGACTGACCGAAATAATAGAATTTGGGTATGCGGGGAAATTGTGAGTACAACAAATATGCCCGTTTCTTTAAATGCGTTTCAGGCAGCACCAAATCTCGACCCCGGAGGTTGGCCATTAACCGATGGCTACTTTGCGCAGTTGTCTGCCGATGGCGCTAATGTTCTTTATGGTTCGTACTATGGAGCCCCGCCACAGGAGACCTTGCCACCGTTCCCTCCACCAGATCCGCCAACAGATCCTCCTCCGCCAAATACTGATTGGGGCTCCGATAACATCGCCGACATTTGGATTGACAACAATGCCTACGTCATTCTGGGTTCGTATGTCAATTCGATCCGTATGTCAACAACGCCAGGCGCGTATCAGGATTCATCGTCCCTGCGAAAAGACACGATGCAATCTTCGAACTTCCTATCGTACTTTACCAACTGCACCGATTCAATAATAAAAATTATTATTAACGGCACTAATGCTCTATGTGCATCCGACTCTCGCCAATTAATTGCGCCGGCTGGGTTTGCAAAATATCTGTGGTCAACGGGCGATACCACGCGCCAGATTGTTGTAACAGATTCGGGTAGATACATTGTTACCAGCACAACGCTGGACGGATGCCGGTATCGAGATACCGTGTTCATGACGAAGAACCCGCAGCCAAGTGTTAGCGCCGGCGCCGACACTTCTGGATGCGTGAACACACTGATACAGCTCACCGCAACTCCTTTGGGTGGAACGCCCCCTTACAAATACAAATGGAAGCGTATAGAAGCAGGACCCGGATACATCAACGACGACACACTGCAAAGTCCGGGAGTAAATCCTAATACAACGTCGCGATACATTGTAACACTCACGGATTCGGTTGGATGTACCGCAAAGGACACGGTGTTGGTTAATATCATTAATCCTAAACCAACATTCACCCCCGACACCGTAAGGTTCGGTCAAATGGATGCTTGTGAATCAGTAAAGGACACGTTCTTGTTCGTGAAAAATCCGATGACGTATCCGATAACAATAACGGAATTCAGCAGTAGTTGGACAATTATAAACTTAGTTACCTCGGTCTCCCCACCGCCCGTCCTTGCTCCCGGTGATTCAATCAAACTCACCGTTCGCATTTCGCCAATTACCGCAGGGTTGTCTGCCGGTACATTCACTATCAAGGGATCGCCTTGCAACTGGACACTTGCCGTTCCCTTTTCGGTTACGAAGCAGACATTGCTTGCTTCGGTGTCTCCCAGCGTTATCGACTTTGGTTCATGGCCCGATTGTGAATCAATCAAACGCGATTCGACATTAACAATATTTAATGGTTCGCCCGATCCTATGATTCTTCAGCAGCCAATTGTTGGTCTGCCTTTCAGTGCAACTGCCTCGATAACAACTATCCAACCCGGCGATTCAGCCATCATCGATGTTTCGTATGATCCCACTACAACGGGACAGTTCACCGACGTAGTGCGTATTGCTTACACGGCAGGGACTTGCACTGGTGAATTTAAGATTGATGTTAGAGGTGCGGAGTATCCTGTTAGCGCAACGCTAACTCCAAACACCATTGATTTCGGATCGCTGGAGGGCTGCCAAGAGGGCAAGGACTCAGCTATTGTTATCAGTAACACGAGTCAGGTTCCGATAACAGTAAATCTTCAGCCAACTGCCGAAGTTACATTTGTACCATCGGGGATGCAGACCATAAATGCGAATGAATCCGTTACTATTCTGGTTACAATTCGTCCTGCCTCACCCGGTATTTTCTCAGCCACCATTCCTATTACGTTCACACCTTGTAACGGGCAATTCCCGCTTACTCTTACAGCGGAAAAGAATGGCATTGCATTTTCGACGCCAGACAATGTTGAATTTGGAGAACTGAACTCGTGTACCGATCCGCCAACCTCAACGAAGTCCTATTCAATTTCGTTTGAAGGAACAGGTTCGAGCTTAGTAACTTCTGTTACATATGGAGCTACTCTCTCCACTACGCTTGGAGCAGGCACAGTATTGCAGTCTGGAGTTCCTCAATCATTTGATGTAACATGGAGTCCTGGTGTTGATGGAGTGCTTGACGACAGCATTGTAGTTGTCTTCAGTCCCTGCGCCGTTAGACGCGTGATTCGGGTAGGAGGCGTTAGAACAACACCAGCTCTTCGAGCTACAACTCCGGTAATAAATTCTGTTAACGTCAGCAATGGCCTCATCGGAACACTTGAATTCGAAAACATCGGAACAGATACAATTCGCGTTAACGTCTTATCTCTTTCTCCGGACATCGTTGTTAGCAATCAGAATCCCGACCAGCTTACCGATATCCTGCCAGGAGAATTCGTTTCCGTAGACTATGCGCTTAACTGTAGGGGGCGAATTGATTTTGCCGACAGCATTGTTGCCAGCACAACGGGAACGTGCAAACTTGATGCAACATCTGTTTTAACAGGAAACTGTTTACCAGCAACGCAAGGAACAGCTTCCGTAGTAATCGATACTGCAGCCGTCAACATCGGCACAAGATTCAAGCTTCCAATGCGGTTGGTTTCTTCAAGCGGATTAAACGCTGTAGGCTTGTATAATTGGCGTGCAGAGGTAACATACGATCCCTTAGTGGTGGTCGGCATGGGTTCAACGCCAGACTGTTATGTGAGTGGACAAGACCTTCCATGCACAATAACAGTAAGCGGTACACGCACCGACACTGTTGGCACACTGTATGAATTCGATTTCACGGCTGTGCTTGGCCCGCGAGAAGTTGGCAAGGTTGAACTGAGCTCGTTTGTTTGGGTCGACGACACTACCATTGCATCGCAGACGCAAAACGGATATGTGCGTTTAGCAGACATTTGCTATGCAGGCGGACCACGCTTGCTGACGGCAAAGGCAAGCGCCTTTTCCATCAACGTATATCCAAACCCTGCGAGCGATGTATTTAATATTAAGATTCTCGGTATGGGGCAGACACCCGGATCTTGGTCGATGTACAATTACATAGGCTCGCTTCTCGACGCAGGTCCTCTTGTTGCAGACGTTAATGGTGATGTTTTCGAGACCATAACCGTTACGAAGTATTCGTCGGGCACATACTTTCTTACGATTGATGCGCGAGGCAGCATTTTTAGAACACCACTCATCATTTCGCGATAAGGAGCCCACATGAAATCACAAATAGTGTTGCTCCCCATCGCGCTTTACCTCCTTGTTTCAGCGCCGCAGATTCTCTCAGCACAAGAGACCTTGGCAGATACTACGTCCAAGCAGGCTGCGAAAACCGCCCCGGCAACATCTCGCAATTGGATGAACGTGGGATTGATGGGAGGACCAATCGTATCGCTGCACAGCCTCAACAAAACAACCATACCCGAAGTGCCATCGTGTTGTCCGGGATATTCAAGTACATCAGGCGGAGGATTTGTCTTTGCTGGCCTTGCCGATTTCGTCATTTCCGATAAATTCAATATCACTACAAGATTAGCTGTTGATAATAGTAACGTAAACATGTCGGCAACAGGAACAGTCACTGTTAGGGTCGACAGTGTTCCACAGAATGCAACAATTACCTATAGCAACACTTCCACGTTTACTATCATCAGTTTGGAACCCGGTTTCGAGTATAGAGTTGTGGGAGGATTGGGTGTGTTGGCGGGCTTGCGCGTTGGATTGCTAACAAAAGCGACGTACGATCAGAAGGAAGTTCTCGATCCAACAATTCCCTACGACTATTCCAATGGTGAATCGGGTATACGAAATGCCTATAGGGGAACGATGAGCAATACGTCCAATTTGCAATTCGGCTTATTCCTGGGAGCAAGATATCATGTGGGTTTGAACCCGCGAAATTCTATTGAACTGGTTCCGGAGGTTCAGTATGCGCCGCTGTTTACGAATGTGATAAACGATCAGACGTGGTCTATTACGTCGTTGCGCTTCATGTTAGGTCTATCTTTCTCACTGTTCACGAAAACGGATTCGAATCCACTTGCACCAGAACACTGAAATTTCACGCCGAAGAACTGTCGCAATCATCTCCCATCCCGATGCAGGCAAGACGACACTCACAGAAAAGCTCTTACTGTATTCCGGTGCCATTCACCAGGCGGGAGCGGTAACCGGCGGCAAGCATGCGGCCACAACATCGGATTGGATGGGCATCGAGCAGCAGCGCGGTATCTCCGTGTCGTCGAGCGCTATGCGCGTCTCCTACAACAACACATTGCTTAACATCCTCGATACGCCCGGACACCAGGACTTTTCTGAGGATACATTTCGTACTCTAATGGCAGTGGATTCGGCCATCATGCTCCTGGATGCTGGCCGTGGAGTGCAGGAGCAGACCATAAAGCTGTTCAAGGTATGTCGGGATCGGGGTATTCCGATTATAACATTTATGAATAAAATGGACCGACCCTCGAGAAGTCCGCTGGAACTTCTGGATGAGGTAGAAAAGGTTCTTGGCATCACTGCCATACCAATAACATGGCCGATAGGCGATGGACTGGATTTCCGCGGCATCTACGATAGAGAGCAACACAAATTCCACGAATTTGAACGAACTGTGGGGAATCGGTACAAAGCGCCAGCTACTATCAGCGATACACGCTCCGAGGAACTTAGAGAAGCAATCGGCAGTTCATCGCACAACCAATTACTCGAAGATCTTGAATTTGTAGAACACGTCATCCCCACTTTTAACCGCGATGAATACCTGGCAGAACAGTGCACTCCTGTCTTTTGGGGAAGCGCTATCACAAACTTTGGTGTCGAGCATTTCCTGCAGCACATCCTCACACTTGCCCCTTCACCGCAAGCTTTTTCGATGTTGAAAGGGGCTAACAGAAACGGTAATGTGGTTGAGCTTGATGCCGCAGGCGACGAGTTTGTTGGCTTTGTTTACAAAGTGCAGGCTAACATGAACAAAGCGCACCGCGACAGAATTTCGTTTGTGCGGATTGTAAGCGGAAAATTCGAGCGTGGTATGTCGGCCTTCCACCCGCGCACAGGTAAGGAAGTCAAGCTCAACTACCCATTCGAAATCTTCGGTCGGGAGCGCACGATTATCGACGAAGCATTCCCCGGCGATGTAATTGGACTTACGAATCCAGGATTGTTCCGCGTGGGTGATACAATTACGGAAGGCTCGATGCTGGATATTAAATCATTTCCGCGCTTCGCACCCGAAATTTTTGCTAAGGTTCTTCCTGCAACGGGATCCTTCTCCAAATCTTTCCGCAAAGGTGTTGAGCAACTAAGAGAAGAAGGCGTCATTCAAATCTTCAGCGAAATAAGTGGCAGTCCCATACCACTTGTTGGAGTTGTTGGTGAGCTGCAGTTGGAGCTTTTTGCGTGGAGGATGGAAAATGAATACGACGAAAGGATTAAGCTCGACCGCCTGCCGTTCACCCGTACGCGCTGGATTATTGGCGATACAAAACCGAAGACGTCTGTCCCTGTTGTGCTCGATGAACAGCAGCGTCCGGTTGCTCTCTTTAAAAGTGATTGGGAAATAGACTATACCATTGAGCGTTCCGAAAACCTGATCCTCTCGGACACGCCACCGAACATTTGATGTCGCCCTGGTAAAAATCACCCGGCGTTTCTCCCGGTCATTGTCCCGGTCATTGACCCGGTCATTGTCCCGGTGATTCTCCACGCAAATGTCTCTTAACTTGTTGTACCTTAAAACAGGCTGACTTCATTCTGTCCGCAATTGATGTTGCGTACTGAATTCACTGAGCCTTTCGTATGCTCCAAGGATGAAGTTCGAGTTTACCGTAAGCTGTCCATTCACATCATCCGAGAAAAGCTCAACGTATGATATCAG
This sequence comes from Ignavibacteria bacterium, assembly GCA_016191145.1. Classification (GTDB taxonomy): domain Bacteria; phylum Bacteroidota; class Ignavibacteria; order Kapaibacteriales; family Kapaibacteriaceae; genus OLB6. The sequence goes on from JACPPD010000004.1 coordinate 45,204, forward strand.
GATATTAGTATTTGCGATTTGAATGAATACATACGGGGAGCCAACGAGGTCCGACGGTATTCCCAGCTTTTCAGGAACAGTTAAATCCACAAAGCGAAGTCTGTTAACATCATGAATCATGCGACGCAGAACAGCAAGTTCATAGTTCACATAACTCTTCTTAACTGATTTAGCAACAAGGATTAAATAGTTCCTTCCGAGAATCTCATGGGAGGCGAGAAAATCATCAAGAGCCGTAAGACATTTTGAACAAAAAACCTCTTTCACAAAAACGAGAATGTGTGGGCTGTTTACTGCGACACACATGGAGTCACTCGATAACGTCGCTGATCGATAGGGAAAACATGTTGCCGAACGATCATTCTGAGTCATGCAGCAGACAGATGCTATACAAATCAGAATCAGAACAAGCTGGAATCTCATTTTAAACTCCGCAACTGTATGCTCAGTGAATATTGCGAAACTTTGGTTGCTTCCTCATTGTCCCGTGCCAATTCACTGTAAGAGTTGAATTCCGACCATCGTACGTTACAAGGCTCAATAACAATAGCATAACCTGCGCGTATCGTCATGTGTTGCGAAAGCGGCGCTGCCAAAGCTGGTTTATCGTGCTCAGATGGATTGACTGATGAAATCAGCCCGCCTGGTGACACTATTCCACCAGAATATCGAAAATAGTAAAGCTTTGTAATGTTCCTCCCCTTATTTAATCCAGTATCATACTTTTCACCGTGAACGACGTCGATGACAAGTAACGAGTCGGTTGCAAAGCTGACCCTTCGTATTAGATCGTAGTTCTTGTAAAAAGCCCGGATGTGTTCAATTGCCGTTGCCGGAGTGGGCCGTCTCATCCAGTTGGTATCAGTTATATATCGTTGAAGTTTTTCTGAAATCTGAGTGTTGCAAATGTCGTTCAAACTATAAGAGGTGATCCTGGCGCCGCGTGACTCAATTATTAAAGAGTCTCCAAGACTCTTAACCCATGCTACCAAAGAACCTCTCAATGCCATGAACGATCGGGGTTGGAAGAGCCCCATAACCAAACCTAACGGCTCCTCAACCGGCCAGTACTCGACCGTGGTTTCTTTCTCACTTAAAGGAACATATCCATAGAATCCGCGGGATGTCCATCTCCCGAGTGGCGCATTACTCTCATCCAGTTTATCGGCGCCGAAGTACAGAGTGTCATTTCTTACTTCCAGGTGAGTAGCAGAAACCGGCAGATTTATTATACGCGAGAGATGGGCGTTGTTTTTAAGCTGGTACACGAAGATATCCGTTGAAACAGCGATGTCGATAGTTGAGTCCCTGACCGTGACACTCGAGGGCTTATACCGACCCAGCGAATAACCCGCCTCCAAGGGCATCTCGAGATAGAAAGTACGCCAATCATTGATTGCTGATAGCGGATCGCGCCAGTAAAAAGCTACTATCGTGTCTGGACCGATGATACCATTTATGACAACAAACTCTTCTGAACCGCCATAGGTAAGATCTGGAAAAAAGTTGTCCGATTTTGTCGTAAGCAAGGTCTCAGCAAGAATGATATTCGCGTGTGTGTTTTCCTGAACCAATCCACACCTTGCCGTACCAGTGGAGAACAAGGCGAATACAATCAATCCAACAATCACACCGCTATTCACTTCGAGTGGACTGTGCGCCCATGTATTCATCTCGCTTGCCACTTACTTCGTTGTCCGTTTGATCATCTGCTGAGAAACCAGGCTGATTACACGGTTGAGACTGCTACTGAGTTTTCCTCCAAATTTCTCCGGTAGCATCGTATGCATTAAAAGTATACAGAAGAACTGACAAGCCTAGAAGAGAGCAAAACTTGAACATGGCAATAGTCTCCTTGACTTTGAAAAATCGAAACATTTTAGAATGCATTGTACAAAAAAAAAATAATTCCCACATGAAATCTGCAAAAAGGTTCTCAATAGACCCGGCAGTGATCAGTTGCGATGAGGATGGTGAAAAAGTGCTCTTGGCTGTTGTCGATAGTGAGTGCGAAAATGAGTTTTATGTCGCCCTGATAACAGGTACAGAATTTACAATCACCCGGTGATTGACCCGGTCATTGTCCCGGTGTTTCTCCCGGCGTTTCTCCCGGCGTTTCTCCCGGCACCTAAAAACAGGGCGGTTTTAGATAACACTTAGCGTAACGTTGTTACAACGTATACAGACTTCGGCAAGGAGCTGAAATCTGTACTGTTTACAGATTCCCAGATAACACAATTGCCCAGAAGATCGTAAACCGAATACCTCGCATTGATTGGGATTGCTGTATCGCTGTTAACCATTAATCTGGTCTCGGTTTGTTGTTCAACAGTCTCATCAAAGCTTGAAACGGTGCATATAACTCCACGTAGCAAAGCCCACATTTCATTAACGAAATTTGTTGGTACATCCGGACCGTCTGGATTAGGTGCATTGCCCATGCGCACAACAACTAAATTCTCACTCGGAACTATGCTGAGTATCTGACTGTTTTTTCCAAGTCCGAAGTATGAGTCTGGCGGTGCACTTGGCACAATCGGACCAGGGAAGATTATTTGAACAGTAGGGAGCATGAAGCTTGGCTGCCCGTTAAGCCACCACAGATAACCGTAAGACAGGTTGAGCTCCTGAGACCTGCTAACCGAGGCTCGTGCATAAGCGGTGTCGGAGACAACAGCAACTCCATCCCAAGCAAATCCACCTAAGGCAAGCAAACCGAAACGAGCCATGGCTCGGGGTGTGGTTACAAGGACATTATTGTATCCACTTTTAATAAACAAACCGTCCATTCCCGTCGTTGACTTCAGTTTCTTGTCGTAATACACGTTGAGTGCATCGCCAGTCGCATTCTCAATAACCTTATCAAGCAGGGTGTAGGGGGCATTGTGATACGCCCATCGGGTACCGGCATTAGCCAAATAAACAAGACACGTTGGAAGAGTACAGTACGGGTCTGAACCTAAGTCATTGAGTCCCGACGTCATTGTTAGCTGATTCCAGACCGTAATCCGATCCTCCTGCTCTTGCGAAAGTGACGTCCAACCACTCCCAAGGTATTTGCTTGATTTATCGGTGATTGATAAAAAGCCTTCCTGCTGAGCAATACCAACCAACACTGAAGTCACAGTTTTTCCAGCGGAAGCCCAGTACCAGATGCTATCCTTTGTTCTTGGTTCCGGGTACCATTCAATAACCATCTTACCGTCTTTCAAAACAAGAAATGCCTTGGTTTCATTTCTTTCCAAATAGCGAATCAGTGTGTCGAGGTTTGCGGTGCACCAACCCAGTTCCTGCATTGTGATTTGAGCCCACGAGCTGTCGTTTTTCGGTGGATAGTATAAATTCTGACTATATACATTCTTTGCTATTCCGGAAAACAGAATCAGTACGAGAGCGATTTTCGCCATAAGAAGACCCCTTCAAAATTCTATTCCAGAGTACCGAATTTCCCACCTGCATAATCCCGAAAGGCTTCTCGTATTTCTTCTTCTGAATTCATAACGAACGGACCGTACGTTGCAATGGGTTCGTTTAAAGGCTGTCCGGAAAGTAGCAGCAGACGTCCTGCTTCCCTTGCCCTGATGCTCACCTCATCGGCTTTGTTATCAAAAACTACAAGCTGATGAGCACTGGCAACGTGCTCATCGTTAATCTCGAGCGTTCCGGCCAGAACGTAAAGGAGCATACAATCATCATGGATAAAGTCAATCATGCCGTTGGCGCCTTCCTCGAACCAACCCATTGCAGCACTAATCGGTGTCTGCGTAACTGCAGGACCAACAATGCCTTTCATATCTCCGGCAACAACGGCGAGTCGAAGCTTACCGTTACACAGCAGTAGATCCGGGATTGCAGTCTTATGCAATTCCTGATACGCAGGTTCCATCATTTTCTTTTCTGACGGGAGATTGATCCACAACTGAATTAATTCTAAATCAACACCAGTAGATGAACCGTCGAGAGATGGTCCCTCTTCGTGCAGGATGCCTTTACCGCTCGTAATCCACTGCACTTCTCCACCCGATATCTTTCCTACATTGCCAAGTGAATCTCGGTGAATGACGGTGCCGCTAAAAACAAACGACACCGGCTCAAATCCTCGGTGTGGATGCGATTCAACCTTATGTACCTCAGAACCCGGTTCAATTCTTTGCGGTCCGGCATGATGCAGTAGCACAAATGGATCTGCATAACGAAGCTCGCCTACCGGCAGTGGCTGATTAATGATCAATGGTCCAACCGAAGTTGGTATCCCATTGGTGATTATGCGAATATTTCTCATTAGTAAATTCCTTTAATATAAAGTTACAACGACGCAACAATTGTGACTCCACTACTTGTGCCTAACCGATCTGCTCCGGCATCAATCATAGCCATTGCAGTAGCAAGATCTCTGATCCCACCGGATGCTTTTACCCTTACAGCCAACCCAACATGTTCCTTTAGAAAGCGTACATCGGCAACTGTTGCGCCCCCCGTCGAAAAACCTGTAGACGTCTTAATAAAGTCGGCGCCAGCTTGGGTAACGGTAGCGCACATGCGTTTCTTTTCATCATTGGTAAGCAGACACGTCTCGATGATTACCTTAATGATTCCACTGTCGGCATGTACGGCTTCGGTAACCGTATGGATGTCTGCAAATACTTCGTCGAAACGTTTGCTTTTCAGCGCAGTGATGGAGGCAACCATATCAATTTCGCGAGCACCGTTGGCGAGAGCCTGACGGGCTTCCGCAACCTTAATTTCCGTTGTTGAAGCGCCAAGCGGAAATCCAACAACGGTGCAAACGGGAACATCGGTTACAGCAAGGTTTTCGGCGGAAAAGCGGACGTAACACGGAAGAACACATACACTGGCAAAACCGAATCTGGCTGCTTCGGCACATAAACCAGCAACCTGTGCACGAGTGCAGTCCGGGTTCAATAGTGTATGATCGATTAGTGCAGCAATGTTCATGACGCTAAACTATTGAACGTCGAGTCTGGAGCCATAGACATCGGGAACCTTATAGGAGTGTCTACCAAACGCACTGAAGAGTTGGTTGGTGGAAAAGATGAGTCCGGCGAATCTTTTCTCGTCCAAATTGAATGCAAAATCGAAACGGTAAATGGCGTCGGGACCCGACGCTTTAAGGTTATGTATTCTGAATCCCAGTCCTATTGAATGGTGATATCGGGTTTTGGATAATTCAACACCCTGATTCCATGCGCTTCCTACGTCGTAAAATGCGACACCCGATACACCAACAATCCACAATCGCCACGCTGGAAACCAGCGAAACTCAACATTGCCCACAATGCGGTTGTCGCCTGTTATGCTGTTTGCCGCATAGCCACGCAGACCCGACTCGAAGTCCAATACAAGCTGCCTGTAGGCCGTCCAGTTCCACGCTGTCTGCGTGCGAAGCCGGCTGGCAATCACTAAGTGGTTGGAAAGACGCCAGTGCCCCAATCCGTTTATTTCTAAATATGTATAGCGTGGTCTGGACCCCTGCGTCCCAGTTCCCTCTGATGCAGATCCAAATCCTGATGCGCCGTTTACCTGACCGAATAAGTGGATGTTATTATTTACCGAAACAGATTGCTCGGCAGTCCCTCCCACGTACCACATTGTTTCGCCTCCATTCCCAAGCGAGAAAATGCGACCAATGACTACGGTTCCCCACGCTCCTTCCTGCAGGTCCTCTGTCTCGTAACCATCAAGGAAGACTGTTTGAGTGAACGCCTGCCTAAGTGATGAAAATGAAATCAGAATTTGTCCTGTATTATCAAATGCCTGCCGCGATGCAGGCACTGTTCTCTGAACGTTGGAAACTTTGGTGGAGCCGCTGACGAATAATCTGTCGCGCACTCCATACGATTGGCCAATCCAAGCAAACAGGCTTCTGTCGTGAAACGGAAGCAGCAATGTTGTATCCGGTCTGTACGCGAAGTCCTTACCAAAAGCATTAGCTCCCGAGATGCCGTACCCCAATTTTGTTTGAATTGTCCGAAATGGTTTCGTGAAGCCGAGAAATTGGTCTGTACGATACTGATTGGCTCGCAGCGCAGCGGTGAATCCGATTTCACTGCGGAAGAGCCGTAGTTGTGAAATCTGGCCCATGCCTTCCCAACCGATATTATTCTCCGTTCTGTATAGTCCATACACCATAACCTGCGTTGCCGTACCCATCAGGTTAATCTCTTCCAGCTTGGCGCCAAGATTGGTAATGCCTCCGCCTGTACCAAATAACAAGGCTGGGCGCAGCGACCACCGATCCTGAGCAAACACATGCACGTCGACGCTGTCGGTACCCACAGGTGTTACAGTGATATTCACTACGCTAAACAACCCTGTCCTTCTAAGATTTCGCTCCGTTTCTGCTATCAGGAAAGAGTCTGCATCGCCCCCTTCAAAAAACAGAAGCTCATCTTCGATAATATATTCTTTTGTAAGAGTGTGAAAAGAATTTGCCAAGGGGGCTGCAAAGAACCAGTCATCCTGATTGCGGTCAAAGATATCGCGCTGATCAAAGTAAATTGCTCGGATAACCGGCCACTCGAATTCCCCATCGTCGGTGTTTTCGATTGTTGCGCCTGCCTGCTGAGGGAGACTATGGCATAGATTCGGGAGGATTACGAGGGCGAGCAATCCTGCTGCGACCCGCACGATACGGGTCATGCGTCCAAGTCGTCCTTTCCACGCCAAGTGCCGATGGTGTTAAGAACAGAATACACTTCCTGAGTGGTATTGCAATGTTCAAGCTCATGGTCGAGCTGTTTGCATTTCTCCGCTGAAGCGTTTCTGATACGCTGTTTGAGTTCGAGAAGCAGACGCGGAGCAACACTGAGCTCGCGCAAGCCTAGTCCAATGAGCATTTCTGTGGCCGCAGCATGGCCCGCCATTTCTCCGCAAACGCTTACAGATTTATTATGGCGGTTCGCTGCGTCTACTATCATTCTAACCATTCTTATCACTGAAGGGTGCAATGCATCAAAAATGTCCGACACCAATTCATTCAGCCTGTCTGTGGCAAGCGCATACTGAGCCAAGTCGTTTGTGCCAATGCTGAGAAAGTCTGCATGCTCTGCAAATGTATCGGCACTCAAAGCAGCAGCGGGAGTTTCAATCATCACGCCAATTTGAATATTGGGGTCGAACTCAACACCGTCATTCGCAAGCCCTTGCTGACAGAGCTTCACCAGGCGTCGCGCTTCGTCAAGCTCTTCAACCATCGACACCATTGGAAGCATGAATCGAATATTTCGATACATCGAGGCTCTTAGGACAGCACATATCTGTTGTTCAAAAATGTCCGGCCGGTACAACAGAAACCGTATTCCACGCAAACCAAGAGCAGGGTTCTCTTCCTGATGCGGGATTCCCTGACGAAATTTATCGCCCCCAACATCAAATGCTCTGATGGTAAGGGGCATGGGATACATCCTCTCTGCCATGTCGCGATACCACTCAGTTTCTTCTTCCAGCGTTGGATACCTGCCGAGGTGCATGAGAAGCATCTCGCTGCGGACGAGGCCTGCGCCTTCGGCGCCCGTCATCACTGCCGAATCAACCTGGTCTGGAGTGTCGACATTTGCCAGCAATGATATCTGCACTCCATCTGTAGTGATTGTAGGTTTATTTATTAACTCGCCGAGCTTCTGCTTGTACTCTTCAGCCTTTAGGGCCTTGTGTCTGTATCGTTCAAGCGTCTCCTCGTCCGGGTTGGCTACAACCCACCCTGAGTATCCATCGACGATGATGACATCATCCTTTTGAATTTCACCGGTAACATCGCGCAGACCGATTACGGCAGGGAAGCCCATATCGCGGGCCATGATGCATGCATGGGAATTGATGCCGCCAACTTCTGTTGCGAAGCCAAGTGTTTGTGTTTGTTTAAAAAACAAAATATCCTGAGGCGTAATGCTCGATGCAACAATTACGCTGTCGGCTTCAACCATGTGTACAAGTGTTCTATTTCTAATTGCGGCGATCAGCCGTTCCTTGACGTCTTCAAAATCCTGCGCCCGCGAACGCATGATTGGGTCGCGCGCATTGTACATGAGCGTCTTGTGGACGTCGAATTCACGCGCAACAGCGCTTTCGGCCGACATGCCGGATTCAATGCGCCGTACGATGGTATCAACGATGGCAGAATCGCGAACAATCAGGAGGTACGATTCAACAATACCGCTCACGGTAGCGGATTCGCGCTTAGCCAGTTCCATGGCATTCATAAGTTCGGCCGATGCTGTTTCGACCGCATTATAAAATTTTGACAACTCGCTGGCTACACGTTCGGGTGCGATGTGCTGTGAGTCGTCGACTGGCAGATCAGGATCGAGAACAAAGGCTCGCCCAACAGCTATACCGGGAGATGCTGCAACTCCTTTAAGGATACGCATGCCCGTGTTGGCGGATCGATGATGCACCACCTGGATAATTCCCCTAAGATTGATTTCTTCTTGCATAGCACAAACTGCACAACATGCAACGGCACTGTTTACCAATTTCAAGGTTCGCCGAAACCACTTGCAAACAATTCCCTGACGGCTTGTACAGCTTCAGCTTCATCCTTGCCTTCAACCTCAAGTCCAAGTTCGCATCCATGTTCCGCTGCGAGAGTCATCACACCGACGATACTTTTCGCATTTATTTGAAATCCATCGCGAATAAGATATATGTCGCTTAAGAACTTGGATGCCACCTTTACCAACATCGCTGCAGGCCTTGTGTGAAGACCTGCGCGATTTGTTACGAGTACAGTTGTCTCGATCATGTGCCGATATCGTTTGTTCCCAATTCCGACGCCTTCATTAACCGGTCCATCAACGCTGGGTTTGAACGTACGGCAACGTCACAATGTACAAGAATTTCTTTCACTCCCAATGCGTCGGCTCTCCGAAGTTCGGAATAAATTGTAGTAGCATCCAATTGCCTCCACGGGATTTCCAGTCCGGGGTTAGAAACAGCCAGGATAACAACCGATTCTAATGTTTGCGCGGCGATTAACAAATCTGCCATGTTAAAATATAGCTTCACATTAGCTACCGGCGCATAGTGGCGATATCGCGTGCCCGGCGAACGATGATACTCACTGGGCTGAGAGCGCACATCGAAGCCCAGTTTAACAAAGTCCTCTGCAATTACAGCTCCGCTGCGAAGTATTGCAATGTTATTATCTGTCACTCTTACAACAGTCGATTCCAAGCCAATTCTACACGGACCACCATCGACGACTGCCACAGCTCCTGCAAAGTCGTCCACAACGTGCTGAGCTACTGTGGGGCTGGGTCTTCCCGATTTATTTGCACTGGGCGCCACAAGGGGTTTGCCAACAGCCGCGATGATATCCTGTACGTCGATATGGTCGGGCAATCTTACGGCGACTGTGTTCAGGCCAGCTCTGGCAAGACTGCACACATCATTTTTATATGGAAGAACTAGTGTCAACGGTCCTGGCCAAAACGTTTCCATAAGTAGGGTGGATTGATTGTCTACCCATGCGATTCGTTCTGCCTGATGAATGCTTGAAACGTGGACGATAAGGGGATTATCTGAAGGTCTGCCTTTTAACTGAAAGATTGTAGAGACGGCATCCTCATCGTCGGCAATAGCAGCAAGACCATACACCGTCTCCGTAGGAACGCCTACCACGCCCCCTGACAAAAGAATTTCTACTGCCTTAGATTTCGAAATATATGCATCGCCCATGAGCACAAGATAGCAGAGTCTTCAGCGTCCTGCTCCCTAGCTTTGCACGTACATGAGACCCGTAACTACTTTCATCGTTTCGCCGACGATGCCGCCGGCATTAGAACCTCTCAAGGAACTCGCATACAATTATTGGTGGTGTTGGCACAATGATGCTATTGAGTTGTTCCGACGAATCGACACAACACTGTGGGAAGAAGTTCACCACAATCCCGTAGCACTGCTTGCCAGATTATCTCACAAGCGACTAGAGCAGCTTGCAGAACGAGTTGAATTCGTTAACAGTCTGTCAGAAGTGTACGAAAAATTCAGGGCATACATGGAAGGCAGGGGCTGGTGGTCGGATCGGCACCAACGTCCCGGATATATTGCGTATTTCTGCGCTGAGTTTGGTATTCACGAAAGTTTTTCAAGTTATTCTGGTGGCTTAGGTGTTCTTGCAGGAGACCACTTAAAAAGTGCGTCCGACATGGGGTTGCCGCTCGTCGGAGTTGGGCTATTGTATCAAGAGGGTTATTTCAGACAATACCTCACACAGAACGGGTGGCAGAATGAGCAGTACCTGGAGGTCGACTTCTATTCTCTGCCATTAACAATGGTTACTAAATCGGACGGAACGCCGATAACCGTATCCGTAAACATGCCCCTTGGGACATGTCATGCACAGATATGGAAATTAAATGTTGGGCGTGTACCTCTTTATCTTTTAGACACCAACATTCCGCTGAACGAGCTTGAACAGTTACGCGATTTAACCGATCGGTTGTATGGCGGAACAATAGACACACGAATCGCTCAGGAGCTGATGCTGGGCATAGGTGGCATGCGCGCGCTTGAGGCTCTCGGCATCGAACCATCAACTGTTCACATCAACGAAGGCCATGCCGCGTTTGCACTGCTCGAGCGAACACACTCATTGATGCAGCGTTACCATTTGACGTTCGAAGAAGCGCTTCGCATTACACAGTCTACAAGCGTATTCACTACGCACACGCCGGTTCCTGCTGGAAATGAAGTGTTCTATCATGATATTTTACAGCCTTACTTCGAGGCCGGCATGGCAGACCTTGGGCTTACGTGGGACCAATTTATCATGCTTGGAGCTCAGGCTGATCCTAAAAATGAAGAAGGTTTTTCGATGACGGTTTTGGGACTTCACTGTGCTGCATACCGCAACGGCGTTAGCAACCTGCACGGAAACGTTGCCAGAACGATGTGGCATAAAGTATGGTCAGATTTCCCCGTGAACGAAGTGCCCATCTCGGCAATTACCAACGGCGTTCATGCTGAGACGTGGGTTGCTAGCGAGCTCGGAGAATTATACGATCGGTATCTCGGGCCCCAGTGGCGCACGGAACCTCACCTCGAAGAGTCATGGCGCAGCGTTGACGACATTCCGAATATGGAGTTGTGGAGAGTGCATCAGCGCCGTAGGGAGCATCTGGTAATCGGAGCCCGCGAGCATATTCTGTCCAAGCACAGTGCCTCTCTTACTCAGGAGCAGGCTTCGCGCATTCATGAATGCCTCGACCCCGACGTACTCACCATCGGTTTCGCCCGCCGATTTGCATCCTACAAACGCGCCGATCTCATCATGCGCGATATGGATCGGTTAACGAAAATCCTTTCAAATGAAGACCGTCCGGTGCAGATCGTCATGGCCGGAAAATCTCACCCTCGTGATGGTGAAGGAAAAAATCTCATTCAGAGTGTTCATCTGAAGATCAAGGAACATGGATTGGAGCACAGAGTAGTATTCCTCGAAGACTACGATATGGACGTGGCACGCCTAATGGTAAGGGGCTGTGACGTTTGGTTAAATACGCCGCGCAAGCCGTATGAAGCAAGCGGGACAAGTGGGATGAAGGCAATCCTGAATGGAGTGATTCACTGCTCGATACTGGATGGCTGGTGGGCCGAAGCCTACGACGGTGAAAACGGTTTCGCCATTGGCAGAGGCGAGGTTTTCGATCCAAGCGAACAGGATGATGCTGATGCAGCAACTCTGTATGACGTTATTGAGCACGGAATCGTAGCATCGTTCTACGATATCGGCAAGAGCAGGATACCTGAACGCTGGCTCGCGCTGATGAAATACAGCATCCGTACAAATGCATGGCGGTTCTCCGCAATCCGCATGGTGAATGATTATGCTAACAATGCTTATCAACATGCGATTGAAACATACCAATCAATGATTGCCGATTCCGGGAAAGCCGCACGCGAAGTTGTTGCATTTTTTGCACGAATTGAATCAGCATGGCCTCAGGTTTCGATTGCAGACGTTACTGCACATGGTACGTCGGGAGCCTACGTAGGGAAGAACATCCAGGTCTCCGCGTCGATCCACCTGGGTGAATTAAGTCCTGCCGACGTCATCGTCCAGGCAGTATATGGTAAGGTTGATTCAAAGGGCGAAATCAATCCGGCCTCGACAACAGAAATGATTCCATCGGAAATTAAGGATGGTACTTCTTTGTATAATGGAGAATACACATGCTTAGAAAGTGGAGTTCAAGGCTGTTCTGTGAGAGTGATGCCGCGGCATTCAACCCTTGTAAACTTCGCTGACTCCCACAAAGTTGTGTACGCTACTAATTAGGTTGAAACTTTTACCTGCATAAGGCATCTTGTAAGGGTGCCGAATATTACCGACATTAAAGTCCTGTTAATAACCACTCATTGATTGACATGATGAAACGAATTCTTCCCATCGCTTTTGCCCTGCTCATTTCTTTCAGTCTGTCTGAATTGCAGGCACAGACATCGGCGATCACCTTTGTTAACAGCAGTCCCGACCCTGCACTCGCAGTTGTTGATGTGTATATCACACAGGGAACAGAGGTAAACAAGGTTGAAGATATTGCCTATCAAAGTGCATCGAATTTCGATCAAGTGGCAATTTTCGGAGATTTGGAAGCATTCTTTTCGGTATCTCCCGGAAATAGTACCAGTATCGCAGATGCGATTGTTTCTTATTCCTTTACTCCTTTGGCTGATGCCGGCTACATACTCATTCTTTCGGGTGTTTCTAATGAATCCGGATATGCACCCAATCCGGATCAGAAGTATATCACATTAAGCATGCAGCACATGGAGGTACCAAAATTTTCCGGGCAACCAAATCAAATTGGCGTTATGATGGCACACGCAGTTACCGATCTTGAAACAGGCAATGGCTATATCAGAGGTACTGTAAAAGAAATCGCTAAGGATTTGAGTTATAAAGGAATCACATCTACGCTGAGCGCTGTAGCAAGAGTCCCGGTGATAGTGGACTTTACCAAGCCAACCGATAAAAACATTGTTTATGCTTCATTCGAAGCCAACCTGTCTAACTATCAGAGCGAGAATGTGGTGTTTATCCTTGCAGGCTTTAAAACACCCTTAGACAATAACCAAAGTGATAATAATCTTGTACTGCTTGCCGTGCTGGAAAACGGTTCGGTAATAGTTAATTCATTGATTGCAGGTTCTCAGAAAGCTTCGGTTCAATGGGTAAACGACTGCCCGGATCCCTCACTCGGCGTAATGGACGTGTGGGTTGATGGAACTAAAACTATTGACAATCTTGGCTTCCGCAAAGCGACGGGCTTCCTCGAAGTTGGCGCTGGAACGGAGATGAAGATTGGATTTGCCCCCGCAACATCGAGTGCATATCGCGATACCATAAAAACCGTTACGATGCAGTCTCTCCGTCCGGGCAGAGCCTATCACCTTGTGATCTCAGGAGTGAGAGATACAGCACGGTTTGCCAAGAATCCCAATGGTCAGGATCTGTCGTTGAACGTGCTCGTTGCCGAAAATGCTCTGAAGAGATCGGACAGAGATGGTAATAGTGCCGTGCGTGTGGTCCACACATCACCAGATCAGGCTGCGATCTCGATAAAGAATTCTGCAACGACCTATGGCACGAACCTGACGTTTAACACAACGTCGCCAGAATACACGTATCTGGAACCGCGCATCGACACTATGTGGGTTTACATCGACTCAACTGGCATCACAAAAAAGGGATGGCTTGCTGATCTCCGCGGAAGTAATCGAGCTGCACTCGTGCTTGCCAGTGGATTCGTTAACCCTGAAGTGAACCAAAATGGACCGTCATTTAAGCTTGTTCTTGTCGATTCTGCAGGTAATGTAAACTCCAACCTCCCAGAGCTCCTCCGCGATACCATCAACTCGGTAGAGTCCGACATCGTTCCGTCTACTTTATGGCGGATTGCCCCCAATCCGGCAACAGATAAGTTTACTATTGTTGTTCCCCTTACGTCTGACCTTGTTGCTAAGCACGGTACACTATTAACAGCATCTGTATACACGTCCAGCGGCCTGTTCCTTGGCTTCTATCCAATGAACTTTGGAGGCTTACAGGCTTCAGTAACCATTCCAACTACAGCCGTTGCCAATGGCGCATATTTCGTTCAGGTGAGCACTGCAGACGGCGTTAGAGTCGGCTCTGCAACGATAATGGTCTCCAGATAATTTCGTACTTTTGCGGTTCTCTAAAAACCGCCATGTTTGAATCTCTCCAGGAAAAACTCGAAGACGCTCTCAAGAGAATTCGAGGTCAAAGCAAGCTCACCGAGGACAATGTTGCAGAAGCATTGACCGAGGTGCGCCGTGCATTGCTCGATGCAGACGTAAATCTTGGAGTTACGACTGATTTCATAAATAATGTTAAAGAGAAGTCGCTTGGCTTAGAGGTTAAGGGGAGTCTGCTTCCAGGGCAGCTAATGATCAAGCTGATCCACGACGAGCTGGTAGCTCTCATGGGAACGGAGCGATCGGAATTAGCGCTGGCTCCCCAGCCCCCTACCATCGTGATGGTTGCAGGACTACAAGGATCTGGGAAAACAACTTTTTGCGCAAAGCTCGCCTACTCGTTGAAGAAAAAGGGTCGGCAACCGCTCCTGGTTGCTTGCGATATTTACAGACCAGCCGCCATCGATCAGCTTAGAATGCTGGGTCAGCAGATTTCGCTCCCTGTTTTCAGCAAGGATGACGCCAAACCGCTCGAAATTGCCAAAGATGCTCTTACGTATGCGCGGAAGTACGGACGCGACGTTGTAATCGTAGACACTGCCGGGCGCTTAACCATCGACGAAGAGATGATGCAGGAAGTCGCCGATTTGAAGGGGGCGATTAAACCGCAGGAAATTTTCTTTGTCTGCGATGCAATGACGGGGCAGGACGCAGTGAATACAGCCAAGGCATTTAACGATCGGCTGGAACTCACAGGCGTGGTTCTTACAAAACTCGATGGTGACACCAGAGGCGGCGCCGCGTTGTCCATTCGCTCAGTCCTTGGCAAGCCAATCAAGTACGTTGGCGTCGGCGAAAAAATCGATCAGCTCGAACCCTTTCATCCGGAGCGCATTGCTTCGCGCATTCTTGGCATGGGCGACGTGATAACTCTTGTGGAGAAAGCTCAGAGCCAGATCGACGAAAAAGAAGCCGAGAGACTCGAAGAAAAAATTCGCAAGAATCAATTCACATTTGAAGATTTTCTTGATCAGATGAAAATGATTAAGAAGATGGGATCCTTGCGCGACCTCATTGGCATGCTTCCAGGCATGGATAAAGCATTACGTAATGTTCAGCTCGACGATAAAGCCTTTAGCCGGGTTGAAGCAATGATTCTGTCGATGACCATTCACGAAAGGCGAAACCCGCGTGTACTTAATGGCTCACGCCGACGCAGAGTTGCTGGCGGATCCGGCACCACTGTGCAGGACGTCAACAGACTTATCAAACAATTCGAAGACATGCAGAAAATGATGAAGAGTATGTCGTCCGGACACAAAGGCGACATCGCTCGACTTCAACAACAGGCCGCGTTGAAAGGCAAAATGCGTCAGCGCGCATTTCGCTAACAATGCTGCTACTCCCGTGCTGATCTGTTTGGGTTTTCACGGGTATTCGGTTTTTACATTTTTCTTGAAGGAATTATATGGTAAAACTCCGCTTGCGTCGCCGCGGTCGTAAGAAACATCCGTTCTACGACATCGTTGCGATCGACGGACGCGCACGTCGGGACGGCGCATCAATTGAACGTGTCGGATATATCGATCCGATGACGTCGCCCAAACATGTTGTTCTCGACGAGCAGCGTGCTCTGTACTGGCTTGGGGTAGGCGCCCAGCCCACTGAAGTTGTTCGGCAGATTCTGAGTCGCGAAGGCGTACTTCTGCGGCAACATCTGTCGTTCAAAGACAAATCGCCGGAAGAGATAGATGCAGCAGTTATTCAGCACAAGCTGAATGCAACAGAACGCTATCAGAGGCTTAAGAAACGTCGTGCTGAACGAGCTGCAAAGCCTGCTCCTGCCGAGAAACCAGCAGAAGAACCTGCTGCACCCACCCCAACGGCTCAGGAAGAGCCGCAAGGAGAAGAGACGGCATCTGCCGAATAGTATTCAAACAACCTGACGTATGTTCGACGCGCAGAATTCCCAAGTGTTTTCTGCGCGTTTTTTATCATTCATACACCAATCTATCAATGATTCATCCGACTATCGGTAAGCGCTACGAACGACAGAAAAAAACTTTTAATAACATCGTGCGCATTCTTTTCTCCTTTGCGGGCATTTATTGGATTGTGATTTATCTGCTGCAATGGATGGGAATGATTTCTAATTATGAGCTGAGCGATCTTCGATCTGGTCAGACCTGGATATATTTTATTCTTCTCACTACATGGGGCGTGGAATATCTTCGTGAATCTAAACGGTATAAATCAATAATGAATCAGGCAAATTCGCATCGAATCCCACCCGATGAAGTTACACTCGAGAGCATCGAACAGTCTTTGCCATCGTTTGCCATCATGCATCCAATTGCGCAAGGCTCGAGGGCATGGACTATGCCAATTGTAAACATCGTGATGCTCGTATTGTCCCTAACGCTTATTATCAAACAATACACGGCGTTAACAATCGCATCAATCCAGTGAGACGTAGTCTATACAAGTATTTCCGACGTGATACACCTTTGTATTCGTCGTCCATGTCGCTTTTAGCGTGTATTATCCTCGCAGGCATCAGCCTCGTGGTGGGGATTTGGGAGCATTCCCTTGTTGTGCGCACCAACGGCTTTATTTCACTGATCGACATCGGCAATTCGCTTCTCTTTCTTGCCGCAATCGAACGTTCTATGCGTTCTCCGGATTTTGCGTTCAATTACGGCTATGGCAAGTACGAGAGTCTTGCCATCCTCGTTAGCGCCGTGCTTCTTACCATCCTAACCATCGTTACAATCATTGAGGCGGTGGCTTTGGTGCAGGAACCTCCACACGATACAAACACTACCGTTCTGGTAATCTGGAGCGCTATTTCATTTCTGATATTGAGAAATACTTCTCATCGGCTTCAAAAAAACGCACTCCGGTTTCACCAGCCCATGCTTCATTACGATGCAGAGCTGTGGCGCATGGACTCCTGGGTTGAAATTGGAGTGGTAGGGGGCATCATCATCGGAGGACTATTTCGGTGGTTCGACTCGTTTCAGGGAGCTGTTATTGCAGATACCATTACGTCCATTGCGCTTCTGCTTTTCGCGCTCAACGTCCCTATCCGACATGGTCGAGAAGCGTTCCGGCAACTTCTCGACCGCACACTGCCCGATAGCATGCAGTATGAAATCCTACGCATCATTGCCGATAAACACAATCGCATGTGTGAGTTTAAGAGTGTGCACACCAGACAGTCTGGCCGCGATATCTTTATTGAAATTGATTTAGTGATGCCGTACGATTATAATCTGGAGACGCTGTATCTGCTCGAACGAGACATATTAAAAGAACTTAGCGATCAGTTTCCAACTGCGATACCGCGTGTGTATGTTACTCCATGCGACAAACGCTGCGAACTGCATGGGAAAACCACATGCCCCGTTAAGCTTAGCGCGAACGTATAACTTCTATCTGAACAGTTCTGCTTAAGAAACGCTCCTCCGGAGTTTTATAGGAATCAATCCCTGGAGGAAATTTGTCTGTTGCCACTTCAGAGCAATCAATGTTAACTTTTTTCCTGAGATATTTTTGAATGGTACTGCAAACGGATTGGGCACGCCGAGCCGAAAGTTTTCTGTTGAATTCCGCATTACCCAGCATGTCGGCAAAGCCGCGCACAATCACTGTAGCACCAACAGGGACATGGTCGATAAAGTCTTTTATCTGATTTTCAGAAACCGGAGTAACTTCATCACTCGATACATCAAAGAGCGTTAAGGTGAGCCGCTCAATCTCCGTCTTCAAAGTATCCTTGCGTACGCTCAGTTCGGCTTCTGCAGACCCATGTGTTCCCTGCAATGCTTCCACAGTGAGTCTGATCTTCATCGGTACATCTTCGCGCATCAAATCCGCTGTAGCAGGCGTCAACTGTTGTGTAATTGATTGCGGCGCCCCCTGGCCTGTCTGACTAAACAGAATCTTTGCACCTGAAGATCCTTCGACCTTCCAGGATGTGAAGTATTTCTGTGTTGGCTCTGCGTCGTGTCCACTCACTGCATGCGTTCCCGATGGATCGAGCACGATACTGGGAGGCGTAACAGACCGAGCCTCATTGAATCGCCGCTGTGCAACGGGTGCTAACAATTCCAGATCGGCTGTTTCAATTTCAACTCTGCGGTTTTCGGAAAATCCATCCTCGCTGGGTTCGCGCGTCACCTTCGATGGGGCACAACTTCCGCTGCGTTCTGCCAGTTGAATTCTCGATGATTCAATTCCCCATACATTCACCAGATAGTTCTTTACTTCGTTTGCTCTCTTCTCGGCAAGACTGCAGTCTGCGCCTTCAGTAGTGGGATCGGAATTTCCAATTAAGCTGATGCTGCTTGCCGGACGCTCAAGCATTCGCTGCCCGATGATGTTTAGCACATCTCGGTGGACCGACGTTGTTCGAGGTTCAATGGCTTGAATATCAAATTCTTTAGCACTCTTAACCTGGTGATATCGGAACGAAATTGAGATAGACTGCGATTCAAAGAAAACTACAGGGAGTAATGGCAATGCTTCCGTAATGAATTGCGTGCTGATGTTCACTGTATAAACATCGGCTAACACACCGTCGGGATGCAAGGCGCGTGCAGAAAATTTTGCGACTACTGTTGGCCTCAGCGGTCTCGACACCGTGTCCGTGCGATAGACGCGTTCTGTAATCATCACAGTATCGTTTGCAACAACGGTATCGAGCTCAACGCGTTCTATCCCTAGGCTTCTCTTATAGGCTCCATCCGGTGGCACATCAGCAAACACAGAATCAACGTACTCAACCTTTCTCTGAAAGATGGGAAGGGGCGGATCAGGCGCATTCAGTGCAAAGCCAATGCCTACACCAACACGCAGTTGATCTGCCTTCCAGGCGACTCCTTCAACGATGTCCGTCAGCCCAATTGTGTATAGAACTTCAGGCGTGAGCATTACGGAATGATTTACAGTCATTGGAATATCGAAGCCAACACCACCTACCACACCAACAACAGTGCTAGACAATTGCTGCATTTCGGCATTTGTTGTCTGGTTGCGCACACGCAAACCGTTTTCAAAGGTGCCGACACCAGGCACAATCAAATTTTCCTTCTGCGAATACGATGCCTGAGTCATCGCCCCGGCAGATCCTCCCAACATGAGCCGGATAGGGTTTGCGATCCGAATATCTGCGAGGACTTCGGCGCCGATGAATACCATTTTTACGCCTAGTGAATATCGGACGGTACCGGGAGTTGAGTTGGTAACCAGGATGCCCTGATCGGTTGAGAAGTTTGCATTGTATGGAGCATACGTTAGTCGCAAAGTGGCTCTTAACACCTTCGAAAATTCATTCCGAATAAATCCCGATAGCGAAGCACCTATTGTTGTTGATGTAGTGTATGCCGGGCAGCATGTTGGTGCATAGGGGAGCGTAAAATCTCCGGTATGCATAGTCACCGCCGCGTCGGCAGCAAATCCAACGCTAAATAAATTTATTTGCTCGGGACTTTTGCCCTTCCACCATTGTGCATGACATACGACTGGAGCCAGCAAAAGAAGTAAACAACACGAAACGGATTGAATGTGAAGCCGAAGGGTCCAGGTTTTTGTATGACTCATGTTCACACTCATCGTCTGTCCAGACCGATGATTTTCAAAACTGTCTGTGTAGGTGTGCGCACAACCAGCATGGCGTATGCACCTGTAAGCGTATGTGAAAGTGTGCGGACAACAATCCGTTGCTGAATTTCACTGCTGCTCGCCTCATCGGTCCACAAAACATCGCCGTTAAGGGAAAACAACGTCAACATTGTTGTACCCGATTCGGCAAGTTCAATGGTAATCAGCGATGAATTGTCTGCAGGCTGTTCAATAATTTGAAGAATTGTACCAACAGGGTTATATAGGCGCGGTGTTCCCGAAGCCCTGCAGATACCACGTACCAGGATAGAGTCACTTCGCGATGAAACCTGAACTCCGGGACCAGTTCCTATTTGCCTCACATTGAAAAATGAGAATGCAGAAATACTGTCCATGCCAAGCGTTGCGCGAAATCGGACATTGAATAAGGGCGAGTTGGTAAGCGGCAGAGGAATCGGTACAAGCGTGATTCGATTAATGCCGGACGTAGAGTTTTGAAATACGATGGGTATTGATGTGGAAAGCAGATGCAGCATGGTTGCATCGTATTCCATGGTGAAGACAACCGAATCAATGTCGGCAAGGTCCAGCGCCTGAGCCCCTTCCAGGCTGACATATATCGTTGTCTCTGTCCCAATATCGAGTGTGTCTCCAGTAGCAACAAATTGTGCAAAGGCAGGAGGAGGCTGAACAATCGAAAACGATGCGCTTGTATCTGCCTGGAGGGTTACATTCAGAACTCGCCACACAATTGCCCGCGTGTCCTGCGATGTAGAAACGAATCTGGTTCCATCGGGACTCCACCGCGCGGTAAGAACATCGCCAAAGTGAAGGTATCGGCGAAAAGACCCAGTTGCAATATCATGTACCATTGCCGAGTTGTCGTCCGACCCGGAGAGTATTAATCGGTCATCAGGCGAGAATTCGACAATTCTCACAGTTGCAGTGTGCCCGCCAAATTGTTTAACTAACTGGCCCGACTGAACATCCCACAGTGTTACGGTGCTATCGCTCATTGCAACTGCAACACGTGTTCCGTCGTGAGAGAAAGCAACTGCACGAACACCTTCCTTGGGATCGGAATTAACCCACTTCTCTACTCCGGTAATGGCATCCCATAATCGCACGGTAGCATCGCCTCCGACAGTTGCAATCAGAGAACCATCCGGACTCCATGCGCCGTTCAGTACTCCCGATGTGTGCTTTGTAAAACTTAACGGCAGACCGCCAGAAACGGAATACACCTTGGCCTGATTTGCGCAGACTAGGACACGACTGCCATTCGGAGAAAACGCAACATGCTCTATCACCGATGCCGGGTTGAGAGTACCAACAGCCACAGTGCTGGGTGGTCGGAACAGCCGTGCTCTATTGTCGTTCGCGTCGGTAAGGACAAGGTCAAATGTCGAGTTAAAATCGGCAAATTCAACAGCGTCTGGATGGTTGAGCGTCAACTCTACAGTATTCTGGCGTGTTTCATAAATGCGTACCATGCCATCATCAGAGGCGGTGATGATTTTGGCAGAGTCTGGTCTCCATCTCACGGATGAGTATTCAGTAACTGGTGTGGGCAGCACAACAAGAGGAAGAGAGCCTCCAACATTTGCATCCCAAACGTGTGGCTCCGCAGCAACGCTTACAATGCGATCTCCCGAAGGAGACCAGTAGGCATCGTTTACAGATGTTTGATGCCCAGTATAAATAACGTTATCGTTCGACTGGGGTGGTCGCGACTGGATTACTCTAACACGGTAGGAACTCGAAACAGGAAGACCAGTGATTTTCCACTGATACACTAAACCGGTAACGCTGTCGGCTATCAGCGACCACGTTCGACCATCGGTCGAATACTCGAGTCGAACGTTGATGGTATCCTCGACACCGCTCCACCGAATGTCTACAATGGAGTCGCGGTTTGTGTAAAAAATTTCTCCACCAACGGGCAGATCAATTGTCAGTTGCGCATGAGTCGCAACCGCTGCCAACAAAAAGAGAACGACGATTCCTCCCCTGCCGTTCATGCTTACCCCAGCTGTTAGAATGTGTCACCTTCTCGAAGATAGGGCGGTTCCGTCGGTTCTTCAAATGATGAATAGTTGTAGGCAAGATTTTGAAACGTAGCATTGTCCTTATTAAAGAACAATCGTACCTCGCCTGTGGGTCCGTTACGCTGTTTTCCGACAATGATTTCAGCTACATTTTCCGTTGATGTTTTGTCTTCAAATTCTGTTTGCTTGTAGTACTCGGGCCTATGAATGAACATTACCACATCGGCATCCTGTTCGATGGATCCGGATTCGCGCAAGTCTGAGAGCATTGGACGCTTATCGGCGCGTTGTTCAAGACCTCTGTTAAGTTGTGAGAGAGCCAGTATCGGAATGTCGAGCTCTTTTGCAACGGCTTTCAATGTATGCGAAATCAAGGAGATTTCGCGTTCTCGGCTTTCGGCTTTCGGAGCATGCATGAGCTGCAAATAGTCGAGGATAACCAGATCAACTTTGTGTTCCACCTTCATTCGCCTGACCTTAGCTCTGAATTCAACAGGTGTTAGTGCAGCAGAATCGTCGATATAGATTTTCGCAGACATCAGGCTATCTACTCGCTTAACAATTTCGTGCACTTCTTTTTGGTTAAGCCGTCCGCTACGAAGTTTTTGCAGATTGATTTGTGAGTCGGCGCTAATGAGACGGAGCACAAGTTGGTGTGCTGCCATTTCCAATGAAAAGATTCCGACTGCTTTACCATTTCTTGCAGCTTCGCGTGCAATCGTTAGCGCAAAAGCTGTTTTACCCATGGAAGGGCGCGCTGCGGCAATCAACAAATCCGAGCGTTGAAAGCCGCTCAGTAGTTCATCAAGTTTTGTGAATCCCGTAGCAACTCCAGTAACGCCGTTGTGCGAACCATCTGTTAACGAAAGAATCCTCTCAATTGCATCCTTGGTAAGTTTCTTCATGTCGGAATACGACCGACGTGTTCTTCGTTCAGCAACTTCAAAGATTTTTTGTTCGGCGCGGTCTACTTCGTCGAGTGCATCCGTAGTCTCATCAAAGCAATCTGCAATGATTGCTGTAGATACGGAGATAAGCTTACGTTTTAGATACCGTTCGAGAACGATGCGCGCGTGATGTTCGACGTTTGCCGCCGATACTGTACGAATACTGATTTCGGTTAGCGAATACATTCCGCCAACGCGTTCGAGCATACCGCTGCGCTGGAGCTCTGTTGAAAGCGTAACAAGGTCTATCGTTACGCCGCGTTCGAACATATCGAGCATTGCACGAAAAATGATTTCGTGCCTCTCATGGTAGAAACACTCTGCGTCGAGTATCTCCAGCACCTTGCTCACTGCATCTCGATCGATGAGCATAGCGCCCAATACTGCAACCTCGGCATCAGTAGAGTGCGGAGGAATTTTCCCAACAGGATTTTCTAAAGGCAATACACGGGCATGACCCGACGTATCGCCTGGTGTAGCAAGACTCATCGATTCTTTAAAAGAAATAGTTTCGAGTGATTTCCAAACCTCGGCTCCCCTGCCAAGCCGCATTGGCTTTGGTCAGACGGCAACCTAATAAAACGTGACGCTACTTGCACGCATAATTATTCCAATTAATTGCACAGATATTTTTTGTTGTTCACATACTTGTTTTCGATTCACACAATTACTATGGTATCACTATTTCGCGCTTCAGTTCAGCGCTGGCATACATGGCTTCTATCACCTTCATCCGTTCAATGGCTTCGCCTATCGTAGAAATCATCGGCACAATTCCACGAACGGAGTTAATGAAGTGTTTGAGTTCAGACTCATAAGATTTTCGATATATCGTAAGCTGAGATTTTAGCTGCTGTGCCTGCGTAGTTTGAAACGCAGAACCCATTCGTTTTACTAATCTAAATGGATTTATAAAGGCGCTTCCCTTCTTTCCAAACACGTTGCAGTAAAATAGATCCTCGGCGCGCATCAGAGACCAGCTTGTTTCAATGGTTGCAACGCTGCCATTCTCGAAAGAAAGCATGGCAACAACAACATCTTCAACACTTTTAGTTTCGTGATGGAAAGTGTTTGCCATCACGCTTCTTACCCGGCCGAAATCGAAAACATGGAGGATCATGTCGATAACTGCCACGCCAAGATCTATCAGCACTCCGCCGCCCGACTTGTCGGCGTTCGCCATCCACCGCGCATCGGATGTGCGCTGCTTTACCCATCCGGCCTTCACATAAAAGACGGGTCCAATTTCGCCACGGTCAATAGCATTTTTCATGTGCACTACATCGGGCCGAAACCGATGGTTCATGCCTATCATCACATTAACACCAGCTTCCGCGGCTGCAGAGCGTATCGCCACCGTCTCCAGCAATGTTCTTGCCGCCGGACGCTCTATAAACACATGCTTGCCTGCCTGAACAGCAGCCAGCGCCACTTCGGCATGGGCATCTGTGCTTGTGGTAACAATAACAGCATCAACATTTGGCAGACTCAGCGCTTCTTCGAGCGATTTGGTGACGTGTTCAATGCCATGCTTATCGGCAATGATCCTTCCCTTGGCAACATGCCTGTCTACAATTGAACAGATCTTAACGCCTGTAAACGATGTTAGTATCGGGAGATGGATACTTTGTGCAATGTTCCCTGCACCAACCAGGACTAAGCCCGTCATCTTCCACCAATTTAATATGTTCAATAAAAGCCGATTATTTACCTAAGCAAACTATGTGCCGCCGATAACACTTTCACACCGACTGAACTAACCGCTTCACTGCCGAGAACACCGTAGCCGGCGCGATTGATTCCATGCACAGGAAATGTCCCTTCGGACACGTTGCTCTGCCAATATGCGAACATGGCCGGCACTGTACATCGTGCTCAACCACTGTGTAGCGCGTACCGAACGGCGCAAAACCAAGCTCTTTTACGGTGCTTCCAAATATTGCCACGACGGGAATTTTTCGGGCTGCACCCAGGTGCATCACTCCCGAGTCATTCGTTACCAGCACATCGGATTCGTCGAGAGCACGCACTGTTTGCTCCAGTGTTGATGCTCCGTCTGCCCTGTCAACGCTCACGCCTGCAGCATCTTGGACTGCATTGCAAATTGAAACGTCTGCCAAGCCCCCTACCAATGTAACGTGTGCACCTTCATCAACGAGCATTTTACACAGAGCTGCCGCTTTCGATACTGGCCAACGTTTTGTTGCATGACGTGCTCCGGGTGCTAACGCAACTCGCATTGCTAAATCGTTGCTTGCAAATTTTATGTTAAGGGGCTTGTAGGTTCCGTTATTTTTTTCTTCCGGAAGCCACACTTCCGGGCCATCGGTGTCGAGCATCAATGGAAGGTTCGCAATAGCAGAACGGTATCGTTCCACAACATGCGTAATGGCAACCGGCTTACGTTTGAAGTAAACGAGCGCAAGTTTTTCCAGGCGATGTTTAGGCGCCAGAACAACATGATCGCCAAGTCCGCGCCGAAAGAGTGATGAACGAAAATTGTGCTGCAAATCAACAATGAGGTCGTAACCGCTCCGAGGCAGGCTTTCCTTAACCGACAATTTCAATTCGTCTGCATGCCTATCCGAGGCTTCGGTGTTTTCGAGAGACCACAGCCGACGTATCCGTGGATTGTGTTCATAGACTCCCGCAAATGCCGCTGATACTGCAACGTCCAAGATTGAATTGGGATATGTTAATTGCAACTGACGGACTATCGGAGTTGAGAGAATCACGTCTCCCAACGATGATAATCGTATAACCAATATCGACTGCATCGTGCGAATTTGCGATCTTTGACGCCGAAACCGAATTCACCGGAAGATTAGTATGCGTTTTTCTGTCGAACAAGACGATGAACTTGTTGTCCTCTCGCTTCGAGAGCCAGTCCTTGATTCCACCAACGCACCCGAAGTAAAGAGCGAGCTTCTTATCCTATGTCAGGAGAATGTACGCGCCTTAATCATCGACTTAACGATGGTTCACATGTGCGATTCCCAGGGTCTGAGTGCCTTGTTGCTGGCAAGTCGGCAGATGAAGGACCTCGAAGGGTTTGTAGTCCTCGTTGGTGTACAGGAGAATGTGAGAAATCTCTTCAAAATCTCTCAGATCGAGTATCTGTTTGAATTTAAGCCATCAGTGAATGACGCAATCACCTGGCTTCAGACGTAACGCAGCAGCATCCCGCCACTAATCCTTTGGCGGCAACGGCAGGGAGCCCGGAACTCCCATTAAGGGAAAGTCTTTTCGAAGTGGGTAGAGGGGCGCACCATCTTTATCCATAAAATCTTCGGGCATATAGAATCTTCGCAGGTCGGGATGTCCGTCAAAGATGATGCCGTACATATCGTACGTTTCCCGTTCGTACCAGTTTGCACTTTCCCATACTTCGACTGCAGTAGGTATATGCGGATTATCGTCGCGCACCACAGTCTTCACGCGCAAACGTGCGGCGTGTTTTGTTGAAGCTAAAAAGTAAACAACTTCAAATCTGTTGGGAGATGTATTCCAGTCTATTGCAGTAACATCTACAAGCAGATCAAACTGCGATGCATCATCATCGCGGAGTTTCCTTAGCACGTCGATAATTGTATCCTTATCGACAATGAACGTCGCATCACCATGGTGCTCTACCGATGCAGCCTGTGGTGAAACATTTTTTACAACAGATAGTGCTTTATCGAAGCTGAATCCTATTTCCAAGAGTACCTCTAACGATTTGAAGCCTGTGGCTGGGGTTTCCGTCTGCGCTTGCGTGCCCATTCGGGCACAGTATTAAAAACGTAATCCCAAAGCGGATTACTAACGCCGTATGCAGTATGCTCGTCTACAAAGTGGTGCTTCATGTGATATTCTTTTACGAACCGCGCAACCCTATTCGTCATGGGGAAATGGTGCGTAGCGTAATGGATACTATCGTACGCTACATATCCAAACACAAATCCTGCAAACATTGCGAAATGGAAATCTCCCAGCGTATACCTAAACAGAAAATAAAACAGAACTGCAAGCGGCACGCTCACAAGCAGTGGCATAACCAGGCGTGTGGAATCTCTGGGGTAATCGTGATGGATGCCATGCACTAAAAAATGCAATTTCTTACCGGTCTCGGTTTTGGGTTCCTTATGAAATGCCCACCGATGAATGGTATACTCCGTTAGTGTCCAGAACAAGACGCCAACCACAAACATTCCAGCAAAGGCAAACCATCCTGTAGCGACAACGGCCAGATAGGCAACCCACACCACAACGGGGAGATAAACTACAATCGGCGTTGCGGGATGAATGTGTGAGAAGTATTCAAGAATCGGATTCCTGAACAGCGGGATCGTCTCGTCCCTGTTGGACACAAACTTGGCGTCCATGGGTGTTTTCCTTGAAAAAAGCAGGGGGCAAAATACGAATATCCATAGTGGCAAGTTCAGGGTTCAAAGTTCAGGGTTCAAGGTTCAGGGTTCAAAGTTCAGGGTTCAAGGTTCAGGGTTCCAAGTTCAGGGTTCAAAGTTCAGGGTTCCAAGTTCAGGGTTCAAAGTTCAGGGTTCCAGGTTCAGGGTTCAAGGTTCAGGGTTCCAAGTTCAGGGTTCCAAGTTCAGGGTTCCAAGTTCAGGGTTCAAAGTTCAGGGTTCCAAGTTCAGGGTTCCAAGTTCAGGGTTCCAGGTTCAGGGTTCAAGGTTCAGGGTTCCAAGTTCAGGGTTCCAAGTTCAGGGTTCAAGGTTCCAAGGGAGTGCCACGTGCCACAGTACAGCCGTGTGGTCCGCAATGCGGGGATCGGGGGAATGCAAACAGCCTACAAATGATAAATGAAATGACATGCCAGGACCGTGCACCCACACATGGAATACCACGAACCTGGATGGTTGAACCGTAGACACACGGCTCATGATAACGGACTATTGCTGCCATAACAGGAAGATCGCGGATAAACAACTATGGCAGGAAGATCGCGGATAAACAACTATGGCGCAACTCAACAAATACTTACCAGCAATTTGAGGCTCTCCATACTCGTGATACTGCCGACAGCCATGTTATAGGGGTTTAGATGAGTATAAATAAATATATTTAATATTAAATCCTTGAACTTGGAACCCTGAACCATGAACCATGAACCATGAACCCTGAACCATGAACCCTGAACTTTGAACCCTGAACCTGGAACCTTGAACTTTGAACCCTGAACTTGGAACCATGAACTTTGAACCCTGAACTTTGAACTTGGAACCTTGAACTTTGAACCTGGAACCCTGAACCCTGAACCTGGAACCCTGAACCCTGAACCTGCCACTTCGTGGCACCCCCTCATCTGACAACGAGCGGTGAGGAAAACAACAGCTGCTGACTGCGCGTTAGGCGCAGGAAGTACGACCCCACAGCAAGCTTTGGAGTTGGGTTTACCGAGCACGTGTTATTGATAATGCTGGTAGAACCGGTTGACATGACTTGGCCGGTTGTCAATGTAATTTCAAAGCGCACAGGGCCATCCGGGGCAACTGTATGAATCGTTACCGTGCCGTCAGTTGGGTTAGGAAAGATCGTGCTCGAGCTTTCAGGCTCCGACTCTTCGACAGATACGGTTTCCAGGTTGAACCGGCTGACAGCAATTCTCCCTCCAATACCGTTGAAGTTGTATCTAAAATCCGAGCTAAAGTTTGCCCCCATCCAGGCGAAGCACATCTGGGGTTCCCTTTGCCATGAAGGCAACCATTCTATGTCGCAGGCATCCGACATGCCGCTCCGCATCACCAATAGGCCAGTGGCATTCGGTGTGAAGGTCACGGCATATCCACCATTTTGGCTTCCAGAATACTGCTTTCTGAGAACGATTTGCTGTAGTTGTCTATCGTAAACATAGACCGAGCCGTTGGTGACCGGAGTGTCGTCCACTAGTCTGCTTACCGCCACATACCGCCCGTCGTCGGAGATGGCCATGGCAGCGATGAATTCCTCGCCGGAGCCGCCGTAGAATTTATCCAGGGGCTCGCCCGTTTCGGCGTCGAGCAGGAGACCGTAGTCATTCGAAGGTGAGGGCACTAACCGGTGAACCAGGATCAGGCGGTCGTCGGGAGTCATTTTCGGATAGGCAAAATTCCATGACATATCTGTCCGCCACAGCGTATCACCAGTTGCCACATCGTACATGACGCCCTCATGAGCATCAAACAGGCGCTTGCCATCGGACGTCAGTAGGACTGCCGGCCAAGGCTCGGAATTGCCTGTGAACTCCCTGATTACTTCCAGCTCCGGCCACCGCCATACCTTGATGAGCCCTGCCTCGGCGGTGGCAAAGACGTTGGCGTTGCGGGCAAAGGTCATGTATTGGGCATCACCATAATGCCCACTGCGCACGTTTCGGATTTCCACTCCTGTTTCGACATCATACTCAACCAGATACTTATCCTGCGGCTCTTCTCTGCGTACGGTGGCTACAATGAATCCTCTCGGATTGCCGCCCATGGCACTAGCCGTGAAGTCTACCCATGGTGTTTGCGTAGTAAGTTTCGTCCACAGTGTATCCACGCGCGGCGTCAGGTCCTGGGCACTGAGCACCGGTCCAACTGCAGGGTTCCCGAGAATGAACAACGCAGGATCAGCAAAACTCAGGAGAGACACCACGGCAATGCCGAAAAAAAGCCTCTCGTATATCATGCGCCGCAGCGCGGCGCATCTTCGTGGCATGTGAACCTTCGGTGTGCCGCGTGCCAGGTGCCACGTGCCACGGGAGTGCCGTGTGGTCCGGAACAGGCCTAAACAGAGGACCTGCATACAACCTCCAGAAAATAAATTAAATGATGAACCAGGATGTGGAACCACCTACGCGGCTCCGATGCTGGATCTTAGAACCATGCATGCACGGCTCCTGATAACTCATTGAGGTTACCATGCAGGGAATATAGAAACAAAAATTACTCGACGTACCTCTACAAATACTCAACAGCTCTTTGAAGCCCTCCATACTCGTGATACTGCCGACAGCCATGTTATGGGGGTTTAAAGGAGTATAAATAAATATATTTAATATTAAATTCTTGAACTTTGAACTTTGAACTTTGAACCTTGAACTTTGAACCTTGAACTTTGAACCTTGAACTTTGAACCTTGAACCCTGAACTTTGAACCTTGAACTTTGAACCCTGAACCTTGAACTTTGAACTTTGAACCCTGAACCCTGAACCTTGAACTTTGAACTTTGAACCTTGAACCCTGAACCCTGAACCCTTCTTAGTCAAACCCCAGCGCCCGATGCATCTCTTCGCCATAGTCGGCAAGGATTTCATCGCCTCGCCTGATGGTGCGCGTGGCAGTGAGCCAGATTCTGTCGTCGAAGTCGATGAGGTACTCAACGTTGGGTTGTTTTCGGGAGCCGTGGTAGTCGCAGGCATAGCGGCCGAGGCCTGACGTGGTTTTCCGGGCATCGAGGACGTGCTTTTCATCGAGCTGTATTCCGTAAGAGCCCATCGCTTCGTGGTGATACCGACGGTCGTATTCATCAACAGTCAGCCGTTCGCCTTTGTACTCTACAACCTTGTCGCCCTTTTTAAAGGTCTTTAAGGCAAACAGACCCAGACCTGCCTTGGGTATGCCGCTTTTCTTTACCTCCACACTGAATGCAATGCGGGTATGCTGACCGCAATATGGATGGGTAATTGTAGTTTTTCTTTTGCATCTGCCGTTTGATCCGCTAAAGGCACAGCGGCGCGTTACGCGCATCGAGTGTCTGCTCATGGATCGCGAAGTTAACTAGTCGCCCAGGGCAAGTTCGAACATGACGGTGAAATTTATTCCGGCCTGAGCAAACAATGTGGGCACAAGAGTGCCATTATAGAACGCTGTTGCGCCGTTGGTCACATATTCCTTATTCAAAATGTTGTTGACGAGTACGCCGATGGAATGACGATGCCCAAACGTCCATTTAGCGCGAGCATTCAACGTTATAAATGCATCTAATTGCAAATCTTGCCTGTTAGTGAGCTCCAAAAATGATTGTCCCACATATCGTGTATTTGCTTCGAGCTCGAGCTTCTCGTATGGCAGAAAGGTAACACCTGCAAATGCAATGATCTTCGGCGTCAGAACGGGAGTGACGCTGGTATATGTTGTGTCTGCCCCGATGTTCTCTGGTGAATATTCCGAAATGGTTGCATTCATGAATGTGCCTGAGACACTGATGTTAATGCGTTCACTAAGATGTATGCGTGCTTCGATCTCAGCTCCAATCCTCCTGCTTGACGGCATGTTTTTCCGTAACTGAACAAATTGTTGGTCGATGTATTGGCCAATAGGAGCAATTTCATCGGTAAACGACATATAAAAAAAGTTAATATCTGCATCAAATATTTCGTCGGCGTATCGAATGCCCCCTTCAAGATCTGCAACGTACTCGGGTCTTACTGTGTTCGGTTTCAACAGCACATTCACATTTGCATCGCTGATCTGAGTTGAACCCAGCAGGTCGAAACGTGTGGGCTCGCGTCCTGTTAAACCATAGGAAGCGAAGAGCCTGACGTTGTTCGACGCCTCGTATGTGACTCCGAATTTGGGATTGAAAAAGAACCAATTGTGCTGCGGTACTTCGGGTTTTGATGAAAGGGGCGTAACATCCGGGTAAAAATTCATCGCTACTGAACGTAGCTGTACGTCGCCGAACAGACTTATCCGACCGGCATTCCACTGCCCCTTGAGAAAACCGCTGACTTCGTTCTTCTGCGTTCTGTCGTCGTAATACGGTCGCGCAATTTCCGGTGAAACGGTTTCCCAATTGCGACGCTTGAACATATAGGCGTGCAACCCGGCAGTGATATCTAAACTGTCTACAACATCAATTACATTGACTGAAAGAATTGTGCCGAGGTGCTGGTTGGACAGTGGGTAATTGATTTGCGTTAGAACACCGGCGGTGTCGCGAAACCCTGAAAAAAAATCACCTCCGGCGCCGCCGTAATATATCTGAACATTGCTTACAGCCTTAGCACTTATTGAATGATTCCACTGCACCTGAAAAACGTACTGACCAAAATTGTCGTTATCGGACGAATCATTGATGTTTGTCCTCCTGTCGGCATCGTAAATAGGTTTAGGAACTGCGAAATACCCCAACTGGTTCGCAGTGCGCCCCGCAACGGCACTGAACTTAATGATGTCATCGGAACTGTACCAGGCAGTTCCTATGGATGCCGACCACGACGAAGATGCTGTGCTATAGCGATACCCGTCTGTTGAAAATGTGCTGAACCGAGCATAGCTTGAGAAGTTGCCGGGCAGCCTTCCGGTAGACACTTCGGCGCTGCCCCTTCGAAGATTGAACGATCCACCCGTTAGTTGAATTCGCGTCGAAGGTCTTAGGCCATTCAGGTCTGCGCTTTCAATATTCACCGATCCGCCAATGGATGCAGTACCGTTTGAACTTGTTCCTACTCCGCGCTGCACCTGCACAGAATGAACACCGTTCATCAGGTCGGTAAGGTTGGAGAAGAACACTCCCTGATCAATCATGTCGTTCAGCGGAACTCCATTCCACGTGACGTTTATCCTCGTCTGATCAATCCCTCTCAAACGGAACGATCCGTAGTTGGAAAAGTTAGTTCCGGACTCAGAGTATGCAACGACGGAAGGCGACACTTGCTCGATGATGTATTCAGCATCTTGCCCGGACATAATGTTGCGCACGGCAACACTATCGACTGTGCTGTTCGTGAAGGGAGCGTCTTTCCCTGCCCTCACGGCCTGCACAACGATGCCTTCCTTCAGAATCGTTCGTATTGTGGTATCGGGTGATTGAGCGTGCAGAAATTGAAAGCTGCACGTAATTGCGATCGCAGTGATCGAAGCATATTTTTTCATCGGTCGTTTTCCTTCGCCGGCATTATCCGGTGCAGGTTCAAAGAGTGTGTTCTCAGCCATCGTATCCGACAGCACCTCTAACGAAGCGCGCAAAGATACACACGTATCTTTGTTCTCTATTATCAGATTGGAATTTGCCGATGGATAAGTTCGTTGTCGAAGGAGACCGACGCCTTCAGGGTACCGTAAAAATTTCCGGTGCAAAGAATGCATCACTTGCACTAATGCCAGCATGCATCCTTGCTCCCGGCTTGTATCGTCTTACCAATACACCCAACAACAGAGATGTATGGACGTTTAGTCGGCTGCTCGGAGAAATGGGAATTCATGCAGAACTGAATAACGACGAGCTATTTATCGACTCAACGAACATCACGAGTTTCGAAGCCCCCTACGAACTTGTAAAGCAAATGCGCGCGTCGATTTATGTGCTTGGTCCCTTAGTTGCCAGATTTGGCAAGGCCCGTGTGTCGCTCCCTGGAGGCTGCAACTTTGGTCCGCGTCCCATCGATCTTCATTTAAAGGGGCTTGAACGGCTTGGCGCGGAGATTGAGGTGGAAGGCGGATACATCATTGCAAGCAGCAAGAAACTTAGGGGAACACACTTTCACTTCGACGTTTCGAGTGTGGGCGCTTCCGTGAATGTGCTCATGGCAGCAACGCTGGCTCATGGCCATACAACGCTAACCAATGTTGCACTCGAGCCGGAGGTGACAGCCCTGGCACACATGCTGACGAAAATGGGCGCGAAGATTGACGGAATCGGGACAACAACGCTGGAAATAGACGGTGTGGATGATCTTAAGTATGTTGATGAAGAAACAATTCCGGATAGGATAGAAGCTGCAACGTTCCTGATTGCCGCCGCAGCAACCAAGGGTGACGCGACTCTCACGAATGTGAATGCCCATCATCTGACTGCCGTTGTGCAGGCTCTGGAAGATTCCGGATGCACAGTTTATATAACGGGGCAGACAATACGTGTTAGCATGGACAGCAATCCTGAACCCGTTGACATTACAACGGCTCCCTATCCTGGTTATCCAACAGATGCGCAGGCACAATGGGCTGCCTACATGCTGAATTGCACAGGCGCTGCAAGCATTAGGGACGCGATTTATCCAACAAGGTTTGGATATGTTGCAGAGCTGCATCGCTTGGGAGCAGACATTGAAATGTCCGATGGATCTTGCCTGGTAAAAGGTGGCGCAAAGCTTACGGGTGCGTCGGTTATGTCGAGCGACCTTCGTGCAAGCGCATCGTTAATCATCGCTGCTATGATGGCCTCGGGCAGCTCTGAGATTTTACGTGTCTATCACCTCGATAGAGGATATGAAGCTCTCGAAGTGCGGATGAATGCACTAGGAGCATCGATTCGTAGGGAACAATATCAAGAGTTTTAGCAGCGTGCACAGAGTTGTTTATCGCTTCTCAATATCATCTGCGCTTGTATTTACACTACTTGCATTTCTCGTTCACGCCTTGCCTGCTACTCCACAGTCTCCAATAGCAAAACAGAAAAGGGAATTACAGCGCTTACGACAATCCATAGAACAGACGCAACAGAAAATCGATGCGCTGTCGAGAACGGAACACACAACGCGAAGGGCATTGTCTTCGTACCAATGGCAGCGTCATCGCATTGCAACGTTCATTGCACAACTTGAAGTCGAACTGAGTGCACTTAAAGATTCTGCCGTTGCTCTCCAACTCGAACTCGAAGCAACGAGAGCTTCGTTGGACGTAGCCGAGAAAGCGTATAGCAACGCGTCGTACAACATGTTGCGGTGGAAGGCCGAACACAAAGGACTTACTGATGCGTCGGTTAGGTACGACGCGTTTTTCCGACAGCTAAGTACGTCGTTAGCATCGTATCGAAATGAAATGACAACGCTTAAAGACTCTCTTACGTCGCAGGAAAATCTGCTCGAAGAATACGCAACAACTCAGCAGAACATAATGGATGCAAAATCTCAGGAGCAGAAGAATCTGAGTGCATCAATAGTCAAGAGTTCAACAGAACTCAATCGGATCCGATCGGACAAGACGAGTTTGACAAAGCAATTGGAAGAAAGGCGCAAGAGCGTCGCCAAACTTCGGTCTATGATCAGCAAGCTGGTTGCTGAAGAAGCGCGCAGAGCAAGCGAAAGAGCTGCGCGAAAGAAAACGTCAGGGTCTACCCAGCCCCCTCCCATAACAAGTGCAGTCTCCGGATACCCAGGCAGATCGCTGCCATGGCCTACACGGTCACACTCTATTCTTCAAGGTTATGGCACATATACAAATCCGACGACGGGAACGGTGTTAGATAATCCGGGGATTGATATTAAAACACCGTCGGGTAGTGAGGTGAAGAGTGTTGCACCTGGAGATGTGTCGTCGGTTACCTTCCTTCCAGGATTTGGATCGCTCGTCATCGTCGATCACGGCAATGGTATTCGCTCCGTGTATGCGAATCTATCGAGCGTATCGGTGACGAAGGGTTCTAAGATTTCGGAAGGCAGCCGAATCGGAACGAGTGGCGAGAACATCGACGGAGAGCTGCTGCATTTTGAATTGTGGAATGGCCGCTCGC
The DNA here is from genome assembly GCA_016191145.1 of Ignavibacteria bacterium. Taxonomy (GTDB): domain Bacteria; phylum Bacteroidota; class Ignavibacteria; order Kapaibacteriales; family Kapaibacteriaceae; genus OLB6. Next base: position 80,417 of record JACPPD010000004.1, read on the forward strand.
GCCAGAATCCAACTATTTATCTCCGTTGATTTGATTTTCAACTGTTAGAAGCGCTCGTATTCTGTCGGCAGCTTCAATATCTTTCCTTCTGCGATACGCATCCTCCAGAAGACCGCACAACCTATTGCGATACTCAATTCTTTTACGATGTTCCGTAATCTGAAGCCAGGCTTTTTGCTGGTAAGGTCGTCTGAGTATTCTGATGACGGATGTAGCCGATTTTGCGCTGTCGGCAGAAGCCCTTGCAATTAAGGTAAGCAGACGCTGTTCATACGTCGACGCAGGCTTCACGCTGTCAAGGCCAAGCGCTTTATTTCTGAGGTCGATCTTTCTGTTTAAGGCAGCGATGTTCGATGAATCGAATTGGTATGTGGTAAACTTCGACACAACAGGCGGTTCAATCCTAACCCATGCTCTCGATGGATCTTCGTTAAACCCGTGCCTGTTTAACTCAACAAGAATGTATGCGGCATCATCAAACGTCAAATTGGATTCAACAAGCATCAATGCTGCACGAATAGCAAGGTCCCCTATCACCGTGGTAGATCTCCTAACGTTCTTTAGCATAATCTGACGAATGAATTCACCCTGATTAAACGACCGCTGAAAGTCTCCGGTAGAGAATGCCTGCCGCGAACGCAGGACCTTGAGGGCCGACGTTGCATTGCTTTTATACCCGAGTAATTCTAACAATCCAATTGCCTGCGAAAACCCAAACTCAACCCAATAATCAATGCCGTCCACACCTGTAATTTCCATCACGGCAGCATGATACTGGTTTCGTCCCCTATTAGCTCTAACATTAGTTAGCTTGTTGTATCCGGTTGAGTCGTCGAATCCGGCATCGGCATACGTATCTCGCGGAATCGAAATGATTTCTATGCATCCGGAGTCGAGGAAAAACCGCACCAGATGATTGGCATCTGCATGCATGGTTGGATCGCCGAGTCTGGAGTCGACGCCGGTAATCAACATGTTAACTACTCTGCCCTTAGGCTTGGGGAAATTTCCGGACTTAAGCCGAATCGTTGAGTCAGTTAATACAAACGTTTGCGTGTCGATTACGTCGGCACCACTGCCAACGCGTTCGACATGTGTCGATTCAGCCACTAATGCATCTTCGGGCTTCTGCTGTTGATGCTGCGAACAGGAGCCAAGAATCGTACAGCCTACGATGATGAGCGTGGCTACTACAGACCGCGACGTTTTGCTTCTTCCCAATGTTCGTCCATTTCCTCGAGGCTCATTGTTGTGAGTTCTCGCTGTTCTTCAGCAACTCGCTTTTCTATGTATTGAAAGCGATGCATGAATGTGTTAACTGTATTGTGAAGGGCATCTTCGGCGATAACACCCTCGTGCCGTGCGGCATTGACGAGTGCAAACAACACATCGCCGAATTCGCGTCGCGTGCCCCCTACATTACCATTCGTTATCTCAACTTTCAGCTCATCCAACTCTTCGTAGACCTTAGCCCATACATCGCGCTTATCGTGCCAGTCAAACCCAACATTAGCTGCCTTCTCCTGTACCCGCTGCGCTCTCAGCGCGGCAGGCAGAGATTTGGGTACGCCATCGAGAACAGACTCTCTGCCCTCTTTGAGTTTTAGCCGCTCCCAATTGTGCAGCACCTTTGTTTCATCTTCGGCAACTTCATCGCCAAAAATGTGTGGATGACGATTAACGAGCTTGTCGAACTCCTGATTAATTACATCAATCAGTCCAAATGCGCCCCGCTGTTCTGCCATCACGCCATGCATCACTACGTGAAGAAGGAGGTCTCCGAGTTCTTTGGATAAATCTTCATCCTTACCCGAGGAAATTGCTTCAAGTGTTTCGTAGGCTTCTTCAATCAGCAGATGCGAGATGCTTTCGTGCGTTTGCTTGATGTCCCATGGACACTGTTCTCTCAAAATCCAAACCAATCGAATGAAGGCTTGAAATGAGGAAATCAAATCGGCGGCATCAACAGGATATGGGATGGGAGTTTTGATAGTTCAGGCCATGCTTACGCCAAGGGCGTCACATATTTCTGATCGGCAGTCTTCAGTGCTGCGCGAACCCATGTGCCGCGCTCTTCCGCTGTTTTGCGTACTGCAAGACGCTCCTTATTGCAAGGTCCATCGCCATTGATTACTCTCTTGAATTCGTCCCAATCCGGATCTCCGAAATCCCATAGACCGGTTGCCGGATCCTTCCTCAGCTCGGAGTCGGGAATGGTCAAGCCTAATTCAAGAATCTTTGGTACATACTGATTGAAAAACTGCTGACGCATTTCGTCGTTAGTTGCCATTTTTACTTTCCACTTCACAAGCTTTTCTGTGTGAATACTAGCTTTATCGGGTGGACCAAAAAAATGCATGATTGGGCGCCACCATCTATTCAGAGCTTCCTGCACCATGGTGCGTTGCGTGGGCGTTCCCGTTGCAAGAACTACAACGTTATCGTAGCCATACTTAAGATGAAATGATTCTTCCATGCAGATACGTTCCAAAGCTCTGCAGTAGGGGGCATACGATCCCTTTGAGTTCGTCACCTGATTGATAATGGCAGAAGCATCGATTAGCCAGGCAATGATGGCAGTGTCTGCCCACGTATAAGCCGGATAGTTAAACACGTTCGAATACTTGCTCTTGCCCGAGATCAAATCGTCAATCATTTGCTCGCGCGGTTTCCCCAACGTCTCGGCAGCGCTGTAAAGAAGCTGCGCATGCCCAACCTCGTCCTGTACCTTTGCCATCAGAGCCATTTTCCGTTTGAAGCCGGGAGCACGCGTAATCCATGTTCCCTCTGGCAGGGCACCAATAATCTCGGAATGAGCATGCTGCTCAATCATGCGGATGAGCTGACGTCGGTATTCTGTTGGCATCCAATCGTGTGGTTCAATTTTTTCGCCGCGATCGATATGTGCTTCAAATTCAGCCAATCGTTCGGGATCTTCCTGAACTTGATCTGTTAAGGGCTCAATGATTGAGAGGTTGCCGTACATGTTTGTTCTTGGTTATTGGTGTCAGGTATCTACCACTTACCGGACGTTGTTTTTGCGTATCGGAAATGATAGTAGCCGAGTGGTGTATCCAGGGTGGGTGACGCAGGAGCATCGAGATAAATGCTTGTTACCTGAAATTTGACGTGAACTCCCGATGCTGTTTTGATGAACAGAACTTTATCGGGGCTCGGGCTGATTGTATGCGTCGAAGCAGTGTAAATAAACATCGCACTGTCGCCGCTTAAAGCTACGGGGATGATTCTTCCTGTCTGCGACGTGTCGTCGGCCGAGAGAAGACTGTCGGCTGGAACATCAATTAGATTATCGAAGCGTGAGCTGACAACCGTACCCAGAGTTGTTCCGGATCCAACGGTTCCTGAGTTTAGGAACATATCAATCTGACGTGTTTGAGCACCCGGCAGGAATGCCATCTTGATGTCCCATTTAGACGTCAGTGCTTCCGATGGAGGAACGATGCTGTCACCGTCAATTGAATAGTATAGCCAGCCAACTGTGCTGTCCGGCAGAAGATTCTTCCTTGAGACAACTTTGGCATTACCCTGCTGTGGCTGCGTTGTATTGCTAACGCAGGAGAATAATAGAATTACGGCTAGCGAATACAGAATGCTTCGCAAGAAGGCGGGGATTGTAGATTTCATAGAACCGCAATTTACCAACTACGTCAATTCTATTTACGGGTAAATAACATTGTGAGAATTGCAGCCACGCCAAACACGATATTGGCACTCCAGCCAATGATTACGGCAGGGATGCTCGTGTTAGCGCCTACTGCCTGACTGATCTCAGTAAAAGCTATATAGAAAAATGCCAGAACCATTGCGGCAGCGATATTTACTGCAATGCCTCCACGCCTACGAACAGCGGCAAATGGAACGGCAATTAAGACAACGATGACGTTGGCAAATGGGAATGCCCACTGAGAGTAGTAATCAATCTCCTGCCGCCGCGTATCCTTGCCCCCTGCCCTCAGCGTCCAAATATAATCCTGTAGATCGTCAAATGTCAGCTCGTCAGGATCGCGCTGAAGACGTTGTATTTGTTCGTGCCGGATGGTAAACGGCAGGACGGCATTCTTCAGCGTTGTAATCGTCATGGAATCGCCGCGAATGTCTCTGCGCATTGCCGAATCTGCTATCCACACCGAAGAAGCGCTATCCCATTTCATCAGCGGTGCATCGATACGCCATGCAAGGCGAGGTTTATAAATATCAGTAAATTCATCAATCGATACGTTTCTTGCAGTTCGGTTCGTTTCATCATAATATTCTATGGTCGTATTTCGCAGCGGATTGTCTCTGAAATACACATTGAACAGCGAATTCCCCCCACGTTCCTGCAAGACGGTACGTTCAAGCCGAATCTTTTTCGTAATCGCCTGCGGCACAACCCACCCGTTGAAGTATAACTCTCCGAAGCTGACGAATAAAGCTATTCCCATGTAGGGGGCAAGGAAACGCCAAAAACTTTGGCCTAAAGATCGCATTGCAGTCACTTCGTTCGACGCTGCCAGCCGTCCTACATTAAACAGCGCAGCCAGAAGAGATGCAACGGGGATAAGCAGCTTTGCAATGTACGGCAGATAGTAAACATAGTAGCTAATTGCATCGAAGATGCCAACTTTAAGATCGATGAAATTGTCGAGTCGTTCAATTAAGTCGATGATGATGAACAACAGCGATAATGCAACAAGCGTAAAGAAGAATGTGCTGATAAACCGTCGCATCAGGTACCGGTCGATAATATTCATCAACGACCTTTCACTTCGGCTCTGCGTACTGCATTGATCGACAGGCTCCAGGCGATGGCAAGACCAGGAACGAGCAGCGTGGCTGCAATTAAAGCCACATCTGTACTGCCAACGTATCGCAGCCAGGGTAAAAGCAAGGTTCCGTTCATCAAAACCACGAGACCGAACACAAATGCACTGGCAAGACCTAAAAACCCAGCAATCACGCCAACAACAAAGTGCGGTGTTGCCAATGCCGCTCTGTTCGCCCCCAGTAGAGCGCCCAACTCAAGATCACCACCAGCCTGGTGGATTTCCGCAAGGAAGGCATACATCAACGCAATAGAGAACATAATAATACTTAATACTGCTGCGCTGAGTCCCAGAATGGTTAGGTCAGAGCGCCTGGAATCAAGCATGGCCACAAATTCCCTTGGCCACACTACTTCCCTGACGAGCTCTGGATACTGACGCTCAATTGCCGATGTTAGTAACGAAAGTGAAGGTGTGCGCACGAAATCCGATTTTAAAGTAAGGCGAACAATTGAAGGTAGTGCAACTACTTCGCGCAGCTCGTTTTCCGCTCCAACTTCTCTTGCAAACATATTCCATAATTCATCGCCAGCAACAAGCCTTGCACTTACAACACCCGGTATCTGCCGTACCGTGTGAGTGAAATTGGTGGCCGTGCTGTCCGATGCATCACTGTGCAGGAAAATCTCAACCCTGACGTTTTCAGCCTGTGCATCAACTTCGCGCCACACGGCAAGTATCCAGCTTGCACCTGCAATGCACCACACAGATCCTGTGAAGGCAACAAGGACCATGCGCAGAACAGGCCACTTTCGCCGTTTCATAAGCGCTCCGGATGCCATTTTTTGAAACCACAACCTCATGATGCCTGAAATTTATTTATTACTGCCTTACGCACATCCTGAACAGCTCGCATCAGTGCATTTAGTGGAAAATGCACCGACTTTCTTACATAGGCAGTGCACAGCAAACCAACTACGATGGAGTTTGCAACAAGCCCAAGACCGATGTAGTTCTGCAACCCAAGAAATGCGGTGACAAAGAGAGTTGACATGCCAACAACAAGTCCTATTGCCGAAAACTTAACAACTACTGTGCTGTGACCCATGGCCTGTATGATGGAGGACATCAGCGTAAACGGCATTCCCAGAGCAGCAAGAATTAGAATGTTAAAGTGTCCAACCGAAGCCGAATATTTCTCGCCAAGAAGCGGAACTATAAGAGAACTTCCGCCTAGCTCGAGAATTACAAGCGCAATCACGGTAGGGATGAGCGTTACACTGATAGCCTTTGTAACCAAAATCTGAAGATCTTCTGTGCGATGCTGTGTGATCATACGAACCGATGCTGGATATAGCAACGAAACAACTGCATCAAAAGCCTGCTCGAAGAATCGATATAGATTTTTAGCAAGATTGTAAACTCCCACAACACCTACACCAAAAAAGGCTGCGATAACTAACACGTCGAGCTGACGCGGCGTACTGTTCAATGCTCCTGCTACGGCCATGGGAATCCCGTACCGCAGGTAGTCCCGGAACGTTATCGAACCCTTCCAATTAAACCGCAGCTCCTTTCGGGTGAAATATAGCGCACCAAGTGAACTTGCCGCCATTCCTGCAAAGTCAATTTGTATAATATCTTCCAGCGTGTGCAGGGAGTCGGTATTGATAGCCCATGCCGTCATAATCGTGCGCACTAAAAACCAAATGAGGTCTATGATGAACAGATCCCTCATCCGCATTTCGCGATAGATTAATTTCAGACAGAACATTCGTGGAAGAGTGAGCAGGCAATACAACGGCAGCATGGTTGCCACCTTTACGAATTGCTTCTCGCGAAATAAATCTGAAAGGGGCTGCTGCAACGCCAGGACAAGAAGAGAGGAAACTGCCAGGACTGTTGCATGTATCACAAGGCCCATGGCATTGATGCGTTTCCTTTCCGTTGGGTCAGTACCAAATTGGATTAGCCCATTCAAAGCCGATCCATCGGAAATCAGCATGATCCACGTGTTCAGGGCAACCAGCAAGGCAAAAACACCATACACATTTGGCGCCAACGCCTGGATTTGCCACAACTGCACAAGACCATACAAAACGTACAGGCCCTTGTCGGCAAGCGACCATGTGATTTTGCCAAGGTGCGAACGAAGCTTCATCTCACTCTAAAATAGGTGAGATTGTCCATGTCAGCTCGCTACCGTGCATCGTTAGGATAACTGCTCTTGATTGAACTGACGTGGCAAATGCCGGGGCAATGTGTATTGGGAGTAGTTCAGCTTTGGCATTGGTCCATCGAAGCACGATGGCTGAAGTGTTACCACGCAGCAAAATTGAGTTCGTGTCCATTTCAGCATGGATCGTATGTCCAAGAGGGATAATAACTTTTCCGCCGGACACACCATGGACTACGTCGTTAATTTCAATCTGGTCAGTAATGGCAATGGTGCGAACATGTTTATGCCGTTTAGATTCCACAACTCCGCGCCACTTGGTTAAGCCCCCTTCAGCCTCGAACCTCGGTTCATCGAACATCCACCACAGATTTTCACTGCCACCAGGCAGAAAATGCGATTGCTCAACATTGTTAATAACAGCTGTTGCATGCATCTTTACACTTCGGTCGAGGTTCCGGCGCTCAGGACTGCCGGAGTACCAGCAGGATCCAGGATCAACTATGATGTGTTCGTCATTCATGGAAAGCGTTATCGAGTTCTTGTCGTTGTGTGCATGTCCGCCCTTGCCGTACTGACCATTGCTGCCGCAGCGTGCCGTTATTGTATAGGCATCCTGCGAGTATATCCACATTCCAAAGTTGGGGAATGATACCTGCCGTTCAATCGGCGCTGAGCATGCAGTCTGCAATGGGCTGAACCGCGCAGCCTCGTCGAACATTGCTGTTGTATCGGCCAAATATCCGAGTACTTTGACTGCCATACCGTCATCGTTATCACCAATAAGCGGCATGCCAACCGATTCAAGGATGCGCTGTGCGTAGATGGCTTTCGATAATCTCTGCCACCACACTTCATCCAACGCTTCATGTTCAAAAGGTTGCTCGAGCAGTACACGCGTAGCGCGGACGAGAATGTCTACTACGTGCCGATGATAGGCAGTGCTTGCTTCGAAGCTCATTCCATCGTCGAGAATCTGAGATTCGATCTGTTCTCGAATTTCTGACGCAGCAACCTCGGCAAGGTTCTTCAAATGATTGTCACCATCGAGATAGGCGCCAATTGTTAATAGTCCAAGCAGATTGCCCAAGTAGTGCGACGTTGACATGCCCCCTGCCCTTTCCAAACGAGCATCAATAACGTAGCCGTGGTCGGAAGCAAGCCCTGCCACAATTTGTTCTAATTCCGGATCGAAAAATCCCGCCTGAGAAAACCAGTCGTAGGCAGCCAGCAGGGAATGCACGCGAATTCCCACATCCATTGCAACGGACCAGAATTCTCCACGCGGCGCCGGATATTTCTGAAAAAATTCGTGCACTTCATCACGAAATTTTAGATACCACTGACTCGGATCTTGTTTTTCAATGTGCGCCGCCAATGCATACGCACACCAATGATGCATGCGGGCCAGCTCGAGCACACCTCTAAAATCGCGGATTTGGCTAAACGAATTGCCGATGTGCCATGAGTCAATACCATACGCCTGCACAATTCCCTTTGCTGCCAATCGTGCAAATGCCACAACGTCTTTGCCGTGGAGTTTCAGCCATTGCTGACTTGGGATAACAACTACATTGCGGTTTAGCGTCATTGCTGTTTTACCCGCAAATGGAACTCGCGTGCTGAGCAGAAGCAAACGAATCTTGGAACGCAATACGTCCCTCACCTTTCCGGCTATGAATGGTCGAACCGGACCTATTAACAATCTTAGTCGTGTCTGCACATCCATCGTCCACAAGTTAACTTCGTACCCGTTAATACCTTCTGCTGCCATATCGTCAGTTCCATTGTTCACAGTCTTCATATCCGTGTTCTATGTGCGGCATAATCGCTCTCTCCGACCCTCGACTATCAACGCCCGAGATCACCGACCTTGGGACGAGGATGCTCGACGTAACAAGTCACCGCGGTCCTGATAACCGCGGGATGTGGTCGGCTCCTCCAGTGTTCCTCGGACACAACCGGCTCAGTATTATCGATCTATCAGCCGCATCGAACCAACCGATGACGTACTACGGCTGCACCATAACTTACAATGGTGAAATTTATAATTATGTTGAACTAAGAAACGAGCTGAAGCAGGACGGCTATACATTTCACACCGTTGGAGACGTTGAAGTTATCCTTGCCGCGTATCACAGATGGGGAGCAGCCTGTGTTGAGCGTTTTATCGGCATGTGGGCATTCGTTATCAGCGACGATGCAGCGCAGTCGCTGTTTTGCTCGCGTGATAGGTTTGGTATCAAACCGTTTCACTATATCTATCGCGACGGACGGCTTCACATTGCAAGCGAAATCAAGGCATTAAAAATTTCGCCTCTGTTTCGGTCAAATATCAATGAAGCCCAAGTGGCAAGGGGCTTGTATCTGGGGTGGATGCACCATTGGGACGAAACGTATTACGAGGACATAAAGGCATTGCCTGCAGGATGCAATCTGACGCTGGTTGATGAAAAAATTTCGATTACGCAGTATGCGCATATCGATACTGAAACTACAAGCCCCTTAACATTCCATGAGCACGCTGAGCAGTTCAGAGAAATGTTCACCGATTCAATCAAGCTTACGGTGCGCCGCGATGTTGAAATGGGCGTGTGCCTTAGTGGCGGACTCGACAGCACATCAATTGCAAGTGCACTTGCATCTTCGACGGGGGAGAATCGGGTAAAGACGTTTACTGCATTCTACACCGGTAAGGGTGATGTAGACGAGCGCCCGTATATCGATCATGTGCTTGCAGCATACCCACAGATCGAAGCGCACTACATTTCGCCTACCGACGCCGATGTTGCAGAGGCGCTTGAAAAAATTGTGTGGATGATGGATGCGCCAATGCCATCCTCTTCGTACATCTCACAATATTTCGTGATGAAGCTGGCGGCTCAGCATGGTGTGCGTGTTGTTCTCGACGGTCAGGGTTCGGACGAGATTCTTGGCGGATACATGCACTCCATGTACAGAATCATCGCAGACTATCTGAGAGACTTCGATTTCTCTGGCGGACTCGGCGAGTGGACGGCGCACAGCAGCCGGCAGTCATTCCCTTTTAGTAAAAAAATTGACGTATTAGCAAAGAGTGTCCTTGCCTCTGTTCGAGACGAACCAGCGTTGTATGATTTCGAGTATCGCCGAACGTATCCGTGGATCATGAAAAAATCGGCATCTGCCTTTCCGATTACGGTAGACATGCCGAGGGGAACACGATTTAATGCATTTCTTTACAATCTGATTCACGTTACGCTTTTGCCAACGCTGCTCCACACCGAAGATCTCAACGCAATGGCGTTCAGCATTGAGAGTCGCGTCCCGTTTCTCGATCACAGACTCGTGCAGCTATGTTTCTCAATGCCCAACAGCCACCGCGTACATCGAGGCGAAACGAAGCGCGTACTTCGTGCTGCAATGCGCGGAATCGTCCCGGATCAGGTACTGGATCGCAAAGACAAAACAGGGTTTGTTACACCAGGACACATTAGATGGTTAAGGGGCGCTCTTTCGCACACACTCGATGGTGATTGGCGGGAACTCGAGGGTTACGTTGATAAAAGCGCACTGGAAAACGTTCTTCGTCGGTATCGTGCAGGCTACAACAAACATGCGCTATTTGTGTGGCGTCTGGCAATGCTTCGCAAGTTCCTATCGTTGCGCTAACCATTACCGTTCCTGCCTTCTCGGTGGCCTCACCTGAAGCAGGTCCATCACAAAATCCCGATAGCTTGTAGACACATCAATCTCGTCGCCATTACTCATTCGGAGTACTGGAGATTTACCACGTTTGAGCTGACGTATATGATTTACATTAACAATGTGTGATCTGTGGACGCGCAGCAATCCGGCATCGACCAAGCGCTCTTCGAGTTCACCCAGACTTCGCGAGAGCAGCAGAGAACCATCGGGGTTGAGAACGACTCTGGCATAATTGCCTTCGCCGTTGACGCACACCACTTCATCAATTCCCCGAACATCGATGCCGTGCTGTGATGGCAGTGCAAGAATCCGTTTCCGAAACGGATACTGATCCTTTGCCAGAGCGTCATCCGACGTATCAGGATGCAGTCTCGCCAACTTATTCGACACTCGTGTAATTGCTGTAGACAAAGACTCACTGGTAAGGGGCGGCACCAGGTAATGGACTGCGCCGGCTTCGAAGGCATCGACTGCATACTGAAGCTCGTTTGTTACACACACAAGTGCGGGTGTCAGTCCAAAGTCGAGCTTCCATGTTTTCAGCATTTCCCCTTCATCAATCATCGGGTCATGGAACACAACATCGGGTTTGTACCGCTCCATCACTACCTGCATCTCTCTCATGTTTCCAGATTCACCAACCACCCTCACTCCAACTTTTGTTACCTTGCGAAGAGCAGTCACAAAGGCCGAAGACAAACTTTGAGACATAGAGAGTACAGCACGGATGAGCATAGGATATAACCTTTGAACTGCGGGAATTAACACAATTGATTAGTGAGAAGACTACAACCTCAAATTCCATTTCGGAAAAGATAAATGTTTACACACATGCCGGAAATCTGTTACATCCGTAGGTTCGACAATGCTTCCAGTTTTTGGTGGACTACTTGTTTTAATTGTGGCTGGCATTACAGCCCGACTCATTCCAGGCTTCCCGGATCCTGTAGTAGTCCGGAAGGTTATCGGCAAGATTGTGATAACATTCTTCCTGCCGGCGCTGATCTTTAACGCCGTATTTACAGCGCCAATAACACAGGATTTTCTCGCAGTACCAGCCGTAGCTATTGGAGTTGCTCTGTTCAGCCTTACACTTTCCGTGCTGGTGTACGGCATCATTTTTAAGCATCAGCTTACCGGTCCAGTCAAGGGGACACTGATTCTTGCCGGTACATGGTGCAATGCAACCTATCTGGGACTGCCAATTGTTACATCGGTTTTGGGTCAATCCATGCAAAAGGTCCCAATCATTTTCGACCTTTTGGGCATGACGCTTACGCTTTTCACACTGGGTACAATTGTGGCCGTTGAATACGGAAGAAACGTTGTCCATCACACAATCTGGCAGGGCCTTCTGGAAGTAGTTCGCCTGCCCCCTGTAATATCACTTGTCCTCGCCCTCAGTTTCAACATGCTATCTATCGCAATTCCTCAATGGTTCCTGGACACATGTCGGATGGGAGGGGGCGCTGTAATCCCTCTCATGTTATTCTCTGTGGGGCTGGCATTACCATTTAGCAGGGAGTCGATTTCACGGCAACGCTGGACGGATCCGATTCTCATTCCGGCAATTATCATTAAATTGATAATTGCGCCTACAATAGGCTACTACCTAATTTCGATATTAATTTCCGATCCACACGTTGCAAAAGCCACTCTACTCGAATCGGCCATGCCCACAATGGTACTCACCATGGTGTTTGCGGAACGTTACGGGTTAGACGAAGAAGTTTTGGCCAGGATGATTGTGATAACAACAGTGTTGTCGATGGGAGTGTTGTTGACAATTGTTTAAAATGCAACAATATCAAACTTAATGGATAATGCTCCACATTTTGGTTTCAACGTTGCCATCATACACAACCTGAATCAAGTACAGACCTGAGCTCAACGCCTGTACTGGCAATTGAATGGCAGAAACACCACTCCCAACCTGTCTCCATACAAGTTCTCCGTTCGAATTATAAATCACAATCGATGTCCTCTCATCCGGAATCCGTGACAACGTCAACTTCGCGCGATCTGATGACGGATTGGGCGCAATGGATAATATCAGTTCTTCGTTTGCAGATACATCTTCTTCTATCGCAGTCGATAACAACGACCTGCATTCAATGACGCTCCAGTAGGTAAGCTCGTGAAATTGGGAAGAGAATCCCGTAGCGGACGTTATTCCAATCCATGCCATGCCATCAGCATCCATTTTTAACTCTGATTCAATATTCAATGGCACTGTTAAAATTGGTTCACCCAGAGAGCGATTTTTTGAAAGCCAAACGCTCAGCAGGCCGCTTTCCACCCGAACTCTTGCATGGTATATACTGCTGTCAGCAACTAGATTTGGAACTCCATTGAACGTAATACCGCGCAAGTACGGATCTTGATGAATGCCCTGTACCTCTTTCTTGTTCGAGACTTGAACGGCTACATGGCTAGCTGAAGGATCAGAAAATGCGCCATTCAGGTACGAGTCAAATTCAACAGCAATGGCATTGTCAATTCCAGAATAACCAATACCCATACCGTTTTCACCAAGCTGATTTTTCGGACCACCGGACAATACTAATGCAACACCGTCTGCACCAGGAGAACCACCATCACGTAATTCATGGTCGTTCCCTTCGTAAATCGAAAATCCAAAGCGCGTATCGAATGAGGAAGAAACATTGAATTTTTCTTTTGCCCAAACGGCACCTGCCTGAAACAACAAGGTATCAGTCAGAATCACTTTTCCATCAGAGTAACGGGCAGAGCCTACATACTGATAATCGTTTACAACGGTCGAGAAGTTCTTCGTTCGAATAGTATCGAAAACACAATCTGTAAACCACATTCCATCTTGGCCACTGGTCGCATACCAGCTAAGTTCAGGCTCCACTGAATAGTCTGCATTAGTGCCGTTCTTTCCTCCTGACAATTTTAGTTCAATATTTGTTGGTCTCGATTTCGCACTAAACAAAATCTGTCCACCCGCTCCACCACCTCCTGGACCATGTGGCCTAAGGAATACGGCTCTCAGGTTTCCTCCTTTGCCGCCAACAGATTCAACTACAGTATTGCCATCGAAAAGTCCGACGCCGAGAAAAACTGACCCGCCAGCTCCACCGCCTCCTGCTCCATCATGGCTTGCAGTTTGAGCACCTGTCCCATTTGCAAGCAGATCGGAGCCAATCCCGTTACCAATGAATACCGGGGCCGATATAATGATGCATCCGCCTCCATTACCACCTTCGCTGCCCAGATTCTCATTCTGATGGCCGCCGCCACCGCCACCTCCAAAAAATATCCTAGGATACTTAATATCATTTTGCAGACTATTTCCACCTAGCCCCCCATTCAATTCAAGTCCGCAAACGCCATATACAGCGCCTCCCAATCCGCCTCCACCTCCGTTGCCACCTCCACCCCCGCCAGCATTATGATTTGCTCCACCACCGCCTCCATTCGCTTGAGCGGCACGTCCAGCCAACATCTCAATTGGCAAAACTGCTGCACCCTCACCCTTTTGACCATAAAAATTCGAAGGGTATGAAGAACTCAACATTTGGCTAGTTAAGCATTTGTCATATTGGCCCGAAACCTGCCCGCCCCTAAACCCTTTCCCAGAAACATCAACAATTCCATTAAGAAAAAGAGTATCAGTTGCTTCGATTGCGACTACTCCACCAGAATAACCGTCAAATTCTTCTGCTGTGACGGGGCCAAAAATCCTTACGCGTCTACCGCTGATTACCGGCACAAGCTGAACCGATCCTTCAACGTCGTAATTCCGACTTAAATTCGATCTTAAGAAAATCGTGTCACCTTCGATGTTTCCTACCGTTGCAAATTCAAAGTTTCCGCCAAAACCCATATCAGTCGGAATTCCAGAATCATTGGCCGCCAATGAAAGCTTCATGCCTTTAGCTTGATATATCAGTACACGGTCAGAGATTTTAAATTTAGAAGCATCTAAGACCCTCAATGCAGCACTGCATTCTTCGATGTGCATTGCAATGACCGGGACACCCTTAACAACGTACGAATTGATATCAATATCATCCTGTGTAAAAACAGTATGTGCCGAAACCATCACACTGAGAACGATTGTTAATATGAAACGCATACTTCACCTCCTAAATTCGATTCACTATGACGGGCTGAAAACAAGCCCGATTTACACTCAAACAACAAGTGAAATGCCTGCCGACTGGTAATGAAATGCTTCCACAAGGTTGTGATGTATTTTACCTTTGTGACTCAACCTTATCTCATTTATTTTCTTAACCTTTGAATTGAATGAAATCTCTAGCACGCTTACTTCTGAAATTGCTTTGTAGAATATACCCAATTGAGCGAGGAAAATTTAAAATTCTCAATGAAATATACTTTAAATACCTCGCACCGCAACAAGACACTTGGGTCGCTGCAAAATTATCATACAACATTACAATGCGGTTAAATATTGCGGAGTTTTTACAGGCTCATATATTTTTATTTGGCAGTTATGAATTGCCGACAATTAAGTTTATTCGATCCTATTTGACTACAGGTGATGTCTGTTTCGACATTGGAGCTCAGATCGGCTACCTTTCGTTGGCAATGGCAGTTTCCGGCAACAAAAATGTTTTTGTTTACTCTTTTGAACCAGAGCCCAAAAATTTGGAACGATTCAGCGAGAATATCAGACTCAATTCTTTAACTAATGTCAATCTGATTTCTAAGGCAGTTTCGAATAACGTGGACCAACTGAAACTTTATATGTCACGTGACCACAATGCAGGAACCCATTCGATCATTAAAGACGATCCAAACGTTACAGAAGAATTTGTGGTAGTTGATGCAACAACAATCGACAACATCATTCATGAACAAGAAATTGATCGATTGGATTTAGTGAAAATCGATGTTGAAGGTGCAGAATTGGAGGTTGTTGAAGGAGCAACCGTGACTTTAAAAATATTTAAACCGACACTTATCATTGAACTTTCTGAAAGTATTCAACAAACACGGAACTACTCTACAGTCACGTTTAAATCAAAAATGAGTGAGTTTGGCTATTTGCCGTTTACACTAACAGATGCGGGTAAATTGAGGCCTGTTGCAAATTCATTCGTGCACCAAATGGACAATGTTGTTTTCGTTCATTCCGATAACATGGATCGCGTCAGTTCACTGATCAACCACGAGTAACTGTGCTCTCTCTCCGCATGCTCGGACCCTACCCTCCGCCCTACGGTGGAGTTGCGCTGCACCTAGTACGCCTCATGGAAGCGTGCAAGCAAAGAGGAGTTCTTGTGACAGGGCTAACGCTTGGGGGCATTCCAACCGCACTCCCGGACATACGACGCCTTCACTTGTTCGATTTGTTCAACCGAGCGCCTGTTCACTATCATACCGATGAGGGAAATTTTAAATGGATGATCCTACTCTCCTTGTGGTGGAGATTGTTTAGAATTCCGTTTGTGGTAACGGTGCATTCATTCCGACATCGCGGTGAATTTTCTTCGCCTATCGTCCGCCGTCGGCTCGGGCGCGCCTACAACTCTGCCAGGAAGATTATCGCAGTTAGTACTCAGGTAAAACTTGAACTGCAGTCGAGAATTGGAGTGAGTGAAAGTCTTATTACCGTAGTGAAGTCAGCGCTTCCTATTTCGCAGTGGGAAAAGAGCGCTGCAATGCCTGATGGCATTCCGCATGAATGGATGGCTGCACCTGTTAGAGTTCTTGCTAATGCTGCAAGGCTGGTTCGGTACGAGGAGAAGGATTTGTATGGTCTGGACGTTGCGGCGCGCGCATTTGGGCAGATTGCAGATCCGAACGTGCACTGTTTGATTATCATCGGCGACGTTATCGATGTGTCACTGTTCGATGAGCTGTCCGCACTTGTTCAGGATACTAGCAATATTTATCTTATGAACGGAGTTCAGGAAATTCTTGCTCCGATTGTTAACCACGCTCACATTGTGCTGCGTCCCACGCGCACCGAAGGCAGCGAAAGCCTTACTCTTTCTGAAGCGTTGGAGCTTGGGAAATGGGCAATTGGTTCTGACTCGGTAATAAGACCCAAGGGAACGGTTCTGTTTAGGAACGAAGACCCGTCGGACCTTGCGCGTGCCGTTCGGGAATGTGCTGTATCTGTACTACAGAACCAGTTTCCAGCCCCCTGCATACCAAATGAAGATGCCGCCGATTCGATTATTGATGTTGTTCTTGAAGCTTTATCTTCAGATCGTCGATAACACTAAAATTAGTTAGTTCATAATGCAGCGGCGTAACGGAGGCATAACCCGCAGCCACGGCTAAGTCGTCGGCATCCTCTACCGCTGCAATGGAAACCATCTTGCCAATAAGCCAGAAATACTCTCTTCCGTGTGGATCTGTGCGACGGTCGTAACTATCCATCCATTGCGAGTGCCCCTGACGCGTTACCCTCAGCCCCTTGTACTCGGCTCTGGCGACAGCGGGAACATTTACGTTCAATAGTGTTCCAGATGGTAAATTAATTGAGATAAGTTTTATAGCCATTTCGCTGGCAACTTCACGCGCCAGCGAGAGATCTGCCTGATGGTCGAACGTGGCAAGTGAGATAGCCATGGATGGGATGCCCATCAGCGTTCCCTCGGTGGCGGCACTTACCGTTCCTGAATATATCGCATTAACGCTTGTGTTTGCGCCGTGGTTGATGCCGCTGACGATGATGTCCGGACGCTTATCCAGCAGCGCACTCACTGCAAGCTTTACGCAGTCTGCTGGAGTGCCGTTTACAGCCCATCCAAACACTTCACCGTTCCGATGAAACGGGACTGCGCGAAGGGGGCTTGCAACTGTAAGGGCATGCCCCACTGCGCTCTGCTGCCGGTCGGGAGCCACTACCATAACTTCGCCAACTGATCTCATTGCATGGACAAGCGCAGCTATGCCGGGAGAGTCGATACCATCATCGTTCGTGACAAGAATTCGCATAATTCAATTTGTTTAACATATCTCCATTCCTGGCAACATCTTTGCCCGCTCTAGACTATCGCGTAAGGTCGAGATAAAACACAAATGCCATTAGCAGCAGCAACAGAATAAATCCTGCCTGCTGAAACCGCATTTTAACTTTAGTTGGTATTTCGCGCCTTATCACGCTTTCGATACCAACAAACAGCAAATGGCCTCCATCGAGACCGGGAAGGGGCAAAACATTCATCACGGCTAGCGAGATGGATATCAATGCCATAAAACGAAGGTAGGGCTCGGCTCCAAGCTCCTGGCTTCTTGAAGCCATTTGTGCTATGCGGATGGGTCCGCCAATGCTCTGCCGTACTCCAACATCGCCGCGAAAGATGTGGACGATGGAAGAGTAAATAAGACCGACGGTTCTTCCAACTTCGGCTACTGCCGATGTGAGCGCGTTAACAGGATTAAACGGCACAGATCGGCGTTCACCAATGTATCGCTGCGAAATTTCTACGCCAATCGTTGAGTCCTTACCCACGGTAACAGGCACCGGCATTGTATTGCCGTTGCGCTCTATGTGGAACTTGATTTCCTGCTGTGCATGCTGGCGTACATACTGCTGCACCTGTGCGAAACTTGCAATTGGAATACTGTCGATGGCAAGAACGTCGTCACCAGCTTTCAAGCCCCCTTTCCCAGCAGGGCCAAACGAAGCCACTCCGGCAAGCTGAACGCGCATGCCCTTGGGGTGCAAGCCTAATCCCTTTCCGGACGACATCGCGCGCACGATTTCGACTCCGTCAACATGTTTAGTAATCATGTAGCCATCGCGCAGAACTTCAACCGACCTTGTGTCGCTAACCGGATTGAGAGCAAGCTGCTCGATAACATCTTCCCATGTATCAACTCGTTCTCCATCAACCGACAATAGCTGATCGTGCATCCGGAAGCCTGCTTCCGAGGCGATGGTGCCTGGTTCTACCCAGCCGATGCTCGTTGTTACCATTTCTTCCTGACCAAAGAGGAGTGGCATGCTCCAAAAAATGGCAACTGCAAGTATCAAATTCATCGTCACACCTGCAGTAAGCACAATGGCTTTCTGCCAGTTTTTCTTGCCTCGAAATTCCCAAGGCTGTGCGGGCTTGCCTTCAAAACTTGTATCGAACGATTCATCCACCATACCCAGAATTTTTACATATCCTCCAATCGGAAGCCAGCATAACCGATAATCTGTTTTCCCTTCCAATTCCAAATCTTTTGGAAGAGGACCAAAAGAAAATCCTGTGAGCTTGTTCCATCCAAGCATTCGTGGGCCCATGCCGATGGCAAATACATCTGCACGCATTCCCGTCCAGCGTGCAGTTAAAAAATGACCGAGCTCGTGAACGAACACGAGTATGCCGATAACAATTAGGAATGAGAGTGTTGTACTGAAGAATTCCATAAAAGTCGATTTCTTGTTTCCCTGTCAATGGCCAAAATGTCGGACATTGACGGATGAGAAAGATGTTCAATGTTATTCAATGCTTCTTCAACGATTCGCGGAATCTCGATAAACGCAATCTGATTTGAAAGAAATGCCTGTACAGCAACTTCATTTGCTGCATTTAAAACACATCCTGCCGATCCGCCGGTTTCGAGAGCTTCGTACGCCAGACGGAGGCATGGGAATCTCACTGTGTCGGGTTTTTCGAATGTGAGTGCACCCACTGCCGCCAGGTCTAACGGAGGCATGGCAAGCGGTAAGCGATGCGGATACGTTAGCGCATATTGAATGGGCAGCAGCATAGACGGCAGACTGAGTTGAGCCTTAATTGATCCATCAACAAATTCAACAAGCGAATGAATTATTGACTGCGGATGAATAACTACATCAATCCTGCTGGTATCGATCCCAAACAACCAATGCGCCTCAATCACTTCGAATCCTTTGTTCATCAGCGTAGATGAGTCTACGGTAATCTTATCGCCCATCTTCCAGTTGGGATGGGCCAGTGCATCGGATGCACGCACATGTTGTAATTGTTCGGAAGTATGCGATCGGAAGGGGCCGCCAGACGCTGTAATAATAAAACGTGCGATGGCATTTGGATTCTCGCCGATGAGACATTGAAGAATGGCTGAGTGTTCACTGTCGACGGCAATGAGCGTTGCATCGAATTTCCTGGCAGCTTCAGTAAACACCTTACCAGCGCTCACCATCGTTTCTTTATTTGCCAGCCCGATGGTGTGTCCACTTTCAACTGCTGCCATCGTTGGAGCCACGCCGCTGAAGCCTACCATCGCTGACATCACAAAGTCGTTTTCGGTATCCGAAGCGGCTTCGCATAATCCTGCTTCGCCACACAAAACACGACCATTAAAGTCGGGAAGAAGATTTTTGAAACGTTTACATGCCCCTTCATCGCGAATAGCTACTCCATATGGGTGTAACGCGCTGGCTTGTTCAGCAAGGTCTTCCACCTTGGTATTGCACGTAAGCCAACGCAATTGATATTCAGGGGCAAACCGTTGAACAATATTCAGCGTCTGAGTGCCGATTGAACCAGTTGATCCAAGGACAGTGATGTTCCGCGGCAAGCTATGCATTATGAGAGGTAGGTTTTTGTCACATCACTTCCGCTAGTAGTAATGCCTCTGAATTCTCCCGCTTCCAATTCGTTATCTTCTTTTAGTGTCACGAAGAGTAAATATGATCTAAGCCAGTGCAGAGTAGTTTTCATTTTATTCCGCTGCATGTAATGCACAACATACGGATGAGCTTCTATGGTTACCTTCACATTCCACGTTCGCGCTCTGAAAGTCCGCAGCCACCGGTCTATTGATGCTACTGTAGTTGATGGCGACTGAACCTTGCCTGTACCAAAGCACAGCGGACACTCTTCGCTGCTGCGCTCGGCCATGCTTTGGCGAATACGCTGGCGCGTAAGCTGCATGATGCCCAGTTGCGTAACGGGATAGATAACCGTCTTAGCCCTATCTCGAAATGTTTCTTTGCGCATTTCAGCGATGAGTTTTCGCCGATTGTCTTCGACCTGCATGTCGATGAAGTCAATCAAAACGATCCCGCCAATGTCGCGCAAACGTAGTTGTTTTGCAATCTCTTTCACGGCTTCAAAATTCGTCTTGACGGCATTGATTTCTTGTGTACGCTCGTTCGATGCACGGCCGCTATTAACGTCGACAACTACCATAGCCTCCGTGTGATCCATAACAATGGAGCCACCGCTTGGCAATGCGATACGCCGTGCGTGTGTCTGATGCACTTCGCGTTCAATGCCATAGACATCGAATATCGGACGGGTGTCGGAAAACAATTCCAGTTTGCCATGCAGATGCGGAGCAGTTCGTTCGACGTACGCTTTTAAATCCCGATACAATTTCCTGTCGTCAACAATTACCTGAGTAACGTCATCCTTGAACAGGTCTCGAATAACAGAGTGGGCAATGCCCGCTTCTTCGTGCAGCAATGCCGGATTTTTTGCATTACGAACATCCTTCTCAATATCTTTCCAATCATCGAGAAGAGTCTCAAAATCCCTGCGAACATCTTCTTCGCCTAATCCGGCAGCAGCCGTGCGTATGATGCATCCCATTCCAGCAGGCAATATTGACCGGGCAATCATGCGCAGCCGTTTTCGTTCCCTGCCCGAAACGATTTTGCGCGATACACCCACAGCCTCGTCGAATGGCATCAGCACAACATTGCGTCCGGTTAACCCAACCTTTGTTGTTACCCTAACACCTTTTTGATGATAAGCTTCGCGCGTTACCTGAACAATTACAGTTTGCTTCGGTTGAATATTTATCGTCACTTCGCCGCTGCGTTTAGTGCTAAACGTTGGCAGTTTCTTTTTAGGTGCGGCACGTGCTGTGCGCAGGGCGACGTCTGACGATTCTACAGTTGCACTTACCGTTCTTTGAACTGCGTCGTCTTCGTCATCTTCAGTCGTCACCTCCTCCATCGATGAATCAACATCGCTGAAATGAAGAAACGCATCTTGTTCCAGCCCAATGTCGATAAACGCTGCATTCATACCCTGCAGGATTTTCGACACCTTTCCAAGGTAGATATTCCCAACATGATGTTCGCGATCGGGCTCTTCGGTGAATAATTCTGCCAGGCGGCCATCCTCGGTGATGGCAATGCGCATGTGGGAGGGAGTGACATTAATTAGGATCCGGCGTACCATGAATTCACAGACTATTTAAATCTGAGATAAACAAAAAGCCAAGTTTACCGTGGCGCCTTGTACACAAACTGACCGTTGCTTCCTTCCGGACCTGGCGGAGTTGGGTTCGGCACAATCGCACGGGACTTGGCTGAACAACAAAACTACGCAATTAGACTTTAAATTTTGGCTTCAATCCCTGCCAGCATTCCCAATAATCAGATTGAAGTTCAGAACAAGACATTGCAAAAGCTGTTGGCCGCGCCACCAATCCCGTTTCGAACATGAAGGCCAATGTTCCTTCAAGTTTCGTGGGTGTAAGGTCTGCCAACGTCATTTTAGTATAGGTGTCAGCATCGGGACCGTGACCGCTCATACAATTATGCAGCGAGGCTCCTCCCGGTTCGAACCCGCCCCCTTCCTTAGCATCGTAAACACCTTCGATGAGTCCCATGAATTCGTTCATAAAGTTTCGGTGAAACCATGGTGGACGGAATGTATGTTCTGCAACAATCCATCGGGGTGGGAACACAACAAAATCGGCATTAGCCATTCCGGGTGTATCGGAAGGAGATGTTAAAACTGTATAGATTGAAGGATCGGGATGGTCGAACGTAACGGTGTTGATGCACTGAAAATTTCTGAGGTTGTATTTGTAGGGGGCATAGTTGCCGTGCCAAGCAACAACATTCAGCGGCGAGTGATCGTAAACACCCCGCCAGAGATTACCCATAAATTTAGTTATTACTTCGAATTCACCGCTGCGCTCCTCGTACCAGGCAACGGGTGTTAAGAAATCCCGTGGGTATGCGAGACCATTTGCGCCAATAGGACCAAGATCTGGCAAACGCAGCGCTGCACCGTAGTTCTCGAGAATATAACCGCGACACGGTTCATTCATCTCTACACGAAACTTGAAGCCGCGAGGTATCACGCATATTTCACCGGGTTCAACGCTTAGCACACCCAACTCAGTAAGAAACGTCAGGCGCCCCATTTGCGGCACCACTAATAGCTCACCATCTGCATTATAAAAAAATGTATCAACCATACTAGTGTTGGCCACATACATGTGTATTGCCGATCCGGAATGCGTTGCTACGTCGCCATTACCTGCAATCGTCCGCAATCCCTGCACAAACGTTGTAGGCACAGACGGTACATCCAGCGGGCTCCATCGCAGTTGATTGGGAGTAGTATCGACTTCATTGAACGGCGTAGATCGCACCAGCGCATTATCGATTCGCTCATACGGTTTATGCACTACCGACGGACGAATCCGATACATCCACGAACGTCTGTTGCTCGATCTCGGCGCTGTAAAGGCCGTCCCATTAATCTGTTCAGTGTACAGACCATACGCTGGTTTCTGCGGCGAATTCTGTCCCACTGGCAAAGCCCCCTTCACCGATTCCGTAGCAAAGTCGTTGCCGAAGCCGCTCATGTATTGCAAATCATTCATACATCCGTCCTTTCACTCGTTTGAGCGATATCGTAGTGGCCGTGTTGCACCGTTCAATTCGTACGCCCGGCAGGATTCGAACCTGCGACCCACAGCTTAGAAGGCTGTTGCTCTATCCAACTGAGCTACGGGCGCGTGGTGCAAAAATAACGTCGTGCCACGTGCCAAGTGCCAGGTGTCTATGCTTAAAACTAATTACTATAACGGAATGATTTCGTACGGATCCAATTTCTCATTAATCACAAGGGGGATAATACCATAAGCAGTTTCAAGGACTACGGGATCAGACGGTGGTGACCCCCCTAAAAAATTAGATTCCCTTTGCAATTCTGCGAGCCATTCATATAACGCAGGCGACACAGCTAGCTCCGCGGGGGGCTTGCCGTGAATTTCAACGTATCGCTCAACCGATGCGAATACTTCGTCGAATGCGTCGAACCAATCCATAATGCAATAACACAAAAAACCATGCCAAAGTTACTTTTTGGCGCCTCAAACCGCCGCTCCCACCACCATGCCGGGTATCTCTTGATACCCGGCATCATGATTTTTTTACCACCATGCCGGGTATCAAGAGATACCCGGCATGGTGGTGGCTTCGCGGTTTGCGTGGCAGTCCGAGCACAAAATTTTTTACCTATCTTTGTTCTCTTTTCCCGACCCTCAGTTTGTTCCACTAATCAAACTCGTTGGCAGGTTGCGAAGGGTCGCGCTACACTGCTAACATCAAGGCTTTTATGACGGATCAGGAAACAACACAGGAGACATCACCGGAAACAGCACATCAGCATACTTCTGAAGATGCAGTAGCAGCGATAGCGGACACACCCGCCACACCGCCCCCTTCCACACACTCACGCATTAAAAAAACAGCCCTTGCAGCAATCCTGGAAGGTGATCTGGACAATGTGTCGATGGACGACGATTCTTTCCGGAGTCTGTTCGACACCATGCTCTCCAAGGTTAAAGAAGATGAGATGGTTCACGGAAAGGTGATTTCCGTAACTAAGGATGAGATTCTCGTCGACATTGGTTTTAAATCTCTTGGAATCGTTCCCCGGGCAGAATTCGTGGGCGCTGAAACACTCACGCCTGGCGATGGAGTGGATGTCTTTGTTGAGAAAATTGAAGACCCTGAAGGACGCTTGATTTTATCGCGTCGGCGTGCTGATTTCATGAAGACGTGGGACGATATTCTCAAGCTGCATGAGACTCAGTCGGTAACACCTGTGAGGATCCTCCGGCGCATCAAGGGCGGCATGGTCGTCGATCTGCTTGGCATCGAAGCATTCCTGCCTGGATCTCAGATCGATGTTCGCCCCGTCCGTGATTTCGATTCTTGGGTAGGCCGAAACCTTGATGTACGTGTGGTGAAAGTCAATCACCCAAGTGAAAACGTTGTTGTAAGCCACAAGGTCCTGCTCGAAGAGCAGCTCACGGAACAGCGGGGGAAAATTCTGAATCTCCTTGAAAAGGGGCTTGTACTCGAAGGTGTTGTTAAAGCCATTTCAGATTTCGGCGTCTTTGTAGACCTTGGTGGTGTAGATGGTCTGGTACACATCACGGATTTGTCGTGGGGACGTGTTACGCATCCAAGCGAAGTGGTGTCGCTCGATCAACAAGTTAAGGTTGTAGTACTCGATTACGATCCAAACAGGAAGCGCATTTCCCTTGGCATGAAGCAGCTCACGGAACACCCGTGGGAATCAATCGGCGAACGTTATGCGCCCGGCACTAAAGTTTCCGGAAAGGTTGTTTCGCTGACCGATTACGGTGCGTTTATAGAAATTGAAAAAGGTGTTGAAGGTTTGATTCACATTAGTGAAATGAGTTGGACGCAACACGTCAAACATCCTTCGCAGGTGGTTTCTCTTGGGCAGGTAGTCAGCGCTATCGTGCTCAGCATAGACAAAGCTGATCGTAAACTGGCGCTGGGTATGAAACAGTTGGAACCAGATCCATGGAACGATCTGACTGCGAAGTATCCGGTAAGCTCGGTGCACAAGGGAGTGGTGCGCAACCTGACGAATTTTGGAGTGTTTATCGAACTCGAACCCGGTGTAGATGGCTTGGTGCACATCAGCGATTTGTCGTGGACAAAGAAGATCCGTCACCCAGGTGAATTCGTTAAAAAAGGCGACGTCGTCGACGTAATCGTGCTTGCCATCGACAACGAGCACCGACGGATTTCGCTTGGACACAAGCAAATCACGGAAAATCCATGGGACATTTTCGAAAATGAATTTAATGTCGGCATGGACACCGAAGGAAAGATTGTTCGGGTTATCGACAAGGGCGTGATTGTTGAGATGCCTCAGGGTGTGGATGGCTTCGTGCCAGTCTCGCAGTTGTCTTTCGCTCCTGTACGCACTATTGCCGACTACTTTAACGTCGGTGATGTACTTCCGTTGAAGGTAGTTGAATTCGACAAGGAGCAGAAGAAGATAGTTCTCTCAGTTGTGGAACTTCTTCGCACTAAATCGGCTGATGAAATTGCTACCTACAATGTGAATCACCCGGTACCCAATGCAGATAAATTCACGGATGGCTCTGCGATTACTCCTTCGATTGAAGACCTCGAATCGAGCGAATCCGTCGAAGAGGAATGAGCCCACTGCCGATCCAAGATTCAATGCCGGGTATCTCTTGATACCCGGCATTGTTTTTTTTGACGCTGGTTTCAATCGAACCGCTGTTGTATGAACTGTATGCCATTGGCCGTCTATGTCAATCGAACCACTGCTGAATGAACTGTATGCCATGATGAGTCATTCCAAGGTAAAACTTGGCCTGACGCGAATCCAGTCGTTGTGCGAGAGACTAGATAACCCTTACACGAGATACCCTTCGATTCACGTTGCCGGCACGAATGGCAAGGGCAGCACCTGTGCCATGATTTCGTCGATCTTACAGTGCGCAGGCTATAACGTGGGGCTGTATACATCGCCACACATTCGCCGTTTTAACGAGCGAATCCGCATTAACAACGAGATGATTTCCGACGAAGACATTGTGCGAATCGGCAAACCACTGTTGGAGAGTGGCAGAGAGATCGACGCGACATTTTTCGAAATCACAACTGCGATGGCCTTTGCATACTTTGCAGAGCACAGGGTTGATGTTGCCATTTTAGAAACGGGAATGGGAGGCAGGCTCGATGCCACGAATGTTGTTGAGCCACTCGCGTCGGTAATAACACAGATAGACTATGACCACATGGAATACCTCGGCGCAACTATTGAAAACATTGCGCTGGAAAAAGCAGGAATTATCAAGTCAAACGTTCCTGTCATCGTTGGTCAGCAGGGGGCTGAATCTTCAAAGCAACTCATGCGGCAGATATTCGAACAGCGCGCTGCAGAAGCTCATACCACGGTAACATTTGCCGAAGATGTTGTGCGCGTTGAGGTCGACGATATTTACCCTGATCTATCGATGAGCGTAAGTGTTATCGATGGCGACTTGCTCCACTATTACACAACATCTCTTGCAGGTGCTCATCAGGCACGGAATATCGCAACCGTGATGGCAACATTGCCGCATATTAAAAATGTTTATTTTATTAGCGAAGATCACGTTCGCGACGGTTTGCGATTGGTTGATGCTAAAACCGGAATCGAAGGACGCGTTCAGCTTATTCGCACAGACCCAACAGTTGTTCTCGACGTATCGCACAATCCATCCGGCGTTCAAGCCCTGGTTGACACACTCCAACAGGCAGGATACCGCGACCATTCATGGCAGGTTGTTTTCGGCGGCATGCGCGATAAAGATCTTCTTGGGATGCTCGAGAGACTAAAGCCACTCGTTTCGACGCTGCATCTTTGCACGCCTAAATTTGACAGAGCTATTTCCGTAGGGGGCTTGGAACAACTCTCCGCGCAGGCCGGTTACCAACGCATATCAACGCACGATAGCGTTGCCGATGCTGTACAACAGGCAACGCTCCGCGGTCCGGTTGTAGTCTGCGGAAGCTTTTACGTAGCCGACGAAGCAGTCGCCGCACTTTAGGTCATTGAGAAACAACTTACAAAGCAAGTGCAATCGCCACCAGTACAGTGACAACAATCTGCAAATAGATTGTGTTCACATTGGCCTTTACAAGTGTTCGCTCAAGGATATGTTTGCGCATATACGTCCATACCCATGTGCCATATACAACGCTTACAATTGCCGGTACCCAGAGTAAAGGTTTGTTGTAGGCTAACGCAAGCGATCCCGTAAATGCAGTTGCCGCAAGCCACACGGCACCCCAAATCCACACTGCACTCTTCTTACCAAAAGTTACTATCAGATGATTCTTCCCTGTTGCTGCATCGCCTTCAACATCAGGAACCTGGTTGATCACCAGAATATTCGTGGTCAGCAATCCTGCGGGAATTCCGAACAGAAACGCTTCCCATGAATAGAGTCCTGTGATGACGTAATACATACCGAACGTAATCAATGGTCCGAATGCAATGCTGATGGCAAGCTCACCAAGCCCCCTTCGAGCAACAAGCCGCACAGGCGGCGCCGTGTAAAAAAATCCGCATATCAAGCCAATGATTCCTATTATCAGGACCCCTTGTCCAACTACGATAGACAAATACACACCGATTGCAAATGCAAGAAGCATTAGGCTCACTGCAACGCTGCGTGTACCTTTTAAATCGATCAGCCGCATTTCTATTGCACGGCTGCCGCCCGAATACTGAACGAAGTATTTAGTATTTGCCTGATCTGTGCCACTCATCACGTCGAAGTAATCGTTAAAGACATTACTCGCCAGATGCAGCATCATTACACCGAACATTGCGAGAAGGGCATTCACCCAATTGATAGCAGCGTGTGCAACGCCTGCAGAAAATGCAATTCCAATAAACACCGGAGTGATTGCTGCAGTGAGAAATGGTGCGCGAGTAATCACGAGCCAGCGAATCATTTTTGTCGACCCCTTTATGGCGATATCAACAGGGGCTGGCAATTCTTCAGTGATGCCGCAAAATCCAATTTGCTGTCCTGCTTTGAATGTTGGTGTTATGCGAATTCGTGCGCCAAACAGTTCGCCGTTCTTGCGAACAAAATTCGTCTCCGTAACATATTCACCTTCTTTAACAGCGGTGCCCAGCCAGGTCGATAAATTTTGTAACACAATCTCGCCTGGGGAGAATACGCTCACGCGCAGCTTACCAACGGTTTCGCTGGGAGAGTACCCGAACATGACTTCGGCGCCGGCTGAATACGTTTCGATTATTCCTTCGAGGTCGCACGTAATAACAGATTTTTCAAGTGTGGTAGCCATTACCGATCCCTGAATGAATGTAGAGTAGGCAAATGTAGTAACACTGACTCATTGGTCAATATGTGCGGGCTATATTTTTGTCTTCATGATTGCACTCATTTCTGTATCCGATAAAACTGGAATCGTTGAATTTGCCCAGGAGTTGCACAATCTTGGCATCACCATCATCTCTACGGGGGGCACTGCATCTGTTTTGAAGGGGGCAGGCATACCAGTAATAAAGGTTAGCGACGTCACGCAATTCCCTGAGATTCTCGATGGACGGGTGAAGACTCTTCACCCTAAAATCCATGGTGGATTGCTTGCAGTGATGAACAATCCAGAGCACGTTAAGCAAATGCAACTACACGGAATCGAAAAAATTGACCTGCTGGTGGTAAACCTATATCCATTCGAAGAAACCATTTCCCGTATATCGGCAACGGACGACGAAATCATTGAGAACATAGACATCGGCGGACCTGCAATGGTTCGGGCAGGTGCTAAAAATTTTGAACATACATGTGTTGTCGTCAATCCGAAGCATTATTCGTCAGTCCTCGAACAACTGAGTTCTGTCGGTCAAATTTCGTCAGCACTCCGGCTGAACCTTGCACACGAAGCATTTGCGCATACTGCGCACTATGATGCACGCATCGCAGGATACCTTTCCTCAAAAGTCAGAGCCGATTTTGTAGAGGAGTCTGCAATTCCGTTGCGGTTGGACCAACCCTTACGGTATGGCGAGAATCCTCATCAAACAGCAGTACTGTACGGAACGTTCACAACTATTTTCAGGCAGATTCACGGCAAGGAACTTTCATACAACAACATTGTTGACATCGATGCAGCATCGAAACTGTGTTTGGAATTTTCCGAACCAACGGTGTGCATCATCAAGCACACAAATCCGTGCGGAGTTGGTACCGGAACCGATCTTGTTGAGGCATGGAAGAAAGCCTTTGCAACAGACAGCGTTAGTCCATTCGGCGGCATCGTTGCCGTTAACCGAAAAGTTGACTCATCCTTTGCCCAAACGATGCATGCAATCTTTACAGAAGTTGTAATAGCCCCTTCTTTCTCCGCTGAAGCCCTCGAAATATTGCAGCGAAAAAAGGATCGGCGATTGATAGTTGTCGATGAATCACTGCTACGCCGCGCATTCGGATATGAAACACGATCCGTTGCCGGCGGATATCTGGTTCAGACAAGCGACACTAAACTTATTGACGATTCTGTGTTTCGAGTTGTAACCGATCGCTTACCCTCAGATGAAGAGCATGCAGCGATGATGTTTGCCTGGAAGGTTGCAAAGCACGTTAAGAGCAATGCAATTGTGTATGCACTCACCGACAGGACGTTAGCCATTGGAGCGGGGCAGATGAGCCGCGTAGACTCTGCGCGCATTGCCGTCCAAAAAGCCCACGACGCCGGGCTCAACCTACAGGGTTGTGCCGTAGCCTCCGACGCATTTTTCCCCTTCGCCGACGGGCTACTGAAAGCTGCAGAGGCAGGTGCAACGTGCGTTATTCAGCCGGGCGGTTCCGTCCGCGACGAAGAGGTAATCCGTGCAGCTAATGAGCAGGGGCTAGCAATGGTGTATACGGGGCTGAGGCATTTCCGGCATTAGAACGGGACAAATTCAAAAAACACCAAAACCACCATGCCGGGTATCAAGAGATACCCGGCATGGTGGTTTTTCCCGCTACCCTTTCATTTTGCTTGCCTCATGCAGCACATTCAAATTATGCTGCACCTTGGCATACACTGTCTTCTCCGGGAACATACCGTTGGGCTGGAGTTTGCCTGCCGGCGTACCTAAAAGAAGCGAGACGGCTTCTTCGAGGCGCCTGATTGGATAAATGGAAAAGTTCTTTTTGCGGACTGCGTCGATTACGTCGTCCCGGAGCATGAGGTCTTTAATGTTGGTATGCGGAATCAACACACCCTGCGTGCCTGTGAGCCCCTTATCCTTACACACCTCGAAGAAGCCGATAATCTTTTCGTTTACGCCGCCAATTGCCTGAATGTCGCCTTTTTGATTAATCGATCCTGTAACAGCAAGATCCTGGCGTACCGCGATGTTTGAGATCGCTGATAGAAGAGCAACAATTTCTGCCACCGATGCACTGTCGCCATCGATTCCTCCATACGATTGCTCAAATGCTATACTCGCGGTAAATGAAATCGGCTGCGATCGGGAGAAAAGCGATCGTAACAATCCTGAGAGGATCATCACACCCTTATTGTGTATGGCTCCAGATAGTTTTACCTCCCGCTCGATGTTGATCAGACCTGCATTGCCCGCGCTTACTGTGGCAGTAATGCGAGAAGGCTTGCCGTAAGAAACGATACCGCTCTGATAAACAGTGAGGCCATTGATTTGTCCGACTCGCTTTCCTTCGACGTCGATGAGAAGAACACCTTTCGTGATTTGCTCGCGCAGACGTTCGTCTACGCTATTGCTTCTCCAGAGACGCTCGTCGAGAGCCTGCTTAACGTGCGTTCGGCTAATGAGGTTTGCACCAGCCTGATGGGCATAGTGCGATGCTTCGCGCATCAGGTCGGCAACATAACTGAACTGGAGAGTGATCTTTTCCTGGGAGTCGGTGTACGCAACCGCCCATTCAATCAACCCTGCTGCACCGGTTTTGTCGCAATGCAGAAGATCTTCCTCCTCGGCCATTTGTGCAAAGAAACTCGACATGTGGGTGATCATAATCTGCGAACGATCGGTCTCTTCGTCGAACTCGGCATGAATCTTGAACATCTTGTGAAAGTCCTCTTCGGCAGCCCACAATGCATGATAAATTGAAGGATCGCCCAATAAAATGATTTTGACATTCACTGAGATGTATTCGGGTTTTACAGTGTTGAGCTGGAACTGCGACTCGGGTGTCTGAATTTCGAGCCGCCCGTATAGCAAAACTTTTTTTAGTGCCGACCAAATCACCGGGTCGGTGAGTACATCCATTGCATTGAGTGCGATAAACCCTCCGTTAGCCCGCAGTAGCGACCCCGCGCGAATTTGCGTGAAATCGGTTACTGCAAAGCCCTTTGCATCAATGCGCTTCTCAATGGTTCCGAATAGGGTTGCATGGGTCGGCGACGTCTCGATGATTACAGGTGCTTCCTTGGTGTCGTAATTATCGATAATGAGATTGACGGTGTACAATCGTTCCAGTGCACGGGCATGCTCTTCGAGTGCCTCGTCTGTAACTCCTCCAAGCCGAGCTGAGTTGATGCGGACAAACTCCTCGAGGTGCGAGATGATGTGATTTGCAACATCATCAAGAAATTGAGCAACTCGATCGCGGGGAAAACTGACTCGAACATCATGAAACACAGTCTTAACAAGCACTCCCACTGCGTTCCTATCGTGCCTCGACAGTTCATTACGGAATTCGGCCATGATTCGCAGCGACCTACTGCCAATCTCGTTGAGTTCTTCCTTGTGTTTGAGATATGCATCCCTGATCTTTTCAACCTGGCCGAGTTTTATCTCTCCCTTCTGAAGCATTTCGTCTAAGTCATCAAGCGTTCGAGGTTTTTCATCAATTAGAGGAAATATTTCTGTTCGGGCTGTGCCGTCGTCTTCCTGAATCTGGCCCAATACAAAACCCTCCGGACGGAGCTTTGCGTCAAGCTCTTTCAACAGCGCCTGCTCACGAGATTGGTATCGCTGTATGATTTCTTTACGCTGTACCTGAAATTGTTCCTCCTCAAACAACTGCGGAATTCTCCTGCCCAATACTGCCAGCGCATCTTCAACCATGCGGCGAAATACCCGGCCTTCCCCTGCCTGAAAACGAAGCAGAACCGGAGTATCTGTCTGACGAAAGTTGTGCACGAATGCAAAGTCAAACAGCTCTGGCTTCGATTGCTTCATTTCGTCGAGTATCTGCCGGATGGTAGTCATGCGCCCAGTACCTACAACTCCCGACGCCCAAATGTTGTACCCCTGCGAGCGTATTCTCGCACCTAGCCGCAACGCTTCGACTGCTCGATCTTGTCCAACAATTCTTTTAAGTGGCTGCAACTCCCTCGTTGTTTTAAATGGAAGTGATGATAGGGGGCAAGTCCATCGCAATTCGGACGCTTTAAGAGGGACGATACCGTTTTTCATCTGTCTCCTTGAATTCATTGCTAAACTGATGGCTGTTGGGCTGAGTGATACGGACCCCAGTGATCTACTCTGCATACTTCCTTGAAGCCACATGAACCGCATGCACCCTCAATTGGTATCACAGGTAGGCTGCCCGATCGTATAACATCGAGATACTGTTCAACGTTGTGTAATGCCGTATTGAATTCAGCATTATTTTTTACTCGCTCGCTGATCTTGGGATTGTTAGAATCTTTAATACTCTTGCCAAATGTGTGGTAGGTCCCCTTTTCCAGAACGCATTTCACGTTGCGTTGTGTAAAAAACCGACGTAGCGCCTGGGCATATAATGGCATCTGTGATTTCCTCCCGAGCTCAATATCCTTGTACTTTGGAAGTGACCGTTCACCCGTCTTGTAATCAATCACAATGCAATGCACTTCATCTTCGCGAATTGCCACATCCACTCTGTCGATACGCAGCGTGATGGGAACACGTACATCAGAACTCAATGTTATTTCATCTGTTATTTCTAGTTCGAGCAAGGCAGGTTTGAAATTCGAGGAGCGCTGAGACTCCATTTCAACAACGAGCCACCGATGAAGCATTCCTGCTCTAAAATCTGAATTGTACATCGTGCTGCGTTCAACGATATCGTACAAATACCCGCCAGGTATCTTCTTCCTCTCTTCCTCATAGATGTGCTGTAACAAGGGAAGCCACTCTTCCGCTGTATGCGTTGTAAGGTCTACCATTGCAGCCTTTATATCGTCGATAGACGAAATGTCGGTAACAGTATGCCCCCGAACCTGATTGAAAAATTCCTTAGCCACTGCATGCATCATAGAGCCGTGGCTGATGGGAGAGATTACCTCATCAATGCCCTGCCGCGACTCTACCCCAAGAACATACCCGACAAAATATCGAAAGGGGCATTGGGCGACAGTATCGATGCGCGATGGGCTGACTCGACCGTTGGTAATTTTAGTAAATCGT
This sequence comes from Ignavibacteria bacterium, assembly GCA_016191145.1. Classification (GTDB taxonomy): domain Bacteria; phylum Bacteroidota; class Ignavibacteria; order Kapaibacteriales; family Kapaibacteriaceae; genus OLB6. The sequence continues at coordinate 113,968 of JACPPD010000004.1, forward strand.
GATAATATATCCTTATCAAGCGCTGTTGCCAGGACTCCCTGCTGCCTTTCGTTGAAATCTACAACACCGTTTGTACCGAAGGCAAGCAATTCACTCGGAGAAATTACAAGCCTCGACGTTGAATCCAGACAGTGAATACCAGACAATTGTTTGAATTCGATCACTGTTGAACCGATTGCAAGATCATCAATAAATTTAGATTCAACAGTTTCGTCGCCATCGTCTGCGCCGGGCACCGATGCAACGAGTATTCCCTCATGGGTCGCCGAATTAACAATGTCGGCAAGCGCCTCGTAATCCATCGCCTCGCGAATACCTGCCAACAGCTCTTCGTTGATGGGATCCCATGCTGCCAGTGGCAGCTCACCTTCGATGAAGCCCAGGGCCATAACATATTTAAATTCCAGGCCGCGAAGCTCTTGTGGCTTAGCAACGGTAATTCCCCTGACCTGCACGTTGGAATCGTCTGTCTCAAGAGTCTGTACAATTCTCCACCATCGCGAGATATGATCTGCCAGAATAGTTTCGGTTTGCACATGACGTTTGGCAACGTGCTTGTAAGTTTCCAGCGAATGCATCAATGAAACCGGCGGATCGATGCCCAGGTTCTGAATAATGTTCTCACGAACCCATCGCACAAATTCTTCGGGTGCAATAAATCCATCGGATATATCAATTGTTTTTGCAAGCCACTCAAGGCAACTGATTCCTTCCTCAAACATCGTAACGAGCATCTGTACATTTTTTTCATTATCAAAATCGTTCACAGATCTCAGCGTACCCAGAGTCCCCTGAAACTGACTAAGCCAGTCGCGCCAACCATTACCTCCAGCTACGCGTGCTATTGCACCACACTCGTATAGGCGCCCAATTTGCATCGATGCGTGATGCACGTGACCGGAACGTATCAGACGATCTACGTCGGTCCGACGCCAATTTCGGCTTACTACGTGGCATGCTGCCAGTATTGTAGTTGCGCTCCCGTTGTGTTCGAGCATCGATTGTTTTTGAATCGAAATTGGAATCTTTGCCGATGAAGCAAGTTCAATTATTAAATTATCATACGATCCGGACCGCGGGACTACAACTGCAATGTCGTAAGGATGGACTCCATTTGTCACAAGTTCTTTCACAGCACCTAATGTTCGTCTTACCTCCTCTCGTTTTGTTGGCCACTTCCTAAGAATTGTTGTTGAGTTTTTCTTTGGCACTTCAGTTTCAGCGAAATGCCAGCCGTGAGCTACCATCCATGTAGCCATCGCTCTGCTTCTGTCGTCGGCTGTTCCTGAGAGTGAAAAACGAACAGCAATATCCCATTCGGTATAAGCAAGAAGTGTAAGAAGACTCCTATCGGCTATTGATAATCCATGAGTATACATTACCAGGACTGGCTGTTTCCTGAAAGCTTCCGGCTGCGCTGCAGCTTTATCTATGATGTACTGAACAACATCGCCACGATCGAGAAATGCACGCCCCTTGCGTTGTTCATATTCGTGCCAAATTCTTACAACACGATTCATTGCGTCAAGTCTGTGCGGCCGATTCTCATCCGTAAACATTTCCTCTACGCTTTGAGCTGTGTGCAATTCCTGCTTCCACCGAACAATGTGGTAGATTGAAAGTCCCGATGGCCTGAATTGTTCTCCAACATTCTTCAGCGAAAGATCCAGCAGCAACTCAGATTCGATATCTGAAATCAAGCTCACTTCCTGGTTGCGCACCTGTTTGAACAGGTTGCGAACAAACTCCGACATCGTTATGATTTGAGGAAGGGGCTCACCAGCGCGTTTCTCCGCCCATACGCGAGCTGCCCGCTGGATGTGCATCATGGTTGGAACAACCATTGTTGCCACGCCAGGCAGATGGTAGACGGCCTCGTCGAAGCTTGGCGCCATGGCAGCGTCCTGGAGAATCGAATCAGTGCTTCCGAAGACGCTCAGGCTCATGATGAACGTAGGTTATTGATTCAGTTAAATTCGTGAAGTACAACGTCTACCAAAATGTTTTTCAATACCAGCATGCAATTTGCATCGGCTGAGTGATATGTTTCTAACATTGCCACATAATGTTTACTGGCATCATTGAGGAAATCGGAAAAATTGACTCTGTGCAAAGAGACGCCGACAGCACAGTATTTCACATTGCGGCTGGCATTGTCATAAAGGATCTCAAGGTAGATCATTCAGTGAGCGTCGCTGGCTGCTGTCTTACCGTTACCGATCTCGATGCAAGTGGATTTGTAGTACGCGCAGTAAAGGAAACGCTTGGGAAGACGACATTGGGAGATTTTCGGGAAGGGGCACACGTCAACCTGGAACGCGCAATGAAATTGTCTGACAGGTTGGGAGGGCATCTGGTTCAAGGGCACGTAGACGCAACAGGAACGGTCCATTCTGTAACGCATCTCGATCAGGGCGTTGAGATGTGGATCAGTTACCCAAAACGATACTCAGCATGGGTTGTTCCGGCCGGCTCCATTTGCGTTAACGGAGTTTCGCTAACCATTGCTGAGTTATCGGTTGAGAAATTTAAGGTTGCTCTCATTCCGCACACGCTGGTTCACACAACCTTTGGCGACATCGGAGCATCTGATAAAGTCAATCTTGAATTTGACATGATAGCGAAGTACATCGAGACTGTGGTTGCCCGTCGCCAATGGCCTTCGTAGCACCTTCACACTTTCTTTTCAACGCCACGTCAGGCTACGGTCTCACTTAATAAAAATATTTAAGAATAACGCTCATGCCGGGGCCTGACACGACAAACTCAACGTCGTCTGCAAGGTGACGAATCAGAAAAACACCTCTGCCTCCTTCCCTCATCAGATTTTCGGGCAGACGCGGGTCGGGAACATTGTTGGGATTGAAACCCTGGCCGGCATCCCGTATAATGATGGTTGCCTTGTGCGCTGTTGCAATAACATCTATTGTTACAGGTTTTTCCGGATCCAATCCATTACCGTGGATAATTGCATTATTTACAGCTTCGGTAATTGCAACCAGCATGTCGTGATATCTGTCTGGATGGAGAATATGCAATTCTTTGATGGCACGAATAAAGGGCTCAACCCGCATGATACTGGTGGTAAGGCTTGGCAGATTGAGGTGGTATGAATTCATAAGGCCACTCTGGCCTGCATGGCCAGGCGCGGGATTTCAACCTTTTTGTTCGGTTCAATAGTTTGAAATTCGTAGTATCCAGATAGGATTAAAGTGGAACCGCTTGACGGACTATAGCGAATATCTACTTCCGGAGCCCAGGATCTAACTGAAGCGGTAAGAGACGATTCACCGGCGGGCACCATCAGCCTCCTTTGTTTGAATGCATATAACCTAATTCCCGCACCAACTTCCCATGCTGTTTGCGACCTGGAAAAAATAAGGAATTTGGTTATGTACTCTAGCGTACCGTTCGAAGGCAACTCCGAAAAATCACTCCAAAGCAATGTTGACGTTTCAAAGTATTGAACTACCGATGGTATTTCAAAACTCATCGATGGAGTGAACCTGATTATCACGCTGTCGCGATAGAGAATTTTCCGGTAGCCATAGGAGCGTATGGTTGCTCCCTGGCTTTCAAAATCGTAGACCGTGTAATTAGCCAGCACTTCGAATGTAGGCATCATTGATACCACTGCCCCACGGATGAATACAAACGGCGACAATCGGATTACGCCATTCTGATTATTCTGCTCACTGTTTGTGGACCGGAGGAACACAGTGTGAAGGAGCTGACTGGACAGAGAAACACCAACGATGAGAAGTTCGGATATCGTGTGACTATACCGAATTTTTGCCAATGCATTCAACTCGTCTCTGTCATCATTGTTAAGATCACTTGGTGTATCATATCGCAGCAGCCACCACGTCCATTCCGCAGTTATAGTATCCCTTTCGGCCGGATTCCATAAGGCTCGGGCAAACAGCCGTAAGCGCGACGTTGTGTTATCGCGTTGCGATTCTTGCAGACGTATCGTATTCAGTTCCGTCTCGCCAATCGAATTCAACGGCGCCACGGTATTCGATTCGTTTCTAACGAATATCGAGCCCCCTCCCATTAAATTCATTTGTTTAAGCTGTAGTGAAAGCCTTCCTTCGATGTCAACAACAAATTCCGCAAGCGTGCGGCTAACGGCAGATATCGGAACGTCGGCGATTGCTTGCCCGTATGACCGTTGAATGGAATTAGCCTGCAGCATTCCAACCGACCCGAACGAAAAGACCTTGTTGATTTTGTAATCGAGATTAAAATCAGATCCTATTCTGTCTTCATTTCTATTCTCGACGGCCAGCGGTGCTGGTATTCCGGAAATTTTTGTGAAGTACTGTCGGCGTAAAGTCGAAGCGCCTGCGCCAATCGTGAGGACCGATCCTTCAAGTGTACTGCGTTCAAGGTCGATACGCACATCGGCATCACTGTTTGTTCTAGCGGCATCCAGTTTGTGCCATCCGCCCAAGCCCCTTGCGCTTATGTACCAATCATCGAGATTCAGATGGTTGATAGTTGCCACGCCTCCAACGAGAGATCCCGTTGCCTCCACGCCAAGCTGTGTTGTAGCTTCAGCCCCGGTAAATGCCTCGATTTGCCACGATCTGGCGTTGGGACTTACATCGGAGAGTTCGCTGAGCCTGACGCCGACGGCACCTGAACCCCTTTTAAGTGAAGAAAGGCCAACAGAACGAGAGTCCTGGGATACAATCCAAGCTCCTCTGGCAATACCCGACATCAGGAAGCCACCAGTACCTGGACCAATCGGCAAGTCCAGTGAAAGCTGTGCTGTTTCATCGTCGCGGACGGCAATGGTCTGAGTTCTGAAAATCGTGCCATAGTAGACATTTGCAAAACGTACCCAGCCCGACCTACCGGAGTAACCTGTTGCTATGAAAGGAACTTGCACGTCCGCATTTCCGGTAAACCGAAATGTGCTCGCCAATTTGTCCACGCCGTAGTAAAGCCCACCCCCGGGCACGATCTGCGGGGGCTCCATCAATGGCAGAAGGTCTTGAGCTGTAACAAATCGAGGAAAAATGAGGATCAAGATCGTGACTACCGTCGCTAAGACAGCCTGGTGTAAACGAATTTTCTTGAATCCTGACTTGAGCATTAAATTTTTTCCATGTAACTTTTACCTATTGGAATGGTTTGGAACTCCTGTTATAATTGTAGCAGAAGCAAGGAGGGGCGATCCTACTTCTTTCACATCAATAGGATTTGGTGAATGGCCATTTCTGCGCCTAGAACAATTTTACTCATAGACGCCAACGAAGAGCGTCGGAATGAGACTGCCAAGAGGTTACTCGACAGCAGGCTTTCGGTATTGGTGGCACCCGATCTGGCTGCTTCGCAGGCACTTGTTCGGCACCATAGACCATCGTGCGTACTTCTCGATGCTGCATTTCTTCGGTATGAAGACCTTCGAGAAAAATTATACATCCACGGTCTCAACGTCGATACTCCCTTTGTTGTTCTTGCAGATGATTCCGAGCCCCTTACCAGTACAAGCGTACCCTATGGCGTAATCTCACGCCCACTAACCGAGGCAGGCATCCATTCATTGTTAGCCTTGCAGGGATTACCTGTTTTAGGCGAAACTCCACCTGTCATCCAGCCAGTAAGCACGCAGCCTTCGTTGTTGTACGCTTTGCCACACGAATATCGCACACCGCTCACGGATATCATTGGACAAGCCTCGTACCTGCATGGGCATGCGCGCGACACGAAGCCGGAGGAGATCCGCGAAGTCAGCGCTGAAATTTTGTCCGCTGCAAGAAGATTGTTGCGGGTCACTGACAACTTCTTGATGTACGCTCAGATTGAAACGCTTTCGGAGAGTCCCCTTCACGTGGAGCGAATGCGCCAATGTACAACCACCGAGCCGGCATCCATTATTTACGACACGGTTATTCAACGGTCTCTTGCGCACCAGCGCCAGTCCGATATTTCCATGGCGCTCGATATTGAAGGAATACCTGTAGCAATGATGGAGCAGCATTTGGACAAGGTTGCATCGGAGCTCATCGACAATGCGTTGTATTTCTCGCGTCAGGGAACGCCCGTGAGCATTTCAGCAACACCTACTGACAGGGAAATTATTTTCAGCATCCGAGATCACGGTGTTGGTATGCAGGAGCAGGAGCTCCTCCAAATTGGCGCCTACCGCCAATTCCGGAGGAAGACGCAGGAGCAGCAGGGTATCGGACTTGGACTCGTCATTGCAAAACGTCTAATAGAACTACACGGCGGAACGTTTACCATCTCTTCCGCTCTAGGCCTCGGCACAAGCATCACGTTCAGTATTCCCCGCGCTGCATAGGCCCACGATACCTCGAAATGGTGCCGGGTTACTCCTCAGAGTAAGACATCACACCTGCTCCAGGCGGGCATAGCTAAGCATCAGCTGCTTTTTCTGTCCGTTGCTAAACTCAACCGTAGCTTTTGCCGACGAGCCGTAGCCGCTGACGTCGACTACTACACCAACACCAAACATTGGATGTTTGACGCGCTGGCCAGTCTTTACAGATTGTTTAACACTCAGCTGTGAATAGTCTTCTTTAACAGGCATCTGGGAATACGTTTCAACAGTGCGCCTAATTTTTGCTGACACGGCAACAGATCTGCCAGACGGAGCAAGTGTATTCTGGTCGAGTTCTGATAAAAATGTTGATGGTCTGGAAAATGATAATTCGCCGAAACGGTATCGGCGCTCAGCATACGAGAGGATCAATTCTTCGCGTGCCCTGGTAATGCCAACATAAAACAGGCGCCTCTCTTCCTCCTGCTCGCCTGGATCCGTTTCCGCTTTTGCAAGAGGGAACAATCCCTGTTCCAAACCTGCGATAACAACAAGCGGAAATTCCAGCCCTTTGGAAGCATGCATCGTCATCAATGCAATACGGTTTGATCCAAGCTGCGGATCGTCTTGTTCACTCACGAGCGCCACTGTTTCGAGATACGATGCGAGCGTGAGATTTTCTTCGATTTCCTGTTGTTCGAGAATGTGGTCGAGAATACGCTCGATGTTGTTCCACTTATCGAGGGATTCCTCCGTGTCCTGCTGCTTATACATGGTTGGCAGCCCAGTCGATTCTATATACTGCTGCGCCAGCGTTGCTGGTGGCAAATCATTAAGCACTTCGCGGTGCCGTTCAACTAGCTCCACGAAATTGCGGGCAGCAGTTACAACGCGCTGCTGAATCTGGGGCACCACGCTTGCATCGGCCATAACATCAAAGAGCGTAGTTGAATTATTTACAGCATACTCTTGCATTCGGTTAAGTGAAGTTTGACCGATGCCTCTGGCCGGTTCATTAACAATGCGCAACAAACTCTCCGCGTCGGCCGGATTTACAAGCAGGCGCAAGTATGCCAGCGTGTCTTTCACTTCCTTGCGTTTGTAGAAGCTAACGCCGCTTACTATTAAGTATGGCAGGTTGGCCCTCCGCAGCGCGTCTTCGAGAGCCTGCGATTGGGCATTAGTCCGGTAAAGAACGGCAGTGTCGCTATAACGGTACAGATTCTTTTCAATGCGATTCTTAATTGTTCTTACAATAGACTCAGCTTCTTCCCTATCGTCCCTGCATGACAATACAGTGATCTTCTCACCCTCGACGTTTTCCGTCCACAGAGTTTTTCTCAACTGCTTTTCATTATTTTTTATCACGCTGTCGGCAGCGGCAAGAATAGTCTTTGTCGACCTATAATTCTGTTCTAATCTCACAACACGAGCATCCGGATAATCGCGTTCAAATTCGAGGATATTCCTGATATCGGCGCCTCTCCACCGATAGATACTCTGCGCATCATCGCCAACAACACAGATATTTCTAAATTTTTTTGCTAAGATGTTCACTACTCGGTACTGTGCCCTATTGGTGTCTTGATACTCATCCACGCACAAATATTTAAACCTGTCGTGCATACCTTCGAGAACATCTGTGTGATTATCGAGAAGAATAATCGTATTCAGAAGCAAATCGTCGAAGTCCATCGCATTGCTATGCTTCAATCGTTTTTCATATAACTCGTAGATCTGAGCAGTTTGTTTTTCGGAAATAGTTGAAGCGCGTCGAGAGTATTCCTGCCACGACATCATTTCGTTCTTGGCATTCGAGATGCGTCCTTTTACACCATTAGGGGGCACAGCCTGCTGCGACACACCCAATTGGTTCATCACAGCCTTGATAGCCGCCAGTTGATCGTCAGAATCGTAGATAGTAAAACTCGACGTATATCCTATTCGATCTGCATGTTGGCGGAGAATCCGTGCAAAAAGAGAGTGAAACGTGCCCACCCACATCGAACGCGATACCGAGCCCCCTACCAATTCACCAACACGTTCCTTCATTTCCTGTGCTGCCTTATTGGTAAACGTAAGAGAAAGAATATGCGAGGGATGAACGCCTAGCCGCAGCAGGTAGGCAATCCTAACTGTGAGTACGCGAGTCTTTCCCGATCCTGCGCCGGCAATGATGAGAAGCGGTCCTTCGGTGTGTGTTACAGCCTCTGCCTGACGCTGGTTCAGACCATCGAGGAGATCCTCGGCTGGAACATGATCTGACTGAGAAACAAGTTTTAGTGTCATGGCATAGTGAAAGCTTTATAGTTCAACAAATCCAGTTTTCTTATACACTTTCCTCAACGTCCTACGTGCTCTTTCCCTGGCATGTTCAGCGCCCATCTTTATAACCTTATTTAACGACTCTTCATCTGAGCGAATCTCTAAATATTTCTGACGCAGCGGACTAATCAGATCAACCAGCGCTTCACCGACGGCTTCCTTGAAGGGGGCGTAACCACGCCCATCAAATTCCTTTTCAATATCGGCAACAGATTTATTGGTAGCTAGATGGTAGAGCGTAATAAGATTCGACACACCGGGTCTGTGTTCTTGATCGTATATGACCTCAGAACCCGAATCCGTGACTGCGCGTCTAAGCTTTGACCGTATCTGATCGTCGGTATCGGTAAGAAACAACGTGGCGCGTTCATTAGGATCCGACTTGGACATCTTCTTTTCCGGTTCCTGGAGCGACATAATTTTTGCCCCAACCTTTGGGATGAACGGTTCCGGGACGGTGAACGTATCCGAGTAAATGTGATTAAAGCGTTCTGCAAGATTTCGCGTCAGCTCAAGGTGTTGTTTCTGATCTTCACCGACAGGCACGAGGTCGGCATTATAAATAAGAATATCGGCTGCCATCAGAATTGGATACGTAAACAGACCAACGTTAACGTTATCGGCGTGCTGACTGCTTTTGTCCTTGAACTGCGTCATCCGGGAGCATTCGCCGAAACTCGTCAGGCACGACAAAATCCACTGCAGTTGGCAGTGTTCGGGCACATGAGACTGAACAAACAGCGTAGACACCGACGCATCGATACCACCGGCGAGATACATTGCTACCACGTCGAGTGTACGCCTGCGAAGTTTTGCGGGCTCTTGTCGGACAGTAATGGCATGCAGATCGACAACGCAGAACAATCCATTGTATTCGCGCTGAAGTTCCGTCCAATTACGCAGCGCTCCGAAATACTGTCCAAGGGTAAGATCGTTGGTGGGTTGCATCCCTGACAGGATTGTGGGTTTCATCGAGCAAACTTACGGGAAACGATGCCGTGAAAGCTCCGAGATGTTGTTGCATATTTGTTCTATGCAATTCCATCGCAACTGCATACTCTTCCTCGCCGTCATTTGTGCTTCTACATTTGCCTCCGGTCAGGAGGAAATTGGACTCTCCTCGCAACCTTCGGCATCGTGGACGATGCTTTCTGTGCATCGGGTGTGGACGCCACAGTTGAATGGTTATCCAAATGGCGGGTTTGGAATGCAGGTTTTTATTGCCCTTGGTAATACCCGTAATCCATGGCTGGGCTTTTCTCTCCTTGGCACTGGCCTGGAAAAGCGGGATGCACTCGCTATTAACACCGGCATCGGCACTTGGTTTTTAGGCGACTCTCGCCTTGGAGCATTCTGCTTTGCCATGACGGGCCTCGGCGTTACGTCAAGTTCGGGCTTGGCAAGATTTAACTTTCTGTCCGATCCCACTACGAGGTATGGTCTTGCATCACAGGCAGGCGTTGGCGGTGCAATCGAAGTGTTCAGTAATGTGAAAATTCATCTCACTGCATTTGGAATGTGGTTCACTAACGATGGAGGATTAACTCCGATTGGCCTCCAGGCTGGTCTCACTTTTGGTGGTAAATAAGTTTATGTCTGCATCGTTTGGCTTTGGCTGCTACCGGGTCTCGGATACAAACCCCAAGCACGAAGAAGCCCTACGCTTTGCCGTTGCGTCGGGTATATCACTGATCGATACGAGCTCCAATTATGGTAATGGCGCCTCGGAAAGACTCGTCGGAAAACTCGATAAACGTCCACTGACGATTACTAAACTTGGCTACGCACAGGGAGAGATCCTTGATATGATGAATGCACGGCAGGCAATCAGCGACGCGTATGCAGACGTCGTTAAAGTCGGCGAAGGGATTTCTCACTGCATTCATCCCGATTTCCTCAGCGATGCGTTTGAACGTTCGCTTGCTCGGCTGGGCTCGGACTCCGTTGATGTCTTGCTCTTGCATAATCCCGAATATTATCTGCAAATCGCACATCAGTCGGGACTTGCAGTTAACGAAGCCCGAAATGAATTTTATAACCGTATTTATAATGCTTTTAAATGGCTTGAACAACAATGCAGCATTGGCCGCATTCACGCGTATGGTATTTCGTCGAATACGTTTGTGAACCAGGCCGACGCTCCGGATTTTGTTTCGCTGGAAAAGTGCATCGCTATTGCTCATTCTGTAGGGGGCTCTGCCAATGCTTTTAAATACGCTCAAATGCCTTTGAACATTATTGAACACTATGCCGCAACAACATTGAATCAGGCGTTTGACGAAGAACATGGCTATGCAATGACGACTCTCGAGCTTGCTAAAGAAAATGACGTTTTAGTCCTAATCAATCGTCCTCTGAATGCAATCGTCGATTCAGATATCATCAGACTTGCTTCACACGAAATTTATCCGCACGCACCTCAGACTGCAACTCTGGAATCCAGAGTACATTCGTTGGAAGTTGTGGAACACGATGTGCTGCAGATGCTGATTGCCGCGGGGAACCAAATGCATAGGTCTGAATTATCCGAAACCTTCCGCGTGGCAGGTTCCCTGTGTCAGTCCTGGAATAAATTCGACGGCTTGATGCATTGGAGGGATGTGCGAAAATCGTTTCTCGATCCCAGACTTGCACAGGCTGAGCGGTTTCGCTCGTCGGAAGATGAACGCCTTGGAATGTATCTCGATGATGTGCGGAATCTGCTCGACGATATTGAAAATATATACGCCGTTGAAGAAAATAATTCACTTGAAGAATTGCGACTGACGGCTGCAGAATTATTCGGCCTACCTTCCTTTACACCCCTTCAGCATATTGCTCTCCATGCCTTACGTTGCACCGATGGCGTGTCTGCTGTTCTTGTTGGTATGCGTACTCCGGAATATGTCCGAGATGTACTGTCGGTATATCACCTGCCAGAGGCAACCTTCACTCGAGAAAAATGGAATCAGGTTGAAGATCATCTTGTTAGACTGAGCTCATAATATGGAAACACGTATTGCGCCATCGTTGTTGTCAGCCGACTTTGCTAACCTCGAAAACGCAGTGTTGGCATGCGAAGCCGGCGGTGCGGATTTGCTGCACGTCGATGTAATGGATGGTCATTTTGTGCCGCCAATCACCATGGGACCGGTGGTAATGCAGGCTCTGAAACGCATCACTAATCTTCCACTGGATGTGCACCTGATGGTTTCTAATCCCGATCATCAGGTTGAACAGTTTGCCGAAGCGGGTGCATCGTGGATAAGCGTACACGTAGAAGCGTGCACACACCTCCACAGAACGCTGGCACGAATCCGAAGCCTTGATTGCAAAGCAGGCTTTGTCTTGAATCCGGCAACTCCTCTCGACTATGCCTTCGAAGCCGCAGATGCCGCCGATTTTATTTTGCTGATGTCTGTTAACCCCGGTTACGGCGGACAAATATTTATTCCTTCGTTCTTGAAACGATGCGAACGACTGAGAAAATTTCTTGATACGTCGGGATTACCGAATGTCGAAATAGAAGTTGATGGCGGGATAAAAATCGACAACACACGTCAGGTTGTAGATGCCGGAGCAAACATCCTCGTTAGCGGTAGCGGAATTATGAACGGAGATATCGCCGTTAATATCAGGGCGATGAGAATTCAGGGACAGTAATAAATCCTTCAAGCATTTTTCTCATCGCTGCCTGTGTCTCTTCGTTGTTGTTGAGTGTGTCGAGCAGACACATCGACATTAGTGCGTAAGGCCGACGCAACTCCTCGCTAAGCGACATCACCTGTTTTTGAACAGAGTCTACATCGCCCCTTACCAGCGGACCTGTAATCGAGAATGCCTCGTCATCTGTAATCGCTTTTGCAGCATTTTCATACGTTCGTTTCATGATGGGCAACAAGAACTGCGAAGCGTCAATGCCGGCATCATCGGCAATCCTTCTCGCCAACTCATAGGCCGCATACGTGAGATTGCTCGCGGCAACTGCGGAAGCATGGTATGCCCGCCTGCGTTCGCTCGTTTGATTCGACAAACGAACAGCATTCCCGCCAGTGAGCCTAATAAACTCTTCGCACAACGTCCACGCCTCATCATCGCAATCCACACCCCACGCAATTCCATCGAGAGCTGATGGATCGTTGTTTGGAAACGTTTGGAACGGATGCGCTGCCGCAGTCAGAAATCCTGCTGAGTGTAAGGGGGCTAGCGATCTGTTTGACCTGGATCCGTTTGTATGTAAAATTAATATGCCGTCTTGAGGACCGTCTTCATCCGGCGGACGGTCCATTATTTGATGACTTGCTGTTAGTGTTGCATTCGCAATTCTCTGTGCTGTCTCCTTAATCGCAGACTCAGGCACAGCCAGCACAACAACAGCAGGAGCTGCATTCACGTTTGTGCGAATTACATTGCTTGACGTGAGCCAGGTTTCAAACTCAACATGTCCAACCACCGACACGTCGTCGCCTTTTTCGTGCAAACGTTTGTATAAGGCACCGCCAACTTTCCCATTACCTATTATGACGATGTGATCAACCACTATCGCGGCTCCAGTTCATACGAATCCTTGCCGTCCATCACCGTCCAGCCTCGATTTGCAATCTCATCGCGAAGCCTATCGGATTCAGACCAGTTCTTCATCTTTCGTGCCTCCCATCGCTTTTCGGCTAACAAAACAATTTCTGCAGGAACTTCGATTGCTGTACGCGGCGAAAAGGTCCATGCTCCAAACACGTCGTTGAAAATTTTCAGCTCGTTAAGAATTGCAGATGCGGAGTGCGCAGACAATTCTCCGACAGAAACACTGCCGACGAATGTATTCAGCTCGGCAAGCGCTCTAGGAGTATGAACGTCATCGGCCAACGCTTCAGCAGCTTTTATTAAATATTGAAAAGATGCGGCAGGAACTGATTCGCGTTCTGATATCATTCCATCTGTGCTCGCTCCGTCCGACACTGACATAACGTCCCAGATGAATTCCTGAATTCGCTTTCGAGAAGCTGATGCGGCTTTCAAAGATTCAAACGTAAAGTTGAGCTTACTCCGGTAATGAGCAAAGAGCAGTGCAAATCGAAAGTCAATCGGATCGATTCCCTGCTTCACAAGATCCCGAAGCGTTAAGAAATTGCCCAATGATTTCGACATTTTCTTGCCTTCGACTTCGAGATGCTCATTATGGACCCAGAATGATGCCTGTTCCTTTACACCATAGCCGCCGCAGCACTGTGCAAGCTCGTCTTCGTGGTGAGGGAAACGCAGGTCGACTCCGCCTGTATGAACGTCGATAGGTAGTCCAAGTAATGCATGAGACATTGCTGAACATTCAATATGCCATCCGGGTCTGCCCGGAAGCTGCTGCCCCTCTATCTCAAATTCCCAGAATGGTTCACCAGGCTTTTTCCCTTTCCATAGAGCAAAATCGCTCACGCTTTCTCTGTCGTATTCATCGGCATCAATCCTCACACCTTCACGGAAATTTTCTCTGTCAATCTGAAACAGCCTGCCGTAAGCGTGACTCTTTTCATACGCCGTTACATCGAAGTACACTGATCTATCGCTGATATACGCTAATTTATTTTGTGTGATAGCTCGTATCAACTCCTGCATTTCTCCGATGTATTCCGTGGCACGGGGCATTTTATAAAAATGATTAATATCTAGTCCAACAGATACGATATCCTTAAGGAATTCATCCTCATAAAAACGCGTAAACGCCCTTAGATTCTGTTTTGCATCGGATGAAGGGATTCCCATTTCTTCCAGCCAAGCTGCCGATCCCGCAGTGGCATCGCGAATAATCTTGTCATCGATATTAGTGATGTTCATTACCCATCTCACATCGTATCCGCCAATTGCTTTTAGAACACGCTGGATAACGTCGGTAGTGATGAAGGCGCGCAGATTCCCAATGTGAACGTAGTTGTAAACCGTAGGACCGCACGAATACATAGCCACGTATTCCTTACGCAGTGGCGTTAACGGTTCCACTTCTCTTGTAAGCGTGTTGTAAAGCTTTATCGTCATACCTCTTCACCACGAATGAACACTGTATACACGTGGTTAGTACCGAAGTGATAAATAATGTCGGTATATGACTCAACATCATAAATCACCAGATCGGCATGCTTACCTACTTCGAGCGATCCGGTTTGACTGCCAATGCGCAGAGCGTGCGCTCCGTGTAAAGTTGATGCTGTAATTGCCTCTTCAATGCTCATGCCCATGTTAATACATGCCAGCGACAGGATTGTCTGCATGTTCTCCGTAAAGCACGATCCCGGATTACAATCTGTGGCAAGCGCCACAATAAGCCCCTTATCAATCATGGTTCTTGCATTGGGGTACGGCAGCCGAAGTGTGTATGCCGTGCCCGGCAGAAGTGTTGCCACCACGCCCTTTTCCCGCATGGCAACCATATCTTCGATTGACGAATGCTCCAGGTGATCGGCACTCAGAGCACCGAGCCTTGCTGCCATCTGCGACGCACCAATGTTGGCAATCTCATCGGCATGAACTCTGACTTCCAAACCCAATTTCTGTGCCGCATGCAGTACTGTTTCGCTCTGCTCTACCGTAAAGAACCCTATGTCTGTAAAAACATCACACGCAGTAGCAATCCCCTGCTCCCTGACCTTGGGCAGCATGTCGGAGACGATAAGATCAATGTATTGGTCGGGACTGCTGCGATACTCTGGCGGCACATCATGCGCACCAAGAAATGTTGCATGAACATCGGCAGGCGTTTCATCTCCGATCAGTTTTATCGCTTCGAGTAATTTCAGTTCAGATTCAGCCGACAGACCATAACCACTTTTAATTTCAAATGTTGTAGTACCGTGTTCCACTGCAGATGAAACCAGCGTTGCGCCTATTTCTACAATTTCGTCGAGCGAAGATTCCCGAACTGCCTTCATCGTCGTTAGTATTCCGCCGCCCTCGGCAGCTATGCGCGAATAGGGTACTCCGCTCAACCGCCGCGCAAATTCATGCGAGCGCGATCCCGCAAATGCTATGTGAGTATGAGAGTCTACAAAGCCTGGCATCACCGTCATGCCCGTGCAGTCTATCTCTTCGGTCACAGCTTCGCCACCATCTACATCCACCCACTCTCTGAATGCCGTTGAGTTCCATTCTTCCATTGAACCAATCCAGCGAATGGTATGTTCAAAAAGGATAGCGGCATTCTTGATTTCGCCGATATCGCGCATTGCGGGTCCTGTCTTGCAGAAGCCACCGCTTGCATCAACAGTTACGAGTGATGCGATGTTCGTTAAGAGTATCATGACCTATTCCTTTTGCATGCCCCTTCCCCATTGCCGCGTCTGTGCCTTGGCAATCTGCCGCTCAATTACCATGTCGGCAAGACGTTCGGGTATGTCGGGCGGGAAAGCTGACGCAAAGAGTTCTCTAATCTTTGATTCGCTTACGTCGATGCGGTACAGTATCGACATCAATTTTTCCGGGTTGGTATTGAGCAGATCGATGATTCGCTGAAGCAGAACTTGCCGTAACCGCCGAAACAGCTCATCGGCATCTATATTCTCCGGCTTGTCTATATCGAACGCAACGCTGATGGCGTTAGCCGCAGAAGTAATGTATGTGCCGTCGGGAGGCGTCATAGGTACTCATCCCAACCCTTTGATTTCAGCGATGAAACAATTTGCTTCACATCCTGTGCACGCGATTTGTCGCATACGAGAACAGCATCGTCTGTTAAGACTACAACAATGTTAGCGACGCCCAATGCGGATACAACCTGACCCTTTGTAGACGCGTTCACCACAATAGCTGATGATGAATCAACCACGTCGACGCGTCCATACTCAACATTTTTACCATCTGAAACATTCTGCAATCTATCGAGCGCGTCCCACGATCCAACATCATCCCACGGAAATTCGGCAGGTACAACAAAAACATTCGAAGCCTTTTCCATAATGCCGTAATCAATTGAGATATCGGGCAGCGCTTTGTACCGTTCATCAATGTCTCCATCCATGCTGATAATTTCAGCAACCTGAGGCAGGTGGGTACGCATTGCTTGTTCAAAAGACGAAATACGCCATACGAACATCCCGCTATTCCACAGGTATCGTCCGCTTTTCATGTATTCAATCGCTACATCTGCATTTGGCTTTTCTCGAAACGACGAAACCTTCATTGGAGCGGGTCCACGCTCCTGGACTTCGATATACCCGTATCCTGTATCAGGTCGAGTGGGTATTACACCAAGCGTCACAAGTACATCACCTTCTGCTGCCTTCTCAATTGAAAGTCTTACGTCGCGGTCAAATGCATCATTGTCGCCAATGAAGTGATCTGCTGTAAACACGCACATCACAGCATCGGTTTCTTTTGTTTCTTTGAGACGTGTTTTGATGACAGAAGCACCGAGTGCCAGACAGGGAGCTGTATTTCGCTTTGCCGGCTCAGCAATCACGTTGGCTGCTGGAAAGAACGGTACTGCGTTAATAATCTCCGCGCGTAGCACTTTGCTTGTAATAATCAGAATTCGTTCGAGTGGAATGATTGGCCTGATACGCTCAATGGCTTCTTCAATCATTGTCTTATGCGGAGAGGTTAATCTCAGCAATTGTTTCGGCTTGGACTTCCTCGAATAAGGCCAGAATCGTTCACCCGATCCGCCCGCCATAATTACAGCATACGATGTCATTGAAGAAGCTCGAGAATTTGAACCGCATTAGTGGCTGCACCTTTGCGAAGATTATCGGCCACAACCCATAGCAACAAACCGTGTTCAACGCTTGAATCATTTCGAATTCGACCGACATAAACTAAATCGGTTCCGCTTGCCGATAAGGGAGTTGGGTAGCCGTCCGAGGCAGGATCGTCCACGACAACAATACCCGCCGATGAGCTAAGGACTTCGCGTGCATTGTCAGGCGCGACTGTATGGAGTGTTTCGATTGCAACTGATTCGCCATGGCCTCCAAGTACGGGCACGCGCACACACGTAACAGCAATTGGCAGCTCAGGTAGATGCATGATGCGTCGAGTCTCATTCATCATTTTGATTTCCTCTTCCGACGACTCATTAATTCCGCCAACCTTGTGAAATACAGTGTTGTATGCAATGGAATGCGATGAAATTCTTAATTCAGGCACATGACCTTCTATCTCCGATTCCAATTGTGCAACGCCTTTGTGGCCTGCTCCGCTGGGACTTTGATATGTGCTTACCACAATTCGCTTCAAACCAAAGACATCGTGCAAAGGCTTTAACGCAACAACCATTTGTATAGTCGAACAGTTTGGATTTGCAATAATGCCCTTGTGCAATTTCACATCGTCGGGATTTACTTCAGGCACAACAAGCGGTACTCCGACATCCATCCGCCACGTGCTGGAATTGTCGATTGCAATACATCCTGCTGCAGCGGCAATGGGCGCATATTCCCTGCTCACGGCTCCACCGGCGCTAAATAATGCGACATCAAGCCCCTTAAATGATTCTTCTGTTAGGGGGCTCACCACGTATTCTTCGCCTAGAAATGTTATCTTTTCGCCCACAGACCGCGGTGAAGCAAATAGCGACAGTGTGTGAATACCAATATTGCGCTCCTCAAGGATGCGCACAATCGTACGCCCTACCAAGCCTGTTGCTCCAACTACACCAATGTTCATACGCTACGAAGATGAGGAATTATTTTGCGTCGTGTATAATCACCTAACATTCATTGCTCTCCTGACATTTTGCGAACTCGTTTGTTTTCCGAATGTAAATGCACAAACAGTTTGTACGGACATGCCATGGGAAGCGAATCTTGTTTATAAGCTCAACACCATTGAAAGTGCCGGATTACACACCACAACGGTGGTTGCTTCCGATGCTCTCCTCCCCCTAATGATTGGCACACCCGTTCTGCTCTACGCCTATGGTGGCCTTCCGTTAGCAGTCTTCGACGATACAGAGTACGGCTACCGTTACGCTGCGGAATCGGGATTACAGCTTGCTGTAACATCGGCAGCAACATACGGCATCACACTCATCCTTAAGGAAATTGTCGGACGTCCGCGTCCATATCAGGCATATCCGGAATGCATAACAGGATACGAAACGGATTCTGATGGGTCGTGGCCATCCGGACATTCTGCGGGCAGCGCAGCACTCGCTACAACACTATCGTTAAGATACCCGAAGTGGTACGTTATTGCCCCTTCGGCGCTCTATGCACTGTACACGGGATTTTCCCGAATGCATCTTGGCATGCACTACCTTACAGATGTTCTCAGCGGTTATGCCCTGGGCGTGGGTATCGCACTTATTGTAAATAAATTTAACGACGAATTATTTAACGCCGCCGAAGGCATTCTTCCCCATAATCCGGCATCCACAGGCGGCTTTGCTCCCTTGAGTACGATGCGCACCTTTGGTACAACGGGCAGCCTGCCGTTGATTTCGTTCAGTTACCGTTTCTAAGACGTGATGCAGATTTCGTGCATTCAATTCGCCCCGGAGTTTGGGAACCTCACATCAAACGTTAATCGAATTGAGAAATGGATATCGGAAAGCGATGCCGACGTTGTGGTATTCCCCGAACTTTGCACGTCGGGTTATTTCTTTCATTCAAAACAGGAAGCAATACCCTATGCTCTATCGGTTAACAGTTCCATCGTAGAACACATTGTAAATGTTTGCATCGCTAACGAAATCGTAGGAGTCATCGGGTTTGCAGAGCAGGCTGCCGACGACTTGTTCAACAGTGCGCTGATTTGCGGGCATAATATCCCAACAACCGTTTATCGTAAGACTCATTTATTCTATCGTGAAGCCGATGTCTTTACTCCAGGGAACACTGGCTTCGGAATCGTACACATACCGCACATCGATTGCCGCCTTGGAACCATGATTTGCTACGATTGGCGTTTCCCCGAGGCTGCGAGGACACTGGCCCTTAGCGGAGCCGATATCATTGCATGTCCCTCAAATCTGATCACGCATATTTGGAAGATGGTAATGCCTGTGAGAGCATTGGAGAATAAGGTGTATCTCGCAGTTGCCAATAGAACAGGCAGCGAAGAAAATGGTGGTGAACAGGTTGCGTTCAATGGACAGTCAACTGTCTACGGTTTTAACGGATCTGTACTCGCATCAGCTGATGCAACAACGGAATCAACGATCTTTACCGATATCGATCCTGTGCTAACGCGCAACAAATCCTTTAACGCTTACAACAACATCTTTTCCGACAGGCGACCGGATTACTACACATGACGTTTTCGTCCATTAAACATGTCCACCTTGTTGGCATCGGCGGAATCGGCATGAGCGGCATTGCTGAAATCCTACTCAGCCAGGGATTCACCGTCAGCGGTTCAGACTTACAGCGGACCAACGCAACAGACTACCTCGCACAGAGAGGTGCACGAATCGCCATAGGCCACGACGCAATAAATATTGCCGAGGCCGATGTTGTTGTGTATTCAAGCGCCGTCCGCCCCCTTCAAAATCCTGAAACACTTGCAGCAGTCAGGAATTCGATTCCCATTATACGTCGCGCAGAA
This sequence comes from Ignavibacteria bacterium, assembly GCA_016191145.1. Classification (GTDB taxonomy): domain Bacteria; phylum Bacteroidota; class Ignavibacteria; order Kapaibacteriales; family Kapaibacteriaceae; genus OLB6. The sequence goes on from JACPPD010000004.1 coordinate 134,090, forward strand.
ATGCTGGCTGAATTGTCGAGGCTTAATTATTGTCTCGCAATTGCAGGCACACATGGTAAGACCACAACAACATCGATGTGCGGACTCGTGTTGATGAAAGCTGAGATGGATCCGACCGTTATCGTTGGCGGACGCCTAAAGGGTTTGGGCGGATCGAATGCGCGTTTGGGAGGGGGCGACTGGATTGTGCTGGAAGCCGATGAATACGACCGGTCGTTTTTACAATTGCTTCCAACGATAGCTGTGATTACGAATATCGAAGCAGACCATCTTGATATCTACAGCGATCTCGACGACATCAAGCAGGCATTTATTCAGTTTGCAAACAAGGTTCCTTTTTACGGTACTGCCTGTGTGTGTTTGGACGATCCTGGTGTGAGATCAATTATTCCGGAAATAAATAAAGTTATCATAAGCTTTGGGTTGTCTGCTGATTCCGATGTTCGCGCCTCCAGTCTTGAATTCAGTGAGCGTACATCAACGTTCACATTGGTGTACCGTGGCGAGGAACTTGGACGCATTACACTTAACGTGCCCGGAGAACACAACGTTCGCAATGCTCTAGCCGCATGCGCAGCGGGTCTTGTGTGCAACATTTCATTTGAACTGATTCGAGACGCACTCGCTGACTTCAGTGGAGTGTACCGTCGGTTTGAAATAAAAGGTGAAACCAGCGGGATCTTGATTGTCGATGATTATGCCCACCATCCTACGGAATTACGATGTGTTCTGGCTGCCGCAAAACAGGGATGGAAAAGGCGCATTGTAGCGGTTTTCCAGCCGCATACCTACACCCGAACTCGAGACTTTTTCAATGAATTCGCCACATCGTTCTGTGATGCCGATGTTCTTGTATTAACAGATGTTTACGCTGCCCGCGAAGCACCCATAGATGGAATTAACGGCAAGCTCATTGCCGATGCCGCACGCCTGGCAGGCCATGCCGAAGTTTATTATGAACCCGACAAGAACCGGGTAGCCGACGCACTCAAATCAATCGTTCAAACAGGGGATATGGTGATAACCCTGGGCGCCGGTGATATATGGAAAGTAGGTCTGGAGCTTCTGACATAACTATTTTTGTGGCTCGTGCGTCTCGGACGCTTCAGTTTTTACCACATTCATACCTTTCGTCATGACGATATACGCCATGATGCAGAGATCGCCGATTAACTTTATCGCTCTCGCATTATTACTTGTTGGTTCAAATGTTCTCGTTGCACAGAAGACAAAAAAATCATCGAAAAAGCCGACGCCAGATTGGACTAACACAGTCCTGGCAACCGTAGGATCCGAAAGCGTCGTCTACGCCGATGTTGAGCGAGCCTTCCAAAAAAATCTCAACCGCAGGGATACCAAACTATCGTCGGTAGCCATCGATACTGCCCTCGAATTTCTTCGGCTTTACACCAACTACCGTCTTAAAGTAGCGAGTGCTCGGGAAAGGGGCATGGATAAGGATTCCAGTGTTATCGCCGACATCCAAAACAACAAGAAGCTTCTTTCGGAAACCTACTATTTCGACAAAGCATTTGTCGACGCCAGAGTAGGCGAGCTGGCCCGGCGCAGATCAACCGAACTCCGCATCGGAATTATTCTCTGTGCAGTTACCGACCCGGCAACGAAACTGTGGGACTCCGTGGCAAGCATGAAAAAAGCGATGGACGTTATTGCATTACTTAACGGAGGCGCCGATTTTAAGTCGCTTGCGAACGATACTTCCGACGACAAGGAGACTGCATCAAACGGAGGATTGCTGCCGTGGATTACCGGTGGGTCCATTATTAAATCTGTTGAGGATGAAGCATATCGGCTTAAGGTGGGCCAGCATTCGCTTAAACCTGTATCAAGCCGATTCGGATATTTCATTGTAAAGGTCGTTGCTCAGGATACACGGCAGGTTGTACGGTTCAGACACATTCTTCTGCGGAAAAAGGATGGCCGCGATAGCGCTGCATGCGATCTTTTAGCTGACTCATTACTTCAGATTCTGAATGCACCTGCAGCAAGGCAGGACGAGATGCTGCGTGCTCGCGGCATCGATCCGGATCAGGATGCATTTTCGGAATTAGCAGAAAAGTATTCCGACGATAATGTTTCTGCTTCTAAGGGAGGTTATCTGGGATCGTGGTACTCGAGATCTGGCGGCATGGAAAGCAATGGTTCCCGATTGATACCTGAGTTTGAAAATGGCGTGTTTATGCTCAAGAATGGCGAAACGTCGGGTAAGGTTCATACAATGTTCGGCGTCCACATCATTCGCCGAGACTCCACTCGAATGCCTGACTCGCTTGCTGAACGCGACAATGCCAAGCGGACGTACAGACGGCTGTACTTTGAAGATGATAAGCGTCTACTGTATGACTCACTAAAAAAAGTTTACGGCTATCATTGGGTTCCAGACACGTACAACAGCCTGATGGCAACCATCGATACAACTAAGAATTCCAACGACACTTCGTGGTGGAGGCCAATTAACGATTACCTGATGCAGCAGGATGTATACATTACACCAAAAGAACGCTTCACTGTAAAGAATTTTACTGATTCGCTCCGTCGGAGACTGGACATGCGCGGCTATTCACTAAACCGCGCCGGCATGGACCGCGCCATGAATAAACTTGTCGATCCGATGGTTCTCGAGCAAGCCAGTGCAAATCTCAGCAAACAGTATGCGGACTTTGCAGCTTTGATGCAAGAATTTAACGATGGGATTCTGCTCTTCAAGGTCGAAGAAAAGGAGGTCTGGAGCAAACTGAAATTTGATACCGCCGATGCGCGAAAATTCTTCGATACAACACGGTCTCGTTGGACGACGGAAATCAAATACTTGATTTCCGAAATCTATGTGCTCACCGATTCTGCCGCTAAAGCAGTGCGGCACAGACTCGACGCAGGTGAATCATTTGATGTTGTTGCCGCACAGGAGACGCAGCGTGAAGGAGCACGGGAAAAGAAGGGCGGCGTGGGAACTTTGTCGCCTAAGACGTCGAAACTTGCGCAGCGCGCGGCCGAAGAAAAACTTGTTAGTGGACAGATTACAGGCCCCTTCCCTCACGACAAAGGTTACTCAATCATCAGAGTGGACGCAATTGAAACGTCACGGCCGAAAACATTCGAAGAGGCATTGCCCGAACTTGCGCCAGCCTATCAGGATGCCTTGCAAAAGAAGCTGACGGAAGTCTGGCTGAGCGATGTTCGTAAACGGTTTCCCGTGAACGTTAACACGGAAGCCATTAATAAAATCTGGACCAAAACTTCTGCGTCTTCAACAAATCGAAATCAGAAGAAGCAGTGACGGTAGCAGCAATGATAAAGGGGCTTTTGATAGGCATCGCCTTTGTGGCGATGGAGTTTCTTGTATTCGCTCAGGATAGCATGGAGCGGATTGTTGCCGTTGTAGGAAATGAAATAATTTTAAAAAGCGATGTTGATGGACAGGTGGAGCTTTATGGACAACGGTTTCCTGGCGCCAACAAAACCGACCCCAAGCTTCGCGATGCAGTGCTGGATCAGTTGATCAACGAACGTCTTATTATGGCTGCCGCCGGTGAAGACACTACAATCGTTGTTTCCGACGAAGAAGTCTCTCAGCGCATGGATTATCAGATAGCCATGCTTATCCAGCAAGTGGGATCGGAAAAACGCGTCGAGGATATTTATGGAATGTCGATCAGCAAGATTAAGAAAGACTTTCGCGATCAGATTCGCCTTCAGCTTCTTGCTGAACGCATCAGGGCAAAGCGGTTTGGTTCCGTGAAAGTTTCGCGCGCCGATGTCGAAGCATTCTATGCCAAGTATAAAGATTCTATTCCACCGATACCAGCACGAGTAGATCTGTATCACATCGTGAGATACGTTACTCCTTCGGCTGAACAAAGCAAGGAAGCACAGCAGTTGGCTCTTCGCATCTGCGACTCAATTGCAAAGGGGGGATCATTTGCAGACTACGCCAGACGTTATAGCGGCGACCCTGGATCGGCCGCCAATGGCGGCGACCTTGGCTTTGTAGAACGCGGAAAATTTGTTCCAGCTTTCGAAGCATCAGCCTTCGCCCTCGAGGCTGGACAGACGTCGGCACCCGTCGAAACACCATTCGGCTGGCACATCATCCAATTGATAGACAAGTCAACAACGGCAATTAACTGTCGGCACATTCTTATCCGTGTTTCGCTCAACGAAGAAGACCGAGAGCAAGTACGCAAGGAATTGCTGGATGTCCGCCAGCGTGTGCTTAAAGGCGAAGATTTCGAAACTCTTGCACGCGAACTCACCGACGAAAAGGAAACCAAGGGTTTCGGCGGCGCCATGGGGCAGATTGAGTTCGAAAGATTACCCGAAGATATTCGCACTGTTGCAAAGGACCTTAAAGACGGCGAAGTAAGCGAGCCTTTGCCGTACGTTGCCGACCCCACCAAACCTGGCTACCACATCATTTACCGCAAAGCGCTTACTGCGGAACACAAGGCAACCCTGGAGTCCGATTATAAAATGATTGAACAAATGGCTTTGCTCGAAAAGAAGACGCGCATGGAACAAGAGTGGGTTGCTGAGCTGCGCGGCAGATTGTATTGGGAAAAACGTTAGTGCCCCTACTACCACATCTTGGATATAGTAAGCCGAAAGAGATTTTCCCTGTAACCCTCTCCTAATAGGGCTGGAGTGTACCGTGCTGTAAAATAGTTTCGCTCAGCACGAAGATCTATATCAGCTATGTTTTCTATACGCGCCAAATAGCTGATGAAAAATCCTGTACGCGTTCCATAGGTTTGGTCGAAGGCAAGGTTGAGTCCCGCATTGAGCGTCATAGCCTCCGTAAACGAATAACCCGCCGAACCGTCGGTGGTGAAAATCGATGTGCCGGGAGTTTGCGCACTTGTCTGCTGTATGTATCCTAAACCAACTGAGAAGTTGAAAGGAATTTGGAAAGTAAAACTTTGCGTTCCCGTCACCGAAAGAACGGAGTAATCGTACAAATTGTTCTTGGTTTCAGCGTCCTGTTTAGATACCGTAATGTTTGAATTCGACATGATCTTACCAATTCGATAACCATATCCGCTTGATACAGACCACAGCACCGTGCGATTTATATACTGCAGCAGCGTATCGGTTGCATTGCTTTCCTGAACGTAGGGGGCATACGATACTCGCAGATATGGCCACCCGCGAATTGAAAGCCCAAAATTCGCACCGGCGCTGAATAACGTCGAGGTTGCCCGCTTTACCGGGATCAGATTATCCCTGTCCTGGCGTACGAAAGCCCCAACGGAAAACTGTCGCTTAAAAAAGAATTGATCGATGCGCCCATCGTACCTAAGGTAATCGGTTCTGAGATTAGGAACGCCAAGTGCACGGTAGCCTGCACCAATGCGACGCAGCTTACCCGTCAGCTTTGTATTTGTGCTGCGAATGTTAACGGTTGTGGCTGCCGTGAGCGCCCAGTCCGCATAGGTAGATGCCGATGAATCAACCAGGTTGAGCAGAAACTTGGGAACATCCTCGCTGCCGAATGTAGGCGCGTTTTGATCGGCTACGGTTATCGAACCTGCCAACTCGGCTTCCAACGTCCACACATTTTTAATCGGTTCGAGCTTGAAGTCGAAACTCGACAGATAATTTTTTTGTGGCGTGAGCGCAACTCCGCTATCGGGTAAAACCAGAGTGTTTTTATCATCGACGATATATATCCCCGTGATGAGAATGTGAGAGCCACCCGGACTTCCCGAACCAATGCGAGCCCCATACATGCTTCGTCCAAAATTTGAGTTGTTATACGTTGTGTACATCGATGTGTCTACTCGAAATGTATCGATGCGGGTAAGCGGACGCTGTGTGGTGCCGTATACCGCTGATAAATAAAATGATTGTCCCGGATTCCACTCAACCCAAGCCCCTTCCAATCGCGCCCCGCTGAGAGTGATCGGTGAGAAGACGGGGAACACTGCGCCGACGGCGATTTTGGGAAGTTGCGACATCACTTTTTCCACGTCCGTCATCAGCCCCATCGAGTTCAGCACATCTGTATAGTCCCTGATGTTTCCATTTGCTACATCGCGCATCTCCTGGAGCTTACACATCTCCTGCAGTTCGTTGAACTTGGCCGAATCCACTTTTGCGAGCGAATCGAGAGCTGTCTGACAATCGTTCAGCATCCAGCCAATTTCAGATTTTGCGTATTCCGACAACGCACTGTACGCGCGCTGAACAACCACTCTTTTGATGGCGTCGGGGTCGAGCATTAATGAGAAGGCATTTATGTTTTGTCGAATACCTTGCTGCTCAGACGACATCAGCAGGTTCGCTGTTATTGGGATACCGTAAATAATAAGTGTGGGATTAACCTCGACACGCCAGAGGTCTGCGGGTTTCTCCTGAAACGTCCCCTGTCTGTCGGACGTTTGTCCAATCATCCGATAATTGCCTGTAACAACAACTGGCGACGCCTGCTGCGATCCGAACGTCAGCCATTGGGCATTGCTAACGAACGATATTATGAAAATAGTTACAAGTAAGCTTGCAGCTCGTTTCACGGCGATGCCAGGCGCTCCACGCGTAATGGTCCAAGAGGCGGATCTAAGGGCACAGGGATTAGGTTAGTAACGGGGCCTTCGCCGAGCTGACCATAATCGTTTGTGCCCCACGTCCACAGTCCACCGTCGGCACGCACTGCCATTGCATGCGCACCGCCGGCCACTATCCCCTGAACCGCATCGAGTCTGATAATCTGAACAGGTTCGTATTTGCCGACTCTTGTGCCATCACCCAACTGGCCGAGTACATTATTACCCCATCCCCATACAACTCCATTAGAATCCAAAGCCAGGGAGAAACTCGAGCCTGCAGCTATGGCTCTAATTCCACCGATGGTCTTTACCTGCGCAGGAGTGGCTCTATCCTTAACTGTTCCATCTCCTAATTGTCCGCTGGCATTTCCGCCCCATGCCCACACCTTTCCATCGCGCGAGAGTGCGAGCGAATGATCGAACCCGGCAGCAACTGCAATCACATTTCTTGCAGCGCTGCCAAGTGTAAACGACTTAGGCGATGTGGTAAATGGCTCATCGAGCGACTGTCCGGTTTGACCATGACCGTTAACACCAAACGAAACAATGTTTCCGCCGACAGTTAGCACCAGGCTGTGGGCTTCTCCTGCGGCAACGGCACGGCCACTCTTAACAATCATGTGCGGCGTTGGAGCCTTAAAGAAAACAGTTGAATCGATTTGTCCTGTAGAAGCGTTGGTATAAACCGGCGTCGATCCGCCGCAACCATAAAACCGATTCCAACCCCATACAAAGAGCGTTCCCGTTTTAGTAACACCCAACGAATGAAATGCGCCCGTTGCCACCTGTGTGACCCCCGATATTCCATTCACCGTGGTTGGCGTTCCCTTATCTGACCTATCGTTAGTTCCAAGCTCTGCCCATTCATTCAGGCCCCATGCCTTTAAGGCACCATCCTTGCCCACTGCAAACGAATGCCACGGCCCTGCAGCAAGCGCCTGCACCTCGGTTACATTTTTCACCTTCGCAGGTTCCTTCACAATACCGGGAAGGGACGGACCAACGCTGTAATCTGCATTATCACCCCACCCCCAAACGATGTTCTTCTGAGCAAGCGACGCCAACAATAGCATTGATTGAATATTCGATACTTCGGATGTTGTCTGCGCAAGCGAAATATCAGGTAGCGGCTGCTCGTTCTCCGGCGCAACATTTCCTTGTATTCTCGTCGACCCCTGCAGCAAAGAGGCATACATGCCCTTCAATTTTGGCGACGTCTCGTTAACAACGTTTACATCTGCAAGCTTCAAACTGCCCGCCTTCAGGTCTGAGGCATTTGACTTGAACTTATCCTGTAGGAATTTTGTCGGCTTCTCATCGGGCGTAGCTACCAGTGAATGATTTTCCCCGGCTGCCATTACCAAGACGGGAAATTTTACACTATCGAGTTTTTCTTTATCATAAAAACGAAAATAATCAATGTTAACATGTGCTTTCTCAGAACTGTCGCGCACCAGTATACGTGCCGCTCTGTTCAGATACTTCAATACGTCCCAATCCACTGGAGCAAGGCGTTCACTTGCGCCAGCCCCGTTGCGGACGCTGGTTGAATTAGCAACCCACCAGGATTTGGCCGTTCCAGGTAGCTCTCGCGTGAGAAGTTTGAAGGTGTCTTTGGGATTTTTCTCAATGAGAAGTTCAACACCCGTGCCTTCGTCGTTATATCCGCCGAACAAAAAACCTACAACTGAGTTCTGAATGTGAAATTCCTGCGAAAGCATAGCCCCCCTGGCAATATCTGCGTCGAGAGGTCCAAACGACGACACCCAATACTTTCCGTTTTGTCCAACGTTACCTATCACGGGATGGGCACTATTTATCGGGTCGTCATCAAACGCAGGACCAGTAACTTCCCAGCATGCAAGAGAGCCGATTTCAAAATCCCAGTTTTCTCCCGGGCAGTCAGCCGACGGTGTTACTATGGCTGTTGACCCCGTTGTTCGGACTGTTTCCGGTTCCTCTGCCTTCAAAGGCAAATACTTGAACACCCATACTTCGCTTTCGCCAAGAGGAACTAATGTTGTGCCGCGCTCCTCATAAGCTTCAATCATCCATGCATAACGCTGTCCTTCGACAAATGTGCGTGTTGAAACAGGGTACTGAAAGATTGTTCGTGTAAGGCTTCTCACGTCGAGCCACGCAGGATTACGCTGCATTGCATCCTGCGGAGTTTGCGTTCCAAAAATTTCTGCCATCCGCAGATGATATTTGATAATAAGACCCGGCGCCGGAGGAACGGAATTCATCCATGTTAACACCGGATAGCGCTCCACAATTTCGCTTTCATCAGGAGGTGCTATTAGTATTGGAACCGACATGCGGTTAACGACAACAAACTTGCAGTCGCGTCCAACAACTGCCTGTGTTTCAACTTCAACAGCTTCGCAGCAGATCTGATACTCTCCAGTGGGAACATTTCCAGTTCTTAACAAAGCATCTCGGTATCTGTCGTTCGATTCATCTACGGTAACAGGCTGAACCGTAGACCCCGTTACAACCATCACTCCAGGCGGAAGATCGAATTCTTTAGAACGTGCGTCGGCGATAATACCGTCTGGAACCGACATTTCTTCCGCAGTTCCATGCAGATAAATTCTAATCGTTCTTCCCGACCTGTTGTTGAGTTCAATCTTCCACAAGTCTGCGATACGCAGTTGATTTGGAGGGGGCTGGCTTAGACGCACATCAACCACTACGGGCTGTGCGAACAGTAACGACGGGGATGTAACCCCGCAAATGACGATAGCAAATAAAAAAAATCTATTCACCGAGGCCTCGCGTGATCGTTACGAGAAACCGAAGGCAACGAACATAACAATGAAATCATTATGTTCGCCATCACTTGGTAAAAATCTATCACACCTCGGGGGCGTGATTATGCGACGGGCTTTATCCGTGTCCGCACTAAAGCGTGCACGCATTCCTCGTGTTTCTTCAACAGCCGCTTCACCGGCTGATATAGCATCGCAGCCCGAGGGATACATTCTGTCTCGGCGTCAGGCTCTTACGCTGGCCGGCGCACTTACGCTTACTTCGGCACCAATTGCGTCGGCAATTGAGTCAGCGCTAAACTCAACGTTTTCCGTATCAAAGCGGGGCGGCCGCATTGTATTCCTTGTTGCAGGCATTCCCCGCTGGGTAATCGATCCTTCGATGTTTGATGGTTCGCCCACGTTGGAGTTTGTTCAAGACGATGATGGAATACGGTTATCGCTGCGAGGCGCTTTCTACCCAGGTACGAATATTCCAGCCGATATCGTCGCAGTTATCGGACGTGGGATACGCCCCGTGCTGCGGCTAACCATCACGAAGCTTAACGCAACCTTCAGCACACCATTTATTCAGTGGCTGCTGGAGCGTGAGAATGCGTTTGCTGATTGCAGAACTAGTGCGAATTGGTCTGCCGGCGATGCTAATATTATTTGTCAAATAATTGAATGCTCATTATTACCATCGTGGACACTATCTCTTAACTGCGTTTCGGAAGCGCATTTGCCCGACGTATTGGCCGCCCTTCCATCAGGCAATGTTCACGTCAAGCTGCTTACGGAGAATGATTCAACGTTGTTGGTGCCTGCTGCCAGGAAGCGCACACTTGTAAAAATCGAGCGTGGTTCAAACGCCTGGAACGTGCCACTGCGTGCTGCCAACTCTGCGGCATGGCGCGTTACGGCAACAGACAAGGCATTCAACACATGCTCTGTTGAAACCTCTGGCGACGCAAGGACATGCCTCCTATTCGAAGCGACCGAAGGAGTAAGCATTAAACTTGAGAAATACGATGCCGTAATTGGTCTGCGCGAAGTGCGATACGCTCTTGCACGCAATAAACAGGGTCTGCACGAAGCTCTGGTAGCACGTTATTCCCCTCAGCCCACATGGATGATTGTAGACGGTGTGAGCCTTGAACTTGGCGACAGGGCTGGTGTAGCGCCCTTCGAAATGGAACGCCGTAATGGCACTGTGGTTCGCTGCATTGCTGCTCCGGCGCTGCTTCGGTATGCCATACCAGTGGATGGCGCCATCACAGAACCTTCGCGGACACATCCACGGACGCAAATCGCGCTGATTCCGCCAGACGTGAGCATAAATGCCCTGCCGAAGCATCATATTTATCTGGCATCCTTACAGCTTGATTTTAGTAAGTCGATGCAGATTTCGTCGCAAGGAGTTGTTGCGGGACAGTCAGAGACAAAATCAAATTTTAAGCTAAAGCAGAGTCCGTTTATTCTAACGAAGTTTAAGTTTTTGTCGCCGGGTAATCCAAAGGTTAATGTAATCCGTCCCGACGATCTCATGGTTCTCACGTTTGAATTCGACGGAATTACCATCAACAAAAGCGGCGGGACGTTTAGTGCGGGAGGCAATGGCAGACTCATCGTCCATTTCCAGCCTCAGCACATTGCCGAGCGCGCGTTCTTCTATGTGAACGATCCCGATAAGCCACCGAGCACCACCGATGCACCCGCAAGTTCAGGGAAATCCAACAGCTCGACTGAACCGCGGCTTGAGCCGCCGATCGATGCTGTGCTGTCGCATCCGTCGAGGCTGGTGTTCAGCGTTCCATCGGGATATACAGGACAATACAGCTCGGAAGGATTGCTTGATTGGTCGAAATTCACGTTGAAGGTATCGCCAAGCGCCAAGCCGCCCGATCCGAAATTTGCGTTCGGTGCGCTTGGGTCTTCGTTTATAACGAAATTTAGCGGTAGCTCTTTGGGACTTAAGAACTCAAAACCTACCTTCAAGTCAAAATCCGCATTCAAGACGTCTGTTGGTGCAGTCTTTGCTTTAAATCCGGGCATCGTCTCCAGAATTTCTCAAGGCGAAAAGGCGCAGGTCAATCAGTACGAAGGCAACGCCGACTTTGCAGCAGCTTTGCCACAATCGGTAGTGAGCACTTACCTGGCTGCTCTCGAGGCTAATCCTCCCATTCGTGTACCTCTCGACGATGAAACTGCGATAGAATATCCCTATCGCCTAATTCTCTCACCGAATAAATACGCTGCATGGGCTCATAGCATATCGGCGAAGCGCGATGAAAACGGAAGGTCTGAATTGTGGCATTCACGTTTGGGAGTGAAACACTCAGATGGGAGTGTAGACGAAAACGCAGCATACTTCAGAACGATGCGTGCAATATGGAGTCCGGACGTCGGCACTAACTACAACATGTCGGCAAAGTTTAAGGAACGTCCCTTCCGCACATCGATTAATCGCCGCGACCGCCACGAAATCGTTCAGCTTACAAGCAACTACGGAATGGCTAAGACCGACGATGCTCCAATTGAAGTAAAGCGGTTTATGCTCACATCGTTGGGTGCGTGGGCCGACATGGTAGGAGTCTGGGATCCCGACGGTGTTGATCAGCTCGATGTTGAACAATGGATTCAGCGCGGCACACAGGGTCGAGATCACTTTGTACGCGTCTGCTACAAGGGCTATCTGTTTCCTTTTGGCAACCGGGCAACACTTGTTAAAGAAACTGAACGAAAGTTTCGGCGAACTCCCCGTGGCGACATGGCTGCCTATCTGATGCAGCGCATGTACATCATCCTGCGGGAGCCTGTTCGGGAATTTCCGGCAGCCGGGCTTGCAGGGATGCAATACCAGGGGCGTGAGTTTCCTTTCCGCAGAATAACGATTACAACTAAGGCAACGCCCAACCTGCGCCTGCCTTCGATGACGCAGCTATCGGGTCTCTCGAGCAATTCCTTCTGGCCGCAGTTTGAACTTGACGGAAATGGTCACGACGTTATGTGGTCGTGCATTGGACGCGACTGGGACAACAAAGATCACAACTACTCTACTCCCCTTGCCTTTATTGCCAACAGCGATGCCACCGACCCGGCAAATCCAAACCTTGGTCCATGGATTGCAAATCAGTACGAACCTGAAAACAAAGAAGTAGTGCGGAAAAAGATTCCGATGAACGGGCAGAAGATTGCCTTCGCGCCATCTATAAAGATGGGCGACACATCGCTTCCTACAGGAACATTCGTCGTTAGCGGTTATCACGCTCCTAATGCAGTGGGAAGCACTCCGAGGTTCTTCCCAAAGATGTTCAAGTCGTCCGTTGCTATCGAGAAGGTGAACGAACTGCTTGGCACTAACTCTGAGCAGGACATCTCCTACTTTATTAAATATCTTGAGTGGGCATTTGAGAAAGGGCCCGATACTGCTAAAGGTGCAGAGATAAATCCGGCAAACATCAAGAACCCGTCGCAGATTTTTGCACGGCTGCTCAATACTGTTGGGATGAACTTCAACGCTCAGTCGGACAAAGCGGGCGGCCTCGCAGCCCCGTCGATTAACATCGGCGGCCTTTCACGTCTGCTCGGACCAATCCCCGGAGACTTCAAACCAGAGAAGCTTGCCGAAATGGCATTGGCCGCAGGCAACTTCGACCCAATGCAGTACTTCGAGGATATTCTCAACAGTAAGATTCTAGGCGATATCACGCTCAAGGATGTGCTCGACTTTGTGATGGGCATCATGAACAACATGGACAAGATGCCCGGTCTTGATAAAAAAGATGACTTTGGTGTGTCTGATAGCATTAAGGGAGCTGTGTCGAAATCTGATATTGCCCAGGCAATGCAGGATATCATCGACAAAAACGATATCATCAAAGCTGCTGCTCAAAAAGTAGACAGCATAGCGAGTGCAGACTCAGACATCAAGGACGCTAAAGATAAACTCGAGGCAATGGTAAACGACGTTAAGTCGGAGATGCAACAAGCCAAGAACGACATCACGTCCGAAGTTGCCAATGCCAAGAAAATGCTCGACAACCAGCTCAAGGAATGGAAGAAAAAGGTTGATGACAAGGTCAACGAATTAAAGAGCGAAGTTGATAAGGTAATAGGCCCGCTCAAAGAAGCTGGCAACGAAGCCTACAAGAAATACGAAGAAGTTACAGGCGCCCTCGAAGCTCTGAAGAAGGGTGTTCAACTTGTTTACGAATGGCAAACGGAAATCAAGAGTTCTCCCGGCAACATCCTTGTTCCTAAATATCCCGGAACCGGGGACAAGAGCAAAAAGGCAATACTTTACCTGAAGGCTGAATTCAAGAAGAAGCTCAATCTCGATCCACCCGAAGTCCTTCTGTATGGTTCTATCAGCAACTTTATCGTCAATCTCATCGGCGACGGAGCCGCTCAGTTTCTCATCATCAAATTCAACCGCATTGCCATATCGGCAAAGGTAGGAGAAAAGCCGAGTATCGATCCGGATCTCGAAAGTGTCGAATTTGCAGGCCCCCTTACATTTGTAAATAAACTTAAGGATCTCATCCCTAGTGGAGGAGGCGCGGGAGGCGTAGGTTTCTCTTTCGACTTCAACGTACTGCCCACTGGCATTACTGCATCACTAACCATTACGCTACCCAACGTTACCGTCGGCGTATTCTCCCTGATGAATATGTCGTTCCTGATGAGAGTAACAGTTCCTTTCGATGGAAGGCCATTCTCCGCCTACTTCGCCTTTTGTACACGGGAGAATCCGTTCCGAATTACCGTGATGATATTCGGCGGTGGCGGGTTCTTTGGCATCGAGATCACTCCCAAGGGAGTGCGCATGCTGGAGGCAGCATTCGAATTCGGCGGGAACTTTGCGTTCGACGTAGGCGTGGCTTCTGGCGGCGCCAGCGTGATGGCTGGCATTTACTACAAGCTGGAAACTAAAGAAGTTGATGGTAAGCAAGTTGAACAATCGCAACTGACGGGATATTTCCGTTTGACCGGCAACCTGTCGATTCTCGGATTGATTCGCGTGAGCCTTTTGTTCGAACTCAAACTCACGTGGCAATCGAATGGAAAGGTCTATGGTGTAGCCACCATACAGGTTGAAATCGAGATACTGTTCATCAGCTTCACTGTAGGCGTTACTGTAGAACGACAGCTCAAGGGCAGCGACAGTGACCCAACCTTTCTCGACCAACTCCCGCAGGCTTCCATGTGGAAGGATTACTGCAATGCTTTCGCCTGATTCATTGGAGATTTAATCATGCCGTCACAAGAAATTCAATGGCTGGCTGTCCCCTTCGACGTCGAGGAACAGGGCGGTAAAACTATTCTCTCTGTGGCTATCTGCGTACAGCCGCGTCTGCGGGATACGTCCAGCGCCGACAGAGTCTTAAGCGATTATCCGGATTGGCTCGATTGGCCATCGACGCTGGGTGGAATATCGGTGTCGCTCAACCTTAACGGTACATCGATTAGTTCTGTACCGACGCCAGGAACCGAAATTCCCGACACTGGTAACTGGAAGGCAATTTTTCCTCCAACGACACTTGTTCGGCCTTATGAATACACTCCTTTTACGGATTATCAAATTATTTCATATCCTGTAAAGAAAGTAAAGTCAACTGTTCATTCGGTTTTCGAAGCTCTTGTAAAAGATTTCGATGGCGCACCTCCTGTTCTTTCTCCTGTTCTTTCTTTCGGCATTGATTCGTCGAAACTCAACGCACAGATTCCCCAACTCTTCTCTTCGCTGAAGGATGTAGTTCCGAATGATGACAACGAAAAACAATTACAGTCGATAAAGAACAGATGGGAGAGCGAAGGGGAAGCGGCGATGATGCTTCGGATTCGTAATGGCGGAGAGATTAAGAAGAATCCTCATCCCATTGAGAAAGGTGAGGTTCCCGTGCCATCGAATCCGCAGCAGATGATGTATGCCAACCCTTCCATGGAGAGCATGCTGGGAGGACTCGGACTCGTTGATCTGTATCATGCGTCTCGGACAGGTCCGGTAAAGAAAATGGTAGGGGGCAAACTTGTGCGCACGGACAGAGCACCGCTGCTGAGACCCAAATTCGATTTCCATCAGGTGGTAAGTGTCCTGCGCGAATACCCCGCAATGATGCGAAGACTCGGCCTTGTGAGGCATGTTCAATTTGAATTGCCCGGCGGGATGCCTGCCGAAGGAAAAATTCGCTGCAACGTTTCATGGCCGACTCCGCAGACAAGTCCCTCTGAAAACATTACACCATGGACTGCCTACAAACTGTACAACACGGGCTCTCCCGATACCTGGCAGTTTCTGCCTCGTCCGGAAGCCGGATCGGAAATCGTTGGTGCACTCCTGTGTTTGAACGATGCCAGCCATTTTGATGTTATACAAATTGATGTTGACTCATCGGCAATTAAAACACTCAACTATACCCGAACGCTTGTTCACCGGTATAAGCGAACCGCGAATACGAGTGACGCAGCAATGAAGGCAGATCCTCCAGGCACTCGCGGAACTGGCCTTCAGCTTGTTCGCCACAATCGCGCACTGAAACTCGCTAAGTCGCTCATCCGCAATGCGCAGAACCATAACAAGCTTGTGAGCAACTCGGAAGTCACACTGTATGCCGATGATTTGCTGCGCGGGTATCGTATCGACGTATTCGACGCAACTGCCAAAAGTTGGCAGTCGCTGATGCGAAGAAATGCTACATATCGTTTCCCCAATGCATCCGAACCGCTGAAGTCAACAGGGTTCACCGTCAGCGACGAAGAAGGTGTTCTGACGATGGGTGCAACACGTCCCGTTGATTCGGACGACGTGCCTTCGCAGCGGCAGTTATATGCTCACGAAACTGTTGCGCAGTGGGAAGGCTGGTCGCTCGTTGCTCCTCACATTGGAAACCACATCGGTACAGACGATGAGTTGGCACCGGAGAAAAAGCAGCAATCGCCTCCGGCAGATTTTGAATATCAGGTATCAACAGAAGTCGGCATCGTCGAAGGATCGCTACCTCGCCTTCGCTTTGGCAGGAATTACAGACTTAGAGCGCGCTTTGTAGACATTGCCGGGAACGGGCCCAAGCTCGGTGAGTTGAATCCATTAGATTTTTCGTGTGCAACAGACCTGATAAGGTTCTTGCTGTGGGATCCAATTGTGAGTCCTGCAATTGTATTGCGTAATCATCCCGTCGAGGGTGAATCGCTCGAGCGGATGGTGATACGCAACTACAACTCCGATGCCGACGAATCGGTTTCCATAGATACGTCGGAGACATCGGAGCGCCACCTCTTTCCACCTCTTGCTTCTGTGCAACTCTGTGAACGTCATGGCATGTTCGACCAGAACCCCCTGGGTAAGATGAAGGGTGATAGTGGTACGTACAACATGATTGCAGGTAAGCTGAAGGACATTCCGTCGAGATGGTATACGCGCAACGATGCGGGCGATCTTGTTCCCGAAGCAACCGACGATACTCCGCCAGCCGATGCGAGCAAAGCAAAAGATGCAATACGCTTTGCACTTGTGCAAAGCGGCACAACGGAAGTTCCGTATCTGCCCGACCCCATTGCCCGAGGTATCACGCTCCAGAATGTGCCTGGCCTTACTGCCGGACAACTCTTTGAGGTCACGCTGTCGGGCGAGAACATGGCAACGATTACATCTGCAGGCGGCGTTGCAACAGTTGCGTTCGACGACGTTAGTCAGTGGCCGAAGTTAAATAGTATTATGATCAGGCTTGCTGCCGGAAGCGGCGCTCCAACATGGAATAGCGGGACGAAAACGCTCACCATTCTGTTGCCAAAAGGCGAGCAGGCATGGGTGCAGTTTAGTTCCAGTCTGGGAGCTGATCAGGGTGAAGCCAACGCGAACTTCGACTTGCATGGACACAAGGAAACGCTGCAGAAATCTGGTTTTACAGATACAAAACTTGCTGCTGCTGCCAGAGGTCTGTCGTGGCTTATTACTCCAGCCAGAACCATTCATCTTGTTCATGCAACACAAAAACCGCTGAAGAGACCGAAGGTGATATCGGCCTCTGTGTCGACGCGAAATTTCGGGGCAACAAATGCAGGCATTACTATCGATAATACATACGTCGACGCCAGGAGCACTCAGAAGGTAGACATGCATGCCGAGTGGTCTATTTGGGAAGACAACTTGAACAAGCCAGCACCCGAGTTATTGGAGCAGCGCGCATTTTTTTACGAACAGCATGCCGAAGACCGAACGAACGATAAGCTCGCGAACACAAAAACGCACGAGTTTGGCGATACGAAATATCGCACAGTGACCTACGTTCCGACATCGACAACGCGTTTTCGCGAATACCTGCCCCTTGCCATCCGAAAGATCGTTGATAATATCACGAGAAAGGGGACGGGTAAGGAGGTAAAAGTTCTAAGCACGAAGCGGCCAGACAGTGTTAAACTTTTATACATTGTGCCATCGTTCCGCTGGCTTGAAGCGGAGCGGAAGCTTGACGGCGGCATTGTAAAGAGCACAAGAAAAGGCGGCGGACTTCGCGTATACATGGAACGACCATGGTACTCATCGGGGAACGATGAATTGCTCGGCATCGTTCTTTATTCAGCGGATAAATTCAAACCAAAACTCATTACTCCCAAGCCCGACAATAAAGGCTTCCAAGGGTACTACAAGGGGCTAACTCCTACAAAAGATTTAACGCAGGGGTTGTCGATGTTTCTTGGATCATCCAAGCTTGAAATACCAGAGCAGATAAAGCCATACGTGACGGAATGGGGCATGGACCCGATTTGGCTGTCTAAACCCACACCAGCAGACGCGGCTCCGCAGCCTTCAAATTTCCGCGATCCGGAGGTGATACTCAAAAACGTTTCGCTCGAAGAAACTCCACTCTCGCAGCGCTACGATGTAATTGGTTACAAGCCGCTGTACGATGCAGGCCGAAAACTGTGGTATTGCGATCTTGAAATAAATCCTGGCGAGTCTTACTACCCGTTTGTCCGTCTTGCCCTGTGCAGACTCCAACCCAACTCCCTGGCAGACGACCAAACTGGTAAAGATGTTTATTGTTCGCTCATTTCACAGTCGGAGTTTTGTCAACTTGCACCCGACCGCGAAGCAACAGTGCGTATTGAGGAAGACCGACAGAGCATAACCATTCAGGTAGTTGGACACACGTACCGCATTAATACTACAGGCCAGTTGGGTAGCGAGATAGAAGCTACCATTGAAAAGAATGACGGTGGACAAACCGATGTTTCTTGGACGCCAGTGCAATCGCAAAGAATCGACAGGATTCACGCCGCCGGATTATGGGGAGGGTTGGTAAAGCTACCTTCCAGCGTAGATTCGACAAAGTATAGAGTAGTCATCAAAGAATACGAGCAGTTTTTCTCGGACCCATCCGATCCTAAGGAGCGGGAGACATCGCTTGGCAATAAATCTGACGGCGGCGGTGAAATCGTGATGGAATTTGACAGACGCATCGTTTACGCCGATGTACTGCCTCTGTATTAACACTAATTAGGTTTACCATGAAGGCATTAAAGTGGGTTATTATCATCCTCGCTATTATCGTTGCATTGGCTGCAGTCATCGGATTCATGCTGCCGAGATACGTGCACGTAGAACGGTCGAAGTCAATAAAAGGAGACCAGGTAACGATATTCAATTTAATTAGCAGTCCTCAGGAGTTCCAAAAATGGTCGCCATGGAGACAGTTAGACACCTCCGCCGCTGTCAGCTTTTTTGGTCCGCCCGCTGGGAAAGGGGCGGGTTTTACGTGGACGAGTGCCGATCCCGACGTGAGCTATGGAACATGGACAATCGTTGAAGCTCACGCTCCGGCTCACGTAGCTGTCGACCTCAGATGGGAGAATATGGATGCTTCGAAGGTCGGTTTCCTGCTTTCGCCCGAAGCCGATGGAACGCTGGTTAAGTGGACAATGGATGCCGACATGGGCTGGGGTCCGTTTGGCCGTTTTATTGGTCTGATGATGGAAGGATTTCTTGCGCCCGACTATGAGAAGGGGCTCAGAAATCTTGACAGCGTTGTTACAACAATGCCGAAAGGACACGTTGCTAAAATTGAAATACTTGATTTCCCCGGTGGTTATTTTCTTGGCATT
Source organism: Ignavibacteria bacterium (assembly GCA_016191145.1). Classification (GTDB taxonomy): domain Bacteria; phylum Bacteroidota; class Ignavibacteria; order Kapaibacteriales; family Kapaibacteriaceae; genus OLB6. The sequence goes on from JACPPD010000004.1 coordinate 153,507, forward strand.
ACCGACACAGCAAACATTGCGGAAATAGGCAACGTTCTTGGTCCGTTATACGGCGAGGTAATGGCTCACATGCAGAAAAACAACATTCGAATGTCTGGCGCTCCTATTTCTGTGTATCAGAGCTACGATGTACACTCAGGTATCACCATACTTCAGGCTGGTATGCCAGTAATGAAAAGAGAAAATGGCAGCGGGCGTGTCGGTTGCTTTGAACTTCACCGAGGGACAGTGATCGCAGCAGACTTTTACGGGCCATACAAAGACCTTCCAAGTGCCTACCGTGCCATTCAAGATTTTGCACAAGCCAATGGTAAGAAGCTTATTGGATCGCCATGGGAGTCGTATATGACCGACCCGGGAATGCAGACCGATCCGGAAAAAGTTTTAACACAAGTGTATTGGCCGACCGAATAAGGTGTGAATGAAAAAAGTATTTCTTACCCTCTTCATCCTTGGTGGAATTATTTGGTTGGGAGGGGGCATTGTACGCAACGTTGTTGCATTTGATCTGTTCAACCCGGGCACTCTCGATCTCAAATCGGCACACACAGAAGGTATGCGACTGCAGTCGGTGCGTGTCTATGCCCTTATCGGCGGTTGGACATCGGCAGGTTTTTTTGCAGCCATAGTTGGTGGCCTTATAGCATTCCTTCTCGAACGAAAGGAATGGAAACGTAGAGCCTGGATTGTTATGTCAGCCATACTTTTTTTTATGATCGTCCCAATTCAGCTTTGGATGATTTGGAAGGATTATCGCCTATGGCAGTTATTCGACGCGTGGTCGGGTATGCCATTAGCGCAGCCTGCAGAAATCATCAGTGTATTTTTGAATCGAATACAAGACACCGCTGTGAGTGTTGCAAACGGTTTGTCTTTTTTAATTGCCATTACCATTACCTTGGTTCTAATTTGGAAGCCCCTTGAAAGCAGATAAATTGTTAGACGAACTTGTTGCGCTCGCCAGGGACAGAGATTACGAAGTAAAAAGAGAAATCGGATCGTTTCGGGGCGGGGCATGTGTTGTACGCGAGCGTCAGCTGATACTCGTAAACAAGTCCATGCCATTGGAAGCAGTCTGTGTAGTTCTTGCACGCGCACTCGTAAAGATTGGCGTCGAAGATACTTTCCTCAAACCTGCAGTGCGCGACATCATCGACAGGGAGCGTATGTGGTTGGATCAGCATCCCGAGGTTACATTCGAACCTGAACCTAAAACTGCATGACGCACTGCGGACACGTAGCAATTATTGGCCGACCCAACGGCGGCAAGTCAACCTTGCTGAACACCATTCTTCAGCAGCACATCAGCATCGTTACCAACAAGCCGCAAACAACACGCAAACGCGTTCTTGGCATTTTTACCGACGATCAGGCGCAAATCATTTTTATTGATACGCCAGGTTTGCTGAAGCCGCGATACATGCTTCAGCGCGCCATGATGGGATACGTTTCGGAAACATTGTCTGAAGTTGATGTTGTATGCGTTGTCGTCGACGCCAGCCGTGCCGTCGAGCACGGCACAATTCTCGATCCAACATTCGTAAATGTTATTAAGAATGAAGTTGCCGGAGACAAACCCGTAGTGCTGGTTCTGAATAAAATGGACGCAGTTCCGGTAAAGAAGGAAATACTGCCATTAATCGAAGAAGCAAGACACAGCGGACTCTTTGTGAAATCTGTTGCCATTAGCGCTTTGGAGAACAAGGAAGTCGACGATCTTGTAGACGTTATCAGGCAGTATATCCCAGAAGGTGACTTTATTTACGATCAGGAACAGCTTAGCACACTGCCGGAACGCTTCTTTGTTGCAGAGCTCATCCGCGAGGTGATTTATCGGCGATACGAACAAGAAATTCCGTACGCTACAGACGTGAACATCATAGAATTCAAGGAACGTGAAAATGGAAAGTGGCAGATTTCGGCAGATATAACCGTGGAGCGAGAAACCCAAAAGCCAATACTGATAGGCAAGGGAGGAGAAGCTCTGAAGCAGGTTGGCAAGGAAGCCCGTCGGGCTATCGAAACCCACCTTAATCAAAAAATTAGTTTAGAGTTGTTCGTAAAAGTCAGAAAGGATTGGAGGGAAAGTCGGGCTCAGCTAAAGAATTTAGGGTATTAACATCCGGCCTTGATTTCAACAAACTCCGGCTTCGGATTGTAGAGAGTAAATTTGCAGGCTATGCACCTTCCCATTCTCGTAGTTATCATGTTCATCGTATACGGCTGCTCTACGTCCGATGAGGTCAAAAAGTCCAGGACAGTCGACGACACCTATGCTGCCGCCATCGAAGCGTTCGAGGATGAGGATTGGCTTGAAGCGCAGACACAGTTTGATATTATCAAGCTGCAGTTCCCTGCAAGTCAGTATGCCGACGATGCCCAGTATTATCTGGCGGAAATAAATTTCAAACGCGGAGAGTTTATTCTGGCTGCGTTTAATTACAGCGTCATTCGCCGATCATTCCCCACCAGTGAGTATGCACGGCAATCGACGTTCAAGGTGGGCGCCTGTTACGAGGAACTCGCACTGCCAGCAGACCGCGATCAGGAATACACCAGGAAGGCCGTTGCCGCATATACGGACTTTAAGGCAATCTATCCTATGGACTCGCTGGCGCCGGTAGCAGGAGACAAGATCCATGAGTTGCGCGGACGTTTGGCTGAGCGTTACATCATAATAGCTGAGCACTATGAACGGACTAACAGTCGTAAGTCGGCATTAGTTTACTACGACGCTGTAATTTCAGAATATCCCGATACAAAATATTATGAACAAGCGCTCGTGCAGAAGCTTCGCATCTTGTATGGGACGGCGATGATCGACGATGCAAGAGGCGTGATTGCACTCTACCGAAGAACAGTTAAGGACCCGCAGTTGAAGGCGGAAGTCGATAATATGGAAAGGAATTTGCCGTGACAATAAAACATCCGCAGGACTCGCAAGTTGTGATGACGGAGCTCGTTCTGCCAAACGATACCAATCAGCTTGGCAACCTGTTGGGCGGACGTCTAATGCACTGGGTTGATATTGCCGCAGCCCTCGTGGCGCAGAAGCACAGCGGCAAGGTTTGTGTAACGGCATCAGTGGATGAAATATCGTTCAACGAACCGATTCGGCTTGGCCACGTTGTTTACATCAAAGCCATCATCACGAGAGCATTTACAACTTCGATGGAGATCTTCGTTGAAGTGGAACGCGAAGATCCGCTGCACGGCGCCCGCGCTCACACATCGAAGGCATACTTGACATTTGTTGCTATTGATCAGTACGGCAAGCCCCTTCCCGCACCTCCGGTGGAGCCCGTTACTCTCGAAGAAAAAAACCGCTATGAGGAAGCAGCGCTCCGGCGGGAAGCACGGTTGAAACATCGGCAGATGATGACTGCACGCACAACGCCAAAGTAATCCAATCAGGCAAGAATGAAGTTAGTAACCTTAGTTATTGTAGCAGCCTTGCTAGCACCTTGGACGGAACTGGCAGCATCAGATGCAAGTTTGCGGTTTATCAGAAGCTATGGCGCTGATAATGAACAGTTGCCACCTGTCGTCTTAATTTCTGAAGGGGCTTTGCCAGAAATTTCCGCCAGTGCCTATGCAACTGTAGAATTTGATATTCAGTCGCCAGTGATTCCGAATTTGTATGCGAGACTGATCCATTGTTCTGCTGACTGGAACGATGATGGCAATTCGTTCCTTACCGACATTACAACACGCACAACCATTATTTCCTGGTCTCTTGCACCGCAGGCGTCAACTTATTACTCCTATCGCGGAAAAATCCGCATTCCCAATCCGCAGATTGCAATTCGATTCAGTGGCAATTGGAAGGTAAAAGTGTTCGACATGGACACAGATGAACTTCTGGGAGAAACCAGGATATTCGCAGTTGATTATAAGGCTCGAACTGATTTTAATTTCATGACGGATTTCTATGAGCCTACGGCACGCGTTAGCAGCATTGCTCTTACGCTCGAAGCCGTGGTGTCATCGGAAAGCTCCAGACTGATGGACCCATTTTTACACACGGTTACGTTTTACCGCAATCACCGCTGGGGAGAACCATTCATTGTGTCTACAAAGTACCTCGATCAGGTAACACCCTATGGCACATCCGGATCGATTGCAGGTATTTATCCCGCAGGCAAGGTTTTCCGCATCTCGCGTATTCCTGCACAAAATGAATACCGAGTTCTCGACATGACCAATCTCGGGTTGTTTCCATACACAGGGAAACCCGTTAGGCTGCCCCTTTCCGACCTTCGCAGAAATGGTTCGTTCTTTGAACAAGCCAACGATGGCGCAATGATTACAGCGATGGTGCAGCCTTTAGACGATATTTACGTGCCCGTTGAATTCTTGCTCGATCCTCAGCCAGGATCGCCTTCTGTGAACGATGTGTTCATTGCAGGATCGTTTAACAACTGGACGCTTGACCGTTCGTGGATGATGTCTTACGACGAAAAATTGCGCCTGTACCGCCTTCGGCAATGGGTTCGAAGGGGCAGACACAACTATCTCTATGCCACTGGCTCGTTAAATATCGACGACGGCACAATACACGATATTTCGTTTGAGGAATTTGAGGGCAACACTGCTTCCAACACCAATAGCTACATTGCATTCGTTTACTATCGGGTGCTGGATTATGGCGGGTACGACGCAATTATTTCTGTCGCTGCGTCGAATATTTACAAGAGATGAATTTATCAATACGTGAACGACCGACGCACCATATCGGGTGAACGAGCAGACGACGATATCGACTCGCCTCTGAGACCACCGACATTCGACGAGTTTACTGGTCAGGCAAAGATTGTCGACAATCTAAAAATATTTATTTCTGCCGCAAGAACCCGCGGTGAATCGCTCGACCATGTATTGCTTACCGGTCCACCAGGCTTGGGCAAGACAACTCTCTCACACATTATAGCACGCGAGATGGGCGCCAAGCTTACGCTCTCAAGCGGACCAGTATTGGAAAAGGCCGGAGACCTTGCTGGCTTGCTGACAAGTTTGGAGGAAGGCGACATTCTCTTTATTGATGAAATTCACCGACTGTCGCCAATCGTCGAAGAATACCTGTACTCTGCAATGGAAGACTTCAGGCTCGACATCATGATCGACTCCGGTCCGGCTGCCCGCAGCATACAACTGAGCATCCCACCATTTACTCTCATTGGTGCAACAACACGTCAGGGATTGTTAACGGCTCCTCTGCGTTCGCGTTTTGGAATTTCCAATCGCCTGGACTACTACAATGCCGACGAGCTAACTCGCGTTGTTAAGCGCAGCGCACGAATCATTGATGCCGCAATAGCTGATGAGGGAGCAGTTGAAATTGCGCGCCGTTCTCGAGGAACACCGCGTATTGCAAACAGATTGCTTAGGCGCACCCGAGATTTCGCTGAAGTGAAAGGTACTGGAGTTATAACTCTTGAAATTGCAAAAACTGCGTTACAGGCGCTCGAAGTTGACGGATACGGTCTCGACGAGATGGACACTCGTATCATCCTCAGCATCATTGAAAAATTTGGCGGCGGACCAGTAGGGCTATCAACGATTGCCGTTGGCGTGGGTGAAGACCCGGGGACGCTCGAAGAAGTTTACGAACCATTTCTTATTCAGCAAGGGTTTATTCAGCGCACTCCGAGAGGACGCATTGCAACACCTCTTGCGTACAGGCATTTTGGAATCACACCGCCTTCGCCACCAACTCCACTATTCGATCGGGAACCATGAAGATGCAAAACTTTTTTATCCTCTCTGTTTCTCTTATCGTTTCCATTACCGCTCATGCGCAGCATCAACAACATGCTGCAAAGGAGTCTCTGTTAGGAAAACCTACAAGACTTGTAATGAGCTGTAAGGACATTATTAAGTCAATGTCGTGGTGGACAAAACTCGGATTCAATCCAGCACCTGGGATACCTATACATCCCGATTCAGCACTGTCGCTGACTGACGGACAGATAATAATAACCTTAGTTAAGGAATCCTTACCTTCACCAATTTTGATGTTCAGCAGTTCTCGCATTAAGGATTTGAGGGACACCTTGGCAGCGAATAACATTAACACAACTTTCGATTTAAAAGGTCCATCGTTGGGCGAGGTTCGGCTTCTTTCACCCAATGGTGTATACATTGCCGTACGTCCGGTTACTGATGAGCCTTTCAGACCTGTATCGGGCGACAGCAACATTATTTGCGGTAAGGTCACTGAGTTTTCGATAGGCACCAGCTATCTGAAAAAAGAAAGAGAGTACTGGGAGCACCTTGGGTTTACCGTTAAGCGCACTGCCACAATTCCCTATCCGTATGCGTTGATGATGGATGGGAACATTGTTATTGGACTGCATGAAAACCGCGACATACCAACGCTGACCATCACTTACTTTGCCGAAGACATGGTTGATCGCATCGACCGTCTGCACAAGTCCGGAGTCGAAATCACCGAAGAACTTTCTGATCCGTCCGGCAAGATGGCTAACGGCAGGGCAATTAGCCCCGACGGGCAGATTGTATTTTTATTTAATGGAAGCCAATAGCCCACATATACATTACACATGGCAAAAGACATCACCTCTCGTTCCCAGGATTACTCTCAGTGGTACATTGATATCGTGCTGAAAACCGGACTCGCTGATTATTCAGCAGTAAAGGGATGCATGATCATAAAACCATATGGGTTTGCCATTTGGGAACTAATGCACGATGCATTGGACAAAATGTTCAAGGACACAGGGCATGTAAACGCCTACTTCCCATTGTTCATACCAAAGAGTTTCCTGAGCAAAGAAGCTGCACACATCGAGGGGTTTGCAAAGGAATGCGCAGTGGTAACGCACTATCGGCTTAAGAATGCCGACGATGGTTCGGGCGTTATCGTAGATCCCGAAGCGAAGCTCGAAGAGGAGCTCATTGTGCGTCCAACGAGTGAAACCATCATCTGGGACGCCTACCGGGGGTGGATTCAATCGTATCGTGATTTGCCCCTTCTCATCAACCAGTGGGCTAACGTTGTTCGGTGGGAAATGAGAACACGCCTATTCCTTAGGACGGCGGAATTTTTATGGCAGGAAGGGCATACGGCTCACGCAACACGCCAAGAAGCGGAAGCCGAGACACTAACGATGTTGAATATCTATGAACGCTTTGCTGTCGAGTGGATGTCCCTCCCTGTTTTGAAAGGCGTAAAAACAGAAAATGAGCGATTCGCCGGAGCAGTAGATACATACTGTATTGAAGCGTTGATGCAGGATGGTAAGGCTCTGCAAGCCGGTACAAGCCATTTCCTGGGACAGAACTTTGCAAAAGCATTCGAAGTACAGTTTAGCACTAAGGACAATACGCTGGAATATGTGTGGGCAACTTCGTGGGGCGTGAGTACCCGTCTGATGGGTGCTCTCGTTATGGCTCATTCAGACGACGACGGTCTTGTCCTGCCTCCAAAACTTGCTCCAACGCAAGTGGTAATAGTGCCAATTCCAAAGCTCCTCCCAGAACTCGACGAGGCAATTGGAAAATTGGAGAAGGAGTTAAAGGGGCTGGGTATCCGCGTTAAGGTAGACAAGGACGACCAGAACCGTCCCGGCTTCAAGTTTGCTGAATATGAAAAACTCGGCATCCCCGTTCGAATAGCCATTGGCGCTCGTGATCTTGCGGCGGGAACAATCGAAGTTGCACGTAGGGACACAAAGGAAAAAACAAATATTCCTCTCGACGGAATTGCTAACTATATTGATAATCTGTTGGGCGAAATCCAACGAAATCTATATAACCGCGCCCTTATCTTCCGGGAAGAGAACACAACCAGCGTGGATACGTGGCAGGAGTTTGTAGACGTTATTGAACATAAGGGTGGATTTGTAAGCGCACACTGGGATGGATCTACTGAAACGGAATTGTTAATCAAGGAAGAAACGAAGGCTACGATACGGTGCATCCCAATGTCGAACAGCTCTGAGCCTGGCAATTGTATCCGAACAGGCAAGCCGAGCAAACAGCGCGTGTTGTTTGCCGTTGCCTATTGACGCATTTTCCATTACAGCGCAATACGGTTTGCGACACTTGAATACATGATTATCCCCTTCATGGTACGACGGATGAGGAGGCATAACCAAGGCAACAAATTCACAAATAAAAAATAAAGGAAAACCACCAAGCCCGTAGGGATTTGCTGCAGGGGAATCTGCCGGAAAAAATGTTCAGAGTGGTTTAGGAATGGCTGGAAATTAAGTCGACACGCGATGTGCTGCTGAAAATCAACAACGCAGCACCAAAATACACTTGAAATTAATTATCTCACCGCACCGACAATACTCTTCTCGACTACTTTGCAAGATGTAGTTGCCGGGGAAGAAACCTTGCGCTCGCTATTTCTTCATCAGTGGAATTGCAATATGACAATTGGCAGAAATCAGTTGAACAACATGAAAGCCTGACGCCAATTCAGTTACACGTAATTGAACAACTGCTGATGATTCCTGATTCTGAACATCGCTTTCAATTCTTGAAAGATCGCCGTCGATAGAATAGACATAGGCGCACATTTCACCTTCAACACGACCGTCAAGTTCGACACTATACAAATCAACGCATGGACTTGGCCATGCATTAACAAATGTCAGGGCAGCCGCATTTCTCTTAATGTTTCCATCACGATTCTGAATAAGCCGTTTCTCCAGTGGCGAATTCCAACCATAGGCTACCAAAATTTTGGTTCCATCAAGCTGATTGCAGGATACGTTACCCTGCGTATCAACAGAGTAAATGTTAATGTTACGTGACGCTGACCCTTCCTGTGGTGCAACAGTTATGGAAATATTTGCTGACGTTGCTGTTGCTGGGGCAGTAATTGGGACATCCCCACCAGTAATTAAATAATGATCCAAATCTGGATCTGTAACGTTAGCACTCCATGAAACTGTAAAGTTCGAGGTACACGCATTTTCATTTACAACCAGAGGGTTCGGGGGATTGCTATTGGGTACGCTGGTTGTTGCAATTCGCGCAGGAGGAATTATGTCAGCATTCTGATTTGCGATTCGCAGCGAGTAGCTACTACCCGACGTTGAAACAATATTAAAGGAAGCCTCAGACTCAATAACCTGTAGTGTCTGCACCGATCTGTTAGCGACAACATGACTTCCCGGATTTGTTGTCGGGCCCCAGTATCCAGAAGAGCAGTTTTCATGTTGATCACCAAATGTACTACCACCGTAGTGATTCAGATTTACATAACCAAGTGGGTTTGCATCCTCCAGAAGCACGATTGCCATTCTGCGGCTCAAACTGGTCATCGGGAAACTGAGCCATAACAATCAGGATTTTCAGTACGCCATGCGACGTGACGAACGAACCAGTGCCGATAAACTGAATGGGGTTGATAACAGCCGACTGTTGTATAGACACGACGCATCCATCCGGAATAGAAAATGACGACGGAAGCTGTGCATGGAGTATAGAGAGTGCTGCTAAGTGGATGAACAGAGAAATGATCACGGCAGTTTTCATGATGGTTCTGAAATTATATACAGTTAGAAGTTCTCGTTGTTCAAAATACTTAAATTACCTACTCATAGTAATTCCCTTGGCGATTACTGAATCTCCAGATCGCAGCACCCAAAGTATCGGCATGAATTTAGTTGATAAATTTACCTTTAAATCAGTGAAGAAAGGAATTACACCAAACTCATCCGAGCTGTAAATAAGCTGTCCCCGAATATTGAACAACTGAATAACTGATGGCGAAATGTCATGCTGTTCTGTATCAATGCGGACATATAAATGGTCATCGACGACTTCAACGACTGCCTTGGTCCCATGAGCTTCCGTCTCCTGCACTCCCACAGGGAGTATACCGACAAACGAACTCCCAAACCAAATTCCCTGAATAAATTCGTTCGCCCAAGGGTGATCAGGCTCTTGTCGGGAAACCAAGCCCAAAGAATCGACAAGGTAGTATTGATAAGTTGGAAATAAAGAGTCGGGGTACGCTTCAAATACTACATATTCCTGATAAATGCGACTCAGCCTAAACTTTCCAAGCACTTCAATGCCAGACAATCCCACGAATTTCATATAGTCAATATTTGGACCATTCTTATATGTAATCCACTGTGATCCAACTGAGTCACAAAGTCTATATAGGGGATATTCGGTATCACTGCCGGAATACACCTCACCGGTCTTTAAAATCCTATAGGCCAATGTCGTATCGTATGGAGGTCGGCTATCGATACGGTAAATATATTTAGTACTATTAGAGTCCACGAACTCCTTCAAGTATGCATAATTGTCGACACGTGTTATGTAATTGGGGTTGTATCCATTAAGCATCTGTCTCAACGAGTCTCTGTAAAAGACAAAATCACATTGTGAACTTGCAATTTGAAAACCAGAAGCAAAAACGACTAATCCAAGTACTATTGCTCTGGTAAGTGGAGTAATTTGTGTTATTTGCACAATCATCGTTATAGAAAAAAAAGTGCCATTCTCTACCAAACTTGTTCGGATGATTTTACTAAAACCGCCCTGCTTTTTGGTGTAACAAGTTAAGAGACATTTGACAGTCTTCGACATTGAAACCACCGGGCTTCATATTCCACAGGCGACAGTCCTCCGATTGATGTGTGTTTCCTGTGTTGATTGTAGAACAGGTGTACCCATCTGTTAATCACTCCTGTTGCATGCTGCACATCGCGGAAGGGAAATTGATGCATGAGTTCTGTTTTCATCGTTGCCCGGAACGACTCCATAGGAGCATTGTCGGAGCAGTCTGGTATCCCTCACGGTATCTTCCCTGGCGACGCATGATAGTTGTCATTGAGAAACGCGACCATATCAGCCAATACCTTTGAAGCCCGCACCCACTTGCCTATTGAATTCAGACAATGCCGAACTATTAGCTACGCTACTTCACCAGCTCGATTATCTCCTTCTCGGTGAGAACACGATTGTAAAAAATGAGATCATCGATTGCACCATCAAAACCAATATGATACGGTGCACGTTGTGGGTAAACCGAAGCAACAGTTCCCAGATATATTGGAGCCGTCGACGTTGTTGGCTCGATATTAGATTGAAATGGCGATGCAGGGATGCGAGCGCGATCGACGTACAGCACGAGTCTGTATGAGTCGACAGTTACCACATAATGTCTCCATTTCCCGTCGCGAATCTCTCCATCAATATTCACGCGAGACCACGTTGTGAATCCGTTTCTGAAATATCCGGCGCAGAGTCGCTTATTTTCAATGAATATACTCCACCCTTCTCCGCTTGGATGAAGGTACTTGGAAAGAATAAACGTGGTGTCGGGAGTCGTCGACTCAACCTTCATCCAAAACGAAATACTAATTGGCAGTTTGTGTTGCCATTCAGCATCTGGTATCTCAGCTCGGTTCCATTTACCAAAACCCAACGCTGTGTTCTTTGCACCATTTCTGTCTTGAACAGCAACTGCTCCAAAAACGGAACCATTGGTTTCACTACCACTCACATCAACCACCGAACCATTGTCCAGCGGATAGTAGGCCACCATGTTTGAATCTAATGTCCACTCACTTTCCGTGAACTGCAGGGACACCGACTCCGTGGCCTCAGTCAGATTGAACCAGCGTCGTTGTTTTGTTTCGTCAATTCTTTTCACAGAAAAGGAGTACGTTCCGCGCGGGTGATTGAGAAAATAAAAATTACCATCTTCATCGGTGGTTGATATACTACCTGATGAAGATTCTATCTGAATGTTGCCAACGGGCTCCTTACTTACAGGTTCAAGCAGTCTGCCGACAATCGTTGTTGCCGAAGTGTCGCGCACCCACAACTGTACATAGCTAATTTGGGATAATCCCGGCTTCATTGATACAGACGCAACGCCCTGCAGCTTCCCCTGGTAGGCAATCACTGAATAGGTTACCGGCTCGAGGGAGTCGATAGTTACACTATTCGAAGTGGTAGTGATGTTGCGGTTGAAGGGCTTAGACAACCAAACGTTAAACGAGCCGACGTCAGGCAGCGTTCTGATTACAAGGGTAGCGTACTTATGCTCCTGTAACCTGCTGTTTGGCTGAGCGTTCAGCACGACTGAAAATGCAGCAACTATGGCTGCAATCAACAATGTGGATCGGTTCATAATTGTTCTCCTTTGTTCGTTTTGCAACTTCGGAGAAAAATGAACTCTGCGCACCCATACAAATACTCAACAACAAAACAGACCCCATAACAAGCTATTTTTGTAATTCTATAATGACTAACTACCGCAACTTCTGCATCATAGCACACATCGACCACGGTAAAAGCACGCTCGCCGACAGGTTGTTGGAAAGAAAAAATTAACCGTTCCCCAAAACCATGCCGGGTATCTCTTGATACCCGGTATCATGATTGTGGTGGCTTTCAATACCGCATTTTCGAGTGTTGGCGTGTCAAATTTAATAAGACAAACTGCACCGCAAATTCTTTCACCCTAATCCGCTTTGCTTCCACGCCTCCACCACACAATACATTTTTGCCTGCATTGCCATCGCACCACTTTCGTATGCTGTTGCACGAAGTAAATTCATCATTTCGTTGAATAAATGATGCACATGCTGGGGTGGATACGAATAACAGATGTATTTGCTGGGGCGGATACCCCTTCACCATGGAGTGACCTGCGGTACTCAATAATGGCATCGCGTTCTTCAGGGAGGATCGCACTTGCCTGTATGCGTGGCGCAGGCTTGTGCGCCGTGCACCGCTGGTCATGACGCCACCGGTCGAACCGACTCTTGTGAATCTTGGCCCATGTTAATAGGTGTTGCATCGGGATCTTCGTGCGCACACGCAAAGACTCCAGCGTTGCTACAACGTCACGGCGCACTTCTTCGGGGAAACCGGAATCTTTAGTTCTAAGCGCTCTCGAAGAATTTTCACCTTCTCCTCTGGTGTGAAATTCTTCCGACGTTTTTCTGCTGACATCACTATTCCATTGGTTGCAATTCCGCATCAATCTATTGCTTACTATTTACTCTTCGAAGTCCTACTTGATCAGAAGCAGGGCACAACATCTGCCCGATTGTCGCATTAACCTGAGAACAAAGGGGTCAGCATGGTCCGGAACGGGAGGCAATATGCACCATAATCTTGTGGCAATACGCTATTGAATCTACAAGCGATTTTGCATTCTCAACGCTTGGTTTACTTTCTCTTCACCTGATGGAATTTCATTGCCCATATACACGTGAAAATTATTTTTTTACTGGAGTTTTTTATATTGACTTGCATTTATTTCCGTAAAAACCCGTGGGGTTTGGAGGTGTAGATGCTAAACCATTTTCAATATTATTAGGAGTTTGACTTATGCAAAACGTTCTTTTTAGCCTCGGAAGTGTACTCTGCATTTCGCTTATGTTGAGTGGGTGTACGGACACACAAACGTCGTCACCAGTATTGTCAGGAGAGTCTGGTAAGCGGGGGGGGGTATAAAGGGGAGATCATGTCGGCATATCCTTCGCTGAGCGAGACTGGGGCATGGCATAATACGGGATGCGACACTATTTTAGCTTCTGTTGATACTAACAATATTCCACAAACACCGACAGACAGGTGGACCACGTATCAAAAACATGGGAATCGCGGTATTAGTCTAGTTTATGGAGCCGACACATCCTATCATATTACAGGGGAGTCTGACACTTTTGCCGCGTACATATCAATCACAGAGCGGACAAACAATATTGGTTATGTCTTCTCCGATTCACGCGCCAAGGCCTCAACTTACTCTGTTTGGAGCTCGGCAGTTTCCTCTCAGGATGCAGCAATTCTGGATTCGATTGGCGCATTTTTCAATGCATACTCAGCTTCAGGAAAAACATACGCGCAAATTGCGCAAGACTTCTCAGCTAAAGCGTCTTCACTCATCACATACTACAATTCTCTGACCTGGCCTGACAACACTGGCGAAGTGTCTGGAGGTGCACTCTACGTGATGCAGTCGAGTACGAACCTTTGGAAAGAATGGCTTGACAGCAACCCAAGCAAACAGAATTTGGGACCGCAGGCTATATATCAAGTGGTACAGGCCGATGCTGCTGGTTACCTTATTGGATGGACTGTTGCGGTGATTGATGAGTGGAGTTCTAGTGGAACACTTAATATTAACAATCAAGGCAAGAGGATGGGAAAGGGCGTAGATGGGGCAATTTATGCTAGTACAGGCGGCTGGTTTGGGAAAATTTGGGGAAAGAAGTGAAAGCGTTCCGTACAATATTAGCTTGGGCTTTTTATCTTTTTCTAACCAACGAATTGATAAACTTAATCTCAGGAGGTTTGTTTAGGTTTAATACGTCATTTGAAACGTGGTCTGCCAAGGCCAGTGTTTATTTGGCTGGTGGCGTTGCCATGTATTTCATTTTTAGAAAAAAGGCGGTTGATTCCAGGTAGTAAATCAGAAGTTCACACGTAGAACACTTGCCCTGTCAGGCTCCAGGTCGGTTACACTTGGAGCCTGTCTTATTTATACTTGGGCTGGTCCAGCAAATTCGACACTCAACATCGCAAAACGTTATTTGCGAATGTACACACCTTCTAATTCAACCGATATAGAGTTTCCGATCGTCGAAATAAATCGACGTTGATTGTAATATTCTATATAATGCTGGGTGTCGAAACGAAGATGTCCTTGATGCCTTCCAGGATGCCATGATCATAGGAGGTTGATCATTCACTTCGTCGACGCGCCAAAGAATGATTCGGCGCAAAAATTGATTCATGACAATGGCAGGTAGACACCTCCCGACTGTACCCATGTAGGTGATGTGGCAAGACCACATCCTGTTGGGAGCTGGTGGAGAAAAGGTCGGGACAATTTCAGCTAGCTGTGGCTAAGCTTTAATCGATGCCTCGTACACAAATGTCTCCCTATAATGACCGGCAGGTTACGAAGCAAATACTCAACAACAAAACAGACCACCTAACAAGCTATTTTTGTAATTCTATAATGACTAACTACCGCAACTTCTGCATCATAGCACACATCGACCACGGTAAAAGCACGCTCGCCGACAGGTTGTTGGAAAGGACAGGACGGGTTTCTGCACGGGAGATGATTTACAATCAGATCCTCGACGATAATCCGCTTGAACAGGAACGGGGAATTACCATTAAGCTGCACGCCATTCAAATGGATTACACTGGCGTCGATGGAAAGTCCTATAAGCTTAACCTCATTGATACTCCGGGACACGTCGACTTTTCTTACGAAGTTTCCAGATCGCTTCATGCATGTGAGGGGGCTTTGTTAGTGGTGGATGCAACGCAGGGAGTAGAAGCGCAGACAATATCTAATTTGTTTATGGCGCTGGACCAAGGCCTTGAAGTTATTCCCGTTATTAACAAAATTGACTTGCCAAGCGCGGCAACAACAATCGACAATGTAAAGCAGCAGGTTGTGGATCTGATAGGCTGCAAGGAAGACGAGATTATTCTTGCTTCTGCAAAAGCAGGGATAGGAATTGATGAAATCCTCGAAGCAGTTGTAAAGCGCATACCGCCCCCTTCAGGAAATCCCGATGCACCATTGCGAGCGCTTATCTACGATTCGGTTTTCGATCCGTACCGCGGCGTGATTGTGAACGTGCGCGTGTTCGACGGAACGATGCGCGAAAAAGACAAAATCCGGTTTATGAATCTGGGGCAGACATACGAATTGGATGAAGTTGGAGTTCTCTTCATGCAACGTCAGCGCACTGGCGTATTGGAAGCTGGCAACGTGGGTTACTTTACAGCAGCTATCCGGCGCTTGCAGGACACGAAGGTGGGCGATACCGTCACGCTGGCAAACAAACCGTGCGAAAAGCCCATTGAAGGTTTTCGAGAAGTGAAGCCAATGGTGTTCTCGGGAATCTATCCTGCCGAGTCAGACGACTTCGAGAATCTGCGCGAAGCATTAGGGAAGCTTACACTCAACGATGCGGCAATCTCCTATGAGCCGGAAACATCGTCGGCGCTGGGCTTCGGTTTCCGTTGCGGATTCCTTGGATTGCTGCACATGGAAATCGTTCAGGAAAGGCTCGAGCGAGAGTTCAATCAAACAATCGTTACCACAGTACCAAATGTCCGCTATCGCGTAGTTTCTAACAAAAATGAAGAAGTGTGGGTCGACAATCCATCGCAGCTTCCCAATCCAACATTAATCAATGAAATTCAGGAACCGTTTATCCGCGCGCAGATAATTACGCCAACTGAATTTATCGGAACGATTATAAAGCTTTGCATGGACAGGCGCGGCACCATGCTCGGACAGTCGTATCTAAGCGCCGACCGTGTTGACTTGACGTTTGAACTCCCCCTCGCAGAAGTTGTATTCGATTTCTACGATAAACTCAAGAGTAATACAAGGGGCTATGCATCGCTCGATTACGAGTATGCAGATTACAAAGCCGGTGATTTGGTTCGTATGGACATTCTCCTAAATGGTGAGCCCGTAGATGCATTGTCGAGTATTGTGCACAGACAAAAAGCGCACGACTGGGGTAAAAAGTTGTGTTCAAAACTGAAAGAATTGATTCCGCGTCAAATGTTCGAAGTTGCAATACAGGCTGCAATCGGCGCAAAGATTATTGCACGAGAATCTATAGCTGCCATGCGAAAGAATGTTATTGCGAAGTGTTATGGTGGAGATATTTCCCGCAAACGAAAATTGCTTGAGAAGCAGAAAGAAGGCAAGAAACGCATGAAACAAGTCGGCAAGGTCGAAATTCCTCAGGAAGCATTTCTTGCAGTTTTATCACTTGATAAATAAACAAATGAGTTTTTTACAACAACTGATGCCGAGAGCTTTGGCAACACGGATGGCAGCCCGACGTGAACGAAAAGCTAACCAAAGAAAACCCGAGACGTTCATCGAACACGTTTGGTCGTGGATTAAAACAATCGTGTGGGCGCTTACAGTCGTTACAATAATCAACGGCCTGGCTCTGGCTTCGTTCGTTGTTCCAACTGGCTCTATGGAGTCTACGGTGCTAGCAGGTGAGTTCTTGTTCGTTAATAAAGCTATTTATGGTCCATCCACGCCGCAGATCATTCCCTTTATCAACCTTGCTCTCCCCTTTTACAAATTGCCCCCTATCATCAAACCCGAACAAGGCGATGTAATTGTATTCATCTTTCCTGGTAATCGAGACCAGGCAGAGCCCGACAATTTTGAATACTACCTAAAACGATGTGTTGCTGTAGCCGGTGATGTATTGGAGATAAAGGGTG
Source organism: Ignavibacteria bacterium (assembly GCA_016191145.1). Taxonomy (GTDB): domain Bacteria; phylum Bacteroidota; class Ignavibacteria; order Kapaibacteriales; family Kapaibacteriaceae; genus OLB6. The sequence goes on from JACPPD010000004.1 coordinate 170,751, forward strand.
GACGCGTGTTTGTTAACAACAAGGAATTTCCATTGCCTAAAACTGGTCAGTTTTACCAGCTTACCCCCGAGGAACGTGCAGCGCAGTATGAATCGGAACGATACCGCACGTTCCCACCCGGCAAGGGCTGGACGCGGGACAACTACGGTCCGCTTCGTATTCCAGGCGAAGGTGATAACATTTTACTGTCGCGCGACAATATTCACGAGTGGGCAACATTCATCCGCCGTGAAGGGCATTCGGTAAACGAAGATAGATTGCTCATCGACGGCAAACCTGTTTCATCATACACCGTTGCCAGAGATTATGTGTTTGGCATGGGCGACAATCGTGATAACTCACTCGATTCGCGGTTCTGGGGGTTTATTCCGGAAGAAGATGTTGTTGGTACTCCCATCATGGTGTATTGGTCGATGCCTGTTACCTCAAACCGGGAATATGTTCGTTTATCGGATGGCTCTTATGAACCAAAACCGCTCACTTTGTTTGAGCGCATTAAGGCAGTTCGTTGGTCGAGAATCGGAACGTTCATTCATTAAGAGACTTGTTGCTTACGGCAACATTTGCCGTAATCATTGCAATCTTGCTGAGGCTGTTTGTCATCGGCGCATTTGTTATTCCCTCTCATTCAATGGAATGGACACTACTTGCCGGCGACCACATTGTGGTGAGTAAACTTGCGCTTTCTCTCAATGATCTTGAAAGGGGCGACGTCATCGTGTTTCGCCTGCCCGATTCACTGCGTTCTGGTGCCTCCGATGAACTGTTAATTAAACGTGTGATTGGTTTGCCCGGCGATACCGTTGTTCTCAACACACACTCCGTTAGAATCAATGGCAAGAGATTCCCTGATCCGCCATTGGGAGCCACTACTACGGTACTCCCTAAGGGGCGCCGCACAATAATCGTCCGTAAGGAAACAGTTTTTGTTCTGGGCGACAACCGAGATAATTCCTGGGACTCGCGGTTTTGGGGCTGCCTACCGCTCGATCAAATTGTAGGCATTCCAATGTTCGTCTATTGGTCTTATGGCAGCACAGACAGCGATACCCAACCTCACATCAGGTGGAATCGTTTTTTAAAAATGGTTAACTAATGCAAATGGAAACATCTTGACGGGTTATTACGTTCATATTCCATTTTGTGAGAAAAAGTGCAGTTACTGCGACTTCTATTCCATTGAATCCCTGGATTTAGTCGAAGCATTTGTAAATACGTTGATTGATGAAATTCGCTTGCGAACGAGTAGCACAAAGCCAGATACAATCTTTTTTGGAGGGGGCACACCATCGTTACTCTCTCCCAGGCAGCTCGAAAGAATTATAGGTGAGATCCCCAACTTCGACAATGCATACGAAGTAACGCTGGAATGCAATCCGGGAACGGTTTCCCTCGATAAACTCATTGCCTACCGTTCCCTTGGCGTTAACCGACTTTCGTTTGGCGTTCAGTCATTTGTCGAAAGCGAGCTTAGGTTCCTTACGCGTATTCATACCGCCGACGAAGCATCCCAAGCAATGAACCTTGCACGCAGCGCAGGTTTTACGAACGTGAATGTTGATTTGATGTTCGCATTACCAAATCAGACGGTTGATACACTTCAGTACTCCATTGACCGTGCGCTGGCGCTCGAGCCTGACCACATTAGTGCCTACTCGCTGATCTATGAGCCTGGAACACCGCTCTATAAGCAGCTTATGAAGGGTGAAGTAAGTAAACAAAATGAGGAAGTCGATGCAGGGATGTATGCCTATATAATCGACCGTCTGCAGCGTGCAGGGTACTGCCAGTACGAGGTTAGCAACTTCGCAAAAGCAGATAAGCAGTGTAAGCACAACCTTGTCTATTGGCACGGAAACGATTACCTGGCAGTAGGACCCAGCGCTCATGGACTTGTTAATCGGACACGCTATTGGAATCATCGGAGTTTGGCAACATGGACGCAGAAAATCCGCGACGGGCAATTACCTCAGGCGAACGAAGAGGCACTGGGTCGGGATGAGAGGCTGACTGAGCTGTTGTTTTTGACGTTACGAGCCGACGGTATTCCCGCCAACAAAATCTCTCGTGATTTTAACCTTGATATCCGCGAAATCCTCCAGCCTGATCTTTCCTATTGGATTTCGGAAGGAATGATTGTCGATTCAAATGGAGTACTTCGGCTAACCAGCAATGGATATGCTGTTTGCGACGAGATTACTGTTAAGATGCTCTCGAAACTCCCTACTCCACTCTAATTGCATCCGATATGTTTATGCCCGATGCACGGCTTGCAGGATATAACGCAGCCGTGCCGGCAAGGATTAGACCGACAACTGCAGTAATTACGATGTCGGTAACATGCATTTCGACCGGCAGCGCCGGGACAATATAACCTTTGTTAACATCGAATGCTATCCAGTGGAATGTTTGCTGGCCCCAACAAATTATAACACCAAAAATCACTCCCAGAATTACACTCACAGAGCCGATCGTTAGCCCTTGAATTATGTAAATCCTTCTGATATCTGCAGAAAGTAAACCCATGGTGAGTAATACTGCAATGTCTCTTCTCTTTTCAACTACTCCCAGAGTTAGCGATACCAAAACATTAAACGAAGCTACGAGCACAATTAGAGCAAGGACAATGAATGTACCAAGCCTTTCCAATTTCATGGTGTCTACAAGCCCCCTATTCAAATCCTGCCATGAGTGTACAGCATATTGGACCTTGCCAGAATCCGGCAGACCTGCATTCAGTGCCAAAGAAAGCTGCGCCTGCAAGTCTGTAGCATGCCTCGGATCGTTAACATAGATATCAACCGTTGATGCGGCGGAGTCGTGCGTAGCCGATGCCATCGTGCGATAATCTGTATAGACAAATGTATTGTCGACAGACCTTGCCGTGTTGCTTTGAAAAATCCCTCTCACCACGGCGCGCCTTCCATTGGGGACCGACATGGTGAGAATAGAATGTTCAATTAATTGTGGTGTAATCAGCGTTACTGTGTCTCCAATAAACAACTGCAGGCGTTCTGCTATTCCGGCTGCAACAACAACCGATGAAATGCCATCAACCGGGTACGGATTAAACGATCCAATAATCGTTGCCCTGCGCGGTCCGGCATACAACGGGGAACCAGAACGCTGAATGCCAACAACTTCGGCAATTCCCGTCTTGCCCTCCGATTGAATAATCATCCGCGATCGAATGGTTGAAGTTCGGCCAATGATGTGCACGGGCTCTGCCTGAGACTGTGCAATAACATCAATTAGTTTAGTAACTGAAATTGGATCGGGAAGCCGACTGCCCTCCGCTGCAAGAATCTGTAAATGCGGACCAAAGCCAATCATCAAGTCTGTTGCAACGGTGCGAAGGCCATTAAATAAACTCATGACGATGATTAATGCGGCAGTACCAATTACAATTCCTACTACACTGGCAATTCCGACAACCGTTATCATCGAAATTTTACGGGGACGCAGGTAACGTCGGGCTATCAACGCAGAAACCTTCAACGTTTTGTTCCCTGTAGTAAAGCCATCTGCACGCGGAAAGCTTCTTCGCTCTCATGGCCTTGGGGACGAATGTAGGAACCATCGGACTGCAGAATCCGAACACGAGACCCACTTTGCATATACACATCCAGAATTTCTTTCAGACGCTTTATCAAACGCTGTTCTCGAACAGGAAAGAGCAGTTCAACGCGCCTGTCGAGATTTCTCGACATCCAATCTGCACTCGAGATAAATACTTCGGGCGAACCACCATTCAGAAACCAGTAAATGCGCGAATGCTCCAGGAATCTGTCAAGGATGCTCCTTACACTGATAGTTTCGCTGATACCTGGCACTCCGGGCCGCAGACAACATATCCCGCGGATGTTGAGATCAATTTTTACCCCGGCCATAGATGCTGTGTATAATTCGCGGATGATAGTTGGGTCGACCACAGCATTAAGTTTTGCCACTATCTCTCCTCTGCCTCCGCTTCTTGCTGCTTCAGTCTCGCGCTGAATGAGTGCAATAAACTTTTCGCGCAAATTCACAGGAGCTACGCCAATGTGTTCCCACAGAACATGTTTCGAATAACCTGTAAGAAGGTTGAACAGATGCACAAAATCGCGTTCAAACTCCTGCCGTCCGGTAAAGATTCCGATGTCGGTGTAAACTCGGCTTGTAGAGAGATTATAGTTCCCTGTACCGATGTGTGCATAGGTAAGAACATTTTGTCCTTCTCTGCGAACAACCAGACAAATCTTGCAATGCACTTTAAGGCCATAAACTCCGTACACAACGTGCACGCCCGTGTTTTCCAGCGCTCGTGCCCATGCAATATTGTTTTCTTCGTCGAACCGCGCCCTTAGTTCAAGAAATGCAGTAACAGTTTTTCCATTACTCGCGGCGCGTTTTAATGCTTCGATGACGGGACTTTTTCCGCCAGCCCTGTACAACGTGATTTTAATTGCGAGAACCTGCGGATCGTCGGCTGCGGCAGTAATGAACTTCACTACAGAATTCGTAAACGAATCGAACGGATGATGTACCATCAGGTCCGCCCCCTTCAGAGTGTCGAAGATGTTCCCTGCATCGTTGGCGAATTCGGGTAATACTCTGCTGGTAAATGGTACATCCTTAAGACGCCGCTTTTCGAGTTTCATCAGTTCGAGAAAGTCCTGAAGATTTAACGGCACATCAACGTGATATAGTTCGTTCTGCGAGAGATCCAAAGATCGAAGCAAAACATTCTGAAGCATGCGCGGCATATCGGCGCCGATTTCAAGACGAACTGCATCGGTACCCCACCGACGCTGACGTATTCCTTCGGCTACTGCAGTTATGAGATCGTTTGCTTCATCTTCTGCGATCTCCACATCTGCATCGCGCGTAACGCGAAACACGTGACTCTCTCGCAGCCTGAGCCCCGGGAATAAAATCCCGGCATGAGCTCTTATCACTTGCTCGAGCGGTATGTAATTAATCCCTTCAGAGCGTGGTACTCGCACCAGCCGCGGCAGCGCTGTTGGCAACTGCAGTACGGCTATTCTCATTTCTTCTTCACCGTCAATGTCGTCGAACAAAACAAAGGCAATGGTAAGAGAGCGGTTGAGCAGACGTGGAAATGGGTGCCCCATGTCCAAAGCAAGCGGCGTTAGAACCGGCATGATGTTATCTACGAAATCGATTCGCAGCTCTTCCTGTTCTTCCGGAAGAAGTGTGTCGAAGTCGTGAATGTGTATGCCCTCCCTGCTCAGTTCAGGCAATACTTCGTTGTGGTAAACCTTTGCCTGCCTTTTGTAGAGCGGGATCAGTCGCGTGCGGATTTCCCGCAGTTGCTCCTGTGGAGTCATTCCATCGGGTGAAAGCTCCGTGACGCCGGAATCGCGCTGCTCCATTAATCCTGCAACGCGAATCATAAAAAACTCGTCGAGATTTGTCCCAAAGATGCTCAGGAATTTCAGCCGCTCAAGCAGTGGATGACTGTGATCTTCGGCTTCTTCGAGAACTCGATTGTTAAATTCAAGCCACGATAACTCCCGATTGATGTACAACGATTCGTCGTTGAGATCAACGGTTGTTGGCGACACATCTGCGAGCCTGTCCTTCTTATTTGTTCTTCTGACTCGCTTTGGTTTTAATTCTGACGTCGACATAGAAATGTAATTTAGCGTTTCCCTCCTCACTCACCCACAACTACGACGCACGTTTCGTTGTTTACATGCGAGCTTGCTGCGTCGACAGCAGTAAAGACAACAACGTACTGGCCAGGCATTACACGTGCCCCGGAGTCGTCCGCTCCATCCCATGCTACCGCCCCCTCGCTGCCGCTAAACACTGAATTCAAAAGATTCCGAACATGTGTTCCGGAGGGCGTGTAAACATTCATTGATGCAATTGCATGTTGGAACGACTGCTTGAATTCAATAATGGTTGGATTTGTTCTATGAGTTCTATCTGATGAAAAGGGGCTTGGGTTCGCAGTAAGACTGACGTGCCGATTCAACAGCGCTACGTCAACACTATTCGCCCGCCCCGGAGTGCCCCCACGCAGATCACTGCTCGACGTCCACGAACCTGCACTCTGACCAATCATTTTAGGGCTGTACTTTTCGAGACTCACGCCCTTAGAATTTTCGAGCATGGGCTGATGCCAGTTGCTGCTGTATTCGCATCGGTCTACAAGGAATCCCTGTGGAGTGCGGAGCGTAACAATATCTCCTGTAACATTCCAATTAACATCGGGCTTTATGATTGAAGGCGTTGTGCCAATCATCAATCTGCGTACTCCATCGCTGGCAGATAGCGCGGCATAAGTTTGGGGCTTCAGCATTGTAAATGTTGATACTATTCCAACGTCGCCCGAAGCGTCTTCAACCGTCCAACCCGTGAGGTCAATGCTGTCGGGCGTTCCGTTAAACACTTCAATGTAATCCTTCATGTCGGGCCACGGATCGTACATGATTTCCGTAATCGATATCGTACCAGGCGATGGCGGGAATACAACCGTCATAACGAGCTTGTCGTTTGCATTGCGTCCATCGTTAACGCGTATGTATGCTTCGAGTTCTGCAGTCTCCACATTGGTATAACCTCCGATTTCTGCCAGTGCAACCTCCCATGAATACGTCTGTCCGGGATCCAGACGTGTTGTCTGTGTTGCAACTGACGTCAGTTTCTGCCGAACAGATTTTCTTTCTACCGAATCGTAGGAACTGATGAACGATGTTAGATCGACGTTCACTCCATTCATTGAATTCAATCCGTGGTTTACAATTTCTACGGTAACGCTTGCATCGTTGGTTCCGATACCGCCGATTCTCAAATCGTAAGGAATTTTAATAACTGAATTAAACGTACCGCATGTAGCACTGTCGGTTGCTACCGACACGGCAAAGCTATTGCTCCACACAATGCACTCGTCTGCAGCGTCGTCAACATCGCCCATCTGTCCACTCGGTTCCACGCTGCCGCACACTCCCTGCCGCTCTATGGAGCGCCCCTTAACAAAATTTTTCATGTTGTACGACATTGAATCAACCACAGCGGAATCGTCGTTTCGTATCTCTACCCGATCCGTTGTATTGTTAAGCGAGGGAATCGAAAATTCAAGAATCTGAACATTCGATGGAATTTTCCGGATCTCCGATAATCCATCCGCATCCCGCGTTATGATCATCGTTGATCTTGCCTGCATGATTGATTCGGGAAACTGCACACACGACCTTGAATCGCAGATACTCCAACCATCCAAACGGACCTTTTTATTCGAGGTGTTTATCAGCTCTATCCATTCAGGCTCTCCATTTGGTATCGGCAATACTTCGCTGATAAGCAGTTGTGAGCTGAGGCTGGCCGGCAGAAATATTGCAATGACTAATGAAAGGAGGCAGACATGCTTCATGCACAAATTGTGTCCGACGCATTTGTTATCGTGACTTCCAATCGCTGCCTGAAACGAGCAGACTCACTACACGCTCCAGCATAACGGCATCATCGTTATTGAATCTGTTAATGATTGGACTGTCTGCATCGAGTACTCCAAGCAGCCTATGATGTCGGGTATCCGATTCATCGTGAGCCTCAGATGATGAAAGTAGAATAGGAACAACAATTTCTGATTGCGATGCAGCATCGCACACGATATGATCTTCGAAAGCATGTACGTCGGGCACAATTATCGTTGTCCGCTCGTTTGCAGCCTTGCCGCATACTCCGCGTCCAAGTGCTATTCTAACACAGGCAACATTCCCCTGAAACGGACCAATCACAAGTTCCTTTCCATCGAACAGGTAAAATCCAATCCAATTCACTTCATGCATTTCGTGAAACAGAAATGCCGCAGTGTTAGCCATGTTTGCTATGGCGTTACGCTCACCAGTAATAACCGACTCTAATGCTCTAAGGTCCATAAGAGGCACTAAACTACCACACTAAAGATGTATTTCTGATTTGTCATCTTGCCACCATTGTGTGTTGTGATGCGAAACTTATTCATCATTTTGTTGAATAATGGAGGGAATTGGAAGGAAGGATATATAATATATGAGTTTGAACAGTGAATTGTCTTCCCCTGTGACTGGTGAATAAACAAGTATTCAAGTCAAATCTGATTCAAATGTGAAAGTGTTTCTCTTGTTTCAAGTGAAATTTGCAGCTATGAGAGAAATCAATAAATTCTTCTACATCGTACACTCATCTGATACGCGATTAAACGAATATGTTGACATAAAAGGCCCCTATCTTTACCTCATCTATAAGATTGCAGAAATGACATTATAGGCTGGGCTAGTAGAATCGGTAATTAGAAAGATTTAGTGAGTTGTAGCTCAAATCGATCAATTAATTCATCGACTGCACGTTTCGAATTAACTCGCCTCAAATCCCGTGAATACTTGTCCTGAAAATCCCACATTCGTCGTGGCCGCCAACCGAGTCGTAGAAAGATCTGGTATTTGGCGTAAGTAACCAACTTCGGAGATCTGTTTGTTGAGAATACGCTATTGAGGTTAACTATTGTTTTGTCAAAAGCTACAACAATCACCAGAATGTAGAGGTAGGGTGTATACAATAAACTCAATGTGGGCTCTAAGAGAAATGAATATATCATATTTAACGATCCCAACGTTTTGTAATCTTCAATCGCCAGCCAAAGTGAGTGAAGCACAACTATCGCACCCAGCAAGAATATAGAAACAGCAAGAAATTGATGGAAGAATTTATGCTCCGGCCGATTTCTAACGTCTCCGCCTTGGCAAGTACATCTGTTATTCAATAAAATGATGGAATACCTTCGCGCCACAACATACGAAAGTGGTACGATGACAAAGCAGAAAAAATGTTTGGCGTAGCGGAGGCGTGGAAGCAGAGCGGATTCGGATCTTTGTACGCAGTGCAGGCTGGCATGCCTAATGTGACGAAGTAATACTTGAAAATGTGGCATGGAATTGCACACCAATCATGATGCCGGGTATCTCTTGATACCCGGCATGGTGGTCTCGAACGCTGGCCGGACAGAGTTTTATCGATGCGATAAGTCTGTAGGCTGATATAGTTATAAATTGAATCATCCATTGTTTCGTGCCGATTCCGATCTTCGCATAATGAAAATGAACCAGTGGAGTAAAGGATTATAGGTGTATGACTGTAGAATCCCGCATCCAAAAACTGCGTGAAGATATTCGCAAACACGATTATCTGTACTACGTTGAGGCGAGACCTGTAATCTCCGATAGAGAATTCGACGCGTTATTGCGCGAATTGGAGGACCTTGAGCAACAGCACCCTGAACTGATTACATCGGATTCGCCAACACAGCGCGTTTCGGGTGAGCCTATTTCTTCGTTTGTTACGGTAGCGCACACCCCGCCGATGCTGTCGCTGGCAAACACGTACTCGCGCCAGGAAGTGGAAGACTTCGGCAGAAGAGTGCAGAAGGGTCTAGAAGGAGCACCGGCGCAATACGTCTGCGAGCTGAAATACGATGGCGTTGCATTGTCGCTTTTGTACGAGAATGGATTGCTGGTGAGGGCTGCTACAAGGGGCGATGGAGAGCGCGGCGACGACATCACGCATAACGTGCGAACCATCCGCTCTGTTCCCCTGTCCATAGCGCACAAAGCGCCATTGCAGGTAAGGGGCGAAGTATACATGCTCAATTCTGATTTCATAGAGCTTAACAGAATTGCATTGGAGAGCGGCGAGAAACCATACGCCAATCCAAGAAATACAACTGCCGGAACTCTGAAACAAAAAGATGCGCGTGAAGTGGCAAAACGGTCGCTTCGGTTTGTAGCTTATTGGACAGATCTCCGAGAAACAGACGGCCCGGGTTCATCTGGCAATCATTATAATAGTATTGAGCATTTGAAAAGTCTTGGATTCCCCGTTTGCAACGAGATGCAACTGTGCGCCGATATTGATGCAGTGTTGGCATACATCAACGAGTGGGATGAAAAACGCGATACTCTGGGATTCCAAATTGATGGTGTTGTAATTAAAGTGAACAATATCCGGCAGCAGCGCGAACTGGGATCGGTGGCACGGTCTCCGCGATGGGCGATAGCCTTTAAATACGAAGCCAAGAAGGCCTTGACGCAATTGCTCAACATTACCTTGCAGGTAGGCCGCACCGGAGTAGTTACGCCAGTTGCTGAACTTGATCCGGTTTTACTTGCCGGGTCAACGATATCCAGAGCCACGCTTCACAATGAGGATTTCGTACACGAGCTCGACCTTCGAATTGGCGATACAGTAGAGATTGAGAAAGGTGGCGAGGTTATCCCGAAGGTCAATCGGGTGATTCTTGAAGAACGGAAGAAGGGTGCTGTCGAATGGCACATGCCCACAACCTGCCCATGCCATTATCATTCACCTCTTCACCGTCCTGTTGGTGAAGCAAACTGGTATTGTGAACATGGAAACTGCCCCTGGCAGATTCGCCGACGCTTACAGCATTTTGCTTCGAGAGATGCAATGGACATCGATGGTTTGGGTGAAAAAGCTATTGATCAGTTTGTTGATGCCGGACTTATCGGAAATGTAGCCGACGTATATGATCTTCCGGGAAAACGCGACGCAATCATCAGTCTCGACCGTTGGGCTCCTAAAAGTTATGATAAACTTGTTTCTGGAATTAATAGAAGCAAGGAGCAGCCATTCGCAAGGGTATTGTTTGCTCTTGGCATTCGATTTGTAGGAGAAGGTGTTGCTAAAATCCTTGCCAAAGCGTTTAAGAACATCGATGCCTTGTCTAAAGCCTCGGCAGAACAACTCACTAACGTTGGTGAAATCGGTGATAGAATTGCCGAAAGCGTCATTGAATTTTTCTCAAATCCATCAGAACGCGAAATCATCAATCGGCTACGCAAGGCTGGGTTAAATCTGGCAGCAGAGTTTGAGAGCAAAACATCTAATGAATTCGAAGGGATGACGTTTGTGCTGACGGGTGAACTGGAGACCATGACGCGTCGGGATGCCGAAGACCTCATAGAATCGAGAGGAGGAAAGCCGGCAGGTTCCGTAAGTAAGAAAACCACATACGTTGTTGCTGGCGCAAACGCCGGCAGCAAGCTTCAAAAGGCACAGGAACTTGGCGTGACCATCCTTTCCGAAGAAGACTTTAAGAAAATGCTCTAAAAGTTTGTAAGCTGGTAGGCAATATCAATCGAGAGCTGATTCTTGATCTGTGTTGCAGGCCCGGTAGTGCCGTCGTCGCGCAGCACCGGAATGATATCGTCGTAAAACAGACTTGTAAGGAAACTCACGCTGAGAAATTTGTTAACTTTCATGATGATTGCGTTATCCCAGGTAACAACCCATAGGTCTGGCATAGCATATCTGTAAAACGCGATGAAACGGCTGTTCCATCGGACGTTGTACACAACTTCCCAGTCGATAGTCGCATTTATCATGGCGCCAATGTCGGTGCGAATGTTTCTGCCTTTCTCTACACCAAAAGCTCCGGCGGCCGACAGCGCCTGGTCGATCACGAATACAGACCGAGATGCAATCGGAGCGGCAAGCACCCTGAATTGTGGTGCAGGCGTCCATTCGGCGCCAAGTGATGCCGTGAGAAAGGCTGGCGCCATGATGTCGGAAACCCGCGCAAAACCCGATGGCGAAGTGCTGTCGGGCTGATTGTAGTTGTAACCGACATAGAACTGCGTCCGAAACTCAACGAAGCCGGTGTAGCGCAGCCAATCCGTTTGCTTGAGCGAAACCTTAGTACCACCAATAATTCTATCGTCAGCTTTTCTAAACCTCTGCTTACCCAACTTTGTAATGCTATACCCTACGTCGATATCATTCTCCCAAGAAAATCTATCCTCTGCATAATCGAGCGAGCCGAGCAGCAAACCGCGAAGGGTAATTGCGTCCTGGCCACCGCCCGTCCAGTTGCTTAAATCCACCAGGTTCACTCCTGCACCCACGATAGCCCTATATTTCCATGCAATTGAATCGGGTGATATCGATTTCGAAAGAGAGTCTGCAGCAACTTTCGAATCAACCTGTGCATAAATGTTGATGCACGCAAACAAAACAGCAAACACAAACACATGTGTTTTAATCATAAAAATTCCTCCTGGTTTTCCTTTCAATGATACATCAGAACCTTCCACCGTTAGCAGTTCACCAACTTCTTCCACTCCCAACGCGCCTGAATGCAGATATAGTTCACACAGGCCTGGGGACTTGTATAGCAATGGTTGACAGCGACTTCGTTCCCCATCCCGATTTAACGGAACCTATCAACCGGATTGCCGGATACTACGATGCCGTTAATGACAAGCTTTACAACACGGTACCTTCAACGGAAGTTAATCCCCGGTCGTGGCACGGCACCATGACTGCATGCACGGCCGCCGGCAACGGATATCTTTCGCACGGAACCTATACTTCCCTGGCGCCCGATGCAAAAGTATTCCTTGTGCGAACAATGAATGATAAGGGGCGGGTAACAACTGAAACATTATCGCGAGCCCTGACGGCTATTCTTCGGCATTCCGAAGAATTCGGAATCGATGTTGTCAATATCAGTGTTTATGCAGACGAAATAGATCACACTGAATCTCACCCGGTAAACCGCTGCGTCGAAGATCTAGTTGCAATGGGAATTGTTGTTGTTGCCGCAGTAGGTAACAATCCAATGATACCTATACGTCCGCCGGCCGCTGCTCCAAACTGTATTGCAGTAGGCGGACTCGACGATAAGAATTCTATAGCAGACGATGATAACGAAATGTATCATTCTACGTTCGGCATTACCACTCTCGGCGTTCAGAAGCCGGAATTAATTGCGCCTGCTATCTGGCTACCCGCACCGATCTTGTTGGGAACAGCTCAGTTTGAGGAAGCATCTGCTCTGTGCGCACTCGATGCCATGACGGATGCCATGCTCGTTCATGCCGCCCCCTCCCTGATGCCTTATACAAAAATTGCGTTTCCAGTCTGGACGTCGCGTGAGGTTTCTAAGCTGCGCCACGCTATTGCCCGACGTATTGAATCGGAATTAATACTTAACAAATATTATAAAATGGTTGACGGTACATCGTTTGCAGCACCAATTGTAACAAGCATTGTTGCACAAATGAAACAGCTCGACCGAAGAGCAACTCCCCGCGAAATAAAAGATGTACTTACGCAGACTGCAAAACCGCTACCCGACGTATCGCGCCTGATACAGGGCTTTGGAGTTGTTCAACAGCGCGATGCGCTGTCCCGCCTTCGGCTTATCCGATCCTCAAGCATGTCAAACTGAGTTGAATTAGTCCGTAATTTCGGGACTATGCGCATCCTTATTCTACTGTTGTGCTCCGTTACAATAGTTAAAGCTCAGGTTTCGACGACTGTTATCGACGGACTTCGTAAAAAGACTGTGCGACTTGTCGCCTACGTTAACTGCACTGCCATCCCGGAACCAGGGAAGAAAATAGATTCTGCTGTAATCCTCGTTCGTGGCGAGCACATTGTTTCGGTAGCCGCCGGAACGCCGATTCCCGCAGGAGCTGATGTAAGAGATTTGAAGGGGGCATGGGTCTATGCAGGTTTCGTTGATCCGTTCGTAGACGTTAATGCATTTTCATCTAAGGCTGCGAAGTCTGGCGGCCATTCCGGGTCTGACGAAGATGAAGATGGAAGCCCGGTGAGACCGCAACAACAGGGCGCACATTACTGGAACGAAGCTGTTCGGCCCGAACGAAAAGCCACAGACAATCTGTTTGTTAGTTCAGAACAAGCAAAAGAATGGACTGCAATTGGAATCCTTGCTGCATCTGTTGCTTCGCACGATGGAATTTTTTCCGGCAGTAACGCTGCAATCGTAATGCGCGAAGGGTCGGCAGCAAATATTGTGTTAGCAAATGCTATTACACAGTGCTTGAGTTTCCGCAAAGGAAGTTCAAGTACGCCCTATCCATCATCACAGATGGGTTCGATTGCATTGATTCGTCAGTCATTCATTGATGCCGACTGGTATGGTAAGGCTCATGCTACGTCAGGTGCGCCTAATGCAAAACTTCCCGAGACAAACATTTCGCTCGATGCGCTTAATCGCGCTGTAAAGGCAAACACACCATTTATCGCAAGCGCACAGGATGAACATGATATAGGCCGATGGTCGCGCATTGCCAAAGAAGCTGGAGTGCGGTTAATCTTCAAGGGTAGTGGGCTTGAGTATCGGAGGTCTGCTTCGATTGCAACAATCAAGGCCGAATGGGGAGGGCTCGATATCATCACGCCGCTTTCGTTTCCGGAAGTCCCGGACGTATCCGATCCCGTCGAAGCTCGCGCTGTTTCTCTTACCGACCTCATTCATTGGTATTGGGCTGCCGACAATGCGCGAATACTGGATTCAATCGGCTGCCGAATTGCATTCACTACAGATGGACTAAAGGATAAAGGCTCCTATCTAAAAAATATTAGATTATGTGTTGCCCGCGGTTTGGATAGTATCAAGGCTCTTGCTGCTATCACTACCGTCCCATCTGAGTTGTCAGGGATTTCTTCGGTTGTTGGAAGTATTGCTCCAAAGAAAATCGCAAACCTGGTGGTTATGTCGGGTCCGCTGTTCAACGAAGAATCAATTATTCGCAGTGTTGTTGTTGCAGGCGACGAACGCGTGTTAGAGCCCCTTACCACTATCGACATACGGGGTACCTGGAATCTATCATCGACTGCCGTCGCCAGGCAGTTAACCGTCGAAATTTCGGGTAAACCTGAAAGACCGTCGGCTATAGTAAAAATTGATACTATTATTGTTCCTTCCACAGTTTCTTTGAAAGCCGGTCGCGTTGCTTTCACTATCAACTTCGATACACTGGGCATTGCAGGGTTATCGCGCGTTGTGGTGCAGGCCGACAGCATCCTTATGCAGGGAGAGATGCTGCTACCCGATGGCAAGACGGCATCGTTTGTAATGAACCGGACGAAACCGTTTGCACCAAAAAAGGAAGATGACAAGAATGCACAGGACAAGCGCGAAGCTGCAGAGGCAAGAAGAGCCTTGCCAGGATGGCTGCCGTTGGGACCGTTTGGTTTCGACAAACAGCCCGAACAGGAAACAGTTGTGCTCAAAAATGCAACTGTTTGGACCAGTTCCGATAAGGGAGTTCTCCAAGGCGCCGACGTCCTCCTGGCGAACGGGAAAATTGCAGGAGTCGGCAAGGGACTAACGGCAAACAAAACAATCGATTGTTCGGGAATGCACATTACACCCGGGATTATTGATGAACACTCTCACATAGCCATATCTCGCGGCGTAAACGAAGGAACCCACGCTGTTACCACAGAGGTCCGAATTGGCGACGTTATCGATCCAGATGATATCAATATTTATCGTCAGATCACCGGCGGTGTAACTGCCTCACATCTTCTTCATGGCTCTGCAAACCCCATGGGTGGACAACTCCAGTTTGTTCGGCTGCGATGGGGAGCCGATGCCGAGGGTTTGAAATGGCAGGGGGCTAAGCCAACCGTCAAGTTTGCCCTCGGAGAAAACGTTAAACAGTCAAATTGGGGCGACCTTTTTTCGGTTCGATACCCGCAAACAAGGATGGGCGTCGAAGAAATTATGCGCGATGCCTTCAGGGCAGCGCGCGAATATGAACAAGAACTTTCGGCAGCAGGTTTGGGTGGCGTACCCGTCCGACGAGACCTCCAGCTTGATGCACTTGTAGAAATTCTCAATAACAAGCGCAACATTCATTGTCATTCCTATGTGCAGAGCGAAATTCTGATGCTCATGCGCCTTGCCGAAGAATTTGGATTTCGAGTCCATACATTTACACATATTCTTGAAGGTTACAAAGTTGCATCGGAGATGGCTAAACATGGAGCCATGGCGTCGACTTTCTCAGACTGGTGGGCCTATAAGTTCGAAGTCTACGATGCTATTCCGGAGAACCCTGCAATTATGCACGAAAATGGAGTTGTGGTGTCGGTTAATAGCGACGATCCCGAAATGGCACGACGTCTGAATCAGGAAGCAGGCAAGAGCGTTGCCTATGGCGGCGTATCTGAAGAAGAAGCATTGAAATTCTGTACGCTGAACTCAGCAAAGCAGATGGGTGTCGACGATGTTGTGGGATCGGTTGAAACAGGAAAGGATGCCGATGTTGTTGTATGGAGTGGCAACCCGCTCAGCAATCACTCTCGTGTCGAACACACGTTCATCGAAGGAAGGCACATGTTTTCACGTGAGGCCGATGAACAGCTAAGGATAAGGGATTCCGAGCTGCGACGCTACTTAGAGCAGGAAGCTCTTAAAGCTAGTGAGAAAGGATCGGCCACAACAAAAACACGGAAGGCCGGGAAGCGCGAGTATCATTGCGATACGACTGACGATGAGATGAAATGAACAGCATTCCACTGACGTCGGTCTATCGATCGGCTATACTCAATAAGTTTATCAATAATCGCGATCAACTCTTCCCGACTTCACACGGCCTTTCACCCAAGAGCCGTACCACAGATAAGCCTTCATGTGTAGTAACCGGACAGCAAGTGGGATTGTTCGGTGGTCCGCTGTATACCTTACTCAAAATTTGTTCGGCACGCGCGGCGGCCGACGAAATATCGCGCTCATCCGGAACAAGCACCGATGCAGTTTTCTGGCTGGAAGACAACGATCACGATGCCCACGAGGCTTCGTCGGTGTGGCTACCATCGCAGGGAACAGTGAAGGAGTTCTCAATCTGGGACGGTTCGAACGATCGGCTGTCTGTTTGCGATCGGAATTTATCTGATAGCGAGATGCAGCGTATCGACGAGCTGCTGACGATGCTCGACGGTCAATTTGCTAAAGATGTTCAGCAAATGCTGAATAACGCATACCAGACAGGCACATCGTGGTCCGATGCTTTTTTGCGTGTTATTACACGCTTTCTTGATGCATGGCAGATTAAGGTAGTTCGTGGGTCCGACGTGATTGCCTCCGGCTCCCATCGCTGGCTTGTGGAAAAGGATATTAGAGAACCCGGCAGCATCGAAGCCTTGATAGCAACAACAACCGAAGTCCTCGAACAACAGGGATTAAAAGCTCAAGCCGCAGTACCCGATGTTTTGTTTTTTCTAAAGGAAGATAACAAAAGACAAAAACTTTCGCTTAGACAGAATCGGTTTGCAACAAGCAAGACAACCTATACCGCCGACGATTTATTAAAAATACTCGACACAGATCCCGGAAGGTTTTCGCCTTCGGTGTTGGCACGTCCGCTGGTACAAGATGTTCATCTCAACTCAGTAGCCGTAGTGTTAGGTCCGGCGGAAATCGGCTATCACGCTCAGCTTGTTGATGTTTACAAGGGCTTGGGTCTTCGACAGCCGAATATTCTTTGTCGGCATTCGGCCTGCATCGTCGATGCCAAAACAAAGCGTGATCTTGTAAAAATTGGAGCTGATCCGCAGTTTTTTTTTCGGAGCTGGGACGAGGTTGAGCGCGAAATCGCAGACGCAGTTACTCGCGAGACGGATCTTCCTAATGTTGACGATGAATCGCTTTCGCAATTCCTCGCCCCTTACAGAACTGCCGCACAGCAAATTGATCCAACTCTGCTGAAATCAGTCGATGCAGCAGGAGCATCAATTCGATCTACTATTGGACATGTAGAAAGCAAACTCAAAAGTGCATTCAAGAGAAGCCATGCTTTAAAATTTGACAGAGCAAGAACCATTTGGACGTCGCTTTATCCAGAAGGTTCACCTAATGAAAGAATCCTGCCGCTTGCTGTGTGGATGTCGCGAATCGGATTCGATACGCTTCGTATCATTGTAGAGAAAATCTGCGATGGTTCGCGCAATCAATACATAATCGCTGACATTTCACAGATAGAAACGGTTGAACCGCATGCCGAATAAACGGCCGTACATATTGGTTGTTGACGACAACAAGATCACAACTAAACTCATGCGCAGGTATCTCGAAGCACACGACTTCGAATGCGATGAAGCTTACGACGGTATTGAATGTCTTGAGAAAGTCTCCAAGCGTCTGCCCGATGCAATCATCCTGGATGTGATGATGCCCAGACTAGATGGATTCGACACAATCAAGGCATTGAAATCAGATCCGAGATCTGCACTCGTTCCGGTTACAATTGTAACTGCATTGAACGATATTGCCACACAAGTGAGAGCTGTTGAAGTTGGCGCTGATGATTTTCTTACAAAGCCAATCGAAGAGAAGCTCATCATTACAAAGGTCAGAGTGCTTACAGGCTGGGCTCAGGAACGTAAGGCCAACGAACGGCTTCGCACAATTATCAATGGATTGATGAACGGCAACAGATCTGCTGTCGAAGACTTGTTATCAAAAGAAGGCTTTACTTCACAAACCTGAAATCCAATGCGAAGAATCAGTTCAATTCTAATTCCGCTGGCATTCTTGCTGCTTAGCAGTTGCTCCACGCTCAGCGATATATCAAATGCACTCGCATCGCTTAAGAAAATGGAGTTCCGTATCAGTGGCTTATCAAATTTGAAAATTGCAGGCGTCGATGTTTCACGCATCTTAGATCCATCCAAACTCTCCGTGGCCGATGGTATTGCATTATCATCTGCATTTGCAAGGAAATCCCTTCCCACAACGTTCACTCTGAACGTCGACGCTCGTAATCCAAATAATGGAGGTCAGGGGGCTCGTAATACACCGCTGACGTTGAGCGGACTTGACTGGAGGCTGCTGATCGACGACAAACAAACGATTTCCGGAAACATCGACAAACCGATTGAGATTCCCGGCACAGCGCCCCTTACCACCATTCCACTTAGTGTTTCTGTAGACATGTACAAGTTCTTTGCCGATCGCGGTTACGATGGAATCATAAACCTCGCGCTGGCACTAGGTGGCACCAAGGGAAGTACTGCACGAGTAAAACTCGATGCACAGCCAAGCGTTGGTACTGCATTTGGCACCATGACCTATCCCAGCCGCATAACAATTGTCGATTCAGAATTTCGCGGTGGTTGATGGACATCATCGTCCTATTCATTGGTCTCGCACTGAGTGCGGTTTGCGAATTCCTTGCGTCTGCGCTCTTTGGTGTTCGGCAGTCCGTACTGTCGGCAATGGCCGATGAAGGCTCCATAATTGGCGAGCGATTTAAGACTGCCTACGACGACACAGCAGAAACGGCGCTATCAATTTCCCTAGTTGATATGGCGGCAGTTTCATTGTCGATTCTCATGCTTGCATCGATGTCGTGGGGCGCTTCGGCCACGCTCCTCCTTAGGCTGGCTGTCTTCCTCGTTGTGCTAGGTTTAATCAAGGTTGTTGCAGCCACAATCGGGACTCGGTTTTCCGATCATTTGCTTGCTTTCACCAGTGTTGTTTTAGTAACGGTGCGCACACTTGCGCTTCCCGCACTTGTTTTACATAGGCTGATGATGAGATTAACTCAGCATCGTTCGGCAGAAGACGAAGCTCGAGAAGAATTGGAAGCGCTGGTTGAAACAGCAAGGGAGGAAGGTGCTCTCGACCCCGGCGAGTATAGGATAATGACGAACATTATGAGGTTATCGAGCATTAATGTAAACGATGTTATGACTCCCCGCACCGTGGTTTTTTGTCTGCCGGCCTTAACTACCATTGCCGATGCGCTTAAACTGCCCGAGCTGCAGATGTTTTCGCGCTTTCCTGTGTACGATGGAGCGGAACTCGATTCCGTGAGTGGTTATGTTATTACAAAGGATGTGTTGCGCGCGGCCTTGGCAGGCAGGCAAAGTGTTGAGCTTGGCAAATTGAAACGCGACGTTGAGTTCATCCCTGAAAACATTTCTCTTGAACGCGCGCTTGAACAATTCCTGGCTCAACGGACGCACTTATTCATGGTTGTTGACGAGCATGGCGGCGTAGAAGGACTCCTAACGCTCGAGGATCTGCTGGAAACCATGCTCGGTGCAGAAATCGTTGATGAAGCCGATCACGTTGTTGATTTGCGCGCTCTGGCTAAACAGCGGCGTGATGCGCGGATTGCACGACTTTCTGCACAGCGTAGCTAGGTTTCGACAACGGATTTGTGATTGACAAATTCCAGCAGCCCCTCGGCGCCAAGTTCCCTTCCGTAGCCGCTGTCTTTAACGCCGCCAAAGGGTAGCCTGGCGTCGCTCCTCACAAAGTCGTTGATAAACACCATTCCGCATTCAAGCTCCGCTGCGAACCTATTTGCACGCTCGCTGTTCGATGTAAACACGGCTGCTCCCAAGCCGTAACGCGAGGCATTTGCAATAGAAATAGCCTCTTCATCGGTTGTGGTTGTCAGTACCGCCGCAGCAGGTCCAAATAGTTCTTCTGTGTCTGCAACACTGCCGGGCTTTACACCGGTGAGAACGAGTGGGTTGACGTAGAAGCCTTTCGTCAATGCGTCGGTTCTCACATTGCGCGAGGCGGCAGCGCCTTCTGCAACGGCCCTGTCGACCTGGTCTAGGAATGTATTCTTCAGGTCATTTCGAGCAAGCGGACCTACATCAACACCGGATATCGGATCACCGACAGTTTTACTATGCATGTACTTTGTCAACATATTTATAAAATCATCAGCTATACCGCTATCAACTATAAACCTTTTTGCGCTTATGCAGGACTGTCCGGAATTCATGCAGCGCGATGCAGCGCAGACCGAAGCCGCGCGGTCAAGATCGGCATCGTCGAGAACAATGTACGGGTCATTGCCGCCGAGCTCCATCACCGATTTCTTTATATACCGTCCGGCAATGGAGGCTACAGCACTTCCGCCGCGGGCAGACCCGGTAAAGGTAACGGCACTGACGCGTCTGTCTGCAATAACACGTTCAACATCGGGTATGTCTATTAAAAGATTCCCAACCAGCCCCTCTGGCAAGCCCCCTATCCTACAGATGTTTATAATCTCTTCAGCGCAGCCAAACGTGTTAGGCGCATGTTTGAGCAGGACTGCGTTACCGGCAGCAAGTGCAGGGGCGGCAAATCTGAAAAACTGCCAGAAAGGGAAATTCCACGGCATGATTCCGAGAACAATACCGATCGGCGGGAACCTGATTGTGCTGGATGCAAACTCTGTTGGAACGTAATTATCGCGCAGTACTCGTTGTGCATTGTTGGCGGCATAATCGCAGGCAGTTGCACACTTAATAATTTCGGCTTCCGCCTGGGCAATGGGCTTACCCATTTCGTCTGTGATTAAAGAGGCGAGTTTCTTTACATTGTTGAGGAGTGCCTGACCAACGGACTGGACGACCATCGATCTGGATTCAACAGGCGTTTGCTTCCACGAATGTTGTGCTTTATGCGCTGAGGCAATGCAGGTATCAACTTCGCGAACCGTGAGCGCGGGATATTCTGCAAGAATGGTTTCGTTTGCAGGGTTAATTGACCGAAAGATCATTCCTGCAAATTATCAACCTCACTTGCATTGTCGGGAAGAATCCCTGGTTCCTCCTTGCTAGCCTTTTCGATAAGAATGCGCCCCTTGTGTGAAAGTGCATGATCCAGATATGCACCCAGGGAGCCCCGTAATGGCACTGGAGAAATACGCTCGATCAGGCCAAAGGCGACAGCTAGCCTCAAGGACTGGGTATCAATCATTCTAGTACGTTCAAATTCCAACAATGCTGGCACGAGCTTGCGCTCTATGCGAGTTAACGACATACCTCCACCTGCGTTATCCCAATTCCTGACCTAATTACCTATTTGGGTGTGAACCATCAATTGCATCTAAATTTAAGTAATATTACGTTCTAAAAAGTACTTAATGTCATACTGAATCTATATGAGATTTTGGTACGTATCGCGTCAAAATAATTTAGGCTAACTACGTCTTGTATTACACTAACCTCGTGATATTTCAACTGCATACATGAGAGGGCAATCTAATCCAAAAACCTATATTTCATGTTAAAACACAGAAAATGGATTTCGTTTGGCATACAACTCCACTGTAATTTTGTCGGCTCATGGAATTCCTTTTGACTGGGGAGGGCATCGTTGCTCTTTTGACCCTAACGGTTCTTGAAATCGTTCTTGGCATCGACAACATCATCTTTATCTCTATTCTTGTTGGGAGGCTCCCAGATGAGCAGCAAACACGCATCCGAACAATCGGTCTGGCACTTGCATTGATCCTCCGAATAGCGTTTCTGGCTGGCGCCTCCTGGATGGTTGGGCTTACGATGCCCATAATAACGATACCTCCATTTTTCCTGCACGATATACCATTCTTCGTCACAGGCCGAGACTTCATCATGTTTGCCGGCGGCTTATTTCTGATGGGCAAGGCAACAACAGAGCTGTATTCCAAGCTAGAGGGGGTGGAGAAGGTACCGGGCCAGACTGGTGCTGAGTCGGGTAGCCGGAAGAGCACTCAGGCATCGAGAATGGCTGCTTCCCTGATTGTTCAGATCATTGTGTTAGACATTGTGTTTTCTGTCGATTCAGTAATCACTGCAGTGGGTTTAACACGGAACCTACCGGTGATGATCATTGCAGTTATATCGGCTGTTGGAGTTATGATGTGGACAGCAGGTGGCATTTCGCGGTTCATTCACCGTCATCCATCAGTAAAAATTCTTGCTCTCTCATTCCTTCTTATGGTTGGGCTCGTACTCATGATAGAAGGTTTACACGTCCATGTTCCAAAGGGATACATTTACTTTGCCATGGCGTTTTCAATGGCAGTCGAAGGTCTCAACATGCGTTTCCGGGGCAAGCGGGTACCGGCGCATCCCGTCGAGCTCAGATCACCCGCTTATGAGGAAAACAATGAGTCGAAGTAGCCGTTTGTCAACTTTTTTCACAGAATTGCAAATCAATTCCTTGTTGAGTTGAACATCACGTTTATATTCGCCCCCTACCCAAATTATCAAATTCCGGAAGCACCATGGGGAAGCCACAGGCACAACAATTCGATGCGGACAACATGCATGAAACTCTGTATCGTATGCCTGAACAAATTAAAGAAGCGATAGAGATTGGTGAAAATGCGCCGATTTTCCGTCAGACGTCAGTTTCTAACCGCTATGCAATGTTTGGGTTAGGGGGCTCTGCCATTGGAGCAGACCTACTGCGAAGCTATGCTGCCGTTAGCGAGGGTGGCAGCCACTTAAACATTTCTGTCCATCGTAGTTACGAGGCTCCGTCTTGGCTCGACTCCGACACCAATGTTGTTGTGAGCAGCTATTCGGGCGAAACTGAGGAGACGCTGGCAGCGTTTGAAGAGGCACGAAAGCGGACGATGCGGATGGTGGCTATTACAACCGGCGGGACGCTTCATAAGCGCTGCATAACGTACGGAGTACCCGTCATCAACATTCCTCCCGGGTATCAGCCGCGCTGTGCACTAGCCTTTTCGTTTTTTCCACTGCTAACAGTACTCGGACGATATGGCGCCTTCGACGCAAAGGCAGTTCGCGCAAACAGCCGCGGGGTGAATGAAATCCTGAGGGAGCTGGAGGCCGTGCGGGATCTTTATGCATCGAAGCAAGCCAAAAATCCGGCACTTGCGCTTGCCAAGGCCATTCAGCCTACCATCCCTGTTGTGTATTCTTCTTCGAGCCGCATGGACGCTGTTAATCTTCGCTGGAGAGGTCAAATCCAGGAAAACGCAAAGCAACTTTGTTTTGGCAACTTCCTTCCCGAGATGAATCATAACGAAATCAATGGTTGGCAGCATCCAAAGACCCTCGCGAATAAGTTTCATGTCATCATGCTGCGCGACGTTGACGACCATCCAAGAGTAAAGCTCCGATTTGATGCCTTGAAGGACATTATAAAGGGATCGGTGGAAGGTATAACCATCGTAGAAGGTAAGGGCAAATCTCTACTTTCGCGCATGTTTACGTCTATCTACCTGGCCGATTGGACCAGCTACCACCTTGCCTTGCTGAATAAGGAAGATCCATCGCCAGTGCCCGTTATTCAGTCGTTGAAGGCGCGATTGGCCAAGGCCCGACAGTAAAGTATCGTACCCAAGATTCGCTCATTTTTCGTATTTTAGTAGTCCCCGAGTTCATTACCATAGCTAAAGGAGTCTTCATGGCCGGGACCGTAAAGTCCACCGAGACCAAGAAGCCGAAACGAAAGGCGAAATACATCACCCTCTACTCGCCCTTCCTGATGAAGGACACGAAACATGAGTTGATAGGTGAACCCATTGACAGTGAAAGCGGACGGCAGCAATGGGCGCGATGCAGTGTTAGCCACCATTCACAACTGATTAATCTTGATATACTCCAGCAGACTGCCGAGAAGTCGCTTAAGGAATTCAAGCTGAACCGCGAAGATTCACGCGAATACTCACCGCGGAGCGAGTACCAGGTGAACGACGTGATC
Source organism: Ignavibacteria bacterium (assembly GCA_016191145.1). Lineage (GTDB taxonomy): Bacteria > Bacteroidota > Ignavibacteria > Kapaibacteriales > Kapaibacteriaceae > OLB6. The sequence continues at coordinate 195,028 of JACPPD010000004.1, forward strand.
TACCACAAAACGTGGGACGATGTTGGCATTGTTAGGGCAAAGGAAGTGATGTCAAATGGCCGTTCATCACTTCTCGTTCATTTTGAGAAACACAAGGAAAAACGGCTCGTCGAAAACCTGAAATAACCACAAACCTTATCTCTAATTCTGCATGCCAGTCATAGGTGTAACAATACAGAGCAACGAGTCGATTGACCGTGCACTCCGTCGCTTCAAGAAGAAGTATGAGCGTTCAGGCGTCCTGCGCGAATTCAAGAAGCGCGCCTTTTTCACCAAACCCAGCGTTGAACGCCGGATGGCGCGCCTCAAAGCCGCCAGACGTCAGCACAGGCAGCAGTTAGAAGCAGAATAGCGTTCAGATAGCACATTCCTGAGGGCAAATGCCCAGCCCCACCGTGAGTGCAGTGCTGTGCTCGCTGCGGTCCAATATTTACCCCAAACAGAGAACTCTTTGAGAGTAATTCGCATCGGTGTTTTATAACAGCGGTGAGGCTGAGTATTGGGAGACCGGTAAAAAAAACCGGAATTAGCATGATGCCGGGTATCTCTTGATACCCGGCATGGCGTGAAAATTACCTGATGCCGGGTATCAAGAGATACCCGGCATGGTGTTAAGTCTTGCAAATGTTTTCCACTACTATTCTGTCGCTGAACGGAAGTACTTCGGCGCCGATGATCTGATATTCCTCGTGCCCTTTTCCGGCAATCAGAATTACGTCGTGCGGTTCAGCGGTGGTGAGCGACCGTTCTATGGCTTCCCGACGATCCGCAAACACATGGACATTTCGATTGTTGCTACGCCTGCAACCCTCTGCAACCTGCTCAATGATCTGTAAGGGATCTTCGTTCCTTGGATTGTCGCTCGTCAGCCAGACTTCATCGGCGATGCTGCACGCTATAAACCCCATGTCCTGACGTTTCGATTTATCTCTGTCTCCACCGCATCCAAATACAACGTGAAGGCGCTGGTTGGGATCCATTATTTCCTTTAGTGTTCGTAACGCTTTGTCGAGCGCGTCGGGAGTGTGCGCATAGTCTATAACTGCCACAGCGCCTGTGGGCAGGTCGATGCTCTCCATCCTCCCTCGCGGTCCCTGAACGCTGGCAAGAAACTGTCTGATGCTTTGTGCAGACATGCCATCGAGCATTGCCACCACAGCACAAATCGCAGCGTTGAAAATATTGAACCGACCGATGAGAGGAATGGTGAAGTAAAGGGGCTGGCTACCGTCAAGGTCGGCAAATGCCTGGTGCTGAATAATGGATGGGGCGGTGAGGCCAAATGTGCAACCGTGACTTGATACATTCTCCTGCACAATGCATACATCGTTTAACGATCCCCTCCCAACACTTACTATGTGCCCTTTACAGTCGCGCGTTAAAAACGGCGTCCAATCATCATCGCCATTAACGATGGCGCTGCTGGTAACGCTGAGGGAATTGAATAAACTTTTTTTTGACCGGGCATAGTTCTCCATCGACCCGTGATAATCCAAATGATCGTGAGTGAGATTGGTGAACGCTGCAACATGGAACGGAATGCCATAAACGCGATGCTGCTCGAGTGCGTGGGAACTTGCTTCCATGACGATGGTGTTGACGCCATCCGCGAACATGCTGACGATGGTTTCGTATAAATATTTAGTATCGGGCGTTGTGTGAGAGTTGTCGAGTATGTTGTATTCACCCGAAGAATCGTGATACCGAATTCCTGTTGTTCCAATAAAGCCCGTATGGCTTCCACTCAACGTGTACAACTGCTCTAGAATGGTTGCCACCGTTGTCTTACCATTGGTTCCAGTCACACAGATAAACCTAATTCCCTGTAGCGCCTGTCGTATTCCGCTGATTGTGTTCAGCAGCAAATGCGCATACGCCAGCCGTGCATCCCGAACGCGTATGTATGCAACGTCGCGTCCAACGCGCCCCCTTCCAAAATCGACGTCACTATCAGAACGTTCTCCGATGATTACCGTTGCGCCGCCCTCTACCGATTGCCGAATGTGATCGTGACCATCGAATGCGCTACCTTTAATGGCTACGAAGACGTCCTGTGGCTTAACAAGACGCGAATCGTTGTTCACACTATGAATGGCCACGTCGGCCGAACCAACTATTTCCAGGACTTCCAACTTGTGCAGTGCATCACTGAGCAGCGCCATGAACGAAGTTAATTCAGAAAGAAATACAAGTAGCGTTTTGCCGTGTGCATTCTGCGATTTACGATTTTCGACTTATGACTCTTGAAGATTATCTCAGGCTGAAGCTGCATGGTGAGTTGCCAGGCGTCAAAGCACATCGCGAGTTTATACCCGACGTACCGGATGCAGAGGTAAGGCTTCGGGGAGTGTGGGAAGGGGCTCGTAGGAGCGCAGTCCTTGTTCCCCTCATCGCAATGCCCCATGCCTTTCCTAATGTGCTGCTAACGGTAAGAAGTGAATTTATCCGGTCGCATAAGGGTCAAATCTCATTTCCCGGAGGAATGGTTGAAGATGATGAAAACGAAGTCGACGCAGCGCTCAGAGAAATGCACGAAGAAACAGGAATCGATATAGGCTCGGTTCAAATCCTTGGCTCACTATCACCCACATATATACCGCCATCAAATTCAATTGTGTTGCCTACTGTGGGGATTATACAGCGACCGAAAGAATACATTATCAGCCTAACAGAGGTGCGCGAAATTTTCGATGTGCCCATTACATCATTTTTGGATCCGGAATCAGTTGTTGTTAAGAAGAGAACACTGCATGGAGTCGAAGCCAACGTTCCCATGTGGAACGTCCATCCCGAAGTGCCGCTGTGGGGCGCAACGGCAATGATATTGAATGAGCTTATTTGGATTATCCGAGAATTCGTAAATACAACGGAATAGTTTGAAACCCTTTATCAGTTTTGTGCTGCCGGGAACATGCCGGGAGAGATATGCTGCCGGGGAACATGCCGGGAGAGATATGCTGCCGGGGAACATGCCGGGAGAGATATGCTGCCGGGGAACATGCCGGGAGAGATATGCTGCCGGGGAAGGTTAAACAATAGACGCTTAAGTTGTTGTATTTCAAACCATTACGGCTTCAAATACAGATGAATATCAAACTGAGGACCTACCCAGAGTTAGAAGCTTTGAATTATCGAAATTTGTATCATGAGATTTACTGTCATCATACTGTTTATTGCCGTGGGGTGTACGGAAACGGCGTCGCCTGATCATCGGCTTGTACAAGCCTATTCCGATGTTGTTGTAGTGCGTGAGTTGTATGCAGACTCAGGCATTGTGAAGCAGAAGAACGACTCGATTCTAAAATCGTACGGATACGATAGTGCAGGGTTTTCCTCCGAGCTGCAGAATATGTCGAGAACTCCGCAGCTCCTAAAATCTTTCTTTGACAGCGTCTCCGCAGCTCTTATGCAGAAGCGAACGAAACCTCCCGGATCATGAAATACAGCAGGGATCGTTCACATTTTACACAATAAAATCAATCAGGTATCAAGACGGTACGATAATTTATACATCAAGACCGTACGATAATTCAGGCATCAAGGTTTTTATAAACCGCATGGCCATACTTGGCAAACCGCTCGAAATACCCCGTATACCATTGATTAAGCAGGATGCCATGCTGCTGGCCCACGGTGATGTCGGCAGCCGACGATACACCGCCGCATCGTATAACATGAAATTCCTGACGAATGTACATATTGTTAACAATTTCAACGGCACGTTTTGCTAAGTCGAGTGAATCTTGTTTTACTACTGCGCCGCTTAAGCCCCCTCCAAAAGAATTTGTAAAGAAATCGTACATCGCCCTGTCTTGTGGAGCTATTCGTTCACGTTTTTCTTTGTAGAGTGTCGACGTATTTCCAAGAATGATGCCATCGTAACTCAATGTTGCAAGTGTTTGTATGAGTTCCGGCAACAGTCTGGCATCGGTATCTACAGAGAACTTAACTACAACCGGAAGCGGGCGTTCGCGCTTTTCGAGAAAATGATGCGATACATATTCTAGGCGGTTGATAAGATGTTCGTCCAGAAGAGATGCAGACTTTTGTTCAACGTTGGGACAGCTCTCGTTGAGTTCGATATAATCCACGCCTGCATCGTGGAACATGAACATACCCTCGACAAGTTCCGGCAATGCATCATCTTCGTGCAGGCCGGGCTCGGCTGCAACGCTGATTCCGACCGGGCATCCATGCACTTTCTCAATTGCAGCTAAACGCTTTGCAACAGCAGCATGCCCCTGATTAGGCAAACCGAGCCAGTTCGAAGCAGAAGCTGATCGGCTGTATGGAACAGCAGGCAGAATATATCCGTTCGATCGGTTTCCAATGCGCGGTCGGGACGTTGTTGTCCCACCCACAAATGCCCCAGCCCCCTGCCTGCTGACGACGGAATACCCAGCACCGCTCTTGAACATGCCTGCTGCATTCCAAATTGGTCGGTTAAATAACAGGTTCCACGCTTTAACTGAATTGCGATGCGGCGCGTCATCGACGAACGTGTTGTCATCTTCAGCAAAGCGTTCTACAAACCAGCGGCGTCCCCTCGAAAAAACTTTAACAGTAAGCGATGGCGGTAACGTCGAAAGAAGGGGGCGTAGTAAGTATTCGAGTTGAGCAACGCGCTCAATTAACGTCATGAACACAAAATTACTATTCTCACCAACCAACCATCATCAGGCGGCATAGGTTCGCGTAATTTCGGTGCATGACAACAAAGGTTGAGATTGCCAGAAGCTGGTTGCCGCGATATACAGGTACACAAATCGATGATTTTGGTGATTATATTTTGATCACCAATTTTAAATCGTATGTAGAGAGTTTTGCCGAACGATTCAATGTCGACATCAGGGGATTGGATCGGCCCATGCAAACGGCAACAAGCACTGAAGGTTTATCCATAATCAACTATGGAATCGGATCACCCAATGCAGCCCTCATTATGGATCTGCTTGTCGCACGAATGCCGCGAGGTGTACTCTTTCTCGGAAAATGTGGCGGCCTAAAAGATTCAACACAAATCGGACATTTCATTCTGCCGATAGCAGCGATAAGGGGCGACGGAACAAGCAATGATTACTTCCCACAAGAAGTACCAGCATTACCATCGTTCAAACTTCACAAATTCGTTTCCGATAAAGTGCTGGCATACAATCAGGAATACAGAACAGGTGTTGTGTACACAACAAACCGAAGAGTATGGGAATGGGATGAGTTGTTCCGTCAGCGTCTGCGGGATTTATCGTGCCTTGCAATCGACATGGAAACGGCGACGATCTTCATCGTCGGCCACAAGAACGGCATTCCACGAGGCGCCTTATTACTTGTAAGCGACGTTCCCGTGATGCCAGAAGGGATAAAGACAGAAGAGTCCGACAGGCTGGTAACAGAACAGTGGGCTGGTCTGCATCTCGACATTGGGATTAGCGCCATGACGGAGATTGGGTTGAAGGGAGAACAGATAAAACATTTCCACTAAGTATTCACAAAATACCGACCAAAGATGCTTTGATTCATGCGATGCCGGGTATCTCTTGATACCCGGCATCATTTAACAATTTCTTAATACTCGGGCTTCCAGCTCATCGACGCAACATATTCCTCAACGCTATCCGGTTTGGCTACGGTTGCCAGTCCAGCCTCGAAAAAATACTCTGTAACTGCAACGGCTACGTGATGAGTTGATTCCCTGATCTTCTCCAGTGGCGGGTATACTTGCCCTCGGTCAAATTGCTCCTGCGTAACAAGTGAAGCGAGTGCTCTGGCTGCCCTGCTGAACACTTTGTCGGGTATAGTCTTTGGCTTCGTTGCAAGGATGGCCAAACCCACTGCAGGAAATATGTAAATATTATTACCTTGTCCGGGAAAAATCGTCTTTCCTTGATACTCGAATGGTGGAAAGGGGCTTCCACTCGCGAATATTGCTCGCCCTTCCGACCATAAGTAGGCATCCTGGGCTGAGCATTCACTCTTTGATGTCGGATTAGAAAATGCCATAATTATGGGTCGCTCCGCATTGCTGGCCATCTGTTCAATTACATCGCGCGAAAAGCTGTTTGGAATTGTGCTGGTGCCAATAATGACTGTTGCCTTTAGTTCGCGCACGGATTCCAACAACGTGGGAATCCCTCGATGGTCGTGTGCAAAATCGGCCTTGCCCTCGGAAAGATCGTTGCGTTGTTTAACAACCAGCCCCTTACTGTCGACTAACCAGCATCGGCTTCGTGCCTCTTCAACTGTTATCCCATCCTTCAGCATGGCTGTACACAACAGATTGGCAATTCCTAATCCGGCAGAACCTGCACCAAAAAACAAAAATGTCTGATCCTGCAGCCGTTCGGATTTGTACTTCATTGCAGCTATGATACCAGCTACTCCGGTTGCGGCTGTTCCCTGTATATCGTCGTTAAAGGATGGGATTCTGTTTCTGTAACGCTCTAAAATGATACCGGCATTCTGATTTGCGAAATCCTCCCACTGTATGCAGCATCCAGGAAAAACTTCTTCAACTGACTGCACAAATTCTTCGATGAATGCATCATATTCCTCATCTACTAACCGTTCTTGCGGCACTCCGATATAAAACGGATCGTTGCGCAGCTCTTTGTTGTTTGTCCCAACGTCCAGCACAATGGGAAGAGTGAAGTATGGTGGAACTCCTGCAACTGCAGTGTACAGCGCTAGCTTGCCAATGGGAATTCCCATGCCCTGCGCACCAAGATCACCAAGGCCAAGGATGCGCTCGCCGTCAGTTACACAAATGAAGCGAACGTCCGCTTCGGGCCAGTTTCGCATCACTTCGCTCATGTAGCCGCGATGCTTTAACGAGATGTATAATCCCTTTGGTCGACGATATATTCTACCAAATGTCTGACATGCAAGACCAACAGTTGGCGTGTAGACAATCGGCATGTACTTTACCGGATCCTTCATCAATATTGAGTAATAACAACTTTCGTTTCTATCCTGCAGGTCATTGAAATAAATGTATTTGTCTAAATCTGTAGGCAGCGAGTCTATGTGCGCTTTGATTCTTCGCTCCTGCATTTGCATAGTCGATACGATGTCCGGTAGCAATCCAAGTAAACCATATTCCACTCGCTCGTCCCGCGTAAAAGCCGTGCCATGATTCCAGCGCGGGTCTCGCAGGAGGTCCATACCTCGCTTTCCTGATGGATGTCCATTCGCCATAAGAAACAAAGTTACGTAGCTTCGTCGTTCTCAAGCCTAGGCAAAGCTTATGTACAAAATGTGTGCTTATGCGCTGTTTTCAATTGCGATGTGCGCTGCGCATGCCCAAACATATTTCTCCGAAGGATTGCGCGATCACATTGCGTTTGATGTTGGCGTTTGGCTTCCTTTCGGTGAAGTTGGCTCAAAACTCGACATGGAGCCGTCCGCTGGCTTCAACATCCACTTCTGGAAAGTTTTAAGTGAAAATGTCTTTGTCGTAGGCTCCGTCGGTAATGGCTGGCTCCGAATGGGAACGAATGCTAAGACCGATACGGGTGTGTACGACTTGTCGAATTATACACTCACTGCCTCTCCCTTGTTAGGGGGCATTGGATATGTGCTTTCACTTGGCGAAGTAGTTAATGCGTGGTTTATAGGTCATGCAGGTGCTACTATCATCAACGTTACAGAAGGACGCGGCCCGCCTGTTACCTACATCAGCGACAATGCATACTTTACTCTTGGTGCTACGCTCGGAACTTCGTACCGCGTCTCAGAAGTTGTGAGCATTTTGTTTGGAGCCCGTTATCAAAAACTTTTCGGAGATGACTTACAACATGCCGACATTGGAATTGGCGCATCATACAGATGGTAGTTTGAAAGCCGATCATAGTAATCGGTTATTGCTCACTATTTTTATCGTTTTTCTTATTAACCTATACCCGAATACGGCACAGGAGCGTCATTTAAGCAATATTCGCCAGCTTACTTTTGGTGGCGATAATGCCGAAGCGTATTTCAGCTTCGACGGCAGTCGCCTTTCTTTTCAGAGCAATAACAGATCGTGGGGTCTGCATTGCGATCAAATCTTCGCAATGGATATCCAATCGGCTGAAGCCGATACCTCGTATCGTCCACCTATGATTTCAAATGGTAAGGGGCGAACCACGTGTGCGTACTACATGCCCGACAACAAGCACGTCCTGTACGCCAGCACATACGAAGCAGGAGACCAATGTCCATCGGAGCCGGAGCCCCGAGCCGATAAAAAGTATGTATGGCCGGTATACAGCTCCTACGATATCTATGTGTCGGATCTCGATGGAAATATTGTAAATAAATTGACTGATTCCCCTGGTTACGATGCCGAGGCTACCATCTCTCCCGATGGATCGAAGATTGTATTCACCTCCGACCGTTCCGGCGATCTGGAATTGTGGACGATGAATGTTGATGGTTCGAATCAACGTCAGATTACGTTCGGTTTGGGGTACGATGGCGGAGCTTTTTTCTCACCCGACAGTAAGAGACTTGTGTTCCGATCCTCACGTCCGTCAACAGATTCTGAAAGACTCGAGTATCTCGATTTGCTGCGTCAGGGCTTAGTTGCCCCAACTGAAATGGAAATCTACACGTGCAACACCGACGGTTCTGATCTACGGCAGGTAACACATCTCGGCAAGGCTAACTGGGCCCCCTTCTTTCATCCAGGCGGCACAAAAATCATCTTCTCATCCAATCACGCCTCTAAACGTGGGTATGATTTCCAGCTCTACCTTATCAACACCGATGGAACAGGGCTGGAACAGGTTACCACTGAAAGCATTTTCAATGCATTCCCCATGTTCTCCCCCAACGGTAAATTCCTTTCCTGGTCGAGCAATCGTTTAAATGGTGGAACAAGAGCAACGAATGTGTTTATCGCGGAGTGGAAGGATTAGGCAGAAGATATCTAATGTTATTGTTGCGTTCTAAGATGAATACATTCACAAAGAGCGATTGAACAAGCTGAATGTCTAATGATAATGACCCAGCACAGTGCGACTCAAGCCCTCAGCCTATATGTCGGCAAGTACTCGCGGAGAAAACATCTTGCAAATTGCGTACAACTATTTCACATTTTTTCGAAGTTCTTTAAGCTTGTCAGCTATTACGCCTGCATCAATTCCCAAATGCGCTCTGCGGTGACAGTTAGGGCAAATAGCAGAAATATTATTCATAGAATCCTCACCCTGGTTAGCCAACGGAATAATATGGTGTGTTTCGAGAAATATTCCGTTGCTGGATGTAATAAAACCTATTGTACCACAACACTCACAGATGCCGCCCGCTCTTTTCAGAGCCTTTTCCCTGATCAAAGGGTTGCGTACAAAGACATTGCTTTGGTGTGATATTTTCTTCGGAAATGTGCTAACATCATCGGCTGCAAATTGATCGATTAATTTAGTATGTTGAATTCCGCGAACGAGTTCTGCCATTCCTGTTTCCTCTGAGTATATACTAATGTGCCATGGCATAGGATCAAGCTTTCTGTGCTTTACCTGATACGGACTGGTGTTCATGCGATAACCGTGTCTCTTGGTTCTGGTGCAGATGATGATTCGAACAGGAAGATTCTGTGAATAAGCCGACCTGATGGCAACATGCATTCTCGCTGCACGTTTAGCTAGAGTTTGATTTTTTGTTTGTGACCGCTCCTCAGTCAGATCCTTAATATTAATCCGAATGCCTATGTTAGTTTCATTCAGCATCATCAAATTGTCGAACCAGAAATTCAGTACAATCGTCTTGTCATCCACAAAACTCCACTCGTAGCAATATTTAGGGTTGGAGTCTGCACGACCTTTACTATGGTACCAATCCGAGACATCAATGCCGGCTGATCTAACAAGATCTATGACTTTTGGTTTGCTTGTAGGCAGAAGTATTTTAAGTCCACGATGCACAATTTTCTCCCAAAAATTTATTAGATGTAACTCACCTTAGTACTCCCTCCATTTCGGACATTTCCGCAACCTCTACTGCACGCCACTTTCCAAATCCGACGGAAGCATTCACTGCTTCTACCCATAACTCCAAAGCTGCTTTCTTTGCCCTGCTTTCGTCGGTAGGTGAGCCTTTAACTTCCACGACGAGGGTTTCGCCGCTGTTTAAGTGGACGAGAAAATCAGGTATGTACTTTCTGCGCGATCCGTTCCATAAATAATAAATATAGAATGCAATGTGATCGTTCTTGACCCATGCTATAACATTATCACTTTCTTCTAGTTTGTTGGCAACGAAAGATTCCCATGCGCTGTCGGTGACTACGCTGTTGATATGGCATTTCTGAGTTGGACGTACTGTTCTCGATGTCCACCATGTACGCATGTTTCCCGTTGATCCAATTGGTTGCTCTTCGTCGAACACACAATCTAAATGTTCTTTGTTTTGTGCGTTTACATATCTCACCAAATGTTGCACTATGCGGTCCATGCTCTGGCCAATGAGAATGCGTCTGCGCAATGGTTCGTTGTAGAATTCTCCAGGCACACGCACCTTGTTACTGCCAATGAATTGCTCCGACAGTTTTACAAGTTGCATCAGAAGGTGTTCCCTTCCTCCAGAAAACGTACCCCGAAGTTCCTCAAATGCTTTTTGTGCTGCTCGGAAAACAAGCCGCTGAAATCTGAATGCCTCGGGTATGGATGCAAGATCGATTCGTTTCACTTTAGAGAAATCTTCTGCACCACCCATTGCCGGCGCGAGATCTGCATGGACAACTACTTGCGAAGGTTCAATTACGATGTCCTCAACAGCGTTCCAATCAATCGTCAACTCCCCACGAGTCACATGCTCAACACGCAGAACGTTCGGCCATCGTATCTCAAATTCATTTCTGTCCTTCACAACTTCAATCTGATACGTCGGCTTTGGTGGCGGTGGTGGATCGCCCCCTTCGGAATCATCTTGAAAAATTGTAAGGGGCACACCAAACACATTCACATACTCTGGCATGAAGAGCCCGTTTTCGTCTGTGTCGTAGGCAACGCGTCGCAGACCTCTACCAATTACCTGCTCGCACAACAACTGACTCGAGAATGCGCGCAAACCCATGATGTGTGTTACGTTCTTTGCATCCCAACCTTCGGAAAGCATTGCAACAGATATCACGCTTTGCAGATCCTGACCAGCCATACCACGCTTACCCACACTATCGACGATTGCTCTCAATAATTCTTCCTTACTAAGGTCTAACAATCTGTTCTTAACATCGGTTGGGAGATTTGTTGCGTCGATTATTTGCTGTAGTTGATTTGAATAATCTTTATCAATTGTTGCACTTTCACCAATCTCTGCCTTATCCAGAACTCTTGAATCAACACGCAGTGTTCGTTGGGCATTCTTAAGCTCCGGAATCACCGGATCGTCCGAGTTCAGGTAGTGCTCAATCCGTGCTGCAGTTTCTGTCCTGTTGCAAACCGTTAACATAACTGGTGGCGAAGTGTGCCCAGCCGTTTGCCAATTCCTAGCTGTCTCTCTCCAATCAAACGCTAACAATGAATATGCTTGCTGTACCAATTGCGGGAGAGGTTCGTGCGGTTGTGCACCGCGCCTGTTGAGATCATCGCCCACTTCTGGCTGACGGTACAAATGATACAGTTTTGGCCGTAACGTTTTCGTGTCGGGAATAACTCCGTCGCGTATTACAACGCGTGGAGTTTTTACAAGACCGCCCTCAATCGCATCGTTGAGTCCGAAGTCTGATACATTCCAATCATAAAGACCGGCTTGGGTATTTTTCTTCCCTGTTGGAGCGAATGGAGTAGCTGAGAGATCAAAACACCTGTTGATTCTCAACACTTCATGAATGCGGTCCAACCCTTCAATCCATCGCGTTGCCTCATCAACATCCAACCCCTGCTCTGCCGCTTCTTTCTTTGATATCTTCAGTTCGGCAGATATGCGGTATGCGTGATGAGTGATACAGACCCCTAAATAGTTGGACTGAGATTCTACCTTTGAAGTAAGACGAAGGGAGAATTCTCAGATGAAGAAGCGACCACGATTTACGGATGAGCAACGACTGGCGATCTTGAAGGAAGTCGAAGAGCATGGTCTTGCCGTCACATTGCGCAAGCATGGTCTATATGCCAAGTCGATATACACATGGCGAGA
>JACPPD010000011.1 GCA_016191145.1 Ignavibacteria bacterium
CCTCTTCCCATTCCGAACAGAGTCGTTAAGCCCCGTTGCGCCGATGGTACTGCACCTGAACTGGTGTGGCAGAGTAGGTAGTCGCCAAGGTCTTTCTTAAAATACCCCTGCACCCTGTGGTGTGGGGGTTTTTTCGTGCCAAGTGGCACCTGGCACTTAAATAAATGATAACTTGCCACAGCCTTGAAATAGGGGAGATTTAATTTTGAAAGGTTGACATGTTATCGGCAATCATAAACAACTCTGGTACTGTTGTTACCAATATTAGTGCAACAATCTCGGGCGGCGGTACGATCTCAGTACGCCCGGCAACGGTTTTGCCCCCATACTTAGCAACGTCGATTAAAACTGTTGCAGTCGGTGGGGCTCAGGCAGTTGTAACTATTAGTTTCAACATCAATGAAATAACTTATTCGCTAGTACTTAATGGAGGCTTGCCCATACCAGATAACCAATATGGATTATTGATTATTGAAGCGGACGGACGTCTTGTTGAACTTAACGGGATATTCTAGATCCAATCAGTGCTGGTTCATTTGACATATCGGGTTATGTCTACGCAGACAGTGTTATTCGCAGAAGACGTTGAGGTCAACACTCCTGCGTTGCGTGGGAGAACTGAGGTGGAAATTGAATTTATAATTTCACAATACATTAGTGATTGGGCCGCACGTCATGAGTGGTACAATCCTTCCGTACATTCTGTAGCATGGCTTAGCATCGATCAAAAAGGTAATGGCCTATCATTCGTACCTTCCGAACCTCGTGATGATGGGTATTAATCAGTAGACACTTCTGCAAACGATTGCACACTTTCATTTCATACAAGTCTCCTGTGCTTCTCAATATCATTCTCGGTGCATTGGCTGTGATGTTTGCTGGCCAACAACATGCAATTGCCAATTCCACATTTGTCCAACCTTCTAAAAAAGAAATCGAGCGTACTGTGTCAGTTATCAAAACTGACCAGCGCTGTCCGAAATCAGTACAGTTTATTTCCTGCGGTCTGAAAGATCTGCCCAAACATCCAATTGTGCCGCCAAACTCAACGACTCAGCTTCTGACGGTTCTCCGCGATCGGGTGGCGCGCCGTGTACACGAGATCAGTACGGATCTAAAGAGCGGTGCCGTAGTTGAATGGAAATTAGTTGATAATGTACAGCCAATGGTGGCAAGCGACGAATATGATTCGGCAGAAGTCATCGTCCGCCACCATAAAGGTTGGCGTCAGGCAATTTTGCGAAGGGGCTTGGATTCGAATGATCTTGCCATTGATATCTGGGCAAGCGGAGTTCCGCTCTCGAGTTCCCGCGCTCGCACAGTACGCGCGCTGACGTACGTGAAAACACATCGAAAATCGAATTTATACGACAGACCGGTAGAAGGTTTGGTGTGCATGGTGAATCTCGACGCTAAACGCGTGACCGAATTTCACGATGTCGATTTTGCTCCTGTTGCTAAGCCTTCTCAGGATTTTAACGATGCTTACAAAACGTCGAAACAGATCAAATTAGCCCCCTTCACAATTTCACAGAATCCAAATGCAGCAATTATTCTGAAGGGCAGCGATGTAGAATGGGCAAATTGGAAATTATCCGTTGTTTTATCTCCCAGAGAAGGCCTTGTTCTGCATAACGTGCAGATTGAGGATGGAAAGAAGCTGAGAAAAATCGCACACAGAATTTCGTTGTCAGAAATGGTAGTGCCGTATGGCGATACATCACGGTACTGGTATTGGCGAAATGCGTTTGATGCTGGCGAATATGGCGTTGGTAATCTTACAACTCCTCTTACTCTTGGAGAGGATCTCCCCACGAACGCGCGTACAATAAATGCTTCTCTTGTGCTGGCATCGGGAAAAGTGAAAGAAGTACGGAATGCTATTGGCATTTATGAGAGAGATGCTGGTGTTTTGTGGAAACATGCAGATCCGTTTACTGGTGAGAATAGGGTGAGAAGGGGACGTGAATTGGTAATTACTCATACTGCAGTTGTAGGTAACTATGATTATAGTATTAGTTATATACTATCACTGGATGGTTCCATTACATGTGATGTGTCTCTGTCGGGTATACTGCTACCCAAGGCTGTTCGCGATACGAGTTACAATATTGAATCAAATGCCGGACAGATGTTTGGAGCCCTGGTGGCTCCCAATATTGTGGCTCCATCGCACCAGCATTATTTCTCGTTTCGCATTGATTTAGACGTTGATGGAGATTCAAATCGCGTTAGCGAGGTAGACCAATGGTCTCCGAGCGGTGAAGAAAATTTATTTTTTAATGCGATCAAAATGGATGACTATGAATTCCTGTACGAAAAGGAAGCCGTCAGCGATGTTTCCTTGCAGCACGCGCGTATGTGGAAGGTAACCTCTGCTGATGCCCGCAACGCTCTTAATGGTAATACTGCCTATGCGCTTATTCCGCATGGCAATTCGGTTCCCTATTTGAGACCCGAAAACTTTGTTACTAAAAGAGCGGAATTTATAAAACATCACCTCTGGGTAACCAGGTATCGCGACGATGAATTGTATGCCGCCGGAAATTATCCGAATCAATCGGAAGGGGGCGAAGGATTGCCTGTATATGTGAAAAACAATGAATCGCTTAGAAACAAGGATATTGTTTTGTGGTACACGATGGGATTAACTCATCAACCCCGCCCCGAGGATTGGCCAGTAATGCCATCTGCTCACATTGGTTTTTCGCTGAAACCAGTTGGGTTCTTTGACAGGAATCCAACGCTTGGATTGCCCCCTAAACGGCGCTAGTACGTGCGTGAAAGATTTCGATGCCTAGATTGAGGGCTTGAAGTGTACTCGCTGGCTGCGCCAGCGATTTTCCGGCAATTGAAAACGCAGTACCGTGATCGGGCGATGTTCTAACAAACGATAAACCCGATGTGAAGTTTACACCGGCTCCGTGCGAGAGAAGCTTAATTGGTATAAGACCCTGATCATGATACATCGCAATTATGCCGTCATAATCCCGATAGGCATCAAATGCAAAGAAACCGTCTGCAGCAAATGGACCTTCGAACACCCAATGCGTAGACGGGTGATTTTCCGATAATAAATTTACTGAGGATATTGTCCGACCAATAATATCTACATCTTCACTGCTGATGTAACCGTTTTCTCCTGCGTGAGGATTTACCCCCAACACTGCAATTTTGGGTACACTAACCTTAAAATCTCCGTGAAGGGTATTGGCAAAACGGATCATCTTGTCTTTAAGCAGGTCAGGTGTAATTAGCGCCGATACGGAGTTGAGAGAGACATGGCCGGTGATTAGCGCTACTCGTGTATTGTGGTGGCACAACACCATGAGCGATGAGTTGCCATCGGCATTACCCAACATCTCAGTCTGACCTGGATGCGGCCACCCTGCAAGAGTGCACGCTTCCTTACTAATCGGCAACGTTAGCATTACCGTAGACTGCTTATTAAGAGCCTGCGATATTGCTGTATTTAGCGACTCAACTGCATGATGTCCGGAAGACTTCGAAACCACGCCAAATTCAATTTCTGGCTTGTGCTCGATATTTATAAGCTGAACAGTTATATCGGCTACAAGCATTACGTCGCCTTCGACCACAGCATCCAGGTCAGCTAGCAGAAGGTAATGCCTGAGCGCATCAATGTTGACGGCGAGCGTTATGGTGCAGTCTGCTACACCAAGCCGCAATGCTTTTACAAAACATTCAATGCCAACGCCATTTACGTCGCCACAGGATACTATGACAGAAGGAATCATTAGGCCTCACTATGCGACACGAAAGTTTACCATTCAAGCTCTAACGTTAGAGGACCTGCGTCGGCGGGTTTTATAAAAATTGAGTAAAACACCAACCATTGCAAGATTCATTATCAACGACGTTCCGCCTGCGCTGAGAAACGGAAGCGGAATACCCATAACGGGAAAAATCCCGATTGCCATTCCAATGTTTACGAGTGTGTGATATAAGAGAATTGATGCAAATCCGATTGCAACTACGCTTGCAAACCTGGTTCGAACAATTGCGGCAATGCTCACGCATCTCAGGATTACGGAAACCAACAGTACTATCACAAACACTCCGCCAATGAACCCAAATTCCTCCGTTGGCACACAAAAGATGAAATCTGTCCACTGCTCGGGTATATACCGAAGCTGTGTTTGAGTACCTTGAAGAAAACCCTTTCCGGTAAGGCCTCCGGAGCCGACTGCAAGCATTGATTGAATGACGTGATAGCCCTCATCTTTCGGGTTGCGCTCGGGTTCAAATAACGTAATCAGCCGGTTCTGTTTGTATGGCTCCAGCCTGTCGAAGACAGGCTTAACGGCAAGGCCAATTCCGATAACGAGCAGGACTGCGGCAATTGTTACAGCAATCTTTCTGCGGAATAAAAATGCTCCGCCGGCTGCCGCGGCTGATATGCCAACAAACCACCAAATATTATCAAACAGAATTGCATACAACGAGCTGACAGCCACAAAAGGAATGCACGCCACGATATATAGCAGGAACAGATTTCCTCCGACCCACAGGTACAAACCGATCGCCATTGCAAGAAATACTGTTGCACTGCCGGTGTCCGGTTGCTGCATGATGAGCGCCGTTGGCAATAACACCATCCCGGTAATAAATAACAGATCGCGAACAGTTCGTATGTCAAAACTTTTACGGTTTACATAGGCTGCAATAGCCAGGAGTGTTGTAATCTTTGCAAGCTCTGATGGTTGGAATGTAAAACGTCCAAACTTTATCCAGCATTGCTGGCCATTCACTTCGTATCCAAGCGGTGTTAGAACTACAATGAGTCCAATAATTCCAATTGAATAAGCTGCAAAGGCAAAATCCTTCATCCATCTCTCTGGAATGAAAAAAATCGCTATTCCAGCGGCGCAGCCGATAATTGCATAATAAACCTGATTCTTGAATACGTCGCTTGCACCTGTTTCGTAGGTGGCGCTGTAGATAGAGATGAGTCCAAGAGCAAGAACACCAAAGACGGCAAGGAGAAGTCCCCAGTCAAGCAGATCGTTAACCCGACGCTGCAGTGCTACATCGTCTTCGTCGAAAAGAAAGGTGTTGTTTGCCATCTGTGCAGCTAGTTAAATATATTTATCATGTTTTCCATTCGCGCTGCGTAATCCGTTCAAACGCTTCGATATACTTTGCTTGCGTAGCACCGGTTACTTCCTCTGGAAGCGATGGAGGCGGGTATTGCTTGTTCCAGGTAATTGATTCAAGCCAGTCGCGTAAGACTTGCTTATCGAAGTTTTGCTGTTGTTGTCCAGGTTGATATTGCGAAGCCAGCCAGTAGCGGGAAGAGTCGGGAGTGAGCGCTTCGTCTATCAGGAGGAGTTCACCATTCGGCAGCAATCCAAATTCAAACTTGGTATCTGCCAGAATCAAATCATTATGTTCAACGTTTGCTGCAGCCGCCTGATACAAATCAAGACTATACGATCGGACGAGTTGCGCAGTTCTGTCTCCTAGCAATTCGGTAGCTGCATCAAATGAGATGTTTTCATCGTGCCCTTCTTCAGCCTTTGTGGCTGGAGTGAATATTGGCTCGTCTAACCGCGATGATTCAACATAGCCATCGCGAAGGTGAATGCCGCATACAGTGTGGTGCTCGCGATATTCCTTCCATCCGGAACCGGCGAGATAGCCCCTTACCACACATTCAACCGGAAGCGGCGTAGTCTTCTGGACTATCATCGACCGGTCAGATAATAACTCGCGTTCCGATGGCGTTAGCTGAGCAACTGAATCGAGTGAAGTGGTGATGAAATGGTTGGATACAATGTCGCTTGTAACGTTGAACCAGTAAACACTAATTGCCGTTAACAATTTGCCTTTGTCAGGAATTGTTTCGTTCATCACAACGTCGAAGGCCGAGATTCTATCAGTTGCCACGATGAGAAGCTGTTCGCCCAAATCGTACACATCGCGGACCTTACCGCGCTTGAGAAGCGGTACGTGAGATAGCGATGTTGTGTGCACCGACGACATAACACAAAGATACTCCTGCCCCATTGCGCAAAACATACATACCCGTCGGCAAATCGCTGATCTGCTCCCGTCTTAATGGTAAGGGGCTAACCAATCGGCCGTCAATGCTGTATGTATACCATGTTTGATTGTCGGCATCATTGTCTTCTGCTTCATTAACTGAAGTGGCCGACTCAGTATACTGCAGAATCACAACTTCATTTTGAGTTATTTCGGAAGCATTGTCAAGAATATTCCAACGGCCTTCACCTCCGGCTAGCGCAACGAAACCGTTGTTGGAAAGAGCTACAGATTGTACCGCTCCCACTTTGTCGGCCCCTAGTTGAATTGCACGCATCCCTGCCGATGCAATCGTCCCTGTGATAACGAAGCCATCTGTGAACGATCCTGGTGTTTGAGACGCCACGTCAGGCGTACTTGCGTTTAGGAACACATCCAGTTGGCCGTTAAAGCTTCCACCGACAACGATATTGTTGCCATAAAATGATACATCAAGAGTTTGCAAACTATTCCTTCCTTGCTTCTCGAAGATTCCGGCAATATCAATGGGCTTCTCGACAGGCGATGCGAAGTAACGTACAAGTAACTTTTTGTCGGTCTCGCATGCCGCTTCTTCGGTAGATTCAAATCCGCTGAACATCAACTGTGGAGTAACATCCCATACACTCGTAAGCCAACTGCACGCCTCTGTTACTAATGCTTTAGGCAGCATTCCAAATTTATTTACCGTCATTAAACCAACTCGTGTGTTTTCTCCAACTCTAAGCGTATCGGTTCCGAAGACAACAGTACCAAGCACGGATGCCAGTATTTGGAAGTCGTTATCAGAATTTACAAGTACATGACTAAACGTGCTATTCGAGAGTACGTCGAATCCCTCCACGTTCGTTGATGTCCTGATCCATAACTGATTGCCTTCTTTATCCAACCGCTGCAGATAACCCGCGCTTTCTCGAGGAGCCTTAACAACAACAGTATCGAATCTCGATGTACCAACAAATTCGCCGACAACGGCGAATCCATCGTTGATGATTGCGATAGATAACGGTTGCTCGGGATTAACATCTCCATCGTTTCTCGACCAATCAACATCTCCTTCTGAGTCAAGCAGCGCAATTACTGCGTCAGCGCTTCCCCTGCCAGTATAGAGAACGTCGCCGATTAAATAAGTTGGAAATCCTACAGTATTAGCTCCGCATAAAAGCCCTGCTACAAGCCCCTTACCCGGAACAACGGTCATGCAGGTAACGATATCGGTTCCGTTGCCTCCAAATCTCTTAAGCCACAACGGATTTAATTGTTCATCGAACGCGCAGATGAATGCATCCAGCAATGCATCCGATTCTATAGTGTATTGTCCAACTGAAAGTGTTCCGCTAAAAGCTCCACCAACGTATATGCGGTTCGTTACTGAGTCTGTTACAACTTTTGAATAGGGTGGCGCTTGTTCGCCAACATTCAGCCTCAGGGATCTGGTTAAAACATGTTGCCCGAACATTGGGAACAAGCAACAATGAAAAAGGATGACGGCAAACACATATTGTGCCATCGATGCAATGTTAAAGCAGCCGGCCATACAACGTTGCGCTGGACGAACGTTCGATAACAATGTTTACAATATCGCCAACAACGTAACCTCGTACATCGTCGTGCGGAAAGATGACAGTCTTATTGGTATCCGTGCGTCCCTTCCACTCCATCTGATTTTTCTTTGATGGTCCTTCGACAAGAACACCAAAAATCTTACCAATTTCCGTTTCGTTCATTTCCCGCGAAATAGAATTCTGAAGAGTTATGATGTCGTTTAAGCGTCGTGCTTTCACTTCGTCGGGAACATCATCACCCATCTTCCATGCCTTTGTGTTTTCGCGCGGTGAATAGGCGAACATATATGCTCCATCGTACCGAACTGTGCGCATCACGTCGAGTGTTTCCTGATGTTCACTATCCGTCTCCGTACAGAAGCCAGCAATGATGTCGGTGGAAAGCGCAGCTTCCGGCATTGCGTTTCTGATTTTTTCGACAAGTAGCAAGTAATGGTCTGTTGTATACGTACGATTCATCAGCTTGAGAATCCGGTTGCTCCCGCTTTGTATCGGCAGATGAATGTGCTTGCAGATGTTTTGGTGCATCGCCATGGTTTCGATGAGTTTGTTGCTCATGTCCTGCGGGTGCGATGTTGTGTAACGCAGACGCATGTGTGGGACGGCACGCGCGCAAGCATCGAGCAGATCGGCAAAATCGAGCCCCCTCTCATCATCATTGTATGAGTTAACGTTTTGCCCAAGGAGTGTCGCTTCTTTGAAGCCACTGTCTGCCAACATTGCCAATTCATTTACGATGTTCAACGCATTTCGAGAGCGCTCTCGACCGCGTGTAAATGGTACAACGCAAAACGTGCAGAATTTGTCGCACCCACGCATTACGCTAACCCAGGCGCTAACACCTTCTGTGCGCAGGGGCTGAATATCGTCGTAGGTTTCAACTCGCGAGAGTCTTACGGCGATTCCCTTTTCCCCCTCTAATGCATCGTTTACCAGGGCTGGCACTTTGCGGTATTCGTCGGGTCCGACAACAATGTCGACAAGATCTTTTTCAAGAAGTTTATCTCGAAGGCGTTCCGCCATACAACCCAGCACACCAACAACAAGATCGCGATTTTGCTTCTTGAAATGTTTCAGGTGCATAAGCCGCTCGTGAATCTTTCGCTCGGCATTATCACGGATAGCGCAAGTATTCAATAAAATTACATCGGCCTTGCCGGGAGCATCTACCGACCTGTATCCCGATTTTTCCATTACACCCATCACAATCTCAGAGTCGCTTACATTCATCTGGCACCCGTAGGTTTCGATGTAAACGCTAAGACCCTTGCTGAAGGGGGCTTCCAACACATCTGTGACTGGATCTGTGGGCTGTATGATGGGGAGATTATGCAGGCAGCAAAGTTAACGATGATATGAAGAGTCACGGTGCAGGCTACTGACAGCACATTTCAGCATGATCAGCCCCCTTCAGGAAAAGTCGTACGAGCTCATTGTACGCGTTACTTCCATTCACATCGTAGACGCCGGAGATTGGCGCATCAGAAAACTGCGTAAGAGGCTCTTTGAGGAAGCGATACACTTTGCGTCGGGAATTGAAACTACCATTTGTTCGCCCGACAAGGATCGGTTTCGGGAGCGGCTTCACGATGTGCATCAGGCGCTGCGTCAGATTAAGCTTTGGGTGAGGCTTCTCGACGATCTGGGATTCATCGATCCGGAAACGGCAGTTCCATTAAACGATATCGCTGAGGAGGTGCATCGGCTGGTGATTGCGGCATTAAAAAAAGTGTCGCAGCCAGACCAGAGACTACGCTATGATTCAAACGACTTCAATGGCCGATAAGGAATTCAGAACCGACTGCCGAGAACATGCGGAAGCATTGCGCGCCACGTGGGCCAGTCGTGGCCCCATTCATGCCCCCAAAGGTCGAGTTCGTGTTGTATTGACTTCGCCCTAAGGATATTGCTGATGTTGACAGATGCTTCCGGGTCTTCGTAGGCGCCTCTGCCCGAGAGAATATAAATGTGATGTTTGGACCTGAGCAAATTAAGCCAATACATTTCTTCCAAATTGGGTAAATAGTCAACAGGAGAATTGAAATAACAATCTTCATCGTAATAACCTTTAGTATATGCTTTCAAATCGTATATACCGCTCAATCCAATTGTTCCGTCGAAGATATCGGGCCGGCGATAAAAATTATTAGCAGCGTGAAGAGCGCCAAGCGACACACCTGATGTAAAGATGGGCACCTGCCCGTCGCAATCGCGAAAAATAAACGGTACTACTTCTTCGATAACATATTGATTGAATTGCTGATGTCGGATGGACTTATCGCGCGGATGCATCTGGTCGTTAAGCCAGCTCTCGCTGTTAATGCTATTGATCGAATACACCTTGAATTTGCCTGCATCAATAAAATGCTGAATAGAATCTATCAGATAAAATCGCTCATACTCGAGGTAATCCGCAGCAGCACTGGGGAATAACAATAGCGCCATACCGTAGTGTCCATAAGAAACAATCTCCATGTTCTTGCTAAGATTTGGACTCCACCACGTTGAAATTTCCCGCCGCATCATCTCTCCGGTTATAATGTTGGCAATTTAACATTCACACTATTGCTCCGGCTCCCCAACTAATTTCTTCTCTTTGTCTCGTACTCAGTCAATAATTGGCGTCAAGGGCAGCCGAGCGTCGCAGAAAAACAGCAACGACCCTTCGTGAAGCGTCACCTCAACCACGTCGGCGTGGGAGCGGTTTCTGGCGCTGGTGCGTGTGCCCAGGGAAAGCTCTTCGTCATTCAGGTTCCAGACAAGACCTCGTGTGCTGATGCGCGCATGTGGTTGTGGAACAAGCGATAGAATTTCGTTTTCGTTCGGACTGAACGTGAATGAAGAGAAAATAGGAATGGCAACACGATTCATCTCATGCACGATGATTTCCATTGATTGGGCGTAGCGCATCAGGACAGACCAGTTGTTGAGCGTGTGCTCAAGGTCGCCACCATGCATGCCAACTACCATAAGCCTATTCCACAATTGCGCCGATGCAAAACGCAAAGCTTTCTCAAAATCGTTACTATTCTGATCGGGATCATGGATTATTTCACTGATACCTTTTACCTCAGCGAGTAATTCCTGAGGCACAGAATCAAGGTCTCCAACAATAAACTCAGCGCTGATTCCCAATTCAGAAATAGGTACAATGGCGCCGTCTGCAGCAATAAGTGGCATGCTGGCAAATGCACTGAACACTTCTACATCCGGAATAACGCCATTGAGACAAACAACTGCGTCTATTCCACCGGTTGTGAATTTCAACAATCGTCTACCATCACTCACTGCCGATTATCCTTTGCCGCCGGCTTGGGTGTGCGCACCACCGTTCCTCGAGGGGCCAGCAGCAAGGCCTGCCTGTCGGCGCGCACAACGTTATTGTAAAAATCTTTATAGGCTAGATAATCCTGAGGCATGATAAGCCGACGGAGATTGACAACTTTTCTGTTCAGATTTAAGCCATCGGCATTTTTCGATGAAGAAAAATAGTAGCGTGCGGCTGGATTAGTGTACTCCATAAATTCCTGCATGCCAATGGTCTCGTATCCATGTGGAATGGAAAGGGTAATCGTTTCGTTCACTGTATCAATTCCTTCCCATTTCTGATAGGGGTATTTGCGCTGTTGGTAGGACAACGCGGCAACGGGACGGAATGGATTATACCACGGCACCCGTACTACTTGAAATAAGCCAGCCTCCGACGTAAAGTTTCTCACTGTGAATTTCAAAGAGTATGATAGTGAGGATGATAATGTGTCTAAATTGTTCAGCTCATAGTTTTCGAGCACAACGTCGGCATAGTCGTCCGAGAGTGACTCATTCAATTCCTTTTCGATTTCTTTCCTTGTGGCATTTTTCCATCGAGTGCGATACGATTGCGTAAGCGCTCCAGTATGCACGAAATCTTGCGAAATAGTTGCCGACAGATCTGTGTTTAAGGTAACATGTGTAGACAGCTTTACGTTGTTCGGAGTGAAAATCGGTCGGTCCAAACTCGAGGGGAGACTCCAGCCCGGCTTAATCACCAAACACATAGCATCGAGGTCGGCAATTGGAATGCTTCCGATTGGCACATCGGGTGCTGTGAGGTCAATAAAAATGGGGCCTTCTTTCAATTCAACGAGGACAACTGCATGGTCGAAATCAATCGAAGGAAGGATGTTTGATGCAAGGGGCGATGAATACGTGTCAACCAATACATGGTATGCGGTAATACCCCGTTCTGCAAGCATAGAAATGCAGAGGGTTGCAACATCCTTACAGTCGCCAATTCGTGTAAGAAGCACATCGCGAGCCTTTTGCGGAACAATGCCCGACTGGCGAAATGGCACGTAGCTATACCGAATGTTTGAGGTGATGTATCGGTAAACGCCCTCGATAATTTGATGATTTGTGAATACTCGATTGTTTGGGAAAAGTGAATCAACGACATCTTTGATTTCGACTGTCGAACGCGTTTTTGTTCTCGCAATATCATAATACCAATCTACAATCTCGCGCCACGATCCGATAGACGATATGTGCAGCACAGCACCAACGTCGCGCAATCGCGGCATGCCTTCTTCATATTCAATTGCAGGCAGATTTTTCAGTTCCCAGATATATAGATCGTTTGAATCAACAGAAATTATCTTTGGTTCGATTGCGGAATTATTCATTGTGTATTGAAAGGCTTCGGATTTTCTTATTAGCAATGAATAACGGGCAATCTGGACGGGTAGGAATGAGTTGAAAACAAAGTCACCATAAAAATATTTAGATAGTGTGCCAACCTCATATTCCGTTGTGCGGGTTTTAACATAAATGAAGTCGCCCTCCTCAAGTCCTTTGAATACGGCAGTTCCATTAGACACATCTGCAGGAATTTCGCGCCCATTGGCCTTACGCACAACAGCTTTGTCGACCGACATTGAGCGGGACTCACCTCCCGGAAGTGTTACCTCCTTGAAATAGTCGATGCCCTCCTTGGTGAGAATGCGAATCAGTATTTCATTGAAAGATGAGCTCCTGCTTCCACTGTAGACAACTTTTCGAATATCATATAGCAAATAAACGGCGTCGTCTTCCGGATACCGCTGCGCATTTGGAGCATCAGCAATGAGTGAATCTATGTTGTAGATAGAGAAAAAGCTAAATGGATCGGGCTGTCCGCGCAGCTCCCTTAGCATTTCACGGGCGTTGAACGATGCAGGGTTGTATGAGATTGCCAATTCCATACAGCGTATTGCGTTTGATATTTGACCAACTGTTCTGTACAGATTGCCTAGTTGATACCAATACATGGGATTCGTTGGAGCAATTGCCATGGCATTCTCCATCGACTCGATTGCCTTAGAAAACTCCTTTCTTTTGGTATACGTTTCGGCCATGGTGGTGTACACATTAGGCGACGATGGATTAAGTGCCAATACCTGCATCATCACGTCGCGCCACTTGTCAATTTTCCCATCTGCCAGGTATAACCGTGCTTTGAAAGCCAACCCTAAATACGAATATTGAGCTTTTAAATGTTTCTCAGCTATCTCAAGTGCTTCGGCATATCGGCCATCGGTCTGGACAACGACTGCGATATATTCCGCTGCGTATTTAACAACATCGGGATGATCTTCGAATGCACTCGCCGTCAGGGAATTTATTGCGCTGATGTTATTACGGCGGCGGGCGACTTCAAGTGCGGCATCGTAATAGTCTACGCTCCTCGGCATCAGAGTTTTTAGGGTGCCAAGAATTTCTTCTGCGTCGTCAATCCTTTCTGCATTTACAGCGCGGTTGAATGAATACACAACAGACACCGGTAGGTCGGGTCGCAAAGTGGAGATGCGTTCGACGGTCGAAACCTGGTCGTCTGTTCTTCTGCTTCGCGAAAACGATTCTATCAGAAGGTTGAGTGCGCAAATAAAATCCGGTTCGCGTTGCAGAAGCGGCTTTAAGGTGCGCTGAGCCTCGGTTACATGATCGTTGCGCAAGTATGCCTGGGCAAGTAGTAAATAATTTTCAATTTTATTCGGGTAGAGAGTTATTTGTTTTTGAAAATAGGCGATGAACGGATTCTCGATAAGATGAGCGCCAACAGGTCCTCGAGTATATGCCTGAGGTCTTGTCGAAAATTCGAGCCCCTTTGCAGGTTCTCCTGTTACGTCGGTAATCCTTAACAGAAAATTGCATTGATCGAGTTCGGAATTGTCGACCTTCACTATAATCTTGCTCCATCCCATGGGGAGGGTGACTTGGTAATTGTAGGTATCGAGATCGTTATTGGACTCATCGATTGTTTCTCCTACAAGAGAGTCGTTGAGCAGCATTTTATATGCGCCCGAAGTACCCAAACGGAAGTGAACGGTTTGTGCCACAGGCGACTTCACATACACAACTGCATAGAACACGCCGGTAACCCAAGGAAAGTATGCTTCGTGATCCATCCAGCGGTCGTTTCGAACTGCTTTTGGCTCAAACCATCGAACCATACATCCGCTCAAGCCTTCATACGTGCCGCTTGTATCGTCGTGTATTTCGGGCGGGTACCGCTTATCGTGTCCGGAGCCCGAAATATTATTAAAAGGACCAATCAATCTCCACGTTGTAATGGCGCCCGTTTTTTCGTTCCTGTTCTTCCCTGACTCAACATCGCCCCTTGCCACATCAATCATAGCCAGGTGTTCGTAACCCATAGCCCTCATAATGCCCAGCGAGTCTGGATTCGCAATCATTTCCTTCCACAGTTGTTCAAGACCAGATTCGGCGTTATGCATTGCGCCAGAGTACCACCGTGTGGCGCCAGACGCATAAAATAGTGCATGCGGATTCTTAGATGCATCGATGGCGTTTCTGAGGTATTTCCACGACTGGTCATAATCCAGCCGTAGAGAGAGAGCAAACGACATACCCAGGTTGGCGCTCTCATCGGCAGGGTTTGCCGTCAGCGCAAGCTGAAACTTTGCAACTGCGCCGGTATCGTCGTTCTTGAGAAGCTTAGCCCACCCTTCCTCGGTTTGCGATGCGTTTGATTGAACGGTCAGTGACAGAAGGCACAACAAACTAACAACAAATGTTTTGAACGACTTTATGATTGATTTTGACATGACTATACATTGTATAATGTGGTTTGCTACATTGCAGGCATTTCTAACAATCTAGCAAACATCCATGTTTACGGTAAAATCGCTGTTGGTTCCTACAGACTTCTCTGAGAATGCCAACCAGGCGCTCGGACTCGCAAAAGAAATTGCGCGCGGAACGCAGGCAACATTACATCTTCTGCATATTGTTGAACCGGTTGTATATCCTGCAGACTGGAGCTATGCACAGGTTGGCTTCGCCGATATCGAGCAGGAACTTGAGGAGAATGCCGAGAAAGAGTTAGAGCAATTGAAGGCATCGCTAACAAAAGATGGATTTAAGGTTGAGACTTCGGTTCGCAGGGGAAGAGCGTCCGACGAAATTTGCAATTATGCATCTGAGAACAGCATTAGCATTATCAGCATTGGAACGCATGGACGAAGTGGTCTGGAACATTTTCTGTTTGGAAGCACAACTGAGAGAGTGCTCAGAAAAGCTCCCTGCCCTGTACTTTCGGTAAGACTCGATACATCCAAGAAGAGCTGATGCCGCTGGTAAAAACGTCGAAGCTAATAACAATTGAGCGCCATATCTCGGAAGAGCATGCTCTTCATCCGCAGGCTACTGGTGAGTTCTCGAGATTGTTGCGAGATTTAACATTGGCATTGCGCATCCTAGCACGCGATGTGAGACGCGCCGGGCTTAACGATGTTCTTGGCTTGACTGACGAGACGAATGTCCATGGTGAACGCGTAAAGCGCCTGGATATTCACGCTAATGATGTCATCATCCGAGCTATGGACCACGGAGGCCACCTATGCGTAATGGCTTCGGAAGAATCTGACGCTCTTATTCAAATTCCCGATGAATACTCAAAGGGAAAATATGTTCTGGTTTTTGACCCACTCGATGGCTCGTCGAATATTGATGTGAACGTCAGCATCGGAACCATTTTCTCCGTGTATCGGCGGCTAGACCCTACGTTGACCACAGGTGGAAACGTAGAAGACTGCCTGCAGCCTGGTTATAAGCAAGTTGCTGCGGGGTACGCGATGTATGGATCCAGCACACAGCTTGTATACTCAAGCGGCAATGGAGTAGACGTGTTTACTTTCGACCCAACCATAGGTGAATTTTTGCTAACCTTCGAGAAGATTCGGATTCCCAGGAAGGGCAAAATTTATTCAGTGAACAGCGGCAATGCATATAAGTGGCATCAGGGTGTTAGAGATTATGTGGCGCATCTGCTGCGTCCGTCAGACGATGGGCTGCGTCCGTACTCGCTTCGATATGTTGGAACAATGGTTGCCGATGTCCATCGGACACTGCATTACGGAGGCATCTTTATGTATCCGGCAGATTCCATGTTACCCAGTGGCAAGCTGAGGCTCGTCTACGAAGTAAACCCAATGGCATTTATCATTGAGCAGGCGGGGGGCATGGCATCGAATGGAACGCAGCGTATTCTTGAATTGGAACCGGAGTCGTTGCATCAGCGCTCGCCATGTTTTATGGGAAGTCCGGACGACGTCCGCGAAGTTGAATCATTCATTAACAGTTCTCCGGAGTAGAAATGCCACACCGCAGAGAATTTTTGACGTCGGCGCTTGCAACAGGGCTGACGCTCAGCGCTGGATCGCCCCTTTCAATAATTGGAGCTCCACTTCCCGTTCCCACGCAAACCCACAAACTCCCTGCACTGCCTTACGACTACAATGCATTGGAGCCACACATCGATGAGCAGACGATGAGGCTGCATCACGACAAGCACCATCAGGGTTATGTAAACGGATTGAATAAAGCCGAAGACATGCTCTCTGAGGCACGGAGCAGCGGCGACTATTCACTTGTACAACATTGGAGCAGGCAGGCTGCTTTTCATGGAGGCGGACATTGGCTGCATTCCATGTTTTGGAAGGTGATGGCGCCTAATGGGAAGGGAGGAGGCGGTGAACCCTCGGGAGTCGTTATGGATGCCATTCAATCTGATTTTGGATCGTTTGACGCATTTAAAAAACAATTTACTTCTGCAGCAAATGCCGTAGAAGGCAGCGGATGGGCGTTGTTGCTTTACCAGATGGAGGACAAAAAACTCCTTGTCTTACAGGCAGAAAACCAACAAAAACTCTCAGTTTGGGGAGCCGTACCAGTGCTGGGCATTGATGTGTGGGAACACGCTTATTACCTCAAATACCAAAATCGACGGCTCGATTATATCGAATCCTGGTGGAATGTTGTGAATTGGAAACAAATAGAAATGAATCTAAACGCATTGATCTAACGATTTCTCTTGTATCTTGCAGTGCCGGATTGTGGGCAGACCGCCAATTCGGTCGCGTTTGATGTTATTAATTCAGTGTGCTATCAACGTGAGACACGAAGGTCTGCTAAGGACTGTTGGTATGAATATTTATGTTGGCAATTTGCCGTACAACATGAACGATGCTGAACTCCGTTCAGTATTCGAGGAGTTTGGTACGGTCGACTCGGCTTCCGTAGTGAAAGATAAATTCACCGGACGCAGCCGTGGATTCGGCTTTGTAGAAATGTCTGACGGCGATGCCGGCACGCGTGCTATCGAAGCAACGAATGGTCGTAGTGTAGCAGGACGCAACCTTGTTGTTAACGAGGCGCGCCCAAGAGAAGAACGTCCTCGTTTCGATCGCGATCGCGGTGAAAGAGAACGCGGACCTCGCTATTGATTACAATCGACGACAGTAGTCAGAAAGCCACATCTTAACTGATGTGGCTTTTTTATAAATGGGTAGGGGAGCCCTCCATTGGCAGAACAAGCGAACTAAAACCACACCTTAATCAGATAAATCTTGGTTCCTGGGGTTTTCTTATTTACCACGTTTTGAGGGATGGAAATGAGGACGTTATTTACCGCCTTAGCGATCTCTGCTTTTTGTGTCTCGGCGTCTACCGCTCAGTACTCGAAGGGAAGAATATTTGCAGGTCCGATGGTGGGACTGACAGGCTATGAAACATCTTTGGGTTTCGGCGCCATGGGTGAATATGCCATCAGCGACGGTTGGAGTGCAGGCCTTGCTCTTGGATATACTAACTTCTCTATTCGCTCTACATTCCCTCCAGGTTTCGAGCCTGCAAACGTGCCATCTATTGACTATACAATCGTTAGTATCATAGGTTTCGGAGCGTATCACTTTCGACCTTTCGAAACTATCGACCCCTTTCTTTATGGGGGGCTGGGATACAACTCGTGGAATTTTAAATATTTGCTGGATGGCAAACCAGTGGATATCCCACCTGGATTTTCGCCAGTGTATAAAAGCGGAGTTGGTATGGCTTTGGGTGCTGGCGCCCGGTACCATTTTAACGATCTTATCTCTGGAAGGCTCACTGTTGGTTACCCCTTTCTTGTCGGCTTAGGTGTTGACGTTGCGTTCGGAGAACCTGCTGTGAAAAAAGATGGAGATACGGTACTACCGAAACCAGTTGTTGTAGACACCGCTCCCCCAAAGAAATATCCTCTCCACGTTGGATTGTATATCAATGGAAAGGCAAGTATTAAAACTGAGGTTGCCAAAGGCTGGAAAACCGGTCCGGTTTTTAATACGCCTCCTGATTTTGGAGTATCCATTATGGCGCCGTTCGGCAAGGAGTCGACTGTCGGTTTCGGACTCGACCTTGGAAGCTCATCGTACGGCTATATCATGAAACCAGAAAGCAACGCCAACGATTCAAACACTGTTCAAGAGCGATTTCAATACTTTAACGTCTTCCCCCATTTGAATGTATCAGGATTTATCATCGGCGTCAACTGGGGATTCAAAACCAATTACACGACATATTTTGTAAACGGCGACACGGCTTCGATGGTTGGCCAATATGTGGAAACTATTCAGAGCGGTAAGGTGGATACTACGGTGTTAACGCCCAACCCTAATGGCCCCGCTTATGACCCAACAAAATATGTGGCTGATATCATTGAAATTCGTATCGGCGGTTCAATCCCGATTGTCGATTCCGACATTGGCCGTCTTTCCTTAAACGTCATGGCCGGGTATACGTTAACCGGAATGTTCATTGATTACAGAAATTATATCGGATCATACCCTCTTGTTCAGGATCCCAATGACTACACGAAACTCAAAAGAGGCGACCCGGAAAAGACATTCAATCCAGTGATACCCTCGCTTTCCGTAGGGGTGCAATGGTATTTCAAAATCGGCCTGTAATTTAATCGCATAAAGATCATAGCGGGGGCGGTAACCGGATTGGTTGCCGCCCCCGTATTTTTGATGTCTTTGTCTCCACTCCTGAATCCAAGGGAAGTTTCATGCAGTTGTTCGAAATGATACAGTCAATGGGGCACGAGCAGGTTGTTCTTTGCTCGGATCTGACGACAAAACTTCGTGGTGTTATTTGCATTCACAATACTTCATTGGGTCCGTCTCTCGGTGGCACCCGAATGTGGAAGTACAGCTCAGACGAAGAAGCAATTACAGATGCACTGAGGCTGTCTCGTGGCATGACGTACAAGGCTGCTGTTTCTGGAGTTAATCTTGGCGGCGGCAAGGCTGTAATAATTGGAGACCCACGCATTGATAAAAGCGAAGCCATGTTTCGCGCTTACGGCAGGATGGTAGAATCGCTGCGCGGAAGGTATATCACTGCTGAAGATGTTGGTACCACCGTTCGCGATATGGAGTGGATCCGCATGGAAACTAAATACGTGGCAGGTGTCGGAGGCACCGGCGGATCGGGCGACCCCAGCCCCATAACAGCTCTCGGTGTATTCTCGGGCATGAAGGCTTCGGCAAAATTTGCATGGGGTTCCGATTCGCTAAAGGGCAAGAGAGTTGTTATTCAGGGGGCAGGTAACGTTGCCTCAAACCTTGCTGAACATTTGGCGCATGAGGGCGCCCACATCTTTGTTTCCGATATTTATGAGGACAAGGCTGCGGCTGTTGCTGAAAGAACAGGTGCAACGGTAATCGCGTCCAACGAAGTCTTTACCACAGATTGCGATATCCTCTCTCCGAATGCCTTAGGTGCAATACTAAACGATGATACAATTCCACAACTAACGTGTGCCATTGTGTGTGGTGGTGCAAATAACCAGCTTAAGGATGAACATAAACACGCACATATGATCCGTGAACGCAACATCATTTATGCCCCTGATTATGTTGTAAACTCAGGCGGTTTGATGAATGTGGCTTCGGAGGTGGAAGGCTATGACAGAGCCAAGGTTATGCGGCAAGCCGAAGGCATCTATGATATCACCATGAACATCCTTGCAACAGCTAAGAATCGTAACATCCTCACAATTGATGCATCGAACGCGATTGCTGAAGAACGTATTGAAAAGGTACGGCACGTTCATGGTACCTACATTGGGTCACCGACAATTCGAGGCGTATAAAGACTGGGAGTACTGTGAAAAAACAAGACGCGGACAAATTTCCCGTCAGCCGAACAAAGGTTGTTAAAGGTACGCGCCATCTGGCTCGCGAAAAAATTTTACAGGTGCTTGCAGCTACCGCCGAAGGGGAAATTTCGCTGGACGACGTCTTCCCGCACGTATTCTTCAGGCAGTTCACATTTGATACGGATCAGCCTTCAGACAAAGACGGGCGAATCCTACGTCAGGATGAAGTATTTGAACTCGAAGCCGACATCCCAATAGAATGGGCTACCGAAGATCTTGAATATGCCAAACGTGTTTTGCAAAAAACTGCAGAAATGCAGGAGCGTAGCAGGCTGCTGATAGATAAGCATTCCAAGAACTGGGATTTGGAACGAATAGCCATGCTCGATCGGATACTGATGAATCTGGCTATTGCAGAACTTGTAGCTTGTGCCGATATTCCTATTAAGGTTACCATTAACGAAGTGATTGAACTTGCTAAGAGATATTCTACCGATAAAAGCGGAGTTTTCATCAACGGGATACTCGATGCAGTCATTCAAGAATTGACCGAGGAAGGATTAATTACAAAATCCGGACGTGGTTTGTTATAATTCGCTGAAATAAAAGAAGGATTGAACCAATGCGGCACATTCTAATTACACTTCTTGTTGTGGGTTCCGTATCAATTGCCGTTGCACAACCCAGATGGCAGTGGGTGAAAACGGGGACAGGTCCGGCCTTCGACGAAGGGCATGCCTTGGATATCGGACCCGATGGCGACCTTTTCCTGATAGGCACCTACTACGATTCTGTGAGTTTCGATGGCAAGGTTCTTCCGTCGATCGGCAGTTACGATATTTTTTCCGCGAGATATTCATCAGTTGGCACGCTCCGAGATTGGGATTCATACGGTTCGTTATATAGCGACGATGCAAATTCTATCGCAGTTGATAAAAATGGCAACTATTATGTATGCGGAATATTCAATACTGAAGCTATGGTGGGAGGCAATATAATTACTGCGATTGACGACGGATCCACTGATGACATCTTCCTTGCCAAATTTGATAAATATGGCGTCATGGGCTGGGTAAAGGTTTTCGGTTCTGTGAATTACGACGACGATGTTCCATACGTGGCTGTAGACTCGCTTGGTAACGTGTATCTGGCAGGGGGCTTTGGAACAACTGGTGTATTTGATTCAAAGACTGTTGAAAGCAAGGGAAAACTTGATATCTATATTTCAAAAATTTCCGCAGCGGGAGATGTAATCTGGGTTCAATCTTTTGGCTGGATTGATAACGATATAGCGCGTTCCGTTGCCGTTAGTCCCAATGGAGATCGGATTTACATCGCTGGTACTTTTATTGGTAACGTCGACTTCGGTGCCAAACAAATTTCAAGTTTTGAGAATAAGGAAGATGTTTTCGTTCAGGCTTTTAATGCCAACGGAGTTGTTCAATGGGCTGAACGTATCGGCTCTAATGTTCCTGATCGCAACGTGAACATCACGAGCGACAAGAATGGAGAGTTAATTATTACAGGTGCATTTTTTGCATTGACGTCATTCTTTTCCCGGCAGATACAAGCCAACGGTGAGTTTTTCAGCGACATGTACCTTGCACGTGTTGGAAAGGATGGAGCCATCGGTGCGCTGAAATCGTATGGCGGGCCATATAACGACGCTGGGTTGGCCGTTACAACAGACGCCAACGGTGCATTCTACGTTACAGGCTACTTCGATTCATCATCGGTCTTCGGAGGTACTGTTGTGTATTCTGCTGGCGGACGCGATGCATTTGTTGCCAGGTTCTTCCCTAACGGAACCTTCGAGTGGATTAGAACGGCGGGAGGTGTTTTCGATGATGAAGGCAGAGGAATTGTTGTGAACCCCAATGGAATCCCATACGTCAGCGGCTTTATAGACACTGAAGCATGGTTCGGAGGCATTAAGGTCGAAGGCAATTTTACAGATCCCTTTTTAGCAGCTCTTGAATGCGGACCCGATACACGCATGATGCCAGATCTTGATGAGATTACGATTTGCGAGGGTTCCGACACATCAATCGTCATCCGGTCGGGGTATCCATCTTACGTGTGGAACGTTGGCGGCAGCGTAGTTCAGACAGGTATTAAAAATAGTTACAGACTAGACACACTGAAGGTAGGTACGTATCCGGTTTATTCTACAGTCACAGATTTCTACTCATGCTCTTTAGTATCAGACACAATTATCGTTAATGTAACCGAAGGACTTCCCAAACCTGTTATTACTAGGCTCGGTAATGATCTTACCACCAATGTGCCCGACGTTAATTATCAATGGTATCTCGAGGGGAATCTAATTCCCGGAGCAACGCAGTCGTTCGTGACTATTCAGGGAGATGGCTTGTATCGAGTGTTTATTTACGATGGCAAGGGCTGTTCGCGATGGTCGGACAACTTCCTTGTAGGAATCACAGGTGTCGACGAAAACGAACAACAGGTGATGATTTATCCAAATCCGTTTAGCAACGCTCTCACAGTCATCGGATGGGAAGGGGCATCCATCAGAATCACCGATTTATTTGGCAGACTAGTTTCGCAGATTCAATCGGCAGCTCCTGTGCAGCAGATTGCGGTCGAGGCGTCCACAGGTACATATTTTGTTTCAGTGCAGCGTGGACATCAGAGCATCGTAAAATTAGTTACTAAACAATAGAGTGGTGCAGGCTTAGGAATTCTGCCGATACTCTGCATTGTATCCACTGAGTTCCTTTCTCTGCCAAAACCGCTTCTTCATGAATTTGTCGAGGATATCTCTTGCTTCGTCAAGGGATACTTGAGCCGCATTTGAGAATTTCAGAGCTTCAATAAAACCGGAATCGCTAAGCTGATGTGCAATTTCTTCTTCGAACATCATGTAGGCGCGACGTCGTTTCTTTATTCCAACATAACATAGAACGATGCCTACAGACGTAAATACACTAGCCAAACCAAAATTCCCTTTCCATGCGTCGGAATTGCCAACAAGCGCCCCCACCATGATTAGGGAGCTAAATACTGCGAACATCATCATCAAACCGGCCAACATCAGAAAAATGCGATAATTCATAGCGTGCAAGTTACCGCGTATTTTGGAAGTGGTTTTTACCGGAGGTGGAATTGAAGAACAGAATTGACAAACTGAATTCATTAAAGCAAGAAGCGCAACTCGGCGGAGGACAGGCAAGAATAGATGCACAGCATGCCAAGGGAAAGCTCACGGCGAGGGAACGACTCGATGTTCTACTCGACGAAGGAACGTTCCGCGAATTCGATATGCTTGCGCGGCACCGATCAACGAGATTCGGATTGGAGAAGCAGCGTCCGCTTGGCGACGGAGTAGTTACAGGTGTTGGTGAAATCGATGGAAGAATTGTTTGTGTCTTCTCTCAGGATTTCACGGTGTTTGGCGGATCGCTCAGTGAAGTTCATGCAGAAAAGATTTGTAAGATCATGGATTTTGCAGTGAAGGTTGGCGCACCTGTAATTGGCCTTAATGATTCTGGCGGAGCACGAATACAGGAAGGTGTTGTTTCACTCGGCGGGTATGCCGACATCTTTTTACGTAATACTCTTGCAAGCGGTGTTATACCTCAAATCAGCGTAATCCTTGGCCCGTGTGCGGGCGGAGCCGTGTATTCGCCGGCGCTGACGGACTTCGTCTTCATGGTTAAAGGAACGTCGTACATGTTTGTTACCGGACCCGATGTTGTTCGGACAGTTACGCATGAAGAAGTAACGTTCGACGAATTGGGAGGCGCAGATACACATGCAGAGCGCAGCGGCGTAGCACATTTTGCTCTGGACAACGAAGTTGAGTGCCTGCTTGCGGTACGGAAATTGGTATCGTACCTGCCGCTTAGCAACAGAGAAAAGCCCCCTATCCGCCAGACGATCGATCCAGCAGACAGATTCTGCGATACATTGAAAACAATTGTTCCGGATAATCCTAACCATCCTTACGATATCAAGGACGTGATCCGTGATGTGGTGGACGAGGGAGATTTTCTTGAAGTTCACGAAAAGTTTGCACCAAACATGGTTGTAGGTTTCGCAACGTTGGATTCAATGCCTGTTGGAATTGTTGCAAACCAGCCTGCATCTTCTGCCGGTGTGCTCGATATAGACAGTTCCGTGAAGGGCGCACGATTCGTTAGGTTTTGCGATGCGTTCAGTATTCCGCTTGTAGTATTTGAAGACGTACCTGGTTTTCTTCCGGGAACAGACCAGGAATGGCGCGGCATTATTCGGCATGGTGCAAAGCTGCTCTATGCATTTTGCGAAGCTACCGTTCCCAAAGTAACGGTGATCACGCGCAAAGCATACGGTGGTGCATACGACGTGATGAATTCCAAGCACATCCGGGGCGATTACAATGTTGCGTGGCCTACGGCTGAGATTGCCGTTATGGGAGCCAGGGGAGCCGTAGAAATTCTCTATAAGAAATCAGGCGATGGCAAACGAAATACAGAGGAACTGGTTCGGCAGTATAATGAAGAATTTGCCAACCCATACGAAGCTGCAGAACGTGGATACATCGACGACGTAATCGAACCTCAGTACACACGCAGAGAGCTGATACGTTCGCTACGTGCACTTAAAAACAAAATTGACCAAAATCCGCCACGAAAACACGGCAATATTCCGTTGTGAATTTTTGTGACAATCGCTCGAGTCAGCATGTTCAACAGCATGTCCGTATCGAGCTGGACAATGGCTGGGAATCGACGTTGAATACGTTGGAAAATATTCACCTGCCTCCAAGTACAACAACGCATTGGAAGTCGTACCGCGGATGAGAGGCAACAGCAACTCCAACAAGAGAGAATTTAGCGTACAATAGGCTTTCTCTATGTCCTCTCGATGGATTGCCTTCGTCTATGAGGAGAGCCGCAAGCATTAGACGCGACGTTTTTTGTCCGTACGTTATGCATTCTGCTATGTTTTCTATGGATGAGTATCGTTTAACTCGCGAACCTGGATTGGAACCATCAGACCCGATGTGACCGACAACATTCATATTGTAACTATCATTAGCATGATCCAAAGCTGCCTTCAGCAAGTTTGTGTCGGGCGTTAGTGTGGGAAGTTTCGATTGCGTTCTCAGGCGCTGCTTAATTTCCTTAACAGC
This sequence comes from Ignavibacteria bacterium, assembly GCA_016191145.1. GTDB lineage: Bacteria > Bacteroidota > Ignavibacteria > Kapaibacteriales > Kapaibacteriaceae > OLB6. The sequence continues at coordinate 25,205 of JACPPD010000011.1, forward strand.
TTTTTCGAGCCCCTTTCGATTTGAAACGAAGGAACGCCATTCATAATAATATTCATCTATAGCCGATTCGAAGGATTGGGGATCGTTTCTGAGCTGATTGAGTGTCTGAATAAAATTGACGCTCACAGAATCCGATTGAGCGCTGGCAAAATGAGAGACGCAGCACAAAAAAGTCACCGTCAGAAAACAGCGCATTACCAATCTTCGTATATACGCTCGCAAATTCGGGAAATTACCTGAGCATCGGAAGAGGACAGCCTACGTTTTACTTCTTTCTCAACATCGTCGATATACTTCTGCATTCGCGTCAGCAATTCGATACCATCGGTGGTGATATATGTTATCGAAAGGCGTTTATCGTCAGTGCTCTTCCCGCGTCGGGCATACCCGTTAGCTTCGAGCCGATTTATAAGTCGCGTAACATCGGGTGCATGGTTCAACATTCTCTTAATGATGGTCAATCTTGCATGTCCTTCAGGATATACGCCCTTCAATATTCTGAGAATGTTGAATTGAGTGAGTGTTAACCCAAATTCCTGACACTTCATTCGCAAAAGGCTGCTCAGGTATTCTGCTGTGACAATAATGTTAAGAATAGCTTCCTGATGTACAGACGAAAAGTTACTTTGTTTTAACCGACGAGTAAGTTGTTCGCCCATTGATGTTCTCCAGCAACACAAATTGATCTAATTGTGTTACAACAGATACTTTGCGTTATGTGTCTGTATCCCTAACATGTCAATTGCAATATTCTCATTTATGCTATTGACACACCGATCCGGCATGAAGAACAATTATTTCATCAAATGGTTTACACTAATTGGAAAAAAAGAATGCAATTGCTTATGAAATAATTCTCAGCGCCGTGATTACATCATCAAGATTGCCATCAATTATATGTTCTAACGCATAATTTTTTGCATCACCTTCTAATCTGTGATCCGTAACTCGATTCTGTGGAAAGTTATAAGTTCTAATTTTTTCAGACCTATCACCGCTTTTAACCATATCCTTGCGCGCTCCTGCAATTGCGGAGTGTTGTTTCTCTGATTCATATTCATAGAGTCGAGCACGCAGCACCTTCATCGCCTTTTCCTTGTTCTTGAGTTGTGAACGTTCGTCCTGGCACTGAACAACAATGCCGGTTGGAATGTGAACCAAGCGAACTGCAGTCTCAACTTTATTTACATTCTGTCCCCCCTTTCCACCCGCCCTAAAGATATCGATGCGTATATCGTTATCGTTGATTTGAACATCGACTTCCTCGGCCTCGGGTAGTACAGCAACAGTTGCTGCCGATGTGTGAATGCGTCCCTGCGCTTCGGTTTCCGGTACGCGTTGCACTCGGTGTACACCACTTTCATATTTCAATGTGCCATAGGCCTCATCACCTGCTACGGAGAAAATTATTTCTTTAAATCCTCCGTGCTCACCTTCGGTAAAGTCGATGGTCTCTAATGTCCATCTCTTCCTGTCTGAATAACGTTGGTACATGCGAAACAAATCGCCGGCAAATATTGCAGCTTCATCTCCGCCTGTACCGGCGCGGATTTCAACGATGCAGTCCTTGAAATCATTAGGGTCCTTAGGAATGAGCAGTATGCGGAGTTGCTCTTCGAGCAATTGATGTTTTGCTTCGAGATCTCTCAGTTCTTCGTACGCCATATCCCGAAGAGAACTGTCGATGTCTGGATCGGCGATCATCGATTTCGTTTCTTGGATCTGATGTGTTATGTCCAGGTAATTTCGCACAGCAAGAACAACGGGTTGAAGGCTCTTGTACTCCCTGGACACGTCTCTCAATTTGCGTGGGTCGCCCACGACAGACGGGTCGTGAAGCGACTGCTCGAGCGCTGCAAATGCGTCGATTATGGATTGTAAACGTTCTTCCACGGATATTATAAGCTAAAGCTAAACCTCAAAAATATCGCAAGTTGCAATACGTTCGGTCGATTCGTTCCAATTATCACATGAAACCAACACATACACTATCATTCATCACATGTTTGGCTTTAATTGGCTGCGCCAGTGAAGATCCAAACATCGTAAATCCACCACCTGGCAGTGAAAAGATCATTGTTCGCTTGTTGAATTTAGTACCCGACGATGTTGACAGGAAACTGTTGCTTGACAAAGGTTATCAATCGGAGTTCATCGCCCCCGGCGCCATTAGCGATACGGTGCAGGCACCTTCCGATTCTAGCTTTATTGAAATCATTGGCGATAGCTCGGAATTCAAATCAGTGAGACGTTTCCGGTTTACCCAACAAAGCGTTTACGATGTAATAGCTCTGGGCAAACCAAACACGGCGCTGAATGCATTTGATACTATTATGGTTTCAAATGCCAATGTTGCACTTACCACGTTGCCTGTTGCTCAGTTGCGTCTCATCAATGCCTTCCCGGACACAACTAGTACGTTTGATCTGCGCATTGGCTGCCCTAACGGACAGTCCATAGGTGGGGCGCCAACTCCATTCCGCCAGTCAACATTATATACAGAATTACCACCTGGATTGAATGTGCTGACGTTGCTTTCAACCTCCTCGGGAGTCACAACTGTAGTTAGCACTTTCGAATGTATTCTGGTTGAACGCACTCCATATTCAGTTGTTGTTAAACAAAGCTTGGGTGCATCGGCACCCAACATCTTCTTTTATTCCGAAGCGGACTTCTCAAGCGGCGCTGAGCGTCCGATCACTCCTGTTTTAGTTCGCGATGCAGACATTCGCGTCTGCAACGTAGGTCAAAGCTCCGTAACGGTAACGCTGCTTGGCACAAATCAATTGTTGGCTTCCGATATTCTGCCGCAAACAATCAATGCCTATGTATCGGTACAAACATGCGAAAAGGAATCAGCCGATGTTTTTGAAGCGCGGTATACGGATGGCAGAGTAGGGATAGACAGTACTGCGTTGGTGGTAGGGGGCCAGTATACGCTTGTTGCAACCGACTCTGCGAACGATGCAAGAATCGTAATCATCCCACCCCGACCGGTTGTTTATGGAGCCAGTGGGAAGGCTATTGTGAGAGTTGTAAACGCGTCTGCTTCTGCCGGAGCAGTATCAATGTCTGTTGGTGCACGCAGCAGCACAACTTCATCAAGTGGGATTGAATCTGGATTGCAGTTGTCTGCAAATCGCCAGTTCAATACTATATCGTTACCCGTCATTGTTGAACCCGGTGAAATCCCGATTACGGTGGCAAATTCAACGTCGCCGACATCGATGAAACTAATCGGCAGAACATTTCTTTTGCCGGATCGTTCGTACATTTTTTTACTTGCAAACGAATCGAACGGCCTTCTTGCAATTAATATTATTGATGAAGGTGACATTCCGGGATCGTTGACTCCTGCAGAAGATGCCACACTTTTACGATTTGTTAATGGATCGGCGGCTGAAGAATACAATGTTGTTTCAGTCGGTACAGTTGTGCAGGGTGGACGTGTTCCTTACAGAAATTCTTTTGCCACATCAGTGCCAATCGGCATAGTTCCAGTGGCTGTAGGATCTATTTCTACAACGATTCAAACTGTAGAGGGACAGCGTTCGCTGCTCATCTATGCAATCAGAGAAAATCAGGGTAGTAAGTTGATTGAAATTGCCTCCGATCCTTTGCGTCAGATTCCAGGGATTTCCGATCGAAGAGTCATCAATGCAACTGCTGACCTTCAGTTTGTGTCAGTCTCCTACGATACCAACTTTAGAAGTGGAGGCAGCTCGGAGACAGTTGCCACAGAAGTCCCCTTTGGCCAGACATCACCTGTGTTTACCTTGGAGCGCGACCGTCGCGGAACAATGTACTTTTACGATTCACAAACGCTGAAGGACATCTACAGTCTGCCGATTGGTTTTGGCCCCCTTGGCAATAGCTATTCTCTTATCGTCACAGGAACGAGACAGGCTGGTTACGAGGTTATCGTTCTCCAAGAGTTATAGATTGGTACTGCGGTATATTTGACGTTTCCCGTGATGAATCTACCACACTCCGTGCTGCGATTAATCCTTGCATCATACTTCACACTCTGTCTGGTCGTTGGCCTGCGAGCCGAGGATACCATTAGTGTTCCGTCGGAGACTGTACTTACCCGCGGTCAGGTGGCCGTGATCGAAGTTGGCGGATCGCTTTCTCAAAGTGGTAGGACGCAACTTACATTTAGATATCCAAGGACAGTGATTGCAATTCAAGGGGCGAGGGGAGCTGACGTGTATGCATTTCAGTGCCCGGATATCACTATGATTTCAGATATACAGACCGACGATACAACAGGCGAGGTAATCCTCGAATGTAGCAATGTTGGGCCTGGGCAATCGCAAATGATTTTGCTGCTGGATGTGCTGGCACTGTATGGCCGTGAGACCCAAGGACTATTGAGTCCTCGGCGCCTGACTGTGAATGGAACCGAAGTAGGCGATGTAGTTTTTAATCCAGGTAGAATACGTCTCACAGGAGGAAGCCGACCCTCCGATCAGTCCATTGAGGCTATTACTGGAAACTTCCCTAATCCTTTCAGTCTGAATACTGAGTTTGTTTATGTAGTTGCTGAAGATAGCAACCCACAATTCGTGATTCTGAATGTAACCGGGCAGATTGTTAAAGACCTCGGCGCCATTGCAAGTTTCAAAGGGGAAAACCGCCTCAAGGTTGAATTAGAGCAAAACGAATTGGGCCAGGGTCATTATATGATAAGAATGATTACAGATTTGGGAGTGTATTTCTATTCGTTTATGAAATTGAACTGATGGGAAGAGGACTCTATATAGGTCTGTTGATTGCGATGGCGTTCTTATTCGCTTTCGAAGCACCCAAGGTGTGTTCGGCACAAAGTAAAAGCTTGATCTCAAAGAATTCAGAGGGTACGGAATTCTGGCTGTGCTTTATGAAGAATTACAGATCGGTAGCTCCAAGCGATCCGCAAAACAGGCCTGACTTCTTAAAACTGCAGTTGTTCTTAACAAGCAGTTTCGATGCAACAGTTCGAATCGAGATCGAAGAAATTGGTTACGAAAATGTTGTAGAGGTAAAGGCGAATACCGTTGTTAACTGCATCATACCGCCAAGTGCGATTCTCCGAAAAAACGAAGTGGCAGAGAGGCTGGCAGTACACATAACAGCCGACACTACCATCAGTGTTTATGGGCTCAACAGCCGCTATCAAACAACGGATACCTTTCTTGGACTACCAGTAAGCGTTTTAGGAAATGCGTATCGCACTGTTGGGTATACTAAGGTCTCCCCTGAATTTTTATCGTCGTTTTCAATTGTGGCAACAGAAGATGGGACAGATGTAACCATAACACCGAGTGTTGCAACATCGACTGACAGACCTGCTAAACAACCATTTAATGTCAAGCTCAGAAAAGGCGATGTATATACGGTAAGCGCACGGTTTGAATCAATCGGAGCTTGCGATTTAACAGGCTCTCTCATTGTTGCGAATAAGAAGATCGCTGTTTTCAGCGGACATAACTGCGCCTATGTTCCACCGAAAGTTGATGCATGCAACCATCTTGTTGAGCAATTACCGCCTATCAATGCATGGGGTATGCACTACTATTTGGGTATGCTGAAAGAACGCTCGAAATACACATACAGAGTCATTGCATCGCAGGACGGTACAAAGGTATTTGAAGACAGCAAATTGGTTGCCGTTTTAAAGGCAGGTGAATTTTTCGAGAATCTGAATGTGAACAGACACGTTCAGATTACTGCCGACCATCCAATTCTGCTTGCTCAGTTTGCACAGGGATATAATAACGGTGATAGTGTTGGCGACCCCATGATGATTCTCGTCAGCCCCACTCAGCAGTTTCTCAACATCTATCGTTTTGCAACCCCGATAAACGGCGACTGGCACCATTACATAAATGTAATTGCCCCCTCCGAAACTATTTCCAGTATTCGCCTTAATGGCCGACGCATAGATTCATTAATGTTTTCTGTTCTGGGCGAGAGTAGATACTCAATTGCGCAGATTCCAATTCCATTTGGTACACACGTCATCAAGTCGGATTATCCGTTTGGCTTGTATTCGTATGGTTTTGGATATAAAAGTGATGCCTACGATGCTTACGGAAATATGGCGGGGCAGTCCTTTCTTGAAGTAACAAACCTTCTCGATACTCTGCCGCCATTGTCGGATGGACGCGACATCCTTGATGGATATTCAGTGACGTTTAATGATGATAGGGTTAGTGACAAAGGTCTTCAGAGTGTTCAGGTAGAGTCGTCAGTCTACCTGGAAGCAAGTGTTCCAAAAATTGACGCAGGTGCACCCAGAGCAACTGTTAAGATCCGACCGTCAAAGTCTAGTCAGAACGGCCGCATTGTACTGAAGGCTACCGACGTTGCAGGGAACGTTACTTCGATTACCGTTTGCTATGTGTTCGACAGCAGAAGCGAGCGCTACAGATTTTTATTTAGTGCAGATAAGTTTGCCGAGTGCTCATCCGAAGAGGGATGGATGGTTGGCGCCTATCCCTCATTTGCACACAACTTTCATTCGGCTAGTTTCTCATCAACGGGAAATGTAAGCGTTAACGGTGGTTTTACCGGAGGTCAGGGACTGGGGTATGGTTTTGGAATTTTGGGCGGACGGAGATTGTCGCAAGATTTAATAATTAATGCCCGTCTGTCGGTAACCAATAAGCTAGGTCCACTCAGTGCACCCGATACGCTTTCGCAAACGGTGGTGGATCCATCGTCGGGCAAGGAGTTGATTTACCAAGAGGGTACGTCGTTGGAAATCACAGCCCCATATCTAAATGTAGGCGGGACAATACAGTGGTTTCCGCTGCGCTATTTCTACTTTACAGGTGGATTCCAATTCTCCTTTGCATTGTCGGATGCCGCAGAAATTCAGCGTACAGTTTTGCGTCCATCGAATTGGGTATTCGAAAATGGCGCACGAACAATCCCTTTAGGACCACAATCCCTAACATCATTGTCGGGCGTGGGTTTTGACCTACTTGGTGGCATCGGTATTTCGTATCCTGTGTCGTTCAGGGCGTCGGTTTTCATGGAGACGTTATATATCAGACGTCTCAATAACGTCGTCGATGATGCAACCTGGAACCTCGAGGCTCTTGCATTAAACATTGGTGCGTTGTGGCGACTGTAAACAAAATTACAGTTAACAAATGGATCGTGTCCTAACCAGGATCACTGCTGTTGCCGTAAAGGATTTACGCAGCGAAGCGCGAACCCGATTTGGTATTACGGCTCTTGGATTATTTATACTGACTACGGTTGCTCTGATTGCTTTTTCGACTTCCGACGAAATCCTACGCAAACCTATAGCGTCGGCTATGCTTTGGGTGCTGATGGTATTTACGGCTTTCACGGGATTAGGACGTAGTTTCATCAGCGAGGAAGAACGAGGGACGGCACTGTTTCTGCGATTGAATGCATCGGCAGAAGCGGTGTTCTTCGGTAAGCTCATGTTTAACTGTTTGCTAAGCCTGAGCGCGAATTTGCTGGCGGCAATACTATTCTTGTTTTTCCTGAGTATTGAAGCGTCGTGGAGCGCAGGTCTGATTATCCTGACGGTAACAATCGGCAGTGTGGGTCTGTCTAGCGTCCTGACGATTATCAGCGCAATAGTTGCAAAGGCTGGATCGCGCAACACGCTACTTCCGGCTTTATCTTTTCCAATGCTTGTTCCCATCATCATGCCCGGCGTCGATTCAATGCTAATGGCTTTTGCCGGCATGCCGCTTGCCGATGCCGCGGGGGACTTGGTGTTCATCCTTAGCTATGCTGGTATTGTCACGTTAATCGGATATTTTGTATTTGATATCATTTGGTCGGATTGATGAAGCATCTTCTTGTACTGTTTTTATCTGCCTCGATTATTGGCTGCACATCAGCGCCAACCCCTGTTTACATGTTTTCGTCAAAAGTTGACACGCACGGGGCAAGGATTGCATTTATGGGCGATACACAACGAACAGGGCATATAGAGTTTTTCAGACGAGACTATGAAGATGACAGACAAGCTATTGCCCGGCAGCTAGCCCATGATGATGTTGATGCAATTGTTATTCTTGGCGACATGACGTTTTGGGGAGCTTTGCCGAGTGATTGGAGGTATTTCGATGCATTAATGCAGCCTATCCGTGCAAAGAATATTCCAATGTTTCCGGTTATGGGAAACCATGAATATTTTATTGATGGAGCGCAGTCGGTACAAAACATAAGGTCTCGGTTTGTGGGCTTCTCCAACACGTGGTATTCAGTTGTTGTCGATTCGGTGGGGATTATCGTTCTTAATACAAATCACTCCGACATTGGCAGCGTTGCTATGAATGAGCAATACAGATGGTTTAAATCGAAAATTGCAGATTGGGAAAGGGATCCGGCTATACAGTTTGTTGTTGTAAGCGGACATCATCCGCCTTTTACCAATAGTTCTGTTGTTGAACCAAATACGGTTTTATCAAAATACTTTGTACCAATATTTACTAACGCGTCTAAAACTTCATACTGGTTCAGCGGGCACTGCCATGGCTATGAACGTTTTACAGTACAGGGAAAATCTTTCATTGTTTCCGGTGGTGGGGGTGGTCCTTTACAGACTATAGCATGCGGTTCCGACAGAAAATTCACCGACGAGTACAATGGCGATGTCCATCGCCCCTTTCATTATTGTGTTTTGGAGAGATCGGGGAAAAGGCTGTCTGTACACATGGTTCCGCTTGCAAAATCGGTAGCTGCTGCCGACAGTGTTTCAATGTGGACTATGCCTAAGATGTTTACAACAAGCACTGACTAGTGAATAGGGGATGAAATTTCATTCATGCGGTGTATTGTCGGCTGCCAGCGATGTTCGTAGCTAATGAATCAGATTGCGTTACTTTTTAGAAGCACACTGGAGCCGACCGCCAAGGTTAACTACAGAAATGTTGCGCATGTGGCAGGGGGCAATAGCACGGCTAGATTCAATAACAGGCTTTATGCACTGGATCTGGCTCGCTTTTTAGCAATGGTATTTATGATGCAGGGTCATGTACTCGATGCATTAGTAAACAGCACAATTATTGATATCAACATTTTTCCCTGGAACGTTTGGAATCTTTCCCGCGGCTTTACCGCTCCGATATTCCTGATGGTAAGCGGCGCCGTTCACGCCTTTGCTACAAAGCGCGATCAGAATGGAAATGTTCGAGCCGACATTGTTGCTAAGAGAATCAGGTGGGGCTTAACCATTATTGGCATAGGTTACCTTCTTGTGTTCCCGGCTGGCAGAGTATGGGATTTGCCATTTTTAAGTTCAGGTGGATGGAACGCATTTTTTGCCGTTAATATTCTTCAGTTGACGGGTGTTACTATTTTGTTATTTATTGTTACAATGTCGTCTACCACCTCCGTTAAATCAATGGGCGTTCGAGCATTGGTAATTGCGGCATTGATTGTTGCAACAACTCCGATTGTACAGCTCACCCAGGTAGTATCGGGCCTACCCGGATGGTTCAGGGCATATTTTACTTCTGCCGAGGGTTCAATATTTCCGGTATTTCCATTTAGTGCCTATCTCTTTCTTGGCTTGGCTATTGGCTGCTGGCTGCATAATGTTCCTATGGAAAACAGGGACGCTATGCTTAAGAAATTTGGATGGAGAGTTGGTGGTGTTGTTGCGTTATTCGCTGTTGTGCTTCAAGGTACCCTCCTTGTATCGGGAGTTTCCAACGAAATCATGGAGCACCAGATGAGTATTATACTCTTTCTTAGGCGTGCAGGAATTGTGATGGTTTTCTTTAGCATCTGCGTTATCGTCCTTGAGCGTACATATCAATTTCGCAAATGGTATTCGCTGTTTGGAACCAAATCGCTATACATCTATGCAATTCACCTGATACTGTTATTTGGAACCCCATGGATTGAAGGGATTGGCAGAACACATTACCATTCGCTAAGCCTGTCGGAGGGGATTGCAGTTGCCATAGGAATAGTGTTTATAACCCTGGCAGTCGCCTGGCTGATTGATTGGTACACAAGACAGTCTTGGGCCCTGCGCGCAAGAACAGCTCTCGTTTATGTTGGAACTACTACACTTGCATACCTTTTAATTTTATAGTTTCACGGCCCACGGTGAAGAGGGGCTTATGGGTTGGATGCGTCGGGTATTCGGGGCCCTGGTAGCGACAACAATCGGTTTCATCATAGGTCAGCCATCAATATTGGCCGAAGCAGACTCTTGTCTGCCATGCCCAATTCCATGTGCACGGCCTCAGGACCATTCCTTTTCTGTTCGGTTAACTGGCGGTAGAACAGACATCCGACCGACAGTTTATCGGCGTGGCAAGGGATACAACAGTTGTTGCCTCGGAGACTGTTCAGTCGCTCCGGTTATTTTATCTTGACGACTGAGTGTGTAGAGACACATCCATTCAAATCGATCACGCCGATGCATTTGTTATGGGTGTTACCTTGGGGAAGGTGCCGCCTCTCTGCATGTACCCGTGAAGCCGGTTCGCGTCAACGGCGGCAGGTATGGGGGTAACGCAGGCGGCAATCAACTTCTGAGCGATTTGCGGTCTCTGTATTTTGCTATTCTTTTTGATAATGTTTGCAAGGAAACAATATCAGCATATCGCGATCTGCGCAGTGCAGGAAGAATAAAAGTGTCATCGCGAGGTCAGGCAATTGATCAGCGCGATTTGCCCTACGAATACAAACGCGCTGCCGGTGTCGATATACGCATCCCAGAGTTTGAGATGATCAACAATGGTTTCGATGCCCATCCGCACCGGACGGTTCATCTATGCGAGGGCGGGACCTGTCGCTAGGAAGTCTTAATACCCTTTGCAAGCTTAGCTTCTAGCCGCTCCTGCAAAACTTCGCGCGCCTGGCGGGATAGCAAGCCAAGTCCGATAATACTCTGACGAAGCGTGAATGCCTTGTCGAGTGGAAAGGACTGAGCATCTAGTACCCACGACAAAAAGATGCCATCGGAAAATCCGGATTCAAGTAATGCGAACGATTTTGCATCAACCTTGTTAAACCAGCCCGCAGCAACAAGGTCGGATGTAAGTCTGGCCCCTAGTTCCTTAAGAAACGTACGTGTTTTGTTAATACGTTCGAGAAACAGTGGGTTATCGGTACGAAGCGCATGTGCCCAGAATTCGAGTATTAAGGGGGCCTGCCCTGCCCTGCTTTGATAAAATTCTACGGCGCTGTCGCGTATGGCATCTACTTTCGACAATGCATCCTGGGCTGCATTGACACGATCAGTGATCACGTTTTCGTAATCGCTCATCCATGCATCGTACACCGCAAGAAACAATTCTTCTTTTGTTCGGAAGTACTCATAAATGGTGCCCTTGCCAATGTCCGCTGCGTTGGCAATCTCCTGCATTTTTGATTCATTGTATCCTTTTTTAGAAAATACATCGGCAGCATAGCGGATAATATCCTGGCGCTTAGCGGATTTGTTAACGGATGCTGGCATATCACGTCTTTGCCGACACCATCTTCTGATGGTCCCTTAGAAAGGCTGCGAGGCCGGCGTCTGTTAGCGGGTGTTTCATTGCCTGCATAAGCACGTTATACGGTGTTGTGGCAATATGTGCGCCAGCCTTGGCAACCGCCAGCAAATGCATCGGGTGACGAATTGAAGCAGCAATGATCAGCGCTTCCAGACCATGAACGTCCCATATTTCGCACGTCTCCTCAATAGCCTTTACACCGTCGGTTGTAATATCGTCGAGCCGGCCTATGAACAGGCTCACATACGTTGCACCGGCATTTGCTGCAATAAGTGCCTGCAACGGAGTGAACATGAGCGTCACGTTCGTGGGTATTCCATTATTTGCAAGCTCTCTAACTGCAGACAATCCTTCCGGGATAAATGGGATTTTGATGGTTGCCTCAGGAAACCATTCCAGAATCTCGTTTGCTTCTCTAAGCATGCCGGAAGTGTCTGTGCTTACAACTTCAACGCTAACATGACCGCCAACGGTACGATGAATATCGAGGATCAATGCCCTGATGTCGAGCGAAGGGTCTTCCCTGGCTAACAGCGTTGGGTTTGTTGTAACGCCGCTGATAAAACCTAACGATGCAGCGTGCTTTATGTCTTTGAGATTTGCACTGTCGACGTATAATTCCATCTAAAAACTCCAATGTCAATTAAATTCAATCCCGACCCAGCAACTTAATAGCCGGAAGCTCAGGAAGTACCTGATAATAGTAAAACAAACGGAGAACTGAATCCAAACCTTGTTCAACTTCATCCGACCATTGATAATTGATTTGTCCCTCGCGTGCCAAATATTCTGTTTCTCCATTCAATGACTCATGAACCATAACATTTGTGAGAGTATCCGATGCCATTGCCCTTACGTTCGCCGCTATGTTTCCAATTTCAGCATCTGTCCGGTAAACCCACAGTCCAACTGGCAAGGGTAACTCTATCATATCGAACCATTCCTCACCGATGTCGAGGGCAATTTGAGATGGAAAAGAATTACCCACCAGGGGGTATTCTTCAATCAGGCAATCAACCGTTGAGAAGTCGGCGGCAAGCACAACAGGATTGTCGGCCACTTCATATTTCTCCCTCATCAGCAATGAACCTATGACCGGTAAAAACTCCTTCGGCGTTCGCGACCCAATAGTATCGATTTCTTGGGCATTCTCACTAAACATTATTCCGGCAACTGCCGTGTAGTCAATAAGAGAAATGCATGGTTCGGAAATTATGCGATAATCAACCTTGCCAACGCCCCTTCCATATCCAAGAGGAGATATCAGCGCCAAGTCTACATGGTTGTTCAGCAGCAACGAGGCGCAATCTTCGCCTGAAGCGCGATGCACCCGCCAACCCATCTGCTCGCAGACAACATCAACGTTTTGCAAAAGGGGCTTATACAGCAGATTTTGGGGTATGGCGATTCTCACGAGTGTAAAATAACATGCTCACGACGTGTGTATCGTTTACGTCGTCATGATGTGCAAATCGTTGCAGCCTGATACATGATGATTCCTGCAGCCACAGCAACATTGAGTGAATGCTTAACACCATGCATGCTTATCTCGAAAGCACCATCGCATTCGGCCATTATATCGTCTGTGACTCCCGAGAGTTCATTTCCCAACACAAAAACGGCCGGAAAATCCTGCTGACTCAATGATGGTATTCCGCGAGATTCGTGTGCAACTTCTACGGCATAGATCTTCCATCCATTTTGCCGCATTTCGCCTATCGCTTCAAGAGTTGAACGGTAATACTTCCATGGGACCGATGCTTCTGCATCGAGCGCCGTCTTGGAAATTTCTTTGCGTGGCGGCGAGGGTGTGAAGCCCGTAAGGATCAGCATGTTTGCACGAAACGCGTCTGCAGTTCGAAATATGCTGCCCACATTGTAAAGACTCCGCACATCCTGAAGAATAATGGCAAATGGAAATCTTTCGGCAGCCCTGATGGAATCCAACGTCATCCGCCGGGAGGTAAGCTCTTCAAAGGTAAGTTTCCTCACAGCACGAATATCGTACTTTGCCGCACCATGAACAGACGCTCTATCGTTTCTTCCTTGTTAGCGCTGCCCTTCGTCCGATTCAGGTTGATGAAAGGGGGCGAACCACGCAGCAAGGTTTATCGAATTTTTATCATTGGCGATTGGGGAACTGGTGGCAAGTTGCAGAAGAGGGTTGCCAATGGTATGGACGCAGTTGCATCAAGGCTGGGAGCGCCCCTGACCATCATCAGCACTGGCGATAACATTTACCCCGATGGAGTAAGCAGTGCATCGGACATCCAGTGGAAGACAAAGTTTGAAGATGTTTACAATGGAAAACACCTGAGGCAAATTCCCTGGGTAGCTGTTCTTGGTAACCATGACTACCGAAAAAGCATCATGGCTCAGGTTGAGTATGGCAGAATTAATTCCCGCTGGATAATGCCATCAACGTACTTTTCTCATCGGCTGGAGGCAGATAACGAAACTACCTTGTCTGTAATTTGTTTAGACACACAGCAAATCCTTCAACAATCCGAAGGGTGGCAAAAGCAAATCGATTGGCTGGATGCTGAACTCAATAATCACGTTAGTTCAGATTTGATAATTGCCGTGGGACATCATCCGATTCGATCGTATGGCTATTATGGCGATCAGGCAGGATTAGTGAAGTTTGTGAAGCCAGTATTGGACAAGAATCGTGTTCACATTTATGCGTGCGGGCACGACCACGATTTGCAGGTGATTAAGAATCCGGCTGATGAGTTCTATTGCATCGTTTCTGGCGGCGGCGGTGGCTTCCGGAAAACAACTAAGGGACAGCATACGTTGGCAAACGCAACAAACGGTGGATTTGTACAGCTAGTGCTCCACAACGCAACAGCAGAAGCTCTAATTATGAATCCCGATGGTGAAACGCTCTACCAGGTTGATCTGAAGGAAACAGCGCGGAAGAAATGAAGACCATAGCCATAATATTCTTTATTATCTTATTGTCGGCAGATGGTATTTGTCAGACATTCCCCGATAGTAAGGGGCGCGATTTCTGGTTTACGTTTATACCGAATATTCATACCGACGGTGTGGAAATTCCGTCGACGCCAACTGCGATACTTGAGCATCAATTGTATATCTACATCAGCAGTGAGACGCCAACAAAAGGAACAATTACTCTTACTGATTCTACCGGAACCGATTCAGTTGTAAACTTTAGTATTACGGATCCGACGCAGGTGTATTCGTTTCAGACCTTTTTTCTGCCGTATGAGCTTCGCGGTTTCAATTATGGACTCAACATTCAGCTCGATTCCGGCCAGCAGCTTGAACGGCCGATGAAAATCTCGGCACATATTGAAGCCGACAACGACGTTACCGTATATGCGCTCAATCAGGCTTGGTATACAAGCGACGCGTTTTTAGTGCTGCCCACAGATGCACTTGGAACGGACTACGCAGTAATGTCGTACACATCGGACTTTAGTTTTTCAGGTTTCAGGGTATCGTCATCCTCGACTCCCTCGCAGTTTGCAGTTGTTGCTACTGAGGATAGTACTGTTATTGAAATAAAGCCTACAGCCGACATATTCAATGCTCAAAAAGGTGACCTGGTTTCCGTACTTCTCAATAAGGGAGAGAGCTATCTCGTTCAGGTTTATCCTCGAGGATTCAGTGACATAGACCTAACAGGGACAATTATCTCTGCCACACGTCCCATTGCAGTTTTCTCCGGCCACCAGCGCGCAGTTGTTCCCATTCAGAACGCTCCTGAGCTGGGATCGAGAGATTGTTTGGTTGAACAAATGACGCCGATCAGCACGTGGGGGCGTCGGGCGTTTGTTACTCAACTGGCCCGATCTGCAAATGAATTGGATATTGGATCGAATTTGTTTAGAGTATTGGCGGCATTCGATTCTACGGTTGTTTACGTAGACGGCGTACAGGTTGCAACTATCAATGCTCAGGAGTTTTATGAAGGCAGAATTACTGGCGCCGTCGAAGTAGTGACGTCGATGCCCACATTAGTTGCAATGTTTAAGAAAACATCGGGCTCGGGAAGTGGAAATGCTACAAGAATCGGCGATCCGTTTATGATGGTTGTCCCGCCCGCTGAGCAGTTTATGGACAGGTATCGGTTCATAAGCATTCAGGCTTTCGATTACGAGTCTTTCAATAACAACCCTCCGGTGGTGATCGGCAATGTATATGTTGAGCAGTACCTGAATGTTGTTATACAAACCGACAAAGCATCGACTGTAGTGATTGACGGTGTGCCAGTTAACCAAACCCTTTTTAATAGAATAGGTGCATCAGAGTTTTCGTGGGCACAAATCAGCATGGCCGACGGTGTTCATGAAATCAGCGCCGATACAACCTTCGGAATTTATTTGTATGGGTATGGAGAGGCTAATTCTTACGGATACACAGGAGGAATGGCATATCAGCCTTACGACGTTGCCCCGCCATCAATTACAGGTATCGAAGCATGCGGATTGTTTACGGGAAGAGTTACCGATTCCATTCTGGGCGACAGTAGGCTGAGGTATGTTGTGCCAGTATCTGGTTCGGCCATTAACGTCGATTTCAAATTAGAACGTTTTTCCCCGCCGCAGGCAGGAGTGAATTTCACATTGGTGTTATTCAACCCCTTCCTGGACGGGAGCATTGAATTGGAAGCAAGCGACAATCTCCGGCAGATTACGAAAACATTCATCAATGTTCCTGGTTTCACCGTCGGCTTAAAGGACCGTTTCGGCGCGCAACAACCGTTACAGCAGCAACGCGTTATACCTGCAAACCGTATGCGCTGCGATTCATTTACCGTTGAAAACTATGGCAAGTTCAGGCACACAATTACATCGTTGCGTACTACTGGCGGCGCTCAGATTAGCAATGTTGCTTTGCCAATGAGTCTGGCTCCCGGTGAATCTGTAGATATTTCTGTATGCTGGACAATTCCGTTTGAAGGAGTTGTCTTCGACACAATAATCATTGGAGATTCATGCACAGAACGCAGATTGGTTGCTTATGAAATCGAATCTAAAGCCGACAAAGAGAGGCCCGATTTAACATCTATCCAGGATTCGTGCGCAGTTGTTATCAATGTTGATATTACAGAAGAGCGATCATCTGATTTCGGTCTTCGATCTGTGCGTATTCTGGATAGCATCCAGGTAAATTGCACAATACGCACTATAGGCGAGAGTATACAGCGAGCAAGCTTTGTAGTAACCGTTACCGATCCTTTCAATGATGCGATTTATGGCTTCGAGGCTATTGATTCAGCCGACAATATCACATTTTTTATAGATACAATTCCGGGCTTTACACTATCTATCAACGGCAGTACAAGCCCCTTTACATCGTACACGTTTTCCCCAGTCGACATTGGCGAAACCAGATGCGACACAATTGTTATTGTGAACTATGGGTTGGCCGCAAAAACTTTGAAGGCCCCGTACATGAGGAAGAATATTCTATTTTCATTTCCTCCAGATCAGTTTGAAATAACCATAGAGCCATCTGAAACGGCATCGCTTGTTGTTTGCTACGAACCTTCACTGGTGAGCGAAGTACAGGATACCGATACAATTGTCTTGACGCATGGCTGCAATGCGAAAGAGATTGAGTTATTGGGTAGTGGAGCCCCATCATATTATTCGGGAATTACGCGGTGCCAGGTTCCTCTTGATGTAGTTGTTGAGAAAACCAACAGATTTGTTGTGTATCCCATGCCGGCACGAGCAGAGGTGACCGTACTGCTTAAATCAGAGACTTCCAGACTGACTGTGAAACTCGTTGATGCTTCGGGAATCGAAGTGTTAGTGAGACAGTACTCCGGAACACCTTCCAAGGCCTTGCTTATTGATATTAGAGGTGTTGTACCAGGTATTTACGGAATCGTTCTCATTCACGATTCCGGAATTGATACAGGAATTATAGCCGTTGATTAATTGAAGTTCATTCGACACTTGAGCCTGTTCGGAATCGTCCTGATTCAACAATCACATTTTGTACTTTTGCCCTTCTTTTTCAATAACAAGCCATCATGAGTTTATCCAAAGGTCGAATTGCCGCCATTGTTCTTGTTGCCATTGTTACGGGCGTTTGGTTGGGGATGTACGTTCAGCCGGCAGTAGGCGGGGATAATGTATACGAACAGGTTAAGAAGTTCAGTGACGTTTTGGCGATGGCCGTGAAAACTTATGTCGACGACGTCGACACACAAAAACTCACCGAAGCTGCCATTCGAGGCATGTTGGATGAACTCGATCCGCACTCTGTTTACATTCCTGCCAAGGATATGGAACGCGTCGAGGAGGAATTCAAGGGATCGTTCGAGGGCATCGGCATCGAATTCGATATTATTAGCGATACCATCACCATTGTAAGCCCTATCACCGGAGGACCGAGCGAAGCGCTTGGAATACTTGCAGGGGATAAGATTGTTCGTATTAACGATACCAGCTCAGTTGGGATGTCGCGCTCCGATGTTCCCAAGAAACTACGCGGCCAAAAAGGTACGGTGGTTAAAATTCATATCAAGCGTAGCGGCGAAAAGGAATTGTTAGCATTTGAAATTACGCGCGACAAGATTCCGCTGAATTCTGTTGATGCATATTTCATCATTGACGGTACGGACATCGGCTACATAACTGCGAACAGATTCAGCTCGACTACTCACGACGAAATTGTTTCGGCTGCACGTACTCTTCGATCCCTTGGCATGAAGAAGTTGCTGCTCGACCTGCGCAGCAATCCGGGCGGATACTTAGATCAGGCATATCGCATCGCAGATGAATTCATTGCCGACGGCCACAAGATTGTGTACACAAAGGGACGCGTGTCCGAATTCGATGAAGATCTTTGGTCTACTCCGTCAGGTGAACTCGAAGACATACCGCTTGTTGTGCTCATCAACGGTGGATCGGCGTCGGCAAGCGAAATTGTTTCGGGCGCCATACAGGACCTCGATCGCGGAATTGTTGTTGGAGAAACCTCCTTTGGAAAGGGGCTTGTACAGCGTCAGTATCCGCTCAGTGACGGCTCGGCTTACCGGCTGACTATCTCAAAATATTACACTCCATCAGGCAGGCTAATCCAACGGCCATACGACGATAAGAGCAAGTATTACCGCGGCGAAGGTCGAGTGGAAGGTGAAGATGGCGAGAATATCGAGCATGGTAAGGACGTTAAGGTAGACGACGTTTCAGGTAAACCAAAATTCAAGACGTCGGGCGGCCGTACTGTTTATGGTGGCGGTGGCATCACACCCGACTACATTGTAAAAGCCGATACAATCGGTATGCTCGCACGCAAGCTTCGAGCAAAAAATCTGTTTTGGAAAACAGCCGATCTCATCATGAAGGAACGCGGCCGTGAGTTGCGCCAAACGTATTCCGCAAGTATGCCGAAATACCTAAAGGACTTTTCGATCACCGACTCCGATATTGCAAAACTTAAGCAGTTTGCTGCTCAAGATTCGATTGAATGGAAGCAGGATGAATACAAGATGGACGAGGACTTCCTCAAGACGGTAATCAAGGCCTACATTGGAAGGTTTTTATACAACAACAACGGGTACACTGCTGTGATACTAACCATGGATAACCAAGCCAGGAAGGCCATGCAACTGTTTCCGGAAGCAAAGAAAATAGCAGGACTGAAATGAAGGCACCAGCGGTAGCTTGTTTTATTCTTGCATTATTCCTTACAAATCTTTTTGTTGCATCGGCGTCCGATGGACAGTTTTTATACCCTGGTGAAGAGTTGGTATATCGCGTATCGTACCTCAACATCACGCTCGGAACAATTAAGTGCGTTACAGAACCAGCCACAACATACGATGGCAAGGCTAGTTCGAAAGTAAAAATTTATATCAATTCACACCCTAATATCCCTTTTATCTCGCTGCATGCCATATATGAAAGCTGGATGGAACAAGATGCCAGGTACTCATATAAGTTTAATGCTAACACGATGGGCGACGATGATAAATGGTACTTCGATGAGTATTTATTCGACTACGACAAAAAGCTGGTGTCGATGGAGAAGTTCTATGATAAGAAGAAGATTCAGACCAAGTCGTATTCAATAAAGCGGAAATATAACGATGGCAGTTCACTATTGTTTGCCGCCCGTTCGTTTCTGTTTTCAAAGAAGAGCTACGTTCTGCCAACGGTAATAATGGATGATACAGTCAGCACTGTAATAAATTTTACCGGTGCAAAAGAGGAAGTTGAAATTGATGCGGTGGAGTATCCGGTAAAAACAGTTTCATTCATAGGGAATGCCAATTGGACGGGCATTTATGGACTGACGGGCAAATTCAGAGGATGGTTCTCCGATGACGAAGCAAGAGTTCCCATTAAAGCGGAAATGAGCGTGTACGTGGGCTCTGTTACCATAGAGCTTCAGTCTTGGAAACGTGGAACGTGGCAGCCTCCAAAAGCATCGTAATCATCATCGATGGCGGCGGTACTAATACCACCGTTGCCGCTATCGACTCATCATCGGTTGTCGACCGAACCACACTTCCAACATTTAAACCTATCGCTGGAAGTTTGAGGACCGACGAACTCTGTCGCTCACTAGGTTCATGGTTAGCTACAGCCCAAACGTCGGCGATAGAAATTAAATGGATTTTGATTGGCATGGCAGGTATATGGTCTGCCGTGGAAAAACAACAATACCTGAATTCGTTTGCTGAATCGTGGGCTGAATACATTTCGCCGGATGTACCGCGTGCTTCTGTGGTCAGTGATGTAGAGCTTGTTCACCTCGCCGCGCACGGTAGCTCGCCTGGAATTGTGTTGATTGCCGGCACCGGCTCGATATGCATTGCACGCACGTATGATGGACGCATGCTCAGATGCGGAGGTTGGGGGCCACGCATCGATGATGCCGGTAGCGGTTTTTGGATGGGCAGGGAAGCTCTTAGAGCAGTTGCGCAAATGCTTGATGGTAGGGGGCTTTACACTACGCTGATACGTCCGGTTGCAGCATACCTACACGCCGATGCAGACAACCACGCAGCAGTGTCTGCTGCCCTAAGAAATGCCGCTATCGACCGATGCTCCAAACTTGCGCCGGCTGTGCTCTCGTTTGCCAGCGAAAACGACGTTGTAGCTCTGCAGATAAGGGAAGAAGCGGCCGATGAGCTTGCTCGCCTTGTGATTACATTGGTGAATGAATTGACTCGAGCGGACAGCGCTAATACTGACAGTTTGAAACTTGCATTTGCAGGGTCACTATTTAAAGATATTGAGTTTCGAGAATCGGTATCGGTGAGAATAGTAAATGTATACGAGAATATTGTGATGAAGTTTGTAAACGATGTTGTATTAGAAGCAGCATCGGTACTCGAATCGCGCTAGCCACTCTTACTCCGACGTTGCAGATTCGACGAACGTTACCATTGGTCCGTCCGCACTAACCTTTGTTAATATACCAATCGGAAGTGTAAGTTTTTTTGGCTCGTGACCATACAACAAATTGGAAAGTACAGGCCCCCTAACATATTCGCTGATTTCACGGATCACTTCGTCAACATCACGGTTGGGGGTAGTACTCCGCTGTGTGTTTGCCTGCGACCACGATCCGGTTAGTAATGCCGAAACCTCCGTCATGTGTCCGGCATTCAGCAAGTGTGTAAACATTCTGTCTATCCTGTAGGTGTGTTCATCAACATCCTCTACGGCCAGCACACAAGAGTCTAACGAAGGCATATACGGTGTACCGATGAGCGACACTAGTATGCTAAGATTCCCGGCTATCAACCGGCCTGTTGCATTGCCAGCCTTTACAGCCGAGAGTGCCCGCTCCTGAATAACGTCGCCCAATGGTTTTGCAGATGTAAGGGCTCTCCAAAACCATTCTTCAGAATATTTATCAAATTCATCAGCCATGTCTACACTGGGTAGTGCGCCAGTAAACGTAACGAGACCAGTCTTATTCAGAATTGCAAGTTGGAGGGCAGTAACGTCGCTAAAGCCAACAAAAATTTTGGGATTATTCTTAATAATCTGGAAATCAATTCGAGATAATAACCGCGATGAGCCATAGCCGCCACGAGCGCAAAAAATTGCGCTTACGGACGAATCGCTGAACATTTCGTGAAGATCTGCAAGCCGCTCGCCATCTGTTCCGGCAAGGTATCCGACATAACTTTTTAGCGCATTGCTGCCAAGTTTCACCCGATATCCAAGTGACTCCAGATATTGAATACCTCGCGTCAGTCTCGCTGGCTCGCGTTGGGGTGAAGCGGGCGAAACAATTCCAATAGTGGCATTAGGCGAGAGATGTCGTGGCTTGATTATTGTGCCGTGGTTCATGATGCCCAAAATAGCTGTGGAAAACTGTCATGTACTGTTTGAAAAGCCGACATTGCTTTGGGTATTTCAGTACCGAAACTGTGAATAATATTTTTTAACCTAATCAATAATAGGAACTTACGGACAGCATTAGGTAATTTTGCGCAATTGGCATAAGGTTTGGAGGGTTACCCTTCCCATGAGAGAGGACCGGACAATACTCAAGGTGCTGGGTATAGGCATCTGCATGCTTTGTGCAGGGATGGCAGTGTTTGCCCAAACACGGATTGGCGGAATCGTCAACGACTATATCCAGGTCTACGAAATACTCTCGTGCGACAGTGCCGTGAAGGTTACAAACTCTCAAAGGTACTCACCGGCTGACCGAGTTCTGATGATTCAAATGAAAGGGGCTCGAATTTACACATCGAACGATTCCCTCTTTGGACAGATCACAGATATAGGTACCTCCGGCTATGCTGAGTTTTTGACTATAAAGTCGGTGAACGGCGATCTAATTGAATTCACAACGCGGCTGACGAACGACTACGATGTAAACGGCTCGATACAGCTTGTGCGTGTTGCCCGATACGATAGCGCACGTATTACAAGCCCCTTAACAGCGCCGCCATGGAACGGAACCATCGGCGGAATTGTATGTTTGGAAGTATCCGGAAATTTATACCTAAACAATATTATAAATGTTAGTGGTTTAGGCTTTCGTGGCGGCAGTCCCTCGATTAACAACGAAGGCTGCAACACAACTGACTACGTGATATACGATTGGTTTCTTGGAAAATCGGGTGAAAAGGGCGAAGGTATTGCGTCGTTACGCGTCAACGCTCCTGTTTCCGGTAGGGGCCCTCTTGGTAATGGCGGCGGAGGCGGCAATGGTACCAATAGTGGAGGCGGCGGGGGATCTAATGGCGGAAGAGGCGGTATGGGGGGTGATGCTGTTCGATACTGCAATGCTAACAGGTATGTGGGAGGAGTTCCCGGATACGCTTTATCGTCGTTTGTGCCGCAGCAGAGAATGTTCCTTGGGGGTGGCGGCGGCGGTGGGCACCAAAACAACGATCAGGGAGTGGATTTCCAATTCGGTACCGGAGGTAATCACGGCGGCGGAATAGTTGTACTGCGCGCCAATGCGATTTATGGAAATGGTTTCTCGATTCTTGCAGATGGATTGTCGGTTCAGGACACAACTGAATGGGATGGGGCGGGAGCTGGCGGCGCTGGTGGTACCGTTCTTATAGAATGCAACTATGTTGTATCGCCACTCTCCATAAGCGCTGTGGGAGGTAATGGAGGGAACGTTAAAAATCCTTACTCATCGCACGGACCCGGCGGTGGCGGCGGCGGTGGTGTAGTTGTAATGCCAAGGGCATTCCCAAATGTTAGCGTCGACGTGGCAGGCGGTAAGTCAGGCCTCGAACTTGATTCCAACAACGCCGACAACAACTACCTTAAACAGAATGGTTCGACCGATGGAGATTTGGGCGTAGTGTTCACCAATGGAATGACGTGGCGCAAGCCATACTCGATTACGCTTTCCGTACAGGGTGATGCCGAGCTATGTCCCGGACAGCCAGCAGTCCTTGTTGCGTCGGAAGGTTTCAAATCCTACAAATGGAGCAACGGCGACACATCGCGTGTGACAACGGTTATGGAAGGGGGCAAGTATTACGTAACCACTGTCGATCAAGGTGGCTGCATTCATAAATCACGGGATATTACAATAGTTTACGATCCAATATCTTTTAAAGTATCTCCGCCTATAAACTTTGGAGTTATCAACTACAAACAGACTTCTTTCCGAACGTTTACAGTTACGAATACCGACGATGAAGCCATCACAGTTGATTCAATTCCTGGGTTTTCTCAGTTCACGCTTGTTAGTCCTACTACATTTCCGATGATTATACCTGCCGGAGGTATTCTTGATGTAGTGGTGTCTATTACTCCGCAGACAGACACTACCTATTCCGATCTGGTGAGAGTTTTTGTTTCGAATCCATGTACTGGTTCAGCAGATGTGAGAATTACTGCAGTTGTAAATGGAATTTCTGTAAGGTTCGATGTGCCCGATACTACTGCAAAGGTTGGGACTATCGGTTTCACAATACCTATCAAAGCAAATATCGTATCGTCAAATAAGTCGCTCGATAGTACAGTTGCCCGCATCACGCTTAAATTCGACGATCGTGCGTTTGCTCCTTCCGGAGTTCAGTATGGAATTATTGTCGGAGATATTATAGACCGCATATACAAAATCAGAACTGTTACCATAGAAACCAGTCCGGTAAACATTACCAGGGAGGGGGCTACGGTTGCGCTGTTGGAAGGGACAATCTTAAATGGCACCGTCGACAGAACGCTGTTATCCATAGCCAACGTAGAGTATGCCTATGTATTCCAACCTCCGACTACAATTCTGGACACTGGATCGATACAAACAGATTATCCGTGTTTCAAAAAAGGTCGACAGATAACGTTCTATCAATCATCATTAATTTCTGCCTATCCCAATCCAGCACGGGATGTACTGAATATCAGTGTGAACCTTTCTGCCCCGGGGAAATATGAAGTTAATTTTTTTGATATTCTTGGGCAGTCGATATACACAACGTCAATAGTTCACGATGGAGTTGCGGATAAGTTTTGGGATTTGCCCATCGATGTTTCCATCTGGCCCGTAGGATCTTATCTGATGGTGTTCAGCGCGCCATTATCCAGCTACACCAGACAAATTGATATCGTTCGGTGATTTCAAGGCAGCATGCTGCCCACATTAACCTGATGAAGGGCTAAGGGGCTTGTACATTACTGGCTGACGATTTTGCATAACGGCATCGATGTGGGCCAATGCATCGGGTTTCGTCCAATCTTCATAAATGGCGGGGTCCGATAGAAATTCCTCCATCAGGTTTTCCTGCTCAATTCCAATTCGACGTGCCTCACAGTATGGAACGTTGGGAGAGAACGTTACAAGTGTGTACTGGGGAATAAATCTGTCGGGATATCGTTCGTGTAAAAACGCTTCAATCTTCTTTCTACGTAAGAATCGCTGATCTGCAACCTTATCGCGCATCTCAATGAAATTTTCTACTGCGAGGTCGGCAATTGCGTCGGCATCCGGCTTACGATATGCCTCATAGTAACGCAGCGCCATTGGCCAATCATCGTTTGCAGCTTCGAGACATTCAAGAAGAACGCGGCAATCCTCGAATCCACAATTCATCCCCTGACCGTAGAACGGAACAATTGCATGTGCAGCATCGCCAATCAATGCAACTTTGCCATTCAAAACCCACGGAGAACACTTAACCGTTACGAGCGACGATTCAGGATTTGCCGCAAAATCTTGGATAAGTGTTGGCATCATTGGTACTGCATCAGAAAAATTCTGCTGAAAGAAGGCGCTGACATTTTTTTCTGTTTTCAGTTCATCGAACGATGGCGATCCTTGATGCGCTAGGAACAGTGTACAGGTAAAGCTCCCATCGATATTAGGCAGGGCTATCATCATGTAAGACCTGCGAGGCCAGATATGCAGTGCATTCTTCTCGAGACGAAATTGTTGGCCATGGTCACTCCCCGCTGCAGGAGGAATGTGCAGTTCCTTATAGCTGTGAGGTAAATACGTCTGCGAATATTCAAATCTGTCTGTGATTTGCATCCGAGCTCGTACTGCGCTGAATGCTCCGTCCGCCCCGAAAATCAACCTACTCGCCACCGACTGCGAAGCGCCTGACTGTTCATTAACAAAAGTTACAGATCCATTTAGAACGTCAACATCAACGCATCGCTGATTAAACTCGATGCTAACTCCGTGATGTTCAGCCATCGAAAGCAGCCTCTTGTTGAGCTCGCCTCTCGACACGCTATTAATTGCCTGATTACCAACTCCATACGGTTGAAACGACAGGTTGTATTGAGCATCGTGTATCATTCTGCCTTGCATCGGGATGGCAATGCGCAGAATTTCATCTGCCAGGCCGGCAATCTCCAGCGCCTTCAAACCCCTATCGGACATGGCAAGGTTTATGGATTTGCCTGCCGATATCGTTTCCTCACGCATGTCGGGCCTGCGTTCAAACAGCCGCACTGAATAGCCCCTTTTAGAGAGCATCGTTCCAAGCAGCGACCCGACCAGACCTGCGCCGACTATAATGACGTCTTGTTCCTTCATGACTTTAAAAATCGCTATTCTGTTTTCTGCAATGGCTTAAAGATGGGATCGATTAAGTCGAGTGAGCCCCCTTCATCTACATTAATTATTACCCATTCTGTAGAGGGGCTGTACGTTGTGAGTCTGCCCACCTTTTCGCACGCCACTTCGATATCTACGTACCTCCCGTATTGTGCAACGACGATACGGAATGGTGCATTCCGAGGTATAGGAATAGCTTTATAAAGCGTATCTGTATTGGTAGAAACCGTTGTTAGGTTGGGCTCAATTACCAGAGATATACCCCTAACACTATTTAATGAATCATCGTAAGGAGTTGTTCGGAATTGAAGTTCAATCCGATTTTTCTCTCCCAGAAGCACTTCAGTATCAAATGTTGCATCGGTCAGTTCCTGGCATCTCAAAGCTACGCGTGCCGTGTCGCTGATCGAAACACGCTTATCGTTAACAACATCAACGTTGCCACGGTTGTTTAAAATTCTTCCGTCGATAGGCCAGCCACTGTTACGTTGTAGTGTAAAGCGGGTTGGCGAACAAGCCGAGAGCAGGATTAATACCGCGAGCACCCCCGAAATGTGGGCCTTAAGCATCGATGTTAACGAAGAACGAGCGCTCATTTAGAAAGGTCAAAATTGTGCTATCGGTACCGAAGTTCTTTCTTGCCAAATATCCTGTCGAACACACTTACACCAAACCCGAAATACAAGCTGCTGAATTTCAATCCGGCAACACCTGGAGTTAAGGGCGTTGTGCTGGGAGCTCCCGTCGCATCAAGGTTAGATGAAGATCCGGTTTCACCGGAGACGTAACCGGCTGTTACGACGATGGAAAAATTATCAGAAATTGGAAGCGCTGCTCTAACGCCGAGATTCACAAAGGTTGACGGCAGGTAACTGAATTCGCTGAATGGTTCTATGGTGAACAAGTTTCCGAAAGGCTGCCAATAGTAACTGAGTCTGAGCGGCAGCACTCCAACGGCATATTCGTCGGCGCCTATAAAAAGAAATTCAATAATCGATGTTCCCGCAGTTAGTCTGTTGTCGAGTATTGGAATTGCTAATCTGGTGTTTAACAGCCTTGCATTGAATCCGGTGATTCCTGGTTTTTCATCTCCGGTTTTATCTGTGGCAAAAACAGAACGCTGAGCGCTTGTCGATGCTATAAACTGAACCTCAGCAGCGCCGATTTCCCAAGCGCTATGCTCATGGTATTTCCATTCAACTTCGAGTTCTTCTTCCCGATTTAGAAAGTCGAGGGCCGACGTGCCGATACCGATGTAAGGAAAAGAAACTCCTACACCATTAACATAGTTCGTCACTCCCCAAATGAATCCCATGTAGACTCGCATATTCAATCCACCGATGCTTCCCAGATCTGCCGAAACGGATCCATTCAGAAATGGAGACGGAGCGCCTGATATCGATACTTGCGGAGTGATTGCGAAGTAGGGAATCTGCTCTCTAAAGTAAAAACGTTTATGAATGCTTAAAACACCAGCTCCCAACAGTCTGTTTTTAACATCATTATCGGGCTGAATGATTTCGAATGCGGAAATACCCCACGTCCAGTTTGGGTCGTTGCCAAAAAACCGAAGCTTCCATTCGCCAAAGCCCACACGATAGTGAAACCCAGAAAACAGTGTTACACTGTCGAATTCGGGCTCTTTATTAAACAGCAGATTGTCGAGTTGATAAAACAATCCGAACAAACCAGTGTAGGTGGAGTTACCTGTTAGCTGTCCCCCGATTAATCCAATTCCTTCAAAAACTCCAAGGCGAATAAAGTTCGGATAGGATCGCTCGACAACGCTGTCGTGTTGGGTAAGATGCCTATCCACGACAACAGTACGGGAAGAGGGATAGATAACTCCGTTGTCGCGCTCTCCCGGTTGATTGTGCACCTGCTGAACTTCTGTAGTGTCGATGTCCGTAAGCGTGTAAACATCTTCCTCGACTCGAGTGTAGCTACATCCAACGATGACTACCGAGAGCAAGATGAAAATCTGTGCTGCTACAGCTAGATGAAGGTGGCGTGGCGTTTTTAGATAATCATTCTTCATTGTTGATTTGATCTGAAGGTGGATTCAGAATCATGTCTGGTGTAACAGAGTCGACGTCTTCAGGCGGGATTGGAAATCTTGCCTCGTGATATACAACTCTGTCGTCGTTCCAGATTTTTTGCATCAGACGCCCCCATACTGGCGCCGCTGCCCTGCCGCCCTGACCATAATCGCCAGTGAACTGCACGCGCCGATCGTCGAAGCCTGTCCATACGCCTGCTGCCAGTTGAGGCGTGCATCCAATAAACCAAGCATCTGCAAAATCGTTAGTGGTCCCAGTTTTGCCGGCTGCATCGTGACGGTAAAACTGACGTATGCTGCTTCCAGTACCACCGTCGACCACACCTCGCAGCATTGAAAGCATATCTTCCGATACACTGCTCCCAATTGCATCGGTGATGTTCTGTGGCAGTCTGGCCTCGTACAAAACATTACCCATTCGGTCTTCAATTTTTGTAATAGCCGACGGTTCGACGTATACCCCTTGGCTGACAAAGGGAATATATGCAGCAGTAAGTTCCAATGGAGTTACTTCGACGGCGCCAAGAGCAATCGATGGCACAGCAGTTAGGGGAGAAGTGATCCCCATTCGTTGGCAGACAGACACAACGGCCGAAGGTGTGGTGTGTTCCGTAATCAACCGTGCCGCAACAGTGTTGGTAGAAAACTTCAGAGCATTTCTTAGCGCCATTGGTCCGCCGTGCTTGCTCCAACCGCGCGGCGCCCATGTTTCTCCAGTTGGTAGAATGTAGCTGAATGGACCGCTGTCGACGGTTGAGTCCGGCGTCATGCCCGACTCCAATGCAGCAGTATAAACAAATGGTTTAAATGCAGAACCGGGCTGACGCCGAATCTGTGTTACGTGATTCAACGAATAACGAAATGCCTGATCGAGTTTCATGGCCTGCGGCGACGCTCCAACGAGAGCAAGAATTGCTCCGGTTCGAATATCAAGCACAACAACGCCAGCCTGAATTGTGGATGCTATCCTTTTTACTGAATCAACAAATCTCTGATTTCTCCGAAGGCTTATCGCTATACGACTGCGTTTCTCTTTTGGAGCAGCTATATACTCTGAACGCTGCGAAATAGCACGCTGCAATACACCGTCCAAAACCTTACGCTTGGAATTCCACGACCACGTACGGTCGAACAGTTTCTGGTAATCTGCAAGATGTTCGGCGACGGCATCGTTTGCATGACGTTGAATGCGGGCATTCAACGTTGTATGAATGATGAGTCCATCGCGATAAAGGTCGTAGCCTTTCAGCCTGTCATTCCATTCACCGCCGCGGCCAAGTTGCTGGCGGATCATTTCTACAAAGTGCGGCGCAATACCTCTGGATACATCCTTTCTATCGGGTTTAGCAAGAGGCGCCGTTGTGGCCTCTGCCCATTCGCTTTCTGATATTAATTCCTGGTCAAGCATCATTCCCAGAATCAGGTTGCGTCGGGCGATTCCGAGACTGTCATCGGCATTATACTTTTCCGGCGCCTTAAACAATCCCACCAGATATGCACTTTCGGCATTGGTGAGTTGCATCGGCTCCTTGTTAAAGTACACTTGCGAAGCAACTCTAATTCCGTATGCACCTCTCCCATAGTAAACAGTGTTAGCATACATTTCGAGAATTTCGTTCTTTGTATATGTGCGTTCTATTTGAATGGCCGTCCACGCTTCCCTGATCTTTCTTGAAAGGGACATTTCCTGCGTGAAGTAAAGGTTTCTCGCCAATTGTTGTGTTATTGTGCTTGCCCCTTCCTTAGTTCTGAATGCAAATACATTCTTGACCATGGCTTTGATAATGCGATTTACGTGAACGCCCCAATGGTCGAAAAACGCTCTATCTTCGGTAGCAATAAGGGCGCTAATGAACGATCGCGGAATAGAATCGTAGGGGGCATACGTTCTGCGTTTTGTTGCGAAATGATCCAGCAGTTCGCCATCTGCGCTGATAACCTGAGTTGCCAGGTCTTGCTTTGGATTTTCTAATTCTTCGAGGGTTGGCAGACCGCTGCTAAGTACAATAGAAACATAAATGGCAGTAGAGATAACGGTTAGAATCAGTCCGACAATTAATATTCGGGAAGCGAGTTTGGGATTAATCATTGCAATACCTTCACCAGTTCAACACGTCGTGCCCGCTTACGCCACAACTCAATATGCTCATCGTTCCTGCGATCCGGCAACATGGATTCGCCCGCACTGCGCCCTTCTAACAATGACCGTTCGACACCGCGTTTTTGCAATTCATCCATAACAAAATTTACACGGTTCTTTCCCAGAGTCATATTGGAAGCATCATCATCTACGTCATCCGTGTGACCAATCAGGACCAGCTTTTTCAATCGCTTCCCGCTCATTTTAACATTTGTGGCCAGCATATCGAGCGATTGTTGCCATGTTTGTTTTGTTTCTGCGCCGTTGGAATCCAGCGTATAGTCGTATGGATTGTCGAAGACGGCTGTTGGAAAGTTTACTCTAAGAACAAATATTTCCGGAAGGACGAATGGCTTCGCAATCTGAAATGTATCGTTAGCTGCGTATTCCGGAACAACCACACGCATTTCGTCAAAGAACAAATCTGGCGCCTGTGCCGAAATCTCAACTTCGGTTTCAACGGGAACCGATAATTGGTAATCCCCAGCAGTGTCGGTAGTTGTAGACCCGATAATTTTATGTGTGCTTGCGTCGGTAGCAGTTACATCTGCATCGGGAACAGGGTTGTTTGTGTTTTGGTTGATGACCGTACCAGTTACCGTTGCGAGCTGCTTGGGCTGTTGAATCGGAACTTGTTCCCGCGATGCAAACGGAGCCAACACGAATACATCAAAGTCTGCAGGTGCCTCTTGAGAGAGTCTCGGTCTGTTCGATGAAAAGTACATGGTAGATGTATCAACCGATCGCGGGAACAGTTCGTCGAAACGGCTATTTAACGGCTGACCCAAATTGCGTGGCGTTCCGGCGCTCAACGTGTTGCCGTTCCGGTGCAGGGCAACTTCAAATAAATCGTATCCACCAACGGATGCATGACCCGCACTGGAAAAAAGCATGATACTATCATTTGCAACAATAAAGGGCGATAGTTCATCGCAGGGCGTGTTTACGCCCCCTTCAAGAATCTGCGGAACGGACCACGAGGTTCCGGTACGGACACTATACCACAAATCTGTTCCGCCTATGGTGCCGGGTCGGTCGGAGGCGAATACAAGGAACCTACCGTCGGCAGAAACGGTTGGATGTCCGTCCCAAAACACGCTGGTGTTTACGCTTATCAATTCGGCGGCGGAGGGTTGCACAGATGTTATCGAGCTGCTTCGAAGAGCCACAGCGGCAATGGAAGCGTCTCCCATCACTGCATTCGCATCAACAATGGTAGCGTATGCGCTATGCGTCCCAACATTGGCATTCGATGATTGAACTTTCTCAACCCGATCAACCGCAGTGCGTCTTACGGGCGTATACACAGACGATGCCGCATCCTCACCCTCCAGAAGCATGTCGATTATGCCGATGGGGAGTAACGCCCACTCGTTTTTCAGTGATGAAGCGCCGACGACTCGTTTCAGAGACCTTTTCATTCCGCCCAAGACTTTTGAAGTGTCGATAGAAACAACGTTGTATTCTTCGGGCTGGCAGGGCGGTGCAGGAGGAGGCAGGGGGCATGGCAGGGCGCTGCGCTGAGGCCGATACGAAGAACATCCCGTAAGTAATGCGCTAATAATAAACGGTATGATAAATAACAATACTGTCCAGTTATTTCTCGTTGAAATTAACCGCTGCAGTAAGCGCATCTGCAAGAAGTATTTGGTAGTCGGCATCGGGTATTTCGATGGCGCCAAGTTGTTTAGTAAATTCATTGATATACTGTGTATCCAGCAGTCTGAATCCGCAGATGTTCAAATGTGCTACAAGATGCACAAATGCCGCTTTAGAAGCATTGCTTTGCGCTGAAAACATAGACTCGCCGAAGAACGCGCCGTTGATTGCAACGCCGTACAAGCCCCCTACAAGAATATCTTCTGACCACGACTCAAAGCTATGAGCAAATCCCATAATGTGAAGCTGGTGATATGCCTCGATGATCTCTGGGCTTATCCACGAATCGGTGCGGCGAGAGCAGTTAGTAATTACTTCCAGAAAGGCTTCGTCGGATGTTACGCGAAATGTTCCTTTGTGGATTACCTGCCGAAGTGATCTCGGTATCTGAATTGATTCCAAGGGAATAATTGCCCGTGGATCAGGCTTGTGCCAAAGGATCGATCCGGTATCCGGGTCGGCCATTGGGAAGAAACCATTGCGATAGGCAATAAGCAGAACATCGGGCAGCAAGGTTGAGCTATGAGCAGATCGCATTACTTTTCAGCGCAGTAGAGAGTGTATGGAATTGCTTTCCGTTCACAAAACAATTGGTGGTCTGTTTTAAAAGCAAAAGGCCAGCGATGCGCTGTTTCGTCGTTCATTTCAATAAGTTTCAGCGCACCGTGCCTAACAATCGTGCTGCGCTGAAAGTCATCAACTTCGTTTCTGTCAGTTGCCAGATACAGTCTTCCGCCGGGTCTCAGAACCTTGTTCACTTCGTCGAGGAAATGTGGTGAGAATGCACGACGTTTAAAGTGACGTCGCTTTAGCCATGGATCCGGGAACAGATAGGTAGCATAATCGATTGATTCAGGGTCTATCCATTGCAGTCCGTTTACAATTGAGT
This sequence comes from Ignavibacteria bacterium, assembly GCA_016191145.1. GTDB lineage: Bacteria > Bacteroidota > Ignavibacteria > Kapaibacteriales > Kapaibacteriaceae > OLB6. Next base: position 57,934 of record JACPPD010000011.1, read on the forward strand.
ACCACAGGGCGCGCATGTTGTGCATGTGCTCGCCGCCAGCTACGCCATTGATCCAATCAACGAGCGTCTTTCGAATCTCCAAACCGATGATAGGCACATGGGGATATGCCATTGCATGCCTTAGCAGGAATCCGCCTCTCCCGCATCCAAGATCGATTACGCGTGCAGGTTCGCCGATGCCATATACTTCGCTCCACGTGATATTCTCGATTGTTGGGGGGTACCATTCAGCCCATTGCTGTTGTGGTGCAGAGAGATACGCCTGTGAACTCACATGATGCCGCACCCGTGGAATTGGATATCGTGTATAATCTATCACCATCAAAACTAACGCCCCTTCCACTTTCCGTTGTCCCAATTTCAGTTAGTCAATTTCTCCCGTTAGCACCCGATTGGGATAAACTGTATCTGTATATTTGCGGTTCTGATTTTATTAATGCATCGACTGGGTCTTTGACGCAGGGAGGAATCCTTGAAGCAAAATGTTTTATGGCGGTGGGGTATCATCATCGCACCCATACTGGCCGCCGCGTATCTGATGTGGCCAACGTATCGGTATTATCAAATGGATGAAGAGCGTCAGGCACTGTCTTCCGATTCCGTGCAACTGGCGCAATGGGATGAATTACATGGTGAGGATTTTCAAAAAGTCAGACAGAACCGCCTCAAGCTGGGTCTCGATTTGAGAGGGGGCATGTACGTCACACTCGAAGTCGACGTATTGAAGCTGATTGAAGAAGCTGCCGATGAAACGAGTGTCGATGGCGAGTTTACTTCGATCATTGAAAAGACGAGGAAGGAAACGGACAACACAGACCTCGATGTTCTCGATACATTTCTCGGATTATTCAAGGCCAGCGGAAAGAGTCTGCTTCAGTACTTCACGATATCTAGTCAGTTGGATCCAACCGAAGAAGCTGTAGAGGAACGTCTGCGTCGCGATGCCGATGCCGCCGTCGATCAGGCCTTGCAGGTTATCAAGCAGCGGATCAATCAATATGAATTATCGGAAACGGAAATTCAGAAGGTTGGATCGAGGCGGATTCAAATCGAATTGCCGGACGTTAAGGACGAGCAGGAGATTCGGTCGCTCTTGCAGACAACAGCACGTTTAGAGTTCAAGCGTGTCCTCATGAATCGTGAAACTATCCGAACATTCTATGCCATCGACCGTGTGTTGAAGGGGGTATCGCCCGATTCAACAGATGTTGTTTCCGATAGCGCAATCGCCCGGGCCGATACTGCATCAAAGGACACTGCAGTCGCCGATACAAGTGGTTCCGACACAGCGAAATCAGACACCACAAATCCCTATACAAACCTTCCGAAGGAAGAACAGGAACGTGCAATCAAGCGCGACTATCCGTTTACCCACATGATAGCCGGATACTTTGCTGCCAACGAAAAGGCAACAATGCAGCCGTTTGATTTTGTACTAAAGAAACCCGAAGATTTTCCGGAAACGGGCATCTACAGATTTATTATCGGTGAGAAATTTCTCTCTCAATTACTCCGTCTGCTTAACAGGCCCGAAGTACAAAAGGTTATCCCTGTAGACTTGCAGATTCTCATCGGCGCCAACGCAGAGGGTCGAACGGCATCGGCTGAAGGTACAGGTGTTTATGATGTTTATACCGTTGCACGAGAGGCCGATCTAACTGGTGATGTAATCACGGAGGCATTTCCAACGTACGACCCGAGTTCCGGGCATCCAGTAGTAAGCATGAGCATGAATCCGGAAGGTGCAGAGAGATGGGCGCAGATCACCGGTGCGAATGTTGGAAAGCGTATAGCCATTGTTCTCGACGGGAGAGTATACTCTGCGCCGAACGTCATTAATAAAATTCCCAATGGCAGCTCGCAAATCACTGGCATGGGCGGTGTGCAGGAAGCAAATCTTCTGGCAGTTGTGCTGAAGGCAGGGGCATTAAAGGCGCCTGTGAAAATTATTGAAGAACGTGTTGTGGGGCCATCGCTGGGAGAAGATTCAATTAGGCGCGGCATCATGTCGTCGATCCTATCGTTTGCTCTAGTTGTACTTTTTATGCTTGTTTACTATATGCTTGGCGGTGGACTGGCCGACGTTGCATTGCTGATGAACGTCCTGCTAGTAGTAGCAACACTCGTTGGTTTACAGGGAACACTAACGCTGCCCGGTATTGCCGGTATCATCCTGGCCACTGCTATGGCTGTAGATGCTAACATTCTCATCTTCGAGCGGATGAGGGAAGAGCTCGCAGCGGGCCGAACATTGCGTACGGCCTTGGAGCAAGGGTATGCCAAAGCGTGGAGTGCTATTCTCGACTCGAACCTGACGAACATGCTTTCCGGCGTCGTGCTCATTTTCCTCGGAAGCGGACCCGTAAAAGGATTTGCGTGGACATTAATAATTGGTGTGTTAATGACCTTGTTTACCGCCGTCGTCGTCACTCGTTCAATGTTTGAACTCTACCTGAGCACAGGCGCAACAACGATTAATCTTGGACAGAAAAAAACAGCGCAAGCTGTTGTGTAAGGAACAGATATGGACCTCATTAAAAAGACAAACATCGACTTCATCAGTAAGCGAAATGTATTCTTTATAACATCGTTTGTTGTTAACGTCCTTGGCCTCCTGCTAATCGTTTTCACAGGAGTCGACCTGGGCATTGATTTCACGGGCGGGACACAGGTTTCGGTACGCTTTCAGAAGAACACCGCAACTACTGAAGAAATTCGATCTACGCTGTCAACTATTGGTTACAGTGGTGCGCAGCTCAAGAGCTTTGGTAATCCAGGCGAGTATTTAATCAGAGTGGCAGCATCGGGGAATGCCTCAAAAGTTTCTGCCGATATTGTTTCTAAACTGCAGAGTACATATTCAAACGATACAATTGAGCTGCTGGGTGCCGACAATGTGGAAAAGAAGATCTCCGGTGAGCTTGCCATCGATTCGTTGATTGCCATGGTTGTTGCATTCGTTGTGATGTTGATATACATCGCCTTCCGATTTGAATTTGTCTACGGTCTGGGTTCCATTGTGGCGTTGCTTCACGATGTGCTTATGGCCTTCGTTATCTCGGTTCTGTTCAATAAAACAGGTTTGTTAAACCTAGAGCTTAGCATAAACTCAATAGCTGCCTACCTAACAATCCTTGGATACTCGATTAACGACAAAGTTGTTGTCTTCGACAGAATACGCGAGAACCGGGAGAAGCACAAAGGCATGGCATTGGCCGACCTCATCAATGTTTCGTTAAACGAAACGCTTTCCAGAACGCTAATCACCGGTGTTGCAGTTCTTGGGGCACTTCTCATCCTCGTATTCATGGGGGGAGAAGTATTGGAGGGATTCGCCTTTACAATGTTTGTCGGCATCGTTATAGGCACATATTCTTCGATCTATATTGCTTCCTCGTTTGTGCTGTGGTACACGGACAGAATTAGGCACAAGCGTGTTGGAACTGTGCACGCAGCTCAGGCCAAGGGGTAACCCATGAGTACATTCTCAGTGCGAAAGCCATCGGACACTTCTGCGGTGATTTCATTTCCCACGGAAGTCATTGGCGGTCAGGATGCTATGGAGCTTGCCCACCTTGTGCGCCAATGCGCGTCCGAAGGAAAATCAACAGTAATTCTCGACCTTGCAGAAGTGTTAATTATGAATTCGTCGGGCCTGGGAATGCTGGTGAGCTCGCTTACCTCGCTCAAGAGGCAAGGCGCTAAGCTGCGTCTTGCAGCGGTTCCAGAGAAGGTCGAGTCTCTACTCACCATGACGCAATTGAAACAAATCTTTGATATTTACCCGACAGTATCCGATGCTGTTGAAATAAAATGAGTGTTCGCGTTGTTGTAGGCGCACAGTGGGGAGATGAGGGAAAAGGTAAAATTGTTGACCTTCTGAGTGAAGACGTCGATATCGTTGCCCGCTATCAGGGCGGCGCCAATGCAGGGCACACCATTGTTATTGACGACAAAAAAATTATCCTGCACCTCATCCCTTCGGGAATCCTGCACGAGGGTGTTCATTGCATCATCGGAAACGGCACCGTAATAGACCCCGTCGCTCTTATGGAAGAGATTCGCATGCTCGAAGGTCTGGGTATTCAGATCGATGGCAGGCTGCACATCTCGCATAAGGCACATCTTATTATGCCTTATCACAAGATGATGGATGCAGCTCGGGAGAAAGGCGTTGGAGGCATCGGCACAACAGGAAGAGGAATTGGTCCGGCATATTTCGATAAAGCTCTGCGTATTGGCATTCGCATTGTTGATTTGCTCGACAGAGAAGCTCTGCGCAACAAGCTGCGCGTAAGTCTCGAAGAGAAGGACCGATTGCTCCAGACAATGTATGGTACCGAGCCTCTCAACGTTGAGGCAATTATTGAAGACTACGTGCAATTCGATACTCGCATCGATCCGTTTATTACGGACACAACAGCGTTGATCAACAATGCAATTTCATCGGGTAAAAGAGTATTAGCAGAGGGTGCTCAAGGGGCATTACTCGACTTAGACCATGGCACGTATCCCTATGTGACAAGTTCCAATCCTACGTCGGGAGGAGCCTGCACAGGTCTCGGTATACCTCCCACCAGCATCACATCGGTTCTTGGAGTTGTAAAAGCATACAGCACGCGCGTTGGTTATGGCCCCTTTCCAACAGAGCTAACGGATGCAACAGGCGAGCTGCTCCGATCAGAAGGAAATGAATTTGGCGCCACAACAGGCCGCTCGCGCAGATGCGGATGGCTCGACGTTCCGGCGTTGAAGTACAGTATTATGGTGAATGGTATTCAGGAGATAGCATTAACCAAACTCGATGTTTTAGGTGCACTTGATAATATAAATATTTGTACAAACTACCTTCTCGACGGCAAACAGTTACGTTACTTCCCGGCTGATGTAAGCACGCTGGGTCGCGTCCAATGCGAGTATATAACCCTTCCCGGTTGGAATCAGGATTTAAAGGGGGCAAGAACCCTCGATGAGCTTCCTGCTGCAGCTCGCGAATATGTTGGAGCTATTGAGGAATTAACCGGCTGTAGGATTTCGTTTATTAGTACGAGTCCTTCGAGAAGCGATACGATTCTAAGATAGTGGCACTTGCCAGGTTCAGGGTTCAGGGTTCCAAGTTCAGGGTTCAGGGTTCCAAGTTCAGGGTTCCAGGTTCAAAGTTCATGGTGCCAGGTTCAGGGTTCCAGGTTCAAGGTTCAGGGTTCAAAGTTCAAGGTTCAGGGTTCCAGGTTCAAGGTTCATGGTTCCAGGTTCAGGGTTCCAGGTTCAAAGTTCAGGGTTCCAGGTTCAAGGTTCAGGGTTCCAAGTTCAGGGTTCAGGGTTCCAAGTTCAAGGTTCCAGGTTCAGGGTTCAGGGTTCCAAGGGAGTGCCACGTGCCACAGTACAGCCGTGTGGTCCGCAATGCGGGGATCGGGGGAATGCAAACAGCCTCCAAATGATAAATGAAATGACATGCCAGGACCGTGCACTCAAGCATGGAATACCACGAACCTGGATCGTTGAACCGTAGACACACGGCTCATGATAACGGACTAATGCTGCCATAACAGGAAGATCGCGGATAAACATCTATGGCGCAACTCAACAAATACTCGACAGCAATTTGAAGCCCTCGATACTCGTGATACTGCCGACAGCCATGTTATAGGGGTTTAGAAGAGTACAAATAAATATATTTAGTATTAAATCCTTGAACCATGAACCTGGAACCATGAACCATGAACTTGGAACCCTGAACCTTGAACTTGGAACCCTGGAACCCTGAACCCTGAACTTGGAACCCTGAACCTGGAACCCTGAACTTTGAACTTGGAACTTTGAACCCTGAACCTTGAACTTGGAACTTCCTATAAGAAAATGTGTTATGTTTTGCTACCCGTGTCCCTCCCTCGAACCATAGTTCTCTTCCTTTCCTTTTTGCTTCTGTCGTTGAGTGCCATTGGACAGCGTTGGGAAGAGGTTACACTGCCTGCCCCTTACAATGCAGGGTATTACCTTGACATTTTCTTTTTACCATCGTCGCCTCAGTATGGATGGGCGTGCGATTACGATTCCGGCTATGTTGTTCGAACAACGAACGGAGGAAGGACGTGGTCTGGCACAAGGGTGCTGCCAGCGGGACAGCGGTGCCATTTAGAATATATTCAGTTTCTCAATCAGAATGTTGGATACACATCTGGTCCTTGTGGCGCTTTTAAAAGCACTGATGGTGGGGCAACGTGGACAGAACTTTATCTAGACTCTGGCGCCGTTATTTGGGGAGGATGGTTTAGATCTGCCAATGTTGGTTGGTTTACCGGAGGGTATTGCGGTGTTGGGAAATTTTACCGAACCACAGATGGCGGACAGTCATTTACCGTTTTTACCGATACCACAATAACCAGATCGAATCTTACCGATCCGCTGTGGATGGCCGATTTGCCGGCAGGTGTTGTGTATGCAATAGGCAACGGGACGTTGTGGACGTCTGATGATGATGGTTTGTCGTGGAGCGTTGTTAGTTATACTGGTACAACTTCTCCGTGGCACGAAGAACTTGCACGGTATGGAAATTCTTTTGCCATACCAAATGCACCATCGAATTGTACCAACGGCAATTACACTGGCGGTGGAATGAGATTCAGCGCCAATGCCGGTCAGACGTGGAACAATTTTGAAACCGGCAACGACATGTTTGGAACATTTTTGCTCGACGAAAGCCGAGCATGGGCTTCTGGTTGGGGCGGAAATGTCTGGTATACTTCTAATAAAGGGGCTAACTGGACGCTTCGCAATTGCGGTATCGGCACGCGGGGAATGGATGATATATTCTTTCAGAATGATACAACAGGTTGGGTTGTTGGTGACGGGATTTTCAGACTTGCTCCACCTAAGCGCACCGTTTCCGATAGCGCTCTCTACTTTGCAAATGTCTGTCCGGATTCTTCGCGGTTCGATACGGTATGGGTTGAAAACATAAACTTTTTCGATTCTCCATGGAATCTGAGATTCGTTGGTCCGGAAGAGTATCTCTTTCGTGTAGCCAATGCCGTCCCGAATCCTCTGCCCGCATGCTCACGCGTGATGGTTCTCATTGAATATCGCGCCCTCGTCCCGGGATCTCACACAGCTTCACTTGTTATAAATATTAATAATCCTGATACCACACTCATTGTAAACCTGTATGGGATACGCCGTTCACAAAGTGCAGTACCAGACGATACGCTTATCCAGTATTCAGTGCGAGTGGGCACCAGCGGAGATAGGATTGTTACATGGAGGGGGCTTACGTCTCCAGCGGAGACAATCGTCGATATCCGGCGCGATAGCGGCGACACCTCAATTATTATCGTCGGCAAACCTCCAATCAATATCCCTGTATCGCCCCCTGTTACGCAAATGATTGTTCGTGCAACTCCGCGCGACACAGGGTGGATTGTTGCAAGATTTAAAATCACGCTTGCTCCTTGTATGCGCGATACGTTCATTACCGTTAGGGTGTATGGATTGACTCCGATTTTCAATAGCGTAAAACAACTTGCAGTAGACATCAAGTGCAACAACTCCGATACGATGATGATACCCGTTTCAAACACGGGGAATTATCTACTCACAATTTCATCAATTAATATAGTATCGTCGGGTACGCCTGCATTTTCTTCTCTGAGGTTTACCAGCGGACGTATTGGTCCGCCATGGATGTTCACATCCCGCGAATCCGATACACTGCTTGTGGTGTACACACCGCAGTCTGGCGACGATGCGGCAAATGTCGTTTTCAATCATGATGACAATACTTTGACGCGAGGAAAGGTTAATCCATGGACTGTTGAGCTCAGAGGTCTTTCTCAGAGACCATCGTTTACAGTACAGCCAACGCTGATTGAACTTGGTGTTCGTTGCATAGGTACAGTAACTGATACTTCATTCCGAATTGCTAATTCAGGCATTTCGACTTTTACTGTATTACCGTCATCATCTTCACTCGCAATCACAGGATTGCCAGGAAGCGCCGTGTCGGTACCTCCTTCTAGAAACAATGATATTAGGTTTCGGTGGACACCTCAGGGTACCGGTGAGTCCTGGGATACAATTGCTGTTCTGGTTAAACCATGCAATTCTGTTGAATATGTTGTTGTGCATGCAACAGTATCAAATAGCGGAATCGCTGCAGTCCCATCTCCGGTTGTGGACTCAGTTTTGGTTGGCGCTACACTTACCCGCAGTGTTGTAATCAAGTCGCGCACTGCCGATGCAGTAACCATCACAGGAATAACTTTTACACCTTCTTATCCAAATCTGACAGTTACCTATCCTTCTCTGCCCGTTACAATTACCTCTGCCGATAGCCTTGTGGTAACGCTTTCGTGGAATCCCACATCCGTTACCAGAATGATTGGGAAACTTGAAATTCTATCAGAGAGTATTTGTAACGATATTGAGCAAGTTGATGTAGACTTCAAAAGTCTGTCGAATCAGGTTATTGTTGAACCAGGATCGCTTTCGTTCGAGGTACTGTGTTTTGCAAGAGTGGTAACAGATTCATTTAAGGTGACGTCAAAATCATCGGCCGACGTAACTCTGCGGCAAATAACAATCGTAGGCGGGAATCTGGCATTCAGCATCATTAGACCGTCGGCGCCAATAACGCTGCGTCCTGATTCATCGGTATACATTGTTGTTTCATACAGTCCAACAATTAACGCCAATGCTACTGCATCCGTATTGTTGGAATTCGATCCGGCTGGAGAGAACATTAACATACCACTGACTGGAACCTTCACGTACACAAGATTATCCGTTTCACCCAATCAATTCAACGTTGACACGGTTGGCGTTTGCGATCCACAGCAGACACTTGATCTTGTTATTACTAACGATGGGTCGGTAAATGAGACTGCAGACGTCGGTACGTCGAGCCTTCCTCCGGGCTTCTCCGTCAGCAGCAACAGCATAACAGTTGCAGCAAAGTCTTCGGCAATTGTCACCGTTACTTGCGATCCTTCGAGTCTCAATCTCGGATACTCGAATGGAACTATTGTGTTAACCGGCAGAACTTGTAAGGATACTGTTGAGGTATCGGTTTCAGCAACGCGCGTTGGCGGCCAATTAGTAATGCAGCCGAATCCAGTGACTGCGGGAACGTTGATCATTGGCGACAGTATCGACAGGGATGTGACAATTTCAAATCCGTCTACTCTTACAAGAACAATCGTCAGTCTTGCAATTAGTCCACCTGTGCAGGGCTGGACGATAGTAAACAACGTTAATGGCTTGTTGCTTGCCCCCTCAGCATCAACCACTGTCACTCTCCGCTTCAAGCCTTTGGTATCTGGTACGCAGAATGCCACACTTACGCTAACGGATGCGGAGCGCTGCACAACTCAGTCATCAATTGATTTAGATGGAAGGGGGCGCGACCCCGATGTGCCTCCCGATTATGAGCTTCTGCTGAAGATCGACGAGTACGTGGTTCCTGCAAAGACGAAGCTGGAGATCCCGGTACAATGGACGAGTGACGTATCTGCAGCACGTATTGATACAGTAAAATTCGTTGTTGATTTTTCTCGACTTCATTTTGATATCGACACGATTCTCAGCGGAACGTTAATCGATGCCGCCGTTGATGCTCAGTGGCAGGAAGGCCACGTTGAATTTTCTGTTGTTCGAATCGGCCCGAATCTCGGCAGTCCTGGAATAGTTGCAGTCCTGAAAGGTGTTGCAAATCCGGCAATACCCGATAGCACACTCTTTGTCTTCAGTCAATTTGCTGTTCGTTCCTTAGAGCCTGTAGATGTAACTGCAGACGACGGATTACTGATTGTTGATGTATGCGGTCCACGTAACATTATTAAACTCGTGCCTCCCACTTCTGTCTCTATCATGCCTCCACATCCAGTGCGCGACAATTTGAATTTTCAGGTCAACACTTCATCTAACGAACAGCTTTCAGTAAAGCTAATCAACACCATCGGCAATTTGACTAACGAATTGGGAGACTATAGCGTTGATTCAGGCGTTTCCAATTTGTCGGTTCCTCTTCCTTCTCTTGCTTCTGGTATGTACATTGTAATTATTACTACAAATCATGGCGGTAGATTTGTAAATACGATCGTTGTCACCCGATAACTGCATTATTTTTTAGGTCCCTTGGCACCCAGCACGATATGCTTTTCCCATCAACTCTCCCGTCCGACGACGTCTGTCGTCAGCGATTGGCAATATTCATCAGCCAGCTTCCCATTGATACATGGCATCCAGCTCATCAAGTACTTCTATTATTTAATGAATAGATGAAATAGTTTCGCACTACCACCCGGAGAAATGCCGGGAGAAATGCCGGGAGAAACGCCGGGAGAAACGCCGGGAGAATGTCCCGGCAACTTCGGCACTCCTTCAGGTAATGGTTGAAATTACCCTTAACTTTCTGAACCTCTTTTCGGGGTGACATCAACGATTCATGACACATTACGAGATCAACATGGGTTCCTTGGCAATTTCGCCAGGTGCATACTTTGTTACTCTCATTGTGAATGGTAATAATGTCAGGTACGGCAAATTCTTATTCACACCATAAGATGTTTTCCGTCTCTTTGCTGTGGCTGAAACTCAAAAGGCTGCGTATACGGTTCTCGTGTTGATTTTCGCGATGCTGGTTGGAGTTTCATCATGTGAAAACAGCGTGTACCCTGATGTACCTTGTAACTGTGACTTCCAGAAATTCAAGCCAGACCCGTTTGGAGAGAAAATACCCAGGTCCGCAGACAGGGATCCTAAGACAAGCTTATTGGGAACCTGGCTTTCGTATCAGGCTGGTTATAACCCGACGTATATAATTCAGAATTTGAGAACCAGGGATCGAGCAGAAGTTAACATCGAACCGGCATTGAAACCAGATGAGTCGTTATATTTCCTTTCTCTTTCAGCATGGTGTCCGTATGACGATAATGTCGCACTCGTCACTGCTGAAGTACGGTATGTGAATCCACAAGGAATTGCGAAGACCGGCAGACAGTTATTTACCTACAACGTAATTACGCAGAAATCCGAACGAATCACTCCGACTCAGTTTGGTGATTCTACGATTTTTCCTGATGATATACAATGGAAGCCGTTCTCGTCACCTAACAACGACACATTGGTTTTCAATAGTGGGTCTTACTCCTCTTTGGAACCACGAAAGATGAGACCATGGCTGTATTTGGTACAGAGCGACAGCATTGTTGTTGCAACGACAGGAACAAAAAGGTGGTGGGCAAGCAATGGGAATGTATTCGAATATCGTCGGAATATCTACCCAGACGAGTTGAGCGTTAACGGCAAGACAATTAACATCCCAATTGGAACCTTACAGCGTATGTCGTGGTCACCGTCCGGTAAGTTTTTCTTGATTAGCTCAGACCTTGATAATCGTCCCCCTTGTGGTTCCTCAGAGGTCTGGATTTACGAGGCGTCACAGGAATCGTTTGATAAACCAAGACACGTTGTAAACCTTGTGAGCAAGTACTGTCTATTTTCATCTTGGGGTACACAAGCAAGTTTTCTCACGGATTCGACCATCATTATGAGTTTTCATAACTATGGAGATGATAAGGCTTACTTATATGAGGTTTCATTTTATGGAAATATTGTGAAACAGGTTACCTATTGATTTGTTGAGCTATTGGTTCCGCACCAGTAAGTACTTCTCTTACTAAACGCCGGGAGAATCGCCGGGAGAATCGCCGGGAGAAACGCCGGGAGAAACGCCGTGGCACTTAGAACAACCCCTCCATACACTCCTTTATTGCATTGTGGAAGGCCTCCTTCGTGTCCTCCACAATCAGGGCAAATGCAGTTCGCATCGGCGTATACGTATCGTTACTATTGATGCGGCAATACATGAGAGTCAGCCGCGCACCTTCCGGTATTCGTTCCAGAGATCCGATTATGACGGCAGATACTTCAAACAAACGGAGAACCTGAATTTCGGAAGATGAAACCGGACGGTCGTTTGCAATGAGGTGAAAGCCTGCAGTGGCGAACATCGTATCGCGGGAATCTATATCGAGTATCGTGATGTCCGGATTATCAGTTAAATGAAATACAATATTTTGAGCAAGATCGTACGACGATACTGTCTTTTCTTTGAATAATTGCCACGGAGGCAGCTCGGCTGAAGGAGAAATAAATTCAACACCTCCAACAGAGAGCAATTTTGTGGGGAACACTCGAACGCTTGTATCGGCGTTGGCATACAATTCTGGATTGTCGAGAGCAACTGCAATAGCGCGCTGCAATGCCGTTAGAATGGAAGGTTCGGCAATCGGGACATCAGAACCCTCTTTCATAAACCGAATTGTGGAGTAACCTATTCCTGTAACTCGCGATGAGAAATCGCTTCCCGATGCAAGTACAACTTCTGCCCTAACCAGATTAACAATCCTCGACACTGTTGCAAATACAATAGCAGCGGCTCCGAGCGACCTTGCTGCGGAAATAATTGTGTGCTGTCCTCCATTCTGTGTTGCAAGTACAGAGTCCCGGAGGCTAACCGGCACATAGAGGTAGTTACCTGTCAATTCTAGCGACAACGTCAATGCTGCATCAATGGATGAGCCCCTTATCACAGTATCTAATCGGTCGAAGTTGATTGTGCCCGGCATTACCTTGGTAAGGGGCTGTCCAACCGCCATAGACAGCGGCAGAATCATGGCGACCATTACGACTTTACATCTTGTTAACACTGCCATAACGTACACCTTATGGGGCAAGTATAGTTTCGAAATGTTCTGTTCGTAGGTCCTATTCTCAACAATGAGGTAATCGTGAAGATTTCAATTCAATGGCTGATTTTCCGAATGATTTTACTATCGTGGGCAACCAGTGCAATGGCTCAACAAGGAATTCTAACTGGTAAAATAACTGATGCTGAGTCAGGACAGCCACTCGGTGGAGCAACGGTGCAAATCATTGAGGTAAAGAAGGGTGCATACGCCGGTACAAAGGGAGAATATCGCATCAGGAATCTTGCAAATGGTTCCTATTCTGTCAAGTTCTCATTTGTTGGCTACGAAACCAAGATAGTCGAGAAACTAGCCGTGCAGGGAGAAGGAGAATTCACGGTTACCCTTGATGTGGTGCTTAGCACAAAGCAGACATCGGCTAAAGAAGTTGTAGTCGAAGCTGAAAGAATCAACGATAATCAGGCTGCGATACTTCTTCAGCGTCAGAAGGCGGCAACTGTTAGCGATGGAATATCTAAAGAGGAGATATCAAAACTTTCCGACGCCGACGCCGGCCAGGCGCTTAAGCGAGTTACGGGCGTTACCCTGGTTGAAGGTAAATATGTTTATGTACGTGGTGTCAGTGACCGTTATAGCAGTACAACGCTGAATGGATCGACGCTCACAACCACAGAGCCCGATAAAAGATCGTTTGCTTTCGACATGTTTCCAGCAGACCTGCTGGAAAACGTGAGTGTGACGAAGTCTTTTACACCGGATCTGCCGGGAAATTTTGTTGGCGGGCTCGTTCAGATGACCACTGTGGACTTCCCATCGGAATACAGTTTAAAGGTTTCTGTCGGCATTAAGGGCAACGACTATGTAACTCTTCAAACCGGACAATTTGTAACGTATCCCGGGGGAAACACCGACTGGCTTGGCCTCGACCGCGGTTGGCGCGCCGCTCCGGCGGGTATGCCTGGAACAGCAGACTTCGCTGCGCTTCGTTCACAGGTTAGAGCTGGTAATCAAGATGCTACGAATGAATGGATTGCACTTGGTACAGGATTTAATAATGCGCTGTTCCAACGCCAGATAGAAACCGCACCATTTGCGGGCAAGGGTAACATCTCGCTGTCGAACGTTTGGGATGTTGCCGAAGAATCACGCGTGGGAGTCGTTGCTTCGTTGAATTACGGTACCGACTACTCAATGAACCGCATGTTCCGCGCACAGCTTCTCTCAAACGGTGATGAGCAGTTTTCGTACGCAGGTTCGGTATCCGGACAAACCACAAACGTCGGCGCTTTGGCAAACATTGCATATAAGATCGGATCGCAATCGTCAATATCTTTAAAAAGCAATTACAACATTTCATCGGACGATGAATCAGTGTATCAGTTTGGTCACGATTACACACAGAGTCAGGTGCGAAAGAACCTGTCGTTTCAATTTGTCGAAAAGCAAATGTTGGCATCAACGCTTGCCGGCGAGCACAACATCGACGTTGCATCAAACCTACTGATCGACTGGAAGGCTGGTTATTCGCAATCGCGCAGAAACGAACCTGATTTTCGCCGACTGCGGTTTCAAAAAGGTGAATTCGCCGATCCTACAGATCCTATGGAGATTGCCCTTGGCCCTGGCGGTGTTACAACGCAGGGTTCCGGATCCGACGCGGGTCGTTTCTATTCCTTGCTCAATGAGTATTCCCGAAATCTTGGCCTTAACGGAACACTGTCGTTGAATGCCACAAAAGTTAAGGTAGGGGGCTTGTACGAATACAGGAATCGCGATTTCACCGCTAGGTCGTACACATATGTTTACGATGCCAGCCGGACCGATATCAACTATAGCGATTTAACCTTCAGTGCCGACTCGACGGTGATTCCCAATCCGTCGAAATTATTTGTAGATTCAAATTACTCAGCAAGTAGAATTGGTATCTCCGAAGATTCGCGAAAGAGGGATTCGTACTTAGCTGACGAAAGACTCTACGCCGGATATGCAATGGTTGATTATCCATTCGAAGTAGCTACACTACCTATACGAATCATTGGCGGTGCGCGAATTGAGAGTAGTTTGCAGAGGTTGAATTCTTATGATGAGAATGATGCGCCAGTTAATGTAAATCTCGATATTGTTGACGTTCTACCATCAGTTAATGTAGTCCTTACTCCACTTGAAAATTTCAATGTCCGGGTTGCCGCTTCGCAAACGCTCACGCGCCCGTCGCTGCGCGAAATTGCCCCCTTCACCTTCTATGACTTTCAGTCGCAGTCTGCTACACAGGGCTATCCGGGCTTGACTCGCGCACTCGTGCAGAACTACGATCTGCGATTCGAATATTTTCCGGGTCCGGGAGAAGTGATTTCGGTTTCTGGATTCTACAAAAATTTCTTAAACGCAATCGAAGAAACGATTATTCCGGGAAGTCAGGTCATCTACACCTACAGAAATGCAACCGGTAATGCAGCGAATTATGGTGTGGAATTTGAAATGCGAAAGAATCTTTCCTTCGTTGCCAAACCGATGCGCTTTTTTGTTGTATCTGCAAATGTTGCTCTCATCAATTCGAAGATTACTGTTCAGCAGGTTAATCTCAGGGACACACGTCAGATGTGGGGCCAGTCTCCCTACACAGTTAATGTTGCGTTGTCGTATTACAATCCTGACTGGGGCACAACTATCAGTGCCGGCTATAATACTGCGGGCCGACGCATAATCAAGGTGTCACAATTAGGCGCTTATCAGGTTCCTGCAGACTTGCAGAAGGACGGTCCGCACATTTACGAGAATCCTCGCGATGTTTTTGATGTATCGGTCTCGCAGGTATTTGGCGACTTCGAGATGAAGGCATCGGTAAAAGACATACTCAATCAGCCTCTCATTTGGGAGCAAATTGGTAGAACGGTTGCGTCCAACATCCGCGGCGTAGGGTATTCCTTCACAGTTGGCTATCGATTCAATTAATGTCACCAGATATGAATCACCACGTTTAATTATTGGAGTTTTCACGATGAGATTATATGCAACACTGATTGCAGTACTGATGCTTACTACTATAGCTGTTATGGCTCAGGGTGTGGCTAACCTTACGTATCCGAACGGCGGAGAGACGTTTCGGCCAGGATCAACACAGAGTTTGACGTGGGACACAACAGGTGTACCATTCAATCAGCGCTGGAATTTTCAGTTCGGCACCTCACCTGTAGGACCTTGGACAAACCTTGCAAATGCAGTCGACATCAAGGACTCTGGCAGCACGCGCGGACGTCATGTATGGAGAGTTCCTACAACGGGCACATCTACCGGATACATTAGAATGATTGCCGCAAATAATCCGAGCAACTGGGATATCAACAACGCGCCCTTTACCATCGAAGATCCACAGGAGATCGGTGTAGACTCAACACTCAGGGGAGAGATAACCGGTACTGTACGTTTAAATCGTAAAAAAGTTTATGGTATCGATGGTTATGTATACGTCAGTGGAACCTTAGTCATTGAGCCGGGAACGATAGTTGTTGGCGACACCATAGGTCAGAACTCTGTAATCAGTATTAACCGTGGCGGTAAGATTGTCGCAGATGGTACCAGAGAAAATCCAATCGTATTCACATCGCGTGCAGCGCCTGGTCAGCGGTCTCGCGGCGACTGGGGTGGCGTTGTAATATGCGGCAGGGCAAGGATCAACGTCCCTTCCGGAGAGACTCCGATTGAAGGGGGCATTGCAGACCCCAACCCCGGAAAGGGATGGTATGGCGGAACCGACGATGACGATTCCAGCGGA
>JACPPD010000013.1 GCA_016191145.1 Ignavibacteria bacterium
CTAATCAACGCTGCGCTTGCCATGAAGGGGGCTCTTAAAAGTAAATCCGCTGACGAGTTCGAGGAACGTACTAAATCCATCCGAGGGAATTGGCGATGATTTTTGTTGCAGACACTGATGTTCTGATTGATTTTTTACGAGATCGTGGTGATGAGGCCCGGCGGATTGAACTCGAACTTAAAACCGGAAGACTCTGCACAAGCGCTGTCTCCGCGTTCGAACTCTGGGTAGGAGCTACATCACCTCAAGAAAAAACTGCCGTCGGGACATTACTTGGTGCCATCTCGATTATTCCGCTGGACGCTCCGGCCGCTAACGATGCCGGAGAAGTATTTCGTACCCTTAAGGCTAAAGGTATAACTATCGGCATGGCGGATTCGCTCATCGCAGGCATTTGTCTTAGCCGAGGCGCTATGCTCATCACAAGAAATAAGAAGCACTTTTCACGTGTACAAGGGCTCAAACTCTCCGGCGACTACCGAACCTCATCTGACGACTAAGGAGTTGCCCGGAAGAAAAAAGATTCCTCCGAAAAGACACGCCTGGAATCAAATATTATTCCGAACTTCTAAAGCTACGCCGGTTAGATAAAATTACGCACTAAGATCTACAAGAGATACTTTGGAATTTGCAGAACGAGACAAGATGGGAAGATTACCCAGACAAATTCAAGACCATCTTAAAAAACGTAGAGCCTCAGGCCTCGTCTAAACTTCCATCACAAACCCAAGATAAAGTTAAGGACTTGGTTGCTGATGTTGTTCTACACAGAACATCATGGACCCCCAGAAGTTAATAAGTCGCTAGACATTTATAATTTAGTTAAGGGCAGATATTACGAGTACAACTCCGTCAAAAGGTCCATTGCGGGCCTAAGATCAACAGCCCGCCTGAGTGATTATAATGCTTTAACAAGAATTCCAGAAACCGAACCTTACAGTGCTCAGCATGCCCGCGACCTGAAGACGACCGGCCATGGCCCGCCGATTCAATTGTTATTTATTTCTACAAAATTTCGCTTATTGACCGACCCCTATCCAGCCCATTGACCGAGCGACGTGGGTCCGTTTGATCGGTCAGCCCGGTCCGTTTACTGCTTAATTTCTAGGCTTGTCAAGAGCCGCCCCCTGCACCGCCCGATAAGTATCCCCATCGAGACCTAATTTCACCGAAGTATGCTTAAGTCGGTCGATAACGGTGTCCGCAATGATCGGGTCTTCGATCAGTTCCGGCCAGTTTTCCAATGGAACTTGAGTCGTAAAGATCGTCGACTTTTCTCCGGTGCGGACCTTGAGCAGATCGACGAAGTCGTGCGCTTCTTGTGCCATTAATTTTCGTAAACCAAAATCGTCTATGATAAGGATGTCAGGTCTTGCCATTTTTGCCCGCCATTTGAGATACATGCCGGCCGCTCTCGCCATCTGCTGATGTTCGAGCAAGTCACTCGCACTCATAAATAAAACAGATTTCTTGCGTAGGCACGCATGATGCCCGAGCGCTTCGGCAATAAACGACTTGCCGATCCCAGTGGGACCGACAAGTAACACGGCTCGGCCTTGCTCAAGCCATTTGAGGCTATACAGCTCTTTTATGGTTGCCTTGGTGATCGACCGTTTGACCGTGAAGTCGAAGTCTTCTAAGCGCGGTAGCTTTTCGAGTTTGGAGTTTTTCACTCTGCGCTCTTTAGCCTGCTCATCGCGGAACTCACACTCTTCTTGCAAGAGGCGGTCGAGTAATTCGTCCGCCGTCCACGACTCCTTGGTCGCCTCTGACTTGAGCCGCTCAAAGGATTTTAACATCCCCGTGAGGCGCAAATCCTCCATCATGTTTTTCATCTGCACTGTTCCCATGGTTTCTCCTTATTGGCTATTGGTTGGGATTGTTAACGACAAGTTCAAGCTGCGGGCTTTGTGTGTGCCGCAGGTTCGGATTTGGCCGTCGACTGATTTTCATTTTGTCGACGCCGCGTTTTTGTAAATGCTCCGTGCGATAGCGCGCCAACAGATCTTCAAGGTACGGCACGCGGATTTTGTTGAACCGGCGCATTTCCGCTATCGCCTTGGTTAGGTTCAGGCGGGCCTGCTCCGCGCCAAGCTTTTCGATCTCGGCCCTCGATACACGCACCAGCCCCTGGGCGCGCCGTAAATGGCCGCACATATTCTCCTTAAACATCTCATCAACCAGCAGAGCCAAGTCGGCGCTCAAAAACCTAGCTTGTGAGAGGACATTTTGCGGTGTGGCCTCATGGTACGCTCTGGCATTATCGGGAAGATGTGACGGGTCGGTGATGAACTCGCCAACCGCGCGCCGAGACCTGCGATGCAAAGCGAGTCTCTCGGAATCGAGATAAATTTCTATCGTCTTTTCGGCGATCTTTAGCTCCACCTTGCATCCTCGATACTGGTGGGGCGCTGAGTAGTGGGTGCGATCGAACCGCACATAACAGTCGTCATAAATAGAAACTGTTTTGAACTCGGCCACTTCGTAATCGCCACTGGGCATGGGTAGAAGCGCTGCCGATTCTTTGCCTAAAAATGACATCTCCCGCGAGATCTTAAATCGCGTGTGCGGTCGGTTGTTGACTTGATGGTAACAGATGGCCAAGCCGTCATTGATTTCCTTCAATGACGTAAAGGTGTGCCTGCGGAATTTCCAGCGGAACAGGCGCATAATAATTTTGACAGCGCCCTCCACTAAAGCTTTGTCTTTGGGCTTGCGCGGGCGGGCCGGAACTATCACGGTACCAAAATCCTTCGCAAAGGCCCGGTAGCTGCGATTGATCTCCGGGTCGTAGCGATGGCACCGAGTCACCCCTTGCTTGAGACAGTCGGGAACGGTGATCCGGGTAACACCGCCAAAGAACTTGAACATGCGCACATGGGAACGAACAAAATTGTCCCCCTTCTGATCACTCGTGGCTTCGGCATAAATCTTCTGGCTGAACCCTAAGATGCCTATGAACACAACGACTTCAAACACCTCGCCAGTCTCGATATCTATCCACTCGAGTTTGTCGCCGGCGTAGTCCACCTCGCAACGCTCTCCGGGTTCAAAGAATCGGTGGATGACCAAAGCCTTCTTGTATTGGGGAAACTTTTTATGAAACTGGTCGAGGAAAGCTTTGTAACCAACTTTGTTTACGGCCTTTTCAGACCAGATCAGAGAAAATGCGTGGCCGTCGAGTGCATCCTGCAAAATGACTTGCCAATCAACTTGCTCCGTCCACAACGGACCACGGCTCGCCCTTCCCGCGATAGCGTCGGCGATCACGCCGTCGCGGATCTTGCGCACAGTCCGCTCGCCGCACTTTTGACTCTCGGCGATTTTGATAATTGGAATTTTCAAATCAAGTTGACGTTTAATTTCGCCGAATCTATCCATGGTCAGCTCCTTGCGCGACATCACTCCTCCTTGGGTGTTTTGAACCTTTGGAGGAAATTATTGCGTGATATGTAACGCTGAGCGATCAAATGCTCGGTCAATGGACGAAACGGGGTCGGTCAATGACGTAATGGCCTCGGTCAATGAGACGAAACACCCTCGGTCAATGCCACGAAAGGGGCTCGGTCAATGGGACAGGATGGGGTCAGTCAATGAGACGAAATTTTGCA
>JACPPD010000010.1 GCA_016191145.1 Ignavibacteria bacterium
CCTCTTCCCATTCCGAACAGAGTCGTTAAGCCCCGTTGCGCCGATGGTACTGCACCTGAACTGGTGTGGCAGAGTAGGTAGTCGCCAAGGTCTTTCTTAAAATACCCCTGCACCCTGTGGTGTGGGGGTTTTTTCGTGCCAGGTAACACGTGCCAGGTGCGAAGGTAACTGGTACGGGGAGATGCCGGGAGAGATATGCTGCCGGGGAAGATGCCGGGAGAGATATGCTGCCGGGGAAGATGCCGGGAGAGATATGCTGCCGGGGAAGATGCCGGGAGAGATATGCTGCCGGGGAAGATCAATCTCAATTGGCACCTGGCACTTGCCACGTTTATAAATGGCAATATGTTCATGCCATCGACGCCACCATCCCCTATGCGATTACCATCTGTATCTCATGTGTTTGCGCTGGCAAGGCACACGGCGCGACGCTTTCCGGTTGAGCTTGCTGCTGCAGTGATTGGCGTTGTTGCCAACATGCGCAACATTTTTCTCAGTGACCTCAATTGGCTTGGCGACAGCGAAAGATTTCACAGTGGATTCGCTGGACTTTGTTCTTGGTGATAGGGGGCGCTCTTACTTGGTTCACATTTACACTGTCTGTAGCAGAATGGGACCAGCAGCAGTACGTCGCTGCTGCACTTGCCGTTCATTTTGCTGTGGCATTGAGTGCAGTTTGGAATCGCTCACGGCGCGGCTACTGGGCATTCAACAAGACATTGTTTCTTAAAGTGCTCTCGGGAATTCTATTTACTGGAGTTCTGATTGCGGAACTATTAATTGCAATATCATCGGTTGGCGAACTGTTCGATTTGAAAATAGATGGTTGGATATATGGTTGGGTTACCGTGTTCTTTATTGGATTCTTCAACACCCTCTTAGTGTTGAGTGACATTCCCATCACACCAAGGACACATATCGTAAATAATAATAATAATGACCAATCAACTGAACCCTATCCAAAGGGGTTGGGAAACTTCGCGCTATTCGTTCTCCTTCCTCTTGTGCTTGTCTTTCTTTGCATCCTCTATGCTTATACAATCAGAGTATTATTCTTTGCAAATTTCAACGGAAGTGTTGCGGCATTCATTATCGTCCTGGCAATAGTTTGTACGATTGTGATTTTGTTGGTTTATCCGCTGCGCACGGTGGCTGAACACAAATGGACGTCATTCTATTCCAGTTGGTTTGGAAGGATTATGATTCCATTATGCGTGCTGCTCTGGGATGCCATCATGGTGCGCATCAATGAGTATGGGATTACTGAGAGTCGGTATGTCGTCATAGTCCTTGCATGCTGCATGACTTTGATCTCAGTATTCTTGGCACTTGTTCGAGACCCAGATCTGCGTGTGATCCCTCTAATTCTTGGAATTGCATGTTTGTTTGGGTTCGTTGGACCTTTCAGCATGACGACAGTTTCCTATGCAAGTCAAACAAAGCGATTAACGTCGATATTATCATCATACGGTGTTTTGGTTAAAAGATAAATTCATACGAAGCGATAAACCGAATGCCGAGGGAAGAATCGGAAACTGTCGAATCTATTCTCGATTACCTTTATTCATCAAAGGATTCCTCCAGAATCCAAAGATGGATTTCAGGTATTACAGACGGTAAACCCGCTGCTTATAGTTCAACAGATGTAGCCTCGTGGTTAGGTTTAGACAAGTATGAAAAAGCATCGTTTGGAGTAACTATAAATAGCAACCGTTTAGATTCACCGCAGAATCATTGGCAAATAATGGAAGCGTCCAGCCATTCCGTATTCTTTATTATGAACTATTGGAACAACCAAGGGAATTCAATTTTTTTACGAAGATGCGGCCTGGGTAATTACATTTCCTCAGGATACATCGCTTACCTGGCTGATTACTGATCCTATGGGGAATACCGATACACTAGGTTTTCGATCAGTTCTTACTGCGAAGTCTTACAGCAAGGCTACAAGTATTCGCCGTGGCGCGTATGCACCTGTTGCATCTTTCCCCACAAGACAAATGAGATTTGCCTTTAACGCATTGAATGCTACGATTGCTTAGGGTAAATGGCATTCAATAGAAGCCGATGGCATTATCATCATTGAACGGAAGTAGTCTGTGGTCGCTATAAGATTTGAACTTATGACCTTTCGCGTGTGAAGCGAACGCTCTGAACCAACTGAGCTAAGCGACCGGATAGCACCAAATATACCGGAAGTCGGCTCCGTAGACGTAGAATCGGAACATGCCGGGAGGCATATGCTGCCGGGGAACATGCCGGGAGGCATATGCTGCCGGGGAACATGCCGGGAGGCATATGCTGCCGGGGAACATGCCGGGAGGCATATGCTGCCGGGGAACATGCCGGGAGGCATATGCTGCCGGGGAAGGTTTGTCAAAAGATGGTTTAGTTGTTGTACCCCAATCCTTTACGATTTCAATCATTAATGATCTTTGAACTGACCTACCTCCTTCGCAGGTTACGGCATCATTTGCGACTCAATTCTCTTACGTACGAGGAGAGAGTTGCCAGATCCTCTTCCTTAATCCGCCCATCAAATGTTGGCATAAATGAGTCAGGGTTGTACTTCCATTGCGTTCTTATAACGTTGGCTATAACCGAATCGTTGTAATATTTAGCATCTGCCTTCTTCAGGCTTACAATTCCGATACCCGTTTTCCCGTGACAGCTCGTACAGGCATACATATCGAAGAGTTGTGCGCCCTTTGAGCTCCATGGTCCAGCAGGTTTTACAACTGAAACAGTGTTCGGCAAGGCAGGTGTTGTTATTAAATAATCATACAAACTGCCAAGAGCATGAGGGCCAAGACTTCTGTACGAAACCATTGGATACCGCAATGGAGTACCGTCGGGACGGATGCTCGTGGACAACAATGAAATAAATTCATCTCGGGTGTATCTGCCTATACCATGTAGTTTATCACCCGTAATGTTGGCTGTCCTTACAATCAATCCCGAAGCATCGGGCATTTCTAGTCCGCCGCCAAAAAATCCTTCAGACTTCTCTGGGACGACGGGATCGTTCGTCGAAAAATCCTTGCTATGACATTCATAGCAATCATAAACGCCAGTAGCTAAATACTTACCGTATGCAACTGTATTGGAAGTATCGGGATGGGGCATCGCACCTGCCGGATATTCAAACGGCTTGAATGCCACATAACACAGAAATTTTGCAAAAAACGTCGGCTCGGATTGTCTGTTTACTCTTTCATCGGGTTTCAACATGTCATCGTTGGAACGTAGAAAGGCAATGATTGAATGCAAATCGTAGTCCGACATGTGCGGGAACTTTGGCATCCACGGTGGAACGTACATACCTGTGCGGGGGTGTATGCCTGTTCGCAAGAGCCAGGCAATTTCGCCGTCAGTCCAGGAACCGATACCGCGCTCTTTGTGCTGCGTGATGTTCTTAGAATATGCTACGCCAAACGCTTCGGGCATATCTAAAAGGCGGATGCCGCTTAATCTCCCCGTCCCGGGATCCCTGTGGCAAAGCATGCATAGTTTCGTTGCTAATTCCCGTCCGTGCGAGACACGTTCCGGACTTTTGTCAACAACGAGGTCAATCTTCTTGGCCTTGTACCTGGGAATGCCGTTAATCGCCACATACGCCAGGAATCCGCCAATGATGACGATAAAAACAACCAGGATAATTCCAACCCACTTCAGAATACGTCTCATCATTCCCTCCAACTTGTTGATGTTTGTTTCTGATTAGCCCCTAAGCCATTCCAATTTATGTGAAAGCGGATTAATTACAAATCAAATTCAAATTTTGCTGTTCTTGATTTCTTCATGCAAAAGCCGTTTATACACTTTCTATTTGTAATTGCTGCCGTTCTTGCAAATGCTAAAGAGCATGATACGGTGAAGGTGAAACCGATCGAGGTAATTGCTGTTGCACCGGTAAGCGCTGTTGCTGTAACCCGCCTAACAAATACTGACTTGAAGATTATTTCACCGGTCCAGATATCGGAAGTGCTGTCGGCTGTCCCAGGACTCTATGTAAGAGATTATGGGGGTCTGGGTGGACTAAAGTCAGTTTCTGTCCGCGGAGGAACGGCTGCTCAGACCCTTGTTTCTATCGACGGCGTTCGGTTAAATACTTCACAGAACGGAGGCATCGACCTGTCGGCTATCCCTGCAAGTTTCGTTTCAAGTGTAGATGTAATTCGTGGTAGTGTTTCCGCTTTGGCGGGAGCAAATGCAATGAATGGTGCAGTGGACTTCAACATGTCTGTGCCGCAAAAGTCTTCTGTATCAGCCCTTGTGTCTGGCGGATCGTTTAACGAATTGAGAGGGCAAGCGTCTGCGATACTAAATATGGGTACAATCAGATTCGGAGCGTCGCTCGAATCGTATTCATCCGATGGGTCGTTCTCGTACACCATCAATGCCGATGGCATGCCGGCAAGCGTGACGAGGTCAAATGCAGATATCTCTTCCACATCCGGTATGCTTCGTATGGAAACTGACTCGCTCACAACTGTAATGATTCTCGGACGATCTGGTGAAAGGGGCGTTCCAGGCGCAGTTATTCAGGGAGTTTCAACTCCATCGGTTGCACGCCTGTACGAATCGGATGTGTATGGCTTTGTAAAAACGGGCGCACCCATTTCAGATAACATAATGATGCTATACGGCGTTGGCGGACGATACCTTGATCTGCATTACACCGATCCACAATCGACGATCACCGGCCCTCAGGGCGTTGATGCACGGTACATTAACCGCGAAGTGTCTTCATTCGCCTCAGTTACCGTTGGTGCCGGGCCGCTTACACATGACTTTAAAGTTGATGCTGGATATGTCTCTCTGGTGGGAGAGTCACTGCTGACCAGCGAAGGCCAGAACCCGAAAAGACTCTCTGCCGACGGACAATACAAACTTGTTTGGCGTGATCAACGCTCCCACTTCGTCGGCGAGGCAGCTGTCCGGGGTGACTACTTTTCAGATGTAGGCGGAGCATTGTCCGTCTTCCTTGGCGGTTCATTCGAATTATTAGACCAACTGAATTTGCGTGTAAACGTCGGATCCGGATTCCGCCCACCATCGTTCAATGAACTTTACTATTTGAACTATGGTACATCGTCGCTTAAACCCGAGAGATCAATTACAGTTTCTATCGGTGCCGATTCGAAATTCAATGTTATCGATGGTTACAATGCTATTTTCTCTGCAGATGTGTATGTCTCGAAAATCACAGACCTGATTGTTGCTGTTCCAATCAATCCGGTAACAGTCAGCGCTCAAAATGTTGGCAGCGCCGGCTCCATAGGTCTTGAGCTGTCGGCAAGAGCTAATATGTTTCGCGATCGGCTCGGTATAAATTGGGCGTATACAATTCAGCGAGTAGTAGACATGACTGGGCGCAGTGACCTGGATGGTACGTTGATTCCATATACACCCGTAGAATTGTTCTCCTTCGGAGCAATCTGGAGTCAGCATGACTTTTATGCACGAGCCGCATGGCTCTATACGAGCTATCGCTATGCTCAGTCAGGTGAAGAATACTCGAGTTTGATGCAGCCTTATCACCTTGTAAATATTATTCTCGGATTGAAACCAAGGGGCTCCTTTGTTGATGCTGATATCAGTTTACATATCGACAATCTGTTCGATGCATCGTACTCAGTCATTCGCGGATACCCGATGCCAGGCAGAACGTTCAGAGTGGTATTGGCGGTGCAATGAATAAAATTTATGGCATCGTAATCGGTTTCGCAATAGCGGCTTTCACAACGAGCTCTGCTCTGTGCGATGAATACTACCGTATCACTGTTGATACTGTTCTTGCATTTATTCCGGGCAGCGGACAAAATGCTGGCCAAGGTCCAGCCTTCTTCCCGCAGAATGTATTTGGTCCGCCCGACACTACAGCTTCCGAAACAATACCAGCAACCGATCCCCGATCGGTGTGCTCAATCGGCTTAGGTGGCGTAATCGAAGTTGGATTTTCAGGATACGCAATTGAGGATGGCCCAGGTGTTGATTTTATCGTTTATGAAAATGCATTTCGTTACTTAAACAATAAAGTGTATGCAGAGCCAGCTCGAATTAGCGTCAGTACCGATAACGTTGCGTGGTACGATTTCCCTTACGATCCTGAGACATTGATAGGCTGTGCAGGGATCACACCAACGAAAGGTGGAGATCCTTTTGATAGTGAAAGTGGAGGTGGTGATGCATTCGACCTGGCAACTCTTGGAGTTGATTCAATTCGGTGGATTCGAATTACCGACATCACCAGCATTGTGCTGGAGAATCCCAATCACCGTTACTACGATCCCACACTGTCCGGCTTCGACCTCGATGCTGTAGTGTCGGCTCACGGTGTGCGAGCCCCCTTAACATCTCAAGTATTTGTGCAGCCGCGCTCCTCTGTTGTGGAAGTTCAAGTTGTTGGCGGAGAGGGAATCTACAGTGTGTATAACGTCGAGGGATCCTTGCTTTCACGCGAAGTGCTGATGCCGGGGGTATACATTATGCCGACTGAGGGTTTTGAAACTGCGTTTCTGTTCGTGACCTTATCTGTTGGTTCGGCTGTTTATTCAGCAAAGGTGTTGCCGTGAGGACTAGCGTGGAGGAGTCTCGGCAAATGTTTGTTCGCATTGTTGCAGCAATCATCCCTGCCCTACTGATGTTGTGCGCATCATGCGTACCAACGCCAACCGCTCCCGCTGGTGAGACAAAAGCGCTTAGAACAGGCGGAATCTTTGTGTTATGTGAGGGTTTGTGGCGTCAGGATAATGCAGTCCTCTCGTACATCAATGCCGATAACAGCGTGGTCAGAGACGTTGTTGGTACATATAATCCAAATACTAAACTTGGTGATATTGCCACCGACATAATTTCAATGTCGGACACATTAGTCATTGCCGTAAACACTTCGCGTTCACTGTGTTTGGTCCGAAAGACCGATGGTAAATGGTTGGGCAGAATTTCCACGCCCGGTATTAAACAGCCGTTTCATTTAGCGTTGGCATCGAATGGGAAATTGTATTGCACAAACATCAACGACGATTCGATAACAGAGTTTGATGCCGCAACAATGGAGATAACGGTTCCATCTGTAAAAGTTGGACCTGCACCAGAAGGTATTGCTGTTCTTGATAACAAAATTTACGTTGCTAATAGTGGGTATGGAGATTTGCGAAAGAACGAGGAAGGGGCAGGTACTATTCAGATTCTGCGGCAACAGGATTTGTCGACGTTATCAGTCATCGGAGATCTTCCAAACGTTGGGGTGATTCGATCAGATAGGGTTAGAAAATTTGTTTGGGCAACATTCAGACACTTTGCTTCTGCACCAGACTCGCTTGGTGGCGTAGCACTCATCGATGGGAAGACCGATATTGTGATGAACATTTGGAGAATCAAGTCGCCATTAGACGTTACAATCGATTCTCTCTCAGGCAACGTCTATGTGTTGCATGCCGACGGTGTAGATGTTCTCGATGCACGAACATTTGAAATGACAAGGATCATTTCGCATCAAAGCGGGGCAGGCAGTGATGTTTGGTACAGTATCGGCTTTGATCACGAACGGAGATTAATTCTGGTTGGTAACGCAAGATCGTACGTCACAGATGGAGAAGTGATTGTGTTTGATCCGTCAGGGGCAATCACATCCCGTCATCCAGTTGGTCCCAACCCAATTGCATTCACACGCTAAAATCGCAATCGGCTATATTGTAACTATGGTTACTTTGCAAAAACAAAGCCTTCCTTTACAAGAGTCTCACGAACGCGAAATGCATGATCGCCCTGCAGCTCGAGAGTGTTGTCGACAACCTGACCTCCGGCTCCCAACCGTTTTTTACATATTCCCAACAATCTTTCGAGTTCCCTGGGCTTCGATTGAAAGCCCCATACAATCGTCACGGGTTTACCGCGGCGTTTCTCAATCCGCACCTTCAGGCGGATTACCGAGCCATCGTACCCCTTGGGCTGGTTATCCTTTTTTTGAGGTTCCATTCCAAGGAGTGAGGCAAGATCTTCCAGTCCGGGCATAGATTGCGAATATGCGTACACTTTTTGTGATTACTGCCATCGTCTTCATCACTACATGCTATGCAGTGACGATCATCATTCACATATTTCTGTTCAGGGATAACAGTGTATTCTTTTTCTATACAAAAAGCTGGGGTCGCATTTTGTTGCGTCTTTCTGGTGTAAAATTACAGGTAGTCGGTGAACACAACATCGAACCTGGAAAGCGCTACGTGTATGTTGCCAATCATTCATCACTATTCGACATTCCCATAGTTTTTGCCGGGATTCCCGACAACGTCCGGATCATGTACAAACGAGAGCTCGAGCGCATCCCTGTTTTTGGGTGGTGTCTGAATATGTCTCCGCTTATTTCCGTCAATCGTTCCCGGCATAGAGATGCTGCCGATGTGCTTGCCAATATCGTCACTTCGTTATCATCCGGAGCATCCGTTCTGTTGTTTCCTGAAGGCACACGGTCTGTTGATGGAACGGTGGGAACGTTCCGTCGCGGTGCTGTTACCATTGCTTCAGACAGCCAGACGCCCGTCATTCCCGTCAGCATCATTGGCGCCTCAAGGGTTCTACCTGCGCGGTCAAAACGGATCAGAGGCGGAGTTGTAAAAGTGATTATTGGCGTGCCAGTACAAATCGACGCTGAAATTTCGCGTGCCAATGAGCGCGATGTGACCAATAAGCTTCGGGACATCATTTCTGCCAACGTAAATTCGCAGCATGACGAGTAACGACATTGCGAGGATTGCTGAGCTTGCACGATTGCAATTCAGCGAGGAAGAGATTGCAGCGTTCACCAACGAATTCATCCGCATTGTTGATTACGTTGGCACAATTGCTTCGTTGAACCTCGAAGGTGTTGAACCAATGACCACCGTATCAGGGGCAGTTAATGTTTCCCGTGAGGACGTGGCCGGCGAATGCCTCACCTCAGAAGAAGCCCTAAGTAATGCACCCAGGAAGAATGAAGCGTTCTTCAAGGTTCCCAAGGTCCTTGGATGATTGTCGCAGTCATCCCCGCACGATTCGCCTCTGAACGTTTGCCCGGTAAACCATTGATTGACCTCGAAGGTCAGTCTATGATTGAGCGTGTATGGCGGGCAGTAAAGGGCGCATCGGCAATAGGGCGGACAATTGTTGCAACTGATGATAAACGAATTGCCGACGAAGTTCACCGCCTTGGCGGAGAAGCAGTGCTTACAAACCCTGCGCTTCCGAGCGGCACTGACCGATGTTTTGAAGCACTTACGATTGAAAAACTGACGCCCGATGGTGTCGTCAATATCCAATGCGATGAACCCTTGCTCGAAAGTAGCTTACTAGACGGTCTGGTTCAGACTCATATCAAAATGAATTCCGACGTCACAACAATCGTAACACCCTTTCATGCGCACGAAAGTATTCACGACGAAGCAGCAGTTAAGGTGGTACGTGGAACCGATGGACGTGCTTTGTATTTCTCTCGATCTGCAATACCGTTTGTACGTGGTGTACCTAAAGCAGATTGGAGCAATTCAATTCCGTATTGGAAACATATTGGTGTTTATGCTTACCGTTATTCAGCCCTAAAGCGGCACGTGTCGCTTGCCCCCTCCAATCTCGAAAAAATGGAATCGCTCGAGCAACTACGCTTGCTGCAGGACGGAGCAGTTTTTCAGTGTTTTGAGACTGATGCAGTTTTAAAAAGCGTGGACACGCCCGACGATGCCGAGCGTGTCCGCGAAATTTTAAGAATGCGTTCTTAGAAAAGGTTACTAAACACTGCTGTTAGTGGAAGAACCATTCGACGCCAACATTTCCAAATAACAACCCAAACTGGGTGGCGCTTGGAGTGAACCCTAAATTCAGCAAGGTAACGGCGCCCCACACACCAAAATGTTGAGTGATAAAATATTCGGCCCCCGGCGCGAATGCAAGGCTTGTAGCTGCTGTTTTTTGCCCCTGATCGTTTAAAGCAGCATCGGTCGTTATCGAGAACTGGCCAAGGATAAACGGTTTTAGCTCAGTCGTGCCAGCAAAAATAAATTTGCCGTATGGTCCAAAGAAGAACTGGTTGTTATTGCTCTCGACGCGTATGCCAAGTTGCGTTCCAACTTGAAAAGCAGGTGAAATAGCATAGGCGACATACCCGCCATACATTGAACCAGCAACAACACCAACGCCAAACTGTTGATCAGGGCTCTGTGCGCGGGAAGACATGGCGCTAATCAGTAAGGCTACAACAAGTGCAAGCAACATGAGACTACTCTTCATACCGATGCTCCAGAAAATATGGCTAAATAGTTGGGCAAATATATGTTGAGACCCCTACGTCGAACCATTAAATATTCTTGAATTCTTTTCCTTAACTTGTTTGTCCGCCATAGAACGATATGAAGGGAACAATCACCGCCCAACGGTACACACCTGCAGACAGAGAAGAGTGGGATTCATTTGTCGAGCGTTCTAACAACGGCACAATGTTCCATCTGCAAAAGTTCCTGGATTATCACGCAGAGGGGAAGTGGGCTTTTCATCATGTGATGTTTCGTGAGAAGGGGAAGCTTGTTGGTGTACTGCCGGGGGGAGTGACTAAGGACGGAGCGTTTTGGTCTCCGATTGGCGCCTCATACGGATCAATCGTCACTCACGATACTGCCTTCGAGCGTTCGCTCCGCATCGTTGATGCCTGTTTGGAATATCTGAAAGCAAATGGTTTTTCCCATGCCTACCTTATTCCGCCACCGCTCATCTATTCGATTAACTACGAGCAGCACATTGAATATGCAATGCTGTACCGGAAGGCTGACTTCGAACTGCATTATATCTCGCATGCAATAGACCTCAAGCGTGGTGAACGCTTCGTGGACCACTTCGATGCAACTGCACGTAAGAGCATTCACAAAATATTGCGCGAAGGGGCTCTCACGATTCGTGAAAGCGATGATTACGACACGTTTTACCAGATACTTGTCGAGAACAAATCCCGTCACGGCGTCAAGCCAACACACTCTCTTGCCGATCTTCTCCGACTGCGAGATTTGGTGCCTGAGAAAATGAGGCTGAACATGGTTTACCTCGGAGACAAAGCCATAGCCGGGTCGCTGCTCTTTATTACAAATCCCAAAGTTGTTCTCTGTTTTTATAATATGCTTCGTTATGAATATGAAAATCTGCGACCTATCTATCTTGTGATGTATGAGACGTGCCGATGGGCGATCGAAAATGGTTTTGAATGGGTCGACATTGGAGTGTCGCAGGATACCAGCGCCTTAGATCCCATGACGCCATCGCTGAACTTGATTACGTTCAAGGAGCGATTCGATGCACGCGGCATTCTTCGAAGCACATTCCATTTTTCGCTGTAAGCGCTGTGATGAAAGCTGACGTTCTGTTGTTCGCAATGTCGGACGTAAGCCGCGATGCACGAACACTGAATCTTGCACGCGCCATCGCTGCCACCGGGTTATCAGTAGCTGTGGCGGCATCGTGTTCTCTGGACTGGAGTGACGCCGGTATTACAATGTTAAAGTGGGATGACCCTGGAGGGTCTGCGTTAAGCCGGTGGCTTAGCTTCAGGCAGTGGGCAGCGTCGCTCTCTATTCAACCCAGAGTTGTTGCAGCAATGGACTTCTTTGCACTCGCATCGGCGGTTCGAAGTGCTAAACGGGCAAACGTTAAACTTATTTATGATATGCGCGAATTCTATTTCGCTCTTGGCCCGCTCGAAGGCAAGGGGCTTCGCCAGCGGCTGATTTCCATAGCCGAACGTTGGTGGCTTCGCAGCGTTTCCAGGATCATTGTTGCCGGAAGGCTCGATGCACGAATAGTACAAAAGCGGTTCAGGCTTTCCGATACCCCTTACATTTTAACAAACACGCCTCCATACCGCGAAGCTGTTGTCTCTGATAAGCTGCGTAAGCTATTCTCAATTCAATCGTCGGATATTATCGTTATTTATCAAGGTGTAGTGCACCCAGGCAGGGGCCTCGTGCCATTCATCAATGCAATGGCGCTGATGCCAGACGTCCACCTGTGCATAGTGGGCGATGGACCGGCGCTGTCTGAGATCCGCACGTATGCGGAATCGGACCTTGTTGCAAACCGCGTACACTTCCACCCTTCTGTTCCGTATGATTTGCTTCATCCAATTACGTGCAGCGCCGACATCGGGCTTTGCCTGATAGAACCAGTCTCACTGAGCTATGAATATGCACTGCCTAATAAATTCTTTGAGTATATGATGGCACGAATTCCATCCGTGGTTAGCGATCTGCCTGCGCTGCACGACCAAATTCTCCAGACACCTGTTGGAATGCTCGTTGAGCGCTCGCTTAAGCCCGATGATATCTGCGCGGCTATCGAACAGTTGAGAAATACATCGACACGCCAAGCAATGATTCAGGCATGCGGCGCTATCAGGGATCTGTGCTATGAGAGACAGGCTGTATATGCGGTTGATGTTTTTAGAGAGTGTATGACGTGAATTATTTACTCCTGGTTCTGCAGCAATTGATAGCGACGTCGACGCATTTAGTTGCCAAGAACATCACGTCGGAGCTTTGTCCAACAACCGTTGTCTTAGGTAGAGGCGTATTCGCATGTGCCGCATTTGGAATCTGGTGGGTTATTCGAAGAAAAACATTGCCGAAGATTCAACGGTCGGACGTGGGGCTAATTGTTCTCATGAATTTCATCAACCTGCCCCTTAACCAACTATTATTTGTTTGGGAGAATTAGGTATACAACAGCTCCGAATGCGGCTCTGGCTTATGTTCTCACGCCGGCTTTCACTGTTTTATTTCTCGCGTTGGTAATGAAACAGCGACCTGGCTGGAAAAGAGTTGTTGGGATTGCCGTCGCATTCGTTTTCGCGGCTATCGTGTTGCCCGATCGCGGTGCAGGCGCGTCGGTCTTTAACAATCTGCAGCCGATATTCACCACGATTCTTGCTTTTTTGATATTTGGAACACAGCCGACGATGTTTTTTTGCCATTGGTGGCATCATCGTGCTTACCGGAGTAATAATTACACAGCGAGTTCACGACGTGCGGCGTGTTGTGTTGTAGTTTCGTCGGCAATTCGGGAGTGATTTCATGCGAGTCGAACCGTCTCACGCCACAGTGTTAGTTGTTGATATTCAGGAACGCCTGTTCCCTCACATTTATGAACGCGAAGCATTGCAGGCCAATTGTGTTCGGTTTATCAAGGGACTGCGGATTCTAAATATTCCTATTATCGTTACTGAACAATACTCACGGGGACTTGGAAAGACTATCGCTCCGGTGGCTGCAGCGCTCGGCTCCTTCGATGCGAATGAGAAGATGACGTTCAGCGCCTGCCGAGTCAGTGAAGTGGAAGGTATCGTGCTGGGCAGCCAGGGGCACCAGATCATCGTGATTGGTATCGAGGCACACGTGTGTGTGCAACAAACGGTACTCGACATTCTTGCACAGGGCCGTTCCGTAATAGTTGTTGAAGATTGTGTTTCTTCGAGGAAACGTAACGATCGCGACGTAGCGGTAGCCCGAATGAGAAATGAAGGTGCACTGATTACAACATACGAGTCGCTCCTGTTCGAGATGTTAGGAACTGCGGAAGCAGAGGCATTTAAACAAATTTCTAATTTGGTGAAATGAAACGCGAGCACGATTCTATAACCTCCGTGATGATGGAGGAGAGAGTGTTTGCTCCTTCTGTGCAGTTTTCGAAAGGGGCACACGTATCAGGCACTAAACAGCTTGCGTCAATTACGTCGCGTGCTGCTAAGGATCCGGTAACGTTTTGGGAACGACAGGCTTCGGCGCTCAGTTGGTTCGCCCCCTGGAAGACTGCAATGAAGTGGAAATATCCGCATGTGCAGTGGTTTGTTGGGGGTAGGCTGAATGCCAGTTACAACTGTCTGGACAGACACATCATTTCCTGGCGCAGAACAAAGGCGGCACTGATTTGGGAAGGTGAGGATGGAACCGTGAGGACCTTTACCTATCAGCAGTTGCATACAGAAGTTTGTAAATGCGCCAATGCATTGGTTAGCCTGGGTATTCAGCAAGGCGATGTTGTGGGAATCTATATGGGAATGGTTCCCGAAGCAGTGATTAGCATGCTTGCATGTTCGCGCATCGGCGCAACGCATAACGTTGTGTTCGGTGGTTTTAGCAGCGATGCCGTGGCGGAACGTATGAACGATAGCAAGGCAGTTGCACTGATTACACAGGATGTGGCACAGAGACGCGGCGAACATGTGCACCTGAAGCTGGCTGTAAATGAAGCGTTGAAAAGTTGTCCGACGATAAAAAATGTTATCGTCTGCAAGAGAAGTGATGAACCGACGAAGATGAAGGCCGGACGAGATCATTGGTTTCACGATCTTATCAACGCTGCAAGCCACGTCAGCACTGCCGCATCTCTTCCAAGTGAGCACCCGCTGTTCATTTTGTATACAAGCGGGTCTACTGGCAAGCCGAAGGGCATCCTGCATACTACCGGTGGCTATCTGACGCAGGTGGCATATACAGCCAGGATGGTATTCGATTTGAAAGATGACGACGTCTATTTCTGCACGGCAGACATAGGATGGATTACAGGTCACAGCTATATCGTCTACGGTCCGCTTGCAAACGGTGCCACACTGCTGATGTATGAGGGTGCGCCCAACTGGCCTGAGCCGGACAGATTCTGGCGTCTGATAGAAAAACATCGTGTGAGTATTTTTTACACTGCCCCAACGGCTATTCGTGCCTTTATGAAGTGGGGTGAATCCTGGCCGCGCAAACATGATCTTACATCGTTGCGATTGTTAGGTACCGTTGGCGAACCAATAAATCCGGAAGCATGGATGTGGTATTACAATGTGATTGGACAAATGCGATGTCCAATTGTTGATACATGGTGGCAGACCGAAACCGGATCAATTATGATTAGCCCCCTACCGGGAGCTTCAAAGACAAAGCCAGGCACTGCCACGCGTCCGTTGCCGGGAATTCTGGCCGACGTTGTGCGCCGCGATGGAACTCCGTGTGCCGCCAATGAAGGCGGCCTGCTTGTAATAAAGCATCCGTGGCCAGCGATGCTCCGAACGATATACGGAGATGACGAAAGGTATCTGAATTCGTATTGGAAAGAATTTCCTAAGAAGCGCAATCATCCGGGCTGGTATTTTACTGGCGACGGCGCGCGCAAGGATGAGTCCGGAAATATTTGGATCATCGGCAGAGTAGATGATGTTGTAAACGTTAGCGGACACAGGCTTGGCACTGCAGAAATAGAAAGTGCATTGGTATCTCACAGGCATGTTGCCGAAGCCGCAGTGGTTGCCAGACCCGATGAGATTAAGGGAAATGCACTTGTAGCTTTTGTTACGTTAAAATCGAATGTTAACGCCGACTTGCAAAACCTCCGCGAAGAATTGCGTAATCACGTTGGCAAGGAAATTGGACATATCGCCAAGCCAGACGAGATAAGATTTACAGACGCATTGCCAAAAACGCGCAGCGGTAAAATCATGCGGAGATTATTGCGAGAACTCGTGACGAGGGGCGATGTAACGGGAGATACAACAACGCTCGAAGACCGCGGAGTTCTTGAGCGATTACGCGTTGCCGACGAAGAGTAATGCTTGTAAGCAAGCTTCCCCTATTTTCGCTGGTCTATAACCACCGAATAACGGAAAAACAATGCGCAGTGATGTGTTGCGCAAAGCAGTAATCATGGCAGGAGGCTTTGGCACGCGCCTGCGCCCCCTTACAATGTC
The DNA here is from genome assembly GCA_016191145.1 of Ignavibacteria bacterium. Taxonomy (GTDB): domain Bacteria; phylum Bacteroidota; class Ignavibacteria; order Kapaibacteriales; family Kapaibacteriaceae; genus OLB6. The sequence goes on from JACPPD010000010.1 coordinate 15,746, forward strand.
GCTGCCAAAACCAATGGTACCCTTGGCTAACAGGCCAATGATGGCTCACATCGTATCGCTGTTGAAACGCCATGGTGTGTCCGACGTTGTTTCGTTGCTGTATTTCCAACCTGAACATATCACATCGTACTTCGGAGATGGATCTGCATTCGGTGTAGAGATGAAGTATGTTACTGCCGAATCCGACTATGGCACAGCCGGCAGTGTAAAAAACGCGGAACCTCTGCTCTCTGAACGGTTCATCATCATCTCTGGCGACGTGCTAACCGATGTTGATCTGACTGCGGCAATGAAATTCCATCTGCAGCGAAAGGCGATGGCTACCATAGTGCTAACGCGCGTACCTCAGCCGTTGCAGTACGGTATTGTTATGACGGATGCTGAAGGCCACATCACACGGTTTCTGGAAAAGCCATCGTGGGGTGAAGTCTTTAGCGACACAATTAACACCGGCATCTACATCCTCGAATCCGAAGTGCTCTCGCTGATCCCTGAGAAAACAGATTTTGATTTTGGAAAAGATTTATTCCCGCTGATGCTTCGAAAAAATCTTCCGTTGTTTGGATACACTGCCGAAGGATACTGGAAGGATGTTGGCAATCTTCAGGAATATCAGCTTGCTCATGCAGATGTACTTGCAGGCCGAGTGAACATAGAATTGGAAGGAGCTCGGCGCAATTCGGCTGTGTGCGGAAACAACCTTCAGTTATCGCCGACGGCACATCTCGATGGACTGGTGATTATTGGCGACAACGTTACCATTGGCGATAAGGCATGGTTGAGCAACTGCGTTATTGGTCCGCAGGTAACAATAGGCGCGGGAGCAAAACTCTCCGGCACCGTTGTTTGGCACGATTCGCAAATAGGCGATTTCTCCGAAATAACGAATTCCGTTGTCTGCAACGATGTTACCATTGGTAACCGTGTAACCGTACTCGATAACTCATTCATAGCCGAAGAATGTGTGATAGGTGAAGGGGCTCGAATTCTCTCTAATCTGAAACTTTGGCCACGAAAAACGGTGGAATCGGAAGCTGTGCTCACCCGAAGTTTGGTTCAGGAGGAACATTGGGCACGGCAATTGTTTACAGATGCACGGATATCGGGAATTTCTAATAACGACATGAATCCCGATTTCGGCGCTAAGCTTGGCTTTGCGCTCGGCATGGCATTCGGAGTAGGAACATTAGTTGTTTCAAGTCGTGACGACGACGCCGTTTCGAGAATTATGAAACGATCCATTACAGCAGGCCTTATGAGCGTTGGTGTTAACGTTGGCGACCTTCAGTTGACGTCGATCCCGCAAACCAGACAGGAAATGTACACCGGCAGATATGTCGCTGGATTTCATGTCCGACGTTCGCCGCGAAAGTCAGACAAAACCGACATCATATTGTTTGGCAAGGACGGACGGGATATTCCATCGTCTCAGGCAAAAACCATCGAGCGATATTTCTATGGCGAAGACATTAAGCGCGTGCATTACGGAAACGTTGGACGGCTCTCGTTCCCGGAACGGTCTGTAGGCACATACATCCAGAGGTTCGTTTCCAATCTCGATGCAGATACTATCCGACAGCGAAAGTTTAAACTGTTTGTAGACTACTCTTTTGGTTTGGCGGCAAGTGTATTCCCGCAGATCCTTGGTGAGCTTTCGTGCCGGGAGCTGGCAATGAATAATTACGTCGACGCATCACGCAATCCCGATGCGCTCGAAGAAACGCTTGATGAGTCAGCGATGATCATGAGGTCGCTTGGATATGAAATTGGATTCAAATTCGATGCGGGAGCCGAAAAAATTGCACTGGTTGATGAGCGGGGTATCTGGTATACATCGTTGCGATTGTTAACGATAGTTACTAAGTTAGTTCTCGACACATACAAGCACCGCGAGCCATATTCAATTGCAGTTCCCGTGCAGGCAACTCAGGAGATCGAAGAAATTGTGGGAGGCCATGACGTAGAAATAATTCGAATCCGTAATTCTCACCTTGCAATGATGGAGGCAACCCGAAACGAGCACGTTGTTTTTGTAGGGGGCACTCGCGGCGGTTTTATTTTTCCTGAGTTCCTTGCTGCTGCCGACGGAATGTTTTCGGCATGCAGGATTCTGCAAATGGTTGCCCAAACAGGATATCAGCTGAGCGAACTCGATAGGTCCCTCCCCAAGCGGCATCAGGCAACGGCTAGCGTTGCATGTCCATGGGAAGTTAAGGGGCGCGTAATGCGCCGTGCCATGGAGTTCTCCGAAGACAAAAGGCGGCTGCTGATTGATGGTGTAAAAATTGTTGAAGGCGACCGGACGGTTCTGCTGGCGCCGGATAAGGAAGACGCATTGTTTGTTGTAACTGCCGAAGCAAATACAATTAGCGAAGCACAATCAGAGCGAGATAGATTTGCACAACTCGTGGCGCAATGGCGCGATAGTAATTGATGAAGACATGGACCTAAAAATCACCGATATCCTTGCCCCTTCCTGTATTCGACTAAACATGGATGCCGTCGACAAAACAGACGCTCTTACTAAATTAGTTGATGTTCTGTCTGATACCGGAAAGGTTCGGGACAGGGACGAACTGCTGCGCGTAATTATGGAGCGCGAGCGGCTGATGTCGACGGGTATTGGTAATGGTGTTGCGTTGCCTCACGGAAAAACATCGTTAGTAGAATCGTCACTCGCTGCTCTGGCAACACTTCGGAATCCAATCGATTTCGATGCGCTCGATGATAAGCCGGTTACCATTGTGTTATTGTTAGTTGGTACCGATGGCAACGTTGGCGTACATCTCAGGCTACTTAGCCGTATATCGAGGATGGTTGGGTCTGAGCATTTCCGCACATCGCTTCTCGGCGCAACCACTACGGAAGAAGTGCTCGACCTGTTTGCAGCGCACGAAGAGGAGCGTGCGTGAACACTAGGTTGTAACTCTAATGATCAGCACAGTCCGCGGAATGAAAGACATCTTTGGCGACGAGATGTCTGCATGGCATTATCTGGAGACGACGTTCCGTTCGCTCTCTGCAGCGTTTGGATACGCTGAGTTCCGCACCCCTCTGTTAGAACACACAGAGTTATTTGCACGTGGCGTCGGCGAAGGCACCGATATCGTTGGCAAGGAGATGTACACGTTTGCCGACAGAGGCGGAGACTCGCTTACACTGCGACCCGAAATGACTGCGCCGATTGTTCGCGCTGCCATCGAACACAACCTTCTGCGCAATGCGCCAACCACACGGTTGTGGTACATGGGACCGCTGTTCAGATATGAACGGCCACAGAAGGGGCGCTACCGGCAGTTTCATCAGTATGGCGCAGAGCTCATAGGGTCGGCGCATCCAGAGGCCGACGTTGAAATTATCGAGCTTGCCTCCGAAGTTCTGCGTGCATTGCAGCTCAACAATGTTACGCTCGAGCTCAACACACTGGGATCTCCCGAAGCTCGTGTGGAGTATCGGAAGGCACTTGTTGAGTATTTGAACCGGAAGGCAGACGGACTGTCTGCCGACAGTAAAAATCGTCTGATAGTAAATCCATTGAGAATCCTCGATTCCAAAGATGAAGCAGACAAAGCCGTCGTGGCAGATGCACCAGTGCTACTTGATTTCCTCGACGCTACGAGCGTCAACCATTTTGAATCGGTGAAGGCGCAGCTTGCAACGGCAGGCATATCCTATACTCTCAATTCACGGCTGGTTCGAGGTCTCGACTATTACAGCCACACCGTATTTGAGTTCACGAGCCCGGCGTTGGGTGCACAAAACACAGTTTGTGCCGGCGGACGTTACGATCCGTTGTTTGCAATGCTTGGAGGGGCCGATGTACCAGCCGTTGGATTTTCGGCAGGTGTTGAACGGCTGCTGTTAATCTTACAGCAGCAGGATTTGCAGAATACACAAGTTCGTCCGGATGTATATATCTGCGCCTTTGGCGAAGAGGCGCGCACACCGGCACACCTGATTGCATTGCGCATGCGCCGCAATGCCTTTAGCGTAATCACGGATGTTCAAAGGCGCTCACCCAAAGCACAGCTCAAGGATGCAGCAAGGGTTAATGCGAGATATGCCGTTTTAATAGGTGAAGACGAATTAGCCAGTGGAACGGCAATTATCCGAGAGATGGATAGCGGCACGCAGTCAACAGTACCCATTACGGAGATTGAACGTGCAATTGCCAGGTAGCGAGATTGACAGGGTTCGGTTCGGACGAGCAACAATCTCCAAATGGCAGATCAAGGTACTGCTAACCGTTATTGGTCTGTCCATTATGGCTGCAGTGTTGTTATACACAAAGACAATTGTAGACGAATTGGTGCGCAACGAATCTCGTACCGTTGAACTGTATGCAAACCTCCTTGCACGGTCTGCACAGGAAGCAAACGACCAAGACCTATTATTCTACCTTGATATAGCCAGCACATCCATAACATTTCCCGTTGTGATTACCGATCGGAATGAGCAGCCAATATTTCCATTCGAACAATTTTTACTCAATGTCGATCTCGATTCAACACTGAGCATCGAACAGCAGCGAAGCTGGATGATTGATTTAATTGCCGATATGCGGCGCGATTATCCTCCATTCGAGATAACGGATCCCAGTGGCAAAGTGATTCAAAAAATGTTTTTTACCAACTCTGCAATCGTCAGGCGCTTGCGGTTCATGCCCTATGTAGAAATTCTTATCGTTACAGCTTTCATCATCATCGGATATGTGGCATTCAGTACAATTAGAAAAAATGAAGAAAGCAATATTTGGGTAGGCATGGCAAAAGAAGCTGCCCACCAGCTTGGCACGCCCCTTTCAAGTTTACTTGCATGGCTGGAGATATTGCGCTCGAATGCAGCAGATCCTACGTTGGTTGAAAAGACGTCGGGCGAAATGGAGCAGGACGTGCATCGGCTAAACGTGATAGCAAATAGATTTAGTAAAATCGGATCGCAGCCTCAGCTCGTCGATGCTTCTATCAGCGAAGTTATTGAACGCGTCTGCCTGTATTTTGAAACACGTCTGCCGAATCTTGGCCGAAAGGTTGTTATAGAGCGGAAGCTCGACCACACGGTGCGCGCCAACATCAGCGCCGAACTGTTCGAATGGGTGTTTGAGAATCTCATCAGGAATGCAGTAGAAGCAATCGAGCGGCAGGACGGAGTTATCAAAATTCAGATGTCGAAAAATCCCCGCAGTGGTATTTCGATTTTGGTGAGCGACAACGGCAAGGGCATGACTGCTGCGGTAAGGAAGCGAGTCTTTCAGCCCGGCTTTACAACAAAGCGTCGCGGATGGGGACTTGGCATGTCGCTTTCAAAACGAATCGTCGAAGAATATCACGGCGGGAAACTGAACGTCAAAGATTCTCAGGTTGGCGTGGGAACAACATTCATTCTTGAATTGCCATGACGCCGCCAAACGAACCAGGACATATCGATTGGCTGATTTTGCTGCCCATTGCCGGGCTGCTGATGTTCAGCGTAGCATTTGTTTACAGCGCCAGTTCATCGTTTGCTGCGGTAAAATTCGGTTCATCGGAACAGCTCTTCTGGAACCATGCCATACGTGTTCTGCTGGGTTTGGTGCTCATGATTGCAGTAGCAAAACTCGACTACCATTTTTGGGAGCGCATATCGGCCACGGCGTTGCTGATTGCTGTTGGCTTCCTTGTAATGGTGTTGCTCGTTGGCGCGCAGGTTAAGGGCGCATCGCGTTGGGTTCACATAGGTCCCGTCAACTTTCAGCCCTCAGAGTTAGCAAAGTTCACACTCGTGCTGCACACTGCTGTTATTCTCAGTTCTAAAAAAGCAATCCTTGGCGAATGGCGGAAGGGAATTCTTCCAGTAATGGCGTGGACAATACCAGTGTGCATAATGGTGGCGCTGCAGCCGAATCTTTCAACATCGTTCGTAATCTTCCTCATCATTCTGGCAATGCTCTTCCTTGCCGACGTGCGGCCGGTGCACCTCTCTGCGATTGTAATTTTGGGGATGATTGTAGGGGGCTTGTACGCCGTCAGCGCTGAGTACAGACTCCGACGCCTAATGTCGTTTTTCGGAATGGACAACGTCGATGAATCCGTTTCATATCAGTTGAATCAGGCACTCATAGCATTCGGCAATGGCGGCATAACCGGGCTCGGACCCGGGCAGAGCCGACAGCGAGATTGGTTTCTTCCGGAGTCTTACGGAGATTTTATTTTTAGCATTGTTGGCGAGGAATATGGATTTATTGGAGTTGCCCTGTTGGTTGGCGCATTTGTTTTAGTGATGTGGCGTGGATTCGGCGTTGCCCGCAAGGCGCCCGACGCATTTGGGAGGCTGCTGGCCGGCGGGATAACGACTACGCTTGCCAGCTATGCCCTCGTGAACGCCGGCGTAACGTGTGGACTGCTGCCAACAACAGGATTGCCAATGCCATTTATCAGTTATGGCGGGTCAAGCGTGTTCTTCAGCGCCATCGCAATTGGGGTGTTACTCAACATATCTTCGCATGCTGGGGTGTACCGCCGGAAAGCCCCGGCAACTCCAATCAATGCCTGACCGTTCTTTTTTTCGTATAATTCGCGTCTGATGAAGGCTTCAATTGAACGTTTGTATTACTCGATAACAGAAGTTAGTAAACTTCTTGACGAAGAACAGCACGTACTGAGGTACTGGGAACGGGAATTCCAGCAATTGAGACCTCAGAAAAATCGGGCTGGTAATCGGGTGTATTCAGAGAAGGACATTGCAATTTTAAAAGTGATTCGCAAACTGCTTCGGGAGGAGAGATATACCGTTGCCGGCGCCAGGGAATATCTGCGTCAGCATGGAGTGCAGGAAGAAATAGATCATGAGAACCTTATTGCCGCGGAGGGCGATGGAAGCCTGCTAACGCCTTCGATCGATGAAAAAACGGATTTGGACCGTCCGGCAGTGATTAGGGAACTCGCTGGTGAAATTCGGGAAATTGCGGGGACGCTTCGGCAGAAGACATCGAGGAAATGAACACACAATTTTTTAAACTGTAAACATTTTTAGGAAGAACGTATGATGCGAACGGTTCGTACGGCTGTATTCGTCGCAAGCTGCCTGGCGCTAATGTCGGTTACGATGTTAGCACAACAGCGCAGCTATACTTCGACCACAGTTGGCAAACACAACGATGAAGTCCTTGGAGTCTTCGTCAATACGGGTAACACAATGGTTGCAACATGCAGCCTCGACGAAACTGTGAAGTTGTGGTCGCTGCCCGATGGAAAGGAATTAAAAACGCTGAAGGGCCATACGGGGCAGGTAAACAACATCTCGTTCTCGGGCGACGACAAGGAACTTGCCAGCGCAAGCAGCGACCGAACTATCCGAATCTGGAATGTTGCCGATGGCTCCGTAAAACAGGTGTTGAAGGGGCATACGGCCGAGGTTATCGGCGTTTATTATAATCAGGACGGCAACAGCGACATCGTGGCCAGCACATCGTTCGATAAAACCGTTAAACTCTGGGATGCTAATCTTGGTATTGAGCTGAAGACGCTTCGTGGCCATACCATGCAAACCAATAACGTGGCGTATTCATACGACGGTAGGTATATCGCCTCATGCAGCGACGACAGGTCAATCATGATCTGGTCTACCGACCTCACAAAAAAAGAACCCCTCATGGTTTTATCGGGGCATCGGGCACCAGTACTCACCGTTCTGTACTCGTTTGATTCTCAGTACTTGGCCTCATCGGACCAGGATGGTGTAATTAAGATTTGGAAAATGCCGGCAGGAGAGCTTGTCCGAACGATTAACGCACACACAGAATTGGTGCAGGATGTTTCTTTTGCAGAAGATAATAAGACACTTATTTCGGCAAGCCTCGACAAGACAGTTAAGATGTGGAATATCGAAACCGGACAAAATATCATGACGATGAATGTCGATACGGAAGTATGGTCGATCGACGTGACCAGTTCCGCCAGCATTATTGTACTTGGTTGTGCCGATGGAACGGTACGTTTTCTGCGAGAGAATGAAAGTCAATCTGGGAAAACAAATATGAAGGCTCGTTAACATGAAACCGATAATAAAAACATTTAGAACTGCAATTTGCGCTTGCGTATTGGCAAGCATTGGCGTTGTGGCGTTCTCGCAGCCAAAACCGATGCCGATTCCGGTAAAAAATCAGGAAGGGTCGATGGTCACGGGCAAGGCGCCTGCCGCTCCTCAGCCCGTAGTTATTCCACCAGCACAGGCTGTACCTCAGGGGCAAACAATTGGCACCGTAGTCACGCTTACCGGTTATATGCTTAATCAGAACACGCTTACACCAGTTGATGCCAACTATGCTGTGTACGAAGCCGGTAAAAAGGTCGGACAATCTCGCAAGAGCAGCGTACGAGACGGCTTTCTGGTTACCGGTCTCAAGCCCGGCGGATCGTACACCGTCATGATTGAGGATCCGCGCTATTTCCGCGAAGAATTTCCGATTGCTTTGCCGCAGTCGAGCAGGTACGCCGAAATATCCAAGGATTTTATCGTGCGGCCTATGGAAGCCGGCAAGAAGATCGTAATCATGCCTTCTCCATTTGATCTTCGGAAGAACGTGATTAAGGCCGGCGTGGAGGAAGACCTGGTCCACTTTGCCAAAATGCTTTCCATGAATCCGGGCGTCAGCGTCGAGCTTGTCTGTTACCCGGATGAAGAAGTTCCTGCAGCAGCGGCATCGAGCATCAGCACGACGAGGGGCAACGCTCTCAAGGCAGAGTTCGAAAAGGCAGGCATCAGCGGTTCCCGTATCAGCGTTAAGTCCGCTTCCACCGTCGATCCCATCAACCCGCCGCCGATTAAGAAGAGCGCCAAGGGTAAACGATATGTGGGAACGGTGTATGTGGTGGTTACGAAGACGTAATTCATAGTTCCAGGTTCAGGGTTCAGGGTTCCAGGTTCAGGGTTCAGGGTTCATAGTTCCAGGTTCAGGGTTCAGGGTTCCAGGTTCAGGGTTCAGGGTTCATGGTTCCAGGTTCAGGGTTCATGGTTCCAGGTTCAGGGTTCAGGGTTCATGGTTCCAGGTTCAGGGTTCAGGGTTCATGGTTCCAGGTTCAGGGTTCCAGGTTCAGGGTTCAGGGTTCCAGGTTCAGGGTTCATGGTTCCAGGCTTACGGTTCCAGGTAGTGCCCAAGTATGCCCCCCAATCCTCTTGTTATCTTTGTGCCGCTCAACGGTCCCGTGGTAGAGTGGCTATACAGAGCTCTGCAAAAGCTCGTACATCGGTTCAAATCCGGTCGGGACCTCTAAGAAGCGCTTTGCAAACCGTTTATTTTAATTACGTCAGGTTTAATGGCTACTACAGCGGATTTACGAGTTGGGGCGGTTATTCGGTATCAGGGCGACTTGTGTGTTGTGCTGGAATCGGTTCATAGAACGCCGGGGAATTTGAGAGCTTTTTATCAGGTGAAGATGCGTGTGATAAAAAGTGGGAAGTTGAGAGAGGAGAGATTTCGATCGGGCGAAACAATTGAATTTGTTCGTGTCGAAACAAATGATTTTCAGTATCTGTTTCGCGATGGAGACGTGTTCACGTTTATGGATACGAATACTTACGATCAGATTCCTGTGATGGCAGAAGTGGTTGGCGACGCAGCAAAATTTTTAAAGGAAGGAACAGAGGTTCAGATTGGCAGGGATGACGATGGGAACGTTGTAACGCTTGCAGTTCCCCAGCATGTGCCCCTGCGAATCACGCATACCGAGCCGGGTGTAAGGGGCGATACAGCTACCAATGCGTTAAAACCGGCTACGGTTGAAACGGGCGCCAGCATTATGGTGCCTCTGTTTATCAACGAGGGCGACCTCATTCGGATCGATACTACAACGGGTAGCTATCTCGATCGCGTAAAGGAATGAAGCCGAAGCTGGGGAACAACGGTTTCATTAATTGTTTGGAGGGCTAATGGACCTGAATTATCTGCGCAAGGTGTTAAAGATTTTTAATGAAAGTGCGATCACGGAATTGGCGATCGAAGAAGAAGGCGTCAAGATCAGCATGTCAAAAAATCTGTCGGCCGTACCTCAGCAAGCGGTTCATATTCCCATGCCTGCTGGCGTTCTCCCGCAGGCGGCGCCGCAGCAGGCGATTGGTACAGATGCCGGCAGGACGGGAGAATCGGGTGGTGCGACTAAGGGGCAGACCGAAGTAGGCCATACAGTTCTTTCGCCCATTGTGGGCACGTTCTACAGAGCCCCCTCCCCGGATGCAGATTCATTTATTCAGGTTGGACAGCACGTTAACGTAGGCGAAACTCTGTGCATCGTGGAAGCAATGAAGCTCATGAATGAAATTGAAAGCGATGTTTCGGGGACGGTAATCAAGATTTTGGTTGAGAATGCGCAGCCAGTTGAATACAACCAACCGTTGTTTATCATCAGGCAGGATTAGGTTGCCGGAATGATAAATAAGTTGCTCATTGCCAATCGCGGAGAGATTGCGCTTAGAATTATACGCGCAGCTAAGGAGCTTGGCATACGGACGGTTGCAGTGTATTCCGAAGCCGACCGAGCTTCGCTGCATGTAAGGTTTGCCGACGAAGCGGTGTGTGTGGGACCCGCACAGGGAAAACTATCTTATCTTAATATCCCATCGCTGATTGCAGCAGCCGAAGTAACCAATGCCGACGCCATACATCCGGGCTATGGCTTCCTGGCAGAAAACGCCACGTTTGCAGAGATCTGTCACGACTGCAACCTGATCTTCGTTGGTCCCTCTCCATCGGCAATTACAAGAATGGGCAACAAGTCCGTTGCAAAGGAAACCATGCTGGCAGCAGGTGTTCCGGTTGTGCCGGGAAGCAATGGGATTGTTGCAACCGTAGAGGACGCCAGGCGTGTGGCACACGATGTTGGATTCCCGGTAATGCTCAAAGCCGTAGCCGGCGGCGGCGGCAAGGGAATGCGGTACGTCGAAATACCTTCGGAGCTGGAACGTGCATACGCAACAGCACGCGGCGAAGCAGAATCAGCATTCGGAAATGGTGATATTTATATTGAGAAATTTATTGAACAACCCCGACACATTGAGATCCAGATTTTTGCAGACTCACATGGGAATACTGTTCATCTCAACGAGCGTGAATGTTCTATTCAGAGGCGTCACCAGAAGCTCATAGAAGAATCACCGTCACCCATTATGACGCCCGAGTTGCGGCATGCCATGGGCGATGCTTCGGTAAGGGGCGCGCAATCGGTTGGTTATGTTGGCGCCGGAACAATCGAGTATCTCGTCGACAAACATCGCAATTTCTATTTCATGGAAATGAATACGCGTATACAGGTCGAGCATCCTGTTACCGAACTTGCCATGGGAATAGACCTCATCAAGGAGCAACTGCGTGTTGCTGCCGGAGAGACGCTCTCCGTAAAGCAGCACGATCCGCTGATGCATGCAATTGAATGCCGCATCAATGCCGAAGACCCTATGCATGATTTCAGGCCATCACCAGGCAAAATCGAATCGTTAAATTTTCCTGGCGGACCCGGCATTCGTATCGATTCGCACATCTATCAGGGCTACATCATTGTACCGCACTACGATTCGTTGGTTGCTAAACTTATTTCCTATGCACCAACACGAACCGAAGCTATTGCGCGAATGCGAAGAGCGCTCGACGAGTTTGTTATCGAAGGTGTGCATTCAACCATACCGTTCCATCGAAAGATGATGGACAATGCGGATTTTATTGCAGGGAATTTTGACACTAAGTATCTCGACACTCACGATTGGAAAAACTGATATGAACTTTCCCAAAGACCTCAAATACACAAAGGATCATGAATGGGTCCGTGTTGAGGGCGAAATTGGAACCGTAGGCATCACAGACCACGCACAAAGCGAACTCGGCGATGTTGTCTACGTTGATATTCCCAATGCCGATGCCAATCTCGAAGCTGGCGCGGCATTCGGCACAATCGAAGCGGTGAAAACCGTTGCCGACATGTATGCTCCCGTGAGCGGCACTATCACGGAAGTAAATAGTGTTAACGATTCACCGGAAGTGATAAACCGCGATCCGTACGGTAAGGGATGGCTTGTTAAAATTCAGCTTGCCAATCCCTCCGAGCTGGAAGGACTACTCGATGCCGACGCATACAAAGCGCTGATCGGTTAATAATCTCTGTTGTCAGGACGTTTTCGTTTTGCTATACTGCACAATCTGTTCAACCAATTCACTGCAACCAATGAGTCGTTTCCCAACCATCGCTGCACTATTCTGTGCTTTATTTCTCTGTTCCGCAGCTGTCCATGCACAGCAGCAACCCAGCGCATCGCTGTCGCCAGCGCCGCAACAGGCCGTAACAATATCTCCGAAGATGAAGCTGCAAGACCTTAAGAACGTCTCGCAATTCATCCAGGGAGTCGATCTCCGCGGCACAGAAGTAGATGCTTACTTAGACACACGAAAAGTCCTTGTCGAGGCTGCCGAGGCAGCCACCAAGGCCGGCAAGAAGGACGATGATGTTGTTACCGTAACCATGCGTCTGGACCAAGGGCAGAATCTCTTTACGTTAATGCAAAGGGGCCAGCTCAAGGGTGCAGAAGCTGAAAAGTGGCGCGAAATCGTACAATCGTTACAAGACGCAGTCAAGGCTGCACAGGAAGCAGCCAGGAAGTAAGGAAACTGTAGGCAAAAACCTCAACCTGCCCAACCTTGGCATTATTTATCAGGACGGACGCTGTTATTGCAGCGTCCGTTTTATTTATTAGCCCCCTATAATCAGTTTTGAGTGTTCAATAAATATTTTACGCGTAGAAATAAATAGTATTGACATTTGAGTAAATCCATTATGTTTGTGCTGGGCTAAGTTTAGCCTCGTGCAAATCAACTTGGCATGCAGCAGAAATCTAGTTCCTAAGCCTCGGGGAAAGCAAAGCGATGGCCAAAAGGAAAATTGCAAGGGTAACACAGAATATCCTCAAAAAGGATCAGCTAATTGTCAAAGCTGTTCTGACGTTAAAGGACTACAGCCCTGCAAATTCTGAATTTACAGTAGCCCGTCTGCGAGAGGCACTCAGGAAGATTGAGGAAGTCACGGCAGCAGAGAGGCGAGCGCTTGATGCCGTAGCAAATGCGAGGGAGGAAGCGATGCGCATCGAGCTGCAGTTTCACGAGCTTGCCATTGGAGCGAAACGTCAGGTAATTGCCCAATACGGCGATGAATCCGACGAAATCACATCTCTTGGAATGAAGAAGAAGTCAGAGCGAAAAGTTGGCCGACCGCGCAAGGCAACGAAGGCACAAGGGGGAACATAATCCACGACAGAAGCATGTCAACGCAGCACGGCATGCAGCATAAAGAGGAAAAGAACAGCGGCTTCGTGGGGTCGCTGTTTTTTTTTTGGATAACCTGTAAAAACTGTAGTGTCGGGGTGCTGCAAGGAAACATGCCGGGAGGCATATGCTGCCGGGTAACATGCCGGGAGACATATGCTGCCGGGTAACATGCCGGGAGGCATATGCTGCCGGGTAACGTTTATCAATAGATGTTTTAATTGTTGTATCTCAAGCCATTACGTTTCAGTCGCAGATGAACTACGAACTAGTCCCCACCAAAAAACCATCCCGCTCAATGATCTCCAACATAATGTCACCTTAATATTCAATTCGTAAAGGATGATTATTTTGCATGTGTCCCTGATTCGATGTGTATTTGTAACTCAGCTCGCCTCTGCTGGCTGATATCGGAAGCACCCTCACCGTTTGGAGAGGGGTTGGGGGTGAGTTGCACGGATTTCACTCCACTAACCCCATCTATTACTAACCGATTGAACGCTAGCGCTACAATGTGCTCATTAAGGTAAGGGGCGAACCATTGTTCACCCTGGTGTTTGAAGCGCGGTCGGGCATTACTTTTAATGTCCACGGCACAGAATATAGCTGCGATGGTAACGGCAACCTCACAGGGTTTAAGTACTGCGACCAACAAGGCGACGAATTCGATAATTTGTCGACCACGTATCAATCTTCTCAACGAAACAACCGCTTGCTATGCACCGGCACATATACCGCAACAGCGGCACATCTTAACGATATTGAGGATCAGGGGGCGAGTACCTTGAGACTCCAAACGACTTTATATGCTTGATTTACCTCTCAATCGTTGCAGATTGGTACGGTATGGTTACTGAAAGTCAAGACAATACAATGCGCGAAGCACTTTTCCAGCACATGGATAGACTTGTTCTGGAATTTGGGGCATCCTTACCCGCCTTTGTTTTGAAACGACGATTTGTTTTCGAGGATTTCGGCTTTATGCCGCTGCAACAGAACGGTATTTTTAGACCACAGCCATTACAAGAGGGCGACGCGGCTGTTGTACTATTATCTAGCGTTGATGGACCTTATGAAGATCGGTCTGATGTGGAAACTGGATATTTTCAGTATCGTTATCAGGGTGGCTCTAAAGACAGGGACAATTGGTATAACCGCGCACTTCGATCGGCGCTTGAGAAACAGAAACCTGTATTGTATTTATTGGGAATGGGAGCAAACGAATATATGCCCCTTTATCCGTGTTATGTTATTAATGACAATCGTAGTAATGGATTCGTCAATCTTCAACTAGTAAATCGATCAGTAGTTCTGACGCCGACTTCTGACGTCGAAGTAACTACTGCCATACGAGCCTATACAACGGTGCTAGCCAAAAGGAGAGTACACCAGGAGGCTTTCAGGGGACTTGTGTTGAAAGCATATAGTGATACATGCGCAGTTTGTAGCCTTAAAATTAGGAAGCTACTGGATGCCGCTCACATCATACCAGATGGGGAAGAACGGGGCGATCCAATCGTTCAAAATGGATTGGCATTATGTAAGCTGCATCATGAGGCATACGATTTTAACATTATTGGTATTAAGTCTTCTTACGAAGTCGTTGTTTCTGAAAAAACAATGGAACTTGTTGATGGACCGATGTTAACGCACGGTTTAAAGGAAGTACATGGTAAACAGTTGATTGTGCCAAGAAGGATTCCAAGTAGACCAGACAGAGAGAGACTTGAAGAGAGATTTCAAAGGTTTCTGCGACAATCATAGGGATAGATCTGATTCCGCCAATGAAGCCCAACATTTCACCACGTTAAAATTCAACTCGTATAGAAAAAATATTTAGCATGTGTGGTTTTCTGTAACTGCATTGTAACTCACTCCACCCCTGCGGAGTGAGATCCCAAGCCTCTTCTCCGTGAGGAGAGGAGGTTGGGGGTGAGTTGCATAGTTCCGCGTTCAACCACTCCAGTTGCAAGGGTTCCGCGCGTTCAACCACTCCAGTGGCGTCGGGAACACGCGATGTGCTGCAGCGATTGACGTACGAAGCGTTTGGTGGTGTACGAACCACGAAAGGGGAAGGGGCACGCACATCGTATATCGGACGTGAAGAGGACAACGAATCTGGTTTGGGCTTCTATGGCGTCAGGCTGTATGAACCGGAGTATGGACGGTTTACGGGTGTGGATGCTTACCGGGCAGAGTATTTGAATTTCAATCCGTATGAATATTCTTTGAACTCACCTATTGGGCTGTTTGATAACGGAGGAAAGTGGGTTCAGGGTATGGATGACGTAGCCCGGCTAGCTATCGTAGAATCAGTTCCCATTGAGTTTCAAAGTAAGGTTACATTTGATGCCAATGGCGTCGTGCAACCAGGGCCATTGCTTGAGGCAGCGGTTGGACAGGACCCAAATTCAAACATCGCAATTCTGAGTAGATTAGCAGAAAACGATCTCACTGTACAAGTGCAAACATCTGACACATACGAAACTAAAAATCGTGAAGATGGAAGGACGGAGCTGAGCTCGCTAACAGAGGAATACTCGGCTGGTATTACACTTATCCCGGAGAAGGATGCTCAGGCAGCGAATCTTCCAGCGGGCATGCCAGTTTCAACGAACGGAACAACACAAATCTATTTACGCCCCGATCTGCCTCAGCAGGGAAAAAATGGCTATCTGAGTCGAGGTCAGATAGCAGCTCATGAGTTGTTTTCCCATTTCAGATTCTTCATCCTTGCAAAAGCTGGTAAAGCAGAAACTGCAGCTCACCACCTTAGAGGTCAACCAAAGAATGACGTTGATAAAGCTGCCGATAATGCTGAGAACGGGGCGGACAGATAACCAACATGGAAGGAACCTCCTGTGGAATCTATGGTTGATTTATTCGCGCGCCGAAAGTTTTTGATTATTCTCACCGTCAGTCTTTGCATGTTGGTCTCCTGTACAAAGGAGAACAGAATTCACGATGTCTATGATTATTCACATCTTCGGTCTGATTATTTTGTAAGAATTGATTGTCGGGCTAAGTTCAGGCACGACACTCTTATAATTATCGATAATATAACGAACACAAGTGGCTCTAATCTCATCTTGCTGCCGTCGCTTGCCTTCATTCGTGATCCCGAAAAATCCAGATATATTTTGAATAGATCATCACTTGGAAATGTATTGTACATTTCACGTGACAGCTTGTTTAATGTGCCATCCCTTTGGGACAGAAGAATTGAATACGATCCGGCATACAAGTATCAGTTCTTCGTATTGCCTTCCGATTCCACTGTGGAGTTCGAGTATCGGTTACCTTGTCGGCTGCAACCTCTCAGAGGCTTCTTGGACGCAAAATTCATATCTCCATTCTTCTATTGCGCCTGGTCAACCAGCGATACGTTGATGGGGACCCGCAGGGTGGAATACCTTAGAGACAAAAGGGCAGTGTTCACTGTCTTTCACAATGGCTTGAAGACGTTCCCGTATCGGGATCGATATATTTTTAATATGATGACACAAGAACTCAACGGAATGATGGAAGTAGTTGATGAGGACTATAACAAACTTTTTACATCAAGGATTGGAAGGCTGCTGGACACCAGCCTACCAAGAGCCATACCAATCACCAGATGATTGACCGAATATTCCGTATTAATTAAACAGGGCTGGTCCCTCTGCCAATGACTTTCTGGACACACTCAGTGTCGATAATAAATCAACTAGTTAGAGTCGAAATGAAACTCTGCGATGACAGAAGAGACGTTCACCCGGAAGTGGATTGCAACTCAACTCGCCCCTGCGAAGTCCCCTCTCCACGAGGAGTGGGGGCTGGGGGTGAGTTGCACGGATTTGGAGAGGGGGTTGGGGGTGAGTTGCACGGATTTGGAGAGGGGACTGGGGGCGAGTTGCAAAGCAACATGCCCTCCCGCTGAATCCCTACGCCTCTACAGCCTCTACGGCAGCAAAGATCTCGTCGTAGTTGGGTTCGACGCCAGGCGAAGGCGTTACGTTTACGTATCGGATAATGCCGTCTCGGTCGAGGATGAAGGTAGCCCTCTGACATCGCGTGAAGCCCTGGATGCCGGCAAAGTTTTCGAATACAATATCGTAAGCTTTGATAGTATCGAGATTCAAATCGGAGAGTAGTGGGAAATTGAGGTTGTTGATTTCCCTGAACATGCGATTCGAGAAGGGTGTGTCCGGAGAAATGCCAATGACGTCGGCGTCTGCACTGTTGAGTCTGCCAAGTGCATTTTGAAATGCACACACTTCTGCATCGCAGACACCGCTGAATGCTGCCGGGTAGAATACAAGGATTACATTCCTCCCCCTGTATGCCGATAACGAGATTGGCTCCTTGTTCTGATTGACGAGCGTAAAAACGGGGGCGAGAGTTCCGGGTGAAAGTGCCATATTGTTGTTCTGTTAATGTGAGATGTTGTTTATTTGCAGCAATCAATTTACCAAATACCTTTTCCCGAACCGCAATGAATGGGTGGCAGACGGTTGCAACGTTCGAAACATCCTTTGAAGCGCGATTGCTTCAGGGCCTTCTCATCGAAAACGATATTGAAGCAATTGTTACCGATGAGGAGATTGTAAATATGTTGCCGGGCTCGGTGTATTCGGTAGGGGGCGTTAAAGTACGTGTGAGGGAGCAGGATATGGAGCGTGCTCTTACGGTGTTGAATGCCCCCTTAGAATGAATATCTTTGACGCTTTGCCGGAAATCATCAACAAGGGGAGTCAAATGCATGGCTTTTGAATTGAAGTTTCGGAAGGATATTACTGCGCTTCAGGAGGAAGCGCTGACGTCGAATGAACTCAAGAGGACTCTGGGTCCGTGGAATCTTGTGGCGCTGGGGATCGGCGCTATCATCGGAGCTGGTTTGTTTTCGCTAACGGGTATTGCCGCCGCAGAGCATGCGGGACCGGCTGTCTCGCTTTCGTTTATCGTTGCTGCTGTCAGCTGTGCATTTGCGGGCCTGTGCTATGCCGAGTTTGCCTCGATGATTCCTGTTGCAGGCAGCGCCTACACGTATGCCTACGCCACGATGGGCGAACTTTTTGCGTGGATCATCGGCTGGGACCTTGTGCTTGAATATGCCGTGGGCGCTTCGACGGTTGCAATCTCATGGTCGGCGTACTTTATTAAATTTCTGGAATATTTTCAGATTTATCTTCCTGCTTGGATGACGGCTTCGCCGTGGCAGCAGGTGACGATGGCTAATGGCGACGTTGTTACGGGTATTGTAAATGTGCCGGCAATGTTTATTGTCTTTGCTGTATCGACGCTGCTAATTATCGGCATCCAGGAAAGCGCCCGTGCCAATGGAGTCATCGTCTTCCTGAAACTGGCAGTAGTGGTGATTTTTATCGGACTTGGGTTTATGTATATCAATGCCGATAATTTTAATCCGCTGATTCCGGCTAATACCGGCGACTTTGGACACTTCGGTGTTTCGGGAATCTTAAAAGCAGCTGGCGTTGTGTTCTTTGCCTTCATAGGATTCGATGCTGTATCTACTGCGGCACAGGAAGCGAAAAATCCGCAGAGGGACATGCCGATTGGCATTCTGGGTTCTCTTGCGATATGTACGTTGTTATATGTTTTGTTTTCTTATGTAATGGTGGGAATGGTTCCCTACACTTCTTTTAAAGGGGCTGCAGCGCCTGTTGCTGTTGCAATTGCCATTACACCATACACCTGGCTAAAACCTGCAATTAATCTCGCAATTATTGCCGGATACTCGTCCGTGATTCTTGTGATGTTGCTGGGACAAAGCCGTGTGTTTTATTCGATGAGCAAGGATGGATTACTGCCAAAGATTTTTAGCGATACTCATAAAAAATTCAGAACTCCGTGGAAGTCGAATATTCTTTTCTGTTTGCTTGTTTCGCTGTTTGCGGGAATAGCGCCGATATCGCTCGTGGGTGAAATGACGTCGGTGGGAACGCTGTTTGCATTCATTGTTGTCTGTCTTGCAGTATTGATTCTCAGGAAAAAAGATCCGCAGCGGGTTCGCCCCTTTAAAACTCCGTGGGTTCCATTTGTGCCTCTTGCGGGAATAGTTACGTGCGGAATCCTCCTCATATCGCTTTTTCTCGACCCCGTTCATGGGTACCAGCACATGCTGCGTTTTGGCGGATGGTTAGTTGTGGGAATGATTATTTATTGGGGGTATTCAGTTCGCAATTCAATTATTCGTAAGCAGCATTCAGCCTGATGTTTAAGCGCACATTCGGCACATTTGATGCTACGATGATTGTTGCCGGATCAATGATTGGATCCGGAATCTTCATTGTTAGCGCCGACATTGCCCGCAGCGTTGAGTCGCCGCTCCTGCTAATGATGGTGTGGGTTGTAACGGGTGTGCTTACGCTGATTGCAGCGCTTTCGTATGGCGAGCTTGCAGGGATGATGCCGCATGCAGGCGGACAGTACGTGTACCTGCGCGAGGCGTTCGGACCTTTGCCGGGATTTCTTTATGGGTGGACGTTGTTTGCCGTAATCCAAACGGGTACAATCGCGGCAGTTGCTATGGCATTTGCAAAATTTACGTCCGTGCTTATCCCATTTTTCTCCGACAAAAACATCGTCTTCACCTGGCGCCTGGCGCCTGGCACATGGCACGTTACCGGCGCTCATATACTTGCAATTGTTAGCATCATTTTCCTTACCGCGTTGAATGCACGAGGGGTTCGGCTTGGCAGATTTATACAGAACATCTTTACATCTACCAAGGTTGTTGCAGTTGTAGCTCTTGCACTTATCGGCATCGTTGTCGGTTGGGGAAGTACGTCATTTACCGTCAACATTCAGTCTTTCAACTCCACGTCGTTTGTTCTTACAGCATTCGTTGCAGCAATGGTTGGTTCAATTTTTTCCAGCGATGCCTGGAATAACATCACGTTCATTGCGGGAGAAGTAAAGGAACCCCACAAGACGATACCCAGAGGTCTTGCTTACGGAGTTATCATCGTTACCGTTTTGTATCTCGCGGTAAACGTTTCGTACCTGACGCTGCTTCCGGTGCATGGCGTCTCCGACGGTGCATCTGTTATCGAGCGGGGTATATCCTACACAACTAACGACCGTGTTGGTACTGCCGCTGCCGAAGTGATGTTCGGCGGTGCGGGAGCCGTTATCATGGCAGTCCTCATATTGATTAGCACCTTCGGATGCAACAATGGTCTCATCCTTTCCGGCGCCCGCGCTTACTGGGCTATGGCGCGCGACAAATTATTTTTTAAGGGGGCTGGCGATCTTAATAAAAATGATGTTCCAGGTAAGGGGCTCTGGATTCAGGCTGTATGGGCATCTGCACTATGCCTCAGCGGCAGTTACAGCGATCTGCTGGACTATGTTGTCTTTGCCGTCTTAATATTTTACGCCCTGACAATTGGCGGCATTTTCAGATTGCGGTTTACAAGACCCGATGCCGACCGACCATACAAGGCATTCGGCTATCCGTGGCTGCCGCTGCTATACATCATTCTTGCAGTAACCATTTGCATCGTATTGCTTGTTGCAAAACCAAACTATACGTGGCCAGGACTGATGATTGTGGCCGTGGGACTGCCTGTCTACTTTTTCTGGAAACAGAAAAAATAAACATAATTATTATCGGGCAACTACCACCTGTTTTGTGAATGTACCCGATGCTGTTTGCAGCAAGACAGTGTAGACACCGGGTGTATAATGCGTAGCATCCAACAGGAGGTACTGCTTCCCTGCCGAAAGATTGTCGAAATAAGTACTGGACATTTCAGCTCCCGAGATATCGAGTACTCTCATGTTTACGTTTGAAGACGCATCCAGAAATAACGTTACTGTTGCAGAAGTCACTGCTGGATTAGGAGTGACTGAGATAATTCCAGCGTGCATACCAGTGATGGCTTCGCGAGAGCCACCGGCATAGCTGGCGTCGCTGATACCGGTTGTAAGAACAGTAGTGGTTGTGCCCCTTCCCAAATCGTAATACGTGCCGCTGGCAGTCGATCGCAATGCGCATGCGTTGATGCGGTACTCAACTGTTCCCTCATTCTCCAGCGAATCTCTGAACGATGTGGCAGTAATCGGTTGCTGTGTTAGCAGCACAAATGGACTGGTGGGATTGGTACGGCGGAAGACCTGGTAGGCATCAACGTCGCCGACAGGACGAAGCCACGACAAGTTGATCTTGTTTGGATATTCAGTTGTTACCGTAAGCTGTCCTACAATGGCCACAGGCTTCATAATTGCTCGGAGCGTTGGGTCGCCCATCAATGCAATGTGAACTCCTCTGTCGCCAAAGTTGACTACCTGTGCCTGATTACCGTTGAAGTAAACGTTGGGAACATAAGTACCTATCTGCCCGCCGGAATTCGACACGTTATTCTGTGCAATCCTTGTTGAATAACCAACCGTTTCGCCGAGAGCCATGTGATGGATGTACCACGCAGGGCGTCCCACCCATGCGCACGTAAGGGCACGCGGCGATGATGCAAGGGGCGAACGTAAAAAGTTGTTCTTAGTATCGTAATCACCGAAATAGCTTCCGAACAACTGTGTGTGTATGGCATAAACCGGATTCGTTGCCATGTTGATTGTGCTGCCAATACCACCAGCAGATGTATCGGTGCCGCCACCGCAGCCATGAGCAAACAAATAGGTTGCAGGCCCCGCAAGAGAACCAAACCAGTCTCCGGCACTTACGGATGTGTCGGTTCCAAAGGCTGAAAATCCTCGCCATGCCGACGTGGAAAATCCCTCCTGATATCCCTGAAAATTATCGTCGATAATTCCGTTGATAAGCACTGAAAATTGTGCAGTGCGAAAATCGTGGTCTTTTTTAAAATATGCTTTAAGTAATTCAAGTTCGGATTTTGTAAAATCCGGCATGTTAAAAAAGTCGACCCGACCAACTGGTGTGCGTACAAGAGATGCGAACTGACTTTGATCGAACTTGCCATCGCCGGGGAGGTTTTCGTTCGCAGGTCGGGATGCGTTTACACGCGACACAACTGCATCGGTGTAATAGCCGGCATCATCTCCGTACGTGCCGTCGGCAGGCCACGCTCCCAAATGATTTTCGTGGCCGTCGGGATTGATATCGCCTGAATATGGCACCGGTACGCGTCCAACAAGGAAGATGGCGTCCAGATCTCGCTTGCCAGCAATAATTTCGTCGCGTATAATTTTTCGAGTGCGTACAACGGCGCCAGAGTCGAACTCCTCAGCACGCTGTACTGTCCGGATTGTAACCTGCCAGCCTTCGTTAATGAGGTCTTCTTCCCATGTTGCAATTTCCTGAGACAATGGTATGATCATCGTTGTGTCTACAAGCAATAGCACTCGTCTTCTCGTTGCTGGCGGCACCTTAATTCCACTGTTGATGTATCCAAATGCCCAGCGGTGAAGATAAATCGGCTGCTGTGTTATCGAGTCGGTTCCAACAACCTGCCACATGTCTCTCAGCAAGCGGTATTCATACGAGACGCCAACTTCTACATCTGTATCAGTCCACGATACAGTGCCGCTGTCCAGTTGCACAATTGGGTCGGTAGGAAAGAATTCATCCTTCTTCAGCTTCTTCCAAATTGAAACGGCCTTGCCATCCTTGTTGAAATCCCATTTAAGAGTTATGGAAGGCCGAGGTGTTTCTCGCAAATCAGCCCACGTCATTACAGCAAGGGTTTTGTGAGGGGGCAATTGAGCCGACAAGAAGTTTGTGCAGACGATTACTGTTAAGAATGCAACAAGCAGACGCATCATAGCCATCGAATACCCCATTCGTAAAGTGTAGATTGAACAAAATTAGGTACTCTTAGGTATTGCATCTCAATCGTGTGCATCACATTCGTATTTTAAGGCAAGACTGTAACCCTTATAGAGGGTAATGGGTTTTCGAGTCTTCAGTAAACAATTCTCTATGCCGCTTCGCTACGGAATTTCAATCACACTTGTGTTGATGTGCCTCGTTCGCATTGCGAGCGCACAGTACCCTGCATCGTGTGACGTTAGAAAGGACTGCATTTTCAATGCAGTTACCCTTTCCACAACGAGTGGGAGGAATGCTCATTACGTTGAGATTAATAATCAGCCTACACGACCCCGTCAGGCTGCACTGACGTTTGAAATGTGGGTTAAGATTGAGCGGCAGGCTGGTAAAAGGCAATTTCTTGGTGGGCTGTGGGGACCTAACCGAGATGCAAATGATGTTTGGGTTGTCTACATTGATGAAAACGATCAACTGACTTTCGAAGTAAATGCCGACGGCACAGCTCTGGGAGATATTGACAATACTGTTGTCCGCGCAAACGCTTCGAACATATATGACCAATGGAATCACATTGCCGCAGTTTTCGATGGAACTTCGGCATCTGTAAGTTTATTTATCAATGGAATCATGGTTGCCGGACCGGTTTCTAATCCGTCGTACCCAGCCACGTATCTCAGGCCCCCCGAAAAACCAGAGCTCTTTACAATCGTTGGCTCTTGCAATGCACTCGCAGACAATGCAAACCTTTACAGATCGATGAAAGGTCAGTTTGACGAGGTGCGTTTATGGACCCGTGCACTGAGTCAAAATGAACTGATCTGCTCTAAGGATTTGTCGCTTAACGGTAACGAGGCGGGTTTGCAGGTGTATTTCCGGTGCAACGAGCCTCTGAATAATATCGTTCAGCTCTGCGACGCCACGGGAAATAACTATACGGGATTGCTGAGAAACGGAGCGTCAAATCAGAGTTCTAACAGGAGAGTACCTCGGACGATTTCTGCGTCGCCATCATCAGTAACGCAGGAAATACGATGCGATAGCGTTGTAACATGGACGTTTACGGTTGTTGATACCGGATACTGTCAGCGCCAGATGTCAGCTCGCATGCGCGGTCGTGAATCCGGTTCATTCACCGTCTCGCCTGCAAATCTCACACTGTCTCCCAATGTGTCGCAAACCATTACGGTAACGTTTAGAGGTACTAACGTTGGTTCGTTCCTCGATACGCTGCAACTGCGAACCGGTAATCGGTGCGACTCTGTAATCAACATTAAATTTAATTTGAAGAGGCTTACGGAGATTAGTTCTTCGCGGAGCGCAATAACATTCGACACTCTTCTAGTTGGATGTATAGAACAGAAGTTCATTGATTCTACAATAACAATATGTAATACTTCCGATTCGCTTGGACAGCCCCGCACTCTCCGCATTGCAAACATCAGAGCACGAGAGCCGAAGGGATACCAGGTGATTAACGTTACGTATCCGATAGTGCTTCAGCCGGGTCAGTGCACAACACTTACGGTACGATGCTTTGTCCGCGACACTACTGCGGACTACATCGACACGCTCCTGATATTTAGCGACGATCGGTGCCAAAGCAAGCCACTCGAAGTTGCTCTTATTGGAAGAACTCAGGAGGTTATTTCAATTCGATCAAGTGATGGCAGCAGACGTATAGATACAATGTCGTTCAGCCCTACGTGCCCTGGAATGCTCAGTAGCCCGCAGTATTATGTCTGGCAGAATCTTACGCTATCGCCGCTCATAATTGATACAATCCTTGTACCACCGGATTTCACGCATTATCGATATCGTTTTCCTGTAACACTTCTCCCGGCAACGGGCTATCAGCCTGTTGCAGTGCGGTTCCGTCCGCAAAGTCCAGGACAAAAATTCGACAGCGTAATAATTCGCACCAAGGTTGGCAACTGCACGGTGGAGCGCACGATTAAGGTAAGGGGCAGGGGTTTGGACAACAAAGTTGAATGGAGTGTAAATGGCTTGCTTGATTTTGGATCTGTTATTGTCGGTCAGCAGCGAACACTGAATGTTGTTGCAAAGAACACGTCCCAGTTCGACGTTCTGAATGTTTCCATTTATGTTGAAAGGGGCGACGCATTCACATTGCTGGCGGGTACCGGCAGAAGCATCCGACCCGGCGACTCAACGTCGATTCCAGTTACGTTCCGTCCTACCGATTCACTGTTATACACCGACAGGCTGTGCTTGTTTGAAACACGGTGTTATACTGTTGATTGCATTGATATTCGGGGCAAGGGAATTCTGCAGACGTTCAAGGTTTCGCCTCTGGTAATGGAAACGCAAAACGTTGTTGGCTGCGGATCTGAACTGGATACGGTTTGCTTAGAGAACATCAGCAATCAACCGCAAACAATATCATCACTTTTGTTAGCAAATGCGTCTGGCAAATTTGCGTTGGTGGATCCGGTACAACTGCCTTCCACGCTGACGCTCGGTGTTGGAGAGTCGGCGTGCTTCGTGTTTAGGTATACACCAAACGATGTGGTTAACGACAGAGCCGACAGGGCATATCTAACGTATAAGGACGCCAACGGAACCGATTGGCAAATTCAACTCATCGGTACATCTGCAACGCCAAAGCTGTTTATAACGCAGACAACTGCGTATGGAACTGTCGAGGTTGGTGATGTGAGACGGGCAACGTTGATCGTGGAAAACACGTCGTCGATGATGGTTTCAGTCGACAGTCTATCAGTCGGACCCGGATTTTCGATTATATCAACTAGTCGCCCCTTACCAACCGACCTTAATCCTCGTGATTCTATTCGCGTCGACGTTGAGTTCCGTCCTACTGCTGCGCAAAATTATTCTGCGCAGTTGCGAGCCTATTCATCTGCTCCGTGCACAATAACAGGCAGCGGCGATTTAACCGGACGTGGAGTTATTATAGAACTTGAAAATCCTTTGTCGCTCGTCAACTTTGGTTATGTGCGTCCATGCGATTGCATTACCCGCACTGTGGAACTCTTCAACGGATCGCAGGTGTTCGACATGACGGTCGACAGTATTTGGATCGACTCGGCAAATATTCCTGGTGGCAAGCCGCAATATTTTACGTGGGCATCAAAGTTTTCACCGGGCGGCGTAGTGCCATACAGCGTCCCTCCGGGTGAGCGCGACACGGTATTCATCACATTTTGTCCCAACACTCCTGCCGATGCCGCGCAACTTGAAAGCCGCGCAGCATTCCATGTTGCAGCCCGCGGATCAGCATGGTCGAAGACATTAGAAACATTTATTATCGGCAAACGATCGCTTACGTTTCAGCCCTCGCCGCTGAGCATTCAATTCCCTGCGGGAGCAATTGATGTGCTGAGTCCGGTTCAGCGATTTGTAACAATTAAGATTCCTGGAATTGCTGCCAACCCACAGCAGGATACGGTTGTTCTAGACTCGATAACATTCACTCCCGACGAACGAGTGTTCAGCATTCTTTCTCCCACTGTATTCCCCATAACAATTCTTCCTGGAGATTCGATACAAATTGAAGTGAGGCAGAGACCGAGAGCGCCCAGAATATATTCTGCACGACTTACACTGCATTACAGCACGCCATGTCCAGGGACCGATACCACAGTTCTCATTTTAGGGGCAGGATTTGCACAACCGCGCGGACTAGCATTCTCGTTCGATCCGACGAGAGCGCTGCCCGACACGTTTGGAATGGTGTCGTGCGACACGTTAATCATTCCTCTCTATTCATCAATCTTCATCGACGCGTCAGTTGTTGATGTGATGATGCGTGTAAACTTCGACAGCACGCAATTACGGTTACTTGATGTTCTTTCGCCCCTTCTCACTAACTCCTGTATATCGCAAACAGGAGGCATAACGTACGTGCCTCAGGTGCAGACAGCACCGTCGGCGTACGGTGGCATAGCCGTTACGCTCAAGAACTTCTGCGGCATAGATTCCAGCGCCCCGTTTTGTCTGCTCCGGTTTGTAACCGTTGCAAACAACCGTGTTAACAGTCCTGTGTCTGTCGACAGCATCAACTTCGATACAGAAGATGTCATTCTTTACAAATTAATTGCCACGGGAGATCGGGGGACGATACTTGCCTATAAGTCGGAAATCAGCATCATGCAACCGAGTGTGTACGACAGCGTTCGCATTCTTGACTGTGTCGACCGTACGGTGGTTGTATACAACACGGGTGATATTGGAAATACAATCGACAGTCTTATAAATCTTCCGCTTTACACTACAGTTGTATCGAGCATGCCGCCATTGGGAGACAGTATCTCGCCGGGAGATTCAGCTGTGATAACACTCCGATTTTGCCCAGGCTCTGAACGATTCATTGATACATCTTCCGTTGCCGTCAGCTTGCAGCCGTGCGATACACGCGACACAACAGCCGTCACCGGTTACGGATATGCACCTGAGGTTGAAATACAGGTTGGAGCCATGCAGCAGTTTTTTGTTGCAGACACACTTAAGGGCACACTTGGAGACACCGTAACCATTCCCATTCAACTCGATTCGGGAATTGCTGCAACATATCAGGGCAACACGTATTGGCTGAAGTCCTTCGATGCAACAATTAACATTACTTACAATGCCCGTGCACTTAAGTATATCGATGCCCCCTACCTTTCCAGGGAGGACGAGATGTCGGTTTCATCAACACCGGGCAACGTAGTAATTACCGGTTCAGATCTGGATTCATTGAAATCGGGAGAGGTTGCACGCCTTCGTTTTCTGGTAACTGTTCCAGATATTAACATAAATGATATTACCGTCGAAGCATCGGGTTTCATTTCAGATTCCCTGCAGTTTATCGACGTTGTACCCAACACAGTTATTACGCCTTTCTCAACAACGGGAAAGTGCAACATCACAGTGTTAAAGTTTGATACACTTGGCGCTCCGATGATTGGAATCACACCTAATCCTGTTGCTGACGATGCAACGATTACGTTCCGCATGTATGAAACTGTGCCCGTTGTGCTGGAGCTGTTTAATTCATCTGGATTCCAAACGAAGATATTCCTTGATGGATCGATTGTTTTGCCAGGGGGCGAGTATGCTGTGCGGTTCTCTTCAGCTGATTTGCCCGCTGGTCTCTATCATGCCAGAATTGCTGCCGGCGTTTTCTCTTCAACAAAGGCGTTTATTGTAGTCAAATGAACC
Organism: Ignavibacteria bacterium; assembly: GCA_016191145.1. Taxonomy (GTDB): domain Bacteria; phylum Bacteroidota; class Ignavibacteria; order Kapaibacteriales; family Kapaibacteriaceae; genus OLB6. Next base: position 43,957 of record JACPPD010000010.1, read on the forward strand.
AAACGCTGCAATGCGTTCTTTAATTCTGTTTCGATTGCCGGAACATCCCCTCGCGTAAATGAAAGCTGAGAGTGCCAATTTGGCGTGACACTAATAGCAGAAACAAACATTAGTGTTACGTTCACCGTTCGAATATTCACGTCAGAAAAGCACAGCCATGCATAAGCCTTGGCCTGCAGGGAATATTCAGATACCAATCGTTCTACGTCGGATGCCTTCGTAATTGTATTGGTCTTCCAATCCCATACGTGCGCAATACCTTCGGCTACCGACACTGCATCGAAACGTCCCTGAACAACAGTTTCCTCGATGATTGCAGAATAGGGAACTTCAGCCTGGCACGTTACGGGGATTTCTCGGTATGCTGTGCTTTGCATAACCGACGTAAGCACGTTCCTTATGCGAGTTACTAGCTCATCGTCGAGTTCAGTTCCAATGTGTGCAAATGCACTTTCGACATCATTGTGATTTGGAGTGCCAATAACGCTGGCAATAGCATCGTGAAATGCAATCCCGAATTCTAACGATGAGACAGCTTCGCCAGTACCTGCATAAACGTCATCGGCAGAAGCTTGCATGAGCTGCGTAACCGATACAGATTCGAGCATTGCACTGCCAACAGGCAGGGTGTAGTCTAACGGCATTTGGTCGGAAGAGACTCGTTTGTAAGATGTTTGCGTTGCTATTGGCTGTGTTGGATCGAGCGGCGGTAAATGGTTTTTGAGACGTTCATCGTTAGTGCAGACAAATGCATGGTCTTGTGCGCGCGTCAATGCAACGTACATGATCCTGCTTGATTCAGCGAGTCTGGTAACGTCGGCGTTAATACGATTTGCGATATGCGACGCTGAAGGAGGACACTTAACTGATGTTAGTTGGGGAGCTGCGACGAATTTCTTTTGCGGTAAGGTAAACGTTGGTCCGATGCCTTCACTTGAATAGTATGGACTTGAATGTGATTTTCGAGATTCGGGAACAACCAGAAAAACAATAGGACGTTCAAGCCCCTTAGCCTGATGAATCGTCATTATCTGCACGCAGTCGCCATCGGAAACAACGATTCCCTCACCTTCAACGTCGCTTACGGGCACTCGAATTGCATCAACAACATCTTGCAGAGTGGCACCCACCATCGAATATGCATCGTCGATGATGGTTATAAGCTTGTCGACGTTCGACAAAATTTGTTCACGACGTGGATCTCCGGCGATCGTCCGATGCCATTCTGTAAAGTCATGCACTCTGCGAACGAATTCACCAGGTGCAAAGCGCTGAATTTTCCGAGTGAATAGCTGAAGCGTTTCAAAGGCGCGCTTGATTTCTGTGGATGCTTTTCCGTTAGAAATGCACGCTTCGAGAGCACGCATGGAAATAGTCCGTTCCGGTGATGAAAGCGCGACAGTTGCGAGCTCGTTATCGGTGAGTCTCAGAATCGGCGATCGCAGCAAGGCAGTCAAAGCCAGAGAATCGGCATTATCCGTTACCCACAACAACAAGTTTCTGATATCGGCAACTTCGGGCCGAGAATAAAAATCGCGGCCTCCATAAACCCGGAATGGTACGCCACGGTGGAGCAATGAAAGTGCAACGTCTTTGGCAACAACGTGAGTGCGCGTTAGCACAGCTATGTCGGATGGTTTGGGTATTCTCAAACCAGTGCCGTTGGTAGCGCGGGACTCCACCTTTGCCGGAAAGTCTCCGTTAAGAACGGAACTGATGTAGTCTCCAACGATATCAAATCGTCCTGGCACAGACTCATTATCAGGATCATCATCTTCTTTAGCATCTGTGTCTGTTGAGTCAAGGTCGATGATATGCAGTGAGCCGAGATCGTTGTCGAATTCCGTGATTCGACCTGCAACTAAGTTGTCGTACGGAACATTCACCCGATCCAATTCCGCTACTTCGAGGAAAATTCTCTCACAGGTTCGGTCTATGTTTTGCAGGAGCCTGGGAGCAGTTCGGTAAGATTGTTGCAGAAGTATCAGCCCGGAGGGAAGATTGCGTTGGCTGTTCGAAGTTTCGATTAGGCTCTCGGCACGGAAGAACGAGCCGACATCTGCCCCTCTGAAACCGTAAATGCTCTGCTTAGGATCGCCGACGATAAACAACGTTGAATGGACTCTCGAAGCTGGATTGGTAAGCGATGGGATCAGGAGCGTGATGAGATGCAATTGCCGAAGATCAGTGTCCTGAAATTCATCTACCATCAGGTGTCTAATAGACCGTTGAATTTCGTTTCGAATTTCTGTGCGCGATTCCAGCAGTTTAATCACTCCCGAAACCATATCCGAATAATCAATTCCTTTACGAAGTCGTTTCTCGCCAACAAAACGATGGTAGGCTTCTACGGAGAGCCGACGCAGAATGAGCAATAGACGGGCTTGTTCCAACTCAGAGGCGTCGTTGGAAAAATCTATCTCAGTCAATCTGTTCTCCCATCCAATTGAGAGGCTCGAAAGGCTCTCGGCACCCTCAAATTTTTTCGATTTCTTCCGCGGCGTACCCTTGTCGGTGAATAGCAGTTTGATTGATTCGATGACTGACTTGACGGTATCCGGCGTAACTGATGAATTATTGAGCAGTGTTCTGTATCTCTTTAGCCGCTCAAACCAGGTATCAGCAGGTTCAGAACCGAAAACGTTTAACGATATCATATCGTCGATAATCTTATTTACTATCTGGAGCAGTACCGGTGCAATCACATCCGGAATTGCCATTCGACGTTGTGCTACCAACTCTTCAGCGCTCATCGGATCTATCCACGAAAGTTCGTCGCCCGTGTACTCAATACCGGTAATGAAATTTTCCAAAATCGTTTCAACGTTGGTGATGTCGAGCGAATCGTATAACGACAGGACATCAACTTCCTGGAATGGATTGTGAAAGTGCTGGCGCAGAGTAGCTCTGATTGCTTCCTTCAGAAGCTGTCCCGACTCCGCAACTCCAATTTCCCGCGACTGGGGATCTATATCGATGAGATGACCATGTTTTCTTAGAGCGCCGTTGCAGTAGGCGTGAAACGTTGATACCTGTACATTCGACAGGTCGCGGCGCAATCCTTCGAGTCTGCTTTTGGCAAGCGTATCATCAATTGTAAAGCCAACAGATTGCCGAGCCTCCTCGTCGGTAAGCATTTGAGAAACGAGGGAATGAATGCGATTCCTCATTTCCGCAGTGGCTTTTTTTGTGAAGGTGATGGCAACTATGTTCTCAATTGGGACACCTTCGTTAACAACCATCCAGATAAACCTCATCGTAAGCACGTGGGTCTTCCCAGAGCCTGCATTGGCGCGCACAGCGATGTGCCTGTTCGTGTCGAACGTCTTTCTCTGAGAGTCGCTGATGATGATTTTCATCCTACATCTTACCAGGTAGTACAAGACATCGGCTCCAGCCTGCAGGGTTGCAAACCTGCGAGGCGATGGAGTTGATTTCATCAACCGACACAGATTCAAGTTGTTGAATCGTGTCGAAGGGATCTTCTGGATCGCCAGCGTCGAGCATGCCCTTGCCCAGCATCGTCATGCGAGACGACAACGACTCAAGCGACATAATCTTACCAGCGCGCACCTGCTCCTTGGCTCTGCGCAGTTCCGCTGGCCTCACACCATTCTTCCCAAGAGCATCAATCTCGTGTTCAATGATCAACCTCGAGCGGTCAACTTTTTTTTCATCGACTCCTGCATATACTCCAAACATTCCGACATCGAAAAAAAGCTGCAAGTGTGAATAGACATTGTATGCCAAGCCCTTTGTCTCTCTGAATCGTTGGTTAATCCTCGACGTCATGCCGTCGCCAAGAATTACATTCAGCAGTATCAGAGCAAACCGGTCTCTGGAGCTAAAACCATTCGTTCGGGTGTGCCACAGCAGATGAGCTTGTTGAATTGGTTTGCGGATAATATGCTCGGAAGGGGCGAGGGCGGGAGGGGTAGACCGCCTCATGGATTTTCGTCCGCGATTAGCAGACGATAAAAAATCGGAAGTGAGTGCAATAAACTCATCCACATCTACATTGCCCGAGACAGTAACGATAATTGATCCGGTATGATAATGTTTATGATGAAATTCCTTAACGTCGGGAGCTGTGATACTATTGATTGACTGGCTTGTGCCAACAATAGGCAAACCCAACGGATGCTGTCCGAACAATTGCAATTCACTTTCATCAAAAATGAATTCCTCTATTTCATCTTCGTATGCGCGAATTTCTTCGGCTATAATGCCCCTTTCCTTTTCAACGTCGGAAACCTCGAAAGTCGGCCACAGGACAACGTCGGTTAACGTCCTAATCACTGCAGGTATGTATTCGCTTAGAGTTCTTACGTAGTAGCAGGTTTCTTCCTTTGTTGTGTATGCGTTAGCATACGCGCCGACGTTTTCGAATTCGCGAGCAATCTGACGGGAAGTTCTGCTGCGGGTTCGGCGAAAAGATGTATGTTCCACGAAGTGAGCAACTCCGGCGCGGCCTTTCGGCTCGTCGCGCGTGCCTGCCTTAATCCAGATGCCTATTGCGCACGACTCTACAAATGGGACAACATCGGCAACAACCTGTATCCCTCCCGGCAGTGCATCGATTCTGGGTTTGAAGACAGTAGTAAAGGGCCTTGCTTTCTTTGACATTTAAGGTGCAATATATTTGGTGCTCAACGAACATTAGGGGGTTCGGTGCGACCGTTAATAAAAATCATGTTTTCGTTCGACAACGTTATGATCACGCTTGGCACCATCGGCGTGAGCGCAGCGTTGTATTTCATCCCGCAGAATTTTGACTTTCTGAACCCGGTCGGCCAAGCGCTGCAGGACTTGGACCTTACAGACATGGTCTTTTCAAAATTCACTGACGAAACAAAGACTTCTGTCGACACTTCGATCGTAATCGTCAACATCGGCAACGAAGATCGCCAAGGAATTGCTCGAATTGTGCGGAACATCAACAAGTACTCCCCAAAAGTTGTTGGCATCGATGCATTCTTTCGAATGCCGAAGGATGAATATGGAGACAGCGTCCTTGCTGAGTCGTTTCGCTCAACGAACAATCTGATTCTTGTTAGCAAGGTTGCATTCAAAACCTCGGATGAACGTGAGTTCGACACTCTCGAAACGAGTAATCCAATGTTTATGAAGGGAGTGAAGACGGGCTATGCCAATCTCATCGTTGATCAAATGAGGTCGTTCATGACGTGCCGCGAGACAACCATCCAGGAGCGTTATGCTGGCAAGGTAGAACCGTCTTTTGCATTGGCTATGGCTGACGTCTTTGCCCCTAGCAAGGCAGCACTGGCTAGGAAGAGACACGAGGGAATTGAATCAATAAATTTTCGCGGTAACGAATCATCATTCTATCATGTTGATGTTGATATGGCTCTCGATTCTATGGCTGACCTAAGTATTGTATCGAACAAGGTAGTCATCCTTGGATTCATGGGAGCTTCTCTTGGAGCAAAATCCTTCGAAGACAATTTCTTCACACCATTGAATGAGCAATATGTAGGCAGGAGCTTTCCCGATATGTACGGATGTGTTGTTCATGCAAACATTCTCGCAATGATTCTGCATGAAAACTACATTGACCATATGCCTTTTTGGTGGTCGATTGTTGTGGGTTTCTTTGTGCTGGTTGCAAACGTGATGTTTTTCACATACATGTACACGAGGTATGAATCCTGGTACGACGTGATTGCCGTGAGCACACAGTTATTTGAATCCCTCGCAATGTTGTTCCTGATTGTGTTCGTGTTCTCTAACTACGACTATAAGCTGGCACTTACACCGGCTTTATTTGGGGTGTTTCTGGTGGGTACAGTTCACGATCTCTACCAGGATTCAGTGAAAAAAATCATCTTAACTTCGATTTCAAGAATACAAAGGCGCAAAAGGTTTGCATCTTCGCGTAAACCTCCCCGTACTGCGCCGCCCGGTGCAACAGATTTGGAGTAATGATGAATCATAAACTCGTTCAATTTACACTCTGCGTTGTCGTTGTCGGTGCGTGCTTAACCATCGATGCAGTGAGCCAGACAAAGTTTAAAATCCTTGCTATCCGTGGATCGGTGCAGGTATCAGGAAATGCTGCAAGAATTGGCCAAGCTCTTGCAGCCAATGAAAAGATTTCTGTTGGTAAGGGGGCTTATGTGAGTTTAGCACACGTAAATGGAAGAGTTGTCGAAATCAACAAGGATGGGTCGTATAAAATTGCTGAGTTGGATAAGAAGGCTTCCGGCAAAACAAAATCATCGACGAGCAAGTTCGCGTCATACGTTGTTAACGAGTTGACAGAGGTAAAAGAACCCGTTTCTTTTACCGACGACAGGCGTTCCAAGATGAAAACAACGGGTGCGGTTGAAAGAGCGGTGGGAGACGACGTAAGCCTCGTTGATTCTGTTCTTGCAGTGGTGGGAGGGCCGGGAGAACTCCGTGCTTTGGCAGTAGTAGAGAACAGTTCATTGAAATCAGGACAGCACATCGTTGTTATTACTCCACGCAACACTCGATTACTTTCGGACTCAGTCACATTCATCTGGCACGGTTCACCCCAGGTGTCTTCGTATAAGATTGTAGTCACCAACAGATCCAATTCAGTTGTGTTTTCAACTGTTGTATCGGACACGTTCTTTACCACATCAATCTCATCATTGAAAATCGAACCTGCGTCGCTCAGTTCCTGGCGTGTGGAGAGTGCTTCGGATGCAGCAAAGCACTCCGACGATTTTGCATTGTGGTACATCGCCGGCGAGGAGCGGCAATCTGCCCAGGCAGTCCTTGCAGAAATAAACGGCGACATCAGCGAAGGCGATCAGGCGATAGGTCAGTTGATTGTGGGAGCGGCCTGCGAAGAGATGGGGTTGATGGCCGACGCTCACAGGGCGTATGCGCGTGCCGTTGCAATTGCACCCGATGTGCAGAACTACAAATGGATGTATGCAGACTTTTTACAAAGACAGGGACTCAATCTCGATGCATACCTGGCATATAGGTGATTTATGACTGATTCTCAGATTTGGCTCATCATTGCTATCGCGTTTTTGATTCTCGAAATCATTACGCCAGGTTTTGTGCTGGCAAACTTTGCCGTTGGAGCAATCGGCGCAGCAGTTGCAGCTTTTTTTGGCGCCACGATGGTCGTCCAACTGATCGTTTTCGCAATCCTATGTTTTATCTCTTTTGTTACTATTCGTCCAATCCTCAAGAAAACGCTGATTAAGGATGATAAACCTGCTTTCTTAACTGGTGCGGGAGCAATTGTGGGTCGAACAACAATTGTAACGGAGCGCATTCCTAACGATCTGATTAGTGGCCGTGTGCAGATTGACGGTGATAGCTGGCAGGCTATCTCTGAAGATGCAAACCCCATCGAAGTCGGCGAACGCGTCAGTGTGGTTCGTGTAGATTCAACTATCGTTGTTGTGAAACGCTTGTGATTATTATCCAAGACATGTTAACTTTTGCTGCTGATAAACATCAGAAAGGAAATTTATGATAATCGTCGTCGGTATTCTCGCATTGTTTGTAATTATTCTCGTTGCAAAGGGCATTGTAGTTGTTCGGCAGGCCGAGACCATGATAATTGAAAGACTTGGTCGGTACCACAGAACGCTTGTAAGCGGAATAAACGTTATTGTTCCAATTGTGGACCGGGCGCGGGCAATCGACTGGCGGTTTGTACGAACCGATCCCAAGGGCACGCCTGTGTATCTCCATACAAAAACGGAACGAATCGATCTTCGCGAAACCGTGTACGATTTCCCGCGTCAGGGTGTGATTACACGCGATAACGTGACTATCGAGATCAATGCGTTATTGTATTTCCAATTGGTCGATCCAATGAAGGTTGTATATGAAATTGCAAACCTTCCGGATGCCGTGCAGAAGCTTACGCAAACAACACTCAGGAATGTAATCGGAGAGCTCGACCTTGATGAAACCCTAACGTCCCGCGATACCATCAATACGAAGCTTAGGATTATCCTCGACGAAGCAACTCATAAATGGGGTGTCAAAGTCAACCGTGTGGAATTGCAGGATATCCTACCGCCACGTGATGTTCAGGAAGCAATGGAAAAGCAGATGCGAGCTGAACGGGAAAAGAGGGCAACTATCCTGAATGCCGAAGCGAGCAGGAATAGTGCTATTCTTGAGTCGGAAGGCCAGCGTCAGTCTCTAATCAACAATGCCGATGGTAGTCGGCAGTCGCAGGTTCTTATGGCGCAGGGTCAGGCAGAAGCCCGCGAGCGCGTTGCGCAGGCAGAGGCAGCCGCTATCCGGTCTGTTGCTGCCGCAGTTGCCGACCTGAAGGGAGATCCAACACAGTATCTCATCGCAGTTCGCTACATTGAAGCAATCAAGGAGATGGCATCCGGCGGAAATAAGGTTGTCTTTATGCCGTTCGAGGCAGGAGGTGTTATGGGTTCACTCGGAGCACTGAAAGAATTGTGGAAGCATACGAGTTAACGCCGGGAGAATGACCGGGAGAATGACCGGGAGAAACGCCGGGACCCTAACGCTCGTGCTGCCAACATAGTCCGCTGACGTTTGACGTCATGCGCTTACATCTCGTCCCCTTCGTCGTGATGGCTGAACATTGTCGGAGGGGACGATTTATTTCGGGCCTACTTACGACTGGCGCATTCGATGATGAATCGGGTGTTGTAAGAGTGATGCTCGTAATTGGATGGAGCTCCCATGCAGTACCGCGCCAGACACGTGTATTGTTGGAACCTGCGGATTCATCTGCATGCATCTTGTCGAAAAATACCCAGCCACGAATTCGCACCCAGCGTCCGAGAAATGCATCGCGCAAACCACGCGTAGACCAGTCTAATCCCTCCGCCAGCTTTTCCCGCTGAAATCTCGGAGTCACCTCTGCAATTACAAGCGTTGTCTTATCGATATTTACATTCGGCTCCAACGTCAGCTCTATATGCGTGTCTCTATGCGCTGAGTCGGTATTGTTGCAATTGCAGGTCTCTTTAGAACCCAGCTTTACGTCGGACACATACGCAACGATTTCTGCGGCGTCTCCCTCTGCGAATCCCTCAGGTATGGAGTCCGATGCAAGCATCCTGGCAAATGTAACTGCCCTGTTGATCTGCGATGTGTTTGGTACGTCCCATCGGTTCTTCTTTTTGTTTAGTATCTGAGCGTCTGACCGCACAGCCGAACCTTCCATCCCGCACGTGTCGAATAGCGTTTGCGTGTAGACATTGACGGTACAGACGAGAATGAAGACGCCAACAGTTATCAGCGTGTTAGGCTTCGAACGACCATGAGATTTCATATCCAGCCCACATTGGTACAATGGAAAGATAAGATGCTGGGATTATCATTGATTGCTTGATAAGCCGTACTTCCTTTTCGCGCGGCGTTATGCGATAGATCCTGCAGGCATTCGAACTAACAAACGCTTGGAGCCGATCGAGCGCATTGTGCCGTTCAAACAACTCAGCAAGCAACGGAAGTGCAATCGGCGCGGAAAAAACACCGGCCGCACACCCATGCGATTCCTTCATGTTAGTGGGATGTGGAGCGGAGTCGGTTCCCATCATTACCTTGGAATGGGCGCTGAGAGCAGCGGCGAGAAGAGCATCGCGGTCTTCCGGACGTTTTGCGATGGGCTTACAAAACAGATGCGGATTCATTAGCCCGCCAACCACGTCATCGAGCGTTGTAAGCAAATGATGTGGCGTAATCGTTGCAAACAAGTTTTCGTACCGATCGAGCAGCACAACGGCGTCGCGCGTTGTGATGTGCTCCATAACAATCCTTAATCCCGGAAACTTAGATGCTAACAATTGATAGATACGGCAAAACTCGCTCTCCCTGTCCATCACGAATCCATTCGTTTCGCCATGTACTAGCAGCGGAATATCAAGCTCCTGCATCATGGAGAGAGTAGGTTCAATGAGTGACAGGTCTTGAACGCCCCCTTCGCTATTTGTTGTGATGCCAGAAGGGTATAGTTTGACGCCGATGATGTTCCGCCTTGCCTCTTCGAGCTCGCTAAAGGTATACGAGCGGAAGAATAACGTCATGTATGGCTCAAAAACGTACGGCGCAGTCGCTCGTTTCACCTCTGCCTTGTACCATAACAACCGTTCGATGCTGTTGATAGGCGGAATAAGATTTGGCATTACTACACCGCCGGCAAAGTATTTGGCGGATAATGGCGCAACTGCGTCGAGCATTTCATCCTGACGCAGGTGAAGGTGCATATCGAGTGGAGAATGAAGTGCTAAATTCATTTAGTTACCGGATATGTAGGGACATCCGGCACGGGATCTACGCGTCCGTCCGTTTCAACCAGTGCACAAAACGCGTGAAGGCCATTTGTTAGAAGGATGTAGGGGGCCTTTAGCGTGATGTTGTACCACGCAGTCTGGCGTAATGTATCGTAAGAGACCTTAATGGAGGGGGCCTTGCATTCTACAAGCATAAACGGACGAAGCTGTGCGTCCACCCACAGTACATCGTAACGCATTCCTGTTTTGTCGATTCGCCGTTCAACGCTGCATCTCCCCAATGGATACCCAAGTCCGGCAAGCCAATGAATGCAGTGTTGGCGCACCCACTCTTCGGGAGTTAGCGTTACGTATGCTCGCCGCACATCGTCAAAAATCTGTAGCCCGTCGTGTGAATTATTGATTTTCGCAGCATAAGAGGGAAAAATCAATGTTGGCAGCGCGACGAGTTCAGGCATCAACTGTCTCCGGTTCGAGCATTGTTAGCAACGCATGGACAGCAGATTTGATATTGTCGTGGACTTCTTCGATTGTTGCTTCCATCATGTAGCAGGGGGCGCTGACGATGTTGTTCGATGCATCGACGGTGATCTCGCGGATTGAATTCAGGTGTGTATGAGCGCCTATCTGCTCCATGGCTTGGTGGATTGCTCCAATGTCGTATGGCGAGGCTTCTTCCGTTGTACCAACAGTAAGATGTGGATGGATGTCGGAATGCTCAAGTGCCTTTGCAACAACTACAGGCCCCATGCAGAACGCTGCTACTGGTTTTCCTGCTCTTACCATATCGAGTATCAGTTTCCCAACATCATGCTGAATGGTTGAATCCGGACCATCAAATGCCCAAGAAGTAAGATTCTTCGCTGCGCCAAAGCCGCCGGGAATAACAAGGGCATCGATAGTATTGACGTCGACAGATGCTACATCAACAATGCTGCCTCGAGCAATCCTCGCAGATTCCACGAGCACATTGCGAGTCTCATGCGTTTCGGAGCCATCAAGGTGATTAACAACATGATATTGGTTGATGTTGGGAGCGATACACATTACAGTGGTATGCATGCGCTGAAGCTCGAGCAGCGTCAGCGTGGCTTCGTGAATTTCTGAGCCATCGTACACGCCACATCCCGACAATAGGACTCCGATAAGGGGCTTTGCTGACTTTTCCATATTCAAATTTACTGATTTACTGAACGGTCACATTACCGTTTCTATCTCTGGCCAATTAAATTCTCATACTCCTGATTTATTCTGGCAGGATAATTTGAAACAACAGCCATAACGCCAAACGATAGCGCCTTCTGCAGCGCATCTCTTGAATTTACTGTGTATACACCAAAGGGAATGCTATGGTATTTGCAATCCTCTGCCCGCGCATTGCTGAGCTCGTGAAGGGAGCATCCAAACGCATTGGCATGGCACGATTTGAGAATTTCCGATGGTAATCGATTGTCGTGCGCTTTGTTAAGTGCTGCTGTATGCAATTCAGGATCCATTTCTTGAATTAGCGTCAGTGCTCGATGATCAAATGAAGCAAACACAGTATGCCGTTCATAACTCCGTTCCTTGATCTTCTTAATTATTCGTCTGATCACATCAAATGAACTTCCATTATTTGAAAGGGGCTTTATTTCGAGATTCAGATATACATTTTCACAAATAAGGTCAAGCGCCTCATCGAGCAGCGGCACTTTTTCGCCAGCAAATCTGACGTCGAACCACGAGCCGGCATCCAGGTCTCGAACCTTTGCCGAATCCAATTCGGTTATTAATCCTCTGCCATCTGTTGTTCTACCCAAGACGTCGTCGTGTAACACAACAATCTCATTATCTAACGTTGACTGAACATCTATCTCCACCATTTTTGCGCCCCCTTCAATGGCAAGGCGAATGGCAGAAAGTGTATTCTCTGGTGCGTCGCCCGATGAGCCGCGGTGAGCGATGACAAAAAAAGGTACTGTTCGGACGAATTCAGAAAGTGAAATCATTCGAACCTTCCTTCTGTTGGTCCGCGGTATCCCGAAAGAAATTCAGCAGTCTTCATACGACGTTTCGCCGGCAACTGAATCTCGTCGAGCGACAGCCAGCCATCGGAGCATCGAACAAGAAAATGATTCCCGACGATACGAAAAAATCCTGAGCTCACATCATTGGTTGCAATGGTATCAGCAACGGGGCCACCCAAAGTTGCATGCTCGTCGACAGTGGAAGCACGGAAAATTTTAAGAGTGCGACCTTCCCACAATGTCCACGCACAAGGCATTGGCGATAGGCCATGTATGAAATTTCTTATGGCGCTCGGCTGTTGTGCCCAATTAATGGTGCTGGTCTCTCGGAACACTTTGGGAGCGGGGGACGTCCGTGCTTCGTTTTGATGCATGGGAGCTGCCGAACCGTTGATTAGCAGCGCGCACGTCTCAACGGCGCATTCAGCTGCCTTCAGTTTGAGTACATCGTATAAATCGCCGGCAGTTGTTTCGGTGGTAATGTTCACGCGATGCTGAAGAAGTATAACTCCGGCGTCGACCATTGTATTCAAGAGGAACGACGTTACTCCGGTTTCATGCTCACCATTGATGATGGCGTGGTTAATTGGCGCAGCTCCGCGGTATTTTGGCAGCAGCGATGCGTGTACATTAAAAGCTCCGAGATGCGCCATCGAATACACGGCTTCCGGCAGGATCCGAAATGCAATAACACAGATAATATCAGGATTTAGTTTCCTAACTTCCTGAACGAAGGTCTCAGACTTGAGCGAAGCGGGTTTTAAGACTGTTGAAATTCCAAGCTCCTCTGCAGCCATTGAAACTGCCGATGGATGCACAACAAGCCCCCTTCCCATCGGTTTGTCGGGCGCGGTTACAACGCCAATAATTCCATACTTCTCATGCAGCTTACGCAACGCCGGTACGGCAAATTCCGGAGTACCCATAAACATGATTCTGGCATTGCCCTGAGACATCAGCGATGCTTTACTTCGAGTACAGAAGTTGAGTATTGTCTGTCGGCACATAAAACAACAACGTATGTGCCTTCAGGCTTATCTATCATGTCGATTTCTCGCTCGAGCAATCCCTGTTCAAAGGTGGAAGGTTCAACATTCTCAACTTCCATCATGATTTCGTTTCGAACCGAAATTCTAACAGTTGCGGGAATCGGGATATTATATCGAGCATTATAAATTCCCTTTGTATCCGCAGAGGGAATTACAGACATATAGAACTTATCTTCGCCCATTTCGACGTACGTTGGATTATTTGTATTGTTTTTAAAGTAATAGTTGATTGCGTAATCAACAGTCGTATCTGGCCGTTCGCTCAGCGTAAAGTATCCGTCGTCAGTTGCGGAAAAACACACTGCTTCGCCTTGCAGTTCCGGCATATAGGGCAGTACAGATGGCTTGCGCTTAAATAGAGATGCCAGCGACTCATTTGTACTTCTTTCCCAACCATAAACATACACGTAGTTTTTAACGATCACTGATTTGCCTGAATGGGAAATATCTGCAGCCGTTGCGAGCGAAAATGGAAGTTCGGTAACAAAAGAAAGCGTATTTATTTTTTTGAAATTGAAGGGGGCGCTCAATTTGTACACACGCGATTTTCGTTCGCGTTTTGTGATGATGTACATATCATTTGAAACAGGATCTATAATCAGTGCTTCTGCGTCGCGAGGACCGTCTGGATACTTCATCTCTATCCGGTCGGCGCTTAACGTCATGGCTTTGCACAGCGGATCCAATGTTGGCTCTGCAATTCTGTACACAGTTATTGTTGACGCGCTTCCATTATTATCGCCGATGTCACCGACGTACAGATAAGACTTGCCTTTCTCCGGACCAGGCCCCATGGAAATATCTTCCCAATCGCGGTTTGTTGCATTTTCAATTGAGACCGCACACCGCAACTCGCCCTTGGTGGACAACGCGTACACCACGGCATCGTCGCCGGAATCGTTATGTACCCACAACAAATCTTTGTTTATGGATGAAGCTACGCAGCCCGAAACCTCATCGAGTCCTGGTGCGTCCAGGTTTCCTACCTTCACCTTGTTGACTATTTTCATTTCCGCAACACTGCCGTTCTGACTAGTTGCTGTATAAGAGACAAGAATCAGCAGGGTTAATACATTGACGAAAAGATTCATAGCACCCTCGGATACAATTCTGGGCAATGACGCATCATGATGCAATAAAATTGACGAGTTTACCGCGAACCACAATCGTTTTCCGGATTGTTTTACCATCAAGGTGACGCATCACGCCCTCGTCTTTCATCGCAGCATGTTCCATCGTCTGTTCATCGGCATCGGGCGACAGCATTACCTTCCCTCGGATTTTGGAGTTGACCTGAAGTACAATTTGCACTTCATCCTTAATCAATTTGGTGGGATCGGCTTCAGGAAATGCCGATAGGTGAATCGACGTGCTATGGCCAAGACGCATCCAAAGTTCTTCGGTAATATGCGGCGCAAAAGGAGCAAGGCATTGTAAAAATTGTTCAATTGCTTTTCGCGGCCGAATATCAGACGACGTGAAAACATTGACGAAGATCATGAACTGTGCTATTGCTGTGTTCATGCTCAGTGATTCGATATCAGCTCGTGTTTTAGAAATCGTTTCGTGCAAAACACGATCAAGTTCTCGCGGACATTCCACATCGTCCAACGGAGATTCCAGCACAAGCCGCCACACTCTGTCAAGGAACCGCGGCATACCTTCGATACCTTGCGTGCTCCAAGGCTTGGAAGCTTCAAGCGGACCTAAGAACATCTCGTAAAGGCGGATGGCATCGGCGCCAAACGTGTCGATCATATCATCGGGATTGATAACATTACCCAACGACTTCGACATCTTTTTTCCCTCTGCAAGAATTAGTCCTTGATGAAACAATCTTCGCACAGGTTCACTGGTAGATACGTATCCGCGGTCGAATAGAACCTTGTGCCAGAACCTCGCATAGATTAAATGCAGCACTGCATGCTCCGCACCACCGATATACAGATCGATGCCGCTGTCTCCCATCCAGTATTGTTCTGCTTCTTTCGAACAAAACTCATTGTTGTTTTGCGGATCGCAATACCTAAGATAGTACCAGCACGAACCTGCCCACTGAGGCATCGTATTCGTTTCCAGTCGTGCATGCTTGCCTGTTTTTTTGTCGATGAAATCAACCCATTCTGTAACGGTTGCCAGAGCCGATTCACCTGTGCCTGCGGGCTTGAAATCTGCTACATCGGGTAGAAGCAATGGAAGTTCATCATCATCGAGTGCGCGTTTGCTTCCATCGTCAAAAAACATAATTGGTATTGGCTCGCCCCAATAACGCTGACGCGAGAACAGCCAGTCGCGAAGTTTATACTGAATTGCACGCCTGCCAAAGCCCCTTTCCTCAAGCCATTCGCTGATAACACGCTTTGAGTCGATGGTATGCAGACCGTTGAGCGAAACCATGTTGTTTGCTGAGTTAACATTAATACCGTCATCAACAAATGCTTTGGTAGGGGGCTGGAATGCCGCAGTGGCAGCCGTTCTGCCATCCGGACTACCTTCCAGTATTTCGGTAAATGGTGCTACTACAGTTACTATAGAAAGTGAGAATGTGGATGCAAACTCAAAATCGCGTTGGTCGTGACCAGGCACTGCCATTATTGCGCCTGTACCATAATGTGCAAGCACATAGTCGGCAATCCATATCGGAATTCGTTCATTGGTTGCAGGATTGATTGCAAAAGCACCTGTGAAGACGCCGGTTTTTTGCTTCGTCAGTTCCGTTCGCTCAAGGTCGCTCTTCTTTGTAGTAACCTGCCTGTAGATTTCTACTCTGTCGTGGTACTCGGGCGTTGTGATTA
The DNA here is from genome assembly GCA_016191145.1 of Ignavibacteria bacterium. Taxonomy (GTDB): domain Bacteria; phylum Bacteroidota; class Ignavibacteria; order Kapaibacteriales; family Kapaibacteriaceae; genus OLB6. The sequence continues at coordinate 60,048 of JACPPD010000010.1, forward strand.
CATCCACCAGCTCATTTTCTGGAGCAAGCACCAGATACGTTGCTCCAAAAATTGTATCCGGACGGGTAGTAAATATAGTTATCGTCTGTTCGTGAGTTCGCGGGCTGGCGGCCATGTCTTCGTGTTCTTCATACTCAGACACCACACGAAACTGGATTTCAGATCCATCACTCTTGCCTATCCAGTTTCGTTGCATTTCTATCGTCATTGCGGGCCAGTCAAGCCCGTTCAAATCAGTCAGCAAGCGTTCTGCATAAGCAGTGATACGAAGCATCCACTGCCGCATCGGACGTCGTTCAACCGTATACCCTTTTTCTATCCACTCATCAACTTCTTCATTCGCGAGGACAGTACCTAGTTGCTCGCACCAATTCACAGGTATGTGGTCAAGATATGCAAGGCGGTGAGAGTCGATATACTCGTCTATCTCGTGCTGACTGACAATCGACTTGGGAATGGGCAATGTGTCGATGTGCCGAGCCTTATCCATTTCCGGATCGTACCAGGAATTATAAATCTGCAAAAACATCCACTGAGTCCACCGCAGGTACGAAGGGTCTGTGGTGTTCACAGATCTCGACCAGTCATAATCAAATCCGAACGATTTCAGCTGGCGCGTGAATGTTGCAATATTTCGCTCCGTAATCGATCGCGGGTGGATATTCTCCACCATAGCCTGACGTTCTGTAGGAAGGCCGAACGCATCGAATCCAATTGGATGCAGAACGCTGTAACGGCACATACGCTTATACCGGCTAACGATGTCGGTTGCTGTGTACCCTTCCGGATGGCCAATATGCAGGCCATCGCCGGAAGGGTACGGGAACATGTCGAGCACGTAGTATTTGGGCTTGGAAGGATCTGCAACAGAACGATACAGGTTTTGGTCAGCCCATTTTTTCTGCCAGGAAGGTTCTATTTCTTTGAACGGATACCGCATACGTGAAATTTAACAATAGAGTATCCTCTTTGGGAATAGCTTCATTAAAGTCTGAACCGTGCTAGTCCGATAACACCGCTGAGAATTGGTCTATCCGTTACGAAGTAAGTAAGCACATCTCTCGATGCAATACCCAATTCCCAAAGGCCATTGAACAGAGAAAAAGAAACGCCAATGGGAACGAACACCCCCATGTTACCGCCGCCACCGAGGCCAACACCAACCTTCATCCATACGTTGGGCTGCCAATCCGCCCCTGCGCTAACGATTGGCTCACCAAGAGATCCGGCTTCGGTGTTCAATGGATAGATTACGTCGAGACCAAACTGCCACCGCTGCGACCATTCGTACGAGGTGCCGATTCTCAATCTTGCTGGTAGTGTTGTTGTCTTAGAATTCAGGCCTTCCCATGTGAAAAAATTTCCAGCACCAGTGATTTTAGGAGCTTCTTCGAATATGTTGTAACTGCTGAAACCCGTGCTGGCAACGCCGTTAAGGATTGTGTCCTTTGCCTGAAATACGTTACCGTTCCAAGTGATTTGTCCGATATCAACTACCGACATTCCAACCGTTAACTTTCCAAGATCAACCGTCAGTCCCAAGTCTGTACTCCAGCCGTTTCCAATGTGTTGGTAGTCGTTGCCAAGAATGAGCGATGGCGACGTTGCCTTTCCATAGCTGATGCCGAAGAAGGGGGCTAATGCTGAGTATGCTCTGAGCCTGCCGTTATCGGTTAGCGCGTCAATCATGGCATATCCCATCAGGTATTTAACACCGAAGCCGAAATAAATGCTTGTTTCTGCTTTCTCGAAGTTCACAATACGAATGCCATACGATGCTCCAATCTCTCTGAACCACAGCATAGCCAGTCTGGTATCATCGAAAATTTGAGAAAATGTTTGCGGATTGGTTGAATACCCGATAGTATCACCATTTACATTAACTGCAAGTGAATCGAAGTAGTCGAAATTCCTTCCCTGAAAGGCAAGCTTTGCGGCGGCTTCATTAAATCGAAAAGTGCCACTGATCCGTTCACGCAGTGTAAGAGCAATCCCGCCCCATGAATCGCTCTGATACGAAGCGCCAGCGACTATTACATCAACGCTAAATCGGACGCCCTTTCCGGCAAAAGCACTTGCAGCACGGATTTTTTCTGCTGCATCGAAGGTGCCGCTCGACGTTTGCGTGAGTAAATTCGCCAAGCCTTCCCGATTGAGTGCATCGGTATGTAACGAAATGCCGCCCTCGAGCGCTGTAAATGACCATGCACGTTTGTTGCGCTCCACTCCGTAATCCACCGGCGATGCGAGGCGCCATAACGTAGATTGAGGGACGAAACCCAGGTTGGCCGGATTGATGCCCACACATTGATAATCCGACGCAACGGATGTTAGGTAACCGGTAAATCCAATTCGGGAATAATCTGAAGCCTCGGTTTGTGCATGTGCCCTCACCAACGCCATGATGATAATTAGAAGAACCGATGTTAAATGCGTTCGAAAGCCAGAATTCACAGATGTTGTTCGATCATTGCTGCAACGCGTACTGCCTCGGCCCCTTCCCGTAAAGTAACTGCGGCGTCGGTACCGCGGCTGATACTTTCAAGAAATGAGCGTTGTTCCTCGGCAATAGCATTCACAGCATCAACCTTGGGTGTATCGTAAACAATTGTACGATCTCCGTGAGATGTCGAAACAGTACTGACCATAATTTGATGACTTGGATCTACCGCGCCATGCTCAATTAAATGATACCAGTCCACCTTGCCATCTGCGAGATCGAGCGACAAATAACTGTCGCGCTGAAAAACCCGCAACTTGCGCATTGGTTTCGCAGATATGCGCGAAGCAGTGAGATTTGCCACACAGCCGTTGTCGAACGTCAGCCTTGCATTGCAGATATCGGGAGTGTCGGTGAGTACTGCAACGCCGGTAGCCTGGATGTCGGTGACATGCGATTTGGTAAGCCAGAGCAGTAAATCAATGTCGTGGATCATCAGATCGTGAATCACGCTTACGTCTATTGCGCGTGGCTTGAACGTAGACAGTCTGTGACCTTCGATGAAACGCGGTTCCGTAATGAAGGGGGCTACTGCACGCACTGCCTGATTAAACCGTTCAACGTGTCCCACCTGTACAACCTTCGATGTAACTGTTGCCTTGGCAATTAGTTCAATGGCCTCATCGTAGGTGCCTGTAACAGGTTTTTCAATGAACGTGTGAAAGCCCCTTTCCAAACATCGCATTGCAATGGCGTGATGAAGAACTGTGGGTGTTGCTATTACAACAGCATCTGTGTCCTGCAGCGCATCAATATCGTGAACCCAGGGTACTCCGTGGTCTGCGGCTACGGCTCTGCCGCGCAGCTCATCGGGGTCTACAATTGCAACAAGCCTTGCGCCCTGTTGCTGGCTCCAAAGCCTGGCGTGTATCGAACCAAGATGTCCTGCCCCGATAACTGCAATGCTGATGTCTTCCATACAAACAAATTACGTGAGGGAAATGATACGCTACTGACTGTTTTCTCCGGGCTTTGTATCGTCATTCCTGGGGTGAGCCTTTTTATATGCTTCCTTCAAACGCTCAACGCTGATGTGGGTGTAGATCTGGGTTGTAGACAACGATGCGTGCCCAAGCATTTCGCTTACTGCTTTTAAATCTGCTCCGTTGTCCAGCAGATGTGTTGCAAACGAATGACGTAATACGTGCGGACTCTTTCTTGCCGCCTCTGTAATGGGACGCAGAGCTTTTTGAACGATACGATAGGCCGATACCGAAGTCAGTCGCTGACCACGCGTACCTAGGAACAGTGCCGGTTCTGTCGGCAGAGGATTAAAGTCCTTACGCACTGTGAGGTAGACATCGATAGAATCGGCGGCGCTTTGAGTGATTGGGACAATTCGCTCCTTAGAGCGTTTACCCAACACGCGGACTGTTCTGCGTTTGAAGTCGATCTCTCCCATGTTGAGCTGCAGAGCTTCGCTTATTCGAAGTCCCGAACCATAGAGTAATTCGCAGAGCGCTTTGTCGCGTTTTCCCTGATTCGTTTCCGGATCAAACGATGTGGCGAGTTCGACTGCTTCTTCTTGCTGCAGAAACGACGGAAGCGTTGAGCTAATTTTTGGTGAGACAATCATCTGCGTTGGATTGCGCTCGAGTTCGCCAAGGCGAACAAGGTATTTGAACAGCGATCTGACTGCGGCTAACTTTAGCCGAATGGATTTACGCGAAATACCTTTTTGATGAAGCCATCCCGGAAAGGGGCGTATGTCTGCTTCGGTGAAATCCCTGACGTCCAACGATCTCTGATGCACGTCGTTACAAAACTCCACAAACTGTTTTAACGCAACGTTGTAGGCAACAATGGTATGTGCGCTTGCCCCTTTCTCAACATCGAGCGAGCGAATGAAGTTTGATATTGCATTAGGCAGTGTCACAACTGAAAAATAGGGTCGGAGGCGCAGTGAGCCATAATGTAGTTTTGCAGATCAATCTAATGCAGCATGTTACATATTCGGAATTACATTAACGGCACGTTTCACGACCCGCAGACGCATGAGTGGATCGAGAACATTAATCCAGCCACCGGCGAGATTTTTGCGCTTGTGGCACGCAGTGGCGCCGGCGACGTTGATGCTGCCGTGGCCGCAGCTACCGATGCGTTCCCGCAGTGGAGCGGGCTTACGTCGAAGCAGCGTTCTGATATTCTGCTGAGAGTTTCGAAAAAAATTGCAGAACATTTCGACGAACTTGCCAGAGCCGAGACCGATGACAATGGGAAGCCGTTGTGGCTTTCGAAAGCGATAGACATTCCGCGCGCAGAGGCAAACCTGGCATTCTTTGCCACCGAGATTCTGCATACCGAGACAGCAGCGCATGTTACCGACAACCATGTATTTAACTACACCGTTAGGTCGCCTCTGGGAGTAGTGGGTTGTATTTCGCCGTGGAATCTTCCGCTGTACTTGTTTACCTGGAAAATTGCACCTGCCCTGGCAGCAGGAAATTGCGTTGTGGCTAAACCAAGTGAGCTAACGCCGTTAACATCGTTTCTGTTTTCACAGTTGTGCATCGATGCAGGCCTTCCGCCCGGCGTATTGAATATTGTTCATGGGCTTGGGGCAGAATGCGGCGATGCCATTGTTAAACATCGAGATATTAAGGCAATTTCATTTACTGGTGGCACCGTAACCGGACGCACCATAGCGGCTACCGCCGCTCCCATGTTTAAAAAACTTTCGTTGGAGCTTGGCGGCAAAAATCCGACTATAGTCTTCGATGACGTCGATATTCACCATACTGCCCGTCATGTAGCTCGTGCTGCATATACAAATCAAGGCGAAATTTGCCTGTGTGGTTCTCGCATTTTTGTTGCTCAAAATATTTATAAAGAATTTCGTACGGCGCTGATCGAAGAGATTCGACGATTTGTTGTGGGCGATCCGCTGGATGAGCCTACGAAGACAGGAGCCATCGTAAGCAAGGCGCAGATGGATAAAATTCTGTCGTACATCGACCTGGCTATTCAGGAAGGGGGTACGGTTCTCACTGGCGGGAAACGCGTAATGCTAAAGGGAAGATGCTCGAACGGTTTTTTTGTTGAACCCACGCTTATAGAAGGTCTCGACTCCAAGTGCCGCGTCAATCAGGAAGAAATCTTCGGTCCCGTTGCCACGCTGATGCCATTTTCGGATGATGAGGAGGTGATTGAAGCCGCAAATTCAACTTCCTATGGATTGGCTGCATCGGTGTGGTGCCGCGACATCAGTCGTGCCCACAAAGTGGCACATCGTTTGGAGAGTGGAATCGTGTGGGTGAATTGCTGGCTCGTTCGTGATCTTCGAACTCCGTTTGGAGGAATGAAGAACAGTGGCGTTGGACGCGAAGGCGGCGTTGAAGCGCTTCGATTTTTTACGGAAGCAAAGAATGTCTGTGTTCAATTCTGACAGGGCTCCAGAACCAGTGGGCGCTTATCCGCATGCTGTGCAGGTGGGCAGCCTGCTGTATCTGAGCGGAGTGGGTCCGCGGGAGCGAGGCAGCAGGATAATCCCCGGCGTGACGCTCGACAGCGCCGGCAATGTAATTGCGTACGATGTTGCAGTTCAAACTCTTTCGGTATTCCGAAATGTTCGGTTTATCTTGGAAGATGCTGGATCGGCGTGGGATAATATTGTGGATGTGACTGTATTCCTGACTAATATGAAGAATGACTTCGCAATTTTTAACCGTCTTTATTCCGAACACTTTGCAAACGTGAATGCGTGCCGCACAACGGTCGAGGTCGGCGCTTTACCAACCCCCATCGCTGTTGAATTGAAGGTAATTGCCACGCTATGAAATTGGTACTCAGCAAGATATTAACTATTGCAACTATTTATCTCCTGGCGTTGCCGGCATCGGATGGCGTCCGCGCCCAGGTTAATCCTCCCGTCATTGCCTACATCATTCCCGATATCGGCACAACGGGTTTCGGAACGTACGTCGAAATCATCGGACGGTACGACAAGACCAACGCCTTCGGTACGGACGGATTCTATCTGAACAATCCCCCCGACGCCGTGCTGGTGCGGTGCAATCGGCCAGCCGATACAAACAAGATCAAGATTGGTCCCTGTGTTGTAAGCTGGAATGGGCGGATGATTAGCACACACATCTTTGTAAGTCCTACAACTGTTCCGAATTCCGACGATTGGACTAAGCTCAATCAGGCATTTCGCATTCCCATCGAAGTTGTTGTCAATGGTGTAACTGCCAACACCGATACATTCTACATCGTAAAGCCATTTGCATTCGGCGACAAGCGAAGCATTAACGAAACCGATCTTGGATCGGGATCATTGGGCCGCAGGTCTCGCCGAGGTGCAATGCTTATCGACAGCGCAATTCTTAAAGATGCCGACTATACCATCAGCATCGTCGATTCCGATCCGTCTACACCCGGCAATCAGGGGTTCCTACCCTTTGTACTTATGTGTGTGGGTGATTTTACCGGAAACAACACGCGTATTCACGCCAATGGCAATCAGATCAACGGTGGACCCGGTGGTGGCGGCGGAGGTGGTTCGTATTCCTTTATCAACTTTAGCGGCAATCGTGGGACGGTTGGAGGAGATGGCTATACAGGGGGCGGTCCGGGCGGGTATAATGCCGGAAGTACTCGTAATAAACCTGGAGCTGGATCGGGACAGGACCTCCCGGCCAATGTTAATAACATTGCCGGCAGCCAGGCATTGAGTGGAGTGCCGGGTGGTAGCACCATAGGTCTGTTTGAAAATGCAGGTGGCGGCACGGGTCATCCATTTGGTCTTTCCGGTACAGGCTGTAATAATTATTTGAACTGTCGGCCCGAAGGGGGCTTCGGCGGGGGATCCGGTGGTAAAGAAAATGAGAAAGGTGGCGGCGGCGGTTATCGGACGCCCGGACAAAGTGAGTTTAATGCTATCAACGGCGGACAGGTTTACGGTAACGATTGGCTTGTTCCACTTGCAGGCGGATCGGGTGGAGCCAGCGGCAATGCCTCGCCTGCGCGCCCCATTCCAAGCGCCGGTGGCGGCGGTGGCGGCGCCGTATCACTTCATGCTCGAAGACTTAAACGTTTTGAGCTTTTCGCATACGGAGATACTCCCAGCAAGCAGGATGTGCTTGGTGGACAGGGCTCTGGTGGTGGAGTCATCCTGGGGTCCAGACTCGACAACCCACTTCCATCCGATGCATATAACGCCCAGGTGGGAGCGAGGAATTCAAATCAGTTCTCTGAAGGGGGCGAAGGTAGAAGGCGATATGATGCCCGAGTAAACGTTCCGGGATTATCCGTTGGTCAGATCTCAGATACCGTTACCATCTCTCTCAGGAATTTCAAGCTTTCAGGATACGGTAGCGGATCTGATATCGATATTTACTTTAAGCCGGAAAATGGACGGTGGCAGCTAGGACAGACTATAACGAATTATAAAGGCGTCGACTGGAGGGCAAATTTTACACTACCCGGACCAGATACCCTGTTCTACATATCCATTACTCAAAAAGTGGATAATCCGAAGACTAGTACCTACGAACAGGATGCTGTGCGAATCATGACGCAGTCTGCCTGGAACATTGTTCGCATCTTTGGTCCACCCATCATTGATGCACCCACAACTTCGTTTATGGGAGAACACCGTTGTCCCGGCGACGTGCTAAGGGATACTATCGTTGTTGAGAATGATGGGGATTCGCCATTGGTAATCTCGAATGCTACATGGCGCGGCAATCCCGGTTTCACTTTAGTGTCGCCAACTGTGTTCCCAGACTCAATAGCTGCATATAGCCGAAATAATTACATAGTTGAATTTGCCCCCTTACCGGGTCAAAATGGGATTCAGACAGGATTGCTCGATCTTAGTAATAACGACACGACAACGGGCCGCAATCCGTTCACCGTTACGTTTACCGCAGATGTTAAACTTATTGATATTAGGTACCGGTGGAGCGGAACTGAAGGCGATACGCTGCGTATTCCCCCGGTTTGTGTAGGCGACCCATTCCCTAACTTCATAACTGTATTTAATGCCGGAGATACAATCGTACTCGACTCGGCCGTGTCGTCGGATCCGTCTATTGTAATTCAGATACAGCAGATACTGCCCGACACACTACTGCCTGGGACGAGTGCGCGTCTGGATCCAATTTCGTATCGGCTGGGAAACGCACTCGTCCCGGTGCTGATATACCTGGATGGATGTCCTGTTCCAGATACGGTGTGGATGGAATTCGAAGGAGTTGATGCCACCATTACGCTTATTGGTTCGGGTCAGTTTGGAACGGTACCGGTTGGACAAACGCGACAATTATCGTTGCAGATTCGAAATGATGGTACCAGCGACCTTGAAATTCCTGCACTGCCTCCAGGTCCGAATCCTCCGTTCCGATTGGTTTCGGCTATACAAGCGCCTCCCGTGATTTTGAAAACAGGTGAGGTACTCACTCTTGTCTATGAATTTGCTCCAACAGCTCAGGGACCATTTACTGAATCCTTTTATGTAAAAAGTGTCAGGAATGGAAGAAGCTGCGAAGATTCAGTAGTCATAATCCTCGCAGGAAATGGTGCAGACGTGAGTGTTGTGGCAGACCCCGGGTCATTGTCGTTCCCACCGATTCGGTCGTGCGATTCGTCACTTGATTCCGTAAGAATAGTTAACAACGGCCAGGTCGACGTCACTCTTCGATACCCGGCTTACATCAACGGACCCAATGATGTTGATTTTACAATTATCTCGCAGCCGCGTATTGATACTGTTTTACCTCCCGGGGCGTCGGCCACGTACGTCGTCAAATTCCAGCCGAAACAAGGTCTGCCGGGTTTGCGAACAGCTGCGCTCGAAGTAAGAACTGATGCTGCTGCTGTTCCACAAATAGTGGTTAATCTGTCGGGTACGTCAACATCCATTGCATTGAACGGCCCGCGTGTAATAGACCTTGGGCTTGTGCCGGTTGGCGTTCCCGTTTCAACCACAGTTACTTATACAAACACGACGGGTGCCGACGTTGAAATCACGCAGATCCGATCGTCACGGCCAACCGTGCTGACGTCAGCTCCAAACGCGTTTACAGTTGCAAACACGCTGCCACAGGATATAGTAGTGTCAGTGACTACAGTCATGGAAGAAACCACTCAGGACACGCTGTGGTTTGTGTCGGCAGTGCCATGCGCAGATTCATTCCCTGTGTTGGTTCGTTGGACGAGTGAAACAGGCTCGTTAGGTGTTCAGAATGTTTTGCAGTTCAACCGGTTGTCGGCCTGCGAGAAAAAAATTGATTCTGTATCGGTTTATAACACAGGCCGAACTCCTGTCGATCTTATCGATGTGGCTATTACAGGTCCCGACTTTTCCTTATTCAGAATTCTCAATCCTGGTGTTGTAACAGGTGTGACGTTGGATTCCGGCGATTTTGTCGTCGTAGTCATTGAATTCGATCCGCAAGGCTCTACCGATGGAGATAAGTTTGCCGAGATGGTTCTGCGCGCTCGAATTAATAATCAGCCGACTCCATTTGTAACACAGTTATTGGGTTCACGCTACTCGAGTCTGCCAAGCACTCCCGGCGATGTCGTGTTTGGAGCAATAGATATACAATCAACTAGTTCTCAGATAGTAACGATTGTTAATAATGGGCCTTTGCTGGTTCACATCACATCAATTCGGTTGCGAGGAACTGCAGGCGGTGTGTTTACCGTCAATCCAAGCAACGCACAAATAACACTTCTGCCAAGAGAACGCCTGGACATCACCGTCTACTTTACTCCGCTGGATCAGGTGACGTATTTCGATACCGTAATCGTAGCCTTCGACCTTCCTTGTACCGATGAAAAGGCTATCGCTGTAAGCGGGAAAGGTAAGCTGAACGTCGAGGTCAGCATTATTCTTCCGGAAATGGTAATCGATCCTACCGACGACAATCTGTCTCTTCCGGTAAGGGCACGGATAGCCATGGGTTCGGTAGACACTGTGACTTCAACGCTTAGGCTCACAACAAAATATCAGAGCCAGTTCTTTGTAGCGCAGTCGCTATCACGTGGGTCCATCATTCGGAATACCGTTAATGCCGGTAACACGGAACTCGAGATGGAGATTCCTGATGTTACCATTACAAAGGGAGAAGCAGAACTATTTACTATCAATGGACAGGGTACTCTCGGTTCTGCAGATTCAACCGATTTAGTAGTTATGTCTGCCGCATTTACCGGAGGCGATGGGTCACCAACCATCAGGGCGGACAACGGATGGTTAAAACTGAATATCTGTACGGCTGGCGGACCCCGACTTATCATGAAATCCGGAACACCGCTAGCCATTGAAATGAATCCAACTCCTGCAGACGACCATGCAGAGGTGTCGGTAAATGCGTATGAAAGGGGCACGCACAAGCTGGAAATGATTGATGTAACCGGTACTAAAGTTTTTGAACATCTATGGGAGCATCAGGTAGGCGGCCTCCAGCATGTTATAGAAATTGATACAAAACGTTTTCCCGCGGGATTATACAAGTTGCGCTTAATAACACCTTCGCGACAGCGATCCACAACAGCAGTGATTGTCCATTGAAGCCTGTACCCAATATGTCGTTTCGGATTCTTAGTGCAGTTGTATGCTGCGTTGTTGTTTTGTTACTGCATTCCCCGCAAACGTTGGCGCAGGAAACACGCAAGGACCCTGCCACGGGAAGGACGTATCACCTTCAGTATTTCATCGGTTTGTATACCGGGCTGGGGATCAATCTGCATACTGCAGGCTTTGGCCAACTGCCGGGTTTCCCGTCGTGCTGCATTGAATACAAGGACAACACTTCGTTAAGTCCTGTGTTTGATGCTTTGATTGAAGTTCCCATCATGCATGACCTTCGAATCCAGGGACGATTAGGATATACCGGGTTAGGGGGCTTGTTATCAACGCAGCAGGTAATCGGGAACGAACCTGTAATTGATGATGGTCCCGTGCCTACTGCAACTCGCAGAGATGTTATTGTAGAACATACGCTCGATGCCGCACTCCCCATGGTTGTTTTAGAGCCAACCATTGGATACCGATTTCTGGACTTCTTTTGGCTTAATGCCGGTTTGCGAGGCGGTTATGTGTTTTCCTCAACGTTTATTCAGGCGGAGCGCTTGTTCTCTCCAGAAGGATATACTTTTACGGACGGATCAACTGTGCGCAACCAAGCAAGCGGAGACATTCCCGGCGCAGTTCCATTTCAGGTTCATGGCGTGCTGGGACTTGGATACGAACTACTAACAAAATCTAGAATATCTCTTGTTCCCGAAGTGCGGTACTACTTTCCGTTTACAAAAATCGCGTCGGTAGACTGGCTGGTACAGTCGTTCCAATTGGGTGTTTCGGTTCGCTATGGGATATATTCTCCAAGCGATCCAGTCGTCATTCGGGATACGGTGTTTATCCGCGACACAACGGTTGTTGCTAAACCGAATCTAAAAAATGATAATATCTTTCTGAGCCGCTCAGAATCGGCCCAGGAGTCCCGAGACGAGGGTGACAAACGCTTTACTACCGTCACAATTACTGAGCATTATATCCGTGAAACTCCACGACCGTTTAAACCAGATGTTGGCTTGAAGTTTATTGCTCTCGCCGACGATGGCACTGCGATGCCTGCCGATTCTGTACGTGTAGAAGAACTCGATGTGATTGAAAATTATCCACTGCTACCACAGATATTCTTTGCTCATAATTCTTCTTCTCTCGATTCATCTCGCCAAATCACGCTGGATCGCAGCCAGGCGCAGGATTTCCGGACAATGGATCTTACGCGAGATCAGATTGATGTATACAGAAATATTCTCAACGTTGTGGGCTACCGACTCCAAAAGAATCCATCGGCCTCAGTAACGATAACAGGATGCATCGACAATCTGGATGAAGAGAAGAATAACAAGGAACTCGCCAGACAAAGAGCGGAAACAGTGAAGGACTATCTCGTTACTGTTTGGGGAATTGAAGGTGAACGCCTTAAAGTTGTTTCGCGTGGATTGCCTCAAAATCCGGCAAACCCGGCAATGCCAGACGGGCAGCAGGAGAACCGCAGGGTGGAATTGTCGTCAGATGATAATGCCCTGTTTGAACCGGTTGAATTTCGCGACAGAGATTTAACTGTCTCTCCCAGAGTGTTTAACCTTCACCCGACAATTACTAACGGCGAAGACATCAGCGCGTGGGATGCATCGATACACCAAGAATCAAATGTCTTGCTCACGTCGTCTGGTTCGGGGCAGCCAACAGATGTCCGATGGAATGCAGATACAAACGGATCCAAGCCTAAAACAGCTAAACCTGTTATTGGCACATTGGTTGTAAAAAATGAACTTGGACAGTCATACTCGTCATCAGACACGTTGAACGTCGACTACGTAACTCTGCAATTGATGAAATCCCGTGAGGAGGGTGGTAAACTTGTCGAACGTTATTCACTCATTGTTTTTGAATTCAACAGCGCTCACTTAAACCCGGCAAACGAGCGTGTTTTGGAACGAGTAAAACAAAGAATACGACCAGAGTCAAAAGTTAAAATCGTTGGATTTGCAGACCGCCAGGGCAACCCAGACTATAACAGATCTCTGGCGCAGCGCAGATGCGAAGAGGCGCAAAGAGTACTTGGCCTTTCTGATGACAGAGTAACCATTGAACCCGTTGGAAGCGATCGGCTCATTTTTGATAACGATTATCCGGAAGGTCGTTCCTACTCGCGGACAGTACACATTGAGATTGAAACACCGCTTCGATGAAAAAGGCGACCGCTCTTCTCATCATCATCGTAACCGTTCTTTTCGCTTGCACAAAACAGGGTTCAGTCGAAGGATCGCTCAGGCCAGCCCTCGGTGGTAAGTATTACGGTGGGATTTATCGTACCAATGAAGTTGGTGAGCTCAGCTCGATGGATCCGCCTAGAATTAACGACGTTACTTCGTCGCATATTGCTCTCAATATTTACGATAACCTTTTGGCATTCGATGCCAACCTTGATCTGCAGCCGGAACTGGCACGAGAATGGGAAATCTCAGCCGATGGAATGAGATACACTTATCACCTGCGTACAGATGTGTTCTTCCACGACAATCCGTGCTTTCCCAATAGTAAGGGGCGAAGGCTTGTTGCTGCCGACGTGCTGTACTCGCTTACACGCGTTTGCGATGCACGTATAGGCACAAAGAGTTCGGCATACTTTGTTGGTAAGGTAAAGGGCGCTGCGCAATACTTCGAAGCCACTCGTGTTGCATTCGAAAGTGGCAGCGAGCCCTCCATAAAAGGTGTCGAGGGCTTAGTTGTTGTAAATGATTCAACGTTTGTAATTGAACTCAGTCAGCCGTTCGCCCCCTTCGAAAATTATGTCGCTCTTTCATCGATGGGAATCTATCCGCGCGAGGCTGTGACAATGTATGGGAAGGATTTTTCGGAGCATCCCGTTGGGACGGGACCGTTTTCCTTTGTTCAGTGGATACCAGATAGGTTGCTTGTGCTCCGAAGAAACCCAAAGTATTGGAAATTTGATTCTGCCGGAAATCACCTTCCGTTACTCGATGGAGTACGTTTTTCTTTTATTAAAGACGACAAGCTCCAACTGCTGGAGTTTACTGCGGGCAAGCTCGAAGAGTCGTATCGGATAGCCAACGAATTCTTTGGCGACATTGTTGATGAGAACAAGAAGCCCAAGGGTAAATACAGGAAATTTACATTACTGCATGTCCCGGCATTGTCTACGCAATACTATGGATTTTTAACAATCGATCCTCTATTCAAGGACAAGCGTATTCGGCAGGCTTTCAATATGGCCGTCGACCGACGCCGCATCATTAGGTATGTGCTGCGAGGTCAGGCAGCAGGACCCGCCGAGCATGGCCTCGTGCCATCGTCGATGCCTAATTATCCGTACGATTCGGTCAGAGGATATCAATACAATCCAGAAAAAGCTCGCCAGCTGCTGGCCGAGGCAGGATATCCCGATGGCCGCGGCTTTCCGTCGATAACCCTTCAACTGAATGCTGGCGGTGGACGCAACGTATCAATAGCGGAAGCAATCCAGAGCATGCTAAAGGAAGTCCTGAATATCGATTGCAAACTCCTTCAGGTTGAATTTGCGCAGCATCTGGAATCAATTGATGGAGGTCATGCTCCGTTTTACAGACTTGGCTGGATTGCAGATTATCCCGACCCCGAATCCTTTCTTAACCTTTTTTACGGTAAGCTTGTTCCTAAGCATGGCGGTATCAGTCCGATTAATTCCGTCAGGTATATGAACCCCCGGTTCGACGAAGTATTCGAACGTGCAATCGTAACAACAGTCCGGACCGAACGGATGAATCTTTACAGAGAGGCCGAACAAATTGCTATTGATGATGCACCGATGTTGCTGATTATTCACGACGAAGACTACCGTTTCGTACAACCGTACGTTAGAGACTACCCCAATAATGCAATGGATCAGTTGAAACTGCATGCCGTGTGGTTCGACAAAACGCCTGATTGAGCGTCTGCCAATTAGAGGCAGACGCCTGTGTCCTTACTCGGTGTGTTTGTTGTCTGGCCCGACGGAGCAATTAATCCATCTTTGAATAAACCGCTACACGGTCAATCATCTTTTTCGATATCAGGGATGTGACTGAACGCAATTCTCAGGGGCGAAGAATTCAACGCATTCCATGCAGTACCAACGTATACAGTGTTTTTACCGTATTTGGAATTTAATTTATCTAGATAGTTATTGAGTTTGTCCCTTGCAGGACCAGTGTTTTCAAACATTGGGAGAGTAAGCGATTCTAGCTGGTGAAGTTTCGTAAGCTCAACTGCTACCTTCAGTGGTGTTGCGTCGAGGTACGGGCGTTCACCCAGCACCTTGCTGAGAACGGCCGTCAGCTGAATCGAATCTTGAGTCGGTGTTATTTCAACATCGTGTTTCCACTTGAATCCCTCGCGGAACGAGATTTTAATTGCAATATGTCCGGTTACCAATCCATTCGTTCTCATTCGTGTAGCTGCCTTTTGCAGCAATCGGTGCATCACGCCGTCAGCCCCCTGCCGAGAACGCAAATCAGGAGCGAGCACATGTGAATGGCTAATGCTTGATGTATGAGTTTCGAGAAAAGGCACATGTTCTCCACGCAACCGACGCCACATGCGTTCGCCTTCGATGCTGCCCCACACTGCCCGCAATTGTTCAACTGATGCAGCGCACAAAGCCTTTACTGAATAGATGCCATGCTTAAACAACCTGTTATACATTCGCGGACCAATGCCAACGAGATCGCGTAATTCCAGCGTGAACAGAACGTCGGGAAGTTGATCAAGTTCAATGACTACCAGGCCGTCAGGTTTTTTCATGTCCGACGCTGTTTTGGCGAGAAAATCGTTTGGCGCGATACCAATGCTGCAACGCAATTCAGATCCGATACGTTCTGCAATTGCTGCTTTAACCTTCTTTGCAATTGCAACTGCATTCTCCCGATTGCACATGCTGCCGACTAACGAGCATGCCATTTCGTCGATGCTCATCACGTGGTCGACGTGTATTACAGATTCAACAACCTCTACTAAGCGATGATGGTATTCGACATATACGCGGTGTTGAGCCTGCACAAGGACGAGATCCGGGCATAACCTCTTAGCCTCTGCAATGAGAGTTCCCGTCTGAACACCGTATCTCTTTGCCTCATACGAAGCAGCAATTGCACTTGTAGTATCGGTCGCAACAGGGACTACAGCAATCGGTTTACCGCGCAGTTCCGGATGTATCTGTTGCTCGACTGACGCGAAGTAAGAATTAAAGTCTATGAAAAGGGAGTGCAGCATAGTTGGGTGCGAAAATTGCGTATCTTTGTATTTAGATCAAATCCAAACAAGAACATGCTTCAGCGCCTGGAAAATGTATCGATCGGAATACCCTGTAAGGTTGTTTCGATGAGAGGGGAAGATAATACGATTCAACGAGTTAAAGAACTGGGAATGATGGCTGGATCTGTGGTGACGGTGGTTCGGAAAGCGCCATTCGGTGGCCCCATCGACGTTGAACTATTTAATACGCGAATTGCCATGCGAATGGGAGCAGACGTCGAGATCCTTGTTATGCCTGCATGAAGCATCCTGTTATTGCAGTTGTTGGTACGCCTAATGTTGGAAAGTCGACGCTATTCAATGCATTGACAGGGCTACAACAGAGGGTCGGAAATTTTCCAGGCGTTACGATTGAGCCAATGATTGGCAGCGTGAGCTACGACAATCATCAGGTCACACTTATCGATTTGCCGGGAATCTACAGCCTGAATTCAACCAGCGAAGATGAAAGACTCAGCGTTGAAGTATTATCAGGTAATCATTCTTCGATAGATGTTCCCGATGCGATTCTGCTAGTGATGAATGCAGGCAACCCCCAGAAATGTCTTGCATTGTTCAGCGCTTTACAGTTTCTCGACATACCGATACTCATCGCAGCAACAATGATCGATGAGGTTAAGGCTAAGGGTGGTACGTTCGACGACATTGGATTATCGCACGAATTACATGTTCAGGTTATTCCTGTTGTTGGTGTTAAGGGGCTTGGATTGGGCGACCTAAAGCACGCACTGGTGCAGATTCAAAAGCATGATGAAGCCCAGCGCTCCGTGAGAACGCCGATACATGTTGAAGAACGCTCCCCCGAAGATCGAATGATGTGGGCAACCGATGTGATGTCGAGATATGTTGTACATGGGAGTAAGGATAGCACTACAGAGAGAATCGATCGTGTTCTGCTCAATCCTCTTTGGGGATCAGTAGCATTTCTGATTGTGATGGCGTTGTTTTTTCAATCGATTTTCACGTGGGCACAGCCGGCCATGAGTGCGATTGAACATTTCATTGCATGGCTGCAGCAACTGACGGCAAATAATGTTCCTCAGTCACTGATGCGTTCGTTTTTAACAAAGGGTATCATTGCCGGCGTTGGTTCAGTAATTGTCTTTCTGCCGCAGATACTGATACTAAATTTTCTTATTACCTTACTTGAAGAGTCGGGTTACCTTGCCCGCGCTGCTTTCCTCGTGGACAGATACATGGGGTTGTTCGGACTTCAGGGACGCAGTTTCATCCCTCTTCTTGGTTCGTTTTCCTGTGCCATACCTGGCATCATGGCAACACGCATTATTCCATCGTACCGCGACAGGCTCGTAACCATTATGGCTACTCCGCTGATGACGTGTTCAGCCCGTCTGCCTGTATATACTCTTCTCATCAGTGCAGTGGTGCCTGACCTAAGTCTCTATGGATTCATTTCGCTGCAAGGCATGGTTATGGCTCTGCTGTTTATTGCCGGAGCAGTGAGCGGTTTATTCATTGCTCTTGTGATGAAGCGAACTATGTTAAGGGGCGGAACAGTACCTTTCCTCATCGAATTTCCGCCATACAGGTTTCCTGCGTGGAAGAGTATCGGAATTACGATGGTAAATCGATCACGAGATTTTCTTACGACTGCAGGCACCATCATTCTTGCATTTTCACTTATTCTGTGGGTATTAACGGAGCTTCCAAGGGCAGAGATTGTAAATAATGCAAGTGTTATCGAGACAGAACACAGACAGTTGGAGCAATCCTATGCAGCCGATATTGGCAGAGCGATACAGCCAATCTTTGCGCCACTTGGTTTCGATTGGAAGGTTACACTCGGAGTTTTGTCGTCCTATGCTGCGCGCGAGACATTTGTGAGTGCAATGGGGCAGATTTACGCTGCAGATGTTGCACACACAGACACTCCGCTACGTAACGTCCTCCACAACACGCTTCCGCTGGCAACTGGTTTGAGTATCCTGGCGTTCTATGTTTATGCTCTTCAATGTGTAAGCACCATGGCAATCATGAAACGTGAAACAGGATCGTGGAAATGGCCCGCATTGGCGTTTGCCATTACCTTCGTCCTGGCATATAGTGCATCATGGATAGTTTATACTGTCTTTTCGGCATAGTATCAAAAAATGACGCCTGATAGAAGCAATGTGGCTATTGTAAAATAAATTATTGTTCCAGTAACGTCAGAAAAGGTTGCAACGAAGGGAGCGCTGGAAGCAGCAGGGTCGAAGCCCAATTTCTTCATTACCAGAGGAAGCATGGAGCCGGCAACGGTTCCGGCAATAACGATAAACACGAGAGAGATAAAGACAACGTAGCCAATTAAAAATGTCGACGGACTATAAGAACCATCGACCTTAGCCCAAACAATAATTCGGACAAACCCCAAGACACCCAGCATTATTCCCAGAATTGCTCCGATGAAGATTTCACGGCGCACAATGTGCCACCAATCGTTAAGTGTCACTTCTCCAAGGGCAAGCGCGCGAACAATAAGTGTTGCCGCCTGGGACCCGGAATTACCGCCATTGCTGATAATCATCGGCAGCAAAATCGCCAGTACAACGGCTCTATCAATGATGTTTTCAAATTTTGTTAGTGCGGCTGCTGTTAGAATTCCTCCAAAGAATAATACTATCAGCCACACTGCACGTTTTCGGATGATCTCAAGTATTGGTGCTGTCATGTATGGTTCGTCAAGGACTTCCACGGCGCCGAACCGCTGCATTTCTTCTGTTGCCTGCTCTTCGGCAATATCGAGGACGTCGTCGAGCGTAACAATTCCGAGCAGCTTCCCATCGCCGTCGATAACTGGCAGTGCAAACCTGTCGAGCCGCCTGAAAGCCTGGACGGCTTCTTCCTGATCATCTGTTGCGAGTAAGGCATCGACCTTGAAGTCCATCAAGGACTCAATAAACGACTCGGGTGCCGACAGGAGCAACTCGCGAATGTGAATGTCGTCGACAAGCGTACCGTGCTCTGTTACATATAGATAATTCAGTGTTTCGGAATCTTTGCCGTATGTACGAATGTGGTCGAGAGCACGGCTGATGGTCCAGTGGCGTTTTACCACAACGTAATCAGGCGTCATGAGCCTGCCTACAGACTCAACGGGCCAATTCAACAGCGAGAGTGCTACGCCTCGTTCCTCAACACTCAGATTGTTGATGAGCTCCTGTACAACATTTCCAGGCAGATCTTCGAACAGTTGTGTACGATCGTCGGGAGACATATCGTTGAGCAGAGTCGCCACCTCTTCTCTGGCCATGTCGTGCAACAGATTTTGTTGCGTGTCGAAATCGCAATACGAAAACGTATCGCTTGCAGCATTTTTGGAAAGCAACCTGAACACAAGAGCGCGGCTGGACTCCTGGAGGTCGGCCATTAGTTCAGCTAGATCGACAGGCGACCAATCCTCGAAGACTTCGCGAATAGTTGCAAAGTCGCGAGATTCAATCAGCTCCTCAATTTCTGGTGCAATTAATTTTCCGTACATGGGGCGAATGTACGCAAGGACGCGTTAGAAGCTAGCCAACCTCTGCAGTGCTTGCCCCGACTGCAACGCGTATAGAATCAAGTGTTTCAGACAGGCCGGCTTTGTATTTCGAGAGAACTTTGTCTGGGTGGTCCGATATAACCCGGAGTAACAAGCTCAGCCTGCTTCCTTCGCCAACGGGTTCGATCAGATATGTAGTACGGTACCTTGATTCATCATACCCAACACCTTCCGTTGTTAGAAAGTGTCCTGCCTGCCAATCAACAAGGGCATCAATTACTGATTTATAAATGGGTGAATTCAAGCTCCAACCGTGAATATGAATGTGATTTACATATTCCTGACGTGGAAAATGAGATTCAATATGCAAGAATTCCTTCCGCTGAGAAGGATCCATCAGAAATTTCCACGCCGTCATTGGAGTAACAGGAAGAGTAACTTCTAACGTCAACTGAGCCGTATCAGAGGTCACTTCAATACGCCGCCGTTCTCGCTGGTTATTGTACTCTTGCATTAAATCATAAACATACATATTAATCTTGCCGATGTGCTCGTATTCATCCTGATAGGGAATTAATTTTGACCGGAGATTTTCCAGTCCCAGAGCATCCAATGCGGTATCTGTAAGGAGGGTGTAGGCTCCGACGCCAGTTTGTTCCTTGACGTTATTCTTCATCATCCTATGCACGACAATCACATCGGGACCCAGCATTTCCTCCCGATCACCCATTTTCTGCAACATAAAATTGCCGTGATGAACGAAAAATTTCAAATCAAGAGTTGGAATATTTCGGCAGGCCTGGCACGGACAAGTGCTGTTGCGATACATTGTCTCGCGTTGAATTGTGAAGTTATAATAAACCTCATCAAGTCTGTGCAAGAATTCTAATCCGTACGTACCACTGTTGTCGAGAACGTAGGCGAGTATACCATCGCCACGAAAACTATTTACAACAAACGGATCGTAAAGCAGCTCTATCTGTGCCTTAATAAGAATATCGAGGACAACCTCTGCATGATCGAGCTCAGACTGCGTTAGGAACGCAGTATAACCCGAAATATCGGCAACAACGAAATACCCTTTAGAAACCATAATGCCGAAAATAGCTGGTTATACATTAAAGAAAAACTATCCAATTTTCTGACGCGATGCTACCAGGTACAGCCGATTGAGAATATCGAACGCGCCTACACCGACAAATGGGCCTAATGCCGTCTTAAATCGAGCTGTCTTCAGTATCCGGCAACCGTGTTGCCTGAGTAATCACAACTCGCCATCTTCCATCGCGTTTGATATAGACATCGGTATAGAAATATTTTAAATCGAAGGGAACATTTCCCGTTACTCCCTTCAAATGTTCTATGGAGGTTACAACTGCAGTGGCGCCATACATGTGAACTGTCAAATTATTAAGTCGGTCGTAAACAGTCAGACTTGTGTCGGACTTTACTTCCTGAATTTCCTGTTCCTTTGTATGGATTGTCCCCTTTGAATGGATCATCTGGTACTCGTCGGCAAGAACACTGTCGAACCACACCGTATTTTTTTCGTTGGCTGCTGTTATCCATTCAAAGGAGAGCTTCCTGATTGCTTCTTCGTCTTGCCTCGACGCGTTGACAGTTGTTTCCACCTTCTCGTGTTTAGCACACGATCCAATCAATACACTAATGATAAGGGCGAACACGAAACAAGTGCGCAAATAGCGAGTCTCTGTTACTAACGATTCCAACATTTCGATCTCCGTTGATGTGGAAGGAGTGAAACTTTTGGACGAATGCTTTAAGCAATAATAGTAGTATCGGACAAAAGATCGGAATTCATGACTTCACATCGGTACCCGAGCCAACTATTGCACGGGCTCGTTCTATGGCATCAACAAGGTCGGCGGCAACGTTCTCTTGCCCCAATCTCTTAAGAAAACCCGATCGTTCGAGTATGACTACGGGCTGTGTGTGTATTGCAGATAAGATAAGTACTGGCCCCCTACCATGCTCTGCATCGGTTTGCATTTCCTCCAGAACCCGTAATCCAGTAGAATCCAAGGCTAACACATGACGCATTCGCAGAATTAAGACTCGTGGTTTGCGCTGGATGTCTGAGAGTGCCGACTTGAACTTTTGCGCAGCCCCGAAAAAGAATGGTCCGTCGACTTCAAATATCTCAACGCCCTTGGGAGCGCTGCGGATAGCGTCGTATTCATCTGCGTCGACACTTACCTCGGCTTCGTCTTCTGTAAGATTTGTTAGCGCGCGAACCTGAGCCACGTCGGCCATGCGCTTCATAAATAAGAACGCAGCGAGAACTACACCGACCTGTATTGCCACGGTGAGGTCTGCCAACACCGTTAGAAAAAAGGTTGTCAGCAGCACAATTGCATCGCTCTTCGAGCTTCTGGCGATGTTGGCAAACAAATGCATTTCACTCATGTTGTATGCCACAACTAAAAGGATTCCTGCAAGAGTGGGCATTGGGATTAGTACAGCCCAACGTCCGGCTACTACCAAAATGATTAGGAGAGTTATTGCATGGACAATACCTGCAATGGGAGTTTTGCCTCCGCTCTTGATATTGGTTGCAGTTCGTGCAATGGCGCCTGTTGCAGGGATACCTCCAAAGAATGGCGTGACGATGTTTGCAACCCCCTGTGCAACGAGCTCCATATTCGAGCGGTGCTTTCGTCCAGTCATCCCATCTGCAACTACTGCCGACAGCAAACTTTCTATTCCTGCCAGCAACGCAATGGAGACAGCAGGCGAGATGAGCGAGGAAAATGCAGACCAGTCAATTGTAGGTAACGAAAGCGTTGGAATCCCACTCGGCACAGCACCAAATCTGCTGCCAATAGTAGCAACAGGAATAGAAAAAACGTGCACCAATGATGTTGTTACCAATAATGCTATCAGGGGGCTTGGAATTTTTGCGAACAGCTTTGGCAGCAGTAACATGATAACGACGGTAATCAGCGTAATGAGAACTGCATAGGGATTCACCGTTGAAAATGCTCCTGCATAAGCCGACACCTGGCCGGCAACATGCGCAGGAACGCTGCTCATCGTAAGCCCAAAAACGTCGCGTACCTGGCTTGAGACGATAACGACTGCAATGCCCGCTGTAAACCCTACGGTAACAGGATAGGGGATAAAGCGAAGAATTGTTCCGAATCTGGCTATGCCAAGCAGAACCAGAATAATTCCAGCCATCAATGTTGCGAGGGCGAGTCCGGCATAGCCGTGCTGCTGAACGACACTGTAAACAAGTATAATAAATGCACCTGTTGGTCCGCCTATCTGTACCCGGCTTCCACTCAGAAGAGAGATAATAAAACCTGCAACAACTGCGGTAATGAGTCCTTGCTCGGGTTTAACACCGCTGGCAATTGCAAACGCGATGGCGAGGGGTAAGGCAACTACGCCGACAATCAATCCGGCGCCTACATCCTTTAAGAACATTTCGCGAGTGTAGCCTTCACGAATTACAGTTAACAGTTTGGGCTCAAAACTCATAAATGCCGTGCCTACTCATATCGTAAGGCTTCGATGGGATCCAACTGTGCAGCACGCCACGCTGGATAAAGACCAAAACCAATGCCAATAGCAGTGCACGCCACGACGCTAAATACAACGGCCTCCCAGGGCCAGGTAAACGTCATCGCAGGCATCGACTCGGAACGAACAATCATTGCGGCGAAATATGATACAGCTAATCCGCCGATGACGCCTGTTAAGCCCCCTAACTGACAAATAGTAATACTTTCTATTAGAAATTGTCTTACAATCCATCTCTTTCGAGCTCCGAGTGCTTTTCGCACACCAATTTCGCGTGTTCGTTCCTTTACAGTTACAAGCATCATGTTCATAATACCTATACCTGCAGCCAGAAGTGCTCCCAAACCTGAAATCCATGCTACAGCAGCGATGGCATATCCGAGATTACTAAACTGGCTCGTGAGAGCATCGTTTGTGTCGAGTTCAAAATCGTTTTCTTCCCATGGTTTGAGGCCGCGAAGTGTGCGCATATAACCAATTGCCTCGTCTACGCTACTCTCCAATGCATCTCTACTGATTGCTTTAACACTAATGTCGACCGATGTGTCCCATCGCCACGTGTAATAGGTTACAAACACTGAAAGCGGAATCAACACCCTGTTATCCTGACTTTGTCCGAGAATGCCGCCTTTTTTTTCAAGAATTCCAACAACGGTGAATTCCTGATTCTTGATTGTGATGCGTCTGCCAAGGGGCTGTCCGCCGGGGAACAGTGCATTCACAATATCGACTCCAACAATTGCAATTCGAGAGCCGAGAACCACATCTTGTTCGTTAAATATTCTGCCGGCGGAAATTGCAGCGGCATTAACGTCAAAGTACAGTTCATCTATGCCGATAAGCGAAACGTCTGGGTTCGTTGATTCCAGACCCGCCTTAATGATGTAGCCGGGAGCAGTGTTACTCACCGTTATCAGATTTGTTGTCGTCATGCGATTACGCAGTTCGTTTGCGATGTCGGGTGTGATATTCTTTCTGCGCATGTACTTGCGCCAGCTTCCCCCGAACTGCATCGAAGGTGTCCGCTGAATGAGAAACGAATGTTCACCGAGGTCGGCGAGCTGCGTACTTAACGTTTTTGATAATGTACCTGTAATCCCAGACGATGCAATGATTGCGAATACACCAATTCCAACACTCAGCAGAGTCAGACCCGAACGCAGCTTATGCGCGCGTACGGCATCCACTGAAATCAATATTGATTCAAGTATGTTCATTCAAATCTTAGAGCATCAACGGGATCGAGTGCTGATGCTCTGCGGGCTGGGATCAGGCCGGCGAGCAAACCTACTACGATGGACACACCAACTGCAATCAGAAGTAAATCAATCTGAATGAACGGGCTTACCACACTCACCCAATCCTGTTCTAGGGGTCCAATCAATATCGATCGGGCCGCGGCAACAATTACCTGAGAAATCGGCATGGCAATGAGCGCTCCGATAACACACAACGTCGACGACTCCACAAGGAATTGTAAAAGTATCGACCTTTTCCGCGCGCCAATAGCTTTTCGGATTCCAATCTCCCTGGTGCGCTCTGTGACTGAAACGAACATGATATTCATGATGCCAATCGAACCAACAATGAATGCAAGAACGGTTAAACCGATGCCTACAATCCATATCACAGTGCGTATCGTAGATACCTGCTGGTCGAATGCTTCCATTTCGTTAACTGAGAAGTCGTCCTCCCTGCCGGGTGGCACATTCCGTATTTCCCTCATGTGGCCGACAGCTTCGTCTCGAACTATATTAAGTAGCTGTTCGCTGCCTGCCTTGATTGCAACAGAGAAAGAGCGGTCGAAAAAACCATAAGCCTTCTGAAAAGATGATAGCGGAATGAAGACTTGATTGTCTATGAAATCCATAAAAAGAAATCCGCGTTTCTCAACAACTCCAATAATCCGGAATGGAAAACCATGTACTTTTAAGATTTTTCCGATTGAGCCTCCATCAGGAAAGAGGGTGCGGGCAATTCCGTAACCAATCACAACCACATCGGCTGCTCTGGCATCTTCGATGGAATTAAACCAGCGTCCCTCGGACGCAGCACCTGCAGGTGTTGTCCCATACTCGTGCGTAGTTCCCTGTACGCCGCATAATACCTGCTTGCTTCCGTAGTTGACGGTCCCTCCCCATTTGCGGGCAAGGGGAACAGTGAGGTCGGCACTTTCCATTCGCTCGGCAAGTAACAATGCCTGCTTCAGCGTGATGTCCTTGCGAGATTCGAGTTTTTTCCAGTTGTGTCCGCCAGACCAATTCCATTTATCGATGTATAACATATCCCTGCCAATGATGCCGATTGTACGCTCCCACACACTGTCGAGCCCCTTTATTGTCCATCCCATTACAACAACAAGCACAACGCCAACAACAACGCCCGAAGTTGTGAGTACCGATCGCAGGAGGTTAATGCGAAGCGCCGACAGCGCAATCCGCACTGATTCACCGATCTCAGTGATTTTCATGGCACGGAGTTAGTAAATTCGTTTACCGTATCCGACTCTATTCTTCCGTCGCGTAGCCGAACGATTCTATTGGCATGTTGGGCAACCTCTTCTTCGTGAGTAACAAGGATCACGGTATTGCCTGCATGCCACAAGTCCATAAACAATGCCATTATGTCTTGCCCGGTTTTCGTATCAAGATTACCCGTCGGTTCGTCGGCAAGAATGATGGAGGGATGAGTAACAAGCGCGCGAGCAATGGCAACACGCTGACGTTGTCCACCGGATAATTCATTGGGTTTGTGATCCATCCTGTCGCTCAATCCAACCTGGCGCAGTGCTTCTTCGGCACGGGCAATTCTCTCCTTGCTCCTTATGCCGCTGTACACAAGAGGGAGTTCGACATTATGCAGCGATGTAGCTCTCGGCAGAAGGTTGAACGTTTGGAACACAAATCCGATTTCTCGATTTCTGATCTCGGCAAGATCATCGTCGCTCATCTCACTAACATTTTCACCCTTGAAAAGGTATGTGCCGGAAGTTGGCGTGTCGAGGCAGCCTAACATATTCATGAGCGTCGATTTACCCGAACCCGACGGACCCATGACGGCTATATACTCATTTTGTTTAATAGTAAGCGTTACATCTTCCAGGGCGTGAACATCTTCGTCGCCCATTTCGTAAATCTTTGCAATATGTCGGATGTCGATTATTTCTGCCATACTTGATTTCTGCATCCCATTAGCGGATTGCCAGCTTTATTCTTGCCTCATCCGATCAAACCGCACTTTACGGTCCTTCGAATTTTCAACGCGAATCTTTGCTCCGGGTGTGAGTAGCTTGCTCACAGCCTGGTAGGGGGCCGTCACAACCTTTTCACCAACAGTAAGACCTTTAATAATTTCAATAAAGCCTTGGTCGCTGATACCAGTTTCAATCACACGGCTCTCGACGGTGCTTCCTTTAACGACCCACACCATGCTTTTAGGCTGCGCTTTCTTCCTGGCATCGGCATTGCGTTCTGTAACACGCCATGCATTGTCGTCGGATTGTTGGCCGTTGGATTGTTGCACGTTGTCTTGTCGGTTGACGGTTACAGACTGTATTGGAACGGCAACAACATCAGCTTTAGTTTCCGTTTCAATATCTGCACTGACGCTCATGCCTGGCCGCATGCGGGGATCGGGATTCAATAGGCGGATGCGAACCTGGAAATTCACTACCTCTTCCTGAGTCCCTGCAGCCGTTGTCTTAGGGCTGTGGCTAATCTCGTACACTACTCCCGCATAGGTTGTATCGGCAAGTGCATCAACCTTGATACGGGCAGTATCTCCAAGGGTAATTACCGCGACGTCGTTTTCATCAACATCAACCCAAACGTTCATAATATTTAGGTTTGAGATGCGCATAATTTCAGTGCCCTGCATTTGGGCAGTACCAACAACTTTCTCACCCTGTTCGACGGCCAGGTAGGTTACAACACCCTCCATGGGCGACATGATTGTTGTTCGCGAAGCAGTTGCCTGAGTCTGCTTCAGTGCTCCTAAAGCCCGCGAATGATCTGCCAAGGCCTGTGTGTAGCGGGCAGCAGCGCTCTGATATGCTGCCTTAGATTTATCTAATTCTTCTCGAGAAGCATATTCTTTTTTATACAATTCCGAAATTCTTTTAAGATCAGCATCCGTGCGGTCCATTTCAGCCTTAGCGACTACGATTGCAGATTTTGCAGCATCGGCAGACGCACGATACTGCTCAAGTTGCGTTTCCATGATGTCGGGCTGGATGCGTACAAGCAGATCGCCGCGTCGCACCGTATCGCCATCTCTGGCTCCGAGGAAAATGATCTCGCCGCTCGCCTCGGAGGAAATCTTAACCATGTACTCGGGCTGAATTTTTCCGATAGCGTTAACGGTTTGAATAATCGTTCGTTTTGCCACAGGCTCAACGCTCACAAACACAACGGCGTCTCGTTTAGCGGACATGTACCATCCTGCTATTACCACTATCATGAGCAGCAGGACTCCAAGAGTGATAAACAGTGCCTTGCGTGATTTCTTTCTAGCCATAATCACGGTTCTCCATACAATCCGGTGGCAAATTCAACCAAGGTCCGTGCATCAAGATAGGCATACACGGCAGCGACGCGGTTGATACGTGCTGTTATCAATTGATTGTTAGCAGTCTGGACGTCAAGTAGTGTTGCTCCCCCAACGTTAAATCGTTCCTGCATTGCATCCATGCTTGTTGTTGCTGATTTCACAGCTCGTTCAGTTATCGTTAAACCCTTTTCAGCCGAGGCCAGTGAGAGATAAGCATTACGAACACTTTGCCTTATTTGTTGCTGCAAACGTTCCACGTCGAGGTCGCGTTGCGTTTTAACTAACTTGGCATCTTCAATAGATTTATTTGTTCTGAATTGATCAAACAGGGGCAGTCTGAAGTTGAGACCCATGAACCATCGGCCTTGTGTATCAAAATTGGATATTTCAATGTAATTCCATGAATAACCGCCTACTGCAGAAAGCGTTGGGTAATACGTTGCCGAAGCGGCAGTAACACCAGCTTGCGCAGCGTTGGCGCGCACTTTAGAGGAAGCCACATCGGGACGTCTCTCCATAGCACGATCGACAGACATTTCTTCGGAGCCTATAAGCATGCGAAATGACTCGACGTCGGCAACTGATACTTCCGACTCCACTGATCCTTCGTCAAATTCAGCAGACTGATTTGGATTCACGCTCATTGTAGTAAGTAGCGTGACCTTTGCCTTGTCGTGATCTATTTCTGCGCTCAACACAGATGTTTCCTGGTTAGCAACTTCTGTTTCCTGCGATAGAAGTTGTGTAATGGGCGCTTTGCCATTTTCATACAGAGCTTTAATTCTATCGTAAGTCGATCTGCTCAATGCAAGATTCTCCCTACGTGCAATAAGTACCTGAGCTGTTCGCAAAACTTCAAAGAACTGTCGTGTTATGTTATATGAAACGCTCAAGCGCTGATACCGAATGTCGTTCTCTGAGGCGTCGAGGTTCCCTTTGGCAACGTCATAATTGGACTCGCGAAGAAAGCCGTTAAAGATCGTCCAATTCAAAGTGCCGCTTAATGTATAATTATTTGGTATCGGGTCGCCCAAGACTGGTACACCATTGACATACGAAAATTGCCTTCTAAGATTTGTCAGTTGTCGGTTATATCCGGCGTTCAAATCTGCGCTCGGCAAAAAGGATCCGAATGCACTTGTCAAGCCCGCTGCGGCTGCCAGAGAACGTGCATTCACATCGCGTATATCAAAATTGCGTTCCATTGCAATAGAGATACAGTCTTTTAACGTGTATCGCTGAACAGCACCGCGTGTTTGAGTGAATAGGGGAAGAGTATTTAACAAGCCCAGAGCAACCGCGACGAATAATCTCATAGATAAGGAAATTTGCGTTTTAAGGGTTGAGGTGGCGTGCGTACGGCAATCAAATTTAGAAAGTTACGACTAGCGTCGGTTGAGAGAAAATTTTCGCTCGGGCGACGATGATCTTGATTCCAACAAACTAACGTGAACGGAAACGAGCTGCTTGCCCTTGCGCTCTGTTCCCTGTGGTGTTGTCATTGTGATTTTGTTTTCTGATGTCGCGAAAAGATGGAATGGAACCTGTAGCGAACTGTCCATTGTGAGCTTTCCGAACGCAGCAACCTGTGCCTTGACGTTTATCCCAGCCTGGTCCATTCTGAATGATAAACCACCAATCCCCGTTTGAGTGTATTGAATCTGAAAGAACTTCCTGTTGAGTGTGTCCGCCCGATCGAGTACACGCCACAATGTTGCATGCTCGTACGCTGCAGGGGGAACACTATTTTCAACAAGTGCAACGGTATCGCGAATTAGCCAGCTTTGGTTCTGACGTCCACATAATTCACCAAACGTTGGGAATATTAACGGCTGGAATGCTCCACCTGGCGACATTGCCGTATTTGTAGCATCGTCTGCCGACATTTCAAGCCTGTTTCCTGCCGAATCAATTACCAGTGTTGCCCTACGGCCTATCCATGGGCTTAACGTGCGCTGCACAGTATCGGTTGAAGTTCTCTGCACTTCTCGCGCATCGATAACCGCCAGGTGAATTCGATATACGTTGGTGTTAATAAGTGAATCGCACCAAACTAATACGAACTCCGTTCTGGATTTAATTAAAGTGGGCTCACCAGCAAATAAAATACTGTCTTCAGATTGCACATGATACAATAAGGAATCTCCAGCATGGAATGTGTAGCGGAAACACAACATATCGGGACCGAGAGGAAGCGGCTTGTATCCTGGTTCAAGTTGAATCTGTGCGAGACTCGTGGCGCAACCGAGGATTAGGAGCAATAGTGAAGCGCGAAAAAATCGCGTCATCGTATCCCCTCGTGCAACTGCCTAATGGACAGATTCTCAGTGCTTTCAAGAGGAATAGTTGTATTCACCGGGCTGGCGAAATTCATGGTTGTTCGTGTGCTCATTGATGATTCCGATATCAACAGGATTCCAGTATGGGCATTGTGAAGCGATATACCATTCAAGTCTCCTGTACCAGTCAACGTCACACTAATTGTCCCTGTCTCATAAGATCCCTGTTGGACTAAGTTGTCGGCGCTTGCATCGATAATCCAACATCGAGTTCCGAGTGTATCAAACGTTCCGCGGAACGATAAAGTGACTGTTCCCGTGGTTACAATAAATCCAAGACCATTTGTTGCCGGTGTAGTGTCCTGAAGGTTCTGTGTCCAGGTTGACCCGGGAACAACATCTGATGTCGGGAATAGAGGGAAGAGCTTACGAAGAATTCCAGTGGTTTTAAGTAAGGAAGTGACTTCGGGAAAACTGGAGTCTGATGCGTCGTATGTACCCGACACAATAGTTCCATTTGGTGATATTGTAATTGTTGATGATTTTCCGCTAACGTTTAGAAGTTCAGTCTCAGTTGGGTGAGCTGTCTTTGAGTCCATGCCATTTATAGTAACCAGGATTGAAGCTTTGTTATAATCGATATCAATTTTCGAACTATTGAGTACAGATTCCTGAACCTTCACTATAAGGTCGAGTTTCGTCTTTGTATCGGTTGTAATTTCTCTGTTAGCCATTTTCATAATCTGCTGCACAACATCAACAGCTTCGTAGCGAAAAGCTTCCTGCTGAGGCAATCTGTACGTCAGCCGAATTGCATCCGATAACACCGCGCGATGCGGCATCGGATTTCCGGCATACACAACACTACCGGCTATTAAGATCAGGCCGCCTGCAGTGAGTGAAACAACAAGTCGATATATCATTAGATCGTTGCAGCTTCGCGCTTTTTTGCTCGTTGACGCATCGAAGTATCAAGAATTTTTTTTCTTAAGCGAATATTCTCGGGAGTGACTTCGAGAATTTCATCGTCTTCCAGGAATTCGATGCACTGCTCGAGCGACAATCTCTTTGGCGATTCAAGTCGAACAAGACCGTCGGAACCGCTCGCACGCATGTTTGTGAGGTGCTTCAACCGGGAAGCATTCACACTCAAGTCGTCCTCACGTGAATTCTCACCAATTATCATTCCTTCATAGATCAATAGTCCGGGTTCGATAAACAGCGTTCCGCGTGCCTGAATCCCCTCAAGTGCGTAGGCCGTTGCCGGTCCGGATTCCATTGATACGAGAGCACCTCTCTGACGGCCGCTAATCGGCCCCTTATAAGGTTGATAGGAATCAAATATGTGATGTATTACGCCCTCTCCCCGCGTTGATGTCAGGAACTCAGTTCGGAAGCCGATGAGACCGCGTGCCGGAACAAGAAACTCACATCGAACGCTATCTGAACTCGGATTCATCGCAGTCATTTCTCCTCTACGCCGCCCAAGAAGCTCAATCACCGTACCAGTATAAACATCTTTAATATCAATTGTAACGTGTTCAATTGGCTCCAACAATTCTCCACTACCGGACCGACGGAAGAGTACTTCGGGGCGCGACACAGCAAATTCAAAGCCTTCACGCCTCATGGTTTCGATGAGAATTGCAAGCTGAAGTTCTCCGCGCGCCGACACTTTGAAAACATCCGGTGAATCTGTTGCCTCTACTTTCAGCGATACGTTGTTACGCAACTCCTGAAATAATCTGTCGCGGAGTTTTGGTGTGGTAACATATCTGCCTTCGCGTCCGGCTAATGGCGACGTGTTTACCATGAAGTACATGGCAATTGTAGGCTCGTCGATATTTACATACGAGAGGGGCTCCAGGCGGCTGCCTTCAGCTATCGTTTGGCCGATGTTAACGTTCTCAAAGCCCGACAGAGCGATAATGTCGCCCGCATCAGCCTTCGTGGTTTCGATACGGCTGATGCCTTCGAAAACATACATCTTTGTAATTCGCGATATATCACGACTGCCATCAGGCATAATCAAGGCAACACTATCGCCGACTTTTACTGTTCCTGAATAAATTCTGCCAATGGCAATTCGTCCAACATAATCGCTCCAATCCAACGCACTGATAACCATCGCAAACTGGGCTTCGGTATCAATATGCGGAGGGGGAATGTTTCGCAGGATCGACTCGAATAATGGTTCCAGATTATCATTAGCATCATCAAGCGTCGGCTTCGCAATACCCAGTTTCCCAACTGCATAAATCACTGGGAAGTCGAGCTGTTCGTATGATGCGCCTAAGGCTATGAACAACTCCATGATCTCATCGAGAACTTCGGCAGGCCGGGCATCCTGCCTGTCAATTTTGTTAATAACGACAATTGGGGCAAGCCCCATTTCGAGCGCCTTCCTCAAAACAAATCGTGTTTGAGGAAGGGGGCCTTCTGCAGCGTCAACCAATAGCAACACACCATCAACCATTGAGAGAACGCGTTCCACTTCTCCACCGAAGTCTGAGTGTCCTGGCGTGTCTACGATGTTGATCTTCACATCATGCCAATGAACAGCCGCATTCTTAGCCATAATGGTGATTCCACGCTCTTTTTCCAGATCGTTGGAATCCATCACGCGTTCAACAACAATTTGATTGGTGCGGAACGTGCCCGCCTGCCGCAGCATGTGGTCGACAAGTGTAGTCTTGCCATGGTCGACATGTGCGATGATGGCTACGTTCCTGATATCAGTTCGAGCAATACTGGTCGTTTGGAGTTTTATATCTGGCATGAACTACAAAATTACGACTTTGTCCAGGTTGTTGTGTTGAACCAAATCGCCAGCCGACGCTGCATTTTCGAGCTGAATCAGCGTTAACAAAGACTTTACCAGAGATTTTGGGAGAATTAATGCGATTGTTTATACATCTGTCTTTTGGATTTGCCGTGCTAATTCTTTCGGCATGTTCATCGTTCGATGTTAATACCGATTATGATCCATCAACGGACTTTGCGAGCTTCAAGAGTTATTACCTGAAACCCGACGTGAAAATTCCCGGCGACGTGCTGCAGAACATGGAATTCGACAGGAAACGGATTTTCGACGCAATTGAGCGCGAGTTGCAGTCGAAAGGCCTCGAACAAGCAAATGAATCATCTGCCGATTTGATTGTTGTTTCTTATGCAGGTGTTAAGGAAAAAGTGAATCTTAATACTTACGGTTACAGTGCCGGACCATATTGGGGTCCGTACTATGGCGGATCTTACAGTACACAAACTGTAGTAACGCATTACAACGAAGGAACCCTTCACATCGATATCATGGATGCAAAAGCAAAGTCGTTGATATGGAAGGGGCAGGGTACTGCAGTGATGGAACAGACGCGTTCACCCCAGGAACGGCAGCAGATAATTGATGAAGCGGTGCAGGAGATTCTGTACTACTTTCCACCACGACGCTAGAATCCGTTCGATTCATCGCGCCATCTGACGATTTTCCAAATACTTTCGGTATTTGGACGCTCGATACGCAAATTGACTCTTCCTTGTGCGCGTTGAACATCAGTGGGCGATAGCGTAATGGTTAGGTTGAATCCGCGCGATATGTTCTGAGTTAAATTATCACCTTCTACCGCGATGACGTCGTTCCACACCAAGTCGAGTTGCTGTGCTGCCGAGAATAAGTTGTAGGTAGCCCTCATGTCTTCGTCGCGGCCCCACGTCAGGTCGACCCCTTTATCGTAATTCCGATATACAAACGTGAACGCATTATCAAGCAAGTATCCGTACGTGAGTGTGTCTTTGAAAACGTATGAGAAACGAAAGTTTTGAAACACACCTTCAACAGTATGCTGGTCACCAAGGACGGGAGAATCGACATTGCCGTCTGCAAGTGATGGAGCAAACGGATTAGTGCACGAAACGAGAACCAGTGCTACTATTGGTACTGCATATCGCACGTGTTATCCAAGGCTTTTTGCCATCAAGGTAAAAAAGAGGATTAACCCCAAAACGAAATTCGTCGCTCCTGCCCATCCAAGAATCGCACCCGCGTTTGGGCGCTCAACACACGATCCCAAGGCGCCTATGATAGCGCCCGACAGACCAACCAACACACCTCCGACAGAAGGGTGCCAGCCCATTGTGGAAGACCACGATGTTAAAGCCCAAGCTATACCGAGTGCAATTGCCACACCAAGAAATCCTGTTACAAAGTTGTTGTTAACGTGCATGTCTGGTTCGTGAGTATCCGACGTATGCACAGCATGTACTTGTTCTGTTGACGACTGCATAGAGAGTGTTTCGGGAATGATGTTAATGAAGAAAAACCGCTAAGGCAAAAATGCAAAAACAATGGGGGAAAACATTCGGTTAGTTAGACGCGGCAGCCTTGAGCAGCGACCATGTTGACTCAACCGTGTCGCTAGTACGTTTGGCATCGGCCCATCGGGAGATGCTCCACAATCCGCTTACCTCAGGCGTTACCGTCAGGACCATTGTTCCATGCAAGACAGTTGGGATGGATGCGATGCCGTGCTCAACGACAAGCTGGTAATCGGTGACGTAGATAGTTGAATCGGGAGAAGAATAATTGATGTTAAGATTCTGATACGAAAGGTCGGGAAACTGATCCAAGGTGAGCCTTGAGGTCAATGATACAAATGCCTGCCGTTCACTCTGACGGTTCCACGCGATGAATAGCGATTGGTATCGTGCTTTGGCCTCTGCAGAAGGTTCAAAGACGAACGGATATCTGCTGCGCGTTGCATCGTCGGCTAAACAGAGCATATAATTCTCTGTGTTTTTGTCGCGCAATGCAGCCTGAAGGTTTTCTAACACTACACCTGGCGTTGTTGCAGGAATAAAATTTCCACGTCCACCCGATGGATCTTCTGGAGTTCTTGTTGCACAGCTTGTAACCAAGATTGAGAACAAGACTGCCACAATATTTACCATTCGATTCAAACCGGTACCCTGCCTTCGATGGCGCGAGCCAATGTTGCATCGTCGGCAAACTCCAAATCTGCCCCGATTGGAATGCCCCTTGCAATTCGAGTAACCTTTATGCCGAGAGTAGATACCATTTTGTTGATGTACTGAGTTGTTACTTCTCCTTCGACATTTGGATTTAACGCGAGAATTATTTCTGAAATGCCCGAAAGTCTCGACATCAGCTCCATAAGTCGAATGTCGTCGGGGCCAATGCCGTCTAGCGGACTTAATGTGCCATGTAGAACGTGATATAATCCGCGATAGTCTCCAGCCCGCTCTATTGCCATCACATCTGTGGGTTGCTCTACAACACAGATAGCAGATCTGTCTCGACGTTCAGAGGAGCAGATCCCGCATAACTCCCGGTCTGTAAACGTCTGGCAAACAGTGCACTCACGCACACTTTCCCGCATGTGAACAATTGCTTCTGCGAAAGTTTCTACGGATTCCTGCGTCTGACGCAGAAGATGGAATGCGAGTCTGCGGGCTGTTTTGCGTCCAATTGTGGGTAACGTGGCAAAGAGTTCAACAACTTTATCGATAGGATCCATAATCGAAAATAAGAGAGCAGACGTACCATTCACTATTTTCGAGTTCAATGTAAAGGAGTGATTCGATGGGCATCTTTTCCCGTATCTCCGATATCTTCAAGTCGAACGTAAACGATTCGTTAGACAAAGCAGAAGATCCGGAGAAAATGCTAAAACAAATGGTGCTGGAGATGGAGGAGTCCGTCAATAAAGCCACATTGGCTGTTGCCAACGCAATTGCAAATGAAAAGGGGCTTGCACGCAAAATCGAAAAGGAAAAAAGCCTGTCGGCAGAATGGCATCAAAAGGCTATGCAGGCATTGCAGTCGTCCCGAGAGGACCTTGCAAAGGCAGCTCTGGAAAGAAAAACTGTTGCAGAAAAAAATGTTG
Organism: Ignavibacteria bacterium; assembly: GCA_016191145.1. GTDB lineage: Bacteria > Bacteroidota > Ignavibacteria > Kapaibacteriales > Kapaibacteriaceae > OLB6. Next base: position 96,115 of record JACPPD010000010.1, read on the forward strand.
CAGATTTACAGCCTGTGTTCTTGCAGGCAACTCAGACGTCGCAGAAGATTCGCGAACAGCTCGATGCCCTTAAGAAAAAACTGGATGAAGCTCGGAGCAGGCAAAGCACGCTCATTGCGCGCTCTCAGGCGGCGAAGGCTCAGAAACAGATAGCACAATCGTTTAGCGGTGTGGGCAGTGACGCTTTTTCTAAGTTTGACAAGTATGAAGGTAAGATTGAAAAGCTAGAATCTGAAGCAGAGGCATTTGAGCAAATTGCAGGTGAGAACACCAGTCTTGACACAGAGTTTAAGCAACTATCTTCGGGCGCGCAGGTCGAAGCAGAGCTGCTCGCAATGAAAAAACAGATGGGCTTGCTAACGGAAGGCGAAGCTGATAAACAGGGAGATACATGACTTCTGAATTATTGATCAACTCTACGCGTGAACGTGTTGCAGCAGTACTGAAAGCGAAATTCCCTAACTATATCGACTTTGGCGACGGTTCGTATGCCGTGCCCCACGGCTCGTCGAGCGTGGCAGTTCTCGTTAGGTCTTATACGGAAACCGACACGATGGTTGAACTAATTGCTCAGATCGTCAGCGGTGCCGATGTAACACCAGATGTAATGCACTGGATGCTGCGCAAGAATGCCGAGCTGCATTTTGGCGCTTTTGGATTACTGTTTGACAATACAATTGTGTACACGTATTCTATCCCGGGTGTGCATTTGGATTCCGAAGAGTTAGAATCCGCCATAACATCGGTTGCTGTAATCGCCGATCACTACGACGATGAAATCGTGAATATGGCAGGGGGCAAGCGAGCGTCGGATTTATGATATTTTCTGGTAGTAAATATCGCAACTAATTAGACGCGTAAACCCGGACACGTATACTTCGATTCAGGAAGCGGCCCTGCGGAGTACTATCGTTGAATAGTGAGACACCTTTGGTTGCGCTGTTGCGCAACTGCGATGTGTTGACGGTAAAACGCGAGCCAGAGATCGACCTGATATATTCCACCGTATTGGAGGCACGCATCTCGGACAGGATGCGATTTCGTGCTTCGCTGCCTAAGATGTCTGTGCTTCCCAAAATATTAATTGTCGATCCTTGCGGTAATCTGCCAACGAGTTGTTCTAGCAAGACTTTAACGTCGGCTGTAAGCTCAGAACTGTTGTAATCAAACCGAAGGATAGCTTCGAACCCATCTGTGATTAGGTCTATCTGACGTTGTGTTAGCGAACCCACGTTGATAACCGTATCAAACGTGGAATACGCTCCACTTGAACTGAGTGCAGCTTGCAAATGAACAGTATCGCTACCACCTGAAACTGAAGTGCGAACTGGAACTACGAGGCTGACTACAGAACCTCGAATCGTTGTGTCGATAAACCGTGAAGCAATATTGATCGACGCCGAACTTCGCATTTTCGGATCACCACCAACACGCGCAGCGCCAATCGTCATTCGTCCGCGCAGTTCTACAAATCGTTGCGTGCTTATAAATTCCTGCAACGGTGCGTTGTGTACAACGATATCGACACGACGATTTTCTTCTCTTCCTTTTTCAAAGGAATTGTTAGAAACAACACGTGGAAAAACACGCTGGCTCGATTGGATTCGGCGCTCTTCGACTCCAAGATTTACAAGCACAGAATGTATTGTTTGCGCTCTCTTTTGAGCCAGAGTAATTCCTTCTGGCTCTGAAGCGGGGCCACTGGTAGCCCCTTCCAAAACAATCGTTGCCGACGGGTGTAACGCCATAATTTCGGCGATGCGCAACAGAACCCACGAATGAGCTTCTACCGGATCGGAACCTGGTGGGGAAGAATCTCTTGAGCGTCTGTATGAAAGAGGTATTTCAGCAGAAGCACTATCGAAAAATACTGCGTTTACGATTGGACTGGTGGCGTATAACAGATCGCCAGTGACAATTTCGCCGGCAAACGCCGATGATGTGGTGGCAACAGACACTGGTGTGAATGCAATCACTGGTAGTGGTGGAGCTGCGTGTGGCTTGCCCTGCTGTATGGTTCGTTCCTGCATTCCCAGACTGCGGGAAATAAATACAGCGTTATCGGTCGAAGCTAATTCCGATGTAAATAACAGGAGCAGAGATAACGTGAATAGCATGGAATATTATTATTCGCAGAATGACGCAACTTACAACTGCAGTCGAAAGTTCATTGCTAAGATTTGGGATCGTGTTGGGCCAAGATTTACTGACAAGTCGTCGCCAACATCAAATGAATAAAGGTGAGCGCCAACGTATGCATCAACGGCAGCAAGTATGTAGGTAGTTATGAACACAAATGCCGATAAGTCGCGGTTATCTCTATATGCTTCTTTCTGGCGGAACAATCTGTCGATGACTGCCGGATTAGCTTCTTCGGCAACAGCTTTTTCGTAAAGTATTGTAGTGTTGTTGAAGTCAGTGTTGTTCTTAAAAAATAACACTGCGGTTACGGTGCAGGCTCCTGTAAAGATTGGGACTTTCCAATACTGTTCGTTGTATAACTGACCAAGTCCGGGCAAGGGCAGCGACAATAGCACTGCAGTTGTTGGATTCTTGGTTCCATGCAAAGCCTGTTCCAGCGAGTCTACAGGCTTAGGTGCAGGAATTGTATCCTGGGCATAAAGACCGACGCCAGTTAAAAAAAATGCAGCAAGAATCAGTTGATACATGCAACAACTTCGATCTCTACACGAGCACCCTTGGGCAAACCGGAAACTTCGATCGTTGTGCGCACCGGCTTGTGTGAACCAAGCGCCTGCGAATACGCGATGTTCATTGTACCGAAGTCGTCCATCGACGTAAGATATACTGTCGTTTTCGCTATATCGGACAACTGTAGTCCGCGCGCTGCGAGGATAATGCTAATATTAGCAAATATCTGTCTGGTTTGCACTGCAGCGTCTCCACCAATAAATGTGCCCTGAGCATCCAGGGCAATCTGACCGCTAAGGTACAATACATTCCCCTGGCACAGTGCTGCATGCGAATACGGACCGATAGCCGGTGGCGCTCCATCCACATCAAACAAATCCACCATCTATGAACTCCCCAACGATCGTTAGTCTATTTGTGTTCACGTTTAATAACAAATACCTTCTCTCCGAGACGAACATATCCGTATCGTTCGCGTGCGAGACGCTCAATTTCGAGCGTGTCGTTTAGAAGCTTGTTAATCTCGACTCTTAACGAATCTTCTTCGCGCTTCATGTTCGAGAGTGTTGATCCAAGCTGCGAAGCATCAGCTGCAATTGCTATGCGCGAAAGGATGCCATGGCTTGAAAACATTACAAAAGCCAGAATTGCTGCTGTCAGGATTGCAATCACAATCACGCGCTTGCGCGTCATGAGCTTCTTCTGCGAAGCAGGTAATTCCTTAGCCATACAGTCGACAGCTTAACGGATAATCATTCGACGAACCATTCGCCCATCGACTAAAGTAAGCGTTACTCCCAACAAACCGTTTATGTTCGGCGCCAGACCAATGTTACTTGCCCCTTGAGAAATATCTCTAACCTCCAACGTCGATGCCAGGAGATTGCAGATGTTAATGTGAGCAGGAAGTGATGGAGCGTTTTCTATCCGCAAGCCATATGGTGTTGCGAGAATCCGAATCTGCGCTAATTCAGGGTCGAGGTCAACAGAAGTGAAGTCGTTGAGATCATATCGATAGATTCCGGAACTGTCATGTTCAGCAAATGCGTCGTGATCCTGATTCGTAACAGCCCATCCGGCGTCTACGATCAGCGATTTCGGAATGAAACCAGCAGGTCCTCCAGGAAAAGGGAAGGCGGTTTCAACCCAAAGAGTATCCGATGTAGAGAGCCTGAACAATTGACTCTGTTCGCCAACTTGGGCGAAGGCAATAAGAACCGTCAAATCTCCTGCAACGGCGGTTGTCGCGGGAACTCCCATGCTTACATCCCATTTCCCAACTAGCTTCCAGGATGCGTTTGCGAAGTCCAATTTTAGGACACCAGATGAACCTGTGTTATAGACGGATCCACCGACATCAACAAGCTCATTAAGTGCAAATCCCGTCCCAACATTTGTATCGCGCGTTATAGCTCGCCACGATTGGCCTTGGTCGGTACTGACAAATCCACCTTCCCATGTTTGGACCACAATGCCTTCTGCAACCGACACCATGTCAGAAATCACGTTCTGTCCACTTCCAGGGCCAATAATTTCGGTTGTACCTGCAAATCCGACCTTTATAATAACATTCGATTGTGTAGCTATCAGGATATTAGATCCTTCGGCGCCAGCGCTCACAAACGAACGATTACCAATATCAATTGAATCGAACACAGTCCAATTGGTACCATCCTGTGTGAAGTAACCATAAACTGTATCGCCTTTATTTTGCTGAGTGAATGCAAGCGCTGCAGACATGAAGGGGAAATCTGTAACACCTCTAACGGTTCCTTTCACTTCGCTTTCGATCTGCCAGGTTTCACCATGGTTATACGAAGAAGCCAAGGCAGAATCATAGGCTACCAGGGTTGAAGTAGCTAAAGCAAGTTTTGGAACATTACCAACATTGGGCCATGCGCTCTTAATCCATGGACGCTGAGAGAATGCACTGTTTGTGATAACGAAGAGAGCGAGGAGCAGTGTAATTTTTTGCATATGTCTTCACTTAAAACGATTGTACAATCTACAACCCTTCTAAGAACCAGACGATACAATGGTTTCGGTGGGGCGCGAGATCGACGGCTGAGGTCGGCCGCCGATCTTAGCGCTGAACCACTACCAGGCGGTTGATGAACGTATCTTCTCCGGTAAGACGGAGAACATACGTACCTGGAGCCACGTCATCAACATTGATGTTAGCTTCACCGGAAACGATTTCCGAATGTACCATTCGACCCTGAGTATCGGTGAGAGAAAGGGTCACCGATTTATACGATCCGGTTCGTACTAACATGAAGTTTGATGCAGGCTGAGGCATCACGTCGATGCTGTTCTGTTGTTCAACATCACTTTCGTCGACGTCAGTCGGCGCATTGTGTCGTGCGTTGTACACACCCACAAAGTTGATGTCGTCGTTCAGAACATACATAAACAGTCTGTCTTCGTATACTGCAAGCTGATGACTCCCTGCCTGATTATAGCGGGGTAGACCATCTGAGTTGACAACAACCCATTTTGCCCCCGACGGAGACCATCGGAGAACCGATGAGTAGCCGTCGAATGTTTGAAATACAGCGAAGAGAACGTTGTCGCGAGAAAGAAACGACACTGGTTTTGCAAGTAAGCTAGCCCACATTGGAACGCCGTTATTACGGACGGTCCACGAGCGGGTTAGCGGGTCGAATTCGGCTGCCCCAAACAGGCCTCCTCCTAAGATCTTTCCCTGCACATTTTCCAGTTGGCGAAAGCCGCTGCCGACCTCAACTGGAGCCACGCTGGGAAACCAAGTGATGCCATCGTTTGCCGACCATGCCGTACCCTCTGTTCCGCATGCCACCCACAAGCTCCCAACTACGGCAAGATCGAACATACCCCCAATACTGCCTCCCACTCTACGACTCTGCCAGGTATATCCCCCATCCTGACTAATATGCACCCATCCTTCATCTGTGAAAGTGAAGTAGGTACCGTTGTAGAGTTCAATATCTACTATGCGTTCCTGATCTGATAGCTGCAGCGTTGATATGTCGTCCCAGCTTATTCCACCATTAAACGTAACAGACACTTGCGTGGCGCCATGTTCAATGGGGTTGGAGATAGCCAGAATTGCGCCGCCGTTTACACACGCTACAGCCAAACCATTCGGGAATCTACCGCGCATATCGGTCCACGTTCGACCGTAATCAGTGCTGTGAAAGACAGCCGATTTATCGTATAAAATCAAGCCTCCACCCCGAGCCACAAGCCGCGCGTCCTTAGTTGTGGTTAGGGTCGATGCACGCTGCCACGTCTGTCCAGCCAATGAAAGGGTGGCTGAGACAAGAAGGCCGACTATATAGATTGTACGTAGCATTTTGCGTGATCATAGACCTGTACCGCAAATTTACTTACGTACAATCACGTAGTCAAGTATTATTTTCAGTAATTTGCTTAAGACATTGAAAATTAAAGGAGATAGATATTGATAAGTCTATAAATATGAATTTACAAATTGCCTAATTTGTGTAAAAATACGTACGTATAACAATCAATGTTGCCGGGACAATGACCGGGACAATGACCGGGAGAATTAAACATATTCTTCAATAGGCGGACAGGTACATACTAGCACTCTGTCTCCAAAGGCATTATCGACGCGTCCAACACTTGGCCAGAATTTTCGATCGCGTACCCAGTCGATAGGAAAAACTGCCTGACTTCTCGAGTAAGGATGATTCCAGGTGTCGGACGTTGCCTCGAGTTGCGTGTGGGGAGAATTCTTGAGAACGTTGTCTTTCGGATCGGCGCTTCCTGTACACACGGCTTCTAGTTCTTGTCTGATTGAGAGTAACGCCTGACAAAACCGATCAAGTTCGTCCTTGCTCTCACTCTCCGTTGGTTCAATCATTATTGTTCCTGGCACAGGGAACGATAGCGTTGGCGCATGGAATCCATAATCCATCAGCCTCTTTGCAACATCTTCGGCCTCGATGCCGCCGCGCTGCTTGAACTCACGCAGATCCACGATCATTTCGTGGGCAACGCGGCCATTCTTGCCAACAAACAAGATGTCGAAGTGTTCTTCCAATCGCGCTTTAATGTAATTGGCGTTTAGGATTGCAACCTTCGATGCCTGGGTAAGCCCTTCACTTCCCATCATCCTGATGTAGGCATGCGAGATGAGTAGAATCGATGCAGAACCCCACGGAGCAGCAGATACTGCTCCCGAATGTGTATTTGCCCGACTCCCTTCAGTAAATATATTTATTTCATTGGTTACAAGATGGCCGGGTAAAAAGGGTTTCAGCTCCAACGTAACGCATATAGGTCCCATTCCCGGTCCGCCGCCGCCGTGCGGTATGCAGAATGTTTTATGAAGGTTGAGATGGCAAACATCGGCGCCGATAGTTTGAGGTGATGTAAGTCCAACTTGTGCATTCATGTTAGCGCCATCCATATACACCCTGCCGCCATGCTTATGCACGATGTCGCAGATTTCCTGGATGGATTCTTCGTACACTCCGTGTGTGCTCGGATAGGTTACCATCAGACATGCAAGATTGTTTGCATGTTGCTCTGCCTTTGTGCGCAGGTCGCCGACGTCGATGTGTCCGTCTGGAGTTGCCTTGACAACAACTACCTTCATTCCTGCCATAACTGCCGATGCGGGATTGGTGCCATGGGCACTCGACGGGATAAGGGCAACGTTGCGATATCCCTCGCCCCTTGATGCGTGAAACCCGCGGATTACCAGCAGACCTGCATATTCCCCCTGTGCACCCGCGTTAGGCTGCAGCGATACTGCATCGAAACCCGTGATTTCACATAGCCACGATTCAAGTTCACGGAAAATTGTGCTGTACCCTTGTGCCTGCAGAGCTGGAGCAAAAGGGTGAATTCTGTTGAATTCAGGCCAGGAAATTGGGATCATCTCCGTGGTTGCGTTCAGCTTCATCGTGCACGATCCCAAGGGAATCATTGAATGGACGAGCGAAAGATCCTTGTTTTCGAGTCGTTTTATATACCTCAGCATTTCGTGTTCACTGTGATGCGAGTTGAAGACAGGATGTGTTAGAAAGGGGCTTGTACGGCGCAGTGTTTCAGCAATTGAAGATCGTGCATTGCCGATCAAGTCATCGATTGATGATGGAACAGGATTGCCAAGAGCGGTAGCGAAAACGTTAAGAATATTTATAACATCAATCGGTGTCGAAGTTTCATCGAGCGAAATTCCAACATGTGCTCCATCAATGATGCGGAAATTCATCTGCGCCTGTTCGGCGAGCGGAACTATGGTTGCCGCATCGGCATGCACGGAAAGTGTATCGAACCATGAAGCATTTTCTATTTCAACACCAATATGCGATAAACCATCGGCCAAGGCGCACGTCAGGGTGTGCACGCGCTCGGCAATTCCTTTCAAACCCACAGGACCATGATAAACAGCGTACATGGCTGCAACGTTTGCAAGCAGTGCCTGGGCTGTGCAGATATTACTTGTTGCCTTATCTCGGCGGATATGCTGCTCTCTTGTTTGCAGAGCCATTCTATAGGCAGTGTTGCCCTGTGCATCTACACTAACGCCAATGATGCGCCCAGGCATTAGGCGCTTGTATTGCTCCTTTGTTGAAATGAAAGCTGCATGCGGTCCACCATATCCAAGTGGAACACCAAAGCGCTGCGAATTACCAACTGCCACATCGGCGCCCCATTCCCCGGGAGGAGTAAGAAGTGTAAGTGCCAGCAGATCTGTTGCTGCGCATACTAAAGCGTCAGATTGATGAGCACGATCACACAATGCTTCGAAGTGATGTATTTCGCCATTACCCGCCGGATACTGAATAAAGACACCAAACACTTGTTGATCAAATACAAATTCCAACACGTTTCCGGTGACGATTGTAATTCCAAGTGGCTGAGCGCGAGTGTACAGAACATCAAGAGTCTGAGGGAATACATTGTCGTCGACAAAGAAAATATCCGAGTCCTTGGCCCTACCGGATCGGGCCGCATACATTAAATGCATTGCTTCTGCAGCCGCTGTTGCTTCGTCGAGCAGCGATGCATTGGTAATCTCAAGCTTTGTGAGATCTACAATCATTGTCTGATAATTCAGCAATGATTCAAGCCGACCCTGCGAAATTTCTGCCTGGTAGGGAGTGTACTGCGTATACCAACCTGGATTTTCGAGAACATTCCGGAGAACAACCGATGGAGTAAATGTATCGGAATACCCAAGTCCGATAAACGACTTCATCACTTTGTTTCCGGATGAGATTGAACGCAACTCCGACAACATTTCAGCCTCAGTCAGAGCTGGAGGCAGTTGCAAATTGCTCTTGAGGCGTATTTGGGCAGGAATCGTCTGCTCTATTAATTGATCGAGCGATGCTGCACCTACAGCATGCAGCATTGAGTCGATTTCGTGTTGGTCTGGACTGTTATGTCGGTATTGAAATTCGTCTTTATAGAGGCCGTGCTGCGGCATAGGAACTGGATGTTAGTGTGGTACAGAACAACAAAAATAGCACGGCGAACGGAGCATTCCCGATAACGAAGCCCATCTTACAGAAGTTCGTTTTTTACAATTGCCTTTCAACTGCATCGTAACCGTGTGATCGACTAAACAAGACCTTGCCCGGATTGAGCATGAAAGCCACTGCCAATGTGGGAAAACTCTTGAAGTTCCTTCTAGATTTCATTGACATGGAATTTGACCTGCGATGTTGTTAGAAGTCAGATGTAAGCAATTTTGCTGCATGATCACATTAGACACTTGATTGAATGATGTCGAAACATGTTTTGAGAATCGTTATTGGAATTGCAGTTGTTGCAATAGGAATCGTTGCATGGGTAACGCTGCGCTCTCCAACTCCTGCTAACAAAGCGATGAATGCCGGAAAGAGGGCCACTCCAACAGTCAATGCTGTTGTGCTTGTCCCTCGCCCCTTTAAGGAATCGTTGACACTTACCGGAAGCATTCTTGCGGCTGAGCAAGTGGATGTCCGAAGTGAGGTTAATGGGAGGGTTACAGATATTAATTTTTCTGAAGGATCCTACGTCAAGAAGGGTCAGGTACTTGTTACACTCGACGATGCCGAGCTGAGGGCACGGTTGTCGCGCACAAAGGCACAACTGATTCTCGACAAGAACCGATTTGGCAGACAAGAGCAGCTAAAGAAAATCGATGGAGTGAGTGCCGAAGATTTCGAAGCGGCACAGGCACAGGTTTCGATTCGCGAAGCAGAGATTACTGAGCTCGAGACTCAAATAAGCAGAACTCGAATACGCGCTCCCTTTTCCGGAATGGTTGGGCTGAGAAATATTAGCGTGGGTGCAGTAATCTCGTCGCAAACACTGATAACAACGCTGGCTGACGTGAGCACGCTGAAACTTGAATTCAGCGCTCCAGAGAGGTTTGTAAGGGGCTTTGGCGTGGGCACCATTACAACATTTCGTGTTAAGGACAGGATGGGAAGCGATTCATTCCTGGCAAAGGTATATGCACTTGATCCTGTACTCGAAAAAGAAACCAGGTCGCTTAGGGTTAGAGCAAACGTGCTGAAAGGGATTCAATTCAATTCATTTTTGCGACCAGGCATGTTTGCAGAAGTAACAATGCAGCTCACGTCTGTGGATGACGCACTACTTGTGCCTAGTGAAGCTATTCAACCTGGGATGAGTGGAACGTCGGTGTTTGTGTTGAACGGAAATCGTGCCTCTGTTACTGAAGTTGAAATGGGGGGAAGAGATGAATCGTTTGTAAGATTATTAAAAGGTGTGAAAGCAGGCGATACTGTAGCCACTTCTGGACTGTTGATTCTCAAGGACGGTTTGCCAGTACACGTGAGACTGCAATGAATCTAAGTATATTGACAATCCGTCGGCCCGTTCTCAGCATTGTTATCAGCATTCTCATTGTCCTGCTGGGCGTTGTCGGATTTCTGTTCCTCGGAGTCAGGCAGTTCCCCGATGTAGACCCGCCCAACATTACCGTCACCACCACCTATACCGGCGCCAATGCAGACGTTGTTGAATCGCAGATAACTGAGCCACTCGAAGAAAGCATCAATGGCATTGCCGGCATACGGTCACTGACGTCGCAGTCCAGCGACGGACGCTCTCAAATAACAGTTGAGTTCGAACTTGGCGAAGATTTAGAAACTGCGGCAAATGATGTGCGCGACCGCGTGGAACGTGCTAAGCGTCTGCTGCCGCCCGATGTCGATCCACCCGTGGTTGCGAAAGCAGACGCTAACAGTCAGGCAATTCTTGTAATGACTGTACAAAGCACCAAGCGAAGGCTAAACGACCTGAGTGCATTTGGTTCCAATGTCTTAAAAGAACGTTTGCAAACAATTCCCGGCGTTGGTGCAATTACCATTTGGGGCGAGCGCAAATATTCAATGCGTATAGTATTGGACCCGGATAGACTTTCGGCATACGGGCTAACAACATCAGATATTCGAACGATACTTTCAAGGGAAAACATCGAGCTGCCTGCCGGCAGACTCGAAGGAGTTTCGACAGAGCTTACGTTGAGAACGCTGGGAAGGCTCACTACGGTCGAAGAATTTGCAAACGTGATCCTCCGTTCGTCAGCAGGCGTTACGGTAAGAATCAAGGATGTTGCGCGCGTATATCTAGGCGCTGAAAATGAGCGAACTATTCTGAAGCGCAATGGCATTCAAATGATCGGCTTGGCAATTTCTCCTCAGCCTGGCGCAAACCAAGTTGAAATTGCCGATGAGTTTTATAGACGATATGATATATTAAAAAAGTTTACACCAAAGGATGTTGTACTTGATATCGCCTTCGATAACACGACATTTATACGCAGGGCCATTCGGGAAGTCGAGGAGACACTTGCTATCGCCTTTAGTCTTGTGGTTCTCATCATTTTTATCTTTCTCAGGTCATGGCGTGCAACTCTCATTCCCGTCATAGCCATCCCCGTCTCACTCGTCAGCGGTTTTTTCTTCATGTGGATCAGTGGTTTTTCCATCAACATCCTTACTCTTCTGGGTATTGTTCTTGCAACGGGCTTAGTGGTAGACGACGCAATTGTAGTGATGGAAAACATCTTTCGAAGGATTGAACTGGGTGAGACGCCACGAGAGGCTGGAGAGAAAGGTTCCACTGAAATTTACTTTGCAATTGTTTCAACCACTCTTACGCTGGCAATTGTTTTTATTCCCATCATTTTTCTTCCGGGTCTTACAGGCAGGCTGTTCAGGGAATTCGGACTTGTTGTTGCGTGCACAGTTCTTGTGAGCGCATTTGTCTCACTTACGCTTACGCCAATGATGAGTTCGCGTCTCTTGCACCGTGTTCACGGTCATGAGAACTGGCTCATGCGATCTACTGAACCGTTTTTTCAATGGTTGAACAAAAAGTACGAGAGCATGTTAAACAGCATGCTATCACGAACCTGGCTTGCCCCCTCAATAATGATTGCATCAGTAATTGTTATCGTGCTGGTTGGCGCCAGACTAAAAACAGAACTTGCACCGCTCGAAGACAGAAGTGTGCTTACGTTCAGTGTTACATCACCCGAGGGCACAACGTTCGACCGCATGGATGTGTACATGGACTCGCTTCAGGCACGTGTATCGAGGGCAGCTCCGGAAGCTCGATTTATTCTCACGGTTACGTCGCCGTCCTTTTTCGGAGGGGGCAACAACACGGGCTTTTCCAGAACAATTCTTGTCGACCCCGAAGAGCGTAGTCGTTCGCAGATGCAGATCGCCGATGTTCTTGGAGCTATGTTTCGCGATGCAACAGAAGCCCGCACAGTTGTGATCCAGGAGCAGACAATATCGACGGGACAACGTTCCGGCTTGCCAGTTCAATACGTAATTCTTGCATCAACACTCGACGAATTGAGAGAGATATTACCAAAATTTATTGATCGGGCTGAGCAGGACCCGACATTCACGGTTATTGATGTAAATCTGAAATTCACTAAACCAGAGGTTACGATTTCAATTGATAGAACACGAGCAAGGGAACTAGGTGTTAGCGTGGCTGATATTGCCGACGTATTGCAGGCAGGTTTCGCTGGACAACGGTATGGGTACTTCACACGCGAAGGCAAGCAGTACCAGGTAATTGGAGACATAGAGCGGGCTGATCGCAGTACGCCAGATCGGTTGTTAGATCTTGGTGTGCGCACGTCGGAAGGCACCATTGTCCCGCTTGTGAATTTCGTTACACTAACTGAGCGCAGCACACCGCCCGCGCTGTTCAGGTACAACAGAAATGTTGCAGCTACTGTTTCAGCAGGGCTTGCTCCCGGAGCAACTATTGGCGACGGAATCAAATCAATGGATGCTATTGCATCAAATGTTTTGGACGAGCGATACTCCACAACGCTTTCTGGCGCTTCGCGCGATTTTGCCGAAAGTTCTTCGAGTCTGCTCTATGCATTCCTCCTTGCACTTGCCTTTGTATATCTCGTCCTGGCTGCGCAGTTCGAAAGCTTTGTGGATCCACTGACCATCATGCTTACTGTGCCGCTGGCATTGTCCGGTGGAGTTATATCGCTTTGGATCGCAGGACAGACACTGAACATATTTTCTGAAATCGGCGCAATTGTATTAATTGGATTAGTTACAAAAAACGGAATTCTGATTGTTGAGTTTGCCAACAAACTAGGTGAACAGGGCCATACAACTGTTGAAGCTGCATCGAAAGCAGCCGTTACCAGATTCAGACCGATTTTGATGACGTCGCTTTCGGCAATGTTGGGTGCACTCCCGATTGCGTTGTCTCTCGGGGCCTCGTCGGGCAGCAGAACGGGACTTGGAGTTGTTGTTGTAGGTGGTGTATTGCTGGCAACATTTCTGACTCTCTTTGTAATTCCGAGTGTTTATATTCTTCTATCGAAACTGAAGCGACGTAGCATCGTTGCAAAAGCAATAATCGTTTTAGTGATAATGATACCTGCTCTCCAAATATCGGCGCAACAGCCAACTCAACAGAATGCACCGAGCCGCATAACATTACGGGAGGCAATTAGCATCGCTCTTCAGCGGAATTTTCAAATTCAGCAGTCAGTTCAGGACTCTTTGCTTGCTGAGAATGCCGGGAAAACGGCCGTTGTTGGCTTTCTGCCCACTTTCGACGTAACGGCAGGCGCTTCCGTGTCGAGTACAGACATCGTTCAAAACTTCGCAGATGGAAGAACAATCACGCGTCCGTCTGCAAGCGGCACAAACGTCAATGCCAATGCAACAATGGAGTGGACGGTATTTGACGGCATGAAAATGTTCGCAAGTGCCGACAAAGCGGGTGCATTGAGGGCAGCAGGGCTTCAGCGTGTCCGCGCTGAAATGAATACGGTTGTCGCAGATGTTATAACAGCATTTAATGCATTGGTAGCTATTCAGACATTCCGCGTAACCGTAGACAGCGCACTGGCTTTGGCAGAGGAGCGATACCGGCTTGAAAAGCAGCGTCACGAAGTAGGAATTGCGTCCGGTGTCGAAAGTGCACAGGCTATGATAGATTTTAACAGTCAGAAGGCACTGGCAATTCGTATACAGTCGGATGAGAAAAATGCCTCAAGTGCATTGCAAACAATTCTTGGATATTATCCATCGGGATTAACGGTTGCTGATACTGTGAATTCCGTTATGGACGTTCCCACGCGTGCCACTCTGCTTGAAAGCGTAGATAAAAATAATCCCGACCTGCTTGCCGCAATGCGAGGACTCGATGGCGCATCGGCGCATGTGAGGGAACTGGCGTCGACAATATTTCCAATTATCGATATCAGAGCAGGGTACACATTCAATAGGTCAACCTCGGAGGCGGGATTTTTTCTCGTAAATCAGGCGAACACATGGTTGGTTGGATCTGCATTGCAATGGAATATTTTTAACGGTACATCAGACAAGCTTGCCAGAGAGGCGGCTCTTATCCAAGAACAAAAAAATAAAATTAGTATAGACGCGCTTCGCAGCGAAATTGCAGGCCGCGTCGACAGAACATATCGGCAGTTTGAACTGGCTGCACAGTTGGTTGAAATAGAGCGTTCATCGTATGATGCCGCACAAAGCAATGCCAATGTTGCATTGGAAAAACTGCGCGTTGGAAGCGTTACGCCACTGGAAGTTAGACAGACATTCCTTACCCTACTCGAAGTTGGAGAGCGCGTAGCTCAGCTCGAATATGAGCGACGTCTTGCAGCAACAGAATTGTTACGGTTGTCCGGTAACCTGATTCAACAATGATTGAGTAGTATCCGGGACTTGATTTCGTCGGTTCGTGTATGTGCGGAGAGCAATACTTTGCCTCTGAGAATGGGGCTTGGCGTCACACAACATCTGTACCATGCTCAGTTTCCTCACCTTCGTCAATTAAAGCAGACGGAAGTTGCTTTGAGGCTTTAACACCCAGTTTCTTAAGTTGTTCGACTTTTCCTACGAGGTTCCCCGAACCGGTTGAGAGCTTCTTCGTTGCATCGATATGTGACTTGCGTGCCTTTTCAAGGTATTCCCCAACGGCAGAAAGATCTTGGGTGAATCCGACGAATTTGTCATAGAGATTGCCTGCTTGTCGGGCAATCTCTATTGCGTTTTTATTCTGCATTTCGATCTTCCACATGCTGGCAATAGTCTTTAGAGTTGCAAGCAGCGTTGATGGACTCACAATTATTATCTTTTTGCTCCAGGCATTGTTAAAGAGATTGGGATCTTCACGTAAAGTGATCGAGAAGACGGGTTCAACTGCGATAAATAGTAAGACAAAGTCGGGAGCAATCATGCCTTGAGCAGTTTCGTACTTCTTCTCACTTAGCGACTTTATGTGGTTGTTGACAGATGCGATATGACGCTTCATTGCTTCAACGCGCTCTGCACTCCCATCTTCGGAGGATGAATACTGTTCGTATGCAGTTAGTGATACCTTTGAATCGATAATGATGTTCTTGTTGTCTGGAAGGTGGACGATCACATCGGGTCGAATTTCGACGCCATCCTCATTCTTTGAAGTGTATTGAGTTTCATAGTTCTCGGGCTCTGTTAGCCCGCTGGCTTCGAGAACCCGTTCGAGAATAATTTCACCCCAGTCTCCCTGCTGCTTGGAGTCGCCCTTGAGCGCTTTGGTAAGGTTGTTTGCTTCCATCGATACCTGACTATTCAGGTCTGTGAGCTGGCGGATTTTCTCCATAAGTAATGTATGCTGAGACAGGGCATCACCTTGGCTCCGTTCAACTCTGTCTTGAAATTCCTTCACCCGTTCCTTGAAGGGCTTGAGAACCTCGTCCAATACTGTTTTCTGCTGTTCGCCTAAAACTTTACTTTGTTCAACCCAGCCACGGTTTGATATATCCGTGAAAGCCTTCTCCATTTCGTCGCGCATGGACGACCGTTCTGACTCAAGCTTGGCAATCGACTCGCGAACGATATCTACCTCCTTTAATGATGCAGCCAGATTCGCGGATAACGTCATGATTTGTGCGTCCTTTTCGTCGACAGATTTGGCTGCACGTCTATGCCCAACAAAGAGACCGATAGCGAAAGCTGCAAAAGCCGCTAGAAAGATGATGATGATGATGTCCATGGTGTTTGCCTTGCAGAAGGATTGATTTCGGATTTTAGCAGAGTTTAAATATTAGAGGTCATACGACACGACTTGTCGTCAATATCTCAAATCTCCTGAATTTTTTTTTCTTTCTGCATAAAGAATATTGGCATGGCAGGGTGCACATGCCTTCGATGATGCCGCACAAAGCAATGCCAATGTTGCATTGGAAAATCTGCGCGTTGGAAGTGTTACTCCAATGGAGGTTCGACAGACATTGCTCACCCTACTCGAAGTTGGAGAGCGAGCAGTTCAGCTCAAATATGAGCGACGTTTTGCAGCAACAGAATTGTTGCGTTTATCAGGTAGCCTAATTCAACAATGATTGAGTAGTATCTGGAACTTGAATATTGCAGTTCCTGTATATGCATTGTGTTTGTTTCATTTTCTGAGTGATCTATTATGAAAACACTCAAGTTGATATTGGCTGCAGCGACAGTCATAATGACAATAAGTTCATGTATGATTGAAGGCACAGCTCCCTCATATAGCAATGTGTCGGTCTACTCAAGAACATACAATCAATACAACACGAGTCAGACATTTCGAAGTGCCACAAATCTGGCAGGATCTGATCTAGCAATTCAATCAATCCGCGTTACCAGTACACGCGTTTTAATATCGCGTTTGATGCTGCACGTAGAAGGGCAACCAGACGCAGAAGACAACAGGCTAGTCATCGCAGGTCCGATTGTGCTGAGAGGCTATGATTCATCACCATCATTATTGGCTCGGGCGCAACTGACGACGAACCAATACGACGCGGTAAAGTTTGAACTACATCGGTTTCAGCCCAACGAGTTGTCAGTATATGCAGGTGATACGGCATTTAGCGTATTTGCAACACCCGAACGGTATAGCGTTGTAATTCAGGGGTTGCTGAACGATTCGATACCATTTGCTTATTACACCGACATCACAGCAAACCTTACGCTGCCTTTTGATAATGCTATCGTTGTCAATGATGCTGGCATGGCAAATATTGAATTGCAGTTCAATTCCCTCACTGCGTTTTCTGCTGAAGGATACCTCCTTGACCCGCGGCTACCGGCAAATAAAATCTTGATCGACAATCAATTGCGCACAGCATTTAGAGCTTCCAAGCTCTAATGGCTGGCATCCGTAAACGGGCGTCCGAGAGTATAATTTGGATCTCCGCACTAAGTGATAGCCATCACATAGTGCGGAGTATTTATTTTAATCGTATGAAAACTCGTGTTGAACGCGATACGATGGGAGAAATAAGTGTTCCATCAACGTCCTATTACGGAGCACAAACCGCTCGCTCTCTAATTCATTTTAATATCGGCGACGACCGTATTCCTGTCGAAGTGATTTCAGCCATGGCTGTTCTCAAAAAAGCTGCAGCTATTGTCAATGCAGATTTGGGAATACTTGCAAAAGATAAGATGAATCTTATCGTTCAGGCATGCGATGAGGTGATAGGGGGCAAGCTGAGCGACCACTTTCCGTTGTCGGTTTGGCAAACGGGATCGGGTACTCAGACCAACATGAACGTCAATGAGGTAATTTCCAACAGAGCCATAGAGATCAGCGGCGGCGTGTTGGGAAGCAAATCGCCGATTCATCCTAATGATGACGTCAACAAATCACAATCATCGAACGATACATTTCCCACTGCAATGCACATTGCTGCCGCAGCGAGTGTTAGCGAAAAGTTAATGCCGGCAGTTAGAAAGTTACGCGATACGCTTTCGGGAAAGGCTGAAGAATTTGCATCCATCATAAAAAGCGGCAGAACTCATCTTATGGACGCAACGCCTGTTACTCTTGGACAGGAGTTCTCCGGCTACAGCCAACAACTGTCCAACTGTCTGCGCAGAATTGATTCAGCTATGCAAGGCGTTTATGAACTTGCATTGGGCGGCACGGCTGTTGGCACAGGATT
The DNA here is from genome assembly GCA_016191145.1 of Ignavibacteria bacterium. Taxonomy (GTDB): domain Bacteria; phylum Bacteroidota; class Ignavibacteria; order Kapaibacteriales; family Kapaibacteriaceae; genus OLB6. Next base: position 114,224 of record JACPPD010000010.1, read on the forward strand.
GAATACTCATCCAGAGTTTGCAATGCGTTCGGCGCAACAGATCGCATCGCTAACGGGTTTGCCTTTCATTACAGCGCCGAACAAATTCGAGGCGCTCGCTTCTCACGATGCTCTTGTCTTTCTTCACGGTGCACTTAAAACTCTGGCAGCATCGCTGATGAAGATTGCCAACGATATTCGGTGGATGGCATCCGGACCCAGGTGTGGCCTCGGTGAAATTTTCATTCCCGAGAATGAGCCTGGATCGTCGATAATGCCTGGGAAGGTTAATCCCACACAGAGTGAGGCCATGACGATGGTGGCCGCACAGGTGATGGGTAATGATGTGGCAGTAAATATTGGTGGTGCATCGGGAAACTTTGAGCTCAACGTGTTCAAGCCCCTTATCATAAAAAATGTCCTTCATAGCATTCGATTACTTTCCGATACGTGCACAATGTTCAATGAACATTGCGCCAAGGGCATAGAACCAAACAGAGAACGGCTTGAATATTACAACCGCAACTCATTGATGCTGGTAACCGCATTGAATACGCACATTGGCTACGATAAGTCTGCCTCGATTGCAAAGAATGCGCACAAGAAAGGCATTACTCTCCGCGAAAGCGCTGTTGAACTTGGGTATCTGACAACGGAAGAATTTGACAAGTGGGTAAGACCAGAAGACATGCTTGGTCCCAAAGATTGAATCACTCCAACAACGCTAAATGTGAAAACCGAGCGTGAAGTTGATCTGGCACCATACACCACATTTCGAGTGCATGGTTTTACACCGCTGCTGATTACTGTTGAATCTGAGGAGGAGTTGATTCACACACTGCGCGAGTATCCGAACGCCAGAATACTTGGCGGAGGTTCAAACATTTTGATGACGGATCATGTTGAATTCCCCGTTATTCGAATTGCAATGAAAGGCCGAGAGGTTGAGACCTCTGATAATCACGTCGACGTTACGCTCAAAGCTGGAGAGAACTGGCATGAAACTGTATCTTGGTTTATTGATAATGATTGGGGAGGTTTGGAGAACCTTGCATACATTCCCGGCACGGTTGGGGCAGCACCGATACAGAACATCGGTGCATACGGTGTAGAACAGAAGAGCTGCTTTGTTAGGCTGCGCGCTATCGAAAGAGATTCTTTGCAGCCTATTACTATTACAAATGAACAATGCGGGTTTGAATACAGAAACAGCATTTTTAAACATGAATTATCAAATACTTTAGTAATTACTTCGGTAACATATCGCCTATCGAAACCACCTCATTCAGTTCACACCTCGTACAAGGATCTGGCGGAGGAAATGTCAGCTACGTCTCACTTGGATGATACAACAAAGTCATCGGTACCAACGATTAGAGATGTATTTGACGCCGTGATTAGAATACGAAGGCGTAAACTTCCTGACCCCAGGGAAATAGGAAATGCAGGATCTTTTTTTAAAAATCCGGTTATTTCTATGGAGCAGTTCCGGCAGCTGCAATCGGATTATGCCGACGTTCCTTCGTATCCGCAAAACAATGAGACTGTTAAAGTACCAGCGGCATGGTTGATTGACAGAAGCGGATGGAAAGGGTTTAAGGATGCGCATGCAGGTGTGCATGAGAAGCAAGCATTAGTACTTGTCAACCTCGGAGATGCCCATGGATCCGATATCGTAAACCTGAGTAATAAGATTAGGAAATCTGTCTCGGATAAATTTGGAATTACTTTGGAACCGGAAGTGAATATTTGGTAGCCAAAGAAATTGGCCGCTCCGTTAATTATTTTTTTTTAGGATTTTATTGGATTTATGATTACGTTGTTTAGACAACGTCGGTTGATCCTGGAAAGGCATCGATTTATGTTCAGTCGTACGCTCGCTCTTTTTTTCTGTTTGTTGCTATTCGCAGCGAAAACCGGGTACGGACAGTGCGATTCCCTTTTACAAGCGATTTCTTCCGATTCCGGATATGCATGGGCTGCATTCAGGACAGACGGTGATACTACGTTTATGCCTCCGGAAATCTTTGCACCATACTTTACATTTTCGTACGAAGCAGATTCGTCCTACAGCACATGGTTCTTTTCCGAATTCATGTTAAACTGGAAGCACCTGTACTTATCGAATTGGTGCTTCAAACGAGTAATCAACTACGACACAGCGACAGACAGTCCTTCAGAGGACTGGACTGCTTCGGAAATGCGCAACAGGTCTACAACGAGAACGTTTCCGGTAATTGGGAACGATACTTTGCAGTTCTTTCGCGGACTTTCGTGGATTGACCGATATTCATCGGCTCTTTCATTTAGCAGGTATGTAAACAACAATGAGATTGGCTACTCGGTTGAGCTTGTTGATAGTGGCAGCGGGACACGTTTGCTGTTGCTGGATAGCTTTGCAATTGAAACAACAACTGATGACAAGAAACCCTGCATTAATTCCTGGTATCCCATGGGTGCGCGTGTTCGCAGTGTTGTTCCAAGCACTGTAGAGGATACAACATCTGCATACATCAGAATTAACGCCTGGGCGTTTGGTGCGGCTCCGTATCCTTTCATCCGGGAGGACGGAATTCGAAAGATGTTATCAGGGTATAAACTGAACAGCTCACAGTTTACAGCATATAGTGACAGCGTCGAAGCGAATAATCATTGTGGAGGTGGAGGCGCGGGAAGTTGCGACCTTGAGGAAATACCAACATCGAGTCCAAGTGGAATCCTCATAAGTAATGTTGTTCCGTCGAGCATAAGTAACATAGAAGTCCGCAACATCGATGGCAGTTTGATATGGTGGTCGAGTGTTCCAATGGCTTCTAATCCTATTTCCGTGACTTTGTCGCCTGGTCTGAAGATCGTCCTGGGCATGTCAAACTCAAATGTTATTTGCACGACGAAGCTATTGATACAGTAGTTGCACTCCATCCATACAACTAACAAGGCAATCAAATAAGTTTACGGTGTTGTTGCAACAATTCTGCCATCGCGTAGTTCAACAATCATATCAGCATCCATAACAGTATCGAGTCGGTGAGCAATTATGAGCACAGTTACATCGGAGAATTCTTCTCGTATTGTGTTTTGAATAAGCGCATCCGTTTCAACATCGACAGATGCTGTTGCCTCGTCCAGAACGATTACGCGTGCATCAGATAATATCGCACGTGCCATACACAACAACTGTCGCTGACCTTGAGAAAAGTTCAAGCCCCCTTCCATCACATGTTCTGTGAGACGCATGGGAAGCCGGTCTATCACATCAAACAACTGAACTCTTCTGAGTGCCGTCCAAATCTCTTCGTCGCTGCAGCGATTGAACCTGTCGAGATTGGTTCGCACGGTTCCAATGAACAGAGTTGGATCCTGAGGTATAATTGCCAGACTGCTTCGCAGTCGCTGCAGGGGAATCGTGCAGATGTCTACACCATCAATGAGGATCGAACCGGAAGCAGGTTCGATGAATCTAAAAAAAGTTTGAAACAGTGTGCTCTTACCCGAACCAGTTCTTCCAATGATGCCAACTTTTGAACGGGCAGGCACACGAAATGAAACGTTATTCAGCACAAGGGGCAGGTGATCTGCGTACCGTACACATAAATTTTTAACTTCGATTTTACCCTCTGATGGCCATACTTGAGTTGTACCAAGTTGTGGTTGTTTTGAAATGCGAGGTTCGGGTTGAATCGAACCATATCGTCTCAAACGTTCCACCGAAGTCATTCTGCTTTCAACTTCACTGAATGCTCTGATCGTCCAGTTTAAGTTCCACCAAAAACTTAAAGCATAGGTTAGCACAACACCTGCCATTCCAGATGTGATGCTGCCCTGAAACGCCAGTATGATGATTCCTATGCTGGTGACAACTGCAATAAATCCGCTGACAATTGGCACGCGCACCGAAAACCAGCGATTCAGGAGAATGCTGCACCAGAATGCACGCTGATAGTTTGAGAGGATAGTATGAAATGTGTCGATGAAGAATTGTTCGCGAGCAAAACCGTGGATAACGTCAAGACCAGTTACCATTTCTTTGAAATGGGCATAACGAGGCGATCGTGCAATCGATTCCAATCGTTTTGCTTCTCGTGCGGCAGTTCGATAATCCCGTTGAAGTTTATTATAAATAAAGAGAACAGGTACAAGAACTAGCAGGATGATGGGGAGGACCATGACGATGAGAAGGAGCGAGCCAATGGTCTGCGATAACGATTTAAACGATTGTTCAAAGTTCCACGACAGATGATCGTCGATGCCTTCCATATCGCGGGCAAACCGATTGAGAATACGTCCCATTGGAGTGCTGTCAAAAAAGCGTAAAGGGGCGCCCAGTACGCCGGCAAGAGCGCTATCGTGAATTGTTTGAGCTGCTGCCGCGCTTCGATACAACCATAAAAGTCGTTCGAATAACCAACCCGTCAGCACTAGAGTTCCCAGCACACCATAGATAGCAATTGCAGTTATCGGATTCGTCACATCAATACTAAACCATTGAACTACCGTCTGCCAAAATCCCTTGATCCCGCTCATGACGATTGGAGCAGTGGCGCCGACGGTGTCGGTCCAATACCCCATCCATGATGTCTGCAGAATCGGCAGGAGAGTGATGAGTGCTGCGGTACTAATCAGCCCAAAAAATATCAGCGGAGCCAACACCGGATGCGTGGTTACCATTGCCCTTACGTAATGCCAGTACACTTCCATGCGGACGGCACCGATATCCCTGTCTTCGTCCTCGGTGATTCTCGAAACTTCATCAGACAAGCCGGGCTCGGATGTTGGGAGGATAATATGCGACCCATCCAACATTGCCTCGCCCCGTAGAGCTGACTCGTGCAAAGAGTCTGTAAAATGTGTTTTAGCGCCGGCTATGAGATGCGAAACTTCTTTATAATTCCCGACGGCCTGAATGTGTCCGTTATCCATCACGATAATGCGATCGAACTGGTTAAGATGAGCCAGCCTGTGCGTAACGACAACGCGTGTGATGTTTTTCCAACGTCCGAACAATAAGCGTTCGACAAGTAAATCTTCCGTATGAATATCGACTGCTGAGAGTGGATCGTCTAAAAAAACAATGCCTGGTTTATGGTATGCTGCACGGGCAAGTGAAAGACGCTGCTTCTGACCGCCGCTAAGATTCACTCCTCTTTCGCCGATCTCTGTTTCAATGCCGGCAGGCATCTGATGAATATCGGTAACCAAAGCGCAGTCGGAGATGATGTCAACGATGTCGCCGGTTTCCTCTTCCGATCCAAACGTGATGTTATCACGCAATGATGCATTGAGAATAAACGCTTCCTGCGGAGCGTAAGCGGTTCTTGGTCTGTTGTCTGGTTCAATGCCTAAATAGTCGATTGTACCGTTTGTTATCTGGTGCAGACCTGCAAGAGATCTCAGCAGCGAACTTTTACCCGACCCTACCGGACCGATAATGGCAACCGACATACCAGGGTCGATCATCAGGGAAATGTTGTGCAAGGAAGGCGCAGGTGCATGCGGATACTGCAGCAACACCTCATGAGCGTAAACGCCGATTGATTGTGCAGCAGGGCTAAGCGGACGGGTGTCGATTGGCCGAATTCCCACGTTGAAGAACGTATGCAGACGTCTTGTTGCAACTCGTGCATGCTGAAGGTTTGCCAGGAGATGCGATACCATACCAAACGGTTCTTCGAGCATTGCAAAGAGAGCAATGCATGCAAACACAATGGGCGCTGTGAGCGTTCCGCCTAACAGAACATATGCTAAAAACCCTGCAAAGGCTACAATCGTGGTTGTGCTGATGAACAAAATTGTACTCAAGGCATCGGTGAGCACGATGCGGACGCGCGTCGAAATTTCCCGACGCCGAACATCGGACACTTCTGCGTGAGAGCTTGATTCCCATGCTTGAAACTTCACAACACGGATGCCCTGGAGGATCTGCGACATCAACGTCACTCTCTCATCGCGCAATTCCATAATGTGATGATCCAATTTCCGGTACCGATTTGCCACGAATACGGTGAGCGGAGAGAGCAGCATCAATGTTGCAATTGCGGCTACGGCAGCCCATCCGAGATAGATAAACAGAACCGATATCACCAGCATTGTTTCCAGCGCACCGGAAAAAAACTCGGGCAAAAAAAATGCGCCCTCGGCAATCGCATCGCTGTCACTCGATAGGTGATTAACGAGATCTCCCGTATGCATTGCTGAGCGCGATGAATGGCGAAGCCGTAGGGCATGCGTGACTACGCGTCTGTTCATGCCGTTGACGATTACTGCAAAGCCCGACAGTGCATAGGAGAAAAAATGCTGCATGATTACTGCGCCGGACATTCCGAGAAAACCGAGTGCAATGGCAAGCAGCAGAATCCCAATTGGAATCACGCTATGCTGATGAAGGTTTGGGATTTGCTCAAGAATGTTCTTTAAAAGAATCGGCGTCGATACTGCCACGGCAATGCGAAGCGCCGATAGAATAAGCATGCGATGAGAAAGTTTTCCCGTGGCAAAGAATGCCCCGATAATAAATCTTGTGAAATTCTCAGTCTTTATCTCGTCAAATCTACTGGAAGCATTTGCGGGACGAAGGTCTTCCGGCAACGCAGGGGCGTCGTCGAACTCAAGTGGACGCTCCCTTCCCACCCGAACAATCGGTGTAACGAAGCTGAAGAGGATTTTTGTAAATCGTGCCAAGTGCCAGGTGCCAAGTTAGACTTTTACATGTTCCAGGTGCCAAGTAAGAAGTGCCAAGTTCCTTGTGCCAGGTGCCAAGTAAGAAGTACCGAGTACCTATTGCCGAGTTTTTCCAATCGATATCTACTTAGCACTTGGCACAACGAAGGCACTTGGCACAACGAAGGCACTTGGCACTACGATGGCACTTGCCACTATCGAATCACTCCTCGTCCGGTATAAACAGGTGACGTTTAAGGCCGAAGCGTTTTACGACGTGTTTACGCATATAATCGGCGGCTTCGGTAATGCTGTCGGTTACCAGAAACCGATCGAGATCGTATTCAGAAATCGTTCCGTGCTCGAGCATTTTTAAAGTAAACTCTCTGATTTGGCTGTAGTATTCGCGACCCATTACAACGACGGGGAAGTTTCTGATTTTGGCCGTTTGCATTAGTGTAATGGCTTCGAATAATTCATCGAGTGTTCCAAAGCCCCCTGGCATCACTACAAATCCAAGCGAATATTTGATAAGCATGAATTTGCGAACAAAGAAATAATCGAACTCGATCATCACGTCGAGATAGGGATTAGGTTCTTGTTCGTGTGGCAGAATAATATTGCATCCAACACTTGTTGCACCCGCTTCTTTAGCGCCGCGGTTTGTGGCTTCCATAATTCCCGGTCCGCCACCTGTCATAATTGTGAAGCCCATCTCTCCAAGCGCATAACCAATTTCTCGCGCCATCTGGTAATAGCGGTGGTCTGCTTTAAACCGTGCCGATCCAAAAACAGTGATGCATGGACCTATAAAATGCAGTTTGCGAAATCCGTGAATGAATTCACGTGCAACTCGCAAGACAAAATAAAATTCGCGCAGACGCGAATGCGGACCGGATAAAAATTCCCGCTCCGTACCATTCGGCGTATTTAAAGGGGCATTCAATGCGCAATTGCAAGCCGCGATGAAGATATCACCGTTCCACTCAGAGATGCAATGACGGTATACGTTCCTGTTGCAAGTGTATTGACGGGGATTCGAACTGCAAGCTCATTGCCAGCCCCCTGACTCTGCACTACTGATGGGAGAACAACATTGCCGAAGAGATCGATGATAGAGATTTCCATACGGCGCTCAACAGTGGTTGCACCAAGCGTAACGAGGACTGAAGTAGATGCGGGGTTGGGTCTAATTGATAGCTCGCCGTGGAATATCGGACCTTCTTCTACTGATGTGATGGCTGGCGGAACGAAATTAAATCCCGTTATCTTGTAGATGTTGCCTCCAAAATCGCCAATCCATAAATTTCCGTCACTTCGGTCGTACTCTATTGCTCGCGCGTTTATCACTCCGTTGCCCGTCGTCAAAGAAATTCTGTCTGCTTCCGTAGAAAGCGATGTTGATGGGATGGAAATAACAAATGCTTCTGAAAGTGGTCCTCCACTGGATGGAAAATTAGTACTCGTTTGATACAACAATCCATTGTCGTTGTAAGCAAGACATCTGGGACCATAGTTCACCTGGTACGGATTTGCATAGTCGCTGAGTAACGTGCCATTCTTGTCCATCACGTACACACGGCGAGCCCCATCACGTTCAACAGCGATGAGTTGATCGTCGACGAACTCCAATCCAGTTGCATAATTCTTGGCAGCAGATGCAAAGACTTTTATAATAGCTCCGTTGGTATCAATCACAAATACGTTGGCTCCGTTACCGGTGCTGTTGTATAGCCTGTGCATGTAAATTAATCCTGTCGACTTGTCAATTGTCATATCGGTGAACAGCGAATCGCCGGCATCGGCTGGCAGCGGGACTTTCTTTTCCACTTTTAACGTCTTCGCATTGAGCTTATAAATTGCTCGCTCGTAAAAACTTGTAGTCCAGAGTCCGTCCCTACCATCCCATGCAATACCATACGGCACCCACGGCACAGAGGTTTGCTGCATGGTGCTGCCCCGTGTGAGAGCATTAATTGTGAAGTTATTCGAAACCTCCTGCTGAGAATTATCTGTTTCCGAGGTTACTCTTATGCGTCCAACAGGCGTCGGCCAATTGGGTACTGCCCAGCTCAAAGCATTTCCGATTACGCCCGTGGCAATAATCTTCCACGATAATCCATCGTCGACAGAATACTCAACGGTAACAGGCTGTGTAAAACCGGACCACGAGAGTGTGGCTTGCAGCGTTCCTGTGTAGATGTCGCCACCGGTGGGAGAAGTTATTTCGGGGTCGTCTGGGCTTACGGACAACAATGTTGTTTCCCACGCCGACCTGCCATGTGTAACAACTTTTAGTAATCCGAATTCACTGCTGATTTTCAAATCCGTGGCCGGAGATCGTGGAAGCCCCTTACCATAGGGAATCCAAGACGCTCCGCCATTGAATGTTGCAAACACACCCACGTCTGTTGCAATAAACAATATTGATTCATCATCGGGATGAGTCTTAATGGCATTCACCGGAATATCGGGCATTCCGTTCCAAAGTGATGTCCACGAGACGCCGAGATCCGTTGTTTTCCAGACGTTAGGACCGCCATAAGAACCATACGATATCCATGCAGTTTTTCTGTTCGTGCGGGAACATTCGATATCTGAAACAAAACGGTTTGAAAGTTCCGTTCGCTCAAGCGATCGCCACTCAGTGCCATCGTCTTCGGAGACCATAATTTCTCCATTGCTACTGGCGGCCCAAATTTCTTGGGGATCAGCAGCTGACATTTCAATAGTGGAGATGCTGCTTTTGAAATATGGGGAAGTTTCGTACCAGTAATCACCCTCTTCGAGCGTTCTCCAAACACGCGTCCTACCGTGCAGTAATTGATAGCTGTCGTTAGTAGCCATAGTCAAGGGAGCAGCCCAGAGGGCGGCCTCGGAGTTATCGATACCGCTGGTTACTATCTGACCGTATCCCGTTGAGAGGTCTAACCTCCAAATTTGACCATTGGGATAATTGCCATATATAATATTTGGATTATTATAATTAACAACAGTTACCATACCGTCGCCGCCAGCTATTGCATCCCATTCAATACCGCGCAGTCTTCCAAGTGTGCCGTTGTCCTGAGTACCTCCGAAGGCACGATCTCGGTCGGTTGGGTCTACATCAAATGAATAGAATTGAGAGATAGCCAGTTGGTTGTTGATCAATTCCCACGTAGCGCCAAGATTTGTGCTCTTCATCATTCCGCCATCGTTTCCGGCATAAACCGTTTGCCGATCCGAAGTGTGGAATGCAAGGCTGTGCTGGTCTACATGCGGCAGATTCGATCCGTTGCCATCGGAATACCCCCACGTTGTGTTTTCCCAGCTTACTCCGCCATTAGTTGTTCGCCAGATGTCTATGCCGGCGGCGAATGCCACAAGCGGATCGTAAGGTGAAACAGCAACATAGTTGTCGTAAAAACCTTGCGATGTACCTGCGGAACACGATCCAGAAAAGAAACATCCCTGAGGATCGCGATAACCATTTGTCCATGACACGCCACGGTCTGTAGTGTAATAGATCGCAGCTAATCCGTCGAGCTCTACGAGTGCATATAAACGGTTGGGATCGGTGGGGCTTTGCTGAACTGACGTCCTGCCAACACTTCCAACGATACCGTTCATGCGTTTCGACCAAGATTGACCGCCATCCTGTGTATAAAGAATTCCCTCGGTTGGAACTGCAATAAACCACTCGTTTTCATCGGCGGGATTAATCGTCATGTCGTAAACAGTTCCGCTGTACATCTTTGTCCACGTCTCTCCCCGATCGAGGCTCTTATACACACCTGAGTTAGTATTCATGCAGGCTGCCATCAGATATTCAGTATTTTTAGGATGTGCATAAATTCTCGAGAATGAACCCACGCTGGTGAGGCCAACAACCTTCCATGTTGCCCCGGCATCTGTAGACCTCATTAGACCGCTTCCCAGATAACTATTGCCGCCTGTTACCTGTTCACCCGTGCCGGCATAAATAATGTCGGGATCAGTAGGATCGAACGAAAGCGAGCCCAATGAGATGGCATTGGCATCGTCCATCAGAGGCGTCCACGAGCCCCCTCCATTATCTGTCCGCCATACACCGCCGGCAGCCGCGCCGATGAATACTGTGTTTGGATTTGTTGGATGAACGATGATGGATTTAACACGTCCGCCGGTCGAAAGCGGACCAATCAGCTTCCACTCAGGCTGTACTTCGAGGACACCTTCAGCAAGCTTCGATTGCTCCATGATGCGGACATGGTCGATGGCCTTGGATCGAATATCATCAGGCAGGGCAATGCCAACAGGCGTTCTTTGATTCTTAAAGTACTCGAATCTTTTGAGTATTGCACTGCCTTCCTGCTCCGGTAAAAGCTGCGCCTGCACCGGTGATTTCATCGATGCAAGAAACAGCGTGCCAATAGCCAGGAGTGACAATTTGTTTAACATGAGAGTCTCAATTAGTGTAGGCTGCAAAATAAGGCGCGGGGAGTGCAGTTCTGCCTGCGCCAACATCCTATTTTTGGACGATGAGCGACGAAGTAAACGCTATGTTTTCCTCCATAGCAGCACAATACGACAGAGCAAACAACATTCTTTCTCTCGGAATTCATCATCTGTGGCGTTCTATTACAGTAAAGGAGAGTGGTGCACACGAGGGGATGAAAGTTCTCGATTGTGCAACCGGAACAGGCGATCTTGCAATCGCATTCAAAAAAAGTGTTGGTGTTAAGGGGCAGGTAGTCGGTGTTGATTTTAACCGGGATATGATTGCCTTGGCTAAAAACAAGACGCATGTAAAAGGTCTTGAAATAAACTATCATGCAGCAGATGTTTTGAAGTTGCCTTTTGCCGACAATGTATTTGATATCACGAGTATTGCGTTTGGCATTCGCAACGTCGACGACATGATTCAAGGACTCACAGAGATGGCCAGAGTTACTAAATCTGGTGGTATGGTGGCGATTTTGGAATTCGGTCAGCCTGGCGGAATTATAGGCGTGGGATACAGGCTGTATAGCAGATGGATTCTTCCCGGATTGGGTACGGTGATTACCGGAAATAAAAAAGCCTATCAATACCTGCCAGAAACCGCTGCGCGATTTCCTGCTGGTAAAGAATTTGTGCAACGCATGGAAGCTGCTTCAGTTTTTTCTTCCATCAGACTGCGCAAGCTTACACACGGCATTGCATGGATTTATCTTGGAACAGTTCAATGAGCATTGGCGTTTGGATTGAATCAACCAAGCCAAAGGTATATCCGGCAAGTATTGGACCCGTTGTGATAGGAACGGCTCTGGCTGCTGCAGAGGCAGCTGTGCGATGGGAGTTGCTCCCACTGATCCTCATCTGCGCTGTGCTCATTCAACTTGTTTCCAACTGGACGAATGACTTGTATGATTTTACAAGAGGAGCAGATGCAAAAGAGCGCGCAGGCCCACGCCGGGTACTCGCAGAAGGACTGATTAAACCAACGCATCTTAAAACTGCCACGTGGTTGGCTGCAACGGTGTGTTTTCTGCTTGGAATGATTCTCGTGAATGAACGAGGATGGATTGTCCTTGCCATTGGCCTGGCAAGTCTTGTGGGTGCGTGGATGTATACAGGTGGGCCGTATTCATTTGCCTATCATGGCCTGGGTGAAGTAGCGGCGCTGTTCTTCTTTGGAATGCTCGGAGTAAATGGAACGTATTACATACACACAGGAACAATCAGCGTTGTTTCGGTCGTGATGTCTGTGTCTATTGGAATGCTCGTGGCAAATATTTTACTTGTCAACAATATTCGTGATGTTGCTACCGATGCCAGCGTCGGCAAACGCACACTTGTGGTGCTGATTGGTGCTAAGGCATCCAGATGGCTTTATTGCATCAGCACATGGGTTTCTATTATTCTTCCGTCGGTGTTTCTCTTTACCGATCGCGGACCAATTTTGTTGTTCCCCTTACTCGCGCTAATTCCTGCGGTGGGACTCATGCGATATGTAATGCGCAACGAAGGCAAAAGTCTTAATAAGGCGCTGGTGAGCACGGGCTTGTTATTGCTTCTGTTTACAATTCTGACTACGCTGGCGTTGTTGGCCTCAACCTTGATTAGCCTGCCAAGAGGTTTGGCTGGTGATATTTTTGCGTCATGACGCGCACCGACCTTGCCAAGACAGTATTTGATTGCTCGCACCTTACGGGAGAGTTTACACTCCGAAGCGGAGTTGTTAGCAATGAGTATTTTGATAAATATCAATTTGAATCAAATCCCGAAGTACTGACTGAAATAGCCAGACATCTTATCCAAATAATTCCTGAGGGAGTTGAAATGCTTGCCGGACTGGAAATGGGCGGATTGGCGATAGCCACTGCACTCAGCATGAAAACTGGCATTCCGACTGTTTTCGTTCGTAAAAAAGCAAAGGAGTATGGAACTGCTAAACTTGCCGAAGGCCCGTCGGTAAACGGGAAACGTGTTCTTGTTGTCGAAGACGTAATTACCAGCGGCGGACAGGTTGTTCTTAGCACTGCAGACCTGCGGATGCTGGGCGCCAACATCGATCACGTTATATGTGTAATCGATCGGGAACAGGGCGGGAGGGAGTCTCTACGGATGCACGGGCTTGATTTACTTGCACTATTTACAATGTCTGAACTCAGATCCGCGGGCGAAGAATCGTGAAAATTCTAAGCTGGAATGTTAATGGGATTCGAGCGGCTCTAAACAAGGGGTTTGCTGATTGGGTAAAACAGACGAAGGCAGATGTAATCTGCATACAAGAAACCAAGGCCGATCTTAGCAAGATTCCAGATACTATCAGGAATCTCGACCATTACAATACGTTTTGGCATTCCTGCACATCTCGCAGTGGATACTCCGGTGTTGGAATTCTCTCCCGCATTAAACCGGAATCAGTAAATGAGAAGCTTGGGATCGAGGAATTCGATGTGGAAGGAAGGGTTCTTGAACTTGATTTCGGTTCCTTTATTCTCTATAACATTTATTTCCCCAATGGCGGTGCGGAAAATAAACGCGTACCGTTCAAGCTTCGCTTCTACGATGCCGTATTACACCGAAGTGCCAAACAGCGCCGCAATGGAAAGGGAATTGTTATTTGCGGTGATTATAACATCGCACATAAAGAAATTGATCTGGCCCGGCCAAAGGAAAACATTAAAACAACGGGCTTTCTTCCCGAAGAACGGGCCAAACTTGATGAGATGGTGAATGACGGCTGGATAGATTCGTTTCGGGAATATCACCCCGACGAACCACAACAGTACTCATACTGGGATACGTTTACCCGTGCACGGGAACGTAATGTTGGCTGGCGCATAGACTATCATTGGATAACACCCGAAATGCGTCCGGCATTAAAAAACGCATGGATTTCACCCGAAGTGATGGGCAGCGATCATTGTCCTGTAGGGATCGTCATTAATCCCTAATTCTCATTGGTAGGACGCTGCCGAGAAAACATAAATATACTTACTATCCAAGCTGCTGTACTAATTCCTTAAACATTCTTCCGCGCTCCTCAAAGTCCGTAAACATGTCGAAAGACTTACACGCCGGAGAGAATAAGACGACGTCGTCTGCTTCAGCCGTATCTGCGGCGAATTGAACTGCTTCTGACAACGTGTGTGCCTTGACGCAGCGCTTCAGCGTACACCAGTGATTAAAAATAGCTGTCGCCTCTTCGCCAATGCAGATTATAGCTTTTGCATTCGTGGCAACGAGTTCATCGAGTGAGGAATAATCGTTGCCGTCGGCCCTTCCGCCGGCAATCCACACCAGTGGCCTGTCGAAACTCGAAAGGGCATACCATGCCGCGTTAATATTGGTTGCTTTGGAATCGTTGATCCATCGTACACCGTTGAGCACGCGTACGGTTTCAAGTCTGTGCTCCACACCATTGAAACTACTCAGCGAGTTGCGGATGCTCTCGCTGCTGACTTCCACTGCACGTGCTGCAAGCGCAGCAGCCATGGAATTGTATACGTTATGTAATCCCGGCACACCTATACGACGTGTAGGCATAAGACGCTCCTCTGTTTGCTGCCACCGTAATACCACTTCGTCCCCCCGGACAAATGCCCCTTCAACTTCATGGCCGATGCTGAAAAAGGCTGTAGTACTTCTGGTGTTGGGACGAGCCTGCATTACATAGGCATCATCCGCATTCAAAACTACAATATCATCCTCTGCTTGTCGAGCGAATATTTTCCACTTTGCATTAACGTACTGTTCAAATGTGCCATGATACGTTGTATGGTCGGGAGTAATGTTCAATAAAACACTCACGTTTGGTTTAAATAGCTTTATAGTATCCAATTGATAAGAGCTGACCTCGACGACGATTACTGTATCGGCACTAACAGTTGAAACGATGCTCGAGAGAGGCTCTCCGATATTGCCTGCAACAACAGATCTTACTCCACCGTTGTTCAAAATGTGAGACGTTAACGCTGTTGTTGTTGTCTTGCCGTTTGTGCCTGTAATTGCAACGATGGTGTTGCTCAGATGCCTCCAAGCAAATTCGAGCTCTCCGATCACTTCAATACCTTCTTCTAATGCTTGCCTGCGAATTGGATTTGAAGGGGGCACTCCAGGCGAAACAACGATGAGGTCGGCTTTGAGGCTTCTCTCTGTATGCTGTCCAAATTCGTGTTCGATGCCTGCGTCATCGAGCAGTTGAATTCTTTCGGCTGCTTTTTCGGTGTCAATAGAATCGGTTACAAATACCCTGTCACCGTCGCGTTGCGCAAGCAATGCAGCCGCCAGACCGCTCCGCGCAGCGCCAACAATTGTTATGTGCATAGATGCGAAACTAGTGCTGACGTCCCATCAGTTGAAGTGTGAGCAGTTCAAGGTTCTTCCTTGCATTGCCGTCGGGCACCGCTGAAAGATGCGACTGTGCCGCGAGTGTAAGACTTTCAATGAGAGCTTTTGCCTTTTCGAGGATTCCATTCGTTTCCATCAGCGACCGCACTTCCGGGATGCGACTGCGATCCAAACCATTATTCTTGAAGAATTCTGACACAAGGCTGCTGCCCCGTCCATCGAGAACCGTGTCGCGCAGCGTTATCATTAACCACGTACGCTTTCCCTGGATGATGTCTCCTCCGGCAGTCTTTCCAAATTGCTCACCACCTGTGAGGTCTAAAAGATCATCATTTAATTGAAAAGCTAATCCAATATCATGCGCAAAGTCTTTGAGAGCGGTAATATGCTGATCTGATGCGTTGCCAATACTTGCGCCGACTTCCACGGCAGCCTCGAGAAGTTTTGCCGTTTTTAAGTCAATCATGGCAAGATAGTCGTCGGATGTTACGTGCGGCGAATTCAAATGCCACATATCAAGAGCTTGTCCTTCGCACACAAAGATGAGTCCGTTGGTGAATGCTTCGAAGACATTCAACGGCTGAACACAATGATGCGCGTCCTTTCCAAGCAGGCGTAATGCGATGCCGATCATCACGTCGCCTGTGAGAATTGCAGTGTTTGCATTCCACTTTTTGTGGACGGTTAATCTGCTTCGGCGCATTTCGGAATTGTCCATGATGTCGTCGTGCACAAGTGTAAACGCATGCAGCATCTCAACGGCAATCGCTGCATTGAGTGCTCTCCCTGCTTCACCGCAAGCTGCTTCGCACGCTAAGAGTGTTAGCAAAGGACGTACGCGTTTACCGCCCCCTTCAATCAGATAACGAATGGGGTCGTAGAGCTGTCCCGGATGCAGATATGTGCTCAGTGCCTCCCTGAGTCCCTCTTCAATGATTGCCTTATATGATTCCACGAAGATCATCTATTGTCTTTGTACCTGTTAAAAACATTCTTCTTTTCAAGTCAAGTGTCCATTGGGCAATCAGTTGTTCAATACCGTTAGTACCTGCTGCTATTGCTGCCTGAAGTATTGGCTGGGCCGCACCGCACAATGTAGCTCCAAGAGCAATAGCGTTAGCAATGTGAGTGCCGCTGCTGATGCCGCCGCTTGCTATCAATGTAGGTACAATTCCCTTGCATTGTTTAATACATTCAGCCGTTGGAATTCCAACGTCCCAATAGCTCAGTGTATCATTTTGATCAGTGCGGCGCATAATCTCGACACCAGCCCAAGATGTTCCTCCTGCACCAGCTACATCAATCATCGTTACTCCAGCGTTGCTGAGTCTTCGGGCAACGTTGGCGGAGATTCCGGCCCCAACTTCTTTAACGATAATCGGCCATTCCAACTCATCAACGATGGCTGCAATTGCATCAGTTACGCCGCGAAACCGCGGCTGTCCTTCGGGCTGTAGCATTTCCTGCAAAGGATTCAGATGAATGGCCAGTGCAGAAGCATTGATCATAGTACACAAATGGTGTATGTTCTTCAGCAGTGTGCCCAAGCTATGCCATTCAACAAGCTGCACGCCGCCAATGTTTGCAATAATTGGAATGTGGGATGAAAACTCTTTTACAACAGAATATGTCGGTTCCAGCGAAGGATCTTCGATTGCCGCCCGCATAGACCCAACGCAGAATGCCGTTGCCGACTGAGCACACGCTAGTGCAATTGTACGATTGATTTGTTCAGCGTCTGCATAGCCCCCCGTCATACCAGTAACCATCAGCGGCTGGTTAAGGGGCTTGCCCAGGAATTCGATGCTAGTATCAACTTCGTCGAAGTTGATTTCCGGCAGAGCATTATATGGAAGTTCAATGTCGTCGAGACCATTGGACTTGTTGCGAAAATGAACATCAGACCTCAGGACAACCTCGACGTGTTCTTGCTTACGAGATGGCGTATGCATCCCGCAAATTAGGGAGGCAGACTTCGTTCGTGCGGCACATCACCACTGCCGTTAGCGATTTATTGCGAAAAAACTTCCGGGAAGCTGCCGAACCAAACCATCGAATTCATATTGGATCAGGCGCGATATCGCAGCACCAACAGTGCACGACCACAGTGATGAGATTGCGTCGATGTGAATCGCTTCCGGGCCAAGTATTTCGAGATCAACAGGCAGTGTTCGTTTCCTTGGTTCCTGAGTGTGGTCTACTCCCAATGCGATGAGCAAATCATCGGGTGAGCAGAGGATTCTTGCCAGACCATCACGAATCATATTGTTAGTGCCAACGCTCCGTGATGATGTAATAAAGCCTGGAAGTGCCCACACCTGTCTGCTTTGTTTGCGTGCGAATTCAGCGGTAATTAACGCTCCGCCTGTTGCCTTACTTTCTACAACTACCACGGCATCGCTGAGCCCGCTGATGATGCGGTTCCGAGCAGGGAAATACGGAGGCAGCGCCGCAACATGATGCGGATGTTCGGATATAACAGCTCCGCCTTTTTTAACAATAGTTTCTGCCATCTGTTGTGCTGCAGACGGAGTTATGCGTCCGATTCCGCTTGCAACCACAGCGATGGTAACGCCGCCCGATTTACAGCAGGCATCATGAGCCAGCATGTCGATTCCATTTGCCAGCCCGCTTACAATTGTGCACCTCGCTTTAACGAGGTCTGCCACCAATGCATCGGTTGCAGGTTTGCCGTGTTGTGCTGTACAAGATCTCGTCCCTACTATTGCAATTGTGGGCACATCATTGCCGGGCAGCGTGCCGCATACAAAGAGGATTGGAGGCGGAGAGTCGATACTCTTCAACCGCGCTGGGTATTGCGTGTCCCACAGGGATATGATGCGAACGTTGTACTCGTGGCAATCGGCAATCCATTGGTCTATGATTCCTTTGTCAGGCTCGATTGCTCCAATCTCGCCGAAGGCGCTCTCCAGCGAGTCGTGATTCTCGATTAGCCTGATGCGGTCTGCATTGGTGAGCTTTCCGAATAGATACAGCGTTAGAATGTTGTGATGTGTCCAGGGCATGACGTATTGTGCCGCCGGCATTTTGCCGCGTGACGCATCATGCCTCCATCATCACGGCTCGCACGGCGCTACCAACGGTATCTCTGATGTCTTCCGGAAGGGGTTCCGTCAGTTCCTTTATCGAATGCTCCAGATCTGTAGTAAACGTTTTGGCAAGAGCCAATACTTCTGCGATAAGGGGCGGATCCATCGGGATATCGATATATCGTTTTCCGAGATTGATCAATAATTCTAACATCTCGGATTCTTCGGCACATGAACATTCGAGTACATCGTCTGTCCTGTTACCCCGAAATAGCGATACCTGCCAGCCAAACATCGATCGGGAACTTGCCGCATGCGTCACGCCCGGTGGTATGATAATGGTCCGTTGTGCCGATGCAGGCAACTGTTCGATGCGAGGCGTATACCACTCACGCATAGGGCGAACGCGATGGCGCAGCATGATTTCGGCGGCTAGTGCATTGGCAAGGTGACGCACATTTGTCGATGATGTGAGCCACGCAAGCGCAAACCGATACACCCAACGAGTTTCTTCGTCGGTAAAGCCGAACATATCGTGCATGAAATACTGATCTAAACGCGAACGATCTCGCCGGATCATCTTCGGCCGTACAACATCGGCGTCCTCCGTACCAAATTCTTCGACGATGGTTCCTGACCTACGATGCAGAAGTTGCTTAAACCGCCGCACGTCGAAGGTCTTCAGCATTTCTTCTGTAGGGACGGGGAATTCCTGAACGTCGCGAACTGTAACATCGAACACGTGTGTGTGGCTCCTAACAAGTTCGCTGAGAAACATCCCGAGCGATGAATTCATCCACAATGCCAATGCTTCGGTGTGTGCAGGTTCTTGCAATCGAATTTCGATGAAAGAGTCGGAGACGAATGCATTTGTTTTGTTAATGGCAACAAGCCACCGATCGCGAATCTGTCGGGGAATAATTAAGTGTGGGATATCAAGATCGCGAAGAAACCACCACGGCTTGCGCGTCCTAACGGTCGGACGTTCATGCACACCGTCGTGTTCAGCCTGTTCAATTCGAAGTAATACCCTTGTTCCGTCCATAGTGGATTTATCCTCGGGCAAAATCAGCAGCCGTCGGTCCGATGTAGGAATCCCGGCAATGCAGTCAAGCTCGTCTGCAGATGTAATCAGGACACTTTCTATTCCATCGCGCTGAAAATATTTTTCCTCCAGATGTTCTTCTGCGATTTCAGCAATACGTGGTGCCAGGACGTCGGCAGCACCGGTTCGCAAGCCCCCTGACACAGTTGCAATTTTTCTGAGAGCAACGGTTTTCCCGGACAGCTTGCGCAGGATGGATGCAATGACATCGGGCGGAATGATTAAGTCGTCCCACCCACCTTCGATGGATGCAGACCTTGCTCGGAGTTCGGCTGATGCAACCTTTCTAACGACGACTTCATCATTGATTTTACCGCGTTCAGATGCCGACAAATATCGAATAAAGGTGGAGAGCTGTTCTTTACGGACAATGGAAAGATCGCGAATGGATTCGGCGGGGGAAACAACCGACGACAGTGGCCTGCGAAGAAACGCGAACTGCGCCATCGTTGCGTCAAATTCCGAAAATCGTTCATGCAGTTCTTGCGAATCGAATCCGGCGCGAAATTCTGCAACAATGCAGCACGTTCCATTATCGGGAATCGCCAGGGGCTCTGCATCGGCTGTTAATACCCAGCAAAGCCTGAACCGCTCTAGGAGCACACGGCGAACATCTGCGAATTCGGCGTCGCGTATTGCAGCCAGAGGAGCGAAGACAACAACTTTGGCGTTATCCGATAATTTTTGCGATTGTAACAAAAGCAACAATCTGTGCCGCTCAGAGAGGTGCGTTAGCGATATGCAGACAAGGTCCCAGGGATGGTCGGTGTCTTCGTGACGCCGGATGATGCGCAAATCCGACGGATCGCGAAGCCGCCCGAGAGATCGCAGCAGTACAAGACGTTCTTCGGCTTCGGAGGGGGCGTATACGCGCGTATCGCACAGCGGGTGAAAGAGCCGCACCCTTACGCCAAAAGCGCCAAGGGTAGAGCCTACCTCGAGCACCTGCGGAATGTCCCGCTCCGACAGCGAGCCAATATGAATTGTACTCAAGGCAAGGTCGATAGCGTCGATTGTTGGAACGGGCGTTCCAAATTGTTGAAAGCACCACGAGAGCACACCATCTACTGCCAGGGCAAGCTCGTCGGCTGCTAACCTGCCGAGATCAAACGCATGGACGAACGAAACAAAGTCTGCAAGCGTCGATCGGAAAAGCTTTCGTTTTGCAGGCGAAATGTCAATGTCCGAAATATTCGAGGGAAACATTGCATAACCAGCCCGATAAGCCTCACGCAGGTATGCGCTGATAATGTCTAGCATGAGCCTTGGCTCGCGAATAGACTCAGGCAGCGTAAGTGCATCGAGGTCTGCAGGCCGCTGAAGCCGAACAAGTAAGTGGCCAAGGACGGCAGTAACAATATTTACAATAGCCTCTTTGTCTACAGGAGTCGAATCTGTGCAATACAGCAGTTCGTCGAGCAGATGAATTATTCGTTGGTGAAAAAAGTTTGCTGACCTCTCATCTGCTCCGGAAGAAAGCGCGTATAAGACTTCGCTTTCAGCATCGGATCTGGAACGGTCCAACTCAGCGCAGTGCACAATGCATTGCCGAAGCGATTCCGTAAGCCCTACGCGATTAGACGAAGTCATCACATCGTCGGCCGACATTACATCTGCCCCCTTAATCATCAGCAGGATTTGTCCCTCGTGGGTTCGTCTTTTTGAAAGCGCTTCAACGTCGAAAAGCACACACATCCTAAATGAGCTTATCATCATGAATGGGGCATGCATTCGCGTGGAGACTGACTTCATTCTGTGCACTACGTCGTTGTCAAACGCCGATTCATCAGGGTCTACGCAAAACGCCAGCATCAGGGGCTGCAGGGTATTTGCCGGTTTAATAAGAATGAACGAGCCTTCGACTCCTGCATGCGTGCTTACGTCCATCCTGACGGCAGAACGATCAAGCGCGTCGTGAAGGCATGTTGCAAGAACTTCAGACGACGTCATAATTCGTGTGCAGAATGGTTAAACAACTCCGGAGTTCATTTTGTTGACATGCTGTTCGACGTTGCCGATGAGCGTCGCCGCATCGGTATCGGTAGGCGCTTCTGCAATCAGCCGAAGTATTGGTTCTGTGTTTGACGCTCTCACGTGAATCCATCTGTCGGCCCACGACAGATGCAAACCATCTTCTTTCGACATCGAGGCATGCGAATAGAATTTTTCCAGTTTGCTGAGAACATTTGGAAGTTCAGTTCTATCTCTCAGTTCTACGCGCCTTTTAACCATTGCATATTTCGGTATTGAGTTGCACAGTTCGCTGAGAGTCTTACCGCTTGAGTTAAGCAAGCCGCAAATGAGAGCGATGCCAACCAGACTGTCACGTCCGGCGTGAACTCTGGGGTACACTACTCCGCCGCTGCCTTCGCCCCCTATCAGTGCGCCCGTCGCCAGCATTTTGCGGACAACATTTATCTCGCCAACAGCGGCCCGAACGGTGTGTGCACCATATCGTTGAGCAACATCGTCCACCGTCCGTGTTGTGGAATAATTCACAACCACAGTACTGTTGTCTGCTGGTTGTTTTTCTAATGCAGCCATCACAGAAAGTGCAATCGTCAGTTCTTCGCCAATGGGATCACCGTGCTCATTAAACAACACCAGCCGATCGGCATCTGGATCGACGGCAACGCCGAATGCCGCGTCGTACTGTATTACAGCACGACCTAAATCTTCGAGGTTCCCGGCAATCGGCTCGGGTGGATGGGGGAACGAGCCTGAACCGTCGCAGTACAAGGGAACGGGTTGGTAACCCAGTAGCGTGAGAAGATGGGGGACAATAACAGATCCCGAACAATTCACTGCATCGACAACAACTCGCTTCATGCTACCTATATTCTGCGAAGGTAATTTGCTATCGATATTGAATACTTTGCATATTACTTCAATGTGCTGTTGAATGGCATCCGTGATGTACTCAACCGATCCGCTCTGTTGCCGATCCGAGAATACTTGCGAGTGTGAGTCGACAATCCGCCACATCGATTCATTGGCTACATCATCAAGAAATATTCCGGCTCTATCAAGAAACTTCAATCCATTCCATTCCGCGGAATTGTGAGACGCTGTAACGACGATCCCTCCCACAGCATCGGATTTTTCTGTGAGTAATTGCACCGTAGGTGTTGGCACCATCCCAAGAGATCTGATTGGCCGATTGCATGCCCTAAGCGTTCCTAGCACGATTTCCTCTATCCAGTTTCCGGATGGCCTGCCGTCGCGACCAATTACAATTGGTCCTTCGGAAAGCATCGTGCTGAACGCTGAAGTGTATTCTGCAATAAGCTGTGGTGTAAGGTCAGATCCGAGTGTGGCTCTTAAGCCGGAAATCGACCGCAGTAACGACATGACACAAATCTATTTAATCGCGCTGCCAACCAGCGCCTCAATCTCCGCTGCCTTGCGGGGAAGCGCACCCGAAAGATTGATTGGATCTGCATCCGTTATCAGAATGTCGTCTTCGATACGTACTCCGATATTCCACCACCGCTTGTCGCATGCAGATCCGGCGGCGATATATATGCCTGGTTCGACTGTTATAACGGAGTTAGGCTGCAGCAGCCCCCCTCTGCCAACATCATGGACATCCAGGCCGAGGTAATGCGATGTTCCGTGCATGAAGTATCGTTGGGCATCTGCGGCATCTGAAATGATTCCAATTTCGATTAACCGTCGAACAACCACACGCATTGCCGCGCGATGTGGATCCTTGAATTGCATTCCTGCTCTGCACGCGGCAATGCCGGAATCCTGGGCTTCGAGAACAATGTTGTAAATCGTTTTCTGTTCTTCAGTGAAAGATCCCGATAACGGAAATGTCCTGGTAACATCGGCAGTATAGCCATGATATTCAGCGCCGCAATCTGCGAGAATCATGTCGCCGGATTTTGCTGCACGTCGGTTTGCGATGTAGTGGAGAATGCATGCATTGTAACCAGAACCTACGATGGACGGGTAGCCAACATCTTCTGCTCCGCCGGCTTTAAAACCAAATTCAATCAACGCTTCAATCTCAAACTCCTTCATCCCAGGTTTTGTACGGCTCATTGCATATCTGTGTCCGGCTACCGTCACATCTATTGCCTTGCGCATCAAGCGTAACTCCGCAGTGTCTTTTACTTCGCGCATGGCAACAAGCGCATCGATTTGAGATACGATTTGCAATGCGGGAAAACTAGACGTCAGCCCCTTTCGACTTTCCTTGTCGATATACATGTTCTTGCCGAGCAAAGGCATGAACACCGATTTTGTGGGCCATCCGGCAACAAACAATTTGTCTATCCCTTGCTCAGCTCGTGCAACTAGTGTTTGACCTGGCTGGGCTTGGCTTGATGTTGAGTCGTTTTTCAAGACAGCATTCACAAATTCCGTGAGTTTGGTGGAAGCTAATGCTGTATCGAGACCGTATACCTGCATCGTTTCCTTTGGACCGGCCGTCGTTCCCGTCCACTGCTCCTTTTCGGCAACCCGCTCTTCTATAAACATGACTTCGTGGAACTTTCTGCCGTTTATTACAATTCCGGACGAAGACAACAGCAGCACGGCATTCGGATGGGGGTATCCTGTAAGGTAAAGAAGATTAGAATTCTGTCGGTATTCATAATCAACATCGTTCTGACGGTTTCTCTCATCTGCCGAAAGAACGACAGCGATGCTGTTTCCGGGTAGGGAGTCAAGCAGCCTTTCCCGACGCTCTTTAAAGACTCGCTTGGAAGGCATATCGGTGTCGAAGACTTCATAATCAAACGTCTGACTCATGGATGAATTACCAGGCATTGCAACGCCAACCAGCGTCATTAGCAGTAACCCTAACACCGTTGACTTCTTCCGCTCAATATTTGGAATCAACAATCTTGCTCCCGGCTGAAATGAAACATAGTACCACATCCACTCAACAAGAACCTTTAGGCGGTTTCGAAAACTAATGAGTTTTATAATATGCAGCACAGCCCAGAATATCCATGCAATGAATCCGCTGATTCTCAGCCTGCCAAGCTCTACAACTGCTTTTGCCCGACCAATCGTTGCCATCGAACCCAAATCCTTATATGCAAAAGGCTTTTCTACCGTACCACGCAGAATGTTGCCGGCAACATATCTGCCCATCTGAATGGCCACCTGAGCAACACCTGGAAGGGGGCTCATTAGCCCGTAGTCGAAATTTGCTGCGTCGCCAATGACGCAGATTTCCGGATGATCTACAATGCTACAATCACTCCCGACAACCGGCCGACCATAGCTGTCAATGCTGCAATGCAGCGAAGAAAGAATGGGCGATACTGCATTGCCTGCAGCCCAAATAATGTTGCTACTGTTTATTATAATGTTGTTTAATTCTCCCGTTTTGGCATCACGTTGTTGTACGCGAACACCTGTTGAATTTATATTAACAACCTTGGTTAACAACAGCACATCAACGCCAATGGAAGTGAGGGACCGCAGCGCCCGATGCGACAATTCTTTGTGATATGAGGTGAGAACGCGATCCTGGCCTTCGATGAGGATGATTCTCACGTCGCTTCTCAATATCTGCGGGAAATCCGGCAGCATCGTCCGCAGCGCAATTTCAGAGACTGCACCGGCAAGTTCTACACCAGTTGGACCGCCCCCTACAATAACAAAAGTTAGGAGTTGTCGGAGATTCTCCGTTCCAACGGCTTTGGTGGCCTGCTCAAAGGTTTGCAGAAGTCTGCGGCGAATCTCAAGGGCATCGGTTAAATCTTTTAGTCCCGGTGCAAATTGTTCCCATTCATCGTGACCGAAGTAGGAATGACGAGTGCCGGTAGCAATAACAAGATGATCGTATTCATACCGATCTAATTTGCCTATGACATTGCGGCTATCAACGTCAACGTCAACTACTTCATCCATAACCACGGTGATGTTTTTCGAACCACTGAGGATTGCGCGCAGCGGCTGCGCAATATCGGCGGGCGACAATGCGGCTGTTGCAACCTGATACAAAAGCGGCTGAAAGAGATGATGGTTTGTTTTGTCGATCAGCGTAACATCTACATGCGAGTTGCGCAGAGATTTCGCTACGGACAAACCGCCGAAACCGCCTCCAACGACGACAATCTTCTTTCTCTGGTCCGAAGGCATTCTTCAATAATACTCTATGCAGCCGCCAACGTGGCAGCATCGATTCTGCGCGCGCCTGCTTCCATAAGCGCAGATGCGCACGAATTCAACGTTGCTCCTGTTGTAAGAACATCGTCAACAACGAGGATGTTTGCTCCGATAACAGCGCTGCGATCTATTACTTCGAAGGCGCCTGTAACGTTTCCCAGCCGCTGGTGCTCCGAGAGCGCAGTCTGTGTGCCAGTATACCGTGTGCGCCTGAGTGCAGGAATGTTTTGCACATGCATGGCATCTGCTACGCCGGAGGCAATGAATTCTGCTTGGTTGTAGCCGCGTTCACGCTTTCTGGCACTGTGTATTGGTACTGCACAAACGAAATCAACTTGCACATCTCTGTCAATAAGGTACTCACCCAACATGATACCTAAACGAGTTGCAAGTCTTGTTCGCCCGCCATACTTGATGGCATAAATTGCCTTGTCTATAGAAGGCCGCCCAATTTCGTCGGCAAAGAACGGCGATCCAACCAACCACAAGGCGTTGAACGACGAGATGTACATTTCATCTTCGTCAATGTGGCGCTGTACTGTGAGCATCAGCTCGATATTGGAAGGGGCAGGCTGGCACGCATCGAGCGCTGCACGCGAGATGGGGAAGTGGTGATCTGACAGGGGAACGTCTGTTAACAAGCAATGCGGCGGGTACACTACATCATCGAGTGCATGCACAAGATTTCTCAGCAGTGAACCAACCATATTTCACCAGACATTATTCAACGTGCTTCATTTACGAATTGCAATCGTTCAGCGATTTCGTCTGGCAACTTCGGAGTGGCACTCCGCGGGATGAGATACGAGCTGAGTGAGGTAATGTCGTCGAATACACGCTGACGGATTGATGTTTGCAGTAGATAGTCGTGTCCGCTCGATCCACCAGTGCCAACTCTCATACCAATCATTCTACTTACCATCAGTGAATGTCTGTATCGCCAAAGCGAAACGTTTTTGTCGAGTTCGATAATTGAATCAATAAACCGATATGGAAGTTGCAGCAACGGATAATCGCGGTATGTTGAAATGAAAAGTACCGAAAGTGTTGCTCTCTGTGACATGCGCCGGGCTCCGCTGTCAATAAGCTGGTAGTATTTGTCGGTATCGAACAACGATAAAAATCCCTCGGCATTTGCGTCAATCTGAGCAAGAGCCTTCGCAGCATCGTGTCCTTCAGCTTTGGCAAGTTTTTTCACTTCAGTCCTGTCGTTCTCGAGCATCCTGAGAACTGCATTCTTGTATTCCTCCCAAAATGCATAACTGCCCGACTGCATGAAGGGAATTTTTTCCAGCCAATGCTCAATAACATTAAATAACGTCGAGTCATGCAGGGCAGCATCAAGTTCTTTCTTATGCGGCTCGCTCAGTGCATCGGTATAGTTGCCATAAACGCGGCTTCGTTCCGGTAGACCCAATTTCCGTTCCAGCATCCGCCATTGGACTGATTGAAAGCCCGACGCTGGATTAAGAAACGATCTGAAATCCATGAATTCACTTGGAGTCATCATTTCAATAAGCGTGAATTGATTACACAAGTGTTCCATAATTCGATTTACACGGCGTACCCGAGCCTGACACACCGATACATCCGATTCCCGAACGTAGTCTTGTTCGAGAAGCTTAATCACAGACTGGATTTCAAACAGAGCCTGCTTAAACCATAGTTCAAAAGTTTGATGTGTAATGATGAAAAGCATTTCATCGTGTGCAGGCTGACCATGCTTGTCACTTTCGGGATCTTGCGCATTGAGAATCGAATCAAGTTTCAGGTAATCCGAATAGTAGATCATTATTATTTACCTATCTATCGTGTTACGTCGGCGCGGTTAAATACAGCCGTCACTGCAATCCTGTCGTGCAAAGCCAGCTTCGACTCAGAGAGAGCGAAGAAGAATCCTATGAAGATGATAAATCCTGTAAACGATCCGAAGTATTCAACAAAACCCAGTGTTGGGATTAAAGCAATGAAATTCAGGATTGCAGAAATATTTTTTACTGCCCATCGCCTGACGAAAAGCGGAGTGGAGCCCGCGTGCCCATCGGGTGCTGCAATCAACAAACGCATGATACGCTTGCCGGGCGAAGCGCCCGTGAGCCCTTCAATCAACGAATACGAGATTGGTGCAATAACACTGGCGAGAATGAGCGCCGGGAAAAGTTGCCTAACTACATCGCCAACCTGATCGGCTATTCCAAACATTTCGTACAGTTGATAAACCTGGTCGATTGTCTGCTGCATCACTTCCGTCGGAGCAATATTCATCTGCATTAACCCAATCGTGAGCACAATCGTAAACACGATGCTGATGAGAATGTCGATGATGAAGGCAACTACCCGCGGACCGAATCCCACGCGACGAAACTGAATAGACTGCACGGACGATGGCTCGAATGGATTCGTTGAATATTGCTGATTATCGTCGCTTTGCATGAGTTGCCTCCAATAAATTAACTTGATTTAATATTTTCACTGCCACGTCGTATTTCCGAAACGGCGGCATCAGGTACACGCCATTTACTCGCTGAAAGACAGTCTTCAGTAACGATGTTGCAAGTTCTATACCCAGCTCGGTAGCAGCTTCGGTTGCAGGTCCTGCGTGTTTGAATTTTTCTCTCACCCATAGTGGAATAACCATGCCGGGAACTTCAAAATGCAGAAATTCCGCGTGGCGTACAGATCGCAGCGGAATGATTCCAACAAGGAATTTTATATCAATGCTCTTTGCACGGTCTAAGAATCTATCGAGAACCTCTTCATCAAATACAGGCTGTGAAAAAGCCACATGTGCACCCTGTTCGGCTTTGGCAGCCAGCCGCTCAATTTCCCGATCCAGATCGTCGGCTGCCGGATTCGCCGCACAGGCAATACAAAATCCGGTTTGTTCGCCAAAAGGATTTCCCATCAGGTCCATACCTGAATTCATGCGGCCCAAGGCGCGGACGAGTCCTATTGCGTCGACGTCGTAAATGCTCGTTGCAACAGGGAAATCGCCAATATGTGTTGGGTCTCCTGTTATGGCAAGAATATTCCGTACACCCAATGCGTGTGCGCCGAGCACTTCGCTCTGCAGAGCAACCATATTCCTGTCTCTGCATGCAAGGTGGGTGATGCAATCCATGCCGATTTCGTCCTGGACTAACTTAGATATCGCGATGGGACTCATCCGCAGGCGTGCGCGTGCTCCGTCGCTGATGTTCACGGCATCGACACCTGCTTCTTTAAGGTAGCGAGCCCCTTCCAAAACACCATGCATATCAAGGCCGCGTGGGATATCGAGTTCGACCGTTGATACAAATCTGGAATCGAGCGCTTCATGAAATCGTGTTTTGTTAGGGGGCTTACTTTGTGGTGATTGTCGGCGTGCAGATGCGGGAGCTCCGGGCTGAACCGATGCAACCAAAACGTTTTGCGTTGCTTCGGCAATAGCCTTGATGTGTTCCACTGTTGCGCCGCCGTCTGCGCCCACAATACACGCTCCATGTTCAACCAGCCTAATTGCAGCCTCGGCAACATAGGCGGGTTCGGCATTGTAAATAGCGTTACCAACTACGATGGTTGGTATACCAACATCAGGCAGCGCTACAAGCGGGAGGTCGCTTATCCTGAGGGATTCGATTATGCCAAGCATCCTCTGTGGCCCTACCGTGCCGTTGCTGCCCATGGCCTGAATGCCGTGCCGTGTAAGACGTCGAGCTACATCGGACGGAAAATTTCCTGCGAGCACAGATCCATCTTCGGGGAACGACTTGAGGGCAATTACGGGAACGTCCTTGCTGAGCATGCGGACAACATCGATTGCAATTTCCAGCTCGTCGAGATCGATAAACGATTTTAGTATGATGAGATCGCAACGGGCCGAAAGGAGTGCTGAAATCTGATCGTGAAAACAGGAACGCAAATCGTCGGTTGAGATCGGACCCAACGGCTTCAGCAGCCTTGTTGTGGGTCCTGCCACTCCGGCCACCGGGATTGTTTTATTTGCTGCTGCACGTGCAAGCCACACGCCTTTTCGATTTATTTCCTGTACGCGTGCCGAAAGCATTGATGATTCCAACGCATACCGATTGGCATTCAGTGTATTGCTTTGAATAAGCGTGGCTCCGGCATCAATGAATTCATGGTGGATTTGTTCAACAATCATCGGTATCGTGAGATTATACCGATCACACGGCCGTTCGGCATAACCGCGCTTTGCAAGCTCCACACGCATGGAACCATCGGCAATCAGCGGCGCCATACCGCGGCGTTCCAACAACACATGTACTCTGCCAATCTCTTCGCGCGGTTGGTCCACGAGCTACCTCGCCAGCCGTTCATCGAGCGACAGCCATGATTGCGGGTAGAACCATAGAAGCTCAGTTCCAGCAATCATGAGCGTGTTTTTCCCAACCTTCCACCAGCTCACTTCCTCGCCCCCTGCCTCACCAAAGCATCCGCAGTCAATGTGCAAACCATTCGCAACAGCCCAGGCAACTGCGAGAGTGAATATCAGCAGCATCAAACCGCAAAGAGCTGCCGCAAGCTTTGTCTTATAGCCAAGCAGCAGCGCCGATCCGGCTAACAGCTCCAGCCACGGCAGGATGAGAGCAATGGCATTAATAGCCCATACCGGTACTAAGCCATAATGATAAATAGACGTTGCAAAGGCAAGAGGCTCTGTGATTTTGGGGATGGCGGCAAGGACAAAGTAACCGCCTATGAATGCGCGAATTAAAAGGAGACCAAAGGGTGCGATTAGCATGACGACAAAACTACTATTTTAACGGTCGGACTAATTTTCATCATTCTCTTTGGAAGGATTCCACATGGATGATTTTACAATGGGCGAAACCACCGGCTTGGGGATGCTGATGGCAATGGTTGTCGTGTTTTTCATTCCCATTGTCGCGTATTTGTTTATCGGCTTTTGTCTGGGCAAGGTTTTCGAAAAAGCCGGAAAACCATTATGGGCAGGTTTTATACCGGTTTACAATTTGATTCTATTGCTCGAAATAGTAGGCAGGCCTATCTGGTGGGCAGCATTCTATCTTATACCAATTTTGGGATGGATATTCGTCCCTATCATCACCGTCATCCTTTGCATCGACCTTGCCAAGAGTTTCGGCAAGGATACGTTGTGGGGAGTGCTGACGGCGTTTTTTGGAATTGTAATGATTCCCATCATGGCCTTTAGTAAGGACATTCAGTATGTGGGCCCGTCTGTCGCGCCGCAGGGCGCTGCAGGAGGCGGTTCCATGGGTGCATAAAATTGTGCCGAACCATCTAGTTCAGCACATACGTGGAGATTAGGCTCCACACAATTAAGGCTATCATAAACGAATTTAGTATGAGACCTCCGGTGGCAAGCAAACGTGCCCCACGGAGGTCTCTTCGTTTTTTGGGATCGGTTTCTCGAAGATTCTTTGTCTTGTGTAACACGTACATGGCTGGTAGGAGCCCAATCGCCCAAACGATTGCGAAGAAGATTGATGCAAACGCCAGGTAGACATACAGCTTTTTCATGCGAATGAGCTCATGCAGCGTACTTACTATAACAAACCATTATCGGGAATCGGCAAGAGCCCGACGTATTTCAAGCGACAGGTCTTCGAAATGTGCCTTTGTAACAGCGTCGGATCCGGCGCCTTTCATCTTCTTCTCCAATGCGGCTAGTCTTGCCCTGCTGATTGCTCGCACATCCGTCTTGTAAGCATCCATGAGTTGAGCCATAAAGCCTCTGATAGACAGTTCACCTGACTGCTTTTCCGGCTCACGCGTTTTTTCAATCAACGATTCAACATATCCTCGCTGTAGATTCCTGCGGTAGAAGTCTACCGACGATTTTGCTGAAAGCTCGCTGAATACCATCGCTTCGATATCATCAAACAGTTCCGACACCTTGTAGGGGGCTTGAGTACCGCGGGCTTCAATCTCCAGCAGACGCTTCAGCTTGTCGTTGGAGATCGCTGTCTTGAGAATCGATACCTGAACGTCGGCAAGCCTCTGCACCGAACCGCTAGATTGGAGAAGATCAATAATTTTAGCATCGATAAGCCACGTTGGCGTTGTAAACACCTGCTCTCCAAGAAAGGCAAGCGCGCGCTGTTGGCGGTCTTTTGCAACTGGCGTGTAAACCGGACCAGAAGATGAACCAAATACTTTTTCATCTGTCTCGATACCGCCGATAACATTTGCGCAATGACTCATTTCCCGACGCCACTGCCCAATCAGGTCGAAATAGCCATCCGATAAGGCTTCAAAGTTTTTTCCCTCTTTGTATGTAGCATCGTACAAATAACCCATTGCGCGCTTCAGATTGGCAACGCCATACTGGCCTGCCTTCACTGCGTCGTCACCCAAATCTTCCGTTTGAGATGTTGGATCTTCGATAAAAAATTGCTGATGGCCAAACCGAAACATTTTATTGGTTTCTGTTTCTTTAGCCCACGAATGCAAGGTCGGGACTTCGTCGTCCGATGTTCTTGCATCGATAATTGGCCGATAACCCCAACGAACAGCAAAAAGATCGTACGGACCAACCTTGGGGAACACATCTACATCGTCGCCGGGCTGTGCGATGTAGTTGTACCGCGCATAGTCCATGATGGAGGGGGCTGTACCAAACTGAGCGCAGAATGTTTTCGACCGAAGGGAATCAACGGGATATGCATTCGATGCGCGCATGTTATGCGGCAACCCGATGGTGTGTCCGAACTCATGAGCGGCAACGGTGGCAATCAGCATGCCCATGAGCGAATCTGAATAGGGCAGTTTTCTCGACCTCGGATCGCTCACAGCTTGGGAAAAAAACCACCCCGTCTGCAATTTTAAAATGTTATGAAACCAACCGATATCACTTTCAAGAATTTCGCCTGTTCGTGGATCGTGAATATTTGGACCGTACGCGTTTTCGATGGGCGATGCATAGTAACGAATCACACTATAGCGTGCATCTTCGGGCGACCAGTCAGGATCCTGCTCCTTGGTTGGCGGGTCGAGAACTCTAACGGCATTCTTAAATCCCGCCATTTCAAACGCGGGATTCCACGATTCCACGCCCCTTTTCAGCCAAATTCGCCACTGAACAGGTGTTGCCGGGTCGATGTAATATGTAATGGGCGTCATTGGCTCCACGAGTTCTCCACGCAGGAACGCCTGCGTGTCGCGCGGTTCGAGTCTCCACCGAAGTATGTAGGAACGGTTCACTGCTTCCGGCTCACTTCTGCCATAATCGGTTTGACGTAAGGAAAAGAATCCCACACGCGGATCGGCAAGACGCGGACTCATGGGCTTTTCCGGCAGCCGCACCATGGAGTGATGCATGGTAAACGACATTGTTCTCGACGCCGGATTCTGTGGGGGTTTCTCTGCCGAGAATGTAACAACGTTTTCGACTTCGACATTCAACGGAAAGCTGTGAACAGTATCTATGTAAGAACGCTCTCTATCGAGCGATCCCATTTGAAATTCCTTTCTGACGTTTTGTTGTGGTGTGAGGATACCAACGTCTGTAGTAAAGAGCATGGTTACATCGATGACGATGTTTGAGCTATCGCGGTTATATGCCTCAATTGCAAATGATTTTATTATTTCCTCAAAGTTTGAAGCCTTAACTGCTCTGCTAATCGGCATTGAATCGGGAGCAACATTCTCGTGGCTAACGGTTCGCAGATAGATTCGATCTCCCTTTCTGTCCCATCTGACTACCACGGAGTTACTTTCTTCACCACCGTAACCAACCTGAGGTGTTTTTGCCGTGCGCGATACAAGCAGAAATTCCTGTCCCAATTCCTTCTTCGGTATCTCATACAATAGTTTGTCGCCGATAATATGCGTTATAAATAAACCGCTATCGGAAACTGCCCCTTTTGTAACCACTTTATCATAGGGCTTCATTGGGGGTTTACCCTGCATTTTCGTGGTATCGGGCCCGCGCTCTCCCATCGATACATTCGACATGGAAATGCATGAAGCCAGTAATGTGCTAATACACACCAATCCTGTTGCTAAAAACAGCGTTCGTCCGTACATGAGTTCTTTTCTCCTCACCTGATTTGACTACGAAGCTAAATAAAATGATGCCCGGCGCTGGGTGGGAGGGACTAATTGCGCTCGGGCATCTCTGGTGTGACGTGTGGCTTTATATGAGGGCCGGATCGGGGATGACCACACGTCCTGTTTGGGGGATTTTCAAATTTTCAACCACTTGCTAAGACCTAAATCATCCTGAAGTGTTACACGATCCTGTTTCATCTTTTGGGTTCCCTTTGGGTTCCCTCTCGTGCCTGGTGTATGACGGACACAATGCAGCATGATTTTATCTTTGCCATACATAAAATCAGTAGATAATGATGAGTTTAAAATCAGGGTTGTGCATTAGTCTGGATCCAGATATTCGGCGTATTCCTGCCCACTTAATGCGCGGCGAACAGCCGATAATTTCGTTTCTGACGCAGGTTATTCATTCGACCCGTCGGTTCGCTAGCGCATACAAAATCAACACGGCGTTTTTTGAGCAGTACGGAAGGTCTGGCATCGAAGCCATGTATCGGATCAGGGAAGAGCTGGGCGAGTCGTATTGTATCGTCGACGCTAAGCGCGGCGACATCGGCAATTCTTCCGATGCATACGCCAGGGCGATATTTGATGACCTCAAAGCTGATGCTGCCACAGTTTCGCCATATATGGGCCGTGACTCTGCAGAAGCATTTCTCAAATATGAAAATAAATTAGTTTATGTTCTTGCGCTCACTAGTAATCCTGGCGCATCGGATTTCCAGTTTCTTAATGTGAACGGGCAGCCGCTGTATTCAGTTGTCATCGAACGGGCGATGAATTGGGATAGGTCTGCCGACCTTGGATTTGTATTTGGTGCCAACCGTTTGGAGCAAATTGCTGATTTCAGAATCGCGCACCCAAACGTCCCTCTTCTTCTGCCTGGCATTGGCGCGCAGGGAGCTACACTCGAATCGGCGAAAACTGCTAACGCGAACGGTCCTGCTTTTTTTAGCGTCGGCAGAGAGATTCTCTATTCATCAGACGGTGAAGATTTTGCCGAACAAGCTGCGCGTGCAGCGTCACGGTTTCTGCTTTAGTCTGCACTTCGGTGCATGTCCGTTACCGATCTCCCGGAGCGTCTTCTTCAGCGTGCTGCGCATGCAGTGCTTGCAGACCCATCGAAGACGTGGACCTGTACAAATGGCGATGTAATACAGATTGTTGCGGCAGGACTTGTTAATCCGCACGAGGGCCCGGATTTTCTTGATACGGCATTGTTGTACGAGGGAACAGTGCTCATCGGCGATGCAGAGTTCCACCGTCGGTCTTCCGACTGGCATCAGCATGCACACGCAGCAGACAACAGGTATTCTACACTCTTGCTGCACATCGTTGCTATCAACGACGATGAGCCTGAAGCTGCTCGATGGACGCTGGTAATTCCGCCCGAAGAATTGCGGAGCGCTCTTCGCAATCTTAAAAACAATACGTTGAACTCAGATGTTGCCGTAAATGAGCTGCAGCACTTTGCATTACTGAGGTTATTACGCTTGACTGCGGAAGCACAGACTACAATAGACAGGTTGGGCTTAGACGCCTCGCTGCGTGCTCTCGCAATTTCATGGCTTGACAGGCTGTCGAAGAAGCGACACCGTCCGGTCGACGATGCAGTTGTTGATTCCATTCGATCCGGCATGACTAACAGCAACTTCTGCTCTCTCATTCACGCCTTCCCAGCAATACCGGGAGAAGAAGTTCTCTCAGCAATTGAACGGACCGAGCACAGCAGGGTAGGTCTCGAGGGCCACAGCATGCGCCGGGAGCTGTTTCTCAATGCCGTGCTCCCAACGTTGTGTGCAATGGCACGGCAGGATCAGCGCATCGTGCTCCTTCAGTGGTTCTGGGGAGCAAAATCAATTCATCCGTATGCAGTGATAAGCAGAAGATTTCCCGATCAACGGCAGGACTATGTGTGGCAGCAGCAAGGGCTGTTGGAGTACATGCGGTACCACGGACGTAGAATCAGCTCATGTGGCGAAGCCATCAGAGCGTATGGAATTGCACGTACTGTAGAGTTTCTCGATGCAGAGTACGCCAGATAGTAGTTTTGCCCCTCACGATAACTTCTGGAATCTGCATGAGAACAATACTGGTAACTGGTGCATGTGGTGAAATTGGTCACAGCCTGCTGCAAACATTTGCTGAACGCGGTAATAACACCATCATCGCTGCCGACATTAATCAGCTTCCAGATGAGCAGGCAGCGAACGTGAGTGTAGCTGTTCGGGGAGACATCTCGAACCCCGATTTTATCAAACAGCTTGAACAATACAACTTCGACGAAGTTTACCATCTGGCGGCTCTTCTGTCTACGAGTGCGGAGCGGAACCCGGAGCTGGCGCATCAGGTTAATGTAAATGGAACGATGGCACTGCTTATGATGTCGCGCCGCATCGGTATGCGCACCGGAAATCCCGTCATATTCATGTTCCCAAGCACCATCGCTGTGTACGGGCTGAAGAGTCTGACGATAAAAAATGTTGCCGGAAAACTCACCGAAGATGAACATTTGAAACCAACAACCATGTATGGCATCAACAAATTGTATTGCGAACAGCTTGGCGCCTACATGAGCGACCGTTATGGTCAGCTTACGTCAGAATCGGATACTAAAACAATTGACTTTCGCGCACTACGGTTTCCCGGTTTAATATCTGCAACAACGCTGCCCAGTGGCGGTACAAGCGACTATGCACCGGAGATGATTCATGCCGCCGCTCAGGGTAAGCCTTATAGCTGCTTTGTCCGCCCCGATACCAGAATTCCGTTTATGGCAATGCCCGATGGTGTAAAGGCTCTGCTACAGCTTGCTGCGGCACCGTCGGAAAAACTTACGCGACGTACCTACAACATTGGAGCATTCGCTCCCTCTGCCGAAGAAATTGCTGCAAAGGTGAAGGCCGCCTTCCCTGATGCCGATATTCAATATAATCCGCATCTGAGACGGCAAAATATCGTTGACTCGTGGTGTGCCGATGTTGATGATACTGCTGCAAGGATGGACTGGGGTTGGTCTGCCGAATACGATATGCAGCGCGCTTTCGACGAATACCTAATACCGACGATTTCGGGCGTCTATGCCGGATAACCTACGGCCGAATCTCCTTATCAACGAGCATTCACCGTACCTGCTCCAGCATGCGTATAACCCAGTAGCCTGGCGACCCTGGAATGAAGAAGCTTTTCAGATTGCCAACGCCCAGGATAAACCTGTTTTCGTATCAATCGGCTATTCGACGTGTCATTGGTGCCATGTGATGGCGCATGAATCGTTCGAAGATGAAGAGGTTGCCGATTTTTTAAATCAACATTTCATCAGCATCAAGGTAGATAGAGAGGAGCACCCGGACGTCGATGCGCTTTGTATGGACGTTTGCCAGGCCATGACTGGACACGGTGGATGGCCCCTTACCATCATGATGGATGCACTGCAGAGACCATTCTTTGCGGGAACATATTTCCCGAAGCATACGCAGCACAACCGCCTGGGATTTCTCGATCTCCTAAGGAGATTGCATGAAGTTTGGATCAGCGAACGCGAACGCATTACAGCAAGTTCGATGGACACTCTGCGAGTTCTGCGCGAGATAGGAGAGACTGACCTACAGTCTACCATTCATAACAATATTTACGATTTAGCTGCACAACAACACACAGCGATGTTCGACGACGTATACGGCGGCTTCAGCGTGAATCCAAAATTTCCGTCGCCACACCATTTGTTGCTGCTTTTACGGATTGCACAGCGTAGGCGAAATACGGAACTAAGGCACATGGTTACGTTAACGCTTGATGCAATGAGGGCAGGGGGCATTTACGATCATGTAGGCTTTGGATTCCATCGGTACAGCACAGACAGAGAGTGGATTGTTCCACATTTTGAGAAAATGCTTTACGATCAGGCAATGCTCATGATGGCATATACAGAAGCCTGGCAGATGACGAAGGATGAAATGTATCGGCAAACTGTAAACGAAATATTTCAGTATGCCAAGCGGGAATTGCTAAGCCCTTGCGGTGCATTTTACAGCGCACAGGATGCCGATTCCGAAGGCGTCGAAGGTAAATACTACGTCTGGTCTGCGGATGACACGGGAGAGGATAGAGAGTGGCTGATGCAGAACATGTCCTTGGTGAAAACAGGAAATTTTCAAGATGAATCAACACAGGAATCAACTGGGTTGAACATTTTGCATTTTCAGTCGCCTGCACAAAAGCACCGTCCGGTTATCACGCTGTGGGAACCCGTGCGTAAGCGATTATTTAACCGGCGCTTGAAACGAGTGCCTCCGTTAACCGACACCAAGATCCTGGCAGATTGGAACGGTTTGATGATACTGGGTTTGGCAAAGGCGGGTCGTGCAATGTCCGATACCAGCTACATCGATCTTGCTGCTCGTGCCTACACAGGTGTATTGCAAATGTGCGGAGATGTAGAACGGCACTATTCATACAACGAAGTTGATACTCATGACGAAGGAAAGCAGGAACCGACAGGAACAGCAGTATATCGGAAGGTTGTATTTCTGGATGATCTGGCCATGATGGGCTGTGCTGCATTGGAATTGTATATGGCAAGTGGTGAGGAACGGTATTTAAGAGATGCAGAGCGATGGGCACACAGAATTATTAGTGATTACAAATCTGCCGAAGGCTCGCTCATGCTGGGACCGACGGGAAGTGCATCGCCAGAGACGCAATGGAAAAACACAAGGTCTGCAAACGATGCGGCCTATCCAAGTGGGAACAGCATGGCAGCCATACTTTTTGCAGAGTTGGGAATCATTGAAGGTAAGCCTTCATGGATTGATGAAGCCCGCACATGTATTGAATCCGTGGGACTGCAACTCAACAATTTTCCGTCGGACTTTTGCATGGCGCTCTGTGCATGGGACCTCATAACAAACGGGTACCAGACAACATCATTCATCGGAGCTGTCGATCAGGTTATTTCAGCCGATATCATTGAATTATTAAATTCTTTGTACAGACCTCACGCTCTAACTCGTTATGAACCAGCGCCCGAAGGGCGGGACGCCGTGCCGCATGTGCTTGTATGCGACGAAGAGCAATGCCGATTGCCCATTCGCAGTGCAAAAGAGGTTTTGGAGTATATCGCAGAGGAAACACAATGGTGAAGCGATACAACTCATGACCGTAATTTGCAGCCAATGGCCCATATCATCGATGGCAAGGCTATAGCACGAACAATTCGTTCAGAAGTAGCAGAACAAGTACGATTAATCGTAAATAGAAATCAACGAAAACCCGGATTGAATCTCCTGCTGGTTGGTGAGGACTCAGCATCGAACATCTACGTTCGCAATAAATCTAAAGATTGTGAGCAAGTGGGCATTGCATCTGTTGTTCAGAGGCTGCCTGCAGATGTGACGGAAGAACAGGTGCTCGATATCATTGAGCAGTGGAATGCCGATAAAAACGTTGATG
Source organism: Ignavibacteria bacterium (assembly GCA_016191145.1). Classification (GTDB taxonomy): domain Bacteria; phylum Bacteroidota; class Ignavibacteria; order Kapaibacteriales; family Kapaibacteriaceae; genus OLB6. The sequence goes on from JACPPD010000010.1 coordinate 153,437, forward strand.
GCATCCTCGTACAACTGCCGCTACCCCGACACATTGATGAACACAGGGTGATACGCACAATCGATCCATTGAAGGACGTAGACGGATTCCATCCGATCAGCGCCGGAAATCTCATGATCGGTATCGATGGCTTCATACCCTGTACGCCTGCGGGAGTCCTTGAGCTGCTCAAACGTTCGAATATCGATCCGAGCGGTATGCATGCAGTAGTTGTTGGCCGCAGCAACATCGTTGGAAAGCCCCTTTCCATGCTGCTTGCGCAGAAGCGACCACAAGGCAACGCTACTGTAACAATTTGCCATACCGGCACCAAGGATCTCATCGAGTACACGCGGTCTGCAGACTTGCTGGTGGCAGCGATAGGCAGGGCGCAGGCAATAACACGGGAGCATGTAAAAGAAGGCGCCGTGGTAATTGATGTTGGGATAAATCGTATTCCGACGCCCAGCGGCGACGCGATGGTTGGCGATGTAGACTATGCGAGTGTGTTCGATGTTGTAAGCGCCATCACGCCTGTTCCGGGAGGCGTAGGGCCCATGACGCGCGCAATGCTGCTAACGAATACATTGCGTGCTTATCATGGTCTGCAGAAATGAAAAAAGTACACTTTGATACAATCTTCGAAGACGACGATATTATCGTTATTGATAAACCATCAGGTTTATTATCGCTGCCTGACCGTTACGATCGAACACTGCCGAATGTGAGGGAAATTCTTCTGAACAAGTACGGATCTATCTTCGTTGTTCATAGACTAGACCGCGACACATCAGGAGTGATGGTTTTGTGCAAGACTGCAGACGCCCATCGAATACTCAGCGAACAGTTTGGGCAGCACACCGTTGAAAAACTGTATCATGCAATTGTTAGCGGTGTTGTAGATCGAGACCAGTTCACAATCGACATTCCACTTGCCTCAGACTCCAAACGCAAGGGGTTGATGAAGCCATCGGCAAGAGGGAAAGAATCGCACACAGAGATTGTTGTGTTAGAACGTTTCCGGTTGGCTTCGCTCATTCAGTGTACATTAATTACCGGACGCACGCACCAAATTCGAGTACACTGCAGCGCCATTGGACATCCGTTACTAGTTGACCCGGATTACGGGACGTCGGCCGAATTCAAATTGTCGGCAATCAAACGACGCTACAAATTGGCCAAGAACACAATCGAGCGCCCGATTATCGATAGAGTGACGCTTCATGCCTTCAGAATATCGTTTCGGCACCCTTCAACGAACCAGGAAATTTCGTTTACCGCAGATTATCCCAGGGACTTTACAGCAGCGCTTCAGATCCTAAAAAAATATTCAGCCCCCTATACATCGGCTATCGGTGATTATTTTTAAGCATGATAATAATTCTGTTTGGTGCTCCTGGTGTAGGTAAGGGTACCCAGGCATCTTTGCTCGCCCGCAAGCTCGGGATTGCCCATCTCTCTACCGGCGACGCTTTTCGCACAGCAATTCAAAATCAGACTGAAGTGGGAAAAATTGCTCAGTCTTATGTTGATGAGGGCAGCCTGGTTCCCGACAACATAGTAGCCTCCATCGTCGAAGAAGCCATGCAAGGCCCAGCATACCGCAACGGCTGTATACTCGACGGCTTTCCGCGAAACAGAGGTCAGGTTGATGCTCTGAATTCAATACTTGTTGGTAGGGGGCTTAGAGTCGATAAAGTCATCAATCTGGAAGTCGACAATGAAACTATCATCAAACGACTTCTGGGGCGCGGGCGAAATGACGACAGTGCCGACGTAATTGAACACCGACTCAACATCTACCGTCACGAAACAGAGCCCCTGCTCGAGTATTATTCACAGAATGGAAACCTTATAACGGTTGACGGTGTTGGGGATATTGCTGAAATCAATAGGCGGATTCTCGAGGCTATTGATGACCACAGTGACTGAAGAATGTGGGTGTCGGTGTTAACAACATGTGATTAACGCTTTATATTTTTGTATAATTCTGTATGCGCAACTACTAATAATTATTGACAGTTGTCGTTTTTTTCACATTTTGTATCTTCAATACGTGCCTTGGTGGAAAACGGAACGGCACTTGCTATGTAGTGCAGAGATGCGGACTGGAGCCAACTAATGTATCGACATCTATTGTGGGCATCGTTCCTGGGAACCGTGCTCTTATTAAGCAGCCAGCAGGGCGGTGCGCAGCAGCGCGCTGGCGAGGTAGCCGGATTCCTCTCATTTGCAGCCAACAAGTATAGTGGGGAATTCACAGACGATTTATGGGGATTTGGTGGATTCGCTTCGCTCCAATATGCGCCCATGAGCAGGCTGCTGCTGGAAGGACGTGTGGGGCTGGGTGAAATCAAATGGGGCATCACGCCGTCGGATTTGGCACGCTATCCTGATTATTTCGGTCGGGGGGCAAAAATTGGAGACAACTATCCCGGCACCATAACGGAAATTGAATCCGAAAACGAATCTCGCATCACAACTGCAGATCTGCTGATGCACTACGTGATTGTCGACAGGATTGCAGCGGTGCCATTCATCACAGTGGGTATAGGACTTGTAAATTTTTCACCAGCCACCAACCAACAACACGAAGCTCTGCCCAACAATGCATCAGGATTGTATTCAACTTCGGCGTTCTCGATTCCAGTTGGCGGCGGCGTTCGGATTCCATTCTCCAACCGTGTTGGACTCTTGCTGAGAGCGGAGCACAGATTTGTATTTACTCAATATCTTGATGATGTTGCAAAAAACGGTTCCAACGACGGTATCACGTCGCTCTCGATAGGACTTACGTATGCGTTTACGCCAGGTATCAGAGGCAAACGCTACTACCATGATTATCAGCCGTGTAATGATTGCGATGATGAAGATAAATATGATGATAAATCAAGAGAACACGGAGGAAAAGCGGATGTCCATGATGGGAGCAATGACACAAAGGGCGCAGACATCACTCCAGAAACCCCAAAGAAGGGAACAGTACAATCCGATTCTGCAAAGAGCAGCACTCTGGATGGATCGGAGAGTTCAGTAAAACAAGACACTGCAAAAAGCGCTTCGTCTAAGCCACCCAAGGCTGATACCGTAGCAAGCAAGCCACCCAAACCACCTGTGGATATTAAGCCATGTCCGCCGGGAACAGAACGCGCATGTGTGTCAGAAAACGAATCGGTATGTGTAGTAAAAGTCACGCCTGGTGCTGAGCGCATTCGATGGGAAGATGCATTTATTTATGAACCGGGTCAGCCATTGAACAAAAAAACCTTGCTTCAGGCCGATCAACCATCACCGCGCTACGGCATTGTGGTTAGGCAGACTGCCAACTCATACTACATGTGTGTTGAATGCCAATTCGAGAAGGCAGTTGTAAACGGAGCGGTGCAATACCAGACACAAGGTGAAGCAGCTGTTGTTAAGGGGGCGGGAACATTCAATCCGGCGGATTGTCCGGATTGCGAAAAGGTTGTCCAGAAAGGGCAATAGCTTCACATGCCCATCAGCCTAATCCGAAGCGCGTTAACATCAGCGATGATTTGCTGTGTACCTGCATTGACGTGTTCCGTTTCGGCGCAACAGAACAAGGGCGAAGTGATTGGCATTTTATCGGGCACGCTAAACGCTCTTCAGGGTGAATTTGCAAACGATGCATGGGGCGTTGGTGGTTCTGTTTCTTTGCAGTATGCGCCACTCAGACGCTTAGCCATCGAAGGCAGGTTCGGACTCGGAGAAATTCGATGGAAGGTTACCGAGGCCAACCTCGCAACATACCCGGATTATTTCGGTCAGGGGGCTTCCTATGGAGATCTATACCCAGGTACAGCGGTTCCTATCGAGCCAACGAACGACTCGCGAATAACGACGGCCGACGTATTGCTGAACTACGTGCTGGTTCCCAACCTACCTGCAGTTCCCTTCATTTCGGCAGGCATCGGTCTCATTAATTTTTCTCCTTCTACCGATATTCAGCACGAGGCTCTCCCGAATAACGCAGCCGGTGTGTACTCAAAATCGGCCTTCAGCATTCCCATAGGAGGAGGCGTTAGGATACCGTTCAATGATGTTTCCGCATTGATCCTCAGGGCAGAACACCGTTTTGTTTTCTCCGGCTACCTTGATGATTTCAATCCATCTAAGTCCAACGATGGCCTCCACACAATATCAATAGGTTTAACATATACGTTTAATCCTCCGGCCAGGTTCAACAGCGCCGACGATGCTTACGAAGACGTTCTCCTTGAATTATTCGAACAAGAGTGCGATTGGGCAGATGCTGATGGTGAAGATTGTTTTGAAGAGCATTGTTGTGATGCAGACTGTTATGATGATGCGTACTGCCACAAACATGAATTACACCGGCATTGTTTTCATCAATCGTGTTGCCATCATTGCTGCTGTTGCTGCTGCGAAAAATCCGCAGCGGCAGCGCCTGCTGCAGTTACGCCTCCGCCTACTCCAGAGCCACCAGCTCCGCCGCCCCCTCCCGAGCCAGTTCCCGAACAACCCTCACCTCCAGCACCACCGGCAGAGAGAAAAGCTTTTTCGAAAGACATTCGATTCAAGCTCAACACCGATGAATTTGATTTCACGCAACCCGAGACTGAAAAAAATCTTGAGGAATTGCTGACGTACATGAAGGAGGCCCCAAAAGGACACGAAGTGATCATTGAAGGTCACGCTTCTTCAGAGGGTCCACCGCAACGAAACAAGGTGCTCTCAGACCTTCGTGCAAAAAAGATTAGACAGTGGCTCATTGAACAAGGTGTGGAGCAGGAAAAGATTCGTGGTACCGTTGGTTATGGTTCGTCGATGCCAAAAGTTATGGAGCCCTCACCGCAAGAAGCCAAACGCATGACGAAGGAAGAGTTGGAAAGCATCCGACGTCAGAACAGGCGCATCGAAGTACATGTGCTAAAGGATGCGTACGCTCCGCAGATTTAACGCCGGGAGAAACGCCGGGAGAAACGCCGGGAGAAACGCCGGGTCAAAAACGCAGGCCATACCAGGTTACCGTCGGATATATTTTCACAGCCGGTGCAGGCAGATGATACAGATGTATAATTCGCAGAAGCGATTGCAACCAGGGGGCAAGGCGAGGAATCCGGGCAAGGTTCCAGTCAAGTGACAAGTACACGACGTGGTTGCCCCCTCCCAGACCATTGAGATTCTCAACTGAATGTCCGACGGCGACGCCAAGCCACGGCGGATAAACTCTTTGCCACGATCCTGGCATCCAGTCCACGATACTCATCGCAAGCCAATGTGTAGTAGACGTGTAATCGTCGATAATCGAATTATATGCCCCCTCCCGATATGCTTTTGAGGGCCAATAGGATATTTGAACCTCGAAGGGACGGATACCTGGAGCGTAGTGCTGAATAACGGGGAGCGCTGCTCCGATGGTATTGGCTGCAACGTCGCCCCACGAAAATCCATAGTCGGCCGAAAACCCGTCGCGTATTTCAATGTAGGTCTGGTATGCCATGGCAACACCAGCGCCGCTCCAGACAGCAGATGACGAATCCATACCGCACCAGCGGAAGACATCTGCATACACGGTGGTTGCAGCGTAGGCAAAGGTGATGTGACCCATCTTGTCAGCTCCGAGGGCATAGGTGTAATCTGTTGTTGAATTAATGTGGAAATCAGAAGGCTCACCCTTCCACCACAAATTATTCAGGTAGGCATGCCCAATAAGAAATGCTCCCACCGTAACTCCCGATACGATTCCTATTTTCCAAGCACTTACAGACGACGAGTCACTGGTCGTTGCCGCAGACTGAGCGGATAATTCTCCCCAGGTTACCAACAGAACAATAAACATCATAACCTTTTGATTTCTATAAGCATATTCAATTATCCACATAATTTATTTCCATTCTGCTGTGAGACTTTTGCACTTACACCAATATAGATAACGTTATCCACCCTTTGTTGATAACGCTGAGCAACCAAGAATTTGAATAGTGAATTGATTTTCACGGTTCATTAATTGGCGAACTCGAAATTTCGCCGTTGTTTCGTGGCCCCTGAGAATTCATACCACCATACGGATTGCCGTATTCCTATTGTTTTTTGTGTGCGTAATGTCGGTCAGTTTTTTGGTCGAAGCACACGACGTACCGGAAGGCGTCAAGGCAATCGCATCAATCTCTGATTCTGTCGCACCAGAGTCCGAATTTTCCGTGTTTGAACTAAGGGATGTATCAAACGGACTTGCATCATGGTACGGCAAGGGCTTTCAGGGCAGGCGCACGGCGAGCGGTCGCCGGTACAATATGCACGAGCTGACGGCTGCGCATCGGACTCTTCCGTTTGGGACGCTGCTTCGAGTTGTTAACTCCCGCACCGGCGATGCAATCATTGTAGAGATCACCGACCGGGGACCGTTCATCAAGCGGCGCGTTGTCGACCTGTCTTACGCTTCAGCCAAGCGGATCGGAGTAAGCGTAACTCCCGTTGAACTCGATGCCATTACACCAGATGATATTCAAGAATTTTACAATAATAACGACACAACACTGCTTGTTATAGCGCAAACCATGCAGGTTCAGGTTTGGCCAGTTAATAGTGTTCTAATGGTATCTGATTTTGTATCGTATTCCGAAGCCGCATCCGATCTTGCAGCCGGAGAAGTCGTAGTTGCGCAGCGTGGCACCGACAGCAAAGCCGTATATGCCCGTGGAAGAATTATAAATGCTGAACTGGCAGCCGTTGAAATATAATTGACATCAGTCGACTCTGTCGGCCCATTCAACAATATCCCACAGCACTTCAATTTTTATCGTCTCTGGATTTGTGCTCGCCTCTTCCAGAGTACAATCGTCGCACGATTGGAAATTGTGGTTTACTCCCACAACCAGACGCACATCTGACCGAGGGTCTAAGCGAGGTATTGCTTGCCAAGCACTCAGATTTTGTTTTGAGGGCACGTGAACGTCGCGTTCCGCCATAAGAGCAAGAAATGGAACTGGTATTTTCGAAAGGATCGGAGTGGGGTTGAGTACTGCGTATGAATACAGCCACGGATACAGTGTTTCGTTGATATACTCATCTCGGTCGAGTCTCATCAGGCGTGCAGCAACAGGAAATTTTGTTACGAGTTCCTCATGTTCCTTCACCACAGAGTCGGCGAGGGCTGCGATACGTTGGGTTGCTTTCGTGAGGTCCTTTATCGAGGCAACAACATTCATCCACGACCGGAGTAATTGAACAGCGACTGCGACAACATTTTCGTCGGTTCCGTATAAGCGCTCAGAAGACTCCACCATTTCCGGTAACAACTCAACACCGGGCACTGCAGGTGTTGCTGCGCAGACAATACCGCGGACAATGCTTGGATTAAGCATGCTAACGAGTGCGCCAACCAAGCCCCCTTCGCCATGTCCAATGATAAATATTCTAGATGTGTCGATGTTATTATTATTTCTAATCTGTTCAACCAGACGCAGCATATCGGCAGCGTGGGCTTTCCGCAAGGAGTCGTCGTCATACTCTGCTTCATCCTTGCGGTCTTCGCACCGCAGCGATGCCCAGTGCCGGCGCGCCAGCATTTGCGCCATAACGAGGAACGGTTTATGGCCGGTCTGATCTGTGGCGTCCTGATCTTGGTAGCCATGATCGCTAATTAAAATGAACAACGGCCAACGGTGAATGGTATCGGGAAGAATCAGCGTCGCAGTCCTGCCAGACATATGGCCGCTGTCGGTAACATCGATATGCTGTACCACATAGTTAAGTCCTAGGGAAGATTGCTGAAATCGAACAGGGGCGATATTTTTCCGCAGCCTTACTGGAGAACGCGAAAGTTTCTCAATCCAGGTTCCGTCAATGGTGCCTTCGTGAGCGTCGAACAATCCCTCGACGTACGCATCTGCTGAATCATTAACCAGTTGCAGTCTCGAATTATAAATTGATGCGTTGGTAAACCGTAATCCGTATGCCTGCCTGTCCGGAACATCGTAGGTTGCCTGGATTGTTCCATTGTTAAAAACACGCAGATGCACAATCAGCAGGAATCGCAATCCTCTGTCTGAAATGACGCTGCCACTGTATTCGCCCGAAGCAGTGGTGTCGTAATGCGTCGGCACAGTCGTAAGAGTTCCCTGAGCAATCCCTGCTGACTGACTGCACAGAAAGACTAAAAGAATAAATAGGAACATAGACCTTGCCGTTAATGTAGCGATAGATGCGAAATTGCGTAAGGTTGCATTGGTTTTTCGAACAAAATGTATTTCAACTACATGTATTTGGAGTCGATCATGTTCAAATGGAGAGTCACGTTCATTGCCACACTGGTTGCAGTTATGGCAACATCTGCCTCGGCGATTACGCTACAGGAGGTGATTGCAAAGAACCTTGAGGCACGCGGCGGAGTTGATAAAATCAAGAGTTTTAAGAGTGCAAAGTCTACAGGAACAATGTCTACACAAGGTGGGGATTTGGCATTCACCAGACTGATGAAGGGAAACACCAAGTTCAGAATGGACATGACCATTCAGGGAATGAGCATAACGCAGGCGTACGATGGCACAGTAGCCTGGCGCATCAACCCAATGGCTGGCAATAAACCAGAAAAGGTTTCCGACGAAGAGTTAAAGGATATTGCAAAAGAGGCAGATTGGGCTGGTGAGTTTGTCGACACTGAAACAAAGGGTTACCAGTTAGAGCTTGTAGGACCCGAAGATCTAGATGGTTCATCTGTATATAAAGTTAAAATCACGAGTCGAGATGGCGATGTTGAGTATGCATACATCGACGCAATAACGTGGCTGATGGTTCGCAAGGATCAATCGATGAACATGGGCGGCACGCCGATGAGCGTGGAGACTTACTACACAGATTACAGGGAATTTGGCGGCATTCAGGTTCCGATGAAAATAGAAATCAAGTATCAGGGTCAATCGGCGATGGCAATGACGATTGAGAACATCGATACCAACGCCGACATCCCTGATGAGCTGTTTAAGTTTCCCGAACAAAAGTAGATCAGCTTCGACAAGAAACCTCCTGCGTACCTTTGTGTTCTAATGGAACACAGAACGGAGATTTTGTGAGACGCACTTTACACCTCCTTGCAGTGCTGGGACTAGTCGGTGTCCTTACACAGGGATTTCAGTGTGCATCGACGGATGTGTCGGCTGCTAAGACAGCAATGAAGCAGCGCGATTTTGTAAAAGCTAAACAGTCTCTGGAAAAGGCTGTTTCCGCAAATCCAGAAGATTGTGAGGCTCTGATCTTACTTGGAGATGCCAATCAGGGTCTCAACGATGCCGCTGCCATGATAGAAGCCTATAAGAAAGCTTCGGCTTGTAAGGGGCTGACTCCCGCGCAGAAAGACGAACTCTCGCTGAAGTTGTACAACGCATGGGCTGCAAGCTATAACGGAGGCATTACTAAATTTAATGATTATGTTGCCTCTAAGGCAGACAGCGATCTTGCCGAGGCCGCAATGTATCTGACGCAGGCCGAGCAGATCAAGCCCATGTATTCAGATCCTATTGCCTTGCTTGGACTGGTACGGGAAAATCAGATCGATACAAATGCCGCCGTTGCAGCCTATAAGCGGTGGTATAGTATTGAACGTCCGGGATTCGACATAATCATTCTAAAAAATATTACGATCGGCCAGCAAAGGGAAAGTATTGTTAAGTTGCTTGGTACGCCGGTCGAAACAAAGAAGGACAGCCTGCAGGGCGATGCCATTATATACAAAGACCGATTCGACGTCGGCAGCCGCCCCCTCTATCTGTTTTCAGCAATGGAAGCGGGCCAGGCAGATGCAGTGCTTGAGGGATGGACATTTAACCCAAGCGACGACATCAGCACCGCTGAACGGTGGAGGCTGCGTACATCGTCTATCACTCCACTAAAGAGTTTGGCATTTATAGAATATCAGCGCGGCAATAAGCAGGCAGCTTTCGACTATGCGACAACTGCAATGAAGCTTAAGCCAACGGATACAGAAGTGGTGCCGTTGAGAACTCAATTGCTGCAGGAGCTGGGAAGAACCGACGAAGCTATACGTGAATTAGAAAGTCGGCTTAAAACGGAACCGTCGAACTACATGCTACGGCTGCAGTATGCGTCGCTGCTTGCCGGGATTGGACGTGAAGAAGAATCTCTTCGAGAATATAAAAATGTTTTGACGGCAGATTCTTCGAATGAAACAGCTCTGTACAATCTTGCAGCCCATTATAAAAATGTTGCAGGTAATAAACAGCGCGCAGAGCTGGAAAAGATGGATGCCGATGTGAATTACAAGCCAAACATGTCGTACATGGATGACTTGGCAGTTGCCGCAGTGCACTTCGAAAAGCTTAGAGTCTCCCCCAAATACGCGTCTGATATAATCGTCCTCGAGCAGCTTGCAAATATCTACGAGGTTCGCAAGGAAACTGCAAAGGTCAAAGCTCTCATCATGGAACTTGAAGCGTTGGAAGGGCTCAACCTGAGCAATAAAGAGTACTATCGGATAATGGAAGGTCTCTACGGAAGAAACAAGATGATGGACAAGATGAAACAAGCCGCCGAGAAGGGGGCAAAACTTTAATTAGGAGTCTATTATGGCCGACAAAAAGGATGCCCCTCAACAGCAGCAGATGACGATAGAACTGGGTGAGAAAGAGGCTGAGGGTATTTATTCCAATCTCGCAATTATTTCACATTCGCCTGCTGAATTCGTGATTGACTTCACTAGAATCCTGCCCGGCGTTCCAAAGGCTAAAGTCCATGCACGCATTGTGATGACTCCGCAGCATGCGAAGTTGCTCCTGCATGCTCTTGGCGACAACGTTTCTAAGTACGAACAGCAATATGGAGAAGTGAATGTTGATGGCCAGTTGCAGGCATTCCCGCCTGGCGTCACGAATGTCAACTGATCTTTGTAACTTTGCAGTTCTGTCAAGTATTCGATAGCCCAACAGGTAACAGATGAAGCGTACGTATCAACCTAGTAAACGTCGTCGTGTTAACGTGCATGGATTTCGTGCGCGCATGGCCACAAAGAATGGTCGCAAGGTCCTCAATCGGCGCCGGGCAAAGGGCCGGTACCGTATTGCTGTGGGCACTTCCAGATAAAGACAACAGGCATGGTCATTCAACCGCTTAAAGGTGTCAATGCCTTTCGCACAGCGGTTAAGAGCGGTCGACAGTTTTCGGCAGGTCCGGCAAGGATTACTGTGGCCTCCACTTCGTTGAACGGAATTGGCCAGATTATACGCGTTGCCGTCATCGTTGGTAAGCGAAGTTGTCCGAAGGCAGTGGTTAGAGTACGGATCCGCAGGCTGTTGCGCAGTGCGGTTCGCGATGTTATCACCAAGCATCAGGATCGTTTCAGGAAATCCGCTATCGGCACCGTCGTTGTGGCCTGGCGGTCAGCACCAGCATCAGCATCTCTGATTCATCTCTGCAATGTGGAACCCTATGTCAAGGATGCAATGTTACAGTCACTAAATTCAATGCACTCAGTGCGAGAAGAAGCGTGATTAGATCTGCAATCATTCTTGCAATAAAAGGTTATCGGTTTCTGATTTCACCGTTATTCCCGGCAGCTTGCCGTTTTTCACCCACATGCTCGCAGTATACCATCGAAGCGGTAGAGCGTTTTGGAGTTCTGCGTGGCTCGTGGTTAGGTATTCGGCGTATAGCGCGTTGCCATCCTTTCAACCGCGGGGGATACGACCCCGTTCCCGATCACGCTCATAAACATTAACTCATTTTAGAATCGATGAATAAAAGTTCGCTCCTTGGTATCATTTTGATTGCTCTCGTTGTGAGCCTTTGGATTTTTTATCAAAGCATGACAACACGGCGCGACGTAACGCCGGAGCAAACGCAACGACGTCGGGAGCAGGTCGATTCCATTCAAAGCACCATAGTACCACCATCAGCAGCGCGCCAGTTGCCGCCCGTAGACTTTATTCAGGCGCCGCCAAGAACTCTAACCATTGAAACGGATTTGCTGCGAGTGAGATTGAGTTCCGAGGGGGCGACCATTCGATCCTGGAAACTCAAGAAATACCGGCCATGGTACAAAGACTCCGTTCCTGGCGCCATCGTGGATCTCATTCACCCGGGCGCACATGAGTTTGGTTTTTCCTTTCGCACAATTACCGGCGCGAAGATCGTTGCCACCGATGTTCCGTTTAACTTTTCCGCGACGTCCGATACAATTCGATTAACAGGTAACGAAACAACTACAATCAATGCAATTGCAAGAGTTGTTGGTGGCGGATCGATTGTAAGGTCGTATACATTTACCGGCAGCACGTACGACGTAAAGACTAGTATTACACTCAATCACCTCGAAGATCTTATACCGCAAACCAATCGTTTCATTAATCTTGAATGGAGCAAGGGCATTCGGTACCAGGAGGGAAGCAGTGTTGACGAAAGTAATAACGCCGTTGCCATGGCATCGTTTAATGGAGACCTCGACGAATTAGATGCTAAAGACTTCCATGCTCCGGAGCTGCGGACAGCAGCCGGTAAGATTGATTATCTGGCAACGAGAACAAAATATTTTGCAGTGGCTCTTGTTCCGCCTGCAGGGTTCGATGGTACAGCGTTTTATGCAGGGCAGCGTTTTGGTTCGGAGAATGGAGGACACATCGAACAGTATAGTCTTGCGTATCGCCTACCATACAAAGGTGGTGAACAAAAGCACGATGTAATGCTCTACGCTGGTCCGATGCAGTACGACACTCTTGCACGTTATGGATTAACCAACATCATGAACCTTGGGTGGAAATGGATTGTCAAACCCATAGGTGAGTATTTCATGATTCCCACTATGAAGGCAATTCACTTTCTTGTTCCGAATTGGGGTATCTCGATAATCATCTTTGCGCTGATTCTCAAAGCGCTGCTGTATCCCTTAAGTATTACTCAATTGAAATCAGCCAGAAAGATGCAGTTAGTTGCCCCCTTAATGAATGAAATTCGAGAAAAGTATAAGGATGATGTACAGACGCAGCAGCAGGAGACAATGAAGCTGTATGGCGAATACGGAATTAATCCTGCAGGGGGCTGTTTACCGCTGTTACTACAGATGCCCATTCTGTATGCGATGTACTCCGTTCTGAGTCTGAATATCGATATTCGTCAGGCTGCATTCCTGCCTGTGTGGATCACTGATCTTTCGATCCCCGATGTTATCCTATCGATTCCCTTTAAGGTTCCACTCTTCAACATTGATAAATTTTCAGGGCTGGCGCTACTGATGGGCGCCACGCTATTTATCCAACAGAAGCAAACCGTCACCGATCCGAGGCAGAAGGGGCTGGTTTATCTCATGCCGATAATGCTGACGCTGATGTTTTCGGCATTACCGGCTGGATTAAACCTGTATTACTTTGTATTCAACATTGTTGGAATAAGTCAGCAGGTGTGGATGACGAAGTTCAGCAAGACGAAACTGACGCTTGAAGACATCAAGAAGTTGCCCAAGAAGGAATCCTGGTTGCAGCGTAAAATGCGAGAAGCCCAGGAGATAGCGCAGTCGCAAGGCAGAACCCTGCCGGGGCAGGCACCCCGAAAGGGAGGGCCGAACGGTTCACCAAGCAAAAGGGGAGCAAAACGGCGCTAGGTACTGTAACTCCAGGGTTGTTGTTTTGTTGTTTGTTTGGCACGGGGAAGAACAACGTAGCAATGCATTTGCGATCTTAGCATCAACAACCTTTAGGAGAGATCCATGCCGGTTCGATCCACCTTAAAACAGTTATACTTATTTACAATAAGTGTTATCACTGTCGTTAGCGCTTCGGCGCAGAATCCTTACGACCGCTTGTCCATCATCGAAGAATTTGCCAGCGCCACCTGCACTCCGTGCGTAGCTGTAAACGATTTTTTGAAAGTCGTTGTCGATCCCACCAACGGAGTCGTCTCTGTTAGGTACCATGTTGAAGGACCTGTGGCAGGAGACCCATGGAATGTGCAGAATCCTACGGATGTAAACGGACGCGTGGTATTCTACGGAATTGACCGTATTCCATGGCTATTTCTTAACGGTGTGTATGTCGATTCTGCCCGGGCTGCTTCAATACTCAATGTTATAAAATCCGATAACGACCGAAAGAGTCCAATAAAGATTGACGTAACGAATACGCCGAAGCTCGGTGGCGGTGATGTTTCTGTAAAGGTTACCTCGAGCATTGCTCTTGGCGCTTCGTATAAGCTCTTTGTGGCAGTAGTCTCGTACTACTCACCAATGCCCAATTTGCCGGGGACACTGACGGGGAGCAACGGAGAAACTGAGTTCTACGATGCGATGAATAAGATGCTCCCAAGTTCCGGTGGCACTACACTGAACATTGTTGCAAACACCGATCAGACATTTAACTTCTCCTATGTTAATGCGGGCGGTCTCACGTGGCCAGCCGGGCAGCAGTACATCGTTGCTTTTGTGCAAAACACAGGCACAAAGGAGATCGTCAACGTCGGTACAAATTTGAAACTGCGTGAAGCCATTGCCAGTGTGGCAGGCAACCCTTACGAATACATTCCACGTTCCGGTCAGAAGACCAAGTCAATTAACATCTCCAACACTTCCGATGAAGATCTGTTGTGTACTTTTTCAATTGCAAATGCCGATAACCTTGCACAGGTGGGATGGGTGGCTGCACTGAACAAAACAGAGGCAACAATTCCCGCCCAGGGTAATGCAATTATTCAGGTGACAAGTACTGCCGTTAATCGAGCTCTTTTTGCGCCAATTATATTGCAAGTTGATCCTATTACAACTAACGGTATACCACGACGTTCGACGTTCACCTTTGGGTATTTAACAGAGGACACCAGGGTTGCCGTTTATTACGGAAGCACTACTGGTGCAATTGGCGTAATTCTTCCGGCTCTTGAGACGACGTTTGGAACTGAATCTGCGTACCTTCCTTACAACACCGATGTACTGACTGCCTTTCCCCCATCGGATTTCGATGCGGGACTGTTTCCGGTTGGTGAGGATGGACGATTTAACATTGTTGCTTTTATTCCAACTATAAATGCAATGACTGCAGCCGGCAAGGGTGTGTGGATGAGTGCTCCTTTAGGCGCAGCAGTAGCAACCAACCCGGCTAATCAGGGGAATCCCGGATATCCCGAGGCAAATGCCTGGTTCACACAAAAACTGGGTGTCGGAGTCAAAAATATTGCCGTACGTAACGACGGTGTTAAATATACCAGCTTTCAGGTAAAGGGTGTTGCAGGCGATCCGATAGGCGATAAGTTCACCAGTACGGTTAATCAGCCAGTTGGCAGCTGGCCATTTGCAATGGGGTCTCAGGAACTTCTTACAATTAATCCCGGTTCGAAATCCAAGAGCTGGGTATTTGCTGACAACACTTCATCAAACATCAGTGGTATTCGCTGGGAAGAACCTGGTAAGGGGCGAATAGTGTACACAACGTTTGGATCGGAACATCTTCCCTCACCTGATTCGCGAAAGTTGATGTTGCAGCGGATTCTTGACTGGTTGCTCGAGCCTGTAACCATAGATCTGCCCAAAATTACCTTGAGCGTTCAATCGATAAATTTTGGTAACGTCGAGGTTGGAAATTTCAAAGATTTATCCTTCATCATCCAGAACTCCGGCACTGCAGATCTTGAATTAACATCCCTCGAACTCTATGGTACGGATGCAGTCGACTTCGACTTTACCTCCGGCAAACCTGGAATCGATCCCGTTATCGTCTCTCCCAGCGGCACGCACACTGTTGGACTCAGATTTTCTCCGAGTGTGGAGAAAGCTCTTTATAGCGCAAGAGTTGTGATAACAGCAAACGCATCATCGCCGGATGTTGAGCTGCGCGGCTCCGGTGTAACCAGTGTTGAAACAGAAGCGGCAAGTGAGTCGGGAGCCATTGCCATCAGGCTTGTCGGCGCCAATCCGATTACAGAATCATCCAATGTTGAAATTCGTTCATTGGATGCCGTAAGTGTATCGGTTATCGATTTGCTCGGTCGGAATGTACGGTCGCTCTACAACGGTTCCGTTTCCGGTTCAACAACTGTACCCATCCCTGGCCATGAACTTTCGGCGGGTACGTACATGATTGTTGCCTCGGCTGGTAGCGAGCGGGCGGTTCTGACATTTGTGATTGCGAAGTGACGCTATACAGGATGAGCAGATACTAACTAAGATTAATAAATAGCATTGTCCGTCCTAAGGATAGGATCTTGCTATTTGAATCGATATTTGATGCTCATCGGCAACGGGACTCTTAGCCTGAAGTCGCCGAATCCCGTGCTGTCATCAAACAGGTACGTCGCCCCATTGCTATACGTCCACCTTACGGCTACGGTAGTGCCCGTCTGCCCGGTATACCGATCGATATTTCGAGGTTCACCAAAAATTATATACACCATTCCCATGTCCGTAAGCCAACCTTCTGTATACGAGGTAAATCGTTTGTTAGCAGTCTCGATTCTCGTGTAATATTCCTCGAATGCTTCGTTTCTAACGGTCGTCGGACTGGGATCGTGCCGTTTCCAGAATTCTTCGAACCGCTGCTGCATATCTGCCTGATTGGTGGATGAATTGATATAGTCGATTTCTCGCTGCTCAGCCACATAGGCGAGATGTTTAATTGCTTTGTTAAGATCTGAAAGAACCGATCCGGCAAATGTTCTGGGTACAATGTAGGGGCGTGATTGCGATGCAAGCTGTATTGAACTGTCGACTACGTTGTTCACTACATCATGCATAACAATCTTTAGAGTATATGTTCCGGGCAAAACCTTGTCAACTTTAATTAGCGGAAGGAATGTCTGGAACGACTGTGAACGCACGGGAATGGGTTCACCCATACCAGAACTTACAGATTGCTCGTCGGACGTCTTGATAGACCATGAGAACGCAACCGTATCGTCCTGTTTATCCAGGTAAATCTCGAAAAATGCAAAGAGTGTAAGATCTGAATTCCAAATTGTGGATCCGATGTACGGTGTTATTGAATATCGGTCTCCGCGCTGCTCCACCTGACTAACATACATGATAGACGAAATGGAAGGCCTAATGGAAAAATCGGCGACGGTGAGCGAATCGGTTGATGAGAATTCACGGTTAGAAAATTTGTCTTTTACATGAACTTCCCGACGGTAGAAACCAGGCTGCAAAGAAGTCCTGAAGACTACGTTGTCGGCCTTGCCGGTTGATCCAAGTGTAACGTTGTACGAGGTTTCAATAATTGACCGTGTTGCCGATGTATCGAAAACTTTTCTGCCGACGGTATCGCGTACCGTGACGTTGACTTGATATTGAGCGGCATATTGATTATCAAATTCTGAGAATTGTAACGATGTATAGGGAACTGCGACGTAAATATCGGTTTGTGTAGTCAGGCCGTAATTCTGCCCTTTAAAACACAGCACATCCACAAGGGTAGTGGGCGCTGTTTTGCCCGATTGCCCGGTAGCAGAGGCGGAAGCCATGAACACTGCTACGGTGAGTGAAAGAGTATGCCAGGCGTACTGATTCTGCATTTAATCTTTATCGGTAAGGAAAATCGTTAGATGTTAACAGTTAGCTTCCATAGGTCGCGACATTCACGCATCAACAGCTCGCGATCATCTGGGTGTGCGATACGAATAAGACTCTGAGCTCGTTCACGGATCGACTTTCCATGAAGGAAGGCAATGCCGAATTCAGTTACCACATAGTGTACGTGAGCACGCGATGTTACAACGCCGGCGCCTGGTTTCAGAACACTTGTAATTCTTCGCATACCATTAGATGTTCTCGAGGGTAATGCAATGATAGGCTTTCCGCCACTGCTTAGGCTAGCTCCGCGAATGAAATCAACCTGGCCTCCAAAGCCTGAATAAGGAGCCGTCCCAATAGAGTCAGCACACACCTGACCCGTCAGATCCACTTCGAGAGCGCTATTGATTGCCATTACCTTATGATTTCGCTGAATAACCGCCGGGTTATTAACGTAGGCAACGTCCAGCATTGCAACCATTGGATTGTCGTCGATAAACTTATATACTTTTTCAGTACCCATCACAAATGTTGCAACGATTTTTCCCGGATGGATGGCTTTGTACGCTCCAGTTACAATGCCCCTTTCAACAAGGTCGACAAGACCGTCGCTGAACATTTCTGAGTGTACACCAAGATCGCGGTGATGAGTGAGTTTCGACAACACCGCATCGGGGATAGCGCCTATGCCCATCTGCAGCGTTGAGCGATTTTCAACGAGCGATGACACATATTCTGCAATGGAGTCCTCAACCGAACTGATTTTACTGCGCGGCACAATTGGGATCGGATCGTTTACATCCACCAGATACGTGATGGCAGAATGATGCACTAATGCGTCGCCATGGGTTCGCGGCATATTTGGATTGACTTGTGCAATTACGATTTCCGCCGAGAACAACGCTGCATGTGCGGCTTCGACCGTGACGCCAAGCGAACACCAACCGTGCACATCGGGTGGAGACACCTGAATAAGCGCTACATCGATGTCAAGTTGATTTGACCGAAATAAACGGGGGATTTCGGATAAGAATATTGGAGTGTAATCTGCGCGGCCTTCCTGAACGGCACGTCGGACGTTACCACCGATGAAAAGGCAGTTTACTCTGAAATTTTCGGCATACTCCGGATCGGCATACGGAGCGGCTCCCTCTGTATGGAGGTGCACGATTTCAACATTCCGCAGTCGGGGGGCCTGCCGAACAAGTTCTGCAATTAATGTTTGAGGCGATGCTGCAACACTATGTAGATAGATACGATGTCCCGATTGGATATGGCTTATCGCTTGTTCTGCACTAACTGTTTGCTGCATTCAGATACTGTTGAAATAGTTGGCGCAAAGTTAGGGTTTGGTATCTTTAACTGTGGATCTACATAACGTTGTTTTCGCAGGCGTGCTTACAGTTGCTCTGGTTTTTTTTGGCATTAGCAGCTCTAAGCTCATTTCTTTTCTAAGGTTGGCGAAACCCGTCGACAGGCTTGATAATCTTCCCAGACGCATTTATACCACGCTAGTAGTTGCGTTTGGACAGAGCAAGATTCTCAGAGATAGGGTAGCCGGTCCAATTCACGCTTTCATCTTCTGGGGCTTTCTCATCCTGCTGTTTTCTGCTGCGGAGATGGTGCTCGAAGGGCTTCACAACGGCTGGTCGCTCAATTTTCTTGGGCCAATATATTCTGCCGCTACAGTTCTCACCGATTTATTCTGCCTGCTGATCATTGCCGGTACGGTAATGGCGCTATGGCGCAGATATGTTTCGCGCGTCAGGAGACTTCAGGTTGAGAAAGAGCAGATTGAGGCAGGTTTAATACTAGTAACAATATTTATTATTGTTACCGCCCTTTTTATTCAGAATTCGCTGCGTCAGCAAGAGTATGGCTCGGATTTTTCCTGGGCTGTACGGCCCATCACTCATGCATTTGGTAATCTGCTCAGAGATTCAACAGCGAGCTTCGCCCCTGATTCAACAGCAACTCAAACGGTCTTTAGCATAGCATGGTGGGTGCATGCCTTATTCATTCTTGGGTTTCTCAATTACCTGCCATATTCAAAACATCTTCATGTACTAACATCGGTCCCGAATGTGTTCCTTGGTCCAATGGAACCCTCAAATTCACTGAAGAGAATTGATTTTGAAGAAGATGGTGTTGAAAAATTCGGAGTCGTCGATATCGAGGACTTTACCTGGAAGACCCTGCTTGACGGCTATACCTGTACTCATTGCGGCAGATGTACAGACGTTTGTCCGGCTAATCAAACGGGCAAGGTACTCGACCCACGTGGTGTGATTGTTTCGATTCACGAGCGGACACTCGACCGAGCCCCCTTACTAATAAAATTGAAAAGGGGCGAAACACTAACTGATGAAGAGCAGAAGATATTTGATAAAAAGTTGGTAGGCGATTATGTGAACCCGGATGCGCTATGGGCGTGCACTACATGCGGCGCATGTATGCAGGAATGTCCGGTAAATATTGAACATGTTCCGGCAATTGTTGATATGCGCCGTTCGATGGTGATGATGGAATCTAAGTTCAATGATGAATCTGAACTGCTTCCCGACATCTATGGGAACATGGAAACGAATTCGGTGCCGTGGGGTGGTTTCGGACATTCAGATAGGGCAAATTGGGCTGAAGGATTGAATGTAAAAACTGCAAGTGAAGACTCAAATATGGAAGTTCTGTTTTGGGTTGGCTGTGCAGGGTCGTACGATGAACGCGCAAAGAAAATCACGCGTGCATTTGCAGAGCTGATGCAGGCTGCCCAGGTTGAATTCAGAATATTGGGAGTGGAAGAGAATTGTAATGGCGATGTGGCAAGAAGAACAGGGAATGAGTACCTCGCCGATGCCCTGACGAAGACTAATGTTGAGACCCTCCAGCGATACAACGTTAAAAAAATTGTCGCTACATGTCCGCATTGCTTCAACACTCTTAAAAACGACTATCCTCAATATGGTTACAATGCCGAAGTTGTTCACCACACGCAGTTCATTCGTGAGCTAATTAACACAAGGCGTCTGAAAATCGATCGTTCCAAGGCATCATCGATGGCTATTACCTACCACGATTCTTGTTATCTGGGAAGGTACAACGGCGAATTCTCCGCACCCAGAGCAACGCTACGGGAAGTGCCGGGACTAACGATACTCGAACCAGCACGTCATGCGGACAGGGGGCTTTGTTGTGGCGCCGGCGGCGGAAGAATGTTCATGGAGGAAAAGGTGGGCGACCGCGTGAACGTTGTTAGAACTGACGAGCTTTTATCTACTGGCGCCGAAACCATTGCAGTAAACTGCCCCTTTTGTACAACCATGATTACCGATGGCGTAAAGGCCGCAAATAAAGCAGACACCGTAGCGGTACTCGATGTTGCGGAAATAGTTCGCAACAGTCTGAGTGAGTAACGCCAATCTGCATTCAGTGTGGTATGAAGTCGCTAAAAAACGCGCAGAGATGTGGCTAATACCCTTGCTAAGTCTGCGGTGAGACTGCGACGGTCAAACTGTTGTACAAAGCGTGCATCAGGTGTTGGTGGATTCTGGGATTTCCACCTATCGTACATTTCTGCTATTGCAATTGCAATTGCATCCACGTCGGCAGGGTCTGTAATCCAGGCTGCTCCATAACGTTCGGCATCTCTGCGCAGCGCTCCATCGGGAACGCTTACCAAGATGGGCTTTCCCGTTCCAAAATATTCGTAGAGTTTACCGCTGGAAATAGTGTCGGCATTGCGCGTATTGCCAACCATCATCCATAGAGCGTCGCTTTGAATCATCATTTGCACAGCATTTCTGTGCATCTGATAGCCATGATCTACCACCAGATGGCTAATTCCCAATCGTTTTGCTTTTTTAAGGTATTGGTCTCGCAGAAGGCCGACGAAATGTAGTTTCAGGTCGGCGTCGGGCCTGTTGCTTCTCACCTGCTGCACAGCCTTGAAAAACGGAACGGGAGTTACGAAGTCGTAAAAAATTCCAACATACGTGAGGTTGAACACTGTGGGATCGAATACCGAGTTGAGGTTAGCTTCAGTTGGCTTGTTCTCCGGCAAAAAATCTTCGGAGTCGTAACCGTGGGGAATGATCGCTACATCATCGTGTGTTAAATGTCTGTACGATGAAAGCAGTTTCTCTTTAATGCGTCGGTTTGTAACAATTACTCTCGAAGCTCTCGACAGCGTTGCGTGTTCAAGGTTTAGATGTCTTCGGGCATGCCATGGAGTGGGATAGCTGTGAAACTGATTCCCGTACCACAAGTCGCGATAGTCAAGGACGAGGGGAATGCCTGTTTCGGCACTTAACTGCGCACCTGCAATCATCGACGAGAAGGGCGGACCCGTAACGAGAATGACGTCTACTTTCTTTTCCTGAATTATCTCGCGAGCAATTGATATCGCTCTGCGCGCCCAGCTCTTTTTATTATCTGGTATGAATAGCGAACTACTAATGGAGCTGAGTAATTTCCGAACACCTTCGCGCGGCATCCTGATTGTGCCTTTCGATGCCAGCAGGCGATTGGGGTCTGTTCCGGAAGTTCTGTAAATGTCGAGCTCGCGTGCACTCAATTCGTCGAGGAGAGACTGGTCGTGAGCGTAGTACGCAACGGGTCCGGTAGTTACTATGTGAGGATGCCAGCCATAATCAGGTAGATACTTGACAAACTTGGCGATGCGCTGAACACCGCTTAGTCCCATCGGAGGAAAGTAATAAGCCAGAACCAGAACGTTGTGCGGTGCCATGCTCCCTACACGACAACTAATTCGCGCGGCGCAGTTGTTAGGATTTCTGCTCCATTGATTTTCACTACGACGTCATCTTCAATTCTCATCCCGAACTTTCCTGGAAGGTAGATCCCTGGCTCAATAGTGATAACGCTTCCTGCCTGTACCAATCCAGCTTTATTCGAGGGAGAGATACGAGGCTCTTCGTGGACTTCGTAGCCCAGACCGTGCCCAAGTGAATGTTTGAAATACTCTCCGTATCCTCGGTTTTCGATGATGGATCGGGCAGACCAGTCGAGTTCCGATGCATTCACCCCTGCCTTTGCAGTATCCAAGGCAGAAAGATGTGCCTCAAAAAGGACGGCAAACACATCAACGACTTTTTTTGAAGGGGTACCAATACAGAATGTCCGAGTCATGTCGCTAAAAAACCCTTTTACGCAGCATCCAAAGTCAACGGTAACTACGTCGCCCTTTTTTATTTTCTCTGCCGACGCTCTTCCATGCGGCATTGCACCTCGTTTACCCGAAACAACGATGATATCGAATGCATCTCGTTCAGAGCCCAGTTCCCGTGTTGTTGTAGCAAGAAAGTTTGCCACATCAATTTCAGTCTTTCCTGCTGCAACCCATCCCAACATCTTCTCATAGGCTACAGAGGTAATATGCGCAGCCTTTGCAATCGAATCAATTTCCTTCTTTGTTTTAACTTGTGTTATCGGCGAGATTATATCCGGGACTTCAACCAGATGCGCACCAGCAACGGCTTTCTTGATGGATTTCAGGTCGGCAACCGTAGTTAAAGCGGGGAAATAACCAATACGTTTCGATGTCTTAAATGCATTGCCGCGGATTAGGCCCGACCACGGGTCTCGCTCGATAATTATCTGAAGGTTATCCAGCGGATACAATTCAGTCTTAATCTGTTCGGCATAAAGATCATTTGTTACAAAAAATACTTTCTTCTTTGTTACAATCGCCAACCCGGCCGATCCGGAAAATCCAAAAAGATATCGTAATGAAGATGAGCTCCGAATAATCAGAGTATCAACATTTGCACTGTGCATCTCAATCCGGAGCTTTGCAAGCCGATCGGCTGCGGATTTTACTCTTGCCTTGTGCGACACAGGACTACCTCGTGTAATAATTCGGCGATTCCTTGGTGATGATTACGTCGTGAGGATGAGATTCACGCAGCCCAGCAACCGTCATTCTCACAAACCGAACCTCGGTCTTCAACATTTTTATTGTTAGGCAGCCGCAATATCCCATGGCAGCACGCAGACCTCCCACCATCTGGTAGATTGTGTCGCTAACCGATCCTTTAAATGGAACGCGTCCTTCGATACCTTCGGGGACAAATTTGGCGAGTTCTTCCTCGACATCCTGGAAATATCGGTCGGCACTTCCTTCACCCATCGCGCCAAGAGAGCCCATGCCTCTGTAAATTTTGTACACGCGTCCTTCAAGCTGAACCTTTTCACCGGGCGATTCTTCATGCCCTGCCAGCAACCCGCCGATCATGACGGTATCGGCGCCCGCAACCAATGCTTTGGAGATGTCGCCTGTTTGTTTGATGCCGCCATCGGCAACCACCGGGACGTTATGAGCTGCGGCGACTTCTGCCACATCCATGATAGCGGATATTTGCGGAATGCCAACGCCTGCAACTACGCGTGTAGTGCAAATGGAACCTGGCCCAATGCCCACCTTAACACCATCTACGCCAGCATCAATCATGGCACGTGCAGCTTCGCCTGTTCCAATATTGCCGCCAATAACTTCAAGTGTTGGGAAGGTGGTTTTAACAATTTTTATAATGTCCAGCACTCCCTTTGAATGGCCATGCGCCGTATCGACAACAACCAGGTCGACGCCGGCTTCAACGAGCATCGTAACGCGGTCTATTGTACCGGGGGCGATACCAACTGCCGCTCCAGCAAGTAATCTTCCATGTTCATCTTTCGCAGAGCGCGGGTATTTTTTCTTTTTCTGGATGTCCTTTACAGTCATCAGTCCCGCTAGTCTACCATCTGCATCAACTATTGGGAGTTTCTCGATACGGTGTTCCTGAAGGATCCGTTCAGCATCTTCGAGTGTAGTGCCAACCTTAGCTGTAACAAGCCTTTCGGCAGTCATAACCGAAGACACAAGCTCGTGCGCAACAGTTGCAAACCGCATGTCTCTATTCGTCACGATTCCAACCAGACGATTGTCGTCATCAACAACGGGGAAGCCGCTGACCTTGTACTTTGTCATGAGGATGCGCGCATCGTCAATCGTATTGTCGGCACGCAGAGTTATCGGCTTTCGAATCATTCCACTTTCGGAGCGCTTCACCTTGTCAACCTCTTCAGCTTGCCGTGCAGCCGTCATGTTCTTATGTATGATTCCAATGCCCCCTTCACGAGCAAGCGCAATAGACATCGCCGAATCTGTTACGGTATCCATTGCAGCGCTGACAATCGGAATATGCAGTGACAACTTTTTTGTAAGCTGCGTCGAAGTATCGGTGTTTCTTGGGAGCACTTCCGAATAGCGCGGCACCAGAAGTACATCATCAAATGTGATGCCTTCACCGATGATTTTCTGGTCAATCATAATCTTGCTGTTGCAGTTTGGTGCAGTGAGGCAACTCTGTAGCGCGCTTCGGCCCAGTGCAGATCTCGAAGAGCGTTGTCTCTTGCTCCTCTTCCATGTGAAGCATTCCAGTGCTGACGTGCTTTTTCGACTTCTTGCCCCATCTCTTCGGAGTCGATTTCAGCAGCCGAAAGGATTTCTTGTACAACGATATTGACGTTGTTTTTCAGAACCTCGACAAACCCTTCTTTTACTGCATACAATGCGACGTCGTGATTTGGAAACACGAGTTTCAACGTTCCGATGTCCAATGAAGATATTATTGGAGCATGATTATAAAGAACTTGAAAGGGGCTTTTTGAGCCGGGCACTGTTACTGCAAGCGCAGTTCCTTCGAAGGCAATCCTTGCCGGTGTTACAATCGAGACGTGCAGGACGTGTTCTTCACTCATACATTAGTTCTGCAATTTCGAATAAGCTTCCAATACTTCGTCCAACGTACCCTTGTATGTAAACAATCCTTCTGGCACATGGTCAACCTCACCATCAAGAATTGCCCTAAATCCGGCAATCGAATCTGCAACCTTCACATATCTACCGGCAAATCCGGTGAATTGCTCGGCAACATGGAATGGCTGCGAAAAGAATCGTTGAACTTTTCGGGCACGATATACCGTTTGTTTATCATCATCCGACAATTCGTCCATCCCGAGAATGGAGATGATATCCTGCAAATCCTTATATGACTGCAGAATCTTCTTTACGCGCATTGCAGTCTCGTAATGCTCATTACCAATTACCAGCGGGTCGAGAATGCGCGACGTTGATTCAAGCGGTTCCACTGCGGGGTAGAGGCCAAGTTCGGCGATTTGGCGGGACAGCACGGTAGTAGCATCGAGATGGGTGAACGTATTTGCGGGAGCCGGGTCGGTAAGGTCGTCGGCCGGAACGTACACTGCCTGCACGGACGTGATCGAGCCTTTATCCGTGGAAGCAATTCGCTCCTGGAGCGTGCCCATTTCCGTGGCAAGAGTTGGCTGGTAACCCACGGCGGACGGCATTCTGCCAAGCAATGCAGATACCTCCGAGCCAGCTTGAGTAAAGCGAAAGATGTTATCGATGAAGAGCAGAACATCACGGCCTTCTTCATCGCGGAAATATTCAGCCATTGTGAGTGCAGTAAGAGCAACCCGTGCTCTGGCTCCTGGCGGCTCGTTCATCTGACCAAACACCAGCGCAGTCTTTGCCAACACACCCGATTCCGTCATTTCCAAATACAAGTCATTGCCTTCACGCGTCCGTTCTCCAACACCTGCAAATACAGAGAAGCCTCCGTGTTGCTTGGCGATGTTGTGAATCAGCTCTTGAATAATCACCGTCTTCCCCACACCGGCGCCTCCAAACAGTCCCGTCTTGCCTCCCTTGGTAAATGGTTCGATAAGGTCAATAACTTTAATACCTGTTTCGAACATTTCCTTCTGTGTAGTGAGAGACGTGAATAACGGCGATGAGCGATGAATTGACCATCGGTGGCTAGTTGCAATTGGCTCGAGGCCATCGATAGCCTCGCCTACGACGTTTATCAGCCGTCCCAAGACTGCCGGACCCACTGGAACTGTAATCGGAGACCCAGTGTCGACAACTTCCATGCCGCGTACAAGGCCATCGGTAGAATCAATAGCAATAGATCGGACTCTGTCTTCGCCCAAATGCTGCTGCACTTCGCAGACTAAAACGTCCTCTGCGCCTGTTTCAACCGACGTGCGTTTAATGTGTATTGCGTTGAGAACAGGTGGAATTTTTCCTTGCGAAAATTCAACGTCGACGACAGGACCGATAACTTGTACTATTCGCCCGATGTTCATGCAGTATTCCGAGTAGAAGCGTTGAGTAAATAAACCGTACGATTTAGAATCGCAAAAATAAGGAATAGGCAGCGATTCAACTTGCCCGGCAGCATACGCCTCCCGGCATCTTACCCGGCAGCATATGTTTCCCGGCATCTTACCCGGCAGCATACGCCTCCCGGCAACTTACCCGGCAGCATATGCCTCCCGGCAACCTGCCCAATTTCCGGGCAGCTCACTTCGTAATTTTGCAATTGTATCCCCTCACTCTCGAGACACTAAACAATGACTTACATCCTCGCATCTGCCCGCACGCCAATTGGTTCGCTATTGGGTTCGCTACAAGACTTGTCTGCTCCGCAGCTTGGAGCTGTTGCCATTAAAGCTGCCGTCGACCGTGCACACCTCGGCGCCGATGATATTGATGAAGTGATTATGGGTAATGTGCTGACTGGCGGAATAGGCCAGGCGCCTGCCCGTCAGGCGGCCATCTATGCGGGGTTGTCGAACCACACTGCCTGCATGACGATTAACAAAGTGTGCGGTTCTGGTTTGAAGTCTGTGATGCTTGCCGACCAGGCTATCAGGTGCGGCGATGCACGTATAGTTGTTGCCGGCGGACAGGAATCGATGACGAATGCTCCGCATGCTGTCCTTGATTCACGCAAGGGTATCAAGTTTGGTAACGCTAAGATGGTTGACCTTATGCAGTGGGATGGATTGTGGGATGTGTATAATCAGGTGCCGATGGGTGACGCGGCTGAATTGTGTGCGTCTGAATGCAACATTGGACGCGACCTGCAGGACGCATTCACCATTGATTCTTACAAGAGAGCACAGGCTGCCATTGCTGAGGGAAGATTTAAGGATGAAATTGCACCGGTAACCCTTAAAGGAAAGAAGGGCGATGTAATTGTAGATACAGACGAAGAACCGATGCGCGTACAGTTTGAAAAAATTGCGTCGTTAAAACCTGTATTCAAAAAAGATGGAACTGTAACGGCAGCGAATGCATCAACTATCAATGATGGAGCCGCTGCTCTTGTGCTTGCTTCGGAAGACGCAGTATCTGTGCGCAAGCTGACTCCGGTTGCGCGTATTGTTGCTCAGGCATCGTATGCACACGACCCGATGTGGTTTACAACAGCTCCGGTAGAAGCCATCAGTAGAGTACTAAAGAAATCCGGTTACTCGCTCGATGACATCGATCTGTTTGAAATCAACGAAGCATTTGCTGTTGTCGCCCTTGCTGCAGAACAGCAAGTTGGTATTCCTCACAACAAGGTTAATGTTAACGGCGGAGCTGTTGCACTCGGCCATCCAATTGGTGCATCAGGCGCACGCATCCTCACAACACTGCTCCATGCTTTAAAGCACCGAGGGTTGAAGCGTGGGCTTGCTGTATTGTGCATTGGCGGCGGAGAGGCCAGTGCAGTTGTTGTGGAGCTTGTATAGGCGAACCGCACACCGTCACGCAGATTAAGGCTGATGGCATTGCTCCCGAAATGGCAGATATCGTTAAATTCTTGTATGAACTAGAATTGAAGGGTAAACGTTGGATGCATGTGGAACTGCTAAGCACCGTGAATGAACTACTTCGATATGCCGAAGTCTCAGGATAGGAAGAAGGGCGAGAGATTATTTCGTCGGGCCGTTCGGATTGCGGGCCGATGGCTGTGGCGAATTGGGGGGACGTTTCTGATTCTATGCGCATTCTTTGTTATCATCTCTCAAACGGAATTTTTCAAACGGTGGCTAAGAAATACCATTGTTTATATTGTAAATAATGAGTTAGTTGGCAAGCTTACCATTGACGGTGCAAGAGTTGACATTTTCCACGGAATCGTAATTGAGCACCCACGTCTGTATGCAGACGGTACTCTTCTGTTCGAAGCGCAACAACTTTCAGTTGCCTACGATCTTGCTGCGCTCGCAAACCAAATGGGATCTGTCGGCGAAATTGTAATAACGAACCCGAAGGTCGACATCTTAAAATCGAAAGCAGGTGTATGGAACATCGATCGTGTCATTAAGCCGATTACCGATACATCCGAAACCGAACCACCAGATTTTACCATTGCTGTCCGATCTCTACGAATAGAGGATGGTTCGATTCTCGTGAACGACGGAACAACGCAGTGGAGTGATGGCACTACGTTCGATCCACAGCATATTCATCTCGATAATGTTAACTGCAACATTTCTGTCCGTGCTTCCTTAAGAGCACGCGACTACGCTGTTGCTGTCAATGGAATGTCGTTTACAGATAAGTTCGGCCCGGTTGATGTACATGACTTGAAATTGGTTGCCCGTGCATCGCCTGAAGGAGTCGACGTTCAGTCCATGCATCTCAGAGTTAACAAATCCGATATCTCCCTGCGGGCACGTATCGACGGTGTTGATATCACCAAAGGGTTCGAGGATTCACTGCTGAAGTCTCATCCAATTGTTGGACACGTTGAGGCCGATAGTGTGTGGGGACCAGATGTGAAGTTCTTCTTCAATGACGTTGACATGTTGGGTTCATACGCCTTGAAGGCCGACGTGAAATTTGACGGCAACACTCTCGACGTCTCCCGCATGGATTTACATGCCGGAGACACAAGATTGTATGGACGTACTATTGTAAAAAACCTTAGCAACAACAAACAATTGACGCTCGATGTGTCGTTGCGCGATTCAAAGGCGCGTTATGCAGACCTTCGTCGAAGGTTACGGTTCGTTGAAATCCCCGAACTTGATTTTCTTTCAACCACAGATTTACGATACGTTTACATGAAGGGGGCTCCAACAGAGAAGCTATCGTTCGTGGTTGACGCAAGTGACAAGCCTGGAGATTTCCGCGGCGAGCTGACGTTGGAGTTGAACAAAAGAAAGCTCGGATATCAAATGGATATGAAGGTGTTTAACGGTAATCTTTCCCAAATCACCGGAGATACGCTTCAGACAACAAATCTCAATGGCAGAGTTATGATGGTTGGTAGCGGCACAACCCTGCAGGACGTGTTGGGAACATTTCAGATTGAACTCGACCGTTCGCGATTTTTTCGGCGGCCATTGCGAACCATGAGAGCCATTGTTAAGGCGGATGGCAAAGGAAAGATTACCCTTGATACGCTTTTTGCAGATGTTACACCATTCTCTGACGATACAACGCTTGCCGATCCATTTCAGGAACTGAGTTCGCAACGCATAAGTTTATCAGCAGCCATCGATGTAGCGGATACGACAAGGCCATCTTATACGGCAACCATCGGAGCAAATGGACTCGACTTGGCGTCACTCTTCGATGACTCAAGAATGCCTTCGAGATTATCGTGGCAGTTTAGTGTAGAAGGAACAGGAATTCAGCCCGATAGCATACAGGGCTGGCTAAGAGGCCGAGTCAACGAGCTAATGCTGTCAGACAGGTCAATGCTACCGTTCGATATCGAGCTGTCATCTCAGAGAAAAGGCTCGTACCGCAACGTTTCATTAAAGTCGGATTTTGCCACTGCTAGCATAACAGGTGAGTTTATCCCTTCAACCTTGATTGAAACGATTACGCTGTCTGCTAAATCCCTTGTAAACGTAATCAAGCACCGGATAAAAAATATTGTAACAATCGATAGCATCACTCCTGTGCAACCAGTGAATTTAAAACCAATTGATGCCGATGTTTCGATTCAGCTTTTTGATGTATCGCCCCTTAACATGTTTCTTGTCGATGTTGCCCTATCTGGATCAGCGACCCTATCTGGATCGGTTAGCGTAACGCAGAATTTGGCATCGATTGTTTTGGATACGATTTACACTCAGACGGTTAACGTCGTTTCTGCCGACGTTGACATTTATTCGGATCCAATTTCGGCGAGTTTTGAAGTTAGCATCGACAATAATTCCATTGCACCAAAAGTTAGAAGACTGAAAGTATCCGGCACGTGCGATTCTACTGTTCGTGTTGGCCTCACACGTGTATTGCATCCCAGAGTTCTAATCGACGATCAGGATGGAGAGATTCAAATTGTTGCTTCGAGTTGGGTAGACGACATGGCGTTTACCGTTGGCGCCAAAGCCAATGTAATGGAAGACAAATTGCTGCTTGAACTGGATACTGCGTCGTTTGTCCTAGATACTGCACACAATCTTAATTGGGAATTATCTCATCCATCCGTTGTTTCAATTGCTTCTGGCGTGCTGCAATTCGATGGATTCAAGTTTGAAAGAAAAAGGTCAGAAACCATTACACTTTCGGGTTATGCTTCATCCGAAAACTTCAGAGATTTTAACATCGAGGTTCAAGAGTTTTTCTTGCACGATGTTTCGCACTTTGTTAAGCTTTCCGAAGATCATCCTCTTCATTTGATAGGGGGCAAGGTCGACGATCTCGATGTAGTGATCAATGGATCCTGGACTGAGCCACTTGTCCTGCTAAAAATGAAGGCATCGCAGGTAACATACAATCTCTCGCTCATCGGCAGCCTTACTTCGCAGCTAATGTATAGGCAGCGCGACGTTACGGGCTTTGTTGTGGTCCGCGACGAAGAACGCACGGAAAACGTAGAAGCTCTAAGGCTGGACATCAATGCTCTTCCGCTCGACCTGGCATTGACCAGGGTGGAGGAACGCTTTGTTCCGAATAAACCAATTGATATCAGCCTGACCGCAGATGACCTCGCACTTGCCGTTGTAGAGCCATTTCTGCCGGCAATTGAGCATCTCAGGGGCAAGGTTGATGCATCAATAACTCTTACTGGAACATCGCCCGATGAAATGCATCTCGGTGGCCAGGGTAGGTTTGAGAAAGCGCAATTCCGTGCCAGTTCCACCAACATGGAGTACTTCGCAAATGGTGTGCTGCATTTGGAGGAAGAGGATTTATTTCTGGATACTATTCGGATTTACAATAAAAGCAACGATATGCGAGGTGGAATGGCACAACTTGGCGGTGTGATCCACTTCGATGGATTCAGTGTTAAGAGCTTTGACTTTTCAATTATAACGCCTGGAAAGAATGGGGTTAAAATTATGAATCGGGCATCTCAAGTAAAGAGTCCCGATGTGTATGGGGATTTAATTATTGCTACAAATGACGGCGGTTTGCGTTTCTATGGTCCGCTCGATGCTCCTCGCCTTAGCGGTGAGGTTTTCGTCAACTATGCCGACCTCACATTGCCCAAGGAGAGATCTGCGGTAAAGGCGCGTCCGAATTTCGTTAAATATATCAGAAAAGTATCGGATACCATCCAGCGTGAAAATATTCTCGAATACTACCCGCAGTTCAAGATTGAGTATGATACACTCTCGAAGGACACAACAAGAGCGCAAACGGAGACTGCAGTAAAGAAGGCCATTGTTATATCGACTCCATCGTTCGCCGATATCATTGATTACGATCTGAAAATATACTTGCGCGGCAGAGTGCTGATTAAAATGGTGCTCGGCACATTTGAGGTATTAATAGCCGATCTCGAACAGGTTGATTACACAGTACCTCTGGAGTTCACTGGCATGTTTGCCAATAACAGCACTAACCTGCTTGGGAAAGTGCATGTAAAAGAGGGAGCATCTACCTATCAGTTTTACAAGCCATTTCGAACAGGCGGAACCCTCGACTTCAGTGCAGGTGGTCTTACAAATCCGACACTGGATCTTAAAGCTGTTTATGAAAATAGACGCTACAAACAAACCACGGGCAGCGACCAAGGCACTCCGGAAACCTATAAGGTGGAGCTAACTATTACCGGTACAAAACAATACCCAAGGTTGAGGTACCGCTTGTGGCGGAACGAAAGAGAAGTTGTAGACGACTCCGCTCAGATTGCTGCGGATGCACTGTCGCTGATTCTATTCGGAAAAACCCAGGCAGAGCTTGTCTCATCCGGACAGGGGAGTATTGCCAATCAGGCTGCTGCGCTTTCAGCGGCGGCTTCGAGTTTTCTCGGTGATTTTGTAGGGGGCAGTGGCACGATAGTGCAGAGTGCGTCAGTCGATGTAGGCTCAAACCTGTCTACCTCTACGCTAACAGTAACAGGCCAGATTGTAAGTGATGTTAACTACCGAGTCACAAGTCAGGTGTCCGATTTTTCAGGCAACAGCACATTCACGCTTACTTTGCCCCTTAGCATCGTCAACGATAACAAGCTGATGCGACTATTACAATTAGATTTCTCGGCTTCGGTAAACAACTCGGGGAATATCACACGCCAGACGCGCCTCTGGGAAATCAAATTCGGCGCTCGTCTCCCCTAATCCCTAGCTGCCGTTCTCTCTCAATAGCTCTCGTGCAATAACGATGTGTTGGATTTCACTCGTTCCTTCGTAGATCTCAGTGATTTTTGCATC
Source organism: Ignavibacteria bacterium (assembly GCA_016191145.1). GTDB lineage: Bacteria > Bacteroidota > Ignavibacteria > Kapaibacteriales > Kapaibacteriaceae > OLB6. Next base: position 186,372 of record JACPPD010000010.1, read on the forward strand.
GCGCAGGTATCGTTCAACGAGATATTCACGGACATATCCATAGCCTCCATGCACCTGAATGGCTTCCAGGGCAACATGTACTGCTGTCTGCGATGCCATCAGTTTTGCCTGAGCAGCAGCTCTGATAAAATTTTGCCCCTGATCCTTTTGAAATGCTGCAAAGTATACAAGCATCCGTGCAGCTTCAATCCGTGTGGACATATCGGCCAGTTTCAGTTGAATTGCCTGCAGGTCGCTGATTGGCTTGCCGAATGCCTTGCGCTGGGTTGAATACCTGAGGGCTGCCTCAAACGCACCCTTTGCAATGCCAAGCGCCTGCGATGCAATGCCTATGCGTCCGCCATTAAGTGTCTCCATTGCAAACTTGAAACCATGACCAACATCGCCCAACACCTGATCGTCCGGGACAAAGACATTTGTTAAACCTATTGAACATGTGTCGCTCGATCTGATACCAAGTTTGTCTTCTTTCAATCCTGGTTCAAAGCCTTCTGCCTCTCGTGAAATGATAAAGCACGTGATACCGCGGTGTCCCAGCTCAGGATTTGTTTGTGCCATAACCAGATACCACGAAGCTGATGTGCCGTTGGTTATCCAATTCTTGGTGCCGTTCAGAATCCATCCTCCGTCGGCCCGAATTGCAGTTGTGTGCTGCTGCGTTGCATCACTGCCCGCCTCGGGTTCGGAAAGACAAAACGCTCCGTGCACAGAGCCCTGGGCCAGTGGCGTGAGAAATCTTGTTTTCTGATCGGGTGTGCCGTATTCTTCGATGCCCCAGGTAACTAAAGAATTATTTACCGACATAATGACTCCAACAGATGCATCGACTGCGCTGATTTCTTCCATCGCTATCACATAACTAAGCGTATCCAATCCCGATCCACCCCATTCGGGTGAAACCATCATTCCCATAAAGCCTAGCTCACCCAGCTTCTTAACGATGTCGGTTGGAAACGTTGCCGCCTTATCTCGTTCCACTGAGGAAGGAGCAATTTCGGTTTGTGCAAAATCGCGTGCAGTCTGACGTATCAGTTCATGTGTCTCTGTGAATTCGAAGGAAAACATGCAGTGTGTGTATTTCGATGATAATACCGTTATTGAACTACAAATTAACGCCTTTTGCATTCACGTCGAGGAGCGACCATATCGGCGTTAGCGTAGTTGAATCGTGAATCTGCTCTGCCCAATCGTTGCGTGCGAATAACCACACGTGTGTTGAAGCTTGCTTTTGTTGTACGCGATAGAGGCTGAACATAGCCTGAAATCGTTCTTCGCGAAGGAGCCCATGCGTCATAGTGTTAAAGTCTGGACTATCGAACACCAAATCAGCTATATAGTGAATGGCATCCGAATCGGACCTGGCGGTAAAACAATACAGAACTTCTGGCGGATACGCGTAGAATTCTGTTTTTTTAAATCCCCTGTGATTTCGTTTACCTACCTCGCCTTCTGATTTGGCGTGAGCAATTCGCGTGTTATTCAAGCCAAGCAAATCAGTCACCTCACCAGGATAGGCGTAAGATATTCCACCAACTGTAAAGGAACCCAGATTTGGCAATTCATCTGCACTGAATTGCGATTTCAACAATGTTCCTTGCATTCTCCCTTCTGCGGCAAGGTCGAATTCGTATGTAATCTTCGACAACGTGGTGTGGAAGAATACTTGCCTACCGATAATAATTGATTTTATCATTGAAAGGGGCATGAATTGATTGATCGCAACTGCAATTATCAATGCATACCCTACAGCTCTTCGCTGTGCAGATGTTGATTGCTTTTCAAAGAGCATAATTGCAAATGCAAGCCACACCAAGGCTGTGACAGGTTGCAGGAAACGCGATAACTCAAAATGGTCGCCCCCTTCAATAACTACGGCAGCTACAACAAGCATTGAAATGCCTGCAGAACTCATAACTATGTCCATCCCCGCAGATAAACGCCTCCGAACAATCGTGTAGATAACAAATGCAAAAGCAATTGCAGTCGGTAAACTCGTTAGGCCAGTCCATTTAACAATGTATATGAAACCGTCGCGAATATTTGTCAAAAACGAAGGGCTGACTTTTGCATAAAATGTATTTGGAAAGGGGTATCCGAACACCATCATTCTCGTGAAGATGACGCCAATGATTGTTGCCACTACGGGGATGAGATATGATATGGACCGTTTCCTAATGAAGATGTCTGTAGCAGCAAGCAGTGGGGCAATCATCATCCCTTCGGGACGCGTTACGGCGATTGCGCACAGGACAACAGTAAATAATGTGCCTGGCGCCGATTTGCGGGCCATCAATACTGCTGCTGTGGTGATTTCCAGAGTCCAGAGACCAGTATCCATTCCCGACAATAGCAGCCAATCTATAAAACCACCTGTCGAGATAGACGCTAGAATCACAAGGTATGCTGTCCAGGTATTTGTGTGCCGTTCGGCAGCAAGAAAAACAATGCTGAGTGTGGACACCAAACAAATCAGGCTGAGCGTTAGCGCAACTGCGTCGATATTACCGTTTGTTAGCATATAGCCCAACGTGAGCAGCAATAACCATGCGGGAGAAGTAAATCCCTCCACCCTGGATGATCCCGGAGAAAAAACCGGTCCGAATCCGTCGCTTAGGTTACGTGCATACGTGTAGTAAATGTTTGCGTCGTCGATGCCGGTCAATGCATGCGCACCGATGACTGTTGCGCGCCACCACAGACAGAACAGTACAACTGCCGTTATGCTGAGCACAACTAAAAGTTTATGCTTCATGATGGAAATGAAATACTGCCGAGAATAGCTGGACGAGACGCTCCCGTTGCCGAAGGAAAATTACCTGGAAGTCTGTTGCTGGTACGCCATGCAAGGTAGGCAAAGGCCATGGCTTCTTTTGCCTTCGATGGAATGCCGATCACGTCGGAAGTAATTACGGACGAATTCTTGCAATACAACTTTATGCGTTCAATTAAGTAGAGATTTTGAGTGCCGCCTCCCGACACAATAACTTCATCGGCTAAGGGGAAATATCGGTCTATGTGATCTCCAATACACCATGCAGTAAGTTCTGTAAATGTTGCTATGATATCTTCCCACGGACGGAGCGCAGCTCGGAACTTCTCGCCAAAATATTCCACGAGTGCTCGGTTGAACGTTTCACGTCCCGTTGATTTTGGCGGATCCAGAGCAAAGAACTGGTGGTTCTTAAGTTCATTTAGTAATGGTTCAATTATCACTCCAGCCTGTGCGATTTTCCCGCCTTCATCAAATTGTTTACCAAAATAAATTTGCGAGGCTGCATCAATCAGCACATTACCCGGTCCAACGTCGAACGCAATTACAGGTGATGTAGCATCTGGTATCGTGTTACCATGAGTAGCACGCGGAAGTAGTGTTATGTTGGCAATACCGCCGATATTGAGTGCAACGCGGCTAACTTCTGAAGATGTAAGAACTGCTACATCAAACATTGGAACAAGAGGAGCCCCCTGACCTCCGAGTGCAACATCTGCTGCACGAAAGTCGCTGACGACGATGGTATTCGTCAGAGCCGAAAGCGCACTACCTGAGAGCGCTTGCCACGTTCCGAACGGTGGGTTGTGATACAACGTCTGACCATGTGCGCCAATAATGTCGATGGTACTGCCCACGGGCTGTGAACGCTGTGCTTCGCTCAGCGTTTCGGCAAAGGCCGATGCCAACTGGAAGGGCAGGTTGCAAAGCTGCTTAATGGTAGCATTGCCTTCCAGTGACAGCATAATGTAGTCACGAAGATCAGATGGGAATGTCTGCGAGTAAAATGATAACAGTGTAACGGAATGGCTGTCACTCAACGTCTCTATGTCGCAGATAGCAATATCGATGGCGTCGACGGAAGTCCCCGTCATTATGCCTGCTACAACCATCTCACGCCGAAACTAAATCAGAGCGCGTTACCTGTCCGGTATCCTTACCGAGGTTGAGCAGCGTTGGTTTTGATTCTTTAACTTTTTCCTGGATATACATCAGAGCCTTGATCAGCGATTCCGGACGAGGTGGGCAGCCGGCAACGTAGGCATCAACAGGCAGGAAGAGATCGATGCCCTGAACAACGGGATACGATCTGAACATACCGCCACTGCTGGTGCAGACGCCCATGGCAATACACCATTTGGGATCAGGCATCTGGTCCCAAACTTTCTTTACTACCCACGACATCTTATAAGTCACGGTGCCCGCTACAATCATCAGGTCGGCCTGGCGTGGTGAAAACGAAAAGCGTTCAGAACCAAACCTCGACGAATCCATGCGTGGTCCGCCAAAAGCCATCATTTCTATTGCACAGCAGCTAATACCCATTGGCATGGGCCACAACGAATTTTTTTGTGCCCATGTTATGATAGATTCAACGGTTGTCGTTACAAATCCATCTCTGCCGATGTTTTCATTCAATCCCATTTCAACGCACCTTTCTTTACAACGTAAAGGTATCCGGCAAAGAGAAGTACCATAAATAAAATCATTGCAGTGAATCCATACATACCAAGCTCTCGAAACTGCACTGCCCAGGGATACATGAATATGATTTCTATGTCGAAGAGAATAAACATCATCGCCACCAGATAAAACTTCACGGTGAATCGTTCACGTGCCGATTTTACCGGCTCCATGCCGGATTCATACGTTGAAAGCTTGGCGCGAGTAGACCTCCGTGGACCAAGCCATTCTGCCAGCACGATGTTTGAAACTCCGAAGATTACTCCGATAAGAATCATCACAATCAATGGTACATAAGCCCCGAGCATGTTGTCCTTGAATAATTCAATTCCAAAAATAATCAATCCGCATCGAGAGGTGCAGGTAGATTTGCATCATGATTTTTTCCTTCGTCAGTGGTCCGGTAGCCACGAACTGTTATTTAAGCGTCGACCGTGAGAATCGGACAGCATTTCTGGTCGACGCACCAATGGGCTGCCTGCAGCCCATCATGGAAAAAGTCAAAACTGAAAACATCCTTCTCACCGACATCTTTCTTACCCACACACACTGGGATCACGTCGTTGATTGTGCTCCTCTCCAGCGGGCAACATCGGCAGCCGTATGGGTTCACCCGAACGATGCCTATCGGCTTCTCGATCCCATGAGACACACTGTGTGGCCCCTTCCCTTCGAAATCGAACCCGTAACAATCTTCCAGCTTCTTGAATTTGACATATCACCGGAGCCGAAGATTAACGTTGGCATTGCTGCTGATGGTGTTCAATCAACCGTACGGGCCCTTTTTACACCAGGGCATACGGAAGGGGGCGTGTGTTACGTGGACGACGTTGAACGTTGTGTATTCGCAGGCGACACCCTGTTTTTCGGCAGTGTTGGGAGAACCGATCTGCCTGGTGGCGATATGGCGACGCTGATTGAATCCATCAAAAACGAATTATTTGCGCTTCCGCGTGATTATGTTGTTTATCCTGGTCATGGACCCTCAACATCGATTGAACATGAGCGATCATCCAATCCTTTTGTTAGCGACAGCATCTTATGAATCTCTTTTCATACTTCCTTCATGAAGGCCATATCGTGCACCGCATAGTTTCGCGAGTCGCATTATGTTTCGTTTCATTCGCGGTCTGCTCCTGTTATTCATTTCGCGGCGGATCTGTGCCAGACCATTTGCGCACGGTTTCGATTACTTCAGTGATTGATAAAAGTGGATATGGAGATGCATCACTTCGTGAGTACTGTACTGAAACGATACTTAAGCGGTTCCGCAGTGATAATTCACTGCAGACGGTCGAAGAAAACGGAGACGCCCGGCTGACGCCGATTCTGTTGCGTATTCAGGATCAAATACTGACGGTTCAGTCGCAGGATCTTGAAAATCAACGAAAGATTGTTGTGGCAGTCGAGGTTGAATATGTCGATGCGGTGAAAAACAAGGTGGTATGGAAACGCATGTTCGAGAACTATAGCGTTTACGATATTAACAACGCCACCGAACAACGATCGATCGCTGCTCGCACAGCTATTGATAGAATCGCAGACGATATACTCCTCGCAGTTGTTTCCGACTGGTAAAGCAGCATATAGTCAGGAATTGTTTCACATAGTCCGCACCCGGAGGGTACACGCCAGATGGAGAACGTGCTACTGTTCACGTACTTCGCAGCACTTTGCGTGCTTTTTGCATTTGGTCTTCATAGTCTTGTAATGATCTACTTCTGGCACAAAACCAGAAAGGTCATTTATTCTGCACCACCACAACAAGGAGGCGAAGAATGTCCTGTTGTAACGATTCAGTTGCCGTTTTACAACGAACTCTTCGTCATCGACAGGTTGGTTAAAGCGGTCTGCGAGCTGGACTACCCAAAGGAAATGCTGGAAATTCAACTTCTTGATGATTCGACCGATGAAACGGTTCAACTGTCGCAAGCATTAGTTGAAAAGTACACTGCGCTTGGTTTCGACATCAAGCATATTCACCGCACTATCCGCACAGGATATAAGGCAGGCGCCTTGAAAGACGGGCTTGAAACGGCAAGGGGCGAGTTCATCGCAATTTTCGATGCAGACTTTGTACCCAAACCGGATTTCCTGAAGCAAACTATACCCTACTTCCGAGAACGGCACATTGGTATGGTGCAAACCCGGTGGGAACATCTTAACGAAGATTATTCTTTTCTTACTCGTGCTCAGGCTCTAGCCTTGGATGGACACTTTGTTGTTGAACAGCAAATACGCCATCGTGCTGGATTCTTCATCAATTTTAACGGTACAGCCGGTATTTGGCGGAAAGAAACTATTCTTGATGCCGGTAACTGGGCATCCGATACGCTGGCAGAAGATCTCGACCTTTCATATCGCGCACAACTGCGGGGATGGCGCTTTGTTTTCTTAAACGATGTTACTTCTCCTGCAGAACTCCCGGCAGATATCAACTCGCTTAAGACTCAACAGTTCCGATGGACGAAGGGAGCGGTGGAAACGGCTAAAAAACTTCTTCCATCTGTATGGAAAAGTAAGATGCCTCTCCATACTAAACTGGAAAGCACCGTCCACCTTACAAGTAACATTGTATTTCCGTTTATCATGTTGGTTGCATTTCTTAATGTTCCCGTCGTCATCATTAAGAACGAAGTTGGCGGCTTTGACAAGTACTTCAGCATGATGAGCGTTTTTGTTCTGGCAAGTATTTCAACGTTCTTGTTTTACATGTATGCACAGAGGGCTATTCACCTGGACTGGCATAAACGATTGCTGCTGTTCCCGGTGTTTATGGCAGGAAGCATGGGGCTTGCAGTAAACAATACGAAGGCAGTGCTCGAAGCCCTTATCGGTTTCAAGACTGAATTCAAACGAACGCCGAAATATCGCCTCGAGCGTTCTGGTGATGAGTGGAAAAAAAACCGTTATGTTCAAAAACGGATTGGCTGGATCGTTCTCATTGAGCTGGCGTTCGCTTCATACTTTGTATTTGGCATTGCAACATCGATCATGTATATGGAGATTGCAGCTATTCCATTCCAGCTCATGTTCCTCGTTGGTTTCGGTACCGTTGGCACGCTTTCACTGAAGCATGCTCTTGGACGCTAGTATAAATGAAATTTGTTACCTACAGTATTGCAGGTTCCGGAAACCGCGCAGGAATTATCGTCGGATCTCAGATTGTTGATCTGCAATCGGCACACAGGGCCGCACGCAAACATGGCGTGACGAAGTTGGGGTACCTGCCGTCGTCTGTCATCGAACTCCTCCGTATTGGCAACGCTGCGGTGAGCGATGCTAAACATCTTGAGGAATTAGCACTGAACGGCCGGCTGCCTGCTGCGAATTGCGTTGGACTCGCAAACGCTACGCTGCTGGCTCCGATACCGCGACCATCTTCGATGCGCGATGGTTATGCCTTTAGGCAACACGTGGAGGCGGCACGCAGGAACCGCGGGCTGGACATGATTCCCGAATTTGACGAGATTCCAATATTCTATTTCACGAATCATCAGGCTATATACGGGCCGGGCAACATTCCCGTACTGCCGTTGCATCTCAATAAGCTTGACTTTGAGTTGGAATGTGCAATCGTGATAGGTAGGGAAGGCAGAAACATTCCCGTCTCGCAAGCCGATGAGTATATCGCCGGATACATGGTAATGAACGATTGGAGTGCGCGGTCGCTTCAGATGCAGGAAATGAAGTTAAACCTGGGACCGGCAAAAGGGAAGGACTTTGCAACTTCGCTGGGTCCGTGGCTTGTTACACGCGATGAGCTAAAGCCACACTTGGTTCAGACTCCTCACGGAGAGATGTACGATCTTACAATGAAGGCTGCGGTCAATGGAAAGGATGTTTCTCTGGGTAATCTTAAGGATATGTCGTGGACCTTTGCACAGATTATTGAACGAGCGAGCTACGGTGTTACGTTATACCCTGGCGACGTTATTGGATCGGGAACGTGCGGCACTGGCTGCTTCTTAGAATTAAACGGCAGTAAGGTTTACGATCCGGAGTGGTGGCTATACGAAGGCGATATAGTAACGTGTTCCATCGATGCACTGGGTACTCTCGAAAACAAAATAATTATGGAAACTCCGTAGCGGTTATCTCAGAATGTGAATCATTGAAGTTCTGAAGCGCGTTTCAGAGCCCCATACCAACAGATACACGCCAGTATTCAGAGAACCGATGTCGATTGTCTGCTGCTGCGGGTCGATTATCGCTCCGGATTCCAATCGTTCCGCATTCATTGAATAAATAGCCCACGTCTTATCGGTAATAATCGGATCCGAATCCACAACTACGAGTTGATTCCCGTTAACGAAGGTTGATAGAGATGGAGAGACTTCTTCGGCAACAGATGATGGATTTTCATCGAGGACGTACAAACCCATTTCCGTAGCCATATAAGTTTTTTTACCAACGGTATCGCGCCTAAGCATCCAAACGTTGCGAGCAGTGTCGCCATCAGCGGTTGAATCCCAACGGATACCTTCAAAACGCGTCCATGTAACACCTGCATCGGTTGACTTGTAAACAAGACTATCACCCTTGATAACATTTTGCAATACCGATAATTTGAAGCCCCCTACAAGTACTTCATCTATACCGGAGGGTGTTTTCAATACCTCCACTGCCCAAAAACTTGTATCGGGAAATGCAATTCTGTTCCATGATTCGCCACCATCAACTGTTTTTAACAATCCGCCGCCGCCGGATACATTTTCTTCTGATGCTATCGTAACTACTGCGTAACCCTGCATAGGATTGTTCCTCGAAAAAACAATCTTGGCTATCTCTGCATCCGAAGAAATCGAAAACCGATCGCCTAATACCGGAACGCGCCTCCACGAAATGCCGGCATCGTCGCTTCGGGTAATCACGCCGCCCAGACAGCCGGCAAAGAGAATGCCGGAACTGTCGGGACGCGCAGTAATCGTGCACAATCGCGTTGTGAACGATGGTGGAATGGTTGAGATGCTGTCCCATGATGAGCCTGCATCAACGCTCTTGTAAATCGAATTATATGACGAGCCTCGCGCAGCATACATGATGGTAGGTGAACGTGGATCTTCGATGATAGCATCGGAGATAAACCACTGCCGAACAGGATTTGGATCGCGTTCTACATATTCCCAGGTTCCGCCCCCGTCGAGAGAACGCTTTATCCCATTAAACAGAAAACCGCCAACGAAAATTGTTCCCGTATCCTGACTGCTGACAACCAGCGAAGTTATTGCGTTGTCGACGCCGACGGTACCAATTGGTACCAGCTCCCACGACAAACCGCCATCGTTGGATCGGAATATCTGGTTGGATCGGTACCCAACGTAGAGCTTCTGTGAGTCGAGTCGGTTGATTTGCACGTTGTACGAGGTAAAGGGTAGGAGAAGCCTCCAACTCTGACAAATAGCGCTTGAACCACCAATTAACAATACTGCAACGACGGGAATGAATTTCGTAAATGCTTGCATCAATTTTGTTTAATTAAAAGGTCAGATACCGATCCTTGTGGCGAAATGACTTGAAAAAGATAAAGGGAAGGAGCATACAATGAAAATGGGATTGTGTACGAACGAGAATCGCCGTTCAACGTCCCACGTGAAATAATCTTACCTTCGAGTCCCACAATTCTGTACTCGCTTAGACCAGGTGCAGATTCAAAGTTTAGATAAATATAGTTATCATCGTTGTGTGCCGTCATATTTAGTGAATTCGTATTCCCCCTGACGTCAGATACACTTGTAATTCTGTCCGAAATAAACAACCCGCCAGTCGAAGCCATCACCAGAAAAGGGAAGCCCGAACGGTAGGTGACTGCAAATCCCCAGACGTTCGACCCCACGTCTCCAATTTCATTTTCCGTCCACGGAACATCGCTAAGGTCTTCGACTGACGAATCAGCGATCCTGACGCGAAGCACTATTGAGTCACCATTGATGTAGCCTGAGTCTGCAGGATAATCAACCTGGTTGCCGCCGATATATAATTCGTCGCCGCTCGGAGTGGCATTGATCATTAAGGCGTACAATGATGTGTCCTGAAATCGTATGCGCTGCCATGTTTGACCATAGTCTGTGGACTTGTGCAAGCCACCATTTACCGGATTCTGACGCAGGCTATAGCCAGCCGTCATATAGACGGTGCCTGGTACAGACGGACTCCATGCAAAGTTTGCTATGTCCATGTCGGGCAGTATGCCTGGAGACATTGTACTTGGGGTCCACGTTATTCCGCCGTTGCTCGACCGATACACATAGGCGAGGCGTCCGCCGGCAACAAGGACATTAGCGCTATCGGGACTAACGCTAATTGCCCTCATCCTATCTGTTCCCGTCAATCCGGGAATAACGCTCAGCGAATCCCATGTTTCACCTGCATTAAGCGAGCGATACACGATTCCGTTATTGAACCGAATGGCATACATTGTATCCGGATTCTGTGGATTAAACGCAACAGCGTTGCTCCCCGGAAATTCTATCAGCGAGCCATCGCTCGATGTGAGAACTCTATTCCACGTTTCGCCACCATCGGTACTCCTGTCAATACCATCGAATGCATTTCCCCCTGCATACAAGTAGCTGCCTCGTCTGGGGTGAACCTTGAACAGCAGTATCTCCGATGCTCCGCCGCCGTTGCCAATTAATCGCTCCTCCCATGTTAGTCCGGCATCGGAGGAAATCAGAAATGTACGAGAAACATTTCCTGCGTATAAAATGGACGGATTCTCTGGATTGGCTGCAACTGAATACAGCGATCGGTTCGGAATTGATACCGTCCAAACTGTCCAAACTTGTGCGAAACAGAACGTATTTGCTAATAGCAACAGCGCCGTTGCGAATGAGGTAAACATAACTGCACTCAAAAAAAAAAAAAGGGGCAACAGAACGTTGCCCCAAATATGCAGTCTTAGTGGGTCACTTCAAAACTGACAATTGATGTGCTGTCTGAGCGCCATCGACATTCAGGACGACGTAATATGAACCGCTCGCCAGGTCGGCAGTCTGCACATTCATAAAGTGAGGTCCCGAACTCAAAAAGCCATTGTAAACTTTCTTAACAGTGGTTCCTGTAACTGATAAAACATCAATCGAAACGTTGCCCGGTTTGTCCATGGAAAACGAAACTTCAGCGCTCTCTGAAGTTGGATTTGGCTTAATATCGCTGATGCGGAATTCAGCATTAATATCATCGGGCTCAACAGAGTTCACATTTAGAACGTCGAGTACAGTTGTATTAATCCCATTGGGCGTGCGGACATCAACATTTGCACTCAGAAAAAGGTTGGGCATGCTTTGAATAACGCTGTACCATTGGTATTGAGAATTAACTTCTGACTTAAGAATGGTCTTATTAGTCAGGAATGGCACGTTCTCAAGATCAGGAATAATGCCCGGAATCTTTGTACCGTGATCATAATTGTCGTCGTCCGAAATATTCACCGGAGTGCTCCAATTGGAACTGGAAAGAGACCGATAAGAGACATACACGTCTGTCGCTGCAAGGCTGTCGAGTTCGAACGTAGCGTATGAACCACTCTGATTGAAGTAAACCGTCAATGGCGGTGTGAACTGTGCAACCCTGGCGGGGTTAATGTCTATCCATTTGAGAAGAATGTTTTGTCCATTGGCTGTAATTGAAGCATCAATCTCATTTCCCTGAGGATTCACCAAATATTCCGACAGCCAAACATTGTTCGGTGAGTTTTGACCGCGTTGAAAAACTGGCGGCGTAGTTCCCTTTAATTCGGCAACTCTCGAAAGAGTCCATACTCCATTATCGAAAGATGCCTCAACCAAGTCTATGTTAAGAATAATATTCTGATCACTGGGATCGGTTTGATACACTCGGAAGAAATAGGAAAATTTCCCGACGCCAGTTGTAGCGAGTGCATCAAGATGGTATGGACCATAGACATTGATATTGTCCCACCCGTACTGTGACCTATAAGCATTGTAGGCCGACACTGGCATGCGATCGAATGCAGTCCAGTCAACACCCTGGTTCTCACTAATACTAACAGCCGGTGCACGAACATTCGGATCATCGGCAAAAATGTTGTTCACAACTACATAGACGCGACCTTCTGAGTCAACACCAATTTGTGGCTTGGCATTAAATGTCTGAGTTGTTGAAGGCGCTGCCGCAAACTGACTGTTATCCCATGCTGATGGTGTTGTGGATATTGGGAAACTTTCTGATAAATAATCAAAGCTCCATGTACCGTATGTACCATATTGCGAACTACTATTTGTTGGATCCAGTACGCCTGCCATGTAGGCAGTGGAGTTATCACCGCTGTAACCGGTAAGGTCGCCGGTAGTCCAAAGGAAGCTGCCAGGCGCCCCCTCCACATCATCCATGTCAAATTGGAGCGGTGTACCGCTGCTGGGGTATATGGCAAGCTGACCAGACCGGTTAAAGTTTTGAGTTGATGCATCGAAAACATATTTAGATGCATAGGCAAACCAATTCAGTTGGCTTGGATCTGTTATTTGGTTGCCAGGATTTGAAACCGATAGGGATGGTAGTAGAAAAACTGTGCCAGCCCTACTGGCGATCTCTGTTCCCGGACTAAAATTGACGCCTCGATTGCCGGACATCATAAGAATGAGCTTTCCGCCAGTGATATTCCCCGATGTGGGATCTGAAATTGGCTCCGGTTTGAGCAGGAACACTTTGTCGGTACGAGGTTCATAGATAAACGCCGACTGATCGTTAAAGTATTCGAAATACGCGCCAAATGTACTCCAAAACTGAAACTTATAGGTGAGAGCCTGGACTGAGGGCAAATCTTCTTTCACCGAAAGGAAGGGTGTGTTGGCCTGCAAGTTGGGTATTGCAATTGCTCTTTCCGGTTTCAACTGGTAATCAACGTTCGTGTTCGTTAACACTTGAGCCGACAATGTTCCAGCAGATAACAGGGCAATGCATACCCACAGATGTAGCGATAGATTCATCGAGTGACTCCGCTTGTTCGTAAATGTAGTGTTATGTGTGTTGTGGTAATTAATTCCCATTTCAACGGACTGCAAATGTACGATCGAATAATGTACTGTAACAGCGGTCCGTAAATTTGGTAAAGTTTAGTTTTGTTCCACGTGTGTGACCTTAACGCGCAAGTGTTGTTACAAGCCCCTTACCCAAATAACCATGACATCAGCAGATATTCTGGCGTGCCTAGCAAATGTAATCGACCCGGACTTTCAGCGTCCTCTTGCCGAAACTGGCGCAATCCACGACGTTCGCGTAGACGGTAACACTATTCAGGTTTTTCTCGAGTTGGTACAGCCCATTCACTGGGTTGCAAGGGAAATAAACTCCGCATGCGCTTCTGCCATTGCACAGCGCTATCCACAGGCTGAAGTAGAAATTTTCGTGAGGGAAAGGGGCTTGCCAGATGCTGTCCGCAGCAAATCGCTGGCAGGTGTGAGAAATCTGATTGCCGTTGCTTCTGGCAAGGGCGGCGTCGGCAAATCATCGGTTGCTGCAAACCTTGCAATTGTGATGGCTCAAAAGGGCGCATCTGTTGGCTTGCTCGATGCAGACATCTATGGTCCATCGCAACCAACGATGTATGGAATGGCTGGCGAGGGAATGAAAGCCGAAAAAACAGAGGATGGGAAGATCATAGGTTATCCCAACGAAAGGTACGGTGTAAAAATCGCATCAATAGGGTTTGTAATGCAGCGAGACCAGGCTGCGATACTCAGAGGACCTATGCTCGCAGGGTACTTCACAACGCTTGTTGATCAGATGCAGTGGGGCGATCTTGATTTTCTCGTTTTTGATCTGCCGCCGGGAACAGGCGACATTCAGTTAACACTAACGCAGAAAATTCCACTTACCGGTGCAGTGGTGATAACAACTCCACAGGAAATAGCATTGGCCGACGTTCGCAGGTCAATCCAGATGTTTCGAAAAGTGAATGTTGAAGTGCTGGGTGTTGTAGAAAACATGAGCTTCTTTGTGCCGCCCGATAATTTGGATCGGCGCTATTACATTTTTGGAAGGGGCGGCGGAACTGCTGTTGCAAAGGAATTCGACGTACCGTTCCTCGGCGAGATACCAATTGACGCGAGTGTTCGAGAAGGGTCAGACAACGGCTTCCCCGTCGCTCTCAACCCCGATGCAGGAGCCGTGTACGATGCGTTTCAATCTGTTGCATCGAATATCGTCAGCCAAATTCGAAAGAGAAATGCAGCTCATACTTCAAGTCCGGTTACCATAACAATCTAACAACGTAAAATTGTTTAGGGTTTGCATTCCAACATTCCGTCACACAAGCGCTTGAACAACGAATGAATCGAGGATGGACCACATCACGTGAGTATTGAAGATCGAATATTACAAGTTCTTTCCGACGTAAGACCATACCTGCAAATCGACAAAGGCGATGTGGTATTTGTGCGTTACGAAGCGGCAACCGGAATTGTCGAACTCAGATTCACGGGCACATGTAAGGATTGTGCCATGCTACCAATGACCATGCGTGCAGGCATCGAACGCGCCTTACGCGCTGCCATACCGGAGGTGAAGAGAATTGAATCGGTAAAGTAATTCCCCAAACGAGGAAAGATGCCGGGAGGGATATGCTGCCGGGAAAGATGCCGGGAGCGATATGCTGCCGGGAAAGATGCCGGGAGGGATATGCTGCCGGGAAAGATGCCGGGGAAACTTTATCAATAGGCTCTTAACCTATTATACCTCAAAACATTGGTGGTCTCAATTGCAGATGAATCTCAAGCTGAGGCTCTATCTAGCAAACAGAGGTCTGAGAATATTTCCCATTCATTCGTATTTTTAAAATCTTGGGCAGTTAGCTCAGCTGGTTCAGAGCACCTGCCTTACAAGCAGGGGGTCGGGGGTTCAAATCCCTCACTGCCCACCCCAGCAGCAAGAGTGGCGGAACTGGCAGACGCACCGGACTCAAAATCCGGCGGGCTTCAAAACCCGTGCGGGTTCGACTCCCGCCTCTTGCACAACAATCGCACCAGCCAAAGACAAGGCATAACGGCAGAAACTCAATACTCCGAGCGTAAGCCCCAGCATGGAAACGGAATTCTTACATTGGTATGAACATGCGATTCAAGAATGAATTTTATGGAAAGTAGTATCGTAGAAAAAGCTGTGCGGGTTTCTGCCGTGGCTCACCACGGACAAACGCGCACGGGCGATGAATTGCCGTTTATTATTCATCAGTTTATGGTCGCTCTGAAACTCGTATAATATAATTTTTCAGATACGGTTATTGCAGCAGATTTGACGTGGGAAGCAAAGAAAATAAAATATATTGAATCTGTCCGAAACGGTTCCGAGGGGGCGAAGGCTGTCTCTGTTGCAGACAAAATTCACAATCTGGAAAGTCTAATGATAGCTTACGCCATACAAGGGCCAGAGCTGTGGACAATATTTAACGTCGGCAAAAAACAGAAACGCTGGTTTGAAAATGAAGTTTTGAAAATGTTTAAGCAAACATGGAGACACCCACTCATCGATGAATATGAAAGTTTGCTTGAGAAAGAAAAATTGCTGGAATAAAAATTGAGCGGCTTGCCGGTTAATGCTGGCGCACATTCCGTCGGCGGAGCGGAAAGATTGGTTTTATACAGGAATTTAGGATAAAATACGAACGACCCGCTATGTGCGGGTCGTCGTTCTATGAGGGGTGGGAAGAGGAGGGGTCCCACAATAAGAGGCAATTTCACCGCACAATAACGAGAGGGGATGTGCTGTACGATGAACCGGCTTTTACGTGCACCATATAGATGCCCGTTGCCACAGCCTCAGTCGGGATCGTATGACTCCATGATCCCGACACAATGTTCCCTAACGATTTAGAAAAAATATTCGTGCCTGTAATGGATGCAATTGTGACTGTAATCTCCGTTTCACCAGCTTGCTGACCAGATAAAATAATGTAGTCGTGTGCAGGGTTCGGCGAAATCGTGATGTGAGCTTCTGATGCAGATTCTCCTACCGTCGACGTTCCCCTTGGGAAATTTATCATTGGTCCGCCGTCATTCGTTGCAGCATACATTCCGAGATCAGCTCCATTCGCGTTATTGGTTGGATCTGCAAAACCGGACGTCATAAGAATCAGCGATTTTCCCGCCAAGGGTATTAGGTCGGCATAAAACTGATCGAAGACCTGTCCGCCTGTCAGCGCTATCCCAATCAGATATTTTCCGGCTTCGATGCTCACAGAACCAGTACTTGAGCCATATACAACGTCACTGGAGATCTTCGTTGTGCTATTAAGAAGGAGATCTAACGAACCGATGTCTGTTGCACCGTGGAAGAAAATGATGTCGGTATTGGACGGCGACGTAGCATTTGGCTTTACGTCTCCGATGCGAAACCCACTGAATTTTATGGAGGGGGCTCGAACATCCGGATTCGACTCAAATTGCGCAGTGTCGAGCACACCTGATGCAATCACGACGTGTCTTCCCGGATTAAAGGTGAATAGTATTGATGCTACGGTATCCTGAACTGATTCGCTTACGGCTGGTGCAATGCCAATACTCAAGGAAGTATTTGCCGGAATTGATACAAATGGTGTAGAACTTCTAAAGGCAAAGTCATCCTGGATTTTTAATGAGCCCAGGTAGAGATCAACTACCGAAAGTTCAGGATCGGACGCGTTATGAATTATTTGAACCGATGCAGATTCCACAGGAGGTGTGGAAGCGAGCACGGTAAATGGACCTCCCCGACGCGTAACCAGGAACAGTCTAAATAACAGACCATTCTGATTCGCGCCAGGACTTAGAAATCCGGAAGCAATTAGTAGCGCAGACTGCCCTTCAATCGACTTCAAATCTGCACGAAATGCTGCAATTGGATTGCCGCCAATTGGAGCAACGCTGAATACCGTTGTATCGGCATCGAGGGTGATGTAGTCAGTTGCGAATCCGTAGTAGGCATCAGAAAAGACACGGTTTTCATTGGCATATACATCGGTTCCAATGGCATCTGTGGATCCGTGATAGGCAAACAGGTCAACACTATTGGATAATGCAGATGCTGTACGCACGTTGCTTACTACAACTATATCAAAACCCGTTGGTTTAGCGTTCGAACTTGGGTTGGGAGCAAACAGTGCGGGATTGAGGACACCTGTTAAAATGAGTATGATGTTTGCATTATCAGAAATGTTCACAGTGTCCCTGAAAAAAGCGTCACCTTCGCCAGTACTTGATGCGAATGCAATACTGAAGATGACCGAGCCGGTGAACGTAAGTTGGTCTACACCAGATGATGTACGGAATTGAATGTCGTTGTACTTCAGATCACCGTTCATGTATACGTCAACCATAACAAGTATCGGATCGGCACTGTTATGAACAACCTGAAGATTGGCGCTCGCTGCTTTGCCGCCGATACTTGCACAGATGTAAGCGCACAATGTGAATATCAACCGAGCTATCACCATACAGTTTTCCTCAGTAGTGCAGTGGCAATGCGGAACATTATCCATGCCCCTTACCAACAAATTCGTGTATAACAGACTGCATTGCAGGGAGTCCGTTACCTGTGCAATGCAGTTGCACTGACCCTCGTTACAGATGGGAAAACCATCCGCGCCCCTCATCAATGAGATTTTAGGTGGAGACTACTACCGCTGACCTTTACGTCAGCGCTTAGCGATCACATTAGCGATTAAGGTGTCGGCGTTAGTCTCCGTGAAATTGCTCTCTTCGATTCTACCAGTTTCAACACCATTGTTGAGAACAACTACTGTTGGAATTTCCGTCAGGGAAACTTTGGAACTATACGGATGCATATCGGAAATAGTACGCATAGACCAAAATTCAATATCTTTAATATTCACGCCTGCAACAACCAGAGCCTTAATAGTCCGGGGGAACAGTCGTTTAGAACCTGTGCAGGCACAGGTTGGCGACATGAAAATGGAGATTTTTTGTGTAGCGGGATTATAGTATTTGGCTATGGTATCAACCATGGCCTGATCCGGCGTGTAGATAGACATTTCAGCCGGAAACCAGGCGTAACCTGGAGTTGTAATAAGGTCGTCGTAGGTGAGCAATTTAGCAGTATCCGATGGACCCTGCGTTGAACAGGCTGTGAGAGCAACGACGGCGACGACGGCAAGAATTCTAAACATGTTTATCACCATTTCATAATGTTTACTTCATCGACATAAACTGATTTTTTCCTTCTGAACAAAGCCAGCACGATTGCAAGTCCAACCGCCGCTTCGGCAGCAGCGACCGCCATAATAAAAAACACAAACATCTGCCCGGCAATATCTCCGAAAAACGCCGAGAATGCAACCATCGACAAATTCACGGCGTTGAGCATCAACTCAATCGACATGAAGATGATGATTGCATTGCGCCGGGTGATTACTCCGATTATCCCGGTAACAAACAAAAACGCCGAAAGAATCAGATAGTAATCAAGTGGAATTGATGTCATCATCGTTAAGCGCCTTCCTTCATGCTTCTCTTTGCCAATATCACGGCGCCGATAAGAGCAGCCAGCAACAGCAGGGAAACGGATTCGAACGGGAAAAGGTATTGTGTGAACAAACTTTGTCCGATAGCTTCAGTGGTTCCAATATCAACGGCGTTCATGGCTAAATGATTTAGACCTGTTGGCGATGCAACCAATGCAAGAATGATTACCAGCGCAAACAATCCTGCAGTGAAACTTCCAAGCGTGAGTCTAATTACACTGCCCCTTTCAGCCAACTGTTGTTCCTTACCAAGATTTAACAAGAGAATAACAAACACCACTAGCACCATGATTGCACCGGCATACACCAGAACCTGAACAGCGGCAACGAATTGAGCTTCAAGCGTGAGGTATAATCCTGCAAGCATGAAAAAGTGAGCGACAAGAGACATTGCAGAGGCAACTGGATTGCGGCTGCTGATAGTTGCAATTGCGGATGCAACTGCACCGATGGCAAAGACGGAAAAAAGTATGACTTGAATGTTCAACGTATGTCCTACAAAGGGGCACTCGAATGCAAAACAAATATAGCTGTATCCGGAATTTGCACCTAACCTTCGAATCGTTCAACCGACCTGACGCCTTTGATCTTTTTGAGTTTGTCGAAAATTCTGCTTAAATGTTCTGTGTCAGTTACATATACAGTAAGAATGCCTTCGAATAGGGAGTCGAATGCATCGATATTCACACCTCTGATGTTGGTTTTGTGTACGGATATAACGGCGCTTGTAATGTCGTTCAGCATTCCAGGTCTATCATCCCCTGTAATCTTTACAGCCGCGAGAAATTCTCCGTGCCATTTCTTACTCCAGTGCAGATCTACGATGCGTGGCTTTAGCTTTTCCTGCAGGTCCCGAACGTTATGACATGATGTTCTGTGAACTTTAATACCGCTACCAATTGTCACAACGCCAATTACTTCATCTCCGGGGACTGGATTACAACATCGGGCATAAGAAAACATCACTTTCGAAGTGCCGGTGTCGTTCCCTACAATGAAAACCCCATTTGAGCTCTCGCGTGCAGTATCATAAAATTGTTTAAGAGAGAATGCCTCATCCGTTTTAAGATCTAAGTCCTGCGTCTGCGGTTTTATACGCTCTTGTACCATCTCGACTGCGGAATCGGGAGATAGTGCTCCGGATCCAAGTGCAGCAAAGAAATCGGATCGATTTTCAAATTTTAAATAAGTACTGATTTTTTCTAATTCATCATCATTGATATGAATGTTTGCCTTTCGAGCACGTTTTTCCCAAATATCCCTTCCTGCTGAGACCTGATTCCTGCGTTCCTCATTAAGAATCCTTCGGATGTGGGTCTTTGCCTTATGCGTAACTGCAATCCGCTCCCAGTCTCTGTGCGGTGTCTGATTTCTGCTCGTAAGGATTTCAACCTGGTCACCGGTTTGCAGAATATGGTCGAGCGGGACAATTTTTCCATTCACCTTTGCGCCAATACAACGCGCGCCTACCTGTGAGTGAATATCGAACGCAAAGTCGATTGGTGTAGCCCCTTTCGGAAGGATTCGCAGATCACCCTTGGGAGTAAAAACATAGATCTCATCCTGGTAGAGGTTGAGCTTAAAACTTTCCAGTAATTGTTCGGCCGCCTGGTCTCCCGCATTCTCAAAAATATCTCTGACCCAGTTTGCCCATTCCTCAAGATCTTTACTATCTATCCACGAGGCAGTTACGCCTGCATTAGCCTTATAGCGGAAGTGAGCGGCTACACCTCGCTCTGCGAAATCATGCATGGCGCGAGTCCGAATTTGTACTTCTATCCGTTTGCCGTCCGAGGAAATCACTGTTGTATGCAGCGAGCGGTAACCATTCTTCTTAGGCATGGAAATGTAATTCTTAAAGCGTTCAGGGACTGGCCGATAAATCTCTGATACGATGCCATAAGCAAGGAAGCAGTCATTGTTGTCTTCGGATTCAAGAATAATTCTTACAGCAAACAAGTCGTATAACTCATCCAGCGTTTTCCCTTGTGTAACCATCTTTTTATAGATGGAGTAGAGATGTTTCGGTCTGCCGCTAATTTCAAAGGTCAGATTTTGCTCTTTGAGTTTTTCCTCGATAGGGCGTGAAAAACGCTCAATAAATTCTGTTCGCTCCTGGCGGGTGGTATTCAACTGTCGCTTTATAGAATCATAAGCATCTTTATTAAGTACCTTGAACGCTAAATCTTCGAGCTCCCATTTAATATTTCCCAGGCCAAATCTGTGTGCAAACGGGGCGTATAAATCCATCGTCTCGCGTGCCATTCGTTCCTGACGTTCACGAGGCAATCCTTCGATTGTTCGCATGTTGTGCAGGCGATCGGCGAATTTGATCAGGATGACTCTAACATCGTTAACAAGCGACAGGAGAAGTTTGCGGTAGTTCTCAGCCTGCGTGATTACACGGCTTTCAAAAACATCGCTGATCTTTGTTGCACCATCAACAATGGCGGCAACTTCGTGCCCAAATTCGTGTTCAAGATCTTTGAGCGAATACTCGGTGTCTTCCACAACGTCGTGGAGCAATGCTGCCATCACGCTCACATCGTCGAGTGGAATTTCTCTGATAACAATCAGCGCTACATGCAATGGATGAGTATAGTATGGCTCGCCTGTGGCACGTACATCCTGCACATGTGCTTCTACGCAAAACCGAAATGCTTTCTCAACAAGGACTGCGTTGAAACGCGGCAGGAGACGCTTGCCCTCACTGAGAAGGATCTTCAGATCTGCCTCGACGTCTCTGCCAAATACATGCTGAGAAATGTCGGGTTCGGTTTTAATCTTTGTTGTTGTGCGAGCCATTTAGTTAGCGACGATTAATTGTAGTCTGCCTTTCCCTGATGTGTGATTGAAAAATTCGAACATTGTTTCAAATTGGGTAACACGTGTAGTTAACCCCTATAATTCTTTAAAAGTTACATCATTTTTTCGTCCGATGTATCATACATTGTCAATCCTTTGTAGGTTTACACCCGAATTCAACCAGTAAGCACACGTTGGGAGCCAAAAATGTTCAACAAATTAATTCTGTTTTTTCCGCTGGCAATCCTTGTTACGGCATGCGGCGGCGATGCACAGAAAGCCATGGAAACGGTACAAAACCTGAATACCATGGCACAGTCTGCCGACAATGCAACGGAAGCCATCAACGACATGCAAAACTTGCGTAAGGAGCGAGTGCAACGTGGAGACACTCTTTCAATGCCATACCAAGAGCTTCAGAAATTCCTGCCTGAAGCAATTAATGGTTATACCATGCAGGAGCCTGAAGGAGGATCGGTTGAAGTTCCCGGTATGTCGTATTCAAATGCCAAAGCAACATACACCAATCCCGACGGGGCTCAGATTAACGTCAACATTACCGATTACAACAACACTGAAATGGGCTTCACTGCAGCAACTGCGATGTTTGCACTTAAGATGAAGATTGACGATGAAAACGAAACTGCAGAAACCTTCCAAACAGATAACCCTCGAATAAGCGGGTATAAAAGAGTCGGAAAGACTGATGGGCGGTCAAGTCTTTCGTACAGTATTGCCGGTCGGTTCTATATTGAAATCGATGGCTCGCAGCAGACAGGCATCGACGCAGTGCAGGCAATTGCCAACAAAATCAAAATGGCAGATCTCGCCCAAAAGTAGAACGCCTGTAAATGCGAGCGATCTGTAGCTAAGCGGATATAGTATTATTTATCATGATCGTGATCGTCATTGTCATGATCGTTGCCCTCATGATCCTTCTGCTTTACAGGCTCCATCAACATGCCGCATTTTGGGCATTTATCGCCTTTCTTACCTTTTTCCTCCGGGTGCATTGGGCAGGCGTATACGAGATTTGTTGAATCCATACCCATCTTATCGTGATTTTTCATGGAGTCACCATTCATGTTTCCGGTGTTTTCCTCTTTGGCGGGATCGTTTTTATTGCTGCACGACGAAATAATTTGTGAACTAATAAACAGTCCCGAAATAAGAACAGCGATAGAGAGGAATGTTTTTTTCATCGCAGAAAATGTTTGTAAAGGTTATGATAGTCGGTTAATTATGGTCCATTTCCAAAAACTTGCCTTGCGGTCCAATCCCTTCGATGTGTGTTAGTTGAGATCCGTGGTGACCCGCCAGCGATACGCTGATGGCAGAAATTACGAGTACAATTCCCACTACTCCAGAAGCCCAACGTTTGCCTTTGTACACGAACAGATTTGCGCCTTGAAGAACCAGGGCAACAATTCCAGAATAGATTGTCCAATCTGCCCATTTATCATGTTCTTCAAGAACTAGCTTAGCGTGGGCATTCAGACCATCGGTGTGTGGGTGAAGATTATTCGCTGCAATCCATGCGGTGAGAACGCCCACAAATAAGATTAACGTGATGATCCAGGCAAGTTCTTGTTTTACCAGGAGTACATTAAGCAACTGCATCCCTGCCGCTACAACAATGAGTACAATGGCAAAATGTACTATGAGAGGATGAAGGCTGGGGAATTCGTCGAAATTAGCCGTCACCTTTGATTCATCATGTTTCATGCCTGCACTCTGCTCTTGCATCATAGCCTGATGATCGTGCTCGCCAGGCATACTGTCAGATTTCGTGGCAGTTGGAGACGCCTGGACGTTTGTTTGTATCTCTTCGTTATGCTTATGTCCTCCATGCGCTTGCGAAGATATCGGTGCAAGAAGGAGGCAGAACAGAAATGTGAGGGCAGTCTTCATAGGTATTGTGTGAGATGGTTGGTTCATTGTCAAGTTTTCACTTACGTGCTGATGAATGTGTTTTCCAAATTTTCCAGGTGCCGCCTTCCTTTTTCAATACAGAAGTGGCAACACCCTTCCGCGCGATGGTCGAACCGTCCTTTTTTAAAACAATAGTGTACTTGTAAGTCTCTGTAGCAAAAGCATAGGGTACATCAACAACGACGGAGACATTATAATCACTAAAGGCAAAAGACTTGAATTCATTCAATTCCGGACCAAGATGATGAGCCAGGTATTCATCGATGCGACCTTCGATGTTTCCCGATTCAACAACTATGGAATTCGACACAAAGAGTCTGTTAATACCGGTTGTATCGAGACGCTCTATTGCGTTTTTATACGAGCTGAGGGTGGACTTAACGGCAGCGGCGTCATCCGTTGTTGCGTTTTGCGACGAGCCAGGCACCGTAGCAGTTACCAGCAATGCAGCTATCAGGATGTTTATCATTTGGCAAACATAGTGATTACAATATTCTCTGCTATGGCAGAGTCATGCCGTACAGTGTTCATTTTGCAATGATCTCCTTCGTCTCGCCACATGTTGGCATTGTAGGTCCATAATAAGGATTTTTAATTTCCTTTGTTGCGCTCAGCCAATAAGCGCCTTTTTGATCTTGGAACATCGGACAGAACTGGTAATAGATAGTCTCACCGATTGTGCCGAACATCTTGATGGTACGATATAGATTTTCGCTGAAATCAGCAAAGGCATTACGCTGCGTTTCGATACTGTTGGCAGATTTGATTCGGCGCAATGCATCATTAAGCGCGTTGAGGCTGTTCATCCAATGGTCGTGCATTTCACCCTTCACCAGGCTCATGTCCACGTTCTTCAATGATTCTTCAATTCGTGGAACAGCTTTTTTGACCTCTTGTTGTTTTGAATCAATAAATCCTTGCTGCATAACGAGGTGAGCCTTATACACGTCGGTTAATTGTTGTTTAAAAGCCTTATCAACGCCCATATCCATTTTCATTGAGCTTTGCGAAGACTTCTGATCGACGCCTTGTTTACCACCTTCGGCGGGTTTTGCGTCTCCACCCATGCTACCATGACTGTGCCCCATTGAGACCTTGCCACCTTCGGGATTCATCATGCTCTTTTCACCCTTGAGCTGTGCTGCCGCATCAATCTTAAACACTCCGTTAGAGGCAACCTGTTCACCAGGCTCAAGGCCGGATTTAACCACGTAGTAATTGCCTGCTTCTGCGCCAAGCTGAATCACGCGATACTCAAACATGTTGTTGTGATTGTTTGTCAACACATATACCACAGCCTGTTTACCTGTCCACAATACAGCAGATTTTGGCACAACCAGTGCATCGTTGGAGCCGGGTAGCATTGTTTTTAGTATTCCAGAAGCTAGCATCTCAGGCTTGAGAAGATCGTCGGGATTATGGAGTTCTGCCCTAACCCTTGCAACACGCGCCATTGGATCCAGCACAGGATCAATAAAAGTAACGCTGCCTTGAAATTCCTTTCCGGGAATCGACTTGATGGTAAATTTTATTTTATCTCCCATCTTTATCCACGGAATATCATTTTCGTACGCATCGAACATAATCCAAACGTGGCTTAAGTCGACGATTTCAAAGAGAGATTTACCTTCGCTAACATAATCGCCCAAGGCAACTTCTCGTTTGGTAACTGTGCCCGTTAACGGAGATTCCACATCAAAATAGAATTCAACGTCTCCTGTCGTTTCAATTTTATCAATCTGAGCCTCTGTAAGGCTCCATAGTTTTAGCTTTTGACGAGTTGCCGAATAGAACTTTGGGTTCACATCTTTATACTTAATAGCTTCGAAAAGCTCCCTTTGTGCGGTGACCAATTCGGGAGAATAAATCTTTGCAAGCACCTGGCCCTTTGTAACCTTTTGTCCGGTAAAGTTTATAAAAAGTTTTTCAATCCTACCCGGATATCTGGCAGTAAGCTGCGCAATTTTACGCTCGTCTGGCATCACTTTTCCCGGTAGGTAAACTTCTTTGTAGGGGGCTTTCATTTCCACTGTGCTAACAGTGACTTCAGCAATTTTCATTGCCGCATCTGAAAGTTTCACCGTGAATTTCGCAGATCCATCCTCGGTCGGCTCTTCAGACGCCAGCGGTATCAGAGTCATGCCGCAGATTGGGCATGAGCCAGGTTTGTCTGATCTTATCTGCGGGTGCATAGAACACGTCCATACCGTTCCCGGTTTATGTTGTGCAGCGCTGTGATCTGCAGTCATTTTGCCCGTGGTCGATGACTCCGTACCGCCGAAAAAGAGCCAACCCAACAATACACCTGCGAACAAAACACCGAGGTATATGAGGGCTCTTTTTCTATTTCTTTTTATGATTTCAATGAGTTTCATGTTAAAGCTGTCTTCCGGTTAGATAATTGAGATAGGAAATCGTGGTGTTCTGGTCGGCTCTGGCTCTTTCAAGCTCAAGCTCGTAACGCAAAAGTTGTCTGTTCATTCTAAGGATCTCTTCGAATTCTATGCCGGCTGCTGTGTATTTGGAAACGATAATGTCGAGTGCCTGTGTTGCAAGCGAGGAGAGCCTGTTGAACAGCCTGACCCTTCTTTCAGCATTGGCGTAATCTCTCCATGTGGCTTCCATCATTGCATTCAATTCGTTAATGCGGTTTTTCTTTTCTTCGGCTACGGAGGATTGCATGATCTGGCGTTCTTTCACCATAGCATTATACTTGCTGCGCCAAATCGGGATACGCACACCGATCTCAGGCATAACCATGCCGGGGGGATTGGCAAGGCTGGTAATGGCCACGCCTAAATTGAACGACGGCAGACCCATTTTTTCGGCAACACTAATTTCCTGCTCGAGGGAGCTAATCTCGTAGCCGTACTTTGCAAGTGTTGGATTATTTGCAAGAATAGAATCCAGGAGTACCTTCTGAGTAACGGTCAAAGGTTGTGTCCGCAATGTATCCGGAACCTGAAACGCTGGCAATGTGTCGGTGTTAAGCAGTTTCTTGAACTGCGTTTCAACGGGGAGCCTGGAGTCGTTCAAAAACAGAACATCATTATTCAATTCCTGAAGTTCCATTTCTGCTCTTAAAAGGTCTACTGCACTCCCCAGAGCGGACTCAAGCTTAATGTTCGCCAGTTCCTTGAACGTCTGCACCAATTTTATGTTATCCTGAGTAATGCGAATAGCGGCCTCAAGGACATAATATTCGTAGAAGGTTGACTTGACTTCATAGACCAACTTGTTTCTGATCTCCTCAAACTCTGAGAAGCGGGCTTTAGCGAGCTCTTCGGCCGCACTTCCCTGCGCACTCAACTGACCAGGCCATGGGAATTCCTGTGCAACCGCCAATCCCATCGGTTGTGTAGACCCACCGGTTTCTCCCGGAATAATGAACGATCTAAACATGGCTGTAGGGTCGGGCAAAGCCGTTGCCTGAGGCACACGTTCAAGAGCTGCGAGGTATTGATTGAACGCCGCTTTTAGTTCCGGGTTGTTTTCAGCCGCAATTCTGATGTAATCGTCCAGCGTCTGTGCAGCAACAGGAATTGCCGCACAGAACACCATAACGATTATAAAAATATTTTGCATCCTTGTTCTCATTGGGCCTCAGGTATTTCTTTGAGTTGGTGTTTCTCGTTCTTGCGGGCTACACCTTCCCGCCATATAGCCTGAAAGACGGGCACGACGAACATGGTCATGATCTGGATAATCATTCCCCCAAACGTTGGGATGGCCATGGGCACCATGATGTCTGCCCCCTTACCAGTTGATGTTAACACAGGCAAGAGCGCAATGATGGCAACGGCCGCAGTCATCATAGCAGGCCTAACACGTTTTTTGCCGGCTATCATTACTGATTCGCGTACCTCTGCCACAGTCTTTGGTTTTCGGCCTTCAAATACCTGGTGAATGTATGTTCCCATGATTACACCATCGTTGGTAGCGATGCCAAAGAGAGCGATGAATCCAACCCACACGGCAACGCTGAGGTTTATCGTGTGCATTTGGAATAGATCCCTCATGTTTATTCCTGCAACATCAAAGTTCATAAACCAACCCTGGCCATAGAGCCAGATCATGAGAAACCCTCCGGCAAAGGCAACGAAAATCCCCGAAAAGTGAATGGCTGAGGCGGTAACTGTCTTAAACTGAAAAAAGAGCAGCATGAAAATGGAGATAAGGCTAATCGGTATTACAATAGCAAGACGTTTTGTTGCACGTATCTGATTTTCATAGTTGCCGGTAAATCTATACGTAACTCCTGCGGGGAGCGCGAACTCGCCTGCATCCATCTTTGCCTTAATAAAACGCTGAGCTTCTTCGACTACATCGACTTCGGCATACCCAATTTTTTTATCAAAAATCACATAACCATCCAGGAAGGTATCCTCACTCTTGATATTCTGCGGACCTCGGCGGTAGGTTATTTCGGCAAGGTCGCCAATCGGAACCTGTGCTCCCGATGGCGTTGGGATCAGAACCTTTTTAACATCCTCTGGGTTGTCCCGAAACTCTCTGGCATATCTGACGCGAACGGGGAAGCGTTCACGCCCTTCAACCGTGGTAGACAGCTTAATTCCGCCAATAGCCACCTCGATAAATGTTTGCATGTCCTGAATTGTCAGGCCATAACGCGCAATCTCATCGCGGTTGATTGCAAATTCTAAATATGGTTTGCCAACAATTCTGTCTGCAAAAACCGTTCTCGATTCAATGCTTGGAACCTGTTGAAGGATTTTCTCCAGCTGAAGGCCGACGCGTTCAATCACTTCGAGATTTGGTCCAAACACTTTAATTCCCACAGGCGCCCGCATGCCAGTGGCCAGCATGATGAGGCGAACCTGAATAGGTTGCAACTGCGGAGCGGATGTAATTCCGGGTATGTTGGTAGCCTTTACGATTTCCTTCCATATATCATCAGGAGATTTAACAGAGTCTCTCCACTGACGGAAATATTCACCCTTGGAGTCTTCAATCAAGTTTTTTCGATCAATAACACGAAATTCTTCATTTTTAGGATTATACGTCGATCCGTCCTTCAAAACATATCGACCATCATCGTCCACCTTAAACCGCATCCTGCGACCATCTTCATTAACGACGTATTCCGGTTTGTACATGATGGTATTCTCGAACATTGAAATATCTGCAGGGTCGAGCGCCGAATTAACACGCCCCCATTTGCCAACCACAGATTCTACCTCCGGTATCTGCTGCACATAAGAATCGAGTTTCCGGATTACATCAATATTTTCTGCAACTCCGGAGTGCGACATCGTTGTCGGCATCAATAAGTATGAACCCTCATCCAATGGAGGCATGAATTCCTTACCAACTCCGGGTATCGTTGTTGAAGCGAATTTCCATCCGCCGGTTTGCCGGAGATTCAATCCAATAACGCCTCCGCCGTCGGCAATGAAACCAAACATTTTGTCAAACCCGAGCCAGGTAGTCATCCCAAACAGAATTGTGAAGGTAGGCACTAGGAGGAATTGCCACTTGTGCGTAAGGCACCATTGCAGAACCCGAGGGTAATAATGCACGATCGACATCAGTATGCCTAAAACTGCCCCCACAAGTGCAAGGACGAACAGGTAATTAACGATGAGACTGTTTTGCGCACCTAACGGCAGCCATGCTTCGTTTAGGAAATACACAATGGTAAGAAGAATGATAATTGTATTTATCCATGTAACCCATTTTTTGCGACGCTCTGGCCACTTGCTTTCGAAGAAATTATTGATTCCAAACAAAATCAGCAAAATAGCAAGGAAGTTCCCATAAAATATCAGGAAAGCGAGCCCTAGTGCAGCCGTGATAGTTGCCCAAATTTTTTGTGTTCTCTCTTTATCAAACGTGATGGAAAAAACAGCGTGAGCAAGAGCGGGAACTGCTACAACTCCAAGGACAAAGGAGGCTAACAATGCAAACGTCTTTGTATACGCCAATGGTTTGAACAGCTTGCCTTCTGCCGCTTCCATTGCAAATACAGGCAGAAAGCTTACCACTGTAGTTGATAACGCAGTGATAACGGCAGATGCTACCTCAACGCAGGCCTCATGTATAACTGTGAGTAGCTTCCTTCCTCTTGCACCATGGTTCTCGGGTAGTTCCAGGTGCCTGACGATATTCTCTACGAATATGATTCCAACATCAACCATTACTCCAATAGCGATGGCTATACCAGAAAGGGCAACCACATTTGCATCAATCTTATACAAACGCATTGCAATGAACGCCATTAGAACAGCTACCGGCAGCAAACTAGAAATGATGATAGATGCACGGATATTCAATACCAATACAATTACAACAATGATTGAGATGAGTATCTCGTGTTCCAGCGCTGATTCCAATGTGCCAAGCGTTTCCTTAATCAACCCTGAGCGGTCGTAAAAGGGAACTATCGTCACCTTAGACACAGTCCCGTCGGGCAAGACTTTCGAAGGTAATCCAGGTGATATTTCAGAAATTTTCTTTTTTACATTTTCAATCACTTCAAGAGGATTTGCTGCATATCTGGCAACAACTACTGCCCCGGTAGCTTCAGCGCCACCCTTATCCAGGCCGCCCCTCCGTGTTTCAGGTCCAAAATGAACCTTAGCCACATCCTTGATGCGAATTGGAGTGTTACCGTGTTGTACTATTACAGCCTTCTCAAGGTCATCTAAGTTTTTGATATAGCCTAAGCCGCGAACCAGATATTCTGCCCGATTGAATTCAATGGTTCTGGCGCCAACGTCGAGATTACTTTTTCTCACAGCATCCATGATCTGGGAAACGTCGACGTTGTACTCCTTCATGGCTATAGGATCAATATCTACCTGGTATTCTTTTACAAAGCCCCCTATAGCAGCCACTTCGGCAACCCCACCGGAAGATGTAAGTGCATAGCCGACATAAAAATCCTGAAGGGTGCGCAGCTCGTGTGGGTCCCAGCCTCCTGCAGGTTTTCCCGTCTTGGGGTCACGACCTTCGAGCGTGTACCAGTAAACCTGTCCAAGGGCAGTTGCATCTGGGCCTAATGCGGGCGTAACTCCATCGGGTAATTTCCCGGCAGGCAATGAATTTAGTTTTTCCAGAATGCGAGTCCGTGCCCAATAGAATTCAATGTCTTCATTGAATATGATGTAGATTTCCGAGAGACCGAAAATGGAATTACTCCGGATAGTCTTTACACCCGGAATTCCCAATAATGATGTGGTTAGGGGATAGGTGATCTGGTTCTCGATGTCCTGTGGAGACCGACCCATCCATTCTGTATAAACAATCTGTTGGTTTTCACCGATATCAGGTATTGCGTCAACTGGAACAGGATTGCGCGGGAACCAATCCAATTTCCAGTTGAAGGGGGCTGTGGAAACGCCCCATCCAATAAAAATCAATACTATAATTGTCGTTATAAGCTTGTTCTCTAAGAAATAGAGAATTAATTTCTTGATCATGTTTGGATCAGCCCTTTGATTGAGAAGATTGAAAAATAGTAATCAGCCTTTCCCCTCAATACCTGGAGAAAGCGCTTGTACGTTTTTCAAATATCAAATAAGCAAAGATTGGATCAGGATAGTGATATCCCGATTTGCCGCAGGGGGCGGATATTCTATACAGGAATATGTATCAACGGTGGGTGCAGTGTTCAGCAGCGAAACAACTGTGTTCAATACCATCACCAGTTGTGCGTAGGGTATTGATATAGAAGCGATCTGAGCAGGATTATGCTGGCCAGCTACCTGTATGGAATGCTCGACACAACAATCTTTGCCCCCAACCTTGGCAGCATTTTGCTCACAATCTGGCCCGTGATAGTCGCTTGTACAAGTAGTACTCTGTGATACCACTTCACAGGTATTGTTCTGCAGGGATAGAGTGATGGCTTCTATCTGGCCAACGCAGTAATGCATACTTACGGTGAAACTCGTAGAGCTGAGTAGCACCAAAATGGATAGGATAACCGACACTATGTTTCTAAAAGGCTTCAATTCCCTCCAAGGACGCGGCAAATGTACGAATCATTCAAAAAAAAATTGGGTTTTACTGAAATTTGAGAAGTGCCTCGGAGATAGATGTGCCACAGAACCTGCCGGGAGGCATATGCCTCCCGGCAGGTTACCCGGCAGCATATGTCTCCCGGCAAGTTACCCGGCAGCATATGTCTCCCGGCAAGTTACCCGGCAGCATATGCCTCCCGGCAACATCCACCTTACTGATAGTTCTTCAGCGTACCTTTTAAAAGCTGAGCATTAATTGCCACAATGATGGTGCTCAGACTCATAAACACTGCGCCAATAGCCGGGCTAATCACAAGTCCGGGTATAAAGCCCGTTGCCAATGGAAGAGCAAATGCATTGTACCCTGTGGCCCATGTAAGGTTTTGTATCATTTTCTTATATGTGGCCCTGCCAAACAATACAAGGTTGGCGATGTCCTTTGGATTACTGTTTACCAGGATGATGTCTGCGGTTTCGGCAGCTACGTCGGTCCCTGAACCCACGGCAATGCCTACGTCGGCTTGTGCCAGTGCTGGTGCATCGTTAACACCATCGCCAGTCATCGCCACAAAGTGACCTTCGCGTTGCAGTTTCTTGATGATCTCTACCTTCTGGTGTGGTAGCACTTCACTGAAATACCCGTCTAATCCAAGCTTCTCACTCACGGCACGGGCTGTCTTTTCATTGTCGCCCGTAGCCATGTATAGCTTCATACCTTTTTCACGAAGAATTTCAATTGCCTTTGGACTTTCCTCTCTGATTTTGTCTGCTAAAGCGATAAATCCTGTGAGCGTATCGTCGGCAAGCACAAAAACGATGGTCTCGGCTGCATCGGATACTGTCGATGCCGGAACTGCGATGTTGTTTTCTTTTAGGTATAGGGGGCTAACCACTCTCCAAATTTGTCCGTCAATCTTTCCCTGAATACCCTTAGCTGTAAGGGATTCGAAGTTTTCAACATTCTTCATACCGAGGTTCAGCTCACGCGCAATGTTCACAATTCCCTGGGCGATTGGATGCTCGGAGTGCTGCTCCAATGAAGCGGCAAACGATAAGAGATCTTCCTTGCTAATATTATTTACAATACTTTCGTAACGTGAGACGCCAAACTTTCCTTCGGTCAGCGTTCCTGTTTTGTCGAACACCAGAACGGATATCTTCCGTGCGTTTTCAAACGCAGTCCGATTGCGTATTAGGAGCCCCCTACCGGCCGATAGTGCTGTTGAAATTGCTACAACAAGGGGGATTGCCAACCCAAGGGCGTGAGGGCAGGAGATCACCATCACGGTTACCATTCGCTCGAGGGCAAAATCCCATGGTTTGCCCAGGCTAACCCACACAACGAGAGCTGAGGTGCCCGCCCCAATGGCAATGAACGTGAGCCACCGCGCTGCGATGTTGGCAAGGTTTTGCGTCCTTGATTTGGCTTTCTGGGCTTCTTGTACCAGACCGATGACCTTGCTGAGGTAGCTCTCCTTGCCGGTTTTTGCAACTTCTACCTTAAAGGATTGATTGCCGTTGACGGATCCGCCAATGACCAGATCGCCTTTAACTTTTTTTACTGGTTTGCTTTCACCGGTCAGCATGCTTTCGTCTACATAGCTTTCACCATCAACCACGACTCCGTCGGCCGGAATCTTCTCATTGGCTTTGATGAGAATAACATCCTTCTTATTCAGGTCTTCCACCTTTACGTCCATGATGTGGTCGCCATGCACCATGTGCGCTTCGGAGGGCATCATCTTCACAAGCAGTTCCAGCGCTCTCGAAGCTCCCATCACGGATTTCATTTCTATCCAATGTCCGAATAGCATGATGACGATTAGTGTGGCAAGCTCCCAAAAGAAATCCATGCCCTCCAAACCAAACACCACTGCAGAGCTGTATACATACGCAACGGTTATGGCTACGGCTATCAAAACCATCATGCCTGGGTTTCTCTCCTTCAGCTCGTCCCAAAACCCTTTGAGGAATGGCCACCCACCATAGAAAAAGACGACGGAGGAAAGCAAGAACAATACATACTTCTTGCCTGTAAATGTCAAATCGTAACCCAGCCACTGCTGAATCATGTGCGACAATGCCAATACAGGAATTGTGAGGCCTACCGAATACATGAACCGCGTTTTGAAATCATCAATCATGTCGTGGTGACCGCCGTGGGCAGTATGGCCACTGGCACCAGCCATCGCTGCGTGACTGCCTGCCTTATGTTGTTCGTGACCTGGTTGTTTGCTGCTTTGCTGGTCGTGCCCCTGAGGATGGTGACCTTTATGGTCGTGTCCCTGATGATCGTGGGTGTTTTGGTCGTGGTCTTGCTGATCGTGTGAATTCATATTGTTAACTTTAATTAGTTAAGCACCGTCCCAGGTGGACATCGGACTCTATTGATCGGACAAATATTGCGAGAATATTCGGAAGGGAATCATTCTCACGATAGATAAGATTTCTTGCAAATCGTATTATCGGATTAATACCGCACGCTGATTCCCGCTCCAACGCCATAATCACTATCGTATAAGGCGCTCACTGAGAATGTGCGCGTAACAAAGTATCGTAATCCAACAGTGTATTCCTTATCGGTATTTACCCTGCCATCAAAAAACAGGCGCGACGTGATGGGCATATCTCTGCGCTGTAGCTGGAACCTGACGCGTGCTGTTGGGTCGATACGAAGTTCCGATTCAAAGAAAAACGGAAGCAAATAGAGAACGCCTAGTTCGAATTCTCTCCGATTGTCCTTTGTATCCGAAACTGATGCTCGTGCTAACGTCCGGTTCAGGCGCAGATCGTAACCGACAAATACGGCAAAGAAATCATCCTTATCCAAATAGCGAAGCAGGTGGGTCTCCGTTTCGTAATCTCCCTTCCAGGTTCCGCGTCCGTCGAAACGTAACTGGTAATCAAGATTCGACACAAATCCTTCGAACCAAGTGCTATTGGATAATACACTGAGATCGAACCATGCTGAAATAAAATTGTCTTCTCCCTTTAACATTGAGTACCCTGTTTTTGCAAACTCATTTTGTTCACTGCCCTCGTAGCTCACAATTCTGGCCATGCCACTCATCATGTGATAGAGAATGTGACAGTGAAAGAACCAATCCTTCTCTTCACTTGCATAGAATTCAATGGTGACGGACTCCATTGGCTGTATGTCGAACGTGTGTTTTAGAGGTGAATACGCGCCTTGGTCATTAATCAGGCGAAAAAAGTGACCATGGAGATGTAACGGGTGCCGCATCATTGTTGTATTGACGAATTTCATGCGCACTACTTCACCCTTTTTAATCAATATTTTATCCGCCTTCGATAGCGGCTTATCGTTGAACGACCAGATGTATCGCAGCATGTTTCCAGTTAGCGTGAGTTGAATCTCACGAACAGGTAATGCAGTGTCGAATGCTGTGGGGGCTACGGATCGTAACATATTGTAGGAAAGCACTTCATTCACAGTTGTATCCGGCATTTCCATGCCGGGCATTGCGTTGCCACTCTTCTCCATATCCATGTCCTTCATATCCATATCCTTCATATCCATGTCCTTCATCGTATTATCTCCGGCAGAGTCCATCCCCATATCATCCATATCCATGTTCATATCCATACTGTTCCGTTCGGCGAGCATTGCCAAATAGTCCAGTGGGGGAATGTTGGGCGCGTAGATTTTTTTCCCGCTACCAAAGAATGTGGAGCTATATCCGGAAATATCTGCTGACGTTGCACGCAACTCGTAAGCGCCATCTCCAGGAATCGTAATCAAAACATCGTATGTTTCGGCAATAGGGAAGTCAATTTTATTTACAATAACAGGCTTTACGTCTTTTCCGTCGGCCGCAACAATCGTCATTGGTCCGCCTGCAAACTGAATCCAGAAATACGAACCAGCGGCTCCATTAATCATTCGCAGGCGAATTGTTTCACCACGTTTGTAGTCGGGATATTCAGTCACTACCTTGCCGTTTGCTAAAAACGCATCGTAGGCTACATCGGATACATCCATGGCAGGCATGCGCTGCCATTCCTGCTTTGCCTTGTCTCCCAAATACCCTCGTACCAGCGCTTCGCCCCAACTCTGTACCGAGTGACGCCTGATTGCATACCATTCGTAATTGGCTTTAAGCGACCTGAAGACCGTTGCCATACTTTCATTGGTCCAGTCTGAAAACACAATAACTTTTTCTTTTTGGGGTTTGCTGTTCCTGGGGTAGATCACAATGGAACCATACAGTCCCACCTGTTCCTGCAAGCCTGTATGTGAGTGATACCAGTATGTGCCGTTTTGAATTACAGGAAAGCTAAATGTATAGGTATCGCCGGGTTTAATAGGCGGAGTTGTGAGGTACGGTACTCCATCGGCTGCATTAGGAAGCAGAATCCCATGCCAATGAACGGAAGTTTCTTCCTCCATGAGATTGCTGACATGAATGACTGCAGTATCGCCTTCGGTAAAGAACAGTGTTGGAGCAGGGATGGTGCCGTTCACGGCAATTGCCGATTTCAGACTACCCTCGGCGAACGTAACGAGCGTATCTGAAATATTAAGATTGTATACAGTCTGTTTACCCGTTGATTCCTGCCTGGGCTTTTGTGCTGCAGGCTTGCTCATATTCTGCATATCCTGCATGGGGTGCTGAGCGTGCAGGCCAACCGGCAGTAAAGAACTAAATAAAAGTAATAACGTCTTCAAGGTGTGCGACTTTAAATATGATTTCAGCCGCAACCTAAGAAGGGTTCGAATATTTCAGGCCATTCAACGCTTCATGCAGATGTATGGCTCGATTATTACAAGCCATTCAACTTATCAGTCGCACACCTGCATTAAAAGCGTCTGTTTTGTGCACTGGACTAATGTGAGCAACACAGTCCAGTGCACATTACCAGAACATTTCGTTACTTAATTGTTTCCTTTACAGTTCCACACTTGGGCATCTTTTCGCCCAGGTATGGGTTCCGAACATCCTTTTCGTTTGCAAGCCAATAGGATCCGCCGTCGCCGTAATCAGGGCAGAAGAAAAGAAAGACCTCTCCCATCGAGAGTTTTCCCTTTTTTACCAGACTAATCATTTCGGCGCTCACAGCTCTAAACGCCTTTCGCTTGTCATCCAACGAACCGGCGTTTGCAACCTTCGTGGCCTCGGCAGTGATATTCTTACCGTCTGCAACACCTTTCGCGGCGGTAACCAGTTCAGCGGAGGCAGTTTTTGCTTCCTTAAGGTCGGAGGCAAACAATGCGTCTTTCAGGTGGATGTAGTGCATGTAAGCAGTGCCCAAGGCCTTGTCGGCAAACATGGGATCCATCTTTTTGGAGTCGGATTCTGAGCCATGCCCGTGGTTATGCGCTGCGTTTGCTCCCCAGCTTACTACTGCCAGGCACAGAGCGATCGCTAAGTACTTCATTAATGAACCTATTTATTGATGAAAAAATTTGACGGCCTATTGTACGAACATGACGAAAAGGAATTGTGAGCGGCGCTGACAGCCCCTTACCATGGGGCGATTAAAACGATCCCTAAACCCACAGCTTGCGGGAAAGGAATGTCGGAAAGTCTCGTCCTGAGCGTTCAACCCCGTTGGCCAATGCCTGCGCGGACGAGCTCATCTCTGGAGACTCCCTGGTCCTGGCAGCAGCCAAGTAGTGAGCCGTTGACGACGACTGCCGGAACCTTGGTAATCCGGTACTCTGCAAGCTTACCTATCAACGTTTTGTCATCACGCTGTGCTGCCAGATTGTATACCGTTATATCGCATTCACCACAGGAGAGTTCGCTGACCATTGCAACAACAGGTTCGCATACAGGACAGTTAGCCGTAAAAATTTCTACCTGACGTTTCATCGCTAAATCCCTTGAAAATAGTTGTTCATCAATTTTATAATAACCTTACTGAATTAATCTTTCCACAAGAATGAATTGAATGTGCATGGCTATTGTGAGCACAATTCAGCACACACAATTCCCTGCTTGTTGCGGCGGACAGCGATTCGTTCCATACGAACAAAACACACAGCAATCTCCCTTCTT
The DNA here is from genome assembly GCA_016191145.1 of Ignavibacteria bacterium. Classification (GTDB taxonomy): domain Bacteria; phylum Bacteroidota; class Ignavibacteria; order Kapaibacteriales; family Kapaibacteriaceae; genus OLB6. The sequence goes on from JACPPD010000010.1 coordinate 224,046, forward strand.
TGGTTTAAGAACAGTCTTGCAGCGCTGGCACTGATAAAAAAACTGGCAGGAATCGGTGGGCATTGTTTCTATCTGCTTATAGCCGCACTGCGGACAAGTAATGGTAGATGTCACAATCATTTCCATTTTAGTGCACCGTTGTTTTGGTGACCGTATAACCCGTAGAGTTAATCGCATCTTCAATTTTACCGACAGCGATTTTCGACTTATCGTACTCAACAACTGAATTACCCAAATTGTACGATGTGGCAACGCTAACAATTCCATCGAGCTTCCGAACCTCACTGTTAATAGTTGTTTCGCAGCCGGTGCACGTCATCCCCTTTATTGCAAACGTTACTTTCTGCACATCCGAACCATTGGTAAACATGTCCTGTTGTTCCTGCTTCTGGAAGAAAACGTGAGAATACAAAGGGAATGCAATCATCATCAAAGAAAAAGTCGTAACAATTCCCAGAAATGTCTTTGTCTGCCAGAACGAAGGCTTACAGTGTTCAATGCCTCCGTCGGTATTAGTGTCGCATGCGCATTCTGCGCCGTCAGTCTGTTTTGTCCGAACATTCTGAAACCAGGCAAAACCCAGCACAGCCACCGACAGGACCGCCAGGTAGGGTCGTGCAGGTCCGAGCCACGAGAATGCCGACGCCGCGCCACCCACTCCTGCCGCCAGCGTCAGCACGGGCGCTATGCAGCATATTGAACTCAGCACAGAGGCAAAAACACCACCGGTTAATAAAATATCTTTTTTCATAATCTTCTCTACTGAATACAGATGGGGAATTGATTGCCCCCTACCACAATCGAAATTGATTCAACCATCAATCGAGTATCAAGCAGCAGGTTGCATAGCAGTCTCACCGAGAAAATCGAACAGGGACCGAAGCATCGGCAATTGCTCTTCAACAATCGAGTAAAAAATTGTCTGCCCCGTTTTCCTTGCCGTTATCAAACCGACATCCTTCAGTTTCCGAAGGTGCTGAGAAATTGCCGGCACGCTCATATTCAGGATATCTGAAAGGTCGCACGGGCACAGCTCACGTTCCTTTTCCAGCAGGAACAGAATTTTTAGCCGCACCTCATTACCAGCCAGGTCCAGCACAGTGGCAACGCGCGAAAACTCACGTCCCAAGTTCTCAACCACATCCCTACACCGGTTTATTTGATCAATATCTGCTAGAACGCGGATACATACATTCATAGGTGTTCTCTGAAGGAGTCGGAGGCTAACTTAGAACTATTTCATTATATAAGCAAGTGCTTAAATAATTAAAATGGATAAACTTTAGCCCGGCTTTACAAGGACAGAATGGTAGGGGGCTCAAGGTGTCAAATGCCAAGTGCCTAGTGCCGAGTGCCAAGTATTTAGTGCCAAGTACTTATGCATGAAATAAAAAACCCCACCGAAGTGGGGTAAAGGCTTTCAGCCTGCGGTCTTTCTCGACCTTATTGTGGATCAGGACGAGAACTGATCTTTGATAATAGATTTCAATATAGTATTATAGGTAGTCTTATGCAAATATTCAATTGAAGGGAGGAGTTGTCTTATGTCTAAGGTACTTGGATTGGATATTGGTTCAAATTCTGTGGGTTGGGCATTGGTTGATTTATCGGCAAGCAACATCGTGGGTATGGGGGTACGAATATTTCCCGAAAGTGTTGAAAGCCCTAATACAGAGAAGGAGCAGTCAAAAAATGTGACGCGAAGACTCAAACGACAGGTTAGAAGGCAGTATGAGCGCAGACGAATGCGCAAAGACGCGGTTAGGAGGATGCTTTTCCATCTTAATCTACTCCCAACAGATCCAGAAACGTTTCGCGACACTCTCAAACAAGACCCATACGAGCTCCGCATGCGCGCTCTTAATGAGCGCATGGAATTGTACGAAATCGGTCGCATCGTCGATCACCTGGCGTCAAGGCGGGGGTTCCAAAGCAACCGTAAAACGTCATCCGACGAAGAATCAAGCGGCGTTATTTATGAAGGTGCTAAGGACGGCTCAAAGCCAGGAATCAACGACATTGATGAGAGCCTCAACCCGGAACTCAGATTATACAGCTCATTTCTTAAAAATCGGAGTGAGTTAATTCAGAACCTTCCAGCATTAACCGATGGATACAGAACTGTTGGCGAGTACTTATATAGCCTTGACCCTCATGTGAGGAGACGTCGGTGCAGATTTACACTGCGAGACCATTTCAAGATTGAACTCGACATCATACTTGGTAGACAATCAAAATACTATCCGGATTTACTAACCGATAGCGTAATTAATCAAATACGCAATACTGTCTTCTTCCAGCGACCGCTCAAGTCAGCAAGAAAATTGGTCGGTCAATGTCGCTTTGAACCTGGGAAGAAGCGCTGTCACAAGAGTCATCCCGAATTTCAGCGTTTCAGATTTCTTCAGCAGATGAATTCGCTTCGAATTCGGTCGCAAGGAAGAATCGAAGAAGACGATATGATGCTTACACCATCGGAACGCGTGGCGTTGGAATTATATGTTAAGCAAAAAGGGGCTCTTGATACAAGTAAGCCAAAAAACGTGAAAGATGCTCTTGGATGGAAGGACAAGACCATATTTCAGATTAATGCTGAACGCGTTGATGGATTATCAACCTACAGATCCTTAACACAAGCATTGGGTGCCGATACAATTGCAGCAATGAATCGAAATGAGATACATGAACTGTGGAATACACTCAATTATGCAGCAGACAAAGACTGGATAATTGATGAATGGAAGCCAAAGGGTCTCACCCTTTCACGAGAACAGAGACAATCGTTGGCTAAAATTAAATTGGAGGATGGATATGGGTCATTGAGTCTGCGAGCAATCCGCAAGATCCTTCCATTTCTCGAAGAAGGTATGCAATACAGCGAAGCGGCAACAGCAGCAGGATACACATTCACCGACACTTTAATTTCAGTACCCATTACGGATATTGTTCCTAGGCTTGCTCCAGAAGATGCCAGAAATCCAATTGTTCAGCGCTCATTTGCAGAAACGCGAAAAGTGGTTAATGCAATAATTCGCAAATGGGGCAACCCCGATGTAATCCGCATTGAACTTGGACGCGAGCTGCGTGTGCCTGCATTCGAGAGAGCTCGGATGCAAAAGGAAATGTATAAAAACCGCGACCGCAACGAAGCTGACAGGCAGCGGCTTCGTGAAGAATACAACATCGCTCACGGTTCAGTAACTGACGTACTTAAACTGCGTCTGTGGGAAGAGCAGCAATATGAATGCATTTATACCGGTAAGCCAATTTCTAAAAATATGTTGTTTAACGGCTCTACGGACATTGATCATATTCTACCGTACAGCAGAACTCTTGATGATGGACGAGAGAATAAAGTCCTTTGTTTGCGCGAAGCAAATGCCAGCAAGGGTGATCGAATTCCAATGGAAGCATGCGACGAAGGAATCTTTAACCGTGAAAGTTTCAAGCAACGTGTTGACAATCTCATTTCCAAACACAACATTTCAGTTTCCAAGCAGCGCAAATTGTTGATGACGACAGACGTTTTCAATGAACGTTTTACGAACGACGATGAAACCGGATTTGTGGCACGCCAACTGAATGATACACGATTTGCAGCGCGCTTGGCTCTTAAATATTTACGCAACGTTAGTCCAAGTGTGCAGGCTGTTACTGGTCAGATGACTGCCATGCTCCGCAGGAAATGGGGTCTTGATGGTGTCTTAACCGAACTTGCTGCAGCAGGAAGGGCTTGGGTTGCTCCATCAAATGAACCAGGACGAAAGGATAGATCTGATCATCGGCATCATGCTATCGATGCGCTGACCGTTGCGCTCACTGACAGGTCTTTAGTAAAACGTATATCCGATATGAACGTGCGAACAGGGTCTGCCAAAGATGCATTACTAGATGGCCGACTTGCACTCCCCGACGCGCCGTTGCCCGGTGTTAGGGCATTAGCCTTACGGGTTGTCGATAACATTATCGTAAGCCATAGAATCGGCCGGCCCGGGAGAGGACCTTTGCATGAAGAGACGTTCTACGGTATTTCGCGCGACAGGGATGGTAACCAATTATACAATGAGAGAGATGTTCCGCTCTTTGTAGTTAGAAAACCTCTGTCATCGCTCACCTCAAACGAGATCACAGACATTGTGGACCCTGTGGTGAAGAAGGTTGTTTTCGACCGACTAGCATTTATGGGTGTTAACACCGAAACCGAAAAATTTACAGTCCCGAAAAATGCTTTTGCTGAACCATTATATCTGCCGCGAAGAGATGGTAGTAGGGGGCATGTAATTCGTCGGGTACGTGTTTATAAGGCATCCACGGGAATGCACCAACTACGTCGAGATGGACTGTTTGTCGAAACTGGCGGCAACGACTTTATTCGAATTATCCGAACTCCGGGTAGTAAGAAGGCTCTGTGGGAAGTACGAACGTTATTAGACACTGCAACTAATGCAAAGTCTAAAATTGAATCCGTTGGAGATGGACAGGAATTAAAATTGCGAATTGGTGAGCTAGTACGCTTCACGGATGGCGATATTTATAAAGTGCAAAAGGTTCGGAAAGATAATGGTCAGGTTGGTCTCTATCATCATGCGGATGCAACTGGAGATGTTAAACATTTACGGAATCCATATCCATCGGGCATTACAGGAGATAAGCTCAGAGTTGACCATATTGGGTTTCTCATTGAATCGTGATTAAACGCTCTATAATTATCGCATCGCAATCTTTCATCTCCACCAAGGATGAGCAGTTGATTATTGTGAACAGGGAGTCCGGTGAAGAGAAGGCAATTCCAATCGAAGACATTGGGTTCCTTGAACTCGCCTCGACGCAAGCCACCATCACCAGCGCTTCGTTAGCCAAACTTGCCCAATGCGGTATTCCAGCCATCATCTGCGACAGTTCGAACTATCCGATATCCATTTCAACGCCGATTTATGGAAATACACTTCACAACGAGCGTCTTCGGCTGCAAATTGAAGCTTCAAAACCCACATTGAAGCGTGTCTGGCAGGCATTGATTATTGCTAAAATTCGTAATCAGGCCGACGTTGTTGAATACCTTGGCGGCACAGGCAAGACCTTGCGCCGGTATGCAGAGACTGTTTTATCAGACGATAGTTCGAATCGTGAATCATCTGCTGCCAGGCAGTATTGGCAACAGGTGCTGACGCAGTTTGACGTCATTCGCGATCCAGATGGAGCCTTCCCGAATAACTTTCTAAACTATGGGTATGCAGTACTCCGGTCTTCTGTTGCAAGAGGATTAGTTGGCGCTGGATTCCACCCTGCCATAGGGATAAAACATAAAAACAGGTACAACGCATTTGCTCTTGCAGACGATGTTATGGAGCCATACCGTCCGTTTGTAGATTCCCACGTAATTCCATATTGTAAAAATATTGACAAAGGAGAGAGCCTGACGCCAACGCACAAGAAACATATTGTCAGCGTCCTTACCATTGATTCCTATCACTCGGATGGGCGGCGCCCACTCATGAACTCCATCGAGCTAACATGTGCGCGAATCGTAAAGGCATTTCAAGGCGACATCAAGGTTCTCGATCTACCCCGCCCCTTCGCATAAGTGAATACCGAGCCGTGTGGGTAATGGTGCTATTCGATCTTCCGGTTCGCACACCTGCGCAGAGGAAGGCATATACCGTCTTTCACAAGAGACTCGTCAAAGGCGGCTTTTCCATGTGGCAGTTCAGTGTTTACGTTAGGCATTGTGCATCCGAGGAAAATGGCAGCGTACACATACGTCGCGTCGAAAACCTCTTACCCAAGGCCGGCAAGGTTTCAATCCTCACCATTACCGAAAAGCAAATGACTGCAATCCGAACGTACTGGGGTGTAACGCGTTATGAATCTCCCGAATCACCTGCACAACTTGAGTTATTTTAACATGAAACTGCTCCTGACAATACTTTACAGGCATCGTCCGGAGCAATTTCCTGGCGCCGAGCATCACGTAAGTTGTTCCCTCTGAGCTACATATCTAAACTGTGTTATCAAAGATCAGTTCTCGTAGCCGATTCACAACATATCGAGTCAGGTAACAATACTGACTTGAGTTATCAAAGATCAGTTCTCGTAGCCGATTCACAACAAAAACGAAAGGACGCGGACAAAATCCGCAGTTATCAAAGATCAGTTCTCGTAGCCGATTCACAACTTCGTTCATCACACGCCCAAGCTCTTTTGGTTATCAAAGATCAGTTCTCGTAGCCGATTCACAACGCTGCCGATGCGCATACTCGCATGAGCTTGGTTATCAAAGATCAGTTCTCGTAGCCGATTCACAACGTAATAAACCCAACATGCCCACCACCTTTGGTTATCAAAGATCAGTTCTCGTAGCCGATTCACAACGCCTTCGTCATCGGAGATATAGTAATCTCGTTATCAAAGATCAGTTCTCGTAGCCGATTCACAACAAATCAACAGATGTCTCCATCGGGGAGAAGTTATCAAAGATCAGTTCTCGTAGCCGATTCACAACCCACCACCGAACACGTGGGAAGTGATAGAGGTTATCAAAGATCAGTTCTCGTAGCCGATTCACAACACAGTCTTTGAATCCAGACCCGTTGCGGACGTTATCAAAGATCAGTTCTCGTAGCCGATTCACAACAGCCTTTACGGGTACGATCTGCAAGCTCCAGTTATCAAAGATCAGTTCTCGTAGCCGATTCACAACGCTCTTCGAGTGTCAACAGTAGGTCGGCGAGTTATCAAAGATCAGTTCTCGTAGCCGATTCACAACGCCAGCTGAATAGCCAGCCACCGATAGACAGTTATCAAAGATCAGTTCTCGTAGCCGATTCACAACGCAAGTTGAATAGCCAGCCACCGATAGACAGTTATCAAAGATCAGTTCTCGTAGCCGATTCACAACGCTACCTCTGGCCTGAAATGTTACGAGTTAGTTATCAAAGATCAGTTCTCGTAGCCGATTCACAACGCATCTTGCACTGTTTTCGCATTAAATATAGTTATCAAAGATCAGTTCTCGTAGCCGATTCACAACTATTTTGCGCTTGTTCACAGACTTTTGAAGTTATCAAAGATCAGTTCTCGTAGCCGATTCACAACTTTTTTTTAGTGGGGCGAACAACGGCAGGGGTTATCAAAGATCAGTTCTCGTAGCCGATTCACAACTACCGGGAAGGGTTCAAAAATTTACCGATGGTTATCAAAGATCAGTTCTCGTAGCCGATTCACAACATGAAAACACTCGATTACAAACTCGTGGAGGTTATCAAAGATCAGTTCTCGTAGCCGATTCACAACCAACGTGTTACTTCTCTGCCACGAAGTTGGTTATCAAAGATCAGTTCTCGTAGCCGATTCACAACACTTTTTTTGAATCGAGTCCCGTAGCTGCTGTTATCAAAGATCAGTTCTCGTAGCCGATTCACAACTAGGATGTTTTACAACATTTCCCTCGCGAGTTATCAAAGATCAGTTCTCGTAGCCGATTCACAACCGGAATGCCCATAGAGTGGACGGCAACGAGTTATCAAAGATCAGTTCTCGTAGCCGATTCACAACACAACACCGTTAATAGTAACGGAATTTAATAGCCGATTCACAACATAACGTTTCAAGCAGAAAATAAATCCGGGTTATCAAAGATCAGTTCTCGTAGCCGATTCACAACGAGGTGTCTGGGATGTGCAGCAGGCGATCTGTTATCAAAGATCAGTTCTCGTAGCCGATTCACAACTGTTCGGTCTCTGCCGTCGTGACAAGGGCGGTTATCAAAGATCAGTTCTCGTAGCCGATTCACAACAAAAATGGGCTTGTCAACAAAAGAACTTGGGTTATCAAAGATCAGTTCTCGTAGCCGATTCACAACAAGCAAGTATTGCGCCGTCTCGGCAGATAGTTATCAAAGATCAGTTCTCGTAGCCGATTCACAACGTAGTTGCAAACCTGCCACCTGCGAAATGTGTTATCAAAGATCAGTTCTCGTAGCCGATTCACAACTGGGCACACAGCCTGAAGCCTTTCGCGCGGTTATCAAAGATCAGTTCTCGTAGCCGATTCACAACTGCTTAAAGGACTCCATTGTATTTGAAAACTATTTGAAACAGCAACTAATTGATCTGGTTCACTGACAACTGAATTGGGGAAAGGTCACGATGCGGAATGCAGTGGTCACTTTGTAGCGAAAATTGTTGGTCAGTTTGCACGGAATTTCCTGAAATACATCAGTTGCAGCAAGTGATGCCGAATATTCGTCGACACATGTGTAGACTTGTAGACACGTTCAAACGAAAACAAACATCCGTTGTAACCGGTAGGCCGGTATATGCCGCCAGTGACGTAGTTGCTGGCGGCATCAATTTTATTGTTTTGTTGTAATGGATGGATTTAATAGTAAGACGGCAATTTTAATTGATGAAAATCGGAATAGACATTGCATGGCTCGCGACTAAGAAAATTGTTGATGGCATCATCTTGGTTACGTCGGATAGGGACTTTATTGCCCGCGTGAAACTGGCCCGGACTGAAGGCCTTTCAGTTTATTTGTGTCCACTGGGAGTAAGCGTCAAAAGTGAACTCTATGAGCATGCAGATCTCATTATGAAATTGACTGCTGCCGATCTGGTTGGTGAGGAGAAATCCCGATTGGGTGTGCCAGTTGCTATCAATGTTTAGTTATCTTAAGCGTAGTGAGACATGCGTTCAAGGCTATGTTCCTGCGCTGAGCAACCGATGAGATTGTATATGGGAAGAAATTGAGATTTACAGAGTACCCGGCAAGTTTTCACATATTGGCTTCTGTTCGTCTGTTTTTTTTTTGGTTTTTGGTGTCTGACTTTGTTGAATACAGATGCCATTTGTTTGTACTTTATATGTAATGAAATATTCCGTCAATCTTGTACTTGCACTGATGGTGTGCTGCGCTGGACTGCGTTCGCAAGAAACTGTGCCGTGCCTGTTCGATGAGTATACTAATAAGAAATCGCTTGAGGTGGTTGATCGACGTATACAGGCTGCCATACAAAAGAAATTGATTTCTTGGGATGTATCTCATTCCACGGATACAACACGTACGATTCCGATTGTAGTCCATGTAATTCACGATGGAGGTTCGGAAAATATTTCCGATGCACAGATTGCCAGCCAGATTCAAATTCTGAATGAAGATTACGGCAAACTGCCCGGAACAAATGGCGATGGAAGTGGAGTGGATACGAAGGTTCGCTTCTGCCTTGCAGGTACGGACCCCGACGGACATTGTACAAACGGCATCGTACGCGTTAAATCGCCCCTTACAAATCATCAGAGCTATCAACGGGCACTGTTGAAACAATTGAGTTTTTGGGATAACAATAGATATCTAAACATTTATATAGTCAAAAGTATTAATGGTAACGTAGGGGGCTATTCATCGTATCCGGGAGGCCCGCCGGACGAGGATGGAGTAGTGGTCCGACATAACCTTTTTGGAAATGTTGGAACGGCGGCAAAGGGGTATGGAAGAACCACAACTCATGAACTGGGACATTGGTTCGGACTCTACCACACGTTTAATAACGGATGCGGAATCGATCCCTGCCTGGATGGCGATTATGTGTGCGACACCCCTCCACAGGCGGCTCCAAGCTTTACATGCGTTACGATGAATACGTGCTCCAACGATGTGCCCGATGTAAATGACTTGAAGGAAAATTATCTGAACTATACTCCCGGGTCGTGCCAGAATATGTTTACGAATGGACAGATGCTCAGGATAAATGCTACGCTTGATAGTATTCGAACATACATCTGGAGTCAACCTAATCTGATTTCTACGGGTTGCGATAGTAATTATTCAAGGCCTTCTGTTTGTCCGGTTGTGGCAGACTTTATTTCCCTGACTCCGGAACTGTGCCAAGGCAACAGCGCTAACTTCATTGATAGGTCGCTGAATAATCCTACCAGCTGGCAGTGGACGTTTTCGGGAGGAACGCCTTCAACGTCGACGCAGCAAAACCCGACGGTTTCCTATACCTCGACAGGCACCTACGCAGTAAAGCTTGTAGTTTCTGATAGCGTAAGTGCAGACAGCATTGAAATACTAAAATATGTTACAGTCAGTATTCCCGGCAGGGGCGACTCGCTGCCGATCAGCGAGAATTTCGATGCCGGAATCTATCCGCCAGCATCGCTTACTATCAACAATGTCGATGACGGTGTAACATGGGAATTGGATTCTTTGGCCTCTGTATCGGGACGCTATTCCATTAAAATCAATAATCTTATCAACACAAACTATGGATCGGCTGATGAGCTGGTGCTGCAGTGGCTTGATTTTACCACCGCAACACCAGGATCGGGTCTGTTTATGTCGTTTTGGTGGGCGTATGCCAAATCCGACCCAACGTATTCCGATGAGCTGCTGGTACTCGTTTCATCCGATTGCGGTATGACGTTTGACAGGGTCTTTTACCGAACACAAAACGATTTGGCCACAGGTCCTACACAGACAACTCCGTTTATTCCCGATTCTACTCAATGGAAGCGCGTCTTTGTATTGCTGAATTCATACAAGAACGCTTCTTACGTACAAGTAAAATTTGTTAATGTTACCGATGGGGGAAATAATCTATACATCGACGATATTTATGTGGGAGATGGTACTGGCTTAACCAGCGTTCAAGAGCCATCTGCCATCGGAGTCGACATGTCCGTTTACCCCAATCCTTCCAACGAAATCAGCATTGTGGAGTACACGCTTGAACGGCAGGCGACGGTGAACATCACTGTTTATGCCCCTTTCGGACAAGAAATTGTGTCGTATATGGAGGGGATTAAGGATCAGGGGCTGCATCGATTTTTACTATCCACGGCCGACCTTGTACCCGGAATGTATTTCGTACGTGTACAGGCTGGAGAATCGGAGCATTCAATGAAATTCATAGTTGCGGAGTGATGGTGATCAATCTGAGTGCACTTACTGGTGAACTGCTCAATTGTTCACAGGTTGTTTATATTATATCATACAGATAAGGATAATAAATATATGTATCATGATTGTATTACAACATCATGATTAGATTGAGCCGCGTCGCTAAATAATAGAATTGCAACTTTCCTAAGTATTCCTTGGACGCAGCAGATATCGCGACGTAGAATTTCATTATTCTGATTTAAACGCCGAATTCCAAAAACCGTAAACGCAGCTTTTCAGATGCAGCCGAATATTAGCTGTAAGTTCCGCAACGGTCTATTAGTTACAGCTCTTACTAGTTTCCCACACATAGTGAGTTACATAAATATTTTTTGTTGTTGACGCAAAACAGTTTATAATTTTGTGAAATGTTAACGCTATGAAAACACTGATTGGTCTACTCGCTGCGTTGAGTGTAATCATGCTGTTTTGCTCGTGTGAAAGCAGCACATTCCCTGTAGAAGCTCCCACTGTAAAGGACAATCTTTCTTTCTCCCTGGATATCCAGCCCATCCTTAGCTCGAATTGTGCAAGGTGTCATTATCCCGGCAATATACTTCCAGACCTTAGGGAGGGGTATGCCTATGAATCTTTGATGGAGGGAGATGGCATTACTCCTGGAAACGCCGAAGAAAGCGAGCTTGTAGAAATGCTCGAAGGCGGCGGCAACAATCCCATGCCGCCATCAACAAAATTGTCGCCTGTAAATATTGAACTGATCAAAAAATGGATCGATGAAGGCGCTAAAGATAATTAACAACCTAGAGAAATGCCATCATGAAACGTTTTAAAGTCGTCTCCGTCACTCTGCTATTATTTGGCAGCGTATGTCTTTTTGCACAAGATGCCGACGATGCAATTGTTAAAACGAAGGATAAACCTGAGCGCAGCGCGTTTCAGAGTACTTTTTTAATTGATAACCCTACGGGTGTCCTAAACACTGCGAATTCATTGCAGTTCGACATTCAGCACCGATTTGGCATTGTAAACAGCGGCAACAACGACTTGCTTGGTTTGTGGGGAGCATCCAACATTCGGTTGGGGCTTTCGTATTCATTCACTGACATTCTTACAGTTGGTTTTGGAACAACAAAGGACTATCGTCTGCAAGACTTTAATCTCAAAGTTGGCGTGTTTCAACAAACCCGTTCCGGGAGCATACCAGTGAGCCTGACGTTCTATGGAAATGCCGCAATTGACGCCCGCGAAGCAAGTTTTTTTACGCAGTTTATTGACCGCCTCTCGTATTTTAGCCAGCTCATTGTTATGAGAAGGTTCAATCAGGCGATATCACTACAGATTGCTCCGAGTTTTTCTCACTTTAACATGGTTGATTCATCAACGACGCCAAGTAATCATATCATTGCCGTAGAGGTAGGGGGCAAGGTAAACGTTACCGACGATATGGCAATCATCGCAGACTACAACCAGCCACTGGGAGATTTCTCAAACAATCCAGGACTTGCACTTGGTGTTGAAGTGTCGACAGGGTCGCACGCCTTCCAGGTTTTCGTCGGCAATTACAATCGCATTTTACCCCAGGCCAATTATTTCCTGAATGAGAACAAGCTTTCTAAGCAACAAATCCTGATTGGTTTCAACATCAACCGTCTCTGGAATTTTTAATGCCATTACCATAAAATATTTATGAAGCGTTATCGGCTTTCCCGCAGAAAATTTTTGGACGCCAGCTTAAAACTCCCATTTCTGAGCGCAGCAGGGCATTTATCAGCCAAAACCGATGATGAAAGCAAGGACGACTCCGAATTCACCACGATGCTTACCTCCGAAGGAAAGGCTGTGAAGGTTAGAACCAGCGAGTTGAAAGACGCGAAGGTGATTAAAGAAAAGTTATCAAATGAATCCCTTCTAAACTGGCTGAAACCGAAAGAATTCACATCCAAGAAATAGCACAATGGAACATGAGCAGCAGCAACAAACGAGGCGAAAGTTAGTTGGAAAAGGTCTGAAGATTGGGCTGTTAACAGCGGCAGGTGGAGCGCTGCTGGCTAAAGTATTTGGGCAATCTGGTAAAGCAAAATCAAACAGCGCAAAATCATCTGAGACGGTAGAATTAATGTCAACAGATGGCACTCTCATGTCAGTGCCTGCATCTGCCGTCTCACATCAGCACGAAAGTAAATCGGCTTACAATCCGAGAGAAGGATTCCCCAACCGCAAGTTTGTGATGGTTGTTGATTTGGCCAAATGCCGCAACGCGCGCAAGTGCCAAAGTTCCTGCAACAAGAACCACTATATCACGGGCGAAAATGCTTGGATCAAGATATACAAAATGCAGGATAGTGAACGCAGCGCTCCATACTGGCAGCCCACTCTTTGTCAGCATTGCGACGAGCCTCCTTGCGTAAAAGTTTGTCCCGTTGACGCCACCTTCAAACGTAGAGACGGCATTGTCCTCATAGACAACAACCGATGCATTGGCTGCCGATTCTGCATGGCAGCTTGCCCATATTCGGTGCGAGTGTTCAATTGGTCCGAGCCATGGCAGGGCACATTTGCCGAGCAATATGAATACACACCCGACTATGCAGGAGTGCCGAGCCAGAGAGGTACAGTTGATAAGTGCGACTTCTGCCCGCACATGATTGATAAGGGCGAAATGCCTCACTGCGTTTCTGCATGTCCAAACGATGTATTCAGCTTCGGAGATCTCTACGAAGATTCCGTTACCAACGGCAGTGGACAATCGTTTCAGCTGAGCAAACTCCTGAAGGATCGAGCGGGCTATCGGCTTATGGAAAATTTAGGTACCCAACCCAGTGTCTACTATCTCCCGCCTTCGGATAGAGTAGTTGATTTCGAAGAAGGACTGAAGAATTACACAGAGTTCGAATCAGTAAAAAAACACTGATCAATTATGAGTTCAGATTATGATCGGCTTGTGAGCGACCTTGCTCCGCAAAAATTCGGATGGAAGGGAAGCGTGTGGGTATCCTTTTTGATTCTGATAATCCTGATAGGGGCGTACTGTTATATACAGCAGGTTCGCCAGGGATTGGTAGTGACGGACATGAGAGATTATGCCCTCTGGGGTATCTACATTTCTAACTTCGTGTTCTTTGTGGCAGTGAGCCTGGTGGGTTCGTTGATAACTGCTATCCTAAGATTATCGGACGTAAAATGGAATACACCACTTACCCGTATATCAGAGATCATTGCCGTTGCAGCCGTAATGATGGCGGGAGTAACCATCGTTATCGATATGGGTCGACCAGACAGGGTATTAAACCTGTTTATCCATGGTAGACTTCAATCTCCGATTATCTGGGACCTGCTTGTTGTTAATACCTATCTGGTAATCAGCCTTTTGTTGTTATACTATCCGCTGTTGCCCGATCTGAAGATACTTAGTAAATATTTTCAGAAAAAAGCAAAGTTAAGCAAGTGGTACGACAGGTTTTCGCTGAACTGGACGGGTAACGCAAAGCAGCATAAAATTTATTCCAATGCAACTACGACGCTTTCGATTTTAATTATCCCTGTGGCCTTTGCCATTCACACAGTTACTGCCTGGTTGTTCGAGACAACGTACAGGCCAGGCTGGGATAGCACAAACTTTGGACCCTACTTCATTGCTGGCGCCTTTGTAGCGGGAACGGGCGCTGTGATTGCCGTTATGTATGTGCTTAGCAAGGTATACCACTTGGAAAAATATATCACGGCGGATCATTTTGATAAAATGGCGAAAATTCTCGTGATGCTTTGTCTGGTGTACCTGTACTTTAACATCAACGAGTACTTGATGCCAACATATAAATCCACTGAGGAAGAGGCTGGGCATTTACGCTCTTTATACACCGGTGAATATTCGTGGTTGTTTTGGACTGTAATTTTCGGAGGCCTCATATTGCCGGTAATCGTCTTACTGTTTCGGAAGGGTCGTAAGCCATTACCATTGTTTATTGTTTCGTTGGCAGTTGTTCTTGGCGCCTGGTGGAAACGCTACATCATTGTGGTACCAACTCTTAGTCACCCGTTTCTACCAATACAGGGAGTGCCAGAATCCTGGCGGCACTATTCGCCCACGCTGATGGAGTGGATGATTACGCTTGCAACCTTGGCAGCCGCACTGCTCATCATAACATTATTGGTGAGGTTTCTTCCAGTTATCCCAATACACGAAACCGCGGAAGAACGGAAATTGATTGAACCATCATCAAATAATTGATTATGAGAACCAGTATCATGCTGCTGACGTTGCTTGTGTTCAATGCAGCGTTTGCCCAAGACTCAAAACAAAAAGTGAGGATATCAGCGCAGTATACTAAGGTAATGCCCAAAGAATCGTTTATTAGCATTTCGGTGAAGTACAAAGCGAAGGACGGTTTTGAGCCTGCAGCGAATTTGGAAATTAATGTTTACACGTCGGTGTCGGAAGATTCCCTGGTATTTGTTGGGAAAACTTCAACAGGCTCGGATGGTAAAGCAAGGTTCCCGATCACCTTGGGAGCTGTGAATGCGAAAGATACTTCCAAAGTGTTTACCTATGTTATAAAAGTTGAGAATAATAGCAAGTTTGATGACAACGAAACTTCCGTCAGATTTTCGGTTGCAAACCTCACTGCGGAACTAGAAACGGTCGACGGAGTTTCGCAAGTCACTGCTGTGCTCTCCGATGCTTCCGGGAATCCTTTACCAGACCAAACATTAACAGTCGGTCTTAAACGGATGTATGGCCTACTACAAGTGGGAGAGGAAAGCTACAAGACCAACGAAAGCGGATCGGTGACTGTTCCACTCCCAGACTCGATGCCGGGAATTGATGGGAAGCTGACGTTTGAAGTTGCGTTGAATGAAAGCGATACCTACGGTAATGTAAAAGCGCTAGTGAACTCCACCAATGGTATTCCCGTTAAAGACCAGTCTTCGTTTGACCAGCGCACTATGTGGTCACCGCCGTTAAAAGCACCACTGTACTTGTTGGTATTTCCCAATCTGATCATATTGGGCGTCTGGATTCCACTGCTTATTTTAATATTTAATCTTTTCCGAATTTCAAGGTCAGGTTGATCACCAATTTTCACATGCTATGAAAACATCAAAAATTCTTCTGCTGACGTTGTTAGCAATTGGTCTTTCTGTATTCGCGCTGTCGCAGCCAAGTAAGTGGGTAGTGCCCGAAGCAGCAAAGAGCGTCAAGAACCCGACGGATAAGACTAATCAGGAAAATTCCGATGTGGGAAAAAGTCTCTACACAAAATTTTGCAAATCCTGCCATGGCAAGGAAGGATTTGGAGATGGACCCAAGGCAAAAGAATTGGACGGGAAGGATAATATGGGGGACTTCTCAAGCGATGAATTCCAGAAGCAAACCGACGGCACCTTGTTTTATAAAATTACCAAGGGCAAGGACGATATGCCTGCATTCAATAAAAAAATTAAGGACGATGAAGATCGATGGCTGATCGTCAACTATCTGAGAACATTAAAGCAGTAGAATACGCACGCAGAAAAAATGGAATTGTCCCGTGCTGAAATGGCCGATAAGTTTATCGAATTGGCTAACGAATTTTCTACAGTGGAATCGAAGGAACGCGTCAGCGCAGCAATAATGTTTGCTGCGGCGCGATACAACGCATTCGAGGCTTCGACAAAATCCGACAACCTGCCGAGAGACAAGGATGATGCGCTGCGTTGGTACAGTGCTGAATACAGACGAATGTTGGAATCGAATATCGACGATTTAGTTCAGACGTTTTATTCGTCGAGCCAAGAGTAATCGTCTTCAGCCAAATACAAGTTCAGCTACACTCGGAGTAGAGTAAACATTCAATTTGAATGTGTGGTCGGGGTGGCAGGATTCGAACCTGCGACCTTCTGCTCCCAAAGCAGACGCGCTAACCGGGCTGCGCTACACCCCGAAACTACAAAGTTCGGCAACTTCGCCGTACCCACCAACATGCATTAACGAAACCAATGGTTCTGTTGACATGTTTTTCTGAAATTACGTATTGCGCCTTCGCTCAACTGAACGGTATATTGCAACGTTACCTTATGGTAACACGCCCGCGATTGGACTGACCTCCTTTCGTTGTGGTGGTGAAAGGTGAGAAGGGGAGTGCCCCTAGACGAGTGGTGACGTCTAGGGGTATCTCACATATAGCCCGCTCTGCGCCTTCCTGCATAGATTTGTACGCATGAATCGCCCCCTACCAACCATTCTGCTTCTTGCCTTACTCTCTGTTCTCTCTGCAAGAAGCAACGATGAAATTCCCGGTCTTCCACAAAAACAACCTGTCGTTCTTCTCAACGGATCTGTCCATACGGGTACTGGCTTTGTTCTGAAGGGGGCTAGTATTGTTTTTGATAGCGGACGCATTGTTGCCGTGGGTACGCAACTCGTAACACCTAAGGGCGCTGTTGAAATCGATTGTCAGGGAAAGAATGTTTATCCTGGATTCATCGCGCCGAACACCACACTTGGACTTACCGAGATTGATGCTGTTCGCTCGACGCGCGATATGACGGAAGTGGGATCCGTTAATCCGAATGCTCGTGCCGAAGCTGCATACAATCCGGATTCTGAAATCATTCCAACTGTCCGATCGCACGGAGTTCTGCTGGCACACGTAGTGCCGGATGGTGGACTCGTGAGCGGTACGTCGTCGGTAATGCGCCTTGATGGCTGGACGCGCGAAGACATTGCTGTAGTGCCGCGTGCAGGCATTGTTGTGACGTGGCCGGCAATGGATGTAGTAACAGCTCCCTGGGTAAAGAAGAGTGCCGAGGAACAGAAGAAGGAAATTGAATCCCAGATAGCGTTGCTCGATGATCTTTTTCGCGATGCACGCGCATACTCGCTTGCAGCCCGTGCAGGGATAGATACTAACAAACGTGATATTCGAATGGAAGCCATGCGCATGGTTTTTGAATCCGAGATGCGCGTCTTTGTCGAAGCTCAATCGCAGCGTCAAATTGAAAGCGCTCTGGATTTCGCCGAAAAATATCAGTTGAAATTGGTGATTGTAGGGGGCTATGATGCGCGATACGTTACAGACAGACTCAAAAAACAACATGTGCCGGTGATTGTGCAGCGCGTTCATGCACTACCCCGACGCGAAGATGAAGGGTACGATGCAACCTATACGCTTCCTGTAGAACTCGCCAAGGCAGGTGTAGAGTTCTGTTTGTCCGATGGCGGTGCATGGCAGCAGCGAAACCTCCCCAATCAGGCAGGATCGCTGATGGCATTTGGAATGAAGGAAACCGATGCCGTAAAAGCCATCACACTTTCGGCAGCCAGGATTCTTGGCATCGACGACAGGTATGGTTCTATCGAAGTGGGAAAGAGTGCGACGCTGTTTGTATGCGACGGCGATGCTCTCGATGGAAAATCAAATGTTGTTACGCATGCATGGATTGATGGACGCTCAGTGGATCTTAACAATCGGCATAAAACATTGGCGAAGAAATATCGGACACGTCCGGCACGGTGACTGACGGTACTCTTCTCGGTGTAGAAACCGTGCAGCTGCCATTGCGTGCGCTTTCAATGGCAAAGCGAGCGCTTACAGCACACGATTACCGAATGTTTGAAGCCGTATCGCTTCATCACATAACATACGCTAGTGCGGGCTACAGAATAAATGGGTGGCTTGCACTGCCCCCTTCAAACGAATCTGTCAGCCACTACCCGGCAATCATTTTTAATCGTGGCGGCGCCGGAGTGCGAAGTGCGCTTACCGATGAGAGCGCAATGTCCATCATTGGGTACTACGCGTCTTGGGGCTACGTATGCGTGGCGTCGAATTACCGAGGAATCGGTGGCAGTGAGGGCACGGAAGAGTGGGGCGGCGGCGATGTTGACGATGCGATGGCATGCATACCTCTGCTGGATTCGCTCGACTACGTAGACAAGGATCGGCTAGGAATGGTAGGGGGCAGTCGCGGGGGCATGATGGCGTTCATGATGCTAGCGCGTACCAATCGTTTTCGTGCAGCAATAACATTTGGGGCGCCAACAATGATCAATGCCATTTCACACTCGGCATACATTAGAAAAACAATGGTGAAACATCTGCCGTCTAACTCTGTCGAGCAGCTTGAAGCAGAAAAACGCAGCGTTGTTGTTTGGGCTGATACACTATCCAGGACAACACCATTGTTGATTCTGCATGGAACTGGTGATAGGCGTGTACCGGCGGAGCACAGCATTACACTTGCTGCAGAATTACAGAGGCTGCATCATCCCTATAAACTAATTTTGTATGATAATGCCGATCACGTATTGGCGGGAAGAAGAGCTGAATCAAATGCAGATATCAGATGGTGGCTCGATCACTATGTTATAGACAAATCACATTTACCGCGGACAGGACTCCATGGCGCATAGCATCACTCCGTACCGATTGTTTCTCGCTGCTTTTGTACAGCAGTTTTTCATCATAGCTTTTGTTTTGTCTTCGTCTATGTCGCTGCTGGCTCAGGAAGGCAAGCAATCTTTACTCGACCAATTAATCCTTGATGATGGCCTTCGTGAATACATGAATCGGGCCGAGGCAAAGAATACGATGTTTTCGTTTCCTCAGGAAAATATTGATACCGTGATCGATGCTCTCAGCTATGATGTTACACTCGATTGGGTGGATGCTCTTAGACTGTCAAAGGCCCAACGTCAGCAGCGTAAATTCAACGGTCATGTTCGCGCAGTAGTACGCGTAGTCGCTCCAACGCCGTTTCTGCCCTTGTTTGCACGGAATTTAATTATTGACAGTGTGTTAGTAAACGGAATAATAGCCCAATGGGGGGCAGAAGAATCGTCGTTGAATATTTCATCGAGTTCAGGCTTTAGTACCGGCGACACCGTTACTATAGATCTTTACTATGCCAGCACAAGGGATGATCGCGGCTTTTACGTGTATGCAGGGAGCGATGTGGATGGCAAAGATGTTCTTCACCCGATAGCGTTTACGTTTTCGGAACCGGAGGACGCCAGATCGTGGTTCCCATGTAACGATGTCCCTTCAGACAAAGCGTTGTTCACTGTACACGTAAGAGTTCCGAAAGGGATTACGGTTGTGTCGAATGGTGTTATGATTGATAGCACTGCCGACACCGATACAACCACAGTGCAATCGTGGCAGCATCCTCATCCCATGAGCACGTATCTCTTTACGGTTAACGCTTCGGTTTTCAGCCGTCTCGACCTCGAGTATGTGTCCGATAGAACCATTCCAATACTCAACTACCAGTGGCCCGAAGATTTGGATGGTCAGCCATTTAGTGCTGTAAAAGCGTTAGCAAGGATTCCGTTAATGTTCGAAGGTCTTGAGAAGTATCTCGGCGCATATCCCTGGCCAACGTACGGGCATGTAACCGTAAGCCCGATAAACATTGGTGGCATGGAACACCAGACCATGTCTACCATCAACCGTCGATGGTTGTTAGGTGATTTAGATGTTGGCTATGTGCACGAGCTTAGCCATCAGTGGCTGGGTGATGCCATTACAGGTGCTATCTGGGGCGATATTTGGCTTGGCGAAGGCGGAGCCACATTCAGTGAGGCATTGTGGAGGGAGTATTTCGAAGGCCCACAAGGGTATACAAGTCAGCTCGATCGGCACAGGAACAAGTATATGGAAAGGGGGCTGCTGGAGCCGCCCGTGTATAACCCTTCCATGGATTCGCTGTTCAACGAAGCCACTACATATTCCAAGGCAGGGTGGATTTTTCACATGATGAGAAGAGTTGCCGGCGACTCTCTGTTCTTTCCGATGTTAAAAAAATGGATTTCACGGAATTATCATCAGCCAAGGCAGACAAATGATTTTCTCGCACATGTGCGCACAGAAATTCCCAATCCGCCGGTGCCATGGCAAGACTATTGGGTTACGTTTTTTAACCAGTGGCTAATACAGCGTGGACATCCGGTAATCGGAGTGGTGTTGGACCCCGATCCAGTGCCCACAAATGGAGTATTCAGTGGTGTGTTGCGGATAGAACAGTATCAGAAGGGCGACAATATTCCAGATGCTTTTCTGTTCCCTCTCACGATAAGTCTGCTGGCCGATTTTGCAGGTCGCGATACCGTGATCTATGTGGATCAGCGTCAGACAGTAATTCCAATTCAGGCAGACTTCGTTGTCAGCAGCATCGCAGTAGACCCCTACAAAAGCACCTTGATGCAAGTGATCAAACAATCGGTGACCTCTGTTAACGAAAGTTATCGTCTCGAGGGAATCGTCGTCCAACCCGTTCCCATCAATCGAGGCGAACCGCTCACTATTAATTCGAACGAAGCGGAGGCAACTGTTATGGTCTATTCTGTGCAGGGCTCACTGCTGGGAACCTATCGGCTGGGCGCCGGTGCGAATAAGATCGACACTGCTTCTTGGCCACTGGGAGTGATAATCGTGTCGATGGAATCGCGTGGTAAGATCTTTGTTCGCACAATTCCGGTAATCAACTAGATAAATGAACCACATCGATATTTCGGCATTGCGGCGCGAATACACACGCGAAGCGCTATCGGAACATTCGGTGCAGCGCGATCCGATAGGACAGTTCGTATCATGGTACGACGAAGCAATCGGCGCTAAGGTAAACGAGCCAACAGCTATGGTGCTTGCTACCGCCGATAAACACAACAGACCTTCTGCTCGAATCGTATTGCTGAAAGGAGTTAACGAATCAGGGTTCATCTTTTTCACAAACTATGCGAGTAGAAAAGGAATTGCGCTCGCAGATAATCCCTATGCAGATTTGTTATTCTTTTGGCCGGAACTGGAACGACAGATTAGAATCTCCGGTCATGTTGTTAAAGTAAGTGAGCAAGATTCCGATGTGTACTTCGCCTCACGTCCGCGCGAAAGTCAGATTGGCGCCTGGGCTTCTCAGCAAAGCGCCGTGGTGCAGGACAGAGAAGAATTGGAAGCGCGTTACAACAGCTTAAGCGACGAGTTTAACAACAAAGACGTACCGCGTCCCGTTTCCTGGGGCGGCTATATCCTTCACCCTTTGGAACTGGAGTTTTGGCAGGGGAGAATTAATCGGCTGCATGATAGAATCCGATATCGGAAAATTGAGCATTCGTGGATTATCGAGCGCTTGAATCCTTGATAAATGTACGTGATATTATTATCCGAACGTATAACGATGCAGATCAAATTTCTGCATTAACAGAATTGCTACATCGTGCCTATAAAGAGCTTGCTGATATGGGGCTCCTATACCTGGCCTCATATCAGTCTGATTCAGTTACCCGAAGCAGGATTTCGGAAGGCATAACATTTCTGGCCCTCCACGCACAAGCAATTATTGGTACAATCACCCTGTATTCCCAAATCGGAGACTGTGAATTTTATCAAAAGGAAGGGGTCTGGCATTTTGGTCAGTTCGGTGTAGATCCCAGCTACCGTCGACTCGGGATTGGAGGTAAATTGATTGGAACAGTTGAGCAATATGCTGTGAAACACGGTGCAAGGGTTATCTCACTCGACACAGCTAAACCCGCATTGCATCTTATTAAACATTATAAAAAATATGGATATTCAATTGTTGATGAAGTTCAGTGGAATGAAGCGAACTATAAAAGTGTAATCATGGCGAAATCGCTTTTATTATCGGATGACCGCATGGAGATAGCTCGAAGTTAGGCTCGCAGTCGAGGATCCGTTGCATCGCGCAAGGCATCGCCGATAAGGTTAAACGCAGCTACCGTTATAAAAATCATCAAACCTGGGAA
The DNA here is from genome assembly GCA_016191145.1 of Ignavibacteria bacterium. Classification (GTDB taxonomy): domain Bacteria; phylum Bacteroidota; class Ignavibacteria; order Kapaibacteriales; family Kapaibacteriaceae; genus OLB6. Next base: position 246,695 of record JACPPD010000010.1, read on the forward strand.
CACGGCAAGCCACCAGGAATATGTGCTGCTGCGGGCTTTGAATAATACGCTGCCCCATGTTACAACCGTTGGCGGAACTCCAAAGCCAAGAAACGACAGCGCACTTTCGAACAGAATTGCGTTAACGATGCCAAATGCCGCATAAATCATCACAGGCGCAATTGCATTCGGCAGTACATGCCGGAAGATGATTCGCGGCGTTGAATAGCCCAAGGCCGTTGCAGCACTGATGTAATCCAGGTTTCGCACACGGAGAACTTCACCGCGCATAAACCGCGCAATTGCCGTCCAGCTTGTAAATCCTATCAACGCCATTATCAGCCATATCGATCCTTGCTCCACCATTGCCACAATGGTGATGATCAGGAAAAAGCGCGGAAAGGTGATAACGATTTCAATGAGGCGAGAGATGAGAATATCGAGAAACCCGCCAAAAAAACCAGCTATTGAACCAAGGAGGATTCCAATTACAAGGGCTATCGACATAGCAACAAGGCCAATTGAGAGTGCGTAGCGGGAGCCATGGATAAGACCCGACATAACATCTCTGCCAATATCGTCGGTACCCAACCAGTGTTTACCCGAAGGTGCTCTCTCTGCGAGTGTAATGAGCTTCTTATCCGTTGTAGAAGGGCTGTAGCGAATTGGGGGAAACACAGACCAATCATACTTCAGCTCGCGCCAATCAACTGTTGCATATTCCTTTTGCCATTCTGTAATGCCCAGCATTACACCATATTCTTTCAAAACGGGGAACATCAACTCGCCATTCCTAGAGGCAGCGATTGGCTTATCGTTGGCGAGCACATCTGCAAAAACTGCCACTGCAGTAATGATGGCAACAACCCAAACGCTCACCATTCCAAAGGTGCTCTTTTTGTATTGCTGCCGAACAAATGCGCTGTACGTTTCACTCATGACGTCTTCTTCTCAAAAGAAATTCGCGGATCGGCAATCGAATACAGAAGGTCGCTAATCAGCATGCCCACCAGCGTGAGCATGGCTGAGATTGTAAATACTGCCATAATCATCGGGTAATCGCGCGATATTAATGCTTTGTACGAAAGCTCTCCCATGCCGGGTATGGAAAAAATCGTTTCGATAATCACTGATCCACCGATAAGATTAGGAACGAGCGCCGCAACAATTGTGATGAGCGGTATCAGTGCATTACGCAAAGCATGTTTATAAACAACTTTACGTTCCGAAAGCCCCTTTGCTCGTGCAGTTCTCACGTAATCCTGCCGAATAACTTCGAGCATGGACGATCTCATCTGGCGCGAGATGAAGGCAAAGTCGGCGTAAACGTACACAATCATTGGCAGCGTAAGATGCCACATATAATCGGCTGAGCGCTGCCAAAAACTCCAGCCGGCAGCCGCCTGCGAGCGTAAACCACCGCTTGGGAACCATGCGATAAATTCGGGGTTGGCAAGGAAGGTAACGGCTAGTGTGCCTATCCAGAAATGCGGCAGTGAATACAGTGCAAAGAGTGAGAACGACGACAGTTTATCAGCCGTTGTCCCCGGATGCGTGGAAGAATACACTCCAAGCGGAATTGCAATCATGTAAGCAACGATGATGGCAATCAGGTTCATTGTAAGAGTAACGGGAACTCGCTCGAGCATCTTATCGAAAATCGGTCTGTTATCCAGGAACGATCTACCAAAATCCGGCCTTCCGGTAAAACGTGCCGCTCCGAAATTTGTGTTGCCTGCTATGAACACCTTCTGCATGTCGAAGCACAGCAAGCCTCCTGTCCAAATCACGTACTGCTGCCAAATTGGTTTATCGAGATGCCATTGCTCGCGTATCAGCTTAATTGTTTTTTCATTTATCGTCGAGCGCGTTCCCATGCCCCCTTCAGCGCCAACACCCACCTTCGAAGCAACCGGATCGCCCGGTGCCAGCCGGCTTACTGCAAACGAAATCACCGTAATTATGAACAGCGTCGGTAAAAAAAGTAGAACTCGTTTAGAGAGATAAACCCACATCCTGCAAAGATAGGGGGCTTGAAAATCGCGAGGTTTATCTGGTGTGCACGCAGCTCAGAATGCGTTGACAAGGTGGCGTATTACGGGAGTGCCTCCAACGAGGTCGACGGCAACAACGTCGAAGCGGCATTCAGACTTCGTGCAACCATGTACGGTTAGCCATGCCAAAGCTGTTCGCCGAATTTTTCTCAGCTTGCCTGGTCGCAAGGATTCTTCCGGTGTTCCATACATTGTACTCGTCCTGTGGCGGACTTCAATGAACACAAAAGAACTGCCATCAACCATCACTAAGTCTACTTCACCCATTTGCCCATACCGATATTTCCTATCGCGCAGTGTGTATCCCTTCTCACACAAGTACTCCAATGCCAGCTCTTCGGCAAAATCTCCAATACCTTTAGTATTCATTTTTAGTCCGTAAACATGCAATCCAATATTTTTGAATTATGATCAGTCGGCTCTCAGGGATCGTTGCCTATCGGCAGGGAATGGAAGTTGTTATCGACTGTCATGGTGTAGGGTATGCCGTAAGCGTTCCGCTGTCGACAATGGATTATGTGCCTCCGGTGGGGGAAAGCGTGACGCTGCATACAATCCTTGCTGTACGCGAAGACGCCTTGCAGCTATTTGGTTTTTCAAACGAGGCTGAACGCGATGCATTTCGTCTGCTCACATCCATTCAGGGAATTGGTGGCCGGACGGCACTGGGCATCCTTTCCTCCATCGCGCTCGACAGCTTGCGTTCGGCAATTTCATCCGGCAACCTGATAAGTCTGCAGCGTTTGCCGGGAATTGGCAAGAAAACTGCTGAGAGAATGGTTATTGAACTTCGCGATAAGATTTTCGCCATTGCAGGGACGCCACCGGAAACCACAGCGATGGGTGTTACGTCACAAGTGTTTGCCGACGCAGTCAATGCCTTGCAAGCCCTCGGATACACGCGGATAGCAGCGGAAAAAGCTGTTAAACAAGTTCTGTCAGCGAGCGCCGATGCATCGTCAATCACAAGCGAAGGGCTCATCAAAGCCGCTTTGCGTCAACCTTCATGAAGACAAGATTCTGAATTGCGATACTTACTAATCATACCTGCCATCGATTTGGCAAATGGCCACTGCGCAAGAAAAATTGATGGCGAAGAGGGGACTCAACGGTTGTATTCTGAATTGAGCGATCATCCGATTGAACTCGCTCAGTTGTGGCGTCGGGAAAATGCAAAGTGCATTCACATAACCGATACCGACTCATTTGCCGGTAATGATTACTCGCAATCGCTCGATGTTGCCATACGGGTTCAGCAGGCAGTTGATATTCCCATCGAACTTGTAACACTTCAGCGCGACGTTAATGTGGTGCGTGAATTATTGAACGCTGGCATTTATCGTGTTGCAATAAACGCTCTCGTCCAGAGCAATCCCGATGGAGTTCGTAAACTTATTGAGGATTATGGTTCGAGCCGTGTAATTTTCGGCGTCCGCGCTCATGCAGGAATTGTTGAGATGGATGGCGGTGAAGCCATGACGGACATAGAAATGATACGTCTGATTCACGAGCTTGGCGGAATTCGCGTTATCTACACGGAGAAGGATTGGGAAGGGGCTTTAACAGGCGAAGACCTGGAAACAATCAACAGAATTGCAGAGGCTGCGCCAATACGGATTACGATGGCAGGCGGCATTGCTTCTCCACAAGATCTGTGGGATTTGCAAGAATATGCGCCACGCAATATTGATAGCGTTGTTATAGGCCGCGCACTCTACGAAAATCGCTTTCCATGCCAGCGCATCTGGCGCGCAGTCGAAGCAAAATTGGAGCCGGACATCCATGCTCATTCACCGGAGACAACGTTGCAGAGTACAATATCACCGCTCTAACAGCTTGCGTCAATTCAGTGCGAACGTAGCTCCTACGTGGGCTGCTAGCGTTGAGAATCCGTTTGGTACGGCTGTTGCGCAATACCTGCCGCTGACGTCGATATCGACTCCTTCGTTAAGTGGAATCAGAATTCCAATTGCAACTGCCGCCGATAATTTCACAATCGTTAAATCATCTATCAGCACGGGCATGTTGGCAATTACTTCGTCTGCAAACAAATAACCCATGCCCCCTTCCAACTCCGCATAGGGAGTTATTCCATATTTGAAAAGTTTGTACTGTATTACCGACGTAAGCCCAATATGTGTAAGACCGTATCCAGAATAATCAACTGTGTCTTTCTTGCCGAGTTCCATTCTGCTCCATGTACCTCGAACGCCGATCCTGAAATTTTTGTCGATGGCAAGAAGATAACCCAGCGAGAAACCCAATGCAGGTTTTGCTCCGACGTTATCGGACAGTCCTCCGCCAGGCATGTTATAGCTTAGCGATGCTGGAAAGAACTGCCGGGGTGTTGCGCCATGTAGTTCGTTGCAAAAAAGCAAGAGCACAAAGGTGCCGATGATGCACAGCGATCCTAATGACTTCATGGCTCAAACTTAGCAAACGTCGTATGTTTGCGCGTTCCGCGCACGCGAAACGCATCGAGGAAAATCATGCCAGTAATAACGATCGATGGTCGGCTAATAGAGTCGGCAGCAGGTAAAACAATCATAGAAGCGGCATACGAACACGGGATCACCATTCCGCATTTCTGTTGGCATCCCGCCCTGTCGGTTGCAGGAAATTGCCGGATGTGTATGGTCCACGTTGGCAGTCATAAAAAAGATAAGGGCGGCACCCTCCTATTCGATGATAACGGCCGTGCCGACGTAGCATGGATGCCGAAACTGCAGATTGCGTGTGCAACAACAATTGCCGATGGAATGGTGGTTGATACGCTCGGTAAGCACACGATGAACGGACAGAACGCCGTCATGGAATTCCTTCTCATCAATCACCCGCTGGATTGTCCGATTTGCGACGAAGCCGGACAATGCAAACTGCAGGAGTATGCATTCAACCACTCAAAAGGACAGTCGAGGTTCGACGAGGAAAAAGTCCACAAACCCAAACGAGTGGTGCTGGGACCGGAGATCATGTTTGATTCTGAGCGGTGCATTATGTGTTCGCGGTGCATCAGATTTGCCGATGAGGTGGCACATCAGCCCGTGCTTACGTTTACACACCGAAATGATAAGGTGACGATTGAGACGTTTCCAGGAACGGAATTCGATAGTCCATATTCAATGAACGTAATTGATATCTGTCCTGTGGGAGCGCTGACCAGTATTGACTTCCGATTCCGCGCACGCGTTTGGGAAATGAGTTTTACCGACAGTATTTGTCCCGGCTGCGCTCGTGGATGCAACATCAAGGTTGGCATCATGAATAACGAGGCGCTGCGAGTTGAGCCACGGACCAATATGCATGTGAATGAATATTGGATGTGCGATTATGGCAGGCTTACAACGCCTGACGTTATAAATCAAAACAGAGTTAATGGACCGCATCTACGCGCCGATGGCACACTGATTCTCACAACATGGGAACGGGCGCTTGAATTTGCAGCGCATGCAATCAGTAGCGTCAAACCTTCGCAGATAATGGTACTCGGCTCTGCCCATGCAAGCAATGAAGACAATTATGCCTTGTCGAGGTTTGCACAATCAGTCGTCAAAACGAGCAATGTTGATTTCATCAAGCACATCGATCACGAATTCGGCGATGCATTTCTGCGCGTAAACGAAAGGGCGCCCAACGCCATCGGTGCACACACAGTTGGCATCGCACCGGCACATGGCGGGCATACCGTGGATGAGCTGGCTATGCGTATCAGGCATGAAGATATAAAAATATTGATTATTCTTGAAGATTCAGCCGAGGCTCATTCGCATGAATTAGCTGAGGCTGTTGCGAGCGTCGGTACACTAATCGTGCTCTCTTCGCACATGTCCGTAACGGCTCATCAGGCATCGGTGCTTCTGCCTGTTGCCGGATTTGCAGAATGCGAAGGGACATTCACTAACATTCTTCACCGCGTTCAGCGGTTTGAGCAGGTGCTTTCAACGAAGGACCATCCGCGGACAATGACGATGAAGAATAGCAGGTGGGACAAATTTGGTGCACCTAACGACCGTTGGACGAAGGGAACACGGCGCGATGTTCGTCCTGGCTGGGCGATTGTCCAGGATATCGCCAACATAATGGGTGCAGGCTGGACCTTTGCCTCAGCTAAAGATGTATTCACACATGCCACGCACCATGTTAGTGCATTTGAGCAATTGAATTATGAACTGATTGTTCAGCATCAGGGTGCAGTGCTTGGCAAGACTCATCATCCGGAAAAAAATGTGCCGGTGTATGAGTCGCATTACATGAAACCGCAATGAACAAATGCTGAAAACGCACTGTTAAGTAGCAAGTAGAACACATGGACCTCATACAATTACTAATCATTGTTGTTCAAGGCGGTATCCTCGTCAACGTAATGCTCATGTCGTCTGCCTACATGGTTCTTGCCGAACGAAAGATTGCTGCCTGGATTCAGAATCGCATCGGACCTAATCGCGTTGGTCCATGGGGGCTATTGCAGTCGTTTGCAGACGTGTTCAAGTTGTATCTTAAGGAAGACATCGTTCCTGCAGCGGCCGATTACAGATTTCACGCATTAGCTCCTGTCATTGCCATTGGTGTTGCCATTACCGTTTATGCGGTAATTCCCTGGAGCGGTCCATTCGTTACCATTGGCGGTGTTGAGTACGGATTGTCGATGGCGCCCAACATGAATGTTGCTGTGCTTGTAGTGCTTGCAATGACGTCTGTCGGTGTTTACGGTGTAGCCCTTGCAGGGTGGTCGTCGAACAACAAGTACTCTTTGATGGGCGGGCTGCGTTCGTCGGCTCAAATGATATCGTACGAACTGTCCATGGGTTTATCAGTTGTTGGCGTTGTCCTTGTTGGCGGTTCGCTAAACCTCGTCGAGCTTATCCAGGGGCAAATCGCACACGGCTGGAATATATTTTACCAGCCGGTTGCGATGCTAATATTTTTTATTACCGCTTTGGCAGAAACAAACAGAGCGCCGTTCGATTTGCCGGAGGCGGAGCCGGAATTGGTAGGGGGCTATCACACTGAGTATTCCGGAATGAAGTTTGGTCTGCTGTACCTGGCAGAGTATGCAAACATCCTGGCATCGAGTGCGATAATTGCAGCGTTGTTTCTTGGCGGTTGGGATATTGCGCCATTCATCGACGAAGCCGCATTACTTGGTTTAGCTCCTTCATCGCCACCAATGGTTTTGATTGGCATGGGAGTCTTTATAGCGAAGGCGTTTTCGCTTGTATTCGTTTTCATCTGGATCCGCTGGACACTTCCACGGTTCCGTTACGATCAGTTGATGGCACTTGGCTGGAAGGTTCTCCTTCCGCTGGCACTTCTCAATATTGCGATAACAGGTATCGTTATTTTACTTTTGAACTAAATATGGCAACTGTTAAGACAAATACAGAAGCACAACGCCTGAGTTTTTGGGAGCGGATTTATCTGCCGGCAATTGCCAAGGGTATGGGACTCACGTTGCGGCAGATGATTCGTCCAAAATTTACACGGCAATACCCCGAACAACGATGGAACCCCGAAGGTTCCTATCGGGGACGTCCGGTTCTTGTTTTAGAGGAAGACGGAGAGCGCTGCGTGGCTTGCGGACTCTGCTCGCGCGTTTGCCCTGCTCTGGCAATCGAAGTTCGTGCTGCAGAAACCAACGGTGTTAAGGAGCGATATCCAGCCCTGTTTGAAATCAACATGGTTCGATGCATTTTTTGCGGCTTCTGCGAAGAGGTTTGTCCGGAAGAAGCAATTGTGATGAGTAAGGACTACGAGCTTGTCTTTGGTTCGCAGGAAGAAGCCATACTCGGCAAGGACAAGCTGCTTGTTCCGATTAGCCAGTTACGTGAAAGACTAGAGTTCTTACGGCAATGGCGAGGATAATGGTTCCAACTTCTGCGCCTTATCCAATTTCCCGCAAGAGTGCCTGACGTTCAATTTCAAGCTGACGTATTCTTCTTTCCAACGAGTCTAACTCTTCGGGCATTGAATCAATTTCAATCCGAAGCTTCGAAGCTGCTTCATCAACAAGGTCTATTGCCTTGTCCGGAAGAAACCGATCCGTGATATAGCGGTGCGAAAGTTGTGCCGCTGCAACAATTGCAGCATCGGTAATCCTGACTCCGTGGTGAACTTCATAACGTTCTTTAAGACCTCGCAATATGCTGATGGTATCATCAACCGTTGGTTCTGCCACAAGTACTTTCTGAAAGCGGCGTTCCAGAGCCGCGTCTTTTTCAATGTGCTGTCGGTACTCATCGACGGTTGTGGCGCCAATGGCTCGTAACTCACCCCGTGCAAGTGCAGGCTTGAGAATATTTGCTGCATCCATGGCTCCCTGAGTGGCGCCCGCGCCAACCAGTGTGTGAAGCTCGTCGATAAATAAAATGAATTCACCCCCTGACTCAGATACTTCTTTGATCACAGCCTTGAGGCGTTCTTCAAATTGTCCGCGGAATTGCGTTCCTGCAAGAAGGGCGCCCATATCGAGAGAAAAAATCGTTTTTGTGCGCAGTGGTTCCGGCACGTCCTGACTCACAATGCGTTGGGCAAGGCCCTCTACAATAGCCGTCTTGCCAACACCGGGCTCGCCGATGAGGACAGGATTGTTTTTTGTGCGCCGCGATAATACCTGCAGCACTCTTCGAATCTCATCCTCACGTCCTATAACAGGATCGATTCTTCCTTTACGTGCTTCGTCGTTGAGATTTCGGGCATAACGTTCTAAAGATTGGTACGTGTCTTCAGGGTTTTGTCCTGTTACTCGGCGGTTGCCGCGTATTTCGGCAAGCGCTTTTAGCACGGCGTCGCGGCTCACACCCTGATCGCGCAGAAGCACGCCTGCGGAAGTTTTTGATGTTGTGATTGCAATTAGCAAATGTTCAGTGGAGATGAATTCATCTTTAAGCGCGGCAGCTTCTTTGAATGCATCCTGAAAAACTTTTTGTGTGTCGGTTGAGAGATGCGTCCCGGTAAAACCAGATACTTTTGGAAGTGAATCAATAGCGTCGTCAACTTTTGTCCTAACGAAATCCACGTTAGCTCCAATTTTGTTCAGCATTGGAGGGATGATACCTTGTGTATCCTGAAGCATTGCGTAGAGAACGTGAATGGGTTCCAGCGATTGATTTTGATTATCAGAAGCAACCTGCTGTGATTGCTGGATTGCTTCCTGAACTTTCAGCGTAAGTTTATTTAAATTCATTTTATTTATCCATTATCATCATTGCTGCTCTGGTGTATGCTTCTCCTGATATCTGAAGCGGTCCATCGGTAGCATGTTCGTAGGCAAAAATTAGGAACAGCACAGAACTGACAATGCATGCAACTATACCAATCATAGTTGTGTGAGTGCGATTATCTTCTGGTGCAAACAACAACAAAAAGAACGTCATTACTAAGCCGCCAAAAACTAAAATCACCCACAACAGTGTTCCCACGTGTTCTTGTATGAGGTTAAGACGTTCTACACGTATTTCCATGAGGTTGCTCATAAGTTGCAGGATTGTTTGCGAGGCAAGCAGATCTCGGTCAACGGTCGATTCCATGTTGAACACACTATTCATAACACCTTGAAATGCTTTCGAAGCTTCGGGAGACATCGTTCTATCGTCATCCCACTCCGTTCGGGCAACTTCCAGTGCATACTTTGCCGTGGCGTGACTGATCGACTTCGATGAAGCCTCTGATAGCGTCTTTGAAATCTGCCCGATGCTGACAATCGCCGAGGCTTCCTTTTCTCTAATATCCCGCAGGTCGATCCAACGCTCCTGCGACTGAATAGTGATGAGCCCCAGGACAATACCATAAAGTACTCCCAGAATTGCGTACACAGCAGCGGAAACATCATGAGACCTACGAATGTTCTCAGGCTTCAGACGCTTGTGATACACCTTTCTGCAATACACAAGCACAGCGGTAACGACAATTGTTATTATGAGGATTGTGATCGGCCACGGAAGTGCGAACAAAATGAATTGCATTTTAGAATTGCCTCAATGTATTATTCGGCCAATTTGCTGTCTTCTTTCAAACAATGCAAGTATCCGTGTATCACCTTAGCTTCGCACCATGGACCTTAAACCACAGACGCCACGCTTCCGTGAAATTATCACAGACCACCTCAGCCGTCAGGAATTCATGAAACACATCGGATGCCGCCTTACCGTTATTGAACCAGGCTACATTGAAGCAGTTATTGATCTGGAAGTGATTCATCAGCAGCAGATTGGACTGGTTCATGGCGGCGTTACGGCAACCATTGCAGATGTCGCAGCAGGTTTTGCAGGATTTACACTTATTAAGGAGCATGAGCATACCGTAACCGGAGAAATTAAAATCAGCTATTTGGAAAAAGCAGTTGGCAAACAACTTCGTGCCATTGGCCGCGTCATTAAGGCCGGCCGTTCCGTCCATTTCTGCGAAGCCGATGTTTTTTGCGACGACGTGCTGGTGGCACGAGCCTCTACAACAATGTTTGTGATACGATCCCAACAATAACTAGGCCTGACACGGAACCATACGCATGAAAAAAATTCTGTGGGTAGACGACGAAATTGAATTATTAAAACCGCACTTGATTTTGCTTAATCAGCGGGGTTATGAAGTTGCTACTGCTACAAACGGTGAAGATGCCATCGAGATGGCTCAGACTGAGCACTATGATCTGATTTTTCTCGACGAAATGATGGTTGGCATCTCGGGTCTGGAAACCCTTGCCGTGCTGAAAGACATTAACGCATCCGTTCCCGTTGTAATGGTTACAAAGAACGAGCAGGAATCACTGATGGAAGATGCCATCGGGCGGAAAATAGATGATTACCTGACGAAGCCTGTAAATCCGACACAAATCCTTGCAGCATGCAAGAAATTCCTGGAGACGCAGCGCATTACCGAACAACGCATAACACAGGATTTTCATCAGGAGTACAGCGTTTTATCTCGACGCCTGCTCGAGAAAATGGACTGGAGCGAATGGCTCGATGTGTATATCAAGCTCGTTCAGCGGAGTGTAGAGCTAGACAGACATCATGATGTGGGGCTTGAACAGTCGCTTCACGACCAATGGCGTGAATGCAATGCAGAGTTTTCAAAGTTTGTTGAAAATGAATATCATTCGTGGCTTGGGCCGCGTGATAAGCGTTCCGAAGGCATGCCTCTACTTTCGCCACACATTGCAGACACCCATCTGATTCCCAAGCTGGCTTCTGGTAAGCCAACCTTCTTCGTCATCGTAGACTGTATGCGCTTAGACCAATGGCTAACGATGGAAGAAGTCATCCTACCGATGTTCAATATTCAAAAAGATTACTATTGTTCAATTCTGCCCACGGCAACTCCGTATGCGCGGAACGCCATATTCGCCGGACTGTTTCCCACAGAGATCAACAAGCACTATCCGCAATTCACAATTGATGAAAGGGGCAGGGACGAGCACACACTTAACAAAAACGAAAAAGAACTGTTTCAACTCCTGCTTAATCGTCGTAGAGTTATACTGAAGAATGATTTACAATACGTCAAGATCATCGACACAGAATATGGCAAGCGAATCGAGGCCGACATCCTACGGTATGCCCAGTCTCACATAACGGCCATCGTCATCAACGCAGTAGACATGATCGCTCATTCGCGTTCAGACTATCCAATTCTTAAAGAAATTGCACCCGACGAATCGGCATATCGCACGCTCACAAAGTCGTGGTTTCAGCATTCATCGTTCTTAGGGATTTTACGAGCTCTATCCACTGTACCTCAGGTTCAGATCGTCATCACAACCGATCACGGCAGTGTGCGCTGTCTGCGCGGGGCAAAGGTGATTGGGGACAGAGAGACAACCACAAACCTGCGATACAAGGTTGGACGGAATGTTAAAGCAGACAGTCGGGATGCCCTCATCATCAAGGACCCCGAGTCGTACATGATACCTGCTCCTGGCCTTGCAACTACCTGTGTAATTGCAAAGGAAGACCGATATTTTGTTTACCCAACGGATTATCATCACTATTTAACAAAATATCGCGATTCGTTTCAGCACGGCGGAATATCATTGGAAGAAATGATATTACCCGTGATTACTCTTACGCCGCGATAGATTTCGCACTCAGAACTTCACAGTTTCTTAGTTTACACAAGGATTGATTCACTATTTAAGATTCCTTGATGGAAATTGAGACAATTCGAACTGAAAGTGAAGAAGAGACCATACTCACTGGTGAGCAATTTGGGTCTAAGCTTAAGAAGGGCGATGTAGTAGTACTCGAGGGCGAACTCGGAGCAGGAAAAACTGAATTTGTTAAAGGTGTCTGCAGATTTTTCAACGTTGAAGATCTGGTTACGAGCCCAACATTCACCATTATCAACCAGTATGTGGGGGAGACACCAGAGGGCGATAGCATCACCATTTATCACGCCGATCTATATCGTATAGAAAAGCAAGAGGATTTGCTGCAGGTTGGATTTGACGACATGGTGTTTACGCACAATGCAATAAAGCTCGTCGAATGGCCTGAACGTGCATTTGGATTGCTGCCTGATTCTTATTGGAGTGTTAAGATGAGTTCGAACGATGAGAACGATTTCGTTCGCCAAATAACAATCGAACGTCACATATCTTTGCACGCCTGAAACAGACACTCCACCCTTACAACCACATCACATCATGCATGTAGCGTCGCGTATTTCACGTCTCGGAACCGAAACAGCATTTGAAGTTCTCGTGAAGGCACGAGCTCTCGAGGCAACAGGGCGAAGCATCATTCATCTTGAAATTGGCGAGCCCGACTTCGACACTCCGCCGAACATCATTGAAGCTGCGAAGCGTGCGCTCGACGATGGCTACACACACTACGGCCCTTCGGCTGGGTTACCGCAGGCACGCGAGGCTGTGGCACAGTACATCAACAAAACACGTGGATACAACATTTGGGATGCAGACAATGTTGTGATTACACCCGGAGCAAAGCCAATTATGCTTTACGGTATGCTGGCTGTTGTCGACGAAGGCGACGAAGTCATCTACCCCAATCCGGGATTTCCCATTTATGAGTCCATCATCAATTTCATTGGCGCAAAACCCGTGCCCCTTCACCTAAAAGAAGAAAGAGAATTCCGATTCGATGTTGCTGATTTGGAGGCGAGAATAACGCCGAAGACGAGGCTGCTGATTTTGAACACTCCGCAAAATCCTACAGGGGGCATTCTCACGTATGAAGATTTGAAACAAATCGCCGAGCTGGCAGTGCGGCACAACTTCATTGTACTGAGCGATGAAATTTATTCGCAGGTAACGTATGGCGGATTCTCCCATACATCGATTACACAGTTCGACGGAATGCCGGAACGCACTATTATTCTTGATGGGTTTTCGAAAACCTTTGCAATGACGGGCTGGCGATTGGGCTATGGATTATTCCCGAAGGATGTAGCGCCAGTTGTTGCCAAGATTCAGACGAATTGTACATCGTGCACATCATCGTTCTCACAAATTGCAGGCATAGAAGCGCTTAGCGACAGGACATTGCCATATGTAAACGATTTTATAAAGGAATTTCAGAAACGTCGCGACATTATTGTAGACGGCTTGAATAATATTCCCGGAATGCGCTGTTTAAAACCGCAGGGGGCATTTTATGTATTCCCCAACATTGCCGGCACCGGAATGAAGAGTCAGGAATGCGCCGACTTCTTACTCAACACCGCAGGTGTGGCTTGCCTTTCCGGCACATCGTTCGGCGCCAACGGCGAAGGATTTATTCGATTTTCCTATGCAAACAGTGTGGGGAACATCGAAGAAGCGCTTCGACGTGTAAGGAGCGCGCTCGGCAATCGTTGAATTAGAGAGTTAGGCGGAGGGGAGACGGTGAGTTATGCGAACTGGAAAAAGAGTTAAGCGAACTTGGGATAGAGAGTTTTGTGAATATGCGGCTGACAATTAAACAGATTTGTTGAGTTGATCAATGCCGTACAAAGTTCTTGTTAAACGCGATCTTGTTGTTTCAGAACGAATATCATTGTTATATTTAATGTCAGTATCATTAACATAAGATCTATCATGATCGAGGTGCAGACAGATTGCTCTGTATCGTATTCCAAGCCCCTTTACTCCAGCATTTTCAAGGCGCTCACCGAGTTCTCTGTCTTCTCCGCCATATTTCATTCGTGTATCGAAACCATTTGCGTTAAGAATGTCCGCCATCCAAGCAGATGTGTTATGGCCATTAAACGTTGGGCGAGTGGTTGTGAGTGCGTCGGAAAGTTTTGCTGACAATCCTCGAACAGCCACCTTGGTGTTACGGAGTGAAAACGGCATGCCATGAGTGCGCAACCATTTCAGGGTAAAGCATTCCTGACGTTCGATTATGTCCAGAGTAATTGCATTGCTTGAAATACGGGGAACCTTGTGATAGCCCCCTGACAAAAACCTCCCACGTTTCGCATTTCTGATGTGGGTTTCGAGAAAATCATTTCTTGGAATGCAATCGCCATCAGTGAACACAAGATAATCGATTGGCGAGCCTGCGTCCAGTGTATTTGCCAGACGCACCGCTTTATTGAGAATCTCAGTCTTCCTGAATCCAAGATCCTTGTGCCACACGTGTCGAATCGGAAGAGAGGACGAACAGCGTCGGACAATTTCAGCCGTCCGAGAATCCGAGCCATCGTCCGCAATGATGATAACTGCAGGCAGAAGCGTTTGGTGTTTCCAGCCCTCCAGCGACAACTCAAGCCACTGAGGTTGATTGTATGTGCTGATAATTACCGCTGGCGCCATAAAACCAAAAAATCACCATGCCGGGTATCTCTTGATACCCGGCATCACCAACAAATTGGTCCATGCCGGGTATCTCTTGATACCCGGCATCGTGATAAAATTGTGTATAAAAAAGTCAACTGGATCCTCACACATGCCCGCGAGGCACGGTAGTCGGTTCTACATGACTAAACACTTCCGATGCCTCGATGCCAATAGCCCGGCGTACTCCTTCTTCTGCAAGCGTAGCAATGCGGTGGGCTTCGGTAATCGACACACTGTCTGATAGCTGCAGGTGAAAGTCGATGTGCGGAATGGAACCCATCATGCGCAGACGAAACCGGTGATACGAAATACCGTGTTCTTTGGTGAATCGATCGAGGAAGGCTCGGCATTGATGCTCGATAATAGGGTCGGCTCTGTCCATCAGGCCGTTGACCGACGTCATCACAAGCCGGGAGCCTTCCCAGAGAATATTTGCGGCAAACACTACTGCCATGATCGGATCCAGCCACATCAGACCTGTAAAGCTCGCAAGTAACAAGCCCCCTACAGCACCTGCGCTCGTCCACGCATCGGTGAGAACATGCTTGCCGTTGGCTTCTACGACTAGTGACCGTTCCCTGCGTCCATTGCGGACGAGAAAAAACCCCAGGGCTGCATTCACGGTGCCAGCGGCTGCAGTAATGGTGATGCCAACATCAAGCCGCTGGAGCGTAACTCCTGCTACTAGCCTTCCAATGGCTGTGATTATGATGACTACTGCAGCAAGACAAATCAGTCCGCCTTCGATGCCAGCGCTCACAAATCCGATTTTTTCGTGACCGAAATGATGCTCAGAATCGGGAGGACGCGACGTTACGCGCAGAGCATACCAGGCAAACCATACTGCAACGATGTGAACGATGCTTTCAACGGCGTCGCTAAAAATCACGGACGAATTTGTGATGAGATAGGCAGTCCACTTTGCTGCCAACATTGCCACCCCTGTGAATAGGGAGGCAGTCATCCACATTGAAAGACGACGGTTCCGCAAGCCTTACTAGGTATTCAAAGTTTTTAGAAATTCGGCATTGCTCTTTGTTGCTTTAATCCTGTCCAGCAGAGTTTCCATGGCTTCGACAGGCGGATCGTCGCTAAGCACCTTGCGAAGTATCCAAACCTTGTTTAGTTCTTCCTGCGTCAGAAGGAGTTCTTCCCGACGCGTTCCGGAACGGTTGACGTCGATAGCGGGATAGATGCGTCTGTCGGATATTTTTCTGTCGAGCACGAGCTCCATGTTACCAGTGCCTTTGAACTCTTCGAAGATCACTTCGTCCATGCGCGAGTTTGTTTCTACGAGCGCTGTTGCAATGATAGTAAGAGAGCCCCCTTCTTCGACATTCCGTGCGGCTCCAAAGAAACGCTTTGGCTTGTGCAGAGCATTCGCATCAACACCACCTGAAAGCAGTTTGCCGGAATGAGGGATTACAGTATTGTGAGCACGAGCCAAACGTGTGATGGAGTCCAGCAGAATTACAACGTCGTGCTTGGCTTCAACCAACCGTTTTGATTTTTCGAGAACCATATCACTAACCTGCACGTGACGTTCCGGCGGCTCGTCGAACGTGGACGCAACTACCTCTGCATTCACACTGCGCTGCATATCGGTCACTTCTTCGGGGCGCTCGTCTATGAGCAGTACAATCAGTTTTATTTCCGGATGGTTGCGTGCAATGGCATTGGCAAATTTTTGAAGCAGAATTGTTTTTCCCGCCTTAGGGGGCGAAACAATCAGGCCTCGTTGCCCCTTACCAATGGGGCTCACTAAATCGATGATACGCGTACTGTATTCAGACTGCATCGTTTCGAGCTTGATTCGTTTGTCGGGATACAGTGGCGTAAGATTTTCAAACAGCGTTCGTTCCTGGTGCTCGACGTAGGGAATGTAGTTAACAAGTTCAACCTTGAGCAATGCAAAGAACCGTTCACCTTCCTTCGGAGGCCGGACGTAGCCCTTTACTGTGTCGCCCGTGCGCAAGCCAAAGCGCCGTACCTGCGATGGAGACACATACACATCGTCGGGAGACGGTAAGTAGTTGTAGTCGGCAGATCGCAGGAATGCATATCCATCGGGAAGGACTTCCACCACACCAACGGACATCGAAACCCCTTCGCGGTGCTGTTCCTTCATCTGCAAGGCATTTTCAGCCTCAACAATTTTTACAATAAGATCTTGTTTTCGCAGATCACCAGAATGCTGGATTCCAAGCTTGGAAGCCAGTTCAATCAGCTCTGCAATTTTTTTGGACTTTAGCTCAGGAATGTCTATCAACTGTTCCTGCGGCTCATTACGTTGTTGTGCCATGCGCACGCAACCGCCTGTCGGAAAAAAGTTTAACGGGAAAAATCACCTGGAGGGTGATGGACCATTGAAAATGGCCAGTAGGAGTACATGCGAATTTCGCACAGGGAAGCTAGTAAACCAAACATTATCGAAATCCAGGTTGTGTAGATGTGTGTGCCTTGGGTAGAAGCAGGGAAGTTGCCGGGAGCGATATGCTGCCGGGTAAGTTGCCGGGAGACATATGCTGCCGGGTAAGTTGCCGGGAGAGATATGCTGCCGGGGAAGATCTCACAATGTGTCACAAATTGATGTTAGGTGGCACGTAGCCATTATGAAATTCCAGCAATTATTTCGTGTGGAGGGCTTTACAATGGGGCTTCGAAGGTTCATGTTCTTACTCCTGCAACGCTGTAAACGCCTTTCAGATTTCATGATCTTGTTCCTGCAGCGTTGGCCAGGGCTTCCAGGCGTGTGGTTCCGGCCTCATGGGTTCTGCGTTACAGCCTGCATCGTTGCTGCACAGATAACGGGTTTCCAGGATCAGGCTTGTGCTCAAACAACAGCTCGTGTTGGCGTCTGCCAGACTGCTACGGGATTTGCCCGCAGCCCGGAGACTTCGGCAGTGATAGGCTTGCCAGCCCCCTTAAGGGCAATACAAACTGGCAATCGTTCATCATCAGTCCTGATGTCACAGGGGAGTATTGATGTGCCGTTGGAATTTGGAAATAGAGTTTCATGGAAGTTGTATGATGTTGGCGGCAGGGAAGTGCAATCCGGAGCGGCAAACATCCCGGAAACGGGATCTCGATCAATCCGTGTTGGTAGCGCACAGGGTCTGTGCGTAGTGGTGCTCACGTCGGCCGATGGTTTGAGCGTCCTACGCAAGGCCGTGTTCTTCGAGCGCTGATCAAGTGTTGGTAATTTGCACTATGCAGAATGTATTCATCGCGGCAGTACTCGTTGCCGGTAGTACCACACTTTTCTCCCAACCAAATCTTTCACCGCAAGTGCAGCACCAAAGGCAGTCTGCTGCTCGCGGAGCGCCTGTGCGTTCGCTTGATAATGCGCTGACGAAGCCCGACGATGTGACGGAATTGGACCTCAGCGGTCAGACGCTGGGTACACTGCCCGACGATATTGGAAAACTGGTCAACCTGAAAGTGCTTCGCCTGCGTTCAGCAGGCCTATCGTCTCTGCCGGATGCTTTAAAGCTGTGTTCGAAAATCGAGGAACTCGATATTTCAGAAAATGCTTTTTTTCAGGTTCCCTCAGTTATCAGGAGCCTGAAACGGCTTGAGCGGTTATACCTAAGCGGGAATCGGTTTGCTAACCTGGATGAAAAAGCATTCAATGGATTGTCGAACGTTAAAATTCTTTACATAAATCAATGTTCGATGAACGCTCTGCCTATGAGCATTGCGTCGTGTCTGGATCTGGTTGAACTCAGCATAGCTCAAAACTCCATCCGCACATTTCCACAGGGCATGGAAAACCTGAAGCAGTTGCAGAAGATAGATGCTACGTCGAACGCATTTACAGCCATCTCTCCCTTGCTAAAGTCGCTGAAGTCACTGACGCATCTTGATTTTTCTTACAACAAAATCAAGAACGTCGATCGCGATCTGTTCAAGCTCCCAAAGCTAAGTGCGCTGTTGTTAACGTCGAACGATGTTGCATCGCTGCCAGACAGTCTGCCAGCATCTTCTTTAAAAGTATTAAATCTGGATTCCAACAGCATTCGGCAGGTTCCGCAATCAATTGGAAAGCTTACAGAACTCGAGGAATTGTATTTAGCAGGCAACGAACTCACTACAGTTCCTCCCTCCATCGGTGAATGCAAAAACCTCATTGTCCTGGATATTTCGGGAAATAACCTTACAAGTCTACCCGTCGTCGAGCTTGCACAGTTGGCTGGGCTCATGCATTTGCGCATAGCGAATAGAGTAACGGAAGCACAGCGCCAACAGGAGGAGCGGCGAAAAAAACCGTAATATTGCCACTTATTCGGCGGGCGTAGCTCAGTTGGTAGAGCTCCAGATTGTGGATCTGGCTGTCGTGGGTTCAATCCCCATCGCTCGCCCACCTGCAACGCCAACGGTGTACACCCGAGGCGTTTGTTGTTTACAATCGGCAGCATGATCACAATCGTTCTTCACACTCATCTTCCATACGTATTGCACCACGGTGCGTGGCCGCATGGCAGCGACTGGCTTAGCGAAGCAGTTGCAGAGTGTTACCTGCCCCTTATCAAGATGTGCAGAGTATTGCAGGACGAAGGGATACGGCCCGGCATTACCTTCGATATTTCGCCTGTTCTCTGCGAACAATTAGCACACAAGGATTTTCCGGAAGTGTTCAGAAGCTACTGTGATGAACATGCAACTCTTGCTGCTAAGGATAAGGAACAATTTGAGCGGGAAGGGGCTACCGATCTTGCTGCGCTTGCAGAGTTTTGGCAGCAATGGTTTGGTGCAAAATGGATTGAGTTTGACCAAACTCATAGCTCGGATATTCTTGGATCGCTTAAACGCCTTCAGGAAGAGAATGCCATCGAAATTATTACGTGCGGCGCAACTCATGGGTATCTGCCGCTGCTGGCCGAAGACGCAAACATCGATCTTCAGATACGCACTGCAGTAGAATCGCACCATAGACACTTTGGGAGGCATCCGCGCGGCATCTGGCTCCCTGAGTGTGCTTATCGTCCTGCCTATGAGTGGCGCACCTATCTCCCGGTAAACGCTTACTCAATTGCTAAATATCGTTATGGTATTGAACAGTTTTTGGTTCGGTATGGCCTGGAATATTTTGTAACCGACGAAGCAGCGCTGAAAGGTGCGCAGCCGCTGGCATATCGGGGTCCCGATGGCAGGCGTACGCCGTACTCAGAAACCGTTGGCGATGCTCATGCCCAGCTCGAGGAGCGCTCACCGTTCGATATGTTTAGAGTTGGCGGGTACAACCACGATGCAAGCTCGGCAGTCTTCGTCCGAAATGTTGACGCCACCATGCAGGTTTGGAGCGGAAAAACAGGATATCCCGGAGATCCTGACTATCTTGATTTTCATAAACGATACTTTCGGTCTTCGCATCGATATTGGCGTGTAACCGACAACACCGCCGATATGCAGTACAAACAGTTCTACGTTCCCGAATGGGCTAACGCCAGAGCACAGAGCCATGCAAGCCACTATGCAATGATCCTTGCAGATTCATTGCGGTCGAGAACATCACAGCATCCCACACGGATACCAACGGTGTGCTTGCCGTTCGATGCAGAGTTGTTCGGACACTGGTGGTTCGAAGGACCAACATTTCTTGAGCAGCTTATCCGTGAGCTGCATACGTTTTATGGCATCGGTACGTCGACGACGAGTGAGCAATTCGACCGCGTAAAGCCTGCAAACGAAGTTGCGCTTCCTGAATCGTCGTGGGGAAGAAACGGCAATCACGATGTGTGGATGAACGATGATGTTCAGTGGACATGGGAAAGAGAATATCGCATAGAACGTTCAGTGCGGATGTTTTGCGAAAAACATGCAAAGGCATCCTGCGATTCAACATTCAAACGGCTGGTTGTAAATATGTTTCGGCAGATGATGTTGGCGCAGGCCTCCGACTGGCAATTTCTCATTTCAACTTTTTCGTCGCGCGATTATGCTGAGAAGCGATTCCACAACCATATCTCCGATGCGGAACGCTTGCGCGATGCAGCAGAGCGTTATACAACATCGGGACGGCTAACGGAAGAGGATAAACGACATCTGGACGAATGTGAAAAGCGTGATGAGATATTTGGTCCGGAACTTGAATCATACGTTTCACAAATTTTTCCCGAATGCGTCGAAATACAATTATCTACTGAGATATGACTGTAATGTTTTCGTCTGTAATCAAACAGATGCGTGTGCATCAATGGGTTAAAAACCTATTGCTGTTTGTTCCTCTCGGCCTTGCTCACAGAATTCAGAATCTTGATGAGTTGGGCAGAGTCTTTCTCGCATTTGTGGCATTCAGTTTTTGTGCGAGCGCCATTTACACAATCAACGACGTTGTAGACGCTGATGCAGACAGGCAGCACCCAACAAAGCGCAATCGGCCGATACCTTCCGAAAAAATCTCGATCACATTTGCATCCGTGTTATCGGTTTTGCTGATCGTGATTTCAGGTGTCATAGCCGTTGCGTGGACTAACGTGGATTTTATCGGTTGGCTTGCCATCTACTTTGTTGTAACAACACTCTATTCGTTTTGGCTTAAGAAGCAGGTGTTGGTAGACGTCATTACCCTTGCACTTCTCTATGTGCTCAGGATTGAAGCTGGTGCAGAAGCTGCCTCGGTGACCGTGTCACCCTGGTTGCTGGCGTTCTCACTGTTTCTCTTTTCAAGTCTGGCGTTTCTAAAGCGATATACCGAACTTCTGCTAACGGTCGAAACGGAGCAGACCCATACAGCACGGCGTGGATACGAGAGGGGAGACGCAGATTTTACCATGGTGGCTGGGACAGCGCTTGGTTTTATCGCCATCCTGGTGTTAACACTTTACATCAGCAGTGCAGATGTTCAGAAACTTTACAATCACCCATATCGGTTGTGGTACATCATTCCGTTCCTGACGTATTGGATTGCACACCTTTGGCTTACTTCTCATCGCGGGAAGATGCACGATGACCCCATCCTGTTTACCATTAAAGATTTGCGGAGCTACCTTGTTATGGCAGCCTCCATCGTTGTAATGATTTGGGCGTCGCTGCCATGACTCCTGACAATACCGATTCGTGGGGCCGTACAGTAGCGTCGGTTCCCGCACAAGTACTCGACGTTGATTCCAGCTTCAAAGCCTTCGAGCCATCCGGCCATCGATACCTTCCTTATGGTTTGGGTCGCAGCTACGGAGATGTGTGCCTGAACAACGGCGGAACATTGCTGCGAACGCGCCGCCTTAATTCTGTTCTTGAGTTCGATGCAACGACAGGTGTGATGAAGGTAGAAGCCGGCGCAATTCTTGTTGATGTTCTTGACGCCGCTTCGGCCAAGGGCTGGTACGTGCCAGTTATTCCTGGAACTGGCTTCGTAACCATTGGCGGTGCTGTTGCGAATGATATTCACGGCAAGAACCATCATCGGCGCGGAACATTTGGATGCCATGTGCTTGCCCTTGAACTGCTCCGTTCCGATGGTTTGCATTATGTGTGCAGTAAAAAACAAAATGAAGGGTTGTTCCGTGCAACAATTGGTGGAATGGGACTTACAGGAATGGTAACGTGGGTGCAGATTCAATTGATGAAAATTGGATCGACGCGTATTGCCGCGCAAACAACTGCATGCAAATCGTGGCGCGATATCATACAATTGTTGCACGATCAGGATAAACAGTATGAATACACTGTTGCGTGGGTCGACGCGAAGCGTGGTAGGGGGCATGTAATCGCTGGGAATCACGTGCACGACGGCATCTATGAACGGCACTTATCAACCACTTTGCCCCTTGCGCCTCTGTTGCGCACTATACTTTTCGATGCCACTGCCGATTTACACAATATTATAAGATTTTTTAGCATGCCGTCGGGGACAAAGCCAAGCATTATGTCAGCCTCGAAATATTTTCATCCGCTCGATGTTGTTCCGCGTTGGAACACTGCCTACGGAGATGCCGGCTTTTTCCAGTATCAGTTTGTAGTGCCGTATGAGCACGGGCTTGCTGCCATTGAATCCGTCATTCGGATACTTCGGTCTCATGATG
Organism: Ignavibacteria bacterium; assembly: GCA_016191145.1. Lineage (GTDB taxonomy): Bacteria > Bacteroidota > Ignavibacteria > Kapaibacteriales > Kapaibacteriaceae > OLB6. Next base: position 269,527 of record JACPPD010000010.1, read on the forward strand.
TTATTTCATATCTAAGCGTACTGAAAATCTTTGGCACGAAGGCGTCTCCGGGAATAATGTCGTTTCCGCAGCCTGGCCTAACGTTAGCCCTCGACGTTCCGAACAAAGGACTATCGACTCTTACGGCATTGGCGAAATGCGACGAGGTTATTTTGAAACACGGCGGACGCATATATCCCGCTAAAGATGCCAGAACGTTGGCTGACACTTTTCAGAAAATGTACGAGCAGCAGCTGCCGGCATTCACTTCCTACATTGATCCTCACTTTTCGAGTACGTTTTGGAGAAGAGTTGTCCCATGAGAGACTGATTACCGTATGCTAACAGCAAAGAACATCGTTATTGTTGGAGCCACAAGCGCGATTGCGCAGGGTATTGCCGCGTTGTATGCAGAGGTGGGTTCGAGATTCCTTCTTGTTGCGCGCAACCAGACGAAAACGGTTGATATTGCCTCGAGGCTTAAAGAATTTGGAGCAGAGCATGTTGCCGTCTTTATCACAGACCTGCGAATTCGCGAGGATCATAATGCTATCGTTGAAGCAGCTCTCAAAGATTTGAAAACAATCGACGTTCTAGTAATTGCACATGGCATATATCCTAACATGAAGGATGCGGAGCGAGATGTAGATATTATGCTCGACATTGTTATGACTAATATCGTCAGCACCTTCTCCATCGTTCATCGCTTTGCCAACGTTATGCGCAACGCAGGGCGGGGAACCATAGCCATGATTTCGTCTGTGGCAGGAGAGCGCGGCAGGAGTAGTAATTATATTTATGGATCAACAAAATCAGCACTTACTGCCTATGCGTCTGGCTTGCGAGCCTCACTGGCTGGTTCCGGTGTACATGTGCTAACAGTGTTGCCCGGCCCGGTTGATACACCTATGACGGCCGATCATCATGCGCCCTTCACGTCGTCAGTCGATCAGGTAAGTCGTTCGATCACTAATGCAATCGAACGACGCAAAAAAGTCCTCTACACGCCCTGGTACTGGCGCTGCATCATGCTTGTTATAAAGATGCTGCCCGAATCCGTGTTTATGAAGATTAAACGTTAGGCTGTGCTTGCAGAAGTTACGATGGCGACAGCGCCAATCCGTCGGCATTCGTATCCGTTTCTGACTGAGGCTTAGGTTCCGCCGACGGAGCAGAGCTATTCTTAATCTTGGAGCGTAATGCCTCGACGTCTTTCACGAATGGCGGAAGCTCACTGCCACTGATAAGTGTGTCGAGTTCTTCACTCGAAAGGATTTCGCGCTCAATCAGAGCCTTCGAGAGATTGTGCAGCAACTCGATGTTATCCCGCATCAACTGCTCTGCTTTATGTTCAGCTTCGATAATGATGCGCCGCACTTCAGAATCAATAGATCGTGCCGTTTCTTCGGAATGATCGCGAGGCTGCGATATTTCACGGCCGAGGAAGACTTCGTCGTGCTGCGAAGCATAACGCACCGGACCGATAATATCACTCATGCCAAACTCACACACCATCTTTTTCGCGATAAGAGTGGCTCGCTCTAAGTCGTTAGCGGCACCCGTATTCTGTTGTGAGAACACCACCTTTTCGGCGGCACGTCCAGCAAGGAGGGTAACGAGACGTGTGATAAGCTGATCCCTGCTCATTGTGTGCATTTCTTCGCTGGGCAGATACGATGTAACGCCGAGAGCCCTGCCACGAGGGATGATTGTAACTTTATGTACGGCATCGCTTCCGGGAAGAAGCTTTCCGGCCAGAGCATGACCGATCTCGTGATACGCCGTTGTTTCCTTTTCTTTAACACTCATCACCATACTCTTTCTCTCGACGCCCATGAGAACTTTGTCCTTTGCATTTTCGAAATCGAACATCCTAACGTCTTGTGAGCTTCGTCGGGCAGCAAGTAATGCCGCTTCGTTGACGAGGTTTGCCAAATCAGCTCCACTCATGCCGGGTGTTCCTTTGGCGATGACTTCCAGATCGACGTCCTTAGCCGTCGGCACCTTGCGTGTGTGAACTTTAAGAATACCAATACGGCCGTTGAGGTCGGGCCGATCAACCACCACTTGGCGGTCGAATCGTCCCGGCCGCAGCAAGGCCGGATCCAGGACGTCGGGTCTGTTAGTAGCTGCAATAATGATGACGCCTGAATTCTGCTCGAACCCGTCCATCTCGACAAGCAACTGATTCAGCGTTTGTTCACGTTCATCGTGGCCCCCTCCCAAGCCAGCGCCGCGATGCCGACCCACTGCGTCGATTTCATCGATAAAAACAATGCATGGCGCATGTTTCTTGGCCTGCTCAAATAAATCGCGTACACGCGAGGCTCCTACGCCAACAAACATCTCCACGAAGTCTGCGCCGGAAATGGTGAAGAATGGTACTGCTGCTTCGCCTGCAACGGCACGTGCCAATAATGTTTTTCCAGTTCCGGGAGGACCCAACAGCAAGACTCCTCTGGGTATCTTTCCGCCCAGACGTGTGAACTTCCCTGGATCGCGAAGGAAATCGATAATTTCTTTTAGTTCTTCCTTTGCTTCGTCGGCGCCGGCAACATCGATAAAAGTTACCTGTGTGTTTCCCTCAGTAAGAAGCCGCGCCCTACTCTTGCCAAAAGAAAAAATTCCCTTTGTACCGCCCGCACCAATCTGCATCCTTCGGGTAATAAAGAAGAACGCTAATAGTAGCAGTACCCACGGAAGGAACTGCACAATGGTGATCCACCACGGGCTGTCGCCATCTTCATACGTCCATGAAATCCCGTTTTCCTTCCAGAACGTCTCCGTTGAGGAATCCACTACTCCGAGTTTTGTTCTAACAGCCTTTACATTTTGTACAAGTTTTCCGTCTCGATTAAGTGTAATAGTTGACTTAAGCTGCGCATGAAATTCAAAGTCGTTGAGTTGTGTCTTAGTGATTTTAGCGTATTCGATATTCCCGGATTTTACAGTCGCAAGGTATTCGTTGTATGTAAGCGGCCATTCCTGAGCCTGCGGCCCAGTCATCATAACACCGATGACGATGAGGCCTACAAGAATGCCAATCCAAATAAGAACGTTCCGCAGAACGCGGCTCATTGAAAGATCGTTTTCTTCTTCAGGATCTTGTTGAGGTTTTTTACCGGGCTTTTTTTCCATTTTCGATGATTTGTTTTATTCAATGATTGTAGAACAAGCGCTATGACGTTTGCGATCAGCAAGTCATGTACCTGTTTCGTCAGACATAGACCATATACCGTCGTACTGCCTGCCAAACCCACCATAATCCAATCCGTATCCAATAACAAAGTAGGGTGGTATTTCACGTCCGAGATAATCTATTTGCATTCGTTCTCGATGTGCGTCTGGCTTGCTGAGAAGCGACGTGATGCTCACGCTCGCGGGCCGGTAACTTGAAAGATGCTTGATAAGCTCATTCATCGTCAGGCCGGAGTCAATAATGTCTTCGACTATAAGCACGTGCCTGTTTTCTATGTCAAGCACCTTGTCTTCGAGTTCTACATGACCTTTTGAATGTAGGTTATCGTGGTAGCTGGCAGCCTGAAGAAAATCTATTGAAACAGGAATTCGTAGCTCGCGAATAAGGTCGCTTGCGAATACCATCGCCCCCTTAAGGATAACGAGTAAGACCAGTTCTTGTCCGGCAAAATCAGCATTGATTTCTGATGCAATGCGCTTGACCATTGCGGCGATTTCTTCGCGCGAAATAAACTGTCGGAAGACTTTATCGCGTACTCGAATTGTATCTGACATTGTTTCAATCACGATGATATTACGTCTGGTGTCTGGCGAATGATGAGAACATGTTGAGTTGCAGAGGTAACGCGTGTACGCTCGGCCGGGCGAATCCCGCAGAGCCATAGAATACCCTGGTTGTCTTCGAGAACTCTACAGGCGCGTCTGTCTGTATGAGAAATTTTTGCGTTGGTAAGTAGATCGCTGATGAGCACACTATGCGTTGAACCAAAGGGCACCATCCTGTCGCCATCAGCCCATCGCCGCCATCGCATGTCACCATCAACTGCAGATAAGTCTATCGTTGCCGAGGACGGATGGTGGTCCAGGTAGGCATCCGATGTTTTCTTTCTGCGAATTTCAAGCTTTACAGAACCTGCAACATACACTCCATCGGACTTGATGCCAATTGCTTCGTCAGAAGATTTAATCTGTCCTACGCCGATTGCGATGTAATCGCGTTCCCTGCACGCATGTAGACCGCCGCTCAGCGTTGCAATACTGCCAACTTCACAGTCGATGAGATCGAGTGTGCGTAGTGTGTCGTTCATAGTTGGAGGCTGATGTGAAAGCGAGTGCAAGGCATACCGAACAATTTCTGTCTTCATGCCGCGAGACTCATCAGCGATAGTGTTGAGCACGATGTGCACCTCGCCTCCCTGTACTTCTGAGTGCTTGTGCCTCACAGCCGTTTTCCCTTCCGCTGTTTGCCACACTGCCCGCTTGACAATTTCCCTGGCATTCGTTAGCAGCGACGATGTTGCAGCAATACGACATCCAACATCGGCACCAAACACATTGCGCATCTGCGGCATGATTTCCTGCCGAACTCTGTTACGAAGGAAATGCATGCCTTCATTCGACAGATCTTCGCGCCATTGAATATTTTTAATGAGCGCAAATTCTCTTATTTCAGATCTGGGAATAGAAAGCAGGGGTCTCAAAATCCTCAAATGATCAGAAACAATTCTTTCAGGCTGGAGCGAAGACAGTCCATCGAGTCCGCTGCCGCGTGCAAGATTCATGACGAGTGTCTCGGCCACATCGTCGGCATTATGCCCAACGAGCACGGCCGAAGAACCCGTCTGTTGTGCAACATCGAACAACACACCGTATCGCAACTCACGTGCCGATGCTTCGATGCCTTTGCCAGTGTTCTCTGCGTGGGCATGCACATCAACAGTTGCGGAATGAAAGGGGCATCCATGCAAAGCAGCGAGGTCTCGAACAAATAGCTCGTCGGCATCCGAGGCAGATCCGCGCAAAGCATGATTTACGTGTACTAAATTAATTGACAATCTGCGTCTGTCTTGAATCGCATGCAGGGCATGAAACATCACTACCGAATCGATGCCCCCACTGATGGCTGTAACAATAGATGTATTCTGACAAGCTGTAGAAACAAGAAACCGATCGACTTTTTCGATAAGGTCAGGATGCACCGATTGCCTCTAGTTCATTCACAAAACGATATAAGCGTTCCTCAATCTTATCGAATGAATCCATTCGAACGATGTCCTGACGCGTAAGGGAGTTGTTAGGCAGCCCACGGAGATATCCACTGTAATGTTTTCGGAATTCGTGAATGGCTCTCTTAGAGGGCTTAAACTGAAACTCAAGTTTGAGGTGCTCGATGCAGGCATCGACGCGTTCGCGGGCACTCGCCGAGGGCTGAGCATGCCCCGACATTAAATCATTTTGAAGTGCTCTTTTTGCCTCGGTAAAAATGAAGGGATTACCAATCGCGGCTCGGCCAATCATCACGGCATCGGCACCAGTCTGTTTAAAAGCTGTGCAGACATCGTGGGCTGTTTTCACGTCGCCATTCAAAATCACCGGAATCTGTATTACTTCTTTAATTCTAGGTATCCAGGTCCAGTCGGCTGCACCATCATGTCCCATATCTCTGGTACGGCAATGAACCGTAATGGCAGCAGCGCCAGCATCCTGAATTCTGCGGGCCACATCGAGGATAACAATTTCAGTTTTCGACCATCCGAGGCGTGTTTTTACCGTAACCGGAACGTTGACAGCATCAACAACGGCTCGTGTAAGTCGTTGCATTTGCTGAGGATCCTTCAGCAGGGCAGCGCCTGCGTTCCGTACAACGACGTTTTTTACCCAGCATCCGTAATTGATATCGAGGAAGTTAGGGTTGCTCTCTACCGCTCGCTGGGCAGCTTCCACCATTGTGCCGACGTCGCCTCCAAAAATTTGTATAGCTGCAGGGCGCTCTTCGTCTGCCAATTGTAACTTAGAAACGGATCTGGCTGCCTCACGCACCAAACCGTCGCTAGAAATAAATTCAGTATATACAATGTCTGCCCCCTTCCGTTTGCACATTACCCGAAAAGGAAGATTGGTAACATCTTCCATAGGCGCCAGAAGAACGCCATCATTCACCAATATTTCGCCAATGCGCATTGGCAAAAATAATCGTTAACCACTTGGTTGAGTATCAGGATTGTTTATATTTGGGCACTCGAAATCGTTCCTAGGGGAACTCTGAAACGTTTTCGGAATTATGTTGTCATTGAACACCGATGGCTGTTGACTCAGCCGTTTTTTTCCCAGTGAGGATTTTATGATGAGACGAGCTCTACTACTTTTTGCGATATTGGTATGCGCTGTGGCCATACCAAACGGCAACGTATTGGCATTTCAGCAGACGCAGTCCATACCTGCGGGCATGGACACGATGCCACCTAAGGTGACGCAAACTGCTGTCGGCTGTGGTTTTGTTGAATACGAGGCGACGGAACTTTTTAATGTACCCAACCCGCCAAAAAAACCACCACTACCAACAAATCAGGTAGATAGGGGAATCGCGTCTATAACCATGTCAGCGACTCCGAACTCTGTCAATGCGCGGTTGGTTCTCGTTACGGCACAGAGTTTTCCACCTGATTCTTTGTCGTGGAAACAATTCATTTTCCGCGTCGAGGCAATCGATAAGACAAAAAGAGCAACTGCATTTGTATCTGTTCGCGATTGGAATGCACCAACAGCAAATGTGACTTCCGTAGAAGTAATCATCGAGCCGTCGATTCCAACATTATCGGACAATTCCGTTACCCTTACAGCACGTGCCAACAACACGGTCACGTACACGGTTACGGTACGCAACAGTACAACGGCGCCGATTGTTGTTAACGCCATCGAGCTTACCGGGAGTGCATTGTTTACTCTGACTAGTGGCGGAGGAACTAACATTACTCTCGCACCTGGTGAAACTCGCCAAGTAGTTGTTTCTTATACGCCGAATCTGCAGAGCGAAGCTGGCGACAATGCTTCCCTTTCAATTCGTACCAACTGCGGCGACATTGCTATTCCAGTAAAGGGCACCGGTACACTCGCAAATCTTTCTACTGAAAACTGGGACGCAGGCAACATCATGAAAGGCGTTAAGGTTTGCAAGTCACTTGGTTTCAAGATCACAAATAATGGATCGGCAACAGCGACTATTTCGGCCATTAACGTCACGTTAGGCGCCCCGGAACTCACGTTGGCGGGTCCAACACCTGCTGTTCCTTTCGATATTCCTGCAGGCGGTTCGGTAGATGTAACTGACCTGTGCTTTACGCCAGCCACGGAAAGCGGCGTATTTGTCGGTGCTGTTACGCTGACGACAAATGCTGAAACGGGCGACTTTGTAGCAGATGTAACTGCCAACAGAGCTGTCAACTCAGTCGATCCCGTCATCCTTCAGCGTTTGAACGTTCGCTTCGATGCATCGGGTAATGTTATCCGCTACGATTCAGAAGCATCTGCGCTTTTGTTTGATGTTCGCGGTACAGTTGTTGGCAATGCCGCTGAAAATGCACGCAAGATTGATGCTCAGAGTTTTTCAGCCGGCACGTACTTCCTTGTGATTAACGAAAAACCTGCCGTTAGTATTCCGGTTTCCATCGTTAGATAATTTCGGTTAATTAGCTCGTCTCGAAACGCCGTAGGATGCAAATCCTACGGCGTTTCCCTTTATCATGAAGCGTGAATTTTTTCTTCAACCACCCGAAATCGCAGCACGCGAACTTATTGGGTGCGTACTGACGCATATAGCATCAGAAGACGACACCAGATCTGTTCGTCTTACTGAAACCGAAGCATACCTGGCCGAAGATGATGAGGCCTGCCATGCGCACAAGGGATTAACGCCAAGGACTGCCCCAATGTTTGAACGTGGTGGTATTCTCTATGTTTATTTTATCTATGGCAAGCATTGGTGTGCTAATATCGTAACCGAACCACGGGGCCGCGCAAGTGCAGTATTGCTACGGTCGGGAATTGCTGGTGATATCGAAATCGGAGGACCTGGCCGACTTGCCACTTTTCTAGGCATCGACAAGACGCATAATTATACATCAGTGTTGGGTGGACAATTTGACGTTTTCGAGGACGAGCTGACGCCATTGTTCCGTGCGAAAACCGTGGTTACAAAACGCATTGGAATCAGGAAGTCCGTTGATTTGCCGTTGAGATTCGTCGTTGCTGGTCATCTCAGTAAAATTTAGGGGCGTCAATCCATCGAAATAACGCTATGGGGCTTGGGTAGCACCAAATTGACAAGCCGCGTTTCGTAACTTCGTTGATATGGCACGATTTGGCCTTTTCTTGAACGACGTCGGCATCGACCTCGGAACAGCAAACACACTTATCTGGCAAAAGGGTAAGGGCATTGTCCTCAACGAACCCTCAATCGTTTCATTTGACCGCAGTACAAAGGCAATCATCGCCATTGGCACGGAAGCCCAGGAGATGGTGGGAAAGACCCATCGCGACATCAAGACGATTCGTCCGCTCAAGGATGGAGTCATTGCCGATTTCGAAATAGCCGAAGGCATGCTTCGGGCATTCATCCGTAAAATGTCGGCCTCGTGGCAGCCAGCACGGCGCATGGTGATCTGCGTTCCTTCGGGTATTACGGAAGTCGAAAAGCGAGCAGTGAGAGATTCTGCCGAGCATGCAGGCGCCAAAGAGGTTCATCTGATTGCCGAGCCCATGGCTGCAGCAATTGGAGTAGGCCTCGACGTTCACGAAGCCATGGGGAACATGATTGTTGATATTGGCGGCGGTACAACGGAGATTGCCGTGATAGCCCTTTCGGGTATTGTTGCCGATGAGAGCATTCGTATTGCCGGCGACGAGCTAACAAATGCAATAGTAAATTGGTTTAAGAGACATCACAATATTCTCATTGGAGACCGGACAGCAGAGATTATCAAGGTTAATGTTGGATCGGCATGGCCGTTGGAGGAAGAACTGGAGATTGAGGTTAAAGGCCGCGACATGGTTACGGGCATCCCCAAGAGCATTGTTGTATCGAGCGAAGAAATCAGGGAGGCCTTATCAGAAAACATTACAGTAATCGTCGAAGCCGTTCTCAATCTGCTTGAGAAAACACCACCTGAACTTTCGGCCGACATCTTCGACAGAGGTATTGTACTTACCGGAGGCGGCGCTCTGCTGAAGGGACTTGACGAGCGATTGCGCAGAGAAACGTCGCTGCCGGTTCATGTAGCCGAAGATCCGCTGACGGCCGTTGTTCGCGGAACTGGTAAGGTACTCGAAGATTTGCCGGGCTATTCTTCGGTCTTGATAAAATCTAAACGATATTAGCACCTATGCGGCGATTCATCGAATTCGTCGTTCGATACAAGAACTACATCGCACTTTGCACACTTGTTGTGATGTCGTTTTCATTCATGAGTTTTGGCGCATTATCCCAGTTAGGGGGCTTTCGAGCTGTGGTAGTGGGTTCTATCGGGTGGATTCAATCGCTATTCGCATGGGTACCAAATCCCGTTGCCTTGAAGAGTGAGAACACGGCGTTGCGGGAACTGAATCTGCAGCTGTCAATAGAATCATCGAGATTCCGGCAGTCAATGGTCGAGAATGCAACGCTGCGGAAAATGCTCGAGCTACAGCCCCTTACAACAGAAAAGTTGATTGCTGCCGACATTGTTGGCAAGACCACTACCGAACTGCGGAACTATGCAACGATCAATAAGGGTACTGAAGATGGTATTAAGGAAGGGATGACGTGCATTACCGATGCCGGTTTGGTTGGAAACATCGTTGGAGCTTCGCCACATTTTGCTGTTGTCCAGCTGCTTCTTAATCGCGATACCAGGGTGGCGGCAAAGGTTTACAGGACACGCGTCGATGGTATCGTACACTGGCAGGGTGAAACAACACTCTCGCTTAAGGATGTACCAAGGACGTTTGATGTTAAACAAGGCGATTTGATAATAACATCATCGTACAGTGCAAAGTATCCGCCGAATATCGTTGTTGGAACGGTCAGGAGAGTTGATAACGAACCAAACTCATTGTTCCAGAACGTAGTAATAGAATCTGCAGTCAACTTTGCCACGCTCGAGCAGGTTTTTGTGCTTGATAGGCTTGCTAATGAAGAGAGAGCGGCACTGGAAGGTGAAGTGACGACGAAAATTAAATAATATTAGAAACACAAATTGGGAGCGCCAATCGGCGACAGAAATTCTGGATGAGCCCACTCGCAGATAGACCGGCATACATGAGCAATCCTGCAATGCGCATCATTGCGTATGCAGTGACGGCGCTGACTCTTAGTGTTGTCCATGTTGTTTTTTTGCGGTTCATCTCCGTCAGTTCAGTAACACCGGATCTATTACTCATCCTCACGGTTTGGATTTCCCTGGTCGAAGGTCAGTTTGCCGGTACCTTGGCAGGCTTTACAAGCGGATTGCTTTTCGACGTGGCTTCTGCAGACGTACTCGGAACAAATGCCTTAGCTAAAACCATAGCTGGTTTTGTAGCTGGGTATTTCTTTAGAGAAGGAATGGCGATGCAAATTATCGGAAGCTATCGTTTTTTACTAATTATCACGCTCAGCGGTTTCTTGCACAACATTGTGTATTTCTTTTTCTACATCCAGCCAATGCAGGTAAGCTTTCTGACGTTCTTTCTAACCTATGGAGTGGCAACAACGCTTTATACCACTGTTGCAGCCGTGTTCCCAATGCTATTCGTTAATCGCCGTCAGGAATGGTAGGATTTGTCCAATTTGATAGGGGGCGGAACGGACATGTGGATAATTGAACCACCAAAATTCTCTTCATTTATCGCAATTTCAGGCACATGTATTTAAGTCGTTTAGAAATGGTCGGATTCAAGTCGTTTGGACTGAAGACCGATTTGTCGTTTAACGACGGTGTGACCGCTATCGTTGGGCCTAACGGCTGCGGAAAAACGAACATTGTCGACGCAATCCGTTGGGTACTCGGAGAGCAGAAAACATCGATGTTGCGTGCCGATTCGATGGAACACGTCATTTTCAATGGATCTAAATCGCGCAAGCCACTTGGAATGGCGGAAGTGTCGCTCACCATTGAAAACAACCGCCAGATCCTGCCCACAGAATACTCTCAGGTTGTAATAACCCGCCGGTTATTTAGGGATGGCGAGAGCCAATATCTCCTGAATAAGACACAGTGCAGACTTCGCGATATCGTGGATCTCTTTATGGACACAGGAATGGGAGCCGATGCCTATTCTGTAATCGAGCTGAAGATGATTGAAACGATACTCAGCGATAAAGCCGACGAGCGAAGACACTTATTTGAAGAGGCTGCCGGCGTTACTAAGTATAAGTCCCGCAGGAAAGAAGCTCAGCGCAAACTGGAAGCAGCGCAACGTGATATTGCCCGCGTTCAGGATATCGTGAGAGAAGTGCAAAAAACGGTGAACTCGCTGTCGCGTCAGGCAGAGAAAGCCAGGCAGCATCAGGATTTGTCGGGCAGGCTGCGAGAACTTGAGAAACTGGCATTTGCCTTTGAGTACGCCGAAGAATACATCCTGCTAAAACAAATCGAAGAAAAGGTTGCGGGCGCGCGCATTCGCAGAGATGCCGCAGAAGCCCTGCTTGCCGAAGCTGAATTGACTGAACAGGCAAAGGAGCGAGAATACGAGCAGGCAGAACACGATTTGCGCACAGCTCTGGAAGAAGAAGGCGCGGAACGCTCAGCAATGGAAAGCACAAGACAACTAATTGCCTTGCTCGACGAGAGAATTGCAGCTAACCAACGAACAACTGATCGGCTTTACAGAGAGCAGACAGAATCATCTACTCAGCAATCATCCACATCCGGTGAATTGCAGCGTGTTCGTGAACGGCTGATGGATGTTAAGCTTCAGCTTGAGAGTCTTGTTCGTGAGTCAAATGAAAAACATGAAGCGTTTGCCGATGCAAGCACACGACTCCAAAGTGCCAAGGAAGTATTGAATGAGAAGCGCAATGCGCTCACTGCAGTGCAACATTCGCTTGTGACGGCGAAAACTCAGGCAGACCGATTTCATATTCAGATTGAATCGCTGCAGCGAAGAGTGTCGGACAATGAGATACAGCAAGAACATCTTGCAGGGAAGATTCTTGAAATCAAGCAGCACGTCGGCACAGCCCGTACAGGGCTGGCTGAACGCGATGCAGTACTGCAGCAGACTGAAGCAGACCTGCACAATGCCGAATCCCGGCTGAATCAATTGCGTGTAGAGCAAGATAAACTGCAGAACGAATCCAACACACATCGGTCGGCACTCGTACATAATTCCGCTGCAATTGAGTTTCTAACGGGTCTGGTTGATACCATGGACTCGAGCAAATTTTTGCTGTCGACGGAAGAATGGAAGCCAAGCGGAGACAAGCTAACACTTGCAGAAGTTATCGATGCCCCGGAAGAGCTGCGAGTAGCTATTGAGGCTGCGCTGGGAGAATCGTCGCGATTTTTTGTTGTAAACAACAGAAGCGAAGCCGAAGAAGCGATAGGCGCACTTTCAAGAAACAGTGTTGGCAAAGCCACATTTCTGTGCCGCGATTCCATCCCGCAGATGGCAGAGCCCCCTTCCATCATTCATCATAATGGTGTTATTGGATGGACCAGTGAACTTATTCGGTGCGATGAACAATTGCGCAATGCTGTAAGGGGCATATTAGGCAGGTCGATAGTTGTTAACAATGTTGATGATGCGTGGAAGGCAATCGGCGAAACCTCGGCCGATGCAGCAGTAACGCTGGGTGGAGAGATTGTGCATCGGTCTGGCGCTGTGCGCGGCGGTGCCCGCACGCAGTTGGAGGGGGTTCGCGTTGGAAGAAAGGACAGAATTGAACGGCTGAAAGCAGAGAATCTGAAACTCGAATCAGCACTTGCTTCCGCCGAGCAAAAGCTGGAGGAGTTAAAGACTGAATTAGGATCGATAGATCTTCGTGCAATTGGCGAACGAGTAAGGCATGCAGCAGTAGAGCGAAACGAAATGCACCAGCGCATCGAAGCGTTTGATGCACGCATTGAAGACCTTAATGTGCAGCACTCAAAGTTGGTAGCAGAAGCAGCCGCATGGATAGAGGAACGGTTGCAGGTCGAGAAGAATGCCGGGTCAATGGAACATGCAATTAAATCCCTATCCGATGAAGTTGCGAGTTTGGACAGCGAAGTGTACGCAGCAACGCAAACAGTTCAGGATGCCGAACATGCTGTAAACCTTTCGAATTCCGAATGGAATGCGGCTAACATCATGGTTGTTCGCCTGGATGGTGAACGGCGAAGCTTGGAGGCCGACGAACAGCGTTTACTGAATCAAAGTACGTCGATATCGCAGCGTGAAGAACAGCGAAACGAAGAACGCATGCAGTTATCGGCAGATCTGGATGATTTAAATAGCCAGCGTGGCAGTGCTCTGATTGACTCTGAGAAGCGAGAGGTAAGTCATCTCGCGGCAAAAAGTCAACGCGAAAGCCGTGAGCAGTACGTTGCTTCATGTTCTGCATTATTACGTTCGGCTACGGAAGGAGTTCGGGTTCATCGCAAAGAGGTTGAGGCACTTGTTAACGAAATGCATGAACTCGATATTAAACATAGTGAGAAACGGGTTAGCATTGAGTCGATGATACGCCGAGCAGCGGAAGAACTCGAAGCCGATATTCCGTCCGTTCCGGTGCTGCCTGAATCGGAAGCCTCTGCCGAACAGGTGCTTGCCGATGTGCAGGAGGTAAGGCGTAAACTCACATCCATGGGGAACGTAAACTTCCTTGCCCTAGAAGAACATGAGCGGGAAAACGAACGATTGCAGTTTCTTGTTCAGCAATTGGATGACCTGGTAAGGAGTGAACGAACGCTCAACGAGACGATTGCGGAAATCAACAGGACTGCCAGAGAAAAGTTCACGTCGACATTTGACCGCATTCGCGATAACTTTGTCATGTTATTTAAGATTCTCTTCAGTGAAGACGACGAAGCGGATTTGCAGATGGAGGAATCCGATGATCATGATCCGTTGGAGTGCAAGATTGAAATAATTGCAAAACCGAGAGGCAAGCGACCGCACAACATTGAAATGCTGTCGGGGGGCGAGAAAACGCTTACAGCTATCGCTCTGTTGTTTGCCATCTACCTTGTTAAACCAAGTCCCTTTTGTATTCTCGACGAGGTTGATGCTCCTCTTGATGATGCAAACATTGACCGGTACCTGAAAATCATACGGAAGTTTTCCGAGAACACGCAATTTCTGATGATAACGCACAATAAAAAGACCATGGAGGCGGCAGATACGCTGTATGGTATTACGATGGAAGAACCTGCGGTATCGAAGGTGGTTAGTGTTCAGTTGGGCGAGGAGCGGAATGCAGCATAAAAATTATTGGTGACAACGATGCAGGAAAGTAAATTTGCTGATGAAATATTGAGGAGTTGTGGCGTGAAATTATTTACACTGCTGTTATGCCAGAGTGTATTCCTGTTTTCATTTGTATCAGTCGCTGCCGACGAACCGCCAAAACAAATTATCCTTACCAAGGTAGCATCTGCATCGTTTGGCAAAGTGTGGGATGCCATAAAAACTTCTATGCAGGAACTTGGCTGCTCACGGCCGCAAACAGAGAAGATTACCGAACCGGCAGAGGAGGGCGGATTTTACACTGGTCTGTATGTTTCGGATTTCTGTGTAATCGTCAAAGGGGAAGACTCAACACGGAAGTATATGGAGCAGTTTGGTGAACTCCCGCGGATTCGGGGCGGAATATGGGTTGCAGGTAGAGTCCAGTACAAGGTGAACGTTAAGGAAGAAGGTGTCCGGCAGACGAAGATCGTCTTGAGGGCCGAGGTTTCGGGCTTCGAAGAGTTCATTACCAATGCCATCCATTTCTGGGTAAGCAACGGCATCCTGGAACAGCGAATGATGGATGCAATAATGGCTAAGGTCAATGCCGGAGCAGAGAAAATCGACGAAGATTAGCACGCTGTAACATCGTATTCTGCAACCTTGATATCGAACTCCATCCCTTCAACGTAGCTGGAGCGCACATCGGGCGCGAGCACTTTCTTTACACGGATCGTGGCCCAGCATCCCCCATGAAATTTCAACACCTCTGCAGTATAAAGCGGATTGCCCTTTAACGCCATCTGATAGGTATTACCGGGTGTGAACTCGTTTAGCGAAACCTTGTCGTGTTCGACTTTCATGACGTTTGCCGGTGATTTTGACAGGAATTATTTGTGGTTGTATTTGCTCAAAATTATATCGTGAATGTTTGACGCAATGTTCTCTGCATCATTGCTTGTGCTGACAATCGTGTATACGGCATCGTTATCCGACCCCGACAACGATTTAATTGCGCCATTCTTAGACGCTGACACCTCGGATACTGCTGGTAGCCAAGCGTCAAGGGTGGTAAAGACAACATTAATCTTCGAGTAGTTATCATCAATGGCTTGTATTGCCACAATTGGCTTTGAGTTCATGGTTTCTGTGCCAATTAATGTGGATTCACCCGACGGTTTTGAAGCAGAGCGGATGGTAATGGCGATACGCGATTCTTGTGCAGGAGCGATCATCGTGGGGTAGAGGATCTTTACGCCATGCTGTGCTGCCAGTGCAGCTTCGGTATACGACAGCAAAGGACGAACCCTTGTATTCCGGCAGAAATCCGGATCGCCACTGCGTACACCTTCGACATCTGTCCAGATAATAATTTCTGTTACATTCAATAACGATCCTAACAGCGTAGCTGTAAGGTTTGAGCTTTCCTTACCCATGGTAGTTACTGTACCATCTTCCGTTGCACCAATGAATCCTTGAATCATTACAACGTGATGTGATTCTAACAGGGGACGCAAGTTTCGCTCCACGTGAATCCTCGTTTTCTCGACGAGAGGTGTAGCCATCCCAAACTCGTCGCTCGTAACAACAACCGTTCTCGCATTAATCGCGGCAACGTCGATGCCGTTGTAATCGACCACAGTCCGTGCGATATGCAGAGCAAGCAATTCACCAAACGACAGGACGTGGTCGAGCGTTCGTTTGGTGAGTTGTTGCGTAATGGCAATGCCCCTTAACAAATTCGAGAGAGACCCATGTACTTCGGCGAGCAGAGCATCGAGAGTTGCGCGGGCTGCAGGGTCGGGGAGAACCTGACGTATCAATTTCTGGTGATTTTCCAGGATATGATCGAGGTGTTCGAATGCTTCCGTCGTCAGATTTTTTCTTGCCAACCGTGCGGCAAATTCCAGGTCGCGGGTGGCTGACGCAAAAGCGCTCACCACCGCCAGGGACGGTGTCTGTTCCTCTTTAAGAATCTCAACCATGTGGCGGAACCCTTCCGCGCTTGCCAGCACGGCGCCGCCGAACTTCATTGCCTTCATTGTCTTACGAAGATAACAGCTGCCCCTTGCTGAATCGGAAGAAACACCGTAACTTTGTTGTTCACCCAAACAACATCATTTCGTTGGCAGACCATCATGGCAAAACAGCAAACATTTGGCGACAAGACAAAGAAAAAGGTCGTCGACACCAAGGTCAACGTTAAAGTAATTAAGGCATTCCGTTCCGAGGCAGGTACAATAAAGTACATGGAGCGGCATGTACGGGTTGACGATGTTGGCCAGATCGAAAAAATGGATCTATCGAGGTAAATGTGAAAAAAGGAATTCACCCGGCATACAAAACCATTGAAGTGGTGATGACAGATGGTTCAGTTTTCAAGACTCGGTCATGTTTTAAGAGTGATCGTCTTGTGTTGGAAATCGATTCAAAATCGCACCCATTTTTCACCGGCAAGCAAATGCTAGTCGATACGGCAGGCAGGGTTGAGCGCTTCAACAAGCGTATGGAGAAGACGAAGGCCGTTCGAACAGCAAAAGACACCAGCAAGTAATCGGAGAGAATTGTGGCATTACCATCATCATCAATGCGTGACGGAATGAGAGATCGGGATTCGTCTCTCAACAATCCGAACACGATTAATTCACCTTTTCGTCAGAAGCGAAATCAGCCGCGAAAGAGAACGAACCCTCTCAAGCAATCTCGCTTGATTGATTATCTCGACCCCAAATTTCTTGGGCGTTTCACGAACGATCAGGGAAAGATTCTACCGCGCAGAATTACGGGCGTTACGGCGTTGCAGCAGCGGCGTCTGACCCGTGCCATTAAGTATGCACGCCACCTGGCATTGTTGCCATTTGTAGCCCAAGACACACGCTAGCAGCAGGGTCGGTCCAAAGGCCGATCGCTCTCAACTATCAACCAATTTTGGGGCGTCGCCAAGTGGTAAGGCAGCGGATTTTGGTTCCGCCATTCGTAGGTTCGAATCCTGCCGCCCCAGCATAGGAATGTCACTCCAAAGGAACGCGTGAACGCCGACGTAAAGATCGTCTCCGGCCGATCGAATCAGGAAATAGCATCAAAGATCGCACGGGCTTCGCATCGTGAGCTCTCCCACGTAACCATTCGAAATTTTGCCGATGGGGAACTATGGGTAAAGTTCGAAGAAAACGTGCGTGGTGTCGATCTCTATATCGTTCAGTCGACTTTTGCGCCGTCCGATAACCTGATGGAATTATTGCTGCTGATCGATGCAGCTAAAAGAGCATCGGCACTTCGGATTACCGCCGTAATTCCGTACTTCGGATATGCCCGGCAAGACAGGAAGGACCAGCCGAGAGTGGCCATCACTGCCAAACTTGTTGCAAATCTGCTTACGCAGGCAGGAGCCAATCGGGTAATCACCATGGACATGCATACGCCGCAGTTGCAGGGCTTCTTCGATATCCCACTGGATCACTTGTACTCGTCGTCGGTAACCATCAATGTTATTCAAAAAATGGATCTCGGTAACGTGGTGGTTGCATCACCAGATGTGGGTGGAGTTAAAAATGCCCGCGCCTATGCCAAAATGCTTGGCGATGATATCGACCTTGTGGTTGTAGACAAGCGCAGACCGAAGCATAACGACGTTGAAGTGATGAATATTATCGGCGATGTTAAGGGCAGGAATGTGATCATCGTAGATGACTTAATCGACACCGGAACCACCTTCGTCAAGTGTGCCGAGGCGCTTCGTGGTAATGGAGCCGAGACCATAATCGGAATGTGCACACATGCTGTATTCAGTAATGATGCTGTAAGGAAGATAAGCAGCTCTGGCGCAGTCAGCAAGGTCTTCGTCACCGATACAATTCCATTAACAAGCACAAATCCTAAAATTGAAGTCATTAGCGTTGCCGGACTGTTTGCCGAAGCAATCATCCGCACGCACGAAAACCAGTCAATCAGTTCTTTGTTTGAAAAGGCCGAGAGCTTGACCTAACAGAGTATATCAAAATATCCCAGGGTGAATAGATGAGTCAAATCGTTCTCAAAGCAAAACAGCGGCAGGCTGGCAGGAGTGCATCAAAGCAGCTCCGTCGCGAAGGTAAGGTTCCCGGAGTGTACTATTCCAACAGTCATGACCCAATACATTTCTCTGTTGACACACTTGACCTGCGGTCGATCGTGTATACTGCAGAGGCTAAGGTGGTTAGTCTGCAATTTGATGATGATAAGGGGCTTCCATGCATTTTAAAAGATGTTACATTTGACCCCATCACGGATAAAATCATTCATCTGGACTTTCTTGGTGTATCTGCGGGACAAAAAATCACAGTGGAAATTCCAATTCACCTCATTGGGACCTCTGCCGGTGTCCGAGATGGCGGGATTGTTGAACACGTCATGCACAAAGCTCACGTGCTTGTTGATCCGTTAAAGATGCCGGAACATATCGATGTTGACATTACAAATCTTCAAATTAATTCTTCGATTCACATCGAAGATATTAGCGTAGAAGGCGTGGAGTTTGAGGAAAAGCCCGAAGCCGTTATCGTTACGTGCACACCGCCAAAGACCCATATAGAAGAAACTCCGTCGGCAGAAATACCCGAAGTGCCAGAAGTTAAAGCAACTGAATAACTGCCCACCGAGCTTGCACACGTGCCTGCCCCTTACACTCAATTGAATTGTTGAAAGGAGTCCCTTCGGGCTCCTTTTTTATGTCTGAACTAAGCAGAAGAATAGTGCAAAAAAAAACCCGGAGAAATAAAGACTCCAGGTATGAGCATCTAGCGCGGCACTCAGGGGAGAGAGCATCGCTCAACTCAAGATCAAAGTTATTGCTTCTTATGGATAATGGCAAAAATTCATTTTAACTCTTGCGCCAGAAAATCAGTTTTTTATGCGGCAAATTAGCCGGAAAACCATGCCGGGTATCAAGAGATACCCGGCATCATGATTTCTTTAGTTGCCGACTGGCATGTTCCCCGCGAGTTTTATCTACTCCCGGTCAATCCATCTGCCATCATCTTTAATAATCTTAATCAGCTCTGTAACGGCTTCCGCAGTGGGCACGTTGCGCTTGACGATCGTCTGCCCCTTGTACAAGGTGATGCGCTCGGGTCCAGAGCCAACATATCCGTAATCTGCATCGGCCATTTCGCCGGGACCGTTGACGATGCATCCCATGACGCCAATTTTTACACTTTTTAGATGATCGGTATGTGAGCGAATTAGGCTTGTTGTCTCTTGGAGGTCGAACATTGTTCTTCCGCACGAGGGGCAGCTTACGTATTCAGTCTTTGTCATTCGCGTTCGTGTTGCCTGTAGTATTCCCAGAGGCAATGCAACATGTCTGCCAATCATGATACCGTTGCCATATCCATCAATAAAAATGCCGCCAACATCCGACGAAGCATTCAACAAAAACTCGTCGGCATCTGCAGCATAGGGATTATATCGGACAACAACAGGTGTGTGAACGCCGTTGTCTTCAAGCCGATGGAAAGCCGAACGTACGTTGCTATACCACGAAGAATCGTTACCATGTAAAAGCAAAACTGCTGTGTGGTCGCTCCCAACTGCTGTCATCAAATCATCAGTTAAATCTTTTGCAGAGCAAGAAATCACATTCATAACTGAATGATGCGTGCCTTCGGCAAGATATTGTTCCTTGGTAAAGAGAGGCACACAAAACAATTTATCCGGCACATTTACCCAAGCCGGAAAATCAACAACCTGTCGAATTCCTCCTGGCGCCATAAATGGTAGGGGGCTGGCACCGACATATACGAATTCGGCAGCCTGATCGCGCATCACCCATTTATCGGATAGGGAATCGTAAACATGACCAAGCGAAGACAGATCGTTATAATTATTTACCTTTTCATTCGATACGTCTACAAATAAGCGGGGAACGTTATCGCCGCCAATTGATGCCACGTGCGTTGTTACCCGACGATGAAAGCCTAATGATGGGTGCAGCGACGTTTGAAATACATTGCGATGTCTATGTGCCAGAGCCGCGGCCACAGGAACCTCCGCTTCGGGTTCTTCTGTGAGAGAAACGCGTATCGTATCGCCAAGACCATCTTCCAGAAGGGTTCCGATACCAGCTGCGCTTTTAATTCTACCGTCGTCACCATCGCCAGCCTCCGTAACACCCAGGTGGAGCGGATAGGGTTTCAAATGTTCTTCAGTTAAACGGTGTGCCAACAATCTGTAAGCTTGAACCATGACGACTGGATTGCTGGACTTCATTGAAAGGACAATGTTGTGGTACCCTTCATCTTCGGCAATACGGAGGAATTCAAGCGCCGATTCGACCATGCCAGTTGGATTATCGCCATAACGGTTTACAATTCTATCGCTGAGAGATCCGTGATTTGTACCGATACGCATTGCTGTTCCATATTCCTTACAGATGCGAACAAGAGGTACAAACCTGGTTCTGATTCGATCTAATTCCGCAGCATACGATGCATCATCATATTCAACAACAGCGAACTGTTTTTTATCGGCGAAATTCCCAGGATTGATCCTAACTTTTTCTACAATTCGCGCGGCAACTTCAGCGGCATTTGGTGTGAAGTGTATGTCGGCTACAAGAGGCGTATGATAGCCCCTTTCATGAAGTCCATCACGGATGTTTTGAAGATTTTTTGCTTCTCTAATTGAGGGGGCTGTAATGCGCACAAGCTCGCATCCGGCGTTGATCATCCGAATCGTCTGTTCGATTGTTGCCAGCGTGTCCATCGTGTTAGTCGTCGTCATCGACTGAACGCGAATGGCGTGCATCGAACCGACCGACAGCTCGCCGATTCGCACTTCAATTGTGGGTCGTCGCATGCCGATGGTGGCTGCAAAAGTCATATCTGACGGCTTACTTCGAAGAGAATTCTCTTCTCCTTTTCAGTTAGACTGTGATACCCTGCCTGTGAGATTTTGTCGAGGATTGCATCGATTTGCTCTTGTGTTATGCGTTCGCCATCAATGATAAATCTTGTTAGCGTTCCTGCAGGTTCTGGAGGCTCAGGCTGGGAATGTGTTTGAGATCGGCGCGAAGAGAGTGGCTCAGTTGGGAGGTCGCGAAACTCAGCTTCGACGTATTGTGGCCGACGTCGGCTGCGTGCAGAGCCTTTACGCTCAATCACTCGAAACAGGGGCTCGCCAAACTTCAGCATCAGGAAACCACCCAAGGCTCCGCCGAGGTGGGCAAAGTGAGCAACACCATCGCCGGAACTGGTAACACCAAGCACAAGATCGAGAGCTGCGTACATCAGAACGAAAATTCTTGCAGGTATTGGAAAAAAGATTGGAAACATCATTACAGGCCTATCGGGAAAGATGAGTCCAAACGCCAGCAGCACACCCATGATTGAACCGGATGCGCCTACAGTTGGAGCTGCAGCCGAACCGAGCATCGGTGAAATGATGATATGGACAATTGCAGCCGAGACTCCTGCAAGAGTATAGTAGGTAGCAAATCTCCGTGTGCCCCAAATATTCTCGAGCTCCATGCCAAACATCCAGAGTGCAAGCATGTTGAAGAAAATGTGCCCGAATCCACCGTGGAGGTATTGATAGGTTATCACCTGCCAAGGCATAAATCCTCTGTCGAGAGGCCACAAGGCAAACATACTTATCAGCGTGTCGCTTAACGAAACGCCTTGATAGGTGAGCCCCACAGAGAACATGCTCGTTAAAAGGAATATTCCAACATTAACGAAGAGAAGAAATTTTATAAATGGTGGGAAGACGCTAAAACCGCGTCCGCCGGGAAAAGCAGGTGACATGAGTTATTTGTTTAATGCTGCAACACCGGGCAGCGTTTTTCCTTCGAGGAATTCAAGAGAGGCTCCACCGCCCGTAGAAACGTGTGTGACGGACGTAGATAAACCGAATTGCGAAATGGCAGCTGCACTGTCTCCTCCTCCAACTATGGTAATTGATCCCTTTCTTGTTGCTTCGGCCATTGCGTTGGCAACAGCTCTCGTTCCGTGCGAAAAATTAGGCATTTCGAATACACCCATCGGACCATTCCATACAACAGTACCTGCGTTTGCGATTAACGAAGTATACATTTCAACTGTTGATAGACCTATATCCATTCCCATCCAATTCGACGGTATGTGATCAACGTCAACCATTTGCGTTTTCGCATCGTTGGAAAACGAATCAGCCACAACTGCGTCGACTGGTACAGCAAGATTAACACCCAGTGTCCGTGCTGTATCGAGGAGGGTCTTCGCAATTTCAATTCGATCTTCCTCGACTATCGATGTTCCGATCTCCTTTCCCATTGCTTTCAGGAATGTATACATCATTCCTCCGCCGATAAGAATTGAATCACACTTCCTAAGCAGTGAGGAGATTACGTCGATTTTGCCGCTGATCTTTGAACCTCCCAGGATGCTGACGAATGGACGCTGTGGCTTTTCGAGAGCGCTACCTAGATATTGCAACTCCTTCAGCATCAGCAATCCGGCGCAAACTGTGTCGAACAAAGCTGCTACTCCGCTCGTGCTGGAATGTGCTCTGTGTGCTGTTCCAAAAGCATCGTTGCAATACACATCGCCCAACCCACGCAGCGACTTGCAAAAGACAGGATCGTTGTCTTCTTCCTCGGCATGAAACCGAAGGTTTTCCAGCAGGATGATTTGAGTTGGCTCCGCGGTCCGGACAAGATCTTCAACTTCTTTACCAATACAGTCTGGTGCAAACAGAACTTCTCTGTGTGTTAAGTCCGCAAGGCGCTCAGCAACCGGATTCAGAGAATATTTTTCGTCGCGTCTACCTTTTGGTCTTCCCAGGTGAGACATGAGAACGGGTATGCCACCGCGTGAAACAATAGATTCAATTGTTGGAAGCGATTCACTGATCCGTGTGTCATCGGTGATGCGACGTTGTTCATCTTGGGGGACGTTAAAATCAACTCTTGTCAATATTTTTTTGCCCCTTACATCAACGTCATTAATCGACCTGATCACCGTGCCACCCTCATCAGCAAGTCGACGATGCGGTTGGAATATCCCCATTCGTTATCGTACCAGCCAACAACCTTAACGGTGTTCCCGCTAACCATCGTGAGGCTAGAATCAAAAATGCAAGAATGGGAATTACCAATAATGTCGCTGGAAACCAATTGATCCTCCGTATACTCTAGTATTCCCAGCATCGACGTATTGGCAGCCTCGCGAAATGCTGCATTTACATCATCCTTGGATGGCGTTTTGGACAATACAACCGTTAGGTCGGTAACAGAGCCATCTGAAACCGGAACACGAAATGCCAAACCATCGAGACGTCCTTTTACTTCCGGTATCACCTCGCTAACTGCCTTAGCTGCACCTGTTGTGGTTGGTATGATGTTCATAGCAGCAGCTCGTGTACGGCGCAGGTCCTTATGTGGAAGGTCGAGAATGTTTTGGTCGTTAGTGTATGCGTGAACAGTTGTCATGAATCCGCGCTCGATGCCAAAAGCATCATTCAACACCTTTACCATAGGAGCGAGGCAGTTTGTTGTGCACGACGCATTTGAGAGCGTCTTTTCCTTGCCTGTGAGGAGGTCTTCGTTAACGCCGAGAACTACAGACGCATCGAGGGCATCCTTTGCAGGTGCCGTCAATATTACTTTTTTTGCATGCTTAAGATGTTTTTCGCAGTCGGCCTTGGTTGTAAACTTTCCGGTTGACTCAACGACGATATCAATATCTGACCACGGAAGATTTTCAATTTGTTTTTCGGCCGTAATTGCAGTCTTATCGCCGTTTACGATAAGGTTGTTGCCATCGATGCTTACAACACCACTAAAGCGGTGGTGTGTTGAATCAAATTTGAGAAGATGGGCAAGTGTCTTTGCGTCGGTAAGGTCGTTAATCCCCACTACGTCGACATCCAGATTATTGTCCTTGATGATTCTAAAAACAAGCCGACCGATTCGGCCAAAACCGTTGATGGCAATGCGGATAGACATGAAATCCTCTACAGTTCCAAAAAGAGTGATAGACAAGTTGTGTTGAATTCAGACGGCAAAAATACCAATACACAGCCGACGCAGAGGCATATCTATTTTCTTTGGTAAGATCTCATTTTGGGAAACATCTTCAGTTGAGAGCGCCACTGTTTTTGAGTTACAACAGGTTAAGGGTCTATTGATGAATCTTTCCCGGCATGTTACCCGGCAGCATATGTCTCCCGGCATGTTACCCGGCAGCATATGCCTCCCGGCAAGTTCAAGGTAATTGAGGCACGGCTACCTTTTCCTGCGCTGCACGAATTCCGACCATGCAGCTCTCCGACCACCGGGCTTCCGATGCTTGATGATTGGTGTGGGCCGGCCCATGTTGATTGCATGACAAATGGCTACGGCAAGGGCATCCGTGGCATCGAGAAATTCGGGTGATTCGGTGAGCTTGAGGATTGAGCTTACCATGTGGCTTACCTGAACCTTCGATGCACTGCCCCTTCCCGTTACACTTCGTTTGATTTGCATCGGTGTGTATTCAGTGGGTAGCAGACCGCCTTCTGCACACGCTAGCATTGCCACTCCCCGAGCGTGAGCAAGCTGGACGAGCGATTTGACATTCTTGGAGTGAAAAACCATTTCGAGTGCGCATTCGTCCGGCACGGAACGCTGAATAACGGAGCCGAGACGTTCGTGGATTTCACGCAGGCGTTCGGGGAAATGCGATTTGTAACGCTTTACATGAACGACGCCAAACTCAACAAGGGTGATGGCAGAACCCCTTACGTCGATGACTCCATATCCGCAGACAACCGAACCAGGATCGATACCAAGGATACGCATGGATTAACCCGCGCTTTCGACTGCCTCGTCGTCGATCTCGGCATTATTGTAAACATTCTGAACATCGTCGTTTTCATCGAATACATCAAGCATGCTGATGAGCTTCGAGGCAATGTCTGTATCGGTAATCTCAACTGTCGTGTTGGGCTGGTAAACCAAACGCTGACCAATTATGCGTATGTCTCGTTGGCCGGATGTAAACACAGAAGCTTGCACAAGAGACTTGGCAACGGTACCTAATTGATCGGGACGGCAGTGGATGATGGCTCCATCATCAATTTGTATAACATCTGCTGCGCCAACTTCGATCCCTATCTCCAGCAGTTCGTCCTCCGATGCGTTTGACTCTACATGGATTTCACCGGAACGACTAAAATTCCACCCGACGGAATTTGTCTCGCCGAGGTTGCCGCCGTATTTCGAAAATGTTGCACGTACTTCCTGCACCGTTCGATTGCGGTTCTCCGTTGTGCATTCAACCAGAATGGCGACGCCACCGGGACCATACCCTTCCAGAAGAATGTCGTCGTACGTTGCACCTTCGATTTCTCCCGTACCTCGCTGAATTGCTCGCTTGATATTGTCCATCGGCATCGAAACTGCCCGTGCATTGTCGATGGCCATGCGCAAGCGCGCATTCGCATCAGGATCGGCACCACCTAAACGTGCAGCCACGATGATCTCCTTGGAAGCCTTGGTGAAAAGCTTGCCTCGCTTTGCATCGACAGCCGCTTTCCGATGCTTGATGTTAGCCCATTTTGAATGTCCGGACATACTGCAAAAGTAACACCCCCTGTCTGTTACAGCAGGGGGTGATTCTTTTAGTAAAATTTTTGAGAATCTACGCCAGTAGAACGAACAAGCTACTTGACAACTGCCGCTGAGAATGATTTGGTACCGTCGGCAACAGTAATCATATATGCGCCAACCGACAATGCCGACGTTGGCAGTGATACGTTTGATGTGTTTGCATCAAACCGTTCGGTTGCAACGGTATTGCCAAGCATATCGGTTAACCGAAGTGTCCACGCTCCTGCAAATGGATGTACGATTTCCACGTTCAGTTTATCATACATTGGGTTCGGTCCATAGCGGAACGCACCTGCCAAGAGGCGCTCTTCGTTAACCGAAGTGGGAAAATGGACAGCGGGATTTTCAAGCATCACGATTCGGCCATGTCGCGATTCGCCAAGCGTTATCAATGCCATTACAATCCGACCATCGTCAGTTACTTTAATATCTCGGATGCGTTCGAGTTCGGAATTGTGTGAAAACGCAATAAGGTGGTCTTCATCAGTCACCATCACATCATCGCTTGGCCGCGTTGGATCAATATTTGAAACGGACCCGTCATCATTAAGATCTGCGACTACCATTCCATCCCATCCGATAGTTCCTACCAGTAGAGAATTCTTCCAGTCAGGGATGGCGTCAGATCCATAGAATGCCACGGATGAAGGCGTGTGCTTAAACGTTGCCTCCGGACATTGCGTGCCACGATTCTCGCCCTTACAGAAGCCTGCAGCTTTATGCCATCCGTAATCGGAACCGGGGACTATGCGATTGATCTCGTCGAAGGAATATGCACCTGGCTCTACCGAGTACATGGCACCAGCCAGTGTAGCGTGATTGCCGCCGATCTGCGTCATACCTGCGGTCTGCCTCTGTCCATATACGTATACGTAGCTGTTAGGACTTTGAGGTTGTGCGGCATTGTAAAAAGGATTACTTTCTGCTGCCGTCCCATCCCGATTCATTCTGATAAGCTTACCTGTAAGCTTGCCGGGTGTTGTTGGATCTGAATTGTCGAACGAACCAACACTTATCAGGAGTGTGCCGTCGGCCAGCATGAGCATGGAGTGCCCATTGCGGCGCGGCACATTGTCAATCGTCATTAATGTTTGGGGATCGCCAAGCTTAATTCCATCAAAGGAACGTTTTGTGATAACGAGCTTGTTGTTCAGTGCAGTATGCGAGAGATACACATACGGAGAGCCTGTGATGAAATCTGGGTCGATTGCAATACCAAACAAGCCCGCACGAAGTAGCTGATTCTTGGGATCGCGTGGTAAGGCAACGGAGCCTACCGATGAAGAAACTCCAGAGGGACTGATACGCCAAACTATACCTGTCTCACGGTCGGTTGCCCAGATGAAACCTTCGGGGTCGATTGCAAGTGCATGCGGATCGATAAATGAAGAGCTAATCTCTCGAACTTGTAAAGCGGTACCGCTTGATAACTCAATTCGTTGCTGCGCCCTCACAACAGTAACGAGTGAGATACAAGCGATCAGTATAGCCGGAACAGATCGCATAATTGCCTCTCACGAGGAAATGTGAAAAGTAAGGCTGGCAAGATACGGAAAATCAGATACCATGCAAGTGTTATTATTTGTTCAGGATAGGTCGGCTTTCGTTACGGTTGAGGTGAATTGTATGAATCGGTTGTAGGATGGTGATAGTGAAAGGATATTGCTACGGCCGAATAAAATAAACTGGTGACGTGCTCTCGTGGCAGCAACATTGAGCTTCCTGTCGATCACCTTCCCGTCGATATTGCACTCCGACCGTATTGAGTCAAATTCGTCCACTGTTGCAACGGCTGTGCCGTAGAGAATTACGTCGCGCTGGCTGCCCTGAAACCGTTCAACGGTGTCGACGGTTATCTGACTCTGCAAATCCTTGCGGAGTAACGAGGTTACGAGCGTGTTTTGAGACCTGAATGGTGTGATGATTCCAATCGAGAACTCACCTACGGCAGCAGCGAGATCTGCGATTTCTGCGGCAATGGAAGCCAATTTCTGCGCTTCTGCATTGCATTGATTGTTAGGGGGCTCGGTGACGTCGATGAACATGGAGCGGCTTGGTGCAACTGAATGCCATGGAGTAGGTGTAAGCTCCTGTTGCCACGCGTGAATGGTCTGTAGTCGATTACTATAGCATTCTGCAGATGGGAACCTCATCACGTCGGCATGCATACGTCCCTGCGATGACAAGGCTGAAAAAGCCCCCTTCCATCCATTGTTTTTATAGAGCTGAACCATGCGCTCGAAATAAGAACGACTGAGGTTCGAGATGCCCAGGTGGTTAAGCAGGGGAGTGCCGATGCTGAGTGTCGATGCTGATTGCGAAGCAACAGCCGGCAGTTGACACTGATCTCCAATAAGTATTGAACGCCTAACCTGCGACAGAAGACCAACGATGTGAGTGTCGAGTACCTGCGATGCTTCGTCGACGATGAGGGTCGAAAATTCGCCGAACATCATGATTTCGGGTGAACTGTGGAGGCTATGAATTGTTGACACAATGCACCTACACTTCGTAATGCGATCTGCTAACTCCCGCGCCGACATAGCGTGGGCAAGGAAGGGAATTCCGTGTTCGTGAAGGCTGGAGGCAAGCATGCCGTCCTTACTTCCATGCCGCAGATAATCTATTCCGCTGAGGGCATCGCAGATTTCGGCTACTGAGCGGTTGGTGTATGCAACAATGAGAAGGCGCTCATTATTTACGTCGAGAAGCCGATGAACAAGAGTCTTGAGAATCACCTGCGTCTTGCCAGTTCCTGGAGGGCCCTGAATAAAGTACAGCCCCTTTGACCCAAGGGCTTCGCTGATCGTTGCTCGCTGATCCGGAAAGAGATTGGCCTCGGTAACAAGCGCTGGTTCGGGAAGAATTGGCGGAATGTCTCCGAT
Organism: Ignavibacteria bacterium; assembly: GCA_016191145.1. Lineage (GTDB taxonomy): Bacteria > Bacteroidota > Ignavibacteria > Kapaibacteriales > Kapaibacteriaceae > OLB6. Next base: position 298,360 of record JACPPD010000010.1, read on the forward strand.
AATACGCCGACGAATTGATTCCGGTGAACCAAGAAATTTTATGACGGATGGAAGCAGACTTCGAGCGCTTGCGTCGGAACCATCATAGTCGATTCTAAAAATATTTACAGGATCAATTTGTGCCTGCTTATTTCGAAGCGTCACACCTATCGAATAATTGCTGATCTGACGTATTGAACCTTTCAGCATCATTCGGCGTGATTCACCCTGGGGTTGTATGATTACCGGGTCGCCACGGCGCAACGGCGTGTGTGATAGCTGCTGTAAAGCATCGAACGACAAATGCATCCTTTCAACATCGGAGGTTTCGAGGTTCAGCGTCAGATCCGCTATTCCCTTCGAGTCGGACGTAATGTTTCCATCTCTGGCAGCGATTTGTTCATTCATAAGAAACGAAATCCAAGCTTGCACAAGTGTCCTGCTGGTGGCATCGGCGGTGCGATACACGTCGGCGAACATTGCTTCGAGTTCTGCGGCAAAACCGACCCCTGTAAACAGGCTGCCGTTGAACTTGCGTAATAATGAAAAGTCTCTTTCTGCAAGCTGCTGTTCAAACTCGACGATGCGGTTTCTGATGCCGAGAATTCGCTTCTGCATTCGTCTTAGGTCGTTGGCACCGATAGTCCTGAATTGTCCGTTGTCTGCAGCAACGTACCAAACCTGTACAGACCTGAGCGGCTTGCTTTCCAACTCTGAAAAGAGCAGTGCATACGCGGCCGCCTGTGCCATGTGGTTTGGCCGAATCGAGTTGTGAGGTACCGACCCAGACTTCATTTCAATAAGGTCGACATATTCATGGTTTTCCACAAGAATGTCGAACCTTCCCTGCAACCCCCAGGTTCGTGAAATTACATGAGGTTCAACAACTATTTTGTTTAATTTCCAACGCGTTAGTGCATCTCTGAAACGTGGAATCAGTGACCTGACGGTATCGATATCCACATCTTTTCCAACTGCCGCAAGGCTCAGAGGACGCAGCTGCATGGCCTCGTCGATTAATGCAGAATCAGCTGCATCGGGCTTGCTGGTAAGGATGTCGAAGATTGCGTTTACAACAAAGCCACGCACGGCAGACTCAGAAATCTGCCGGGGCGAGAGGCGGCGCAGAATGGCTAATTCCGGGACGTCGAGATTGCCAACAACACACTCCGATACTTCCGTAACATCGAGGGCATGCAGTGGACTTACAACATGGTCTGGCGTTGTAACCAATGTCTGGTGGTTTATTCAGGTCTGATATCTTTGATTCTCAGTTGAGGGACAGACGTGCCGCTTACTGACCCTTCTTCGATTGTATAGACAACAGAAAACATTTTCCCGTTGCTGCAATCGTTGAATTTGTGACCGAGATTAAATGCAATAGCATCGATAGCAAAATTATTTTGAAGTGCGCGGAACTTGAGATGGTTGTTCCCCACAATTTTCACCCCGTTGGCAGACACCACATTTTTCGTCACAAAAACCGGACGATGATTGGTCTGTCCATAAGGTGCAAACTTTATTAAATGCTTGATAAAATTTGGTGATAATTCATTCAGTTGCAATTCTGCATCAATAAAGATTTCCGGTGCAAGCTGTTCATTGGGTAAGAACTGACGGGCCATTGTTTCAAACCGGCGCCGCAACTCACCAATGTTTTCCACTGGAAGAGAAAGTCCTGCAGCATGTTTATGCCCGCCAAACTCAATAAGCAAGTCTTCGCAAGACCTAAGGGCATTGTGAACGTCGAAGTCCTTAACCGATCGAGCCGACCCTTTAGCTATGCCATCGATCGTCGTCAGCATTACCGCTGGGACGTGGAATCGTTCAACCAACCGTGAAGCAACAATGCCGATAACGCCGGCATGCCAGTGATTGCTATGGAGAATGAGTGCACGGTTTTCGCCGTTTCGTAAAAACTCTTCGGCCTGGACTGCGGCTTCTTCGAACGTTTCTTCATCGATTGCGCGGCGTTTCCGATTATCATGTTCGAGTTCCTGGGCGATACGGAAGGCAATAAGTTCATCGTCCTGAATCATCATTTCAACTGCACGTCGGGGGTCGCCGAGTCTTCCTGCAGCATTGATGCGAGGAGCAAGGCCAAAGATGATGCTTGCATTGGTGAGCTGTCCAACGGTGAGTCCAGCACAATCAATCAGTCCCTTCAGCCCAGGCCTTGGATGCTCATTTAATTTAAGAAGTCCGAAAGTACTCATCACACGGTTTTCATCAGCAAGGGGAGCGATGTCGGCAGCGGACGCGATGGCAACAAAATCCAGGTATTCGTGTGCAGCGTCTGGTTCGCCCCTTTTCTCACACATTGCAGAAATGAGTTTATATGCAACGCCGCATGCAGCGAGATCCTTAAAGGGATAAGAACATCCGGGTTTAATAGGGTCGAGCACAGCGAAGGCATTAGGGAGTCCCTCTGCTGCTGCCTGGTGGTGGTCGCAAATGATGGTATCAATGCCGTGTGCGTTGGCGTAGTCTACGGCTTTGAAGCCTGTGATGCCAACGTCGACGGTAACGATTACGCTGGCGCCAAAAATGATAGAACGTTCAACGCTCTGAGTAGTAAAGCCGAACCCTTCATCCAGCCTGTTGGGGATATAGTAATCAGCCTCGGCGCCAAGTTTCCGCAGGAAACGAAGCATCATGGCTGTACTCGATGTGCCGTCCACGTCGTAGTCACCGTGGATCCAGATTCGTTCACCATCCCGAACGGCCCGTTCCAATCTGCCAACTGCCGTCTCCATGCCATCCATCAACCAAGGGGAATGCAGGGTTGAAAGATCGGGCGAAAAGAAGGATTTTACAGCGTCGACAGTGTCGAATCCACGCCCAACCAACACCCTGGCAATGGGTGTGGGGACGTGGAGTATGTTGGTTAGGTTCTGGACAGCATTTTCATCGATACGTTCTTGGAATATCCACCGATAGTTCAACGGATTCCTATTATTTTGAGCAACTGCCTTAAAGATACGATTTCATGGATCATCAGTCAATCAGCATGAACCACACTGCATGACGAGGAAGAAGTCTCGGCCGACCGAGGATGATGGTGACGACAGCTTCAAAGTGCGCACCAGGCATGTGGCAAAAAGCCAATACAGAACACGCACGTTAATCAAGCAGGGTAAGGAACTTACGCAGTTAGCTGTAAGGGGGCTGGTAATACGTGCCCTTGGACCAGACTGGCTTGTTGATGTGAATGGTGTGTTTTGGCACTGTGTTGTTTCGGGTATAGTAAATGTTCCGCATTCGGGGACGCTGATAGCCGTCGGCGATGCTGTATGGGTGGTAGAGGAAACCCAACACATCTCCTCAAATATGCCAGCGGGAAGTATTGTCAAGGTTGACGAGCGTCGAACACTTCTGTCCAGGCGCGCAGCAGGGAAAGAATTGCGCGAACAGGTTGTTGTTGCAAACGTAGACCAGCTTTGTATTGTTGTTTCGTTTGTTGAACCGCCATATCATCGGCGTCTGATAGACCGATATTTAATTGCCGCAGACAAGGGCGACCTAACGCCAATAGTAGTTTTGAATAAAATTGACCTGATACCTGAGGGCTTTTTCGAAGACATACAAGAGGACTTCGCACCATATTCAGGTCCATTGGGAATTCCTGTTCACTTTATTAGTGTCCTTACAGGACAGGGGCTACAGGAATTGTCGAACAGACTCTCCGGCTTATCCACGCTCCTCAGCGGGCCGTCCGGTGTTGGAAAATCTTCGATCATCAATGCCCTAACGCACACCGATCAGCGCATTGGCGATATCAGCAGAAAATATGAGCGGGGAAAGCACACAACTTCTGCTGCGCAGTTACTGCCTCTGAGTTCTGGCGGATATGTTGTAGACAGTCCGGGCATAAGAGAATTTGGCATTTGGGAACTTGATGCAGATGAGCTGCAATGGTACTTCGCTGAATTTATGCCATACATCCAACAGTGCAAGTTCACTCCCTGCACACACACTCACGAACCTGAATGTGAGGTGAAGAAGGCGGTTGAGGGTGGGGAAATCGACGCAGGGCGATATGAAAGTTATTGTCTGCTCAGAGAAGAGCTCGAAACCTCGGAGCGATAAGTAAAGAACGTTACAATAGCCAATGCAGCAGTGCACAGAAAACTAACCGCATACGATACTTCTTTTGTGAACACATCGAACCGCGCATAGACAGGATGAAACAGAGGTGTGATGGCAAACACGATAGTAAGTAATATTAATATTTTTCTGTGGCGGATATTATCTACGATGGCTCCCGCAGCAAGGGCAACGGCAATAAACGCTGGACCAAGAAGCCTTTCCACATCGGCGCCCACAAACACCGAAGCGCCGATCATCGCGGCAAGAACGAAAACATGCACATGTTTCTTCAGCGTATTCCACGAAACTGCTGCAACAGCCAATGGTAGGAGCGAAATTGGCGCAAAGGCATTGATGAGTATCCGATACCAGACTTTTGCGGACGTAGCCTTTTGTAAATAAATTTCCAGATTACCCCAAAGCGTCCATCCTTCATTATGAACGATTGCCCACTCGCGTATACCAACAGCAACAGCAATGGCCGGAAGGCAGGCCAGCATCAGCATCAGATTGCGTTTCATAATTGCAAGCGGGACTAACAGCAATACGGTTTCGCGTGTGAGGGCGCCCAGCAGCAGACACAATCCAAACATCGGCCACGATTCATTTTCTAACGCCATCAGGCCGAGTATGATTAGTGTAATACCCATTGCATCCGTTAGTTGGAACGGATTGAACACCGAGCCGCCAAAAACAGACGGGCTGAGAATAGAAACAGAAGCCAGCATCGTCGACGTCGGTTCCGATACACCATGTTTCTTTAAGAACACCACCACTGAGTATGCACCGACAAGCACGACTACGATAGATACCACAAAGAACCCGTTTACATCGCCCCCTACCAGACGTCCCATAATGCCTGCAATCCATGGTGGAAGTGGGCGATAGACGAACGGAGCATCTTCGTGCTGAAGGAAGGCGGGTGCAGCCTGAGCCATTAACCTGTAGTGTTGAAGGTCGATAGACGATTGAGCACCGATGAAATCCACCCTGTCGTACAGCAGGATGGCGAGTGCGAGGGTTAGGCACAGGAAGAACGCAGGCCGCATATACAATGATACGCGTTGGGACAGCCAATGTATGTAAATTTGAGGTTTACCGCTTTACAACGGAGAGGTGCGAGAGCGGTTGAATCGGGCGGTCTCGAAAACCGTTATAGGAGCAATTCTATCGTGGGTTCGAATCCCACCCTCTCCGCACGATCCATGCAATGGATACTTACTCTCAAGTATTTGAAAATATCTGAACTGATTTTGAAAGATTAGTTAGGCGGGTTTGAATCCGGAAGATCTCCACCCAACTAGCCTTTAATCCGAAGTCTTGGGCACGTTTCCACAGAAACTGTTATGAATACCGGCTGGAACGCTACGCAGGCCAGAAGCGAGCATTTCTTAAAAAAATGAAATACTTTTGCTGCCACGGTATTGTAAGTATCGTTCCATTGTCTGCTATTCTAACCCGGCATGGGTTGGATACTATTAGTCAATAACATTAAGGAAGGAAGTAAACAAAATGGCAATACTAGTAAAGTTTGATTTGCAGGGCATGAGCTCATCGAAGTACGATGAGATCATACGTCGCCTTGCGGAAATTGGTCAGGGAGCACCCGACGGACGCATCTATCACGTCTGCTATGGCGACAAGCAGCATTTACAGGTAATTGACGTCTTCGAAAGTCAGGCCACGCTTGATGCCTTTGGTGCCAAGCTCGTACCGACGCTGCAGGAATTAGGTGTCGAGGCTGTGCCATCCGTCACTGAGATCTACAATATCATCGAGGGGTAAGCTGCCAAATGTAAGGTCCGTTCGGATATTTATGGGCGGACACGGCCACGATCCGTGCAAGGGATAATAGCCATAATGTATTGGGAAATGTTTGAATTGATTTTGCACGATTATTTCGGTGGGTGGGAAACAGAAAGATTTGTTAAGAAAACCATCTTGATAAATTCTTGCCGGGAGAGATATGCTGCCGGGTAACATGCCGGGAGAGATATGCTGCCGGGTAACTTGCCGCGGGAGGTAACTTTGTTTATAATCGCCTGAAAAGAGCCATCCTAATCATGAGTAAGCGCACCCTCGAAGAACTTAAGCAAGCCGTCAGCAACGCCATAAGCCTGGGAGAAGCTGCAGCCCTGAAGCAATGCGCCACAGAACTTGAAGAGATTGGTACAGCCGAAGCCAGAGCTCTTTGTGAGCTTGCACTTGGTTTAGCAAACCGGTTGACAGGCAACTTCCGCGAAGCGCTCGAGCACTACCACCGCGCATATGCCCTGCATAAAGATTTAGGTGACCGACTGGGTATTGCGAGGGTTACCGGCAGCATCGGCCTCGTATACGAACAAACAGGTAACTACCCTAAGGCGCTGGAACACTACCACCGCGCCCTTGCCCTGCATGAAGAACAAGGTGACCGACTGGGAATTGCGAGGGTTACCAGCAACATCGGCGTCTTGTATAGTGAAGCGGGTAACTACCCTAAGGCGCTGGAGCATTACCACCGCGCCCTTGCCCTGTATGAAGAACTAGGTGACCGACTGGGTGTGGCAGGGATCACCGGCAACATCGGCAGCGTGTACCATTATATGGACAATTACCCTCAAGCACTTGAGAACCACCACCGTGCCTTGGCTGTATATGAGGAACTCGGTGACAGCAGGTGCGTAGCCCTGGTCACTGGCAATATCATACTGGCGTTGATCAACACAGCAACACATGCCGAAGCTGAAGCCCTGCTCGCCTCGATGGACACTATTCAAATTGACGACCCAGGAACGCTGACTATTCGAGAAACTGCCCGTGCCTCAATCCAGGAACACCACGGGAAGGTTGACGATGCTATGCACACATTGAGTTCTGCACTGGAAACGGCGCGCCAGCATTCTCTTATGCGCGATCAGGCAGGCATCCACAAGCAAATGCGAGATCTGTGTCAGAAGCGGAACGACTTTGCCGGATACATCGAACACAACAACGAATTCACACGCATTCATGAGGAAATCAACGGCAGGGAAACAACAATAAAACTTACCCTGCAGGAGAAACAGCGAGAGATCGACGCCCGAGAAAAGGAACATCAGAAATTCATGGCCGTCCTGCACTCCACACTGCCAAAACATATTGCCAATAGAGTGGCAATGGGCGAGCAGGTTACCGACCA